>DASRSZ010000001.1:0-33093 GCA_035656195.1 Candidatus Cybelea sp.
TTGGAACAGCACCGCAATTTTCATCACGTGGGACGACTGGGGAGGCTGGTACGATCACGTCAAACCGCCGATCTACAACTACGGTGAGCTTGGTTTTCGCGTACCGCTGGTGATCGTTTCGCCGTACGCGAAACGCGGATACGTCTCGAAGGTTCAGCACGAGTTCGGCAGCATTTTGGCATTCACCGAGGAGATGTACGGCATTCCCAAGGGCTCGTTAGAGGCGACCGATGTCCGCGCCGACGACCTGTTGGACGCATTCGATTTCCATCAACAACCTCGAAAGTTCATAGATATTCCCGCGCCTCCGTTCCATCCCGGCCCGAACACCGACCCCGACGAAGACTATTAGCGCGTCACCCGGCCGGCGTTTGCCGCGTTATCCTGACGTGGCGATAATTCGAGCCGGCCTCCTGGCTGCCGCGTTTTTGTTTCTAGCCGCCGCCACGGCGGAGAGTATCGGCGACATGCTGCGCGCCGTCGCGGCAGTCTACTATGCGAAAGCCGGCGACGTGGAGAACGTGACGGGGCGCGATACGACGATGGACTATTATCAGCGCCTGCTCGACGACGCCGACCTGCTGGGCGAACCCGCGCCCAGCAGCTACCCGACGGCGACGTGGCGCGAGTACGTGCAGACGGTTTCGCAGTTGGATTTGAGTCTTGCCTCGCAGCTATTGCGTGCGTCGTACCAGCCGATGGCCGCGATTCGAGGTGTCGGCGAAACGCTGGTGCGCTCGTCAAAAGACGGAACGCTCCAGCCTGCGGCCCTCTACGTACCGCGCGGATATTCGCAAGTCAATCCGGCTCCGCTGGTCGTCTTCTTACACGGACGCCTGCAAGCCGAATCGCACTTGGTCGCGGCGCAGTACATCACCGGTCTGGCTGAGCAGACCGGAACGATCGTCATCGCGCCGTACGGGCGCGGTGCGTACGACTTTCGGGGCTCGGAGAGCGACGTCTATGATGCGTTCGACGCGGCGAACCACGCGTTCGCGATCGATCCGCGCCGGCGGTATATCGTTGGATACTCGATGGGCGGCTTTTCCGTCTTTCGGCTCGCTCCAATGCATCCGAGCGATTGGTCGGCCGTGATGTCGATCGCGGGGTCATTGCTCGCCTCGCGAGCGCCGCAAGTCCTCGCGGTGATGCGCAACACGCGGTTCTATCTGGTTACCGGAGCTCGCGACGACAACGTTCCAACGAGCTTTCCCACCGCGACGGCGACATTTCTGCGCGATGTCGGGCTTCCGGTGGCGTTCTATTCAGAGCCGAACGGAACGCACGCCTTGTATTCACTCCGATCGATTCTGGCACGCGCCTGGACCGACATGGAACGCGGCGTCGTACGCTCGCCGGTCGGCCTCACCGGTAGCCCCAATCTGCCCGAAGCGTTACCATAAATTAACGGCAGGCCCGCCGCGACGGGCGCGATAACCAACGCTTATGGCAAGCCTCGGTCGCACCGTCCTGGTTGCCTTTGGAATCGCCGGCGCCGCCGCGCTGCAAGCACGCGCAACGAACTGGCCGGTCTTTGGGTTCGATCCGGCACGCAGCGGATTCAACTCGGCCGAGCGCACGCTCACGATTGCCAACGTTCACAAACTCCATGAGCGTTGGCAAGTCTCGCTCGGCGCCCTCGCGGATTCGACGCCGATGTTCTTGCAGCGCGTGCGCGTCGGCCGCGTCTTCCGACCGCTACTCTTTCAAACTACGAAGGCCGGCGCAACGCTCGGCATCGACGCGCTGACGGGCCATGTCTTCTGGCACTTTACGACGAGTGGGCCGAACATTACGACATCGACGCCGGCCGCAGATCCGGCGGGTAACGCGATCTACGTCCCCGGCGTCGACGGCAGGGTGCACAAGCTCCTCGCCGCTAACGGCCACGAGCTGCACGCGCCCGGTTTTCCGGTTCGGATCACGCGCATGCCGAGCACCGAAAAAGACGCGTCGGCGCTTAACGTCGCAAACGGCTATCTCTACGCGACGACCTCGGGATATCTGGGTGACGCGACGCCATACGACGGGCACGTCGTCAGCGTTCGGCTGAGCGACGGAGCGACGGCGGTCTTCAACTCGCTGTGCAGCACCGATCGAATGCTGCCGCGTACGCACTCCTGCCCGGATCAGCGCTCGGGGATTTGGTCGCGCGGCGGCGCCGTCGTCGATCCGGATTCATCGCTGAACGGGCGCATCTACGTTTCGACCGGCAACGGCGACTTCGACGCCAACCGTGGTGGCCACAACTACGGTGATTCGGTGATCTCGCTCGCGGCCGATCTATCGTCCATTTTAGGCAGTTATACGCCCGCCAATTACGATCAGCTTGAAAGCGGCGACGTGGATTTGGGCAGCACCTCGCCGGCGATTTTACCGGCGCAAGCGTCGAGCCGAACGCCGTGGATGCTCGTTCAAGGCGGTAAAGATGCGGTACTTCGACTGATCAACCGCGCGGCGCTGCCCGGTGTCGGCGACGAGCTGCAGCTGATCAACTTGCCGACCGAACTCTTCGCGACGCCGGCGGTATGGACCGATGCGTCGAATAGCGCGTGGGTCTTCACCGCCTTTCCAAATGTCGTCGAAGGCTACCGTCTGCACACCGGCTCGCACGGAGTCAGCAAGCTGTTTCGGATCTGGCAGTCAACCCCAGGTCAAACCTCGGGCGAAGGAACGTCGCCGGTTGTTGCCAACGGCATCGTCTTCGTGGCATTCGACGGCGCGCTTGTCGCGCTCAATGCACTCAACGGTCACGTCTTGTGGAGCAGCGCGATGCACGGCGTCGGAAAGACGATCGGGCCGGTTCATTGGGAGAGCCCGATCGTCGTGAATGGTTGGCTGTACTGCTCGGACGAAAACGGACATCTTACGGCATACTCTCTACTCTAGGAGGTGCTCCGTGGCAAGGAGCTGGATCAACTACGGAAGCTGCGCGATCGTGATGGTCGCGCTCGCAGCGTGCGGCGGCATTCGAACGTCGCCGTTCGTTGCGCCGGTGAGTGGGTCGCGGTTGACGCTCGTCACGCCCATAAAGCACGTCGTCATCATCGTTCAGGAGAACCGGACGCCCGATTACCTTTTTCAGGGCGTTCCGGGCGCGGACATCTCATCGTACGGCAAAACGTCGCAAGGCGTTCTCGTTCCGCTTCACCAGGTCTCGTTGGGGGAAGGCTACGATCTTGGTCATGGGCATGAGTCGTTCATCAAGGACTACGACCATGGCAAAATGGACGGCTTTGATATCGGGCTTCGAAAACCGGACCGGTTGCGGCCATTCGGCTACGCGGTACCGTCGGAGGTTAGACCGTATCACTTCATGGCGACCTACTATGCGTTTGCGGACCGCATGTTTGAGAGCAACCAGGGGCCGAGCTTTCCGGCGCATTTGTATCTCATCAGCGGCACCGCGGATACCGACACTCCGCCTTGGTTGGTCGAGAACAATCCGTTAGACAGCATCACGCACCGCGCATCGGTGGGCGGCTGTGACGCTCCCAAGTCGGCCATCGTCAACACGATCGATCCCGGAAACGGATTCCTGGGGCCGACCCCGTTTCCGTGCTTCGATCGCAGCGTTATTACGGACTTTCTCGACGCGAAAGGCGTTTCGTGGCGATACTATCAGAGCAGCCGAAGCGCGGGTCTATGGGAGCCGTTCGATGCGATTCGGCACGTGCGCTACGGTCCGGATTATGCCAACGTCATCTATCCGGAAACGCAAGTTCTCACCGATATCGCCCAAGGACACCTGGCCGGCGTCACCTGGGTGGTGCCGGACGGCATATGGTCGGACCACGCCGGCAAACACAGTTCGAAAAAAGGCCCGAGGTGGGTAGCGGCGATCGTTAATGCGATCGGCGAGAGTGCGTTTTGGAAGAGCACGGCCATTTTTGTGACGTGGGATGACTGGGGAGGCTGGTACGATCACGTCGCGCCGCCGATCGACAACTTCTACGAGCTCGGCTTCCGCGTACCGTTGGTGATCCTTTCGGCGTACACACCGAAAGGACACGTATCAAAGAAGCAGCATGAGTTCGGTAGCCTTCTGGCCTTCACCGAGGAAACGTTCGGGATCCCCAAGGGTGTGCTGCACTCGACGGACGTGCGCGCCGACGATCTGATGGATTCGTTCGACTTTACAATGCTGCCGCGGCCGTTCAGGGACATTCCCTCGCCCAAGTTTATACCTGCCGCAAATCGCTATCCCAGCGAGGAAGACCCGTAACGGAGCGGAATGGCGCGAGTCGCCGGTCGAGATCTCGTTGCTGCGCCGGCGCTAACGCTGTTAGCGGCGGCATCGCGCGCTCCCACGCCGGATCGTTCCGCAGTGTTGCCGTCAGGTGGCGCATTGCCGGAATGAGCGCGGTGCCGTCCAGCGCTGCCCGCGCCTTCGTGAGTAGTTTGTCCTGGGTTACGGCGTCGTTTGTGAAGACCGACCGCGCGAATTCCGGCCAGAGCGCGACGGTCCCCGAGATGCATCCCATCGCACCGCGCGCCTTGGCGGCGAGCAAACCACTTTCGGATCCGGGGAACATTGCGAACTCCGGGTGACGCGCCAGTACTTTGGTTTGGAGCTGCGCATCGTTCGAGCTGTCCTTCATGCCGGCAATGATGCCCGGGAACTCGTCGACCAGACGATCGACGAGCGAGGCATGGAACGTGATTCCGCTCATTCTCGGAAAGTTGTAAAGCACGATCCCCTTCTGCGGAGGATTCGCTTGCGCGAGCAGCGCGTCAAAGAAGGCGGCGATCCCGTCGTCACCGGAATCGCGGAAAAAGAACGGCGGCATGACGAGCGCAGCCGCGAAGCCGCAATCAAAGGCAGCGCGCGTTTGGCGCACTGAGTCGGCCAGCGATGCCGCACCGCTGCCGGCCATAACGCGGTCCATCGGCAGCCCGCTGGCGCCGATCGATTCCATAAATGCAATGCGCTGATCGCCATTGAACGACATCGCTTCGCCGGTCGTGCCCAGCACGTTGATTCCGTCGCAACCGCACGCCAGCAGTTCGCGGTAGTACGGGACCGCCGTTGCCACATCCGGCGAAAGCTTTTCGTTAATCGGCGTGAGAACCGCCGCCCAAATTCCTCCGATCATCGCGGGATGAGCGCGTTCCTGAGGAAGAATGCGACGTTGGCCGGCCGTTCGGCGAGACGCCGCATCAAGTACGGAAACCAGTACCCACCGTACGGAATCGAGAGGCGAACGCGATAACCGCGTTGCACGAGGCTGTGCGCGAGCGGCGTGGCGATTCCGTAGAGCAATTGAAACTCGAAGCGTCCGCGTTTCGGCAACCCGCGGGCCTGTGTAAATTGGATCGCCCAGTCGATGACCTTCGGATCGTGTGTGGCAATGGCGGTATAGCCGTCGTGCGAAAGCGCCGACTCAGCCATTCTGATGTAGTTTTCGTCAACGTCGCGCTTTTTGGGATAGGCGACGTCGGAAGGTTCCAGGTAAGCGCCTTTGACGATGCGCACGCTAGGTGCTAACGGCAGCATGGCCGCGAGATCGCTCCCGCTGCGATAAAGGTACGACTGCAGCACGAAACCGACGCCGTCGTATCGCTCGCGCAGGCGGCGGTAAATCAAAAGCGTTGGGTCGACGTAGCGCGACTGCTCCATGTCCATCCGCATCGTGTTGCCGGTTTGGCGTGCCGCCGCGGCGATCCGGGTGGCATTTTCAAACGCGAGCTCCGGATCGATGTCGAGGCCGACGTGCGTGAGCTTGAATGCCACGTTCGCATCCAGCCCGTCTTCCGCAAATGCGCGCAGCAGCCGGCAGTATTCATCCGTAACGGCCTGCGTTTCGCCGCGCTCGCGCACGCTCTCGCCCAGCAGCGTCGCCGCAACGCTGAATCCTTGCGCGTTGGCTGCGCGCGCCACCGGCAAAAACTCTGCAGCAGTCTCCCCGGCGACGAATCGGCCCGCGCCGAACCGCATGCCGTAGCGCGTAACGGCGCGACGCACCCAAGCGCTATCCGCCGCGGCAAGAATCGCAGCCCGCAGCGGCCGGTCGATGAGGGAGTTCACTGAATCAGATTTCTCGGCCTCGCCCTTGCTGGAACCTTCGTTTCTCGGGCGTGGTCGAGGGAGAGATGCAGACTAGCGAGGCGCGTCCCTCGGTCTCGGTGCCGTGGGTGCTCATTGCGACCGTGCTCGGTTCGGCGATGACGTTCATCGACAGCACCGCCGTGAACGTCTCGCTGCCGGTGCTGCAGCGTGATCTGCGCGCCACGACCGGCCAGACGCAATGGGTGATCGAAGGCTATGCGCTCTTCCTCTCATCGTTGATTCTGCTGGGCGGCGCGCTCGGCGATCTCTATGGACGACGGCTGATCTTTTTGATCGGCATCGCAATTTTCGCCGCGGCTTCACTAGCCTGCGCGCTGGCCGGCAACATCGAGGTCTTGATCGTGGCGCGCTGCGTTCAAGGAGTTGGCGGCGCCCTCTCAACGCCGGGAAGCTTGGCGTTGATCAGCGCCGCCTACAGCGGCGAGGCCCGCGGACGAGCGATCGGGATGTGGTCGGGCTTCTCAGCCTTGACCTCAGCGCTCGGTCCGGTGATCGGCGGCTGGCTCACGCAAAGCTTTTCATGGCGCTATGTCTTTCTCATCAATCTGCCGAACGCAGCGATCGTTCTGCTGATTCTTCTCTTCTACGTCGCCGAGAGCCGGGATGAGACCGCCGATCGGCGGATCGACGTCGGGGGTGCAACGCTGGTAACGGTCGGATTAGGCTTGCTGGTTTACGGGTTGATCGAAATGAATGGCGGGCGTTTTACTGTCCTCGACGTCGGCAGCGTCATTGCCGGAATTGTTGCGCTCCTCCTGTTCATTCCGTTTGAGCGCCGGACTCCCGATCCGATGGTACGCTACAACCTCTTTTCCTCGAAGAACTTTACCGTCGCAAACGTCTATACGTTCTTTCTATACGCCGCACTTGGCGGCAGTCTCTATTTCGTGCCGTTTGTTTTGATCAACGTGCACCATTACTCGCCGACCGCCGCCGGCGGCGCGCTGCTGCCCTTCATCTTTATCATGGTCGCCGCATCGCGTTGGTCGGGCGGATTGGTCAGTCGACTCGGGCCGCGCACGCCGATGCTCCTAGGCGCCATCGTTGCAGGGCTCGGCTTCCTCGCGTTTGCGCTACCCGGCACCGACGGATCGTATTGGACCACGTTCTTCCCTGCCGCGATGATCCTCGGCTGCGGCGCGGTACTTTTCGTTGCGCCATTGACGACGACCGTCATGGACTCGGTCGCTACCGAACACTCCGGCGTTGCCTCGGGAATCAACAACGCGGTCGCGCGTACAGCCGGACTCCTCGGCGTTGCGGTACTCGGACTGATCGTCACGAGCACCGCGTCCTATCTAACCGGATTTCGCGGCGCGATGATCGCATCCGCGTTGCTTTGCTTCGCGGCCGCCGCTATTGCTGCAAGGGGATTCGCCGCGCGTTAGGTCCGGCAGAACCGTGGTTTAGTCGGCCTCCTCAAACCGGCGGATCGTGTCGAGAGAGTTGAGCGCGGCGATCAGGCTGCGACCGGCGACTTCATCGGCCAGCGAGCGCATCAACGTGGATTGCCCGAGCCTCTGCCCATACCGCCGAGCGACGAAAACTGCCAGAGGAATCACGGCGAAGCCAAACAAGACGTTCGCCGCGAGCCATGATGCGCTGGTCACAGCAAGCAGGTCGACGCCGAACGCACGCAGCCCGACGATGAGCAGCGGCACCCACATCAGCGGTGCGAACAGGAGCGTCGCGAGCGTCGTCCGGATGCGGCTCAGCCGAAGCTGCTCGAGTTTCCGTTGAATGGCGACGACCGGCTCGTCGTAATCGACAGCATTGATTTCCACGATTTGCCGAATGTTCGCGATAAGGAGCCCGATCGCGTAGATAGCTAGCGCAACCGCCGGGATGAAGAAGGGCGCCTCGTGCACGTGATGCGCAGCGAACGATCCTAACAGGACGACGCCAACGAAGTCTACGAGAAGTTCGATAACCAGTCCGCGAGAGAATCGGCCCAGCAAACCTGACGCTTTGCGAAGGTTGGCTTGCCGGAGCAACAGCGTGTTGAGGCGCATGCTCACCTCGGGCCGGCGAGCGCTCTGCGTCCAAAGTTCTTTGAGTTCCTCGAGTTCCATAGCGTTCTCCAATCCTAAGTAAACTTTTGTTTGATGATGGTGCGTTTTAGCTGTTGTTTGATGCGGCTGATCTTCGTCGCGACGTTCGTCTCGGAGATCCCGAGGATGTCGGCAATTTCGGAGTAAGGGCGATCGTCGAGGTAGAGAATCATCAGTGCCCGGTTGAGCTCGTTGATGCCATCGATGAGTTCGCGCAAGAGGGTGACGCGCTCATCGGCGCGCGGCGAGGGTGGCTCGGGCAGCTCTTCGAGAATGGCATCGTCGGCGCGAACGAGGTGCTGCGATTGGCGCCGTTGCGTCCGATAGAATGAGATCGCGACGTTGACGGCGATACGGTAGATCCAAGTCGAGAGGCTGAAACGGCCATCGAAGCGCGGGTATGCGCGCCAGAGTTGCACGATCATCTCTTGGATGAGGTCGTCTCGACTTGCACGATCGCGGCAGTACGCGTTAGCGACCTTGAAGAGGATGCCGCGATGCCGGTCCAGCGAGTCGATGAACGCTGCGTGCGCGTGGTTCGAGGTCATTTCATCCGGTTCTTCGCCGGCGGCGCCCGAAATATCACACCGGCAAGGGCGGGCTGCGGAGAGACCGAATCATAGGTGCGTCGCGCGGCCTTGCCGCGAAGGAGGTTTCCTTGATGAGTCGCTCTTCTCGCTATTTGACGCCGGCGGCCGTCGCCGCGTTGGCCCTTCTTTCGATCTCACCCGCGCTCGGCGCCGCGTCATCGCCACAGCAGGCCACCGTGGAAAGCTTTGTGGGAACGTGGGCGTGCATCACGCACTCAAGCGATAACAAAACCTATCGCGAAACCGACGTCGACAGCATGTACGGCAACTGGTTGCGCATTAACTCGTCATATCCGGCGCAAAACGGCGCGCCCGCCGGCACGGGCGTTACGTTCTTCGGTTACGATGCCAAGAATAAGCACTGGGTAGTCACCGGCGTCGGAACGGATGGCAGCTATTTTATCGCCACAAGCTCATCGCCGGAATTCAATGGCTCGAAGTTTATGGATCAATACCCCAGTGATCACGGGACCACGGTGCTCCACATGACCAAATCCACGGAGTACAGCATGGACACGCAAGCACCGAACGATAAGGGCAAGACGATGACACAGCACGCGGTCTGCACCAGGCAATAACCATGATGACCGCCTCGTGAAGATTCCGCTTTATCAAGTCGACGCGTTCACGCGCGAGCCATTTCGCGGCAACCCAGCCGCGGTCTGCCCACTTGAGAGTTGGCTACCCGACGACACGATGGCGGCGATCGCCGCCGAGAACAATCTCTCGGAGACCGCCTTCTTCGTCGCGGAGAATGGCGACTTCCGGCTGCGGTGGTTCACGCCGGTCAGCGAAGTCAAGCTCTGCGGCCACGCGACGCTGGCGACCGCGCACGTAATTCTCAACCGCCTCGACCCCAGCCGCGAACGCGTTCGTTTCCACACGCGCTCCGGACCGCTCGAAGTCGAGCGCGACGGTGATCGGCTGGTGCTTGATTTTCCCGCGATACCGGTGCAAAAAGAACACGATCCCGCGATCGTCGCCGACGCGATCGGTGTGCGTCCGAGTGAGCTCTGGGAAGCGGATCGCGCTATGGCAGTGCTGGAGACTCCGATGCAAGTGCGCGACCTAAAGCCCGACATCGGCCGAATCGCCGCGCTGCCGTTCGGAACGCTCATCGTAACGGCACGCGGCTTTGACGGCGACTGCGATTTTGTTTCGCGCTACTTTGCGCCGAAATACGGCATTCCGGAAGATCCCGTCACCGGTTCCGCGCATTGCGTGCTGACCCCGTATTGGGCCGGCGTGCTAGGAAAGTCCGAACTCTTCGCGCGTCAGCTCTCTCCGCGCGGCGGCGAACTCTGGCTCGAGGATCGCGGCGACCGCGTGCGCCTCAGCGGCGAATGCGTTCCGGTAATCGAGGGATCATTCTCAATCCCCTAGGATCGACCGCATGAACTCGTCTCGCATGGGCCTATTCATCGCTCTCGGCGCCGGTATAGGCGTCGCGATCGGAGCCGGCTCGCATAACATCGCGCTGGGCCTCGCGCTTGGCGTGGCATTCGGGGTCGCGATCGGCGCGATGGTCGGCCAGCGAAAGCGATAACGCGCCAACCCCTAGTTGATCTGCACGGCAACGATGCTCCACGGCGGGAGGTTCACGTTGAAAACGCCCTGCCACGCGGGGAAGCTCGTAGCGGTCGGACCAGGCCACTCGCCGTGCTGCGAAGCGTCGTAGAGCGACTTGTCATAGGTCACGATTGTTCCGCCGGAGCCCGACGAACGGCCCTCGATCGTCACCGGAACCGTGACGCTTGAGTCCTCGTTGCGATTGACGAGGAGCAACGCGTAGCCGCCGCGATACGTCGAAGCGTACGCGTTCACATCTCGAAATCCGTTGACGCGCAAACCAACGACATGCTCGCCGTCCTGAATAAAGTGCTTCGCAACTGCGAAGGCGTTCGCAGTCGGCAGCAGCGTTCCTAACGGCGGCACATCGTTTGCTCCGCAGTTCCGCGCGCGGCCTCCGGAGAAGATCATGCCGCTGGCGAAACTCTGCCAACCGTAGAGCGATGAGCTGAAGTCCCCGGCATTCTCCGGCGTGTAACAGTTACTGTAGCCGAGCCACCAAGTCGCGCGCGGAATGCCCTCATTGACAAGCTCGCCGATGACCTGAGCGGCGTAGAGCGCCTGCACGACCGATTGCGTCTGCTTTCCTGCCCGCGCTCCGGTCGAGCCGATCTCGCCCAGGTAGATCGGCGTATTCGGGCGACCTGCGGCCGCAAGCTCTCCTTTGAGTACGTCGATCAGTCGAGTGAGGTTGCGAGCTCCGTAGCGAATGAGCCGCTCATCATTGACGTTCTTACCCTGCGCGTAGTAGTGCATTTCAACGCAGTCGTACCGCGCCTTCGCCAGCACGACTGAGTCCCAATTCGGGAAGCGCGGATTCACGTCGACGCACACATGGATGGGAACCGGGGATGCGGCTTTCATCTGCGCGTAGTATTGGGTCGCTTCGATCTCCGCGTATTGTGCTGGGCTGCCGGACTCGGAGTGTGAGTCGATCGTGTTACGGTTCCACAGCTCGCCGCCGACCGTCCACCACGTGATCCCGTAGTGTTTGGTCCCGTTCGCGTACGCGACCCATGAAACAGCCTCGGCAGGGTCTGCGCCGCCGCTACAGTCGCGATTCGAGCCGTAGTTGACGACGATCGCAACGTCGAGGTGCGCGGGTATGGCAACGTCATTCATGAAATTGTCGAATGTCGAATGCGGATCCGCATGGTACGGATGACCGCCGCACTGCATCATCGTGTTCGTCTGCCAGTGATAGGCGTCGGCCGGCGTTCCACCCGGCCACCGCGTCGCTTCCATGCCGGCAGTTTCGAGCGATTGCGCGATTCCCGGTTGCGTGATGTCGAACCAGACGACCATGCCGACACCGCGAACGTGACCGTAGATGCGCGGGCCGACCTGGGACGGCACGATGACGAGCGATGCCGCGGCTGCTGATGCTAGCGGCGCGCTGCACACGGCCGCCGCGATGAGAAAGGTGAGGACGCGTAACATGTTGGCGTAATGCGGCAACGCCGCGCGCTGCACCTCGCAAGGAAGCGCCCGTCCTTCTTAGACGGAACGATCCCGAATAGAGATTCGTTCCAATTGCGAAGGACCCCGGACGAATCGAATCTGGGCGATTTTCAGCCGGAGTCCTTCGCGGACTACATCTTTACGGGATGCATAGCCCATGTGGCCTATGCTCTGAGCTTCTGCAGTGCGCGTTCGACGTCGGCGATCAAATCGCTGGTCGATTCAAGGCCGACGCTGAATCGCACGAGGCGGTGTTCGTATGGCGGCCGATTCGGCGCGGATGCGATCGTGTAGGCGACGGCGAGGCTCGTCGTTCCAGCCCAGCTGTAGCCGATCTCGAACAGCTCCAACGCATCGACGAAGGCGAAGACCTGCTCGCGCGTCGGTCCCGGTTTGAAAACGATCGAAAAGACTCCCGACGAGCCGAGAAAATCGCGTTCCCAAAACTCGTGCCCGGGACAGGACAAAAGCGCCGGATGCAGCACGCGCTCAAGTTCGGGGCGGCCGGCGAGCCAGCGCGCAATTTCGAGCGCCGATTCCTCCACCGCGGCAAGGCGCAGCGCCAGCGTCTGCAGTCCGCGCAGCGCGAGGCTGCAGTCGTCGGGTGACGCGGCGCAGCCGATGACTTGACGCGCCGCACCGAGGCGCTGGTAGAGCGCATCGTCGCGAACCGTGATCGATCCCAAGAGCAGATCGCTGTGCCCGCCGATGTATTTCGTGATCGCCTGCATTGTCACGTCCACGCCGTGCGCGAACGCGTCGAAGAGCACGCCTGCCGACCAGGTGTTGTCGAGCGCGACGAGCGCGCTACGCGCATGCGCCGCCTCGGCAATCGCTGGAATGTCTTGAACTTCCATCGTGACCGAGCCGGGGCTTTCCGTCCAAACGAGGCGCGTGTTCTCCTTCATCAGGGATGCGATGCCCGCGCCGATCAGCGGATCGTAGAGGGTCGCCGTAACGCCGAAACGCGAGAGCAGCGCCGTCGTAAGCTGACGGTTGGGCCGATAGACGCTGAGCGGAACGAGAATGTGATCGCCGCTGTTGAGCAGCGCGAAGTCGATGAGGGAGATCGCTGATTGGCCGCCGGGCGTGAGAATCGTATGCCGGCCGTTTTCGAGCTCGCAGATGCGCGCGGCGAGTTCCAGCGACGTCGGCGTCCCGTAGAGTCCGTACGTGTACCCGTATCGTTCTTGATCCCATTGGTCGGTGACGGCGGAGGCCGACGCGAAGAGCGTCGTCGAGCCGCGGTAGACCGGCGTCGCCAGCGAGCGATAGCCTTCGGGGACGGTCGCGGTGGAGTGCAGGAGTCGCGTTTGCCAAGTTTTGCTCATGTCGCGCGAGGTTTCAGGATGCGGGGTTCGGCGGCCTCGCGCCGTAGTTGGCGGGGATGATTTGCTACTTCTTACGCCACGGCATTGCCGTCGCGCCGGGCGAATGGCAGGGCAGCGACGCCGAACGTCCGCTCACCCCCGACGGCTGTAAACGGATGGAGCGTGAAGCCAAGGCGATCGCCTCGCTTGGACTCGACATCGATCTCATCGTGACAAGCCCGCTGCTCCGCGCGCGCCAAACTGCGGAGTTCGTCGCCGACCGGCTTGGACTGTGCGATGCCATCGTCGACGACGAACGAATCGCGCATCGCTTCAACGCGGATGCGTGTCGCGCGATTCTCGCCGATCACCCGCGCGCGAATTCGGTGATGCTCGTCGGCCACGAGCCGGCCATGAGTTCGACGATCGGGCGATTGATCGGCAGCGCCGACATCGAGCTGAAAAAGGCCGCCCTCGCTGGGATCGAGCTCCCCGATCGAAACTCGACCGTCGGCACGCTCATTTGTTTGATCCCGCCGAAGGCCTTAGTAACTTTGGGAAGGCTCAGTTAACGGCTCGAGATATCAAGCGCCGCGACTTGCGCTTCTATGCGGTGAACTTCAACACCACGAGCATCAGCGGAAGATACCGAGAACTCAGGCGTACCGTCCGGCCCGTACGACAACGTCGTGCGTATCCGATGATTCGTATCCTTCACGTAAGCGTTACTAATGTAGAGGGCAAGGTGGTCGACGGCCCGTATCGGTGCATAGACGATTGTATCTTTGTCGGAGGATTCGCCCGGATTGAGCCTGAGGTCGGCCTGAATCGCAGGGTTCGTTGCATTCGTGAGATACGCCCAGCGATACACAACCACCGGTTTGGTAAAGGAATAGAAAGGTCGGAATTCTTGAACGTAAGGACCCAAGGGATTCGGCACGCTTGGACGGTACGGGAGAAACCTCGAGCCCAGAATCGTAACGGAGAACCCGAGAAACTGCGCGGGCACCGTTCCAACGTTCTTTATATGGGTTTGAACCCTCACAACCGCAAATCCATCGTGCGCTCCGACGCGCTCCATCTGCGCCGAGACAGATAATTCGGGTGGAGCAATTGCGGGTTTGATGCGGTTCTCATAGACGAAGATGTAGAGCGCCCAGAGCCCGGCCAGCGTAATCGCGACGATTTCGACAACGTCTCGCGTCATCTCAATCCAGCCATACTCCGAATCTCGCTGAGGTCTATGGTGCAGCAACCCGCCTAAACCCCGTAACCGGCAAACGGGTCTTCTTTCACAGCGTCGCAGAAGTTTTCGAGATGGAAGCCGGGCACCAAGCGGTACGCGACATCGGTAACGAAGCAGTTTCCGGTAGCAAACCCCTTCAACCGGGCAACAGATGCAACCGCATCAAGAAACACTGGGATGAAGCCGGTGCGGGGTGCAGTTGACAAGACTCCGATTACATCGTTTCGCTGCAGTAAATCGAGATAGCCGCCGAAATCGGCCGACACGCCGGCGTTCACCAGCATGACCTCGGGTTGTTTCCAGCGCGCGATACCGCCGGAGTCGTGAAGGCTGATCGCGTCCCAGATGAGATCGGCGCGCGCTCCGGTCACCCCGTGACGTTGCAACAGCTCGCGTGCGACGTTCGCGCCGTCCACCTCGAAGCGTTCGGTCTTACTCATGTGGGCCTTCGTAAGCCCGGTGTCGTGAAGAATTGCCGCGATATAAACGGTTTCGCGATCGTGAGGGACCGCCTTCGCGTTTGCAATCAGTTCCGCAAAGAGGAATGTTCGCAGAGAATGATTGAAAATCTCTGTCGGTTCGGCGGATCGAGCGGCGGAAGTCGCGTCTCTTGCGAGCGGCGTATCCGGAATCGTTATGCCGGCCACCGCCGTCGCCGGCGTTTCGCCCACGAGCGTGGCCGCCGCGACCGTCGAACACGCACCGAGAAAATCCGAACGCCGCATCAAGGCTAAGTTGCGTCTGAAATTCAGAGCGCCCTTCCCCGAATTCTCAATTCTTATCAAACGCGAATGCCCGCATCCAGTCAATCGTTTGCGCGATACCCCGTGCAAATGGGGTCTTTGCATAGCCGCCCAAATGCTGTCGCAACGCGGTGTCGTCGAGTGCAAATCCAGTGTCGAACAGGTAGTACATTTCGGCAACTTCACGCATGAACGGCTGCACCAAACCGACTGCCTGCAGCACGAACTTTGGAATCGAGCGATACTTCGGCGGCCTGCCGATGGCTGCGAAGACCGCGTCGGCAAAAGCGCGCGCTTGGATCGTTTGACCGCCGAGATTCCAGCAACGGCCGTAGGCGTCGCTTAGCTCCGCCAAACGCAGCAGCGGGTCGGCGGCGTCGGGTACGAAGATGAACTCGCGCTGCGCGCCGAGCGGCCCTACGAACGAGGCGGTCTTGCCCGCGAGCGCTTCGCGCATGAAGGCGTTCGCATAGCTCAGCTCGGCGTTCGGCCCGTAGAAGTCGGGTAAGTGAACCACCATTGCAGAGAACGGACCGCCGTGGCGCGCCAGTACGTCCTGCTCTTGCTCCAGACGAAACCGCCCTTTACGCGTGTTCGGCACATGTGGCTGGCTTTCGGGAACGGGTAACTTGCGCGGCAGGCCGTAGCTATAGACCGGCGCGATATGAATGAAACGTTTCACGCCTGCTTTCTGCGCAGCGTCGAGGGCGTTGCGCGTCATGATAGGATGTTTGTAGAACTCGGTATAGGGCGCTCCGGCGAGGTAAAACACCGTATCGACACCTCGCACTGCCGATTCGATTCCGTCGCCCGAAAGGAAGTCTGCGTGAATAGCCTGCGCACGTGGGAAGTCTCGTTGCATCCGCGCGGCGTCGCGCCCCAGCGCGCGATAAGCGATCCCACGCCGATCGAGCGCCGTCGCCAGCGTGTGTCCAACCGCACCGGACGCGCCGAAGAGTGCAATGAGTCCCAAATTATCGTCAGTCATAGCTGCGGGACATTTTCCAGTTTGGTGACGCGACCTGCGAACGGCGGACGGCAAACGTGAGCAGCGCGACCGATGCCACCAAACATGTCAGCATCGCGCCAAGACCGGCTTCGGGGCCAAACGCGCCACCGGTCAAGAGCGTCGGTCCGCTTAGGTGTGCAGTCAGCGCGCTCGCGCCGAAGGCGTGACCCGATACTTGTGTCCCGAAAATCGGACCTTCGGCAAAGTTCCACGCGAAGTGCAAACCGATCGGGAACCATAGATTTCTTGCAACGATGAACGCGGCGGCGAGCAGCACGCCGGCTTCGAGCGCGATCGCAAGCGTCGAAACCCACGTGGCGCCAGGATTAGCGGAGTGCACGAGCCCGAAGATCGCGGCGGAAACCGCTAGCGCGATCCACGTTCCGCTCCATTCCTCGATCAGCCGGAAGAGTACGCCGCGGAAAAGCAGCTCCTCGATTGCGGCAGCGGGCAAGAGCAGCAACCCGGCAATCGCAAGTCCCGGTGTGAAGTGAACGGCGACGACGCGGTAATGGCCGGCGATCGCAAGCTCGAGCACGACTAGTGAGAACAGCACTGCGCCGAGTGCGGCGCCGAAAAGAAAGTCGCGAAGCACGTTGTTCGAGCCAAACCCGATTTCGGTGAGAGACTTTCTCACGGTGAAGCGCTCGACGAGCATCGCCGACGCCAGTAACGCGGCGAGTAGCACCCAGTTCACCACGACGTCAGTCACCGCTGAGTGCGCACCGCGTACGCCGAGAACGAGAGGCGTAATGAGCGCGCCGAAGAGCAGAACGATCAGGACGAGCCGCACGACCGGAAAGGCGAAGAGACGTTTCATCTACTCGCACCCGGAAACGTCGTAGTCGATCGTGAGCGGCGCGTGGTCGCTGAAGCGCGCCTCTTTGTAGATGGACGCTGCACGAACGGCCGGCGCGAGGTTCGGCGTGACAAGCTGATAATCGATGCGCCAGCCGAGGTTGCGCTGCCACGCCGCGGGCCAATTCGACCACCAGGTATACTGCTTGGGGCGTCGATCGACGACGCGAAACGCGTCGACCCAACCGACTTGATCGATGACCGCGTCCATCCACGCGCGCTCGCCGGGGAGAAATCCGCTGACGACGCTGTTCCGAGCGGGACTGTACGTGTCGATCGTTTTATGGGCGATGTTGAAGTCGCCGCAAACGATGTGGCTTCGCCCAGAGTGACGCAGCCGTGCCAGCACGGCCAACAGCCGCTCGAGAAAGGTCATCTTGAACGCTTGGCGCGGCGGGCCCGTGATTCCCGACGGAACGTAGAGCGAGCTCACCGTCACCGCGCCGAAATCGGCTTGCACGAAGCGCCCCTCGGCGTCCATATCTTCCCAGCCAAGAGTCCGGCAGACTTCCACCGGTTCTTGCCGCGAGTAGAGTGCAACGCCGCTATATCCGCGGCGCGACGAATCGACGAAGTAGCCGGTGAAGCCCGGAAGGGCCGTCGCTTCCAGCAACAGCTGATGCTCCTGGGCGCGCGTCTCTTGCAGGCAGATAACGTCCGCGTCCTGCGCCGACGCCCATTCGAAGAAACCACGTCGCACCGCCGCCCGAATGCCGTTGAGGTTGAGCGTGATCACTCGCATGCCAACCGCTTACAAAACTTCACGAGACGCTCCGTTTCGTGAAAACCGCACTGTGCGTGAGCCGCGAGCGACGCTTGGTTCCATGGCTCGGTATCCGAGGCCAACTCGGTGAACCCATGGTCGGAGGCCCACGTTTCGGCGGCCTGCATGAGTGCGCGACCAATCCCCCGGCGGCGCACCGACGGCTCGACGTACCAGCCTTCGATGTGCGGAACCGGCATCGACTCGCAGCCGTCCGAAAACGAGCGCAGCGCGAGCTCGAGGAATCCAACCGGCGTTGCGCTATCTTCCGCGATGAAGACGGCCGTTATCGTCGGTATGCTTTTGCCTTCGAGGAACTCGCGAGCCTCGGCCGCAAGTTCGTCTGCGGTAGCCGATGGCCAAAGGTGTGAACGCAACGTTGCCCATGCTTCAGAATCGTCGCAGCAGACCGAACGAACTCGCACGCCGGATGGTTTCCGACTTATCGGAAAGGGGCCTTTCTGCAAAGTGAAGACGCATACGTACAAAACGCAGGTCCAGTGGACACCCCATGACGGTCAGGGCACGACGAGCTATCGAAGTTATCGCCGCGACCATGCAATCAGCGTTGAGGGGAAGGTCGAAATTCCGGCTTCGAGCGATCCCACATTTCGCGGCGATGCGACGCGCTACAATCCCGAGGAGCTGCTTGTCGCCAGCCTTTCATCGTGCCACATGCTGTGGTACTTGCACTTGTGCGCGACCAACGGCGTTACGGTGTTGGACTACGCCGACAACGCGACCGGAACCATGGAAGAAAATCCGGACGGATCCGGGCAGTTCGCGCGTGTCGATCTTCGGCCGAACGTAACCATTGCACCCGGAAGCGACCGCGACCGCGCGCTCGCGCTGAACGATAAAGCACATCACCTCTGCTTCATCGCACGGTCCGTGAACTTTCCCGTCGAAGTCGAGGCCGAGATTACTTACTCGCCGAAGAGCATCGGATAGATCAATCCCGCGAGGCCGCCGCCGACGAGCGGCGCAATCCAGAAGAGCCACAGCTGCGAAAGCGCCTCGCTGCCCCCGAAAATCGTCGCAAAGATCGCCGGGCCTGTGCTGCGAGCCGGATTCACCGACGTGTTGTCGATCGGAATGCTGATCAGGTGGATCAGTGTCAACACGAGTCCGATCGCCAAGCCGGCGAAACCGGCCGGCGCGCGGCGATCCGTCGAACCCAAGATCACCGTCAGGAAAACGAACGTCAAGACGATCTCGGCCACGAGCGCCGATATCATCGGGTAGTGCCCGGGTGAGAGTGCATCGTATCCGTTGCTCGCGAACTGTCCTGCGACGAACCCCGGCTTGCCGCTCGCGATGAAGTAGAGCAGCGCCGCCGCGACGATTGCACCGATAACTTGTGCGATCCAATACGGAATCACGTGGCGTCCGGGGAATCGCTTGGCCAGGAAAAGACCCAAGGTCACGGCCGGATTGATATGACATCCCGAGATTGGCCCGATGGTATACACCATCGTCAGCAAAGTTAGGCCGAATGCCAGCGCGACACCGGCGAACCCGATGCCAAGACTCGGAAACGCGGCGGCCAGCACGGCACTGCCGCAACCACCGAAGACGAGCCAAAACGTGCCGAGAAATTCAGCTGAAACGCGTCGAGAGAGTGACATGACAAAGCTTTGGTTGCAAAGAAATGGTCGTCCTGCTCGGCGAGCAATCAAGGCCGCATGGCTTTGAGCGCACGGCGCGTCCACTCGTCCGCCGGCAGATGAAAGATGAGCGTTTCGCGCCCGACCCGTCCAACGGGAAACGCCACGTAGGTGAATCGCAGCCGCGGACCGCGCCGGCGCACGGCGACGCGAATCGGCACGAAGGTCCGCACGGCATACCGGCTCCAGGCGGCTGAAAACCGCGAATCGTTCGAGAGTGCGGCGACGAACTCGGCAAGTTCCGGACTCTGCGTATCGTCGGCGTAGTTGAAGCGGACCAACGCCGAAACGGATGCCATCATCCCGTCAGGGTCCAGGTGGATGGCACGCAACCGCTCGTCGTGCAGCAGACGGAAAACGATGTTGTCGTTGATTCGCTTGGAGGGAACGAAGCCGTAAATCGTGCGCGCATGCTGGTTCGACGCGACCACGTTCCAGCGCCGATCGACGACGAACGCCGGACCGTCGCGATAGCCGTCGACGAGTTTCGAGAGCGTTGGCGCATCGACGTCGCCGGTCGGGTGGGGCTGATCGGCGACGTACGGGTCCGCCTCGAGGGCCAGCAGGTACGCGGTCTCGTCGCCGTCGAGCTGCAGGGCTCGCGCGATGCTGCGCAGCGTAACCGAAGTTGCCCGCACCTCGCGACCCATCTCCAGCCAGGAATACCAAGTCAAGCTAACCCCGGCTCGTTTCGCGACTTCCTGTCGGGTCAGACCGGTAACCCGGCGACGCAGCGTCGTGCGAAGTTCGGCCCGCGTCGGACGCAGACGCTCCCGCCGCTCACGCAAGAAGTGCGCAACCTCCAGCGAGCGGCGTCGAAGGTCGTGCATGGCTGCTTCCTCCTTGTGGGCTCCCGTGGCTGTTACAAACAACAATAGCTACCCGCCGCCGCGGCGCAACCCGCAGGCAAACGGCGCGCATTCGTTGATGTACTGAGGTACCTATGACAGCGACGCTCTCCCGTCCCATTTCCCCCATCACGTGCCGCGAGGAACTGCTCTACCTTCTTACGCGTGCGTCGGAGCTCGAACATAATCTGGCATGCGCATATTTGTACGCCGGGTACTCCCTCAAAAACGATCTCGCTGAAGGCGGATTGACGGAGACCGAGCTGCAAGCGGTTCGCGGTTGGAAGCGCAAGATCGCTCACGTCGCGGTCGAGGAGATGCTCCACTTAGGTCAAGTTTCGAACCTCATCACCGCGGTTGGCGGCGCGCCGCACTTTGCGCGTTCGAACTTTCCATTGCCGCCCTCGACCTTTCCGTTCGGCATTCAGATCGCACTCGAACCGATTTCACACGCGCTGCTCGAACGGTTGGTTTGCTACGAGATGCCCGAAGACGGCATCATCCCTCCTGAACGGGCACCGCTTTATCGAGAAATGTCCGAACGCGTCACGGGCGCCGTCGACCGCTCTGCGCTGATCGCAATTCAAAACAGCGTCGAACCGTTCGATATTGATTTTCGAACGGTCGGCGAATTCTATCACAAAATCGAGTCTGCCTTTCATACCATCCCACCGGAGCGTCTCTTCATCGGCGATCCCGCGGTTCAGGCCAATCCCCAGTACCTCGACCTTCCCAAGGAGTTGGTTCAAGTCGCCGACGTCGCGTCGGCGAGCAAGGCGATCGAAATGATCATCGAGCAAGGCGAATCGCCGACGTCCGAGCACCCGGACGCGCACTTCTGCGTCTTCGATTCGATGCGAGCCGAGTACGAAACGCTTGCCGCGATTGCCAAACGCGAGGGTCGCGTTTTCGAGCCGACGCGTCCGCTGCTCACGAATCCGACGACGCGCGGCTTCGCCGCTGAGCCGCAAACCAATCGAATCACCGATCCGGTCGCCGCCGAGCTCGCCGGGCTCTTCAATAGTGCCTACGATCTCATGCTGGCGATGCTGCTGCGCTTCTTCGCGCATGGCGGTGAGAACGAGGAGGAGCTGCGGCTTCTGGCGCGCGGCACGCTGCGCATCATGGCATCGGGGTTGCGTCCGCTGGGGGAAGCGCTCGCCAAACTGCCGGCCGGCCCGGAGTATCCAGGAAGGAATGCCGGGCCGACGTTCGGATACGCACGCAGCCTTCACCTGATTGCGCACAGGCGCGCCGCGTGGATTATTTTCCTGGAGCGGCTGTACGATCTCGCTGTGCGGCTAACACGGCTCGCGGAAGAGGCCTCGCTGCCGGTGGAAGTGCCGGAAGCGGCCGCGGCGCTGGAATCGGTCGCCGAGCATCTCACGCCGTTCATTCCCAAAGAGTTCGCAATGACGATACGCTCGGACGCCGACGAGCGCAACGCGCGCACGACGATTCGTCCGGAGGAGAATGGCCCGTATATCGTTCGCAATCTTCGGAAGCTCACCAACTCGAAGGGCGAATCGCTGCGGGTGCGGCCCATCGTTGCGCTCTGCCGCTGCGGCGGATCGAACATCAAGCCGTACTGCGACGGGACGCACGCACGGATCGGCTTCTCGAGCGCCAAGTCGCCGGAGCGCACGCCGGATCGGCTGGATCGCTATCAGGGCAAAGACATCATCGTGTTGGACAACCGCGGAACGTGCTGCCATTTTGGCAACTGCACCGACCACCTGCCGGAAGTCTTCCATAACAAAGGCGAGCCGTTCGTCACGCCCGAGGGCGCGGACGCCGATGCGATCGAAGCGATCGTACGACAGTGTCCGTCGGGAGCGCTTGGCTTCGTCCGCGACGGCGTTCGCTACGAAGGCGAGCAACGCGACCCGGAGATCTTTGTGTCGCTCAACGCGAGCTACTACGTTCGCGGCCGCATTGAGCTTGAAGCTGAAGCGCGCAACACCGGAGCGCTGGCCGAGCACTATGCGCTCTGCCGGTGCGGACAGTCGAAGAACAAGCCGTTCTGCGACGGCTCGCACTGGTACGCGGGCTTTAAGGACGACGATAACTAACTCGCTTGCATGGAGCCGTCTACCGATTTCAACCTGAGCAAAGCCCGTCTCGAGTCGTTCAGCGACGGCGTCTTTGCGGTCGCTATCACGCTGCTGGTGTTGGAGCTGCACTTGCCGTCGTGGGATCATCCGCCGACGACGGCGGAGCAGATCGGCGCATTAGCAAGAATTTGGCCGCAGTATTTAGTCTATTTCGTGAGCTTTGCGACGATCGGGATCATGTGGCTCAACCACCATGCATTGCTTCGAAACTGCCAACGGATCTCGCACGGCATGGTTCTTGCGAATTTGCTGTTACTCTCGCTGATCTCGTTTCTTCCGTTTCCAACCGAAGTGCTCGCGCGATTCGGCATAACGAACATCGCCGTCGTTTACTACGGACTGACGATGATCGCGATCTCGATCGCTTTCAACATCGTCTACCAGCAGGTGCTCGCCGCGCATCCCGAGGGGCGGCGGCGCCTGACGCTATGGAGCATCATCGGCCTCACGCTCTACCCGATCGCCACAATCGTCGGATACGTCTGGCCGATCGGCGGAATCGTGGCGATGGGAGTGCTGGCGCTCTTCTACATGCAATCCAGGAACGTGCGTTCCATCGCGTTGCATGTTTAACTTTCGCAGCGCCGGGCTGCTCGGCGCGTTGATTGCGGGCAATATCGTCGCGTGGCTGGTGCTGATGGCAAGCGCTCATCATTTTCCATTGCTGCTGCCGCTCGGTGTCACCGCCTACGTACTCGGACTTCGCCACGCCGTCGATGCCGATCATATTGCCGCGATCGATGGTACGACGCGCAAGCTGTTGCACGAGCAGCAGCCGGCCGAAACCGTCGGCTTCTACTTTTCGATCGGACACTCGACGATCGTGTTTGCCTTGAGCCTCGGCGTGGCGGTGCTCGGGGTGGCGATCGCACCACGATTGCCCCTGCTGCAATCGGCGGGGATGGTTGTGGGAACCTGGATATCCTCGGCGTTTCTCTTGCTGATCGCGCTCGCCAACGTTGTGGTGCTCGCAGATATTCTGCGGCATCCGGAAGCCGGCGCCGATGCGTTGCCCGGCGGATTTTTGGCGCGACTCCTGCGCCCGGTGTTGCGCGCCGTGCGGCGCTCGCGCGACATGTACGGCGTGGGTCTGCTCTTTGGTTTGGGATTCGATACCGCCACGGAGATAGCGCTACTCGGCATGTCCGCAGCGTCGGGCGCAATGGGCATGCCGGTAATCTACCTCATGCTGTTGCCATGTCTCTTCGCGGCGGCGATGTCGTTGGTCGACACAGCCGAAGGTCTCGCCGTCATGCGCGCCTATCGCTGGACACAAATTCGGCCGCGCCGCCGGCTGATCTACAACGTCGGCATGACCGTGATCACGATTCTTCTGGCGCTCGTCGTGAGCGTGTCGGAGGCAGTTGCGGCGCTCGCCCATCAGGCGTAGTCGGCGGCGACGGTGGAATCAACTCCGCGGTTCGTTCCGAGCGCATGCAGCAGCACGCTAGCAACCGCAGCGACGCTAAGATTCAGAATCAATCCATACAGGGCGATGAAGCCGGTGAGCTTCGCTCCGAGGATAACGAGCGAGTAGTCGGGAGAGAAGTGGCTTGCGTAGGCCATGGCGCAACTGGCGACGACGCCGCACGCCCAGCCGGTGAGCAGCGCTCGCGGATAAAACCAGCGCGTCCAGAGGCCGAGTACGAACGACGGGAGCGTCTGCAGGATCAGACACCCTCCAAGCAGCTGAAAATCGATCGCATAGGCGACCGGCATAAAGAAAATCGCGAGCAATCCGAAGCCGCACATGCCGATGGTGAAGCCTTTTGCGATCCGCGTCTCGACCGGCGTCCGCTGCGGCGAGAACTGACAGCACACGTTGCTGGCGAACAGGTTCGCGGCGCTGATCGCCATGATTGAGGCCGGTACCAACGCGCCGACCACAACGGCTGCATCGGCAACGCCGGCGAACCAATCCGGAAAGAAGCGCGCGAAGAGCTGAGGGACGACGCGGCTCGTGTCGCTGGTAACGATACCGGCGGCGACCGCGCAATAGCCGAGCAGCGCAAGGAAGCCAAGCAGCAATCCGTACGCCGGCAACAACGCGGCGTTGCGCCGGATCACCTCCTTTCCACTCGCCGAGAGCACGCCCGTAATCAAGTTCGGGTACAGGAAAAGCGCTAACGACGATCCGAGGGCACGCGTCGCGAACGTAAAGTATTGCTGCCCGGTCAGCAAGACCGAGGCCGGAGCCGAGCGCGTCGCAAACGTACGCGCCGTCGCGGCAAAGATGTGTTGCCAACCGCCCAGCTTTGCCGGAATGACGATTATCGCAGCAATGACGGTTATGTAGATGAGCGTGTCCTTGACGAACGCGATGAGCGCCGGACCGCGCAGTCCGCTCGTGTACGTGTATCCCGCCAACAGCACGAAAGCGATGGTAAGCGCCGGGAGCCCACCGGCGATTTCAAAGGCGCCGCCGAGCTGCAAGAAGACCGCCTTCATCCCAACGAGCTGCAAGGCGATGTACGGCATCAGCGCGACCACGCCGGTCAGCGCGATGGCGATCTCGAGCATACGATCGCCGAAGCGGTCGCGCACGAAATCGGCTGCTGTGACATACCCGCGGCGCCTGGCGACGCAGTAAAAGCGGACCATCACGACCATCACGATCGGATAGACGAGCGGTGAGATCGGTACGGCAAAAAAACCGAGGGCGCCGGCACCGTACATCAGAGCCGGGACGGCGATAAACGTGTATGCAGTGTAAACATCGCCGCCGAGCAAAAACCACGAAACGACCGTGCCGAAGCGCCGCCCGCCCAGGGCCCATTCCTCGAGATTGGCCAGATTCGCACGGCCCCAACGCGCAGCCAGAAAGCCCATCACGGTGACGACTGCGACCACCGAAACCAAAACGATCGAAGCGCTAGACATCGTCCCGCCGTCGCGTCAGGTAGACGACGAGACCGAGCAGCCCCGCCGTGATGACGACCCACGCCAGCTGGTACCAATAGAAAAACGGCAGGCCGAAGAGGCTTGGTTCGGCGCGATTGTAGATCCAGGGGAGCAGCGTGGCGACGAACGGCAAGATCAGCAGCAGGTATGCCGCTCGGTTGCGCTCCATCGGGCGTAACTTCGGCGGCAATTCCGAAGTTCCTTAAGAGAGATCACCGTGCCCGAACTACCCGATATCAGCGCGTATATCACCGCGCTCGAACAGAGAATCATCGACCAGCCGCTGCTGCGCGTTTCGATCGCTAAGCCGTTTGTGCTGCGCACGGCGCAGCCGCCGCTCTCGGTTGTCGAGGGGCGGGTCGTCCGCAAGCTTCGACGGATTGGTAAACGTATCGCGATGGGGTTGGACGGCGATTACTGGATCGTGTTGCATCTGATGATCGCGGGGCGGCTGCAGTGGCATCCCGACGGCGCGGGGGCGAAGACGCGCGCGACGTTGGCGGTGTTTGATTTTCCGAACGGTTCGCTCGTGTTGACGGAAGCCGGTGCCAAGCGGCGGGCCTCAATTCATATCGTGCAGGGCTCCGATGCGCTCGCCGCGCTCGATCCGGGCGGCATCGATGTTCTCCGCTCGGACTTTCAAACGTTTCGCGATGCCCTCACAGCCGAAAACCGGACGCTCAAGCGGGCGTTGACCGATCCGCGCATTCTCAGCGGCATCGGCAACGCATATTCCGATGAAATCCTGCATGCGGCGCGGCTCTCGCCGATCGCCTATACGCGCAAGCTCGACGACGAGCAGTGGGCGCGGCTCTTTAAGGCAACGCAGAGTACGCTGCAACTCTGGATCGATCGCTTGCGAGCCGAAGCGCGAAGCGGATTTCCAAAAAATGTTACGGCATTTCGTAAGGAGATGGCCGCGCATGGCCGCTACGGAAAGCCCTGCCCGGCGTGCGGCGCAACGATTCAGCGCATCCGTTATGCCGATAACGAAACCAACTACTGCGCGCGATGCCAAACCCGCGGCCGCGTTCTCGCCGATCGCGGTCTCTCTCGACTCTTGAAATCCGACTGGCCGCAGACGCTGGAGGAGCTCGAAGAGATCAAGCGGCGCTAGAGCGGTCGGTCTTCTGTCACTACGGGAGTCAAATATCCTGGCGATCGCGGCTCTCCTCAGCAACCTTAGCGCAAACCGCGGTGTCTGATGATTACTACCGCGGTCTCGCGAGCAAAAGGATGGCGATGATGAAGACAGTGCAAGTGCCCAAGCCCGGGGCGGATTTCGAACTCGTCGAACGCGCGGTGCCGCAGCCGGGGCAGGGACAGGTGCGTATTCGCGTGCTCGCCTGCGGAGTTTGCCACAGCGACGTCATCACCAAAGAAGGGTTGATGCCCGGCATCTCCTACCCGCGCGTTCCCGGACATGAAGTCGCCGGCGTGATCGACGAGGTCGGCGCAGGCGTCAACGCCTGGAAAAAAGGCGAGCGGGTCGGCGTCGGCTGGCACGGCGGACACGATGGCACCTGTCTTTCATGCCGGCGCGGCGATTTCATCAACTGCGTCAATGCGCAGGTTTGCGGCATCAGCTTCGATGGTGGTTATCAGGAGTATATGGTTGCGCCGGTCGAAGCGTTGGCGCATATGCCGGAATCGTTAGAACCCGCGGAGGCGGCACCGTTGATGTGCGCCGGAATAACGACCTTCAACGCGCTCCGCCACAGCGGCGCGTTGCCGAGCGATCTCGTTGGAATCCAGGGAATCGGCGGGCTCGGGCATTTGGCGATTCAGTTCGCGTATCGATTCGGTTATAGAGTGGCGGCGATTGGCCGCGGCCCGGAAAATGCCGTGCTGGCGAAAAAACTCGGCGCCGACTACTACATCGACAGTGCAGCAACGGATGCCGCGAGCGAGCTACAGAAGCTCGGCGGCGCGCGCGTGATTCTCACCACGGCACCAAGCGGGAAATCGATGTCGTCGCTGATCGGCGGGTTGGGTCCGAATGGTTCGATGGTCGTTGTCGGGGCTTCGGCCGATCCGGTCGAAGTATCGACCGGCCTGCTGCTTTTCGGCAAGCGCGAGATTCACGGTTGGGCGTCCGGCATTGCCACCGATTCTGAAGATACGCTGCGCTTTGCGGAGATGCGGGGCGTGCGTCCGATGATCGAAGCCTACCCGCTAGAAAAGGCCGCCGAGGCGTACGAGCGCGCGATGAGCGGCAACGCGGAGTTCCGCGTCGTGCTAACGATATAGGCATTTCGTGATCGGTGCTTCCTTAGCCGGTGCGTGGGCTGCCTCGCGGCCCGCCTTGCTTTCGCAACAGTGGGTCCCGAGTGCGCCGGCGTTCACCGAGCACTTTTTTCTGATCGTTTCAAAAAGCTCAGATGGGTCGCTCAAGGCGTTCATCCGCAATCCGGAGCACAACGCCGGCGCATCGCTCGGAACGCGCGAGGTTGTCACATCGGGAGCGAACGTCATTTTACGAGCGCCGCAGCGGCCGGACATCGACGGCATTCAAAACGCTGATGGTACACTCACTCTGCGAAAGATCGACGAGGGCGGGGCGGATTTACGGCTTCACCGAGCCACGAAGCAAGATCTGACGTGGTTCTACCCCCTAGCTACGGCGAGCTGGAGCTACCATAAACCTGCCGTTACCGGCGACGGCTGGCGAGTCGGAACGCTTGCGAATGCCGGCATGAGCGAAGCACCGATAGCTGCGTTCATGAAGGGAATTGCGCAGCTCCGCGCGCCCTCGCTCAAGTCGCAATACATCCAAAGCATCGCGATCGCACGACACGGTACACTGGTGCTGGATCAATACTTTTACGGATTCTCAGCCAGCCAGCCGCACGACGTTCGGTCGGCGGGAAAGAGCGTCACCACGTTAATGGTGGGCCGCGCTATCGAGGACACAAACGCGTTCGCCGCAGCCTCGCGCGTGTTGCCGCTTTTGCCCCAGTACGCGCCGGTTAAAAACGACAATTCGCAAAAACAGCAGCTTACGGTTGCGAACCTGATGACCATGGCATCCGGGTTAGCGTGCGACGATAACGACGACTCGTCACCGGGAAACGAAGATACGATGCAGGGCCAGCCGGCCGGAACGGACTGGTATCGTTATACGCTCGATCTCCCGATGATTGGAGCACCCGGGGCGCGTGCATTGTATTGTTCGGCCGGCATCAATCTGCTGGGAGCCATTATCGAAACGGAAACGCGCATGCCGCTCGACCGGTACTTTCACGATCGACTTGCCGCACCGATGCAATTCGGCACGTACTCGCTGTGGTTGATGCCGCCGCCGGCCAATGCCGCATACATGGGAGGCGGCGACTACATCCGGCCGCGTGATTTCCTGAAGTTCGGCGAATTGATTCTTAGGCGCGGCCGCTGGTACGAGCGTCAGGTCGTCAATCCGTCGTGGGTAGAACAGTCGACCGTCTCGCGGACGGCTCCGGAAGGCGAGGGCGATCATTATGGATACGGATGGCACCTATCGAGCGTCGCCGTCGACGGGCGCGTTTACGATGTCGTCAGTGCAGGCGGGAACGGGGGCCAGCTCATGATCGCGGTCCCCGCGCTCGACGTCGCCATTATGGTCACGGCGGGAAATTACAATCAGTATCCGGTTTGGCGCGCGTTCTTACCAGACGTCACGACCGCCGTCGTGCGTTCGTGTGCGGGCGACCCCGATGCCCCGCAGGCCCGATAGGCCGGACCGCGGAAGCGGCCGCCATGATGTGGCGTTACGTTGCAGTCTTGTCGCTCCTTACGCTCGCGGGTTGCGGATCCGGTACGCAATCGGGGCTGCCCTACATGCAAGGCGGCGCGGCCATTCGTGCGCTCAACGACACCGGCGCCGGGAAGATCACGCATGTCGTCTATATTATTCAGGAGAATCGCAGCTTCGATAACCTGTTCCAAGGCTATCCTGGCGCGCACACCGTTTCGAAAGGCAAGAATTCGAACGGCCAGACGATAACGCTGCAGCCCTCGTCGCTCAAGAATGTGTACCTCATCGATCATTCCGCGTACGCGATGTTTGCGGCGTGCAACGGAACCGGGAGGCTTCCCGGAACGAATTGCCGGATGAACGGCTTCGACAACGAAGGGTCGTACGGCGGACCTACGAACCCGCAGTACGTCTACGTGCCGCACACGGAGTCGAAGCCATATTTCGACATGGCGCACGAGTGGGCCGTCGGCGACAAGATGTTTCAGTCACAGCTTGACGAGAGCTTCGTCGGGCATCAGTACGTGATCGCCGCGCAGGCGCAGTCCAGCGTCGATTTACCGGGGTCGCTTCTTTGGGGATGCGCAGGGGGCTCGGGGGATCTCGTCGCGACGATCACCCAAGATCGCAACCCCGGCGGCCCGTATCAGCAGGCGTGTTTCGATTACCAAACCCTCGGCGACGAGCTCGACAAAGCGCACCTATCGTGGCGCTTCTACGCAGTGCGCTACCGCAACGATGGCGGCGGCAACGGCGGAACGTGGTCCGCCTATCAGGCGGTGAAGCACATCTTCTACGGAGCGGACTGGAAGAACGACGTTATTTCGCCGAACTGGAAATTCCTCACCGACGTGCCGGCTGGCAAACTTGCGAACTTCACATGGATCACGCCCAATTGCGCGGAATCCGATCACCTCGAGTGCGGCGGCGGCTACGGGCCGTCATGGGTTGCGGCTATCGTCAACACGATCGGCGCGAGCAAGTTCTGGAACTCTACGGCCATCTTCGTTCAGTGGGACGATTGGGGCGGGTTCTACGACCACGTCGCGCCGCCGTACGAGGACTATGACGGTGTAGGCTTCCGCGTTCCACTCTTGGTAATCTCGCCCTACGCCAAGGAAAGCCACGTCTCGCACGTGCAGTACGAAACGGCAAGCGTCTTACGTTTCGCCGAAGATCTGTACGGGCTCCCTCAACTTGCGGCGGCCGACAAGCGCGCGATCTCGCCTGCCGCCGACTGCTTTGACTTCTCGCAGCTGCCTCGTCCGTTCGTGAAGATCAAAGCGCCGTACCCGCCAAGTTTCTTCACTCATCACCACTTCGCGAACGGCGACGTCGCACCCGATTATGAATGAGGTAATCGCTTAGTAGGGAGCGGGCGGCGCGGGCGCCACGCCCGTTACGAGCGCGCTTGGCGACAGGTCGGCGGTGTCGCTGAACAGGTACGTGCCCGATGGATAGGCATACACGTCGATGGCGCCGTTTTGGGCGTCGCCACAGTAGATGTGCGTCTCGTAGTGGTCTAACGGACACCAGATCGACTGACCCTTCATGGGAAAAGTCGTTGGTTTATCGGTGTAGGGCGGGGCGAAGACATTAATCGTCAAGGCCAGCCAGTCGCCGATCACAAGATTCTCGTGCGAATCGAATGCCGGCACCCCAGGAAGACCGAGATGGATTCCGGATAACTGCTTACCCGGCATCTTGCCCTGGGGAAACTCCACGACAATGCCTACATTGCTGCCCGTCAAGTTCGAAACGAAGACGTCGCCTTTGACGTCGCTCTCGACGCCCATGGGCACTTCGAACGACGGATCGCTGAGCGTGCGAATGTGCTTGCCCATGATGGTGTAGACGTTAACGGTCGGCTTTCCCGAGACGTTGTTGAGGTTCATGATATAAACGTGACCGAGATGATCGAACGCCACGTCCGCCGGTTCGCCGGTCGGATCGGGAATTGTCAGCTTTGCGGCGCCGCAGTGTGGCGCATACTCGGTCGTTGTATTGGCGCGGCCGTTCGGGACCCACAGATTGCCGTAACGGTCGATGCGAATGCCGTTCGTGGAGCTGGCCGGCTCGCATACTACCGGTGGAGAATTCGTGCGATCGTTCGCCTTAAACCAGAGAATGCTCGACGACCCGAACTCCGCCACGGCAATATGCGAACGCCGCCGGTGACCTGCAGGGGCGGTTTTCATCCAGCTGGGTCGTAGCAAATTCGGTGCAAATCCTACTGGAAGAACCGCGAGCGCGCCGTCCGCCGCGCGCATCGGCTGGAAGCCGCTCCGCATGCTGGGCAAAGGGACCGTGCCCGCGCCGGCGGCCGGCTGCTGCAGGTTCTGCGAGCAGGCCGTGAGCAAACCCAGCGCCATTGTAGCGGTTGCCATAAGGGTGAAGGCTGAAGTGCGCACGAGACTAATCTCCTGTCAAGACCGAAAGTTTCTCTTGGCGACGAGTTTATCGAAAGAGTACGGCCGTTCCGGCAGCTAAAGTCTCACGTTAGTCCCATGCCAAAGCGTAAAAAGGTCACCGCGCTGCTGCGCGACTTGAAGGCGAGGCATCCGGTTGCTCGCCGCAGCGAGCTCGGCGCGCCGCTCGCCGATGTCGCCGAGCATCTCATCGAGGATCTGGCGTCGGAATCGGAGCAGCAGCGTCGCCGCTTCACCGTGCTGCGCCGCAGCGACATTCTTGGCCAGTCGCACGCCGAGATTGCCCGCGACGTCGGATTGTCGCGCAGCCAGTTCTATCGCGACCTAAGCGAGGCGCGCGAACGGTTTGCCGCGGCGCTCGAACGAACGTTCAGCGTTCGCGCAGCCACGCCCGGCCTTTTGCAGCCGGGTGTTGCGACACGACGCATCACCATCGAAGGGCTGCGTAATGCGGGCGAGCACGACCAGGCTCGCGCCGTTGCAACGACGTGCCTTCGGGTCACCGGACCGCTGGAAGCCGCCGAAGTGCTGTGTCTGCGCGCGGAGCTTGAGATGGAAAGCGGTGACTTTGCTGCCGCACAACTGACGACGGCGCAAGCGCGAACGTTATTGCCGCAGATAGCGGAGAAGCGGCCGCGCCATCTCCTTGCCCTTGCCTGTGACCTCGCCGATTTTGAGTCGGCGCACTGCAGCGGAACGCCGGCCGACCCGGCCTTGCGCGACAGCTGCCTTACGGATTTGCGCTGCAATTACGCCGCGGGGGACCGTGCCTATGCCTCGCTTCTCGTTAAAGCGTTGATCGGGGAAGCCTCTCTGCTCTTCTCGCGCGGTGAGGAGTTCCGCGCGCTCGCACTGATTGAGGAGGCGTCCGCGCTGGTGCGTCGCGAGCCATCGGTGGACACGCGGCTTGCCATCGATGTCCAAGTGCGCGTCTCGGGTTTGCACGCTCTCCGTCCCGACGCTCTGTCAACGGCCTTGGAGGAGGCTGCGCAAATCATCGACGCCGGCATGCGCTGGCGCGATGCGCACACGCTTCGCCTCGGATTGCAGAGCATGTCGGCACATCTCCTAACGCTGGGTCGCCTTGATGAGGCAAGGGAGTACGCGCTGCAGGCGCGGTCGCTCATCGATCTCTTCGGCAGCGCACTCGATGGCGCGATTGTTTTGTCGAACTTAGCGCGCATCGACGTTCATCGGCGCGACGGCGCGGGGGCCCTGCGCTGGGTCGCGCTCGCGCGCGACGTCGGGTGCGATGCATTTCCGATCACGCAGGCGATCGCCATTTCGGAAGCCGAGGCGCTCGCGCTGATCGACCAATCTGCTCGCGCCATCGATACGGCGCGTGCCGCGGTTGGTCGCGTGCGCGACTGGCCCCGGCTTCATGCGCGCGCCAAACTCGCCGAAGCGATCGCGCTCTCAACGCTCGCATCCAGCCGTGAAGCGCAGTGGTGCAGCAGTGAAGCCGTCGAGCTTTCGCGCGTGGCGGGCGGTCCGCTCGTAGAGCTGCGAGCCCTGGACTTGAACGTCAAACTGACGGGCGATGCCGCGTCGCGGCGCGCGTTGCGCGATTTGCAGGCCGCGTTAAGTATCTAGCAAATCTGGTGGAGCTGTCGGGGTACTGCCCCCCGAGTCCAAGCAGTCTGACCGGCGCGTTCTCCAGGCTCAGCTTCGAATTTGTCTTGATCGAACGGACGCCTCGAAGCGTGGCTTACCGTTCGCTGCAGATCCTTG
>DASRSZ010000002.1:0-1598 GCA_035656195.1 Candidatus Cybelea sp.
GTCCGCGAGTTGCTGGGCGGTCTCTACTTCGGCGAACCCCGTGGCACCGACGCCTCGACACGCTCGGCGTGGAACACGATGCGCTACAGCGAACCCGAGATCGAGCGGGTAGCGCGGGTGGCGTTCGAGCAGGCGCGGCAACGCAAATCGAAGGTTACGTCGGTCGACAAAGCGAACGTGCTCGAGACCTCACAGCTCTGGCGTAGCGTGGTTACGCGCATCGGGAGCGAATATCCGGACGTGGCGCTGGATCACATCTACGTCGACGCCTTCGCGATGCACCTAGTTACGAATCCCAAGCGCTTTGACGTTGTCCTCACCGAGAACCTCTTTGGGGACATACTCTCCGACGAAGCCGCGACGATTACCGGCTCGCTCGGTATGCTGCCGTCAGCTACGATTGGCGGCGCGGTGAATCTATATGAACCGGTGCACGGCTCGGCTCCGGACATCGCCGGACGCAATCTGGCAAATCCTTTGGGCGCTATCGCCTCGGCCGCGATGATGCTGCGACACACGGCCGCCATGCATCGCGAAGCCGAAGAAATCGAGGCGGCCATCCGCGCCGTGTTGGCCGAAGGCCATCGCACAGCCGACATTTATCGCTTGCCTAGCGAGCACCAGGTCACAACTACCGAAATGGGAAGCTTGGTAGAAGAGGCGCTGACGGGAGCAGTGATTCGCCGCCAGGCTTACCACGCGGTATAAGTTTTGAGAACCATGCCGGCCAAAACACTTTTCGACAAGCTCTGGGAACGGCACATCGTCAGGCAGAACGACGATGGACGGGCTCTGCTCTACATAGACTTGCACCTGGTGCACGAGGTCACATCCCCGCAGGCGTTTGAGGGACTGCGATTAGCGGGACTGAAGCTCCGCCGTCCCGACCTGACGCTGGCCACGGTCGATCACAACGTTCCCACGACCGCGAATCGCACGCTCATCGCCGATCCCATCGCGGCGCAACAGATTCAGACGCTTCGCCGCAACTGCGCCGACTTCGGCGTGCGTTTCTTTGACATTCAATCGGCAGAGCAAGGAATCGTCCACGTGATTGGTCCCGAACTGGGACTCACGCAACCAGGCATGACGATCGTGTGCGGCGATAGCCACACCAGCACGCACGGCGCGTTCGGCGCGCTTGCGTTCGGCATCGGCACGTCGGAGGTCGAGCATGTGCTCGCAACTCAGTGCCTCTGGCAAAAGAAGCCGAAAACCATGCAGGTCGTCGTTGACGGGGAGCTGCCGCTTGGCGCCACCGCCAAGGACATTGCCCTCGGAATCATCGGTCGCATCGGTTGCGACGGCGCTACTGGATATGCGATCGAATATCGCGGACAAAGCATCCGTGCTCTCTCGATGGAAGGGCGCATGACCGTCTGCAATATGAGCATCGAATCGGGCGCACGCGCCGGGATGATCGCGCCCGACGAAACCACGTTCTCCTACGTTCGTGGACGCCGCTTCGCTCCTAATGATTTTGAAAAGGCCCTCGCGCACTGGCAGACGCTGAAATCCGATGACAGCGCGCAATTTGACGCCACCGTACGAATCGATGCAGCCGCGCTCGAGCCTTTTGTGACTTGGGGAACGAATCC
>DASRSZ010000003.1:0-3047 GCA_035656195.1 Candidatus Cybelea sp.
GCGATCGTCGCAGCGCACCCGCAAGTCGTCCGCATCATCTGCGGCCACATCCACCGCGCCGTCGACCGCCCCTTCGGCAACACGATCGCCTCAACCGCGCCAAGCACCTCGCACCAACTCGTCCTCGACCACGCCGCCCGCAGCTACGCCGTCCGCATAGAGCAGCCGGCGTTCACGCTTCACCGCTGGACCGGCCGCGCGATCGTCTCGTCGGCGATCCGTACCGGCGAAGGCCCGGTTCGGCTCCGCGCCGTGTCGTAACTTCTCAGTCGAGTTCGCGGTTCGCAAGATACTGCCAAAGTGCGGTCTGCGCGTGCACGGCATGCCGGCCCCAATGCGAATAATAGAGCAGCTCCCATGTATCGATCGCACGAACGAGTCCATCCGAAGCGCGCTTTTCAAAGCCGGTGACGAGATCGTCGTAGATGTCCGCGAGATCGTCGGCGATCGTGGCGAGAACCGGTGGCGAGGCCGCGTCGAACGGATCGAACGTCACGAAGTAAGAGTCCAGCGGAAGCCGTCGTAGTCGGCGGCGAAGTTCGTCGTACGAGAGCTTTTCGATGGCCGCGTAGGTCGAACGATGTCCGGCCTCACCGAGCTGGACACTTCCACTCAAACGCGCCGCACCCGCTTGTAAGTCGGCTAGCGTCCCATGCATCTCCCGCACGTCGAGCTCTGTGTGCTCGTCGAGTGCAGCGATTCGGTTTAGGTATGCTTCGGCGGCTTCGATGAAATCGGCGCGAACCGGCTCGAAGTCATCTATGCCTCGACCGCCGACGAAAGATCCGTCCAAGAATCGGGAAATTCGATTTTCGCCGCTACGTTGGCGTATTCTGCCAACAGAGCGAGAAGATTTGCACCGCTTACGAGCTCGATCGGCCGCTCCTTCGCAAACTCGTATGCCGCTCGCCCGAAGCCGCTCGTGGTTACCAAAATGCCCTTAGACGCTCTCTCCGCCGTGATGGCTCCGTACAAATCCCGCACGGCGGACACCCCCACCGTATTCTTGTAGCGCTTCGCTTGAATTACCACCTTACCACCGACGACTGGGCGCGTGTCCCAGGCGACGCAATCGACGCCGCCGTCGCGCGACGCCCTCGTCTGCCTCGTTTCAAGTCCCATTTTCTCGAATAGGTTTGTCATCAGGGATTCGAACTCACTCGGTGTTAGTTCGGCAAGGTTTGGGCGCGTATCCAGGCTTCCCAATACGTCGGTCTCCTCAATGAAGCGAGGATCGACCATATTAAACTCAATTATCGGCTTTACCGGAGCGAGCTCCTCAGAATTCGGACTGATACGAGCACCGAAGCGCTTTAGGCACGCAATCGGGTCGAGCGCGCCAATTTGAAGCGACCGCACGTCGTCGGCAATTGCGCTAACGCTTAAGAGAATGGGGCGCGTGGGCAAGCCGGTTGCCGGGTCAATCGTGTCTACGTAACCGTTTATAACAACCGTTTCTATAGTATTTGCGGTGTCTGCAAGGACTATGGCGCGCATCGTCCTCACGATTATACCAGCGCATAAGCGGTTATATATGGCTCGGATGGCGGAAACGGGTCGCTTCTTCTCTGCAAACTCATTGCTGCTCTTCACGTAGCGAACGGACTCCGCGCCTGGAACAATATCGACTGTCGGCAACTGTCTTTCGACCACGATACGCTTGGAGGCGGTCTCAAAAGCGGTTCGGGAAGCCGATTCGATGTCGGGCAAATCGTCAGTTGCCAATGCGATTGCGGCTACGCCCTCGACGCCATCTTTCTCTCCCTTGGCATAGGCTTCAATAAGCTCATCTAAGGCCTTATTCTGCTCGTCTGCCTCTGATTGTCTTGCTGCGACGATAGATTCATGGCGAACCCTTAGTTCATTTAGTTTAGACAATCGCACCTGTTCGCGCTCTGCGTGCGCTTTTACGGCGATGTCGAACTGCTCGGCTCGCGCCTGGGCCGATCGCTCATAAGATGATCTTAAGAACGGTATAACGCGCTCTAGAAAGGTCGGTGGAGGAGGGAGATACGCGTCACGATACGGCGCGGGTTCTGCTCGCGCTAACTGACCAGGTTCAAAAGCCGGGCTCTCGGGCTTTCTGCGTAACGTATTCCAGTTAACCCGATAATCTATGCCCTTGGAAATTGAAAGGATTTCGGCTAGTTCGTGCGCGCGCGCTTCAAGCCGCGCGGTTCTGTCGCGCGCTGCATCGGATGCTGCCATCTGAGCCTGCAAGCGTGACTGGCGCTCCAGAGTCTGTAGTTGCCGAACGAGTTCTCTTTGTTGCCGAACCCGTGCACGTTCCATGGCCGCTGCGGCCGATACTAGCTGGCGTGAATAACGCGACACCCGAGATTAGCCTCCTACAAGGGGATGTTGCCGTGCTTGCGATGTGGTCGATCGACGCGCTTGTTTGCGAGCGCGTCCAGTGCGCGCGACACCGCGCGGCGTGTTTCGCTGGCGTTGATCACGTCGTCCACATAGCCGCGCTGCGCGGCGATGAACGGGTTGGCGAAATGATCCGTGTACTCTGCCGCGAGTTCCGCTGCTTTCGCGTCCGGATCGGCCGCTTCTGCGATCTCCCGGCGGTTGAGGATCTTCACGGCGCCGCTCGCGCCCATGACGGCGATCTCGGCGGTGGGCCAGGCGAAGTTGAAGTCGGCGCGGATGTGCTTTGAGGACATGACGTCGTAGGCGCCCCCGTACGCCTTTCGTGTGATCACGGTGATCTTCGGGACCGTCGCTTCGGCGAACGCGTACAACAGCTTGGCGCCGTGCTTGATGATTCCGCCCCATTCTTGGCTCGTGCCGGGCAAGAAGCCGGGGACGTCGACGAACGTGAGGAGCGGGATGTTGAAGGCGTCGCAGAAGCGGACGAAGCGCGCGGCTTTGATCGACGCGTTGATGTCGAGGACGCCGGCGAGGACTTTGGGCTGGTTAGCGACGACGCCCACGCTCCGGCCCCCGATGCGGCCGAAGCCGATCACGATGTTCTGCGCCCATAGCGGCTGGATCTCGAAGAAGTCGCCGTCGTCGAGCACCGGGACGATCGCGTCGACGAT
>DASRSZ010000004.1:0-98472 GCA_035656195.1 Candidatus Cybelea sp.
GCCGCATGAGCGGTCTCCGAGACGATGAGTTTAGCCTGGAGGCGCTTTCCGATGCGCCTTCGGGTGAGTCTTTACAAGCCGAAGATTTGGCGGAGCTTCACCACGGTCTACTTGTCGAAGGATGCCGTGAGCGACTCTTAGCTTGTCAGCGTCTGGCAAGGCGGATTTTGGAAGGCTCAGACGTTGAGCTTCTGCTATCTCGATCACGAGCGCCAAAATCGCGTCGAGTTTAATGTCTTTTGAGATCATCCGAACTCCTCGGGGTCAAAGTGATTTCCGGGCTAGGCTGGTTCAACGCTACGATCGTCGGTATTCCGCACGGCAGCTTGCCGCGGTGCGGCCCGTAAAATGCCAATACGTTGGGGCCATTGGTTTACCTGGTGGAACATATAGCGGATTTGGCCGCTTAATCCGTAGCCGGGTGAACGCCTGGTGAGCGGCTTGTGTATAGCTGCGAATTTATGGGGAGAGTGTGCCCAACGTCACGGTGCGCTTGGAGCCAAGAAAAAGGGGGAACCAGCGTTGCTGATTCCCCCCGCGCCAGGTGCCTTTCTAACTGAGGGCCCGATTATAGCAAAAACGCCCCGGCATTGGAGCGTTCGTGCTGGGGGTATCCGGTGCAGTCCCGAGAGACCGACGCGCGTCCCCTCCACCACTCGGTTTACGTCCGAGAACGTGGAGCGATTCTACCCACAAAAGGCAGCGACTATCCCAGAATTGCAAACGGGGGTTTTTGTGCAGACCTGGGGTTTATGTGCAAAGCCAGAAGAATCTCATAACTCGGCGAACCGCTATGCGAGGAGGGACAAATGCCGGAGGTTCGGCTCGAGCGGAGACTACGCGTACCGGCGGACTCCGCTGCAGGCGCGCTTGGAGAACTGCTTCAAGCGATTGCCGACCAAGAGGGCCCATGGCGAGGCTTCGCGCTGCACGTCAGTTTAGACGACCTGCACCTTCCCGACGTCGGTTACGTGGCGGTGCCGATCGACCTGACCGTTGCCAAACATCCGAACGAACCCCGCAGGTTTGACATCACCTTCAAGTCGAGCAATCTTGCCGACGCATTTCCGACGTTCAAAGGAAGCTTGAGCGTCGAGCCCGCCGATCTCGGCGAATCCACGCTTACGTTGCGCGGGGAGTACGATCTGCCAATGCAGCTTTTTGGGAGACTCCTCGACATGGCGCTCTTGCCGGGCGTCGCGGATCGTTCGCTTGAGAATTTCATCGACGAGATCGCCGCGGCATGCACGGCCCGCGTCGACGCGCGCGAAGCCGAGTTCGCGCGCTATCACTTTTACGCCAGAAACCTTCGGTGAAGCAAGCCCGCGTCGCGTGCTGCGTCGTCGGAGGTGGGCCGGCCGGCATGATGCTGGGATTGCTGCTCGCTCGGGCCGGTGTTGCGACGGTGCTGCTCGAGAAACACGCGGACTTCTTGCGCGACTTTCGCGGCGATACGATTCATCCGTCCACACTCGACGTCATGGCCGAGCTTGGCTTGCTCGAAGACTTTCTCAAGCGCCCGCACCAAGAAGTGACGACGCTCGCCGGCAACCTCGGCGACACGCTCGTAAAGGTCGCGGACTTCACGCACCTGCCGACGCGCTGCAAGTTCCTCGCCTTTATGCCGCAATGGGACTTTCTTGACTTTTTGGTGGACGAGGCGAAGCGTTATCCGGGCTTCGACCTGCGCATGCAGGCGTGCGCCGACGACCTGCTCTGGCAGAACGATCGCGTCGCCGGCGTTCGCGCGCAAACGCCGAACGGCCCGCTGGAAATCTATGCCGATCTCACCATCGCGGCGGATGGGCGCGAATCGGTGATCCGGCAACGTGCCGGTCTCGAACCGGTCGAACTCGGTGCGCCGATGGACGTGCTCTGGCTGCGCCTTACCAAATACCCCGACGATCCACATCAAACGTTCGGATACATTCGCGACGGCCGCATCATGGCGTTGATCGATCGAGGCACCTATTGGCAGTGCGCCTACGTCATCCCAAAGGGAACGTTAGAGGAAGTGAAAGCCGGCGGCCTTGAGGAGTTTCGCCGGCAGATCGGCACGATCGTTCCGTTTTTGAGCGATCGCGCCGCTGAGATTCAAAGCTGGGATGACGTCAAGCTGCTGACCGTGCGGGTCAACCGGCTGCGCCGATGGTATCGGCCCGGACTCCTCTGCATCGGCGACGCGGCGCACGCCATGTCTCCGATTGGCGGCGTCGGCATCAATCTCGCCATTCAAGACGCGGTGGCTGCAGCGAACATGCTTACTACCAAGCTGCTGAGCCGTTCCGTAACGACGGACGATCTTCGCGCGGTTCAACGCCGGCGTGAACGAGCGGCGAGGCTCACACAATCGTTGCAGCTCTTCATTCAGAGTAGAATCATCAGCCGGGTGCTCGCCGATGGACACGCTCCGGTGCTCGGCCGGATCCCCGCACTGCTGCGCTGGATTCCGTTCCTGCCGCGCATTCCAGCGCGCTTAGTCGGCCTCGGTTTCCAGCCAGAACATATTGAGACGGCGCCTAGCTAAAAAACGATGCCGGTTTTCTGAACTTCCTGATACGGCAAGAGCCAGACCATTGATTCATCGTGCAGGTCGACGACTTGCACGCGGTTTCCGAATGGATCGATAAAGTCGCAGCGAAACGGCGGGATGAGCTTGATCCCATATTTCTTGGTGAGCTTCTCGCGCACTTCGTCGAGTTGTTTTTCGTCGCGGACGATGAGGCCGAAGTGGCGCGTGCGATTCGGTTGGGCGCGCTCGACTTCGAACATTGCAAGAAACTGATGCTCGCCCACTTTGAAGAAGGCATCACCTTCGCCTTCGTCAAGCTTCTCCAGGTTGAAGACATCGCGATAGAACTCGATCGCCTTCGCAATATCGGTGACTTCGATCGCGATGTGGTTGATTCCATAGACCGTAACGCTCATGCTGCCTTTACCCGGCGCCACTCGGGTTTGGTTGCACCAGCGGCGAAGGGGCGGTCATGGCACGTGGGATCGTACTGGGAATCGTTGCAACGCTCGTCGCGTTGGCACTCGGCGCATATATCGGGATCGAGGCGGGGCTGATGCCGGCCAACGCCGACGCAAAACCCTCGGCACTCGAACGCTGGGCGGCGCGTACGTCGCTGCGAAGCGTGATTGCGCGCAATGCACCGACCGGCCCGCCGCCGATCGCGCTTACCGATCCGAATTTGATTTCGGGAATCCGGCTCTACGCTGCCAACTGCTCCGTTTGCCACGGCGCTTCCAATGCCAAGCCGTCACGCATCGCTAGCGGCCTCTACCAGCATCCTCCGCAACTCGCCAAAGACGGCGTCGAAGACGACCCCGAAGGCGTCACGTATTGGAAGATCACTCACGGCATCCGCTTTACCGGAATGCCGTCGTTCGGAACGACATTCGACGATCGGCAAAGATGGCAGCTAACGCTCTTCCTCAAACACATGGACGGCCTTCCGCCGGCGCCGCAGCGCATTTGGAAGGCCGTCAAGAGTGAAGCGGCTTCGTCGAATTAGAGAGGCCCGCTCACGGTCGGGGTTGGCTCCGCTTCCGCTGTTGGCGTTGCGGCGAAGATATATTGATCGTTCGACGTCGGTGACGTCGGCGCTCCGGTTTGGTTCTGCAGCGCCGGACCGGAAAGTACTGCTGCCGTTTCCGGGTAGACTTGGCCGCGGAACGAGCCATCGGCGTTCATCGAGCCGACGACATGGAGCTTGCCTTCAGGGCCGGCGCCCAATCCGAGGTCGACGCTCGAGGGGCCGATGTCGAACCAAATGTAGTCGCCGTCGCGCCCGCCGACAACCGGAATGTAGAGTTTATAATATGACGTGTGATAATAACCGCGCAGATGCCCGCCCGGAAAAATCTGGATGTCCAGCCTTCCGGTGATCGGATACTGCGATCCGTAGACCTGGGTTATCGACGTCGTGAAATGCAAATCCGTCGTCGTGGCTTGAGCCGACGCCGGACTGGTTAGCGCCGCCAGTGCCAGGCATGCGAGCGCAGTGCCGCTAACGAAGCGCAGAACCAGTGACCTTACCATGCTAACTCCTCTCGATTGACCTCTCTCAGGGAGTAGAGCGCTCGGCTTGCCGAGAACGTGACGGAAGTGGTACAGCCTGGGGAAATCGATCTGCGCGGCCTCCCGACGTGGGAACGTCCCGATTTCGTTCGCGATGCACTCGACCGTCTTCCATCTGGAGCCTCTCTTACCCTCATTACCGACGCCGAACCGCGCGCGCTTTCATCGCGCGTCACGCAGGATCGCGCCGACCGATTCGTTGTCGAAACGCGCCGTCTTGCCAGGCGTATCTGGCAACTGCGGCTGACGCATCGGCCCGGCGAGGCAAGTGATCGGAGCTCGTACGCGCGACACCTCGGGCGTTGCTCAGCGTTCGTCGTGCTCGACGCCAGCGTGCGTGAAGAACTCGCCGGCGCCACGATCCGGCAGAGCGGCCGGCGCGGACAGACGCTCGTTGCCGAAAACATCGATTGGCCGTTCGTCGGCATGGTAACGGAAGGCATCGTTGCGCGGGCCAACGGCGGCGGCCGCGAACGGGAACGCATTCTCTATGAGATTTTCCCGTACGAACTTTTCGGAGTCGCCGAATATTTCGATCGTGGATTCAAAATGGCGCGCATCGCGGTCTTTTCGAAAACCGCCAGCATCCTCAAAGTCCCGTGGGACGCGATCTCTCGCGTTGCAGCGCGCTATCCGGCGCTGACGACAGCGCTTGGCGTCGTGCTCGCGCAGCGAGTGCGTCTCCTGGCCGACGCGCTGGGGGTTCAGGGATCGCTGCCGATCTTGGGACGGATCGCGCGCGTCTTGCTCCCTTACGCAATGCCCGAGCGCGGGCTCGTGCCCGCGGCGGCGTCGTTATCGACGATCACGCAGTCGCAAATCGCGGCCGCAGGGGGAACGGTCAAGGAAGTTGCGGCGCGCGCCATCGCGGAGCTCGAGTCACGAAAAGCGCTGCGTCGCGAACACGGTCACATCCGCTATCTCGATCGCGAAGTGCTGGTCGAGCTCATCCAAGACGTTTCGTAGCTAGCTCGGAATCCGCGCAAACCCCGCATAGGGTGCCAGGACCGGCGGCAAGCGTATCGAGCCGTCGGATGCCTGATGGTTTTCGAGGATTGCGGCCAGGGTTCGCCCGATCGCGAGGCCCGAGCCGTTCAGAGTGTGGACGAACTCCGGTTTGCCCGAGCTCTCGCGGCGGAACCGGATCGCGGCACGCCGCGCCTGAAAATCGGTGCAGTTCGAGCACGAGCTGATCTCGCGGTAGGCATCGCTGCTCGGAATCCAAACTTCGATATCGTACGTTTTGGCCGCGTTGAAGCCCGTATCTGCGGCGCAGAGCGCCACGACGCGATAGGGAAGCTCGAGCTCCTGAAGCAGCGATTCCGCATCGCGCGTGAGCCCTTCTAACGCGCTGCCCGAGCTCTCGGGCGCGCTCAGCCAAACGAGCTCGACCTTGTCGAATTGATGCTGCCGCATCAAGCCGCGGGTATCTTTACCGGCCGCACCCGCTTCCTTGCGAAAGCACGGCGTACCGGCCGCATATTTGAGCGGCAGCTCGGCAAGCTCGAGGATCTCGCCGCCGCGCAGCGCGGTCAGCGGAACCTCGGCGGTGGGAATCATGAACAGACCGGCGTCATCGTCGGCAAACATCGCGTCGGAGAATTTGCTCAGCTGCCCGGTCGACCACATCGTCTTTCGCGAGACCAGCAGCGGCGGTGCGACTTCCGCGTATCCGTGGGACGCGGCGCGATCAAGAAAAAACGACGAAAGCGCGCGGGCTAATCGCGCGCCCCTTCCAGTGAGCAACGTAAACCGGCTCCCCGACAGCTTCGCCGCGCGCGCGAAGTCGAGAATCCCGAGACGTTCGCCGAGTTCCCAATGCGGTTTCGCGTCGAAGTCGAAGCGGCGCGGTTCTCCCCAGCGGCGAACCTCGACGTTAGCGCTTGCGTCGGCGCCGTCGGGAACGGAGTCGTCGAGCAAATTCGGCAGGTTTTCGAGCAACGCGCGCAGCGGCGAATCGGCGCTCGCCGGCGCGAGATCGTGCGCACGTTGTTCGCGTGCCTCGATTCGCGCCGAGAGTCCCGCGATCTTTGGGCGCAGCTCGCGTGCAGCAGCCGCTTTGTCGTGCGCCTCACCAATGGCGGCTGAGAGGCGATTCTTCTCGGCCTTCGCCTGCTCGACTTCAGTAAGCGCGGAGCGGTACTCTTCGTCGTAGCGCAGAAGCTCGATGACGACCGAGCTGTCCAGCCCGCGGCGAATAAGGGAGCGTCGTACGCGGTCGGGATCGCGCCGAACTATAGCGATGTCGAGCACGGAGAAGCGCGCAATTATGCAGTCTGCAAATCCAGTCCTACCGGCGCGGCGATTCGAGCCGAAAATGCTGCTCCCACCACGTCAGGCGATCGTGGCATTCTTTACGCGCGTCCCGATCGCGCCGCTCGGGGTCGAGAGGGTCGCGCTCGAACACGCGCTCGGGCGCGTCATTGCCGAGCCGATTGCGGCAGATGACGATTATCCGAACGCGCCACGCTCGCTGATGGACGGCTTCGCGGTAGTGGCGCAAGCGACGCCGGGTCGATTCGAAATCATCGGCGACGTATCGATGGGTGCGCCTTCGCGCGCCGCGGCGACGAAGGAATCCGCACTGCGCATACCCACCGGCGGCGTGCTGCCGCCCGGCGCGGACGCGGTCGTGCCGATCGAAGACGTTCGCATCGACGGCCGATTCATTACAATTGAAGAGGAGGTGCCGGTTGGCGCCAACCTCGCCGAGCGCGCCGGCGACATGCGCCGCGGCGAGACGGTGCTACATCCGCGGCGCCGCGTCCGAGCTGCCGAGGTCGGAGTGCTCGCAGCCTTGGGCGTCACTGAGGTGCCGGTCTATCGCCGTCCGGTCGTTGCAGTGCTTTCGAGCGGCGATGAGTTAGTCGAACCCGCGGTCCAGCCTGCGCCCGGGCAGATTCGTGACTCCAATCGTTACGCTGTCGCCGCATCGCTGCGCGCGATCGGTGCCGTACCGCGCCATTATCCGACGCTGCGCGACGAAGCCGCCGAATTCGAGGCGGCGCTCGCAACTGCACTCGCGGAGTGCGACGCTGTCGCGGTCACCGGAGGATCATCGGTTGGAGATCGCGATCGTCTGCCGGGGGCCGTCGCACAGATCGCCGAGCCCGGCGTCGTCGTGCACGGGTTGCGTGTGAAACCGGGGAAACCGACGCTGCTCGGCGCCCATGGCAGCAAGCCAATCATCGGATTGCCGGGCAATCCGACATCGGCGCTGATGATGCTCGAAGCGGTCGGCGCACCGATTCTCGCTGCGCTCAGCGGCGCAGCGATTCGCTCGTCGAGCGAGCCGGCGCAGCTTGGAGCGCCGGCCCGGAGTCGCAAGGGATGGACGTGGTACATTCCCGTGCGCTTGCAGGACGACGCGGGCGGTGCGGTCGCGCATCCGCTGGCGTTGCGATCGTTTTCAGTGGGTCTGGCGGCGCGAGCCGACGGGTTCATCATCATGGAAGAACTCGATGAGGAGTGGCCGCCCGGCACGCCCGTCACCGTTCACCGTTTCCCAGGAGGCTGATACTCGATCGTGATTCGTCCGACGCCCGCCGTTGAAGCAATTCCGGCGACGACGCCGTTTATCGGGCCAGAACAATTGATGCGCGAAACCGGGCAGCGCGAGCTCGTGCGGTTGGGCGCGAATGAGAGCGCTTTCGGACCGTCGCCGAAGGCGGTGGCGGCGATGAGCGGCGAGCTCGCCCGGCTCTCGTGGTACGGCGATCCCGAATCGCTGGATTTGCGCGATGCGCTGGCCGAAAAACATCGCTGCAGCAGCGAGCAGATCGTCGTCGGGTCCGGCATTGACGATCTCATGGGCCTCGCGGTGCGCGCGTTCGTCGGTCCGGGCGATGCTGCGCTCTCAACTCGAGGCACCTACCCTACCTTCAATTATCACGTCATCGGGTATGGCGGCCGACCCGTCTACGCGGAGTACCGTCTCGACGGCACGCCGGACTGCGACGAGCTCGTCGCCTTGGCTCGGCGCGAAGCGACACCGATCGTCTATCTGGCCAACCCCGACAATCCCAGCGGGCGGTTCATCGGGCGGGACGAGATCGTGCGATTTTACGAAGCAGTCCCTCACAATAGCCTCTTGCTCCTCGACGAAGCCTATGCCGACTTCATCGACGAGGCGGATCTGCTGCCGCCGGCCTTCGAGGATCGCTTGATCCGCTTGCGCACGTTTTCAAAGGCGTATGGCATGGCCGGCGCGCGGATCGGCTACGCGCTCGGCAGCGAGCGCAACATCCGCACGTTTCAAAAGATTCGGCTCCACTATGGAATCAACCGGAACGCTCAAGTCGGCGCGCTCGCGTCGCTCGCCGATGAAAGATTTCGAGCTTATGTAGTAAGCGAAACGGCAAGAGCCCGCGACGACTACTATCGCCTGGCGCGCGATCTGGGCCGGAGCTACATCGAATCACGTACGAACTTCGTCTGCATTGATTTCGAGACGGAGCGGCGCGCGACTCGCATCATGAACGAGCTGCTGGCGCGGGGAGTCTGGATTCGCAAGCCCGGGGCAACGCCGCTCGACCGGTACGTCCGAGTGAGCGCCGGAACGGAGCCGATGCGGCGCGCATTTGAAGCGGCGCTCCGCGCGGTCCTCAGCGGCGTTGCAGTTGAGGCTCGGTGAGGCGTGCGGTACGCGATTCTGTCGGACGTCCACGGGAATATCGACTCACTCTTGCAAGCGCTTTCGATGGTGGCTGCGGACGACGTCATCGTTTCGCTCGGCGACGTCGTGGGTTATGGCCCGAATCCCAACGAGTGCGTCGCCGCACTGCGCGAGCGCGCTCGGCACGCGGTCTTAGGAAATCACGATCTCGCCGCCGTTGAAAACTTCGGGGTCGAAAATTTCAACAACGCCGCGCGAGCCGCGATCGGCTGGACGCAGAGTGTGCTCGAGGACGCGAGCCGGGAATGGCTGAGCCTGTTGCCGTACGAACTGCGCTTCCCCGATTTCCTCCTGGTTCACGGCGCACCGGTCACGTACTTCGAATACATTCTGGATAAGGAGACCGCGGCGCGCGCCTTCGAACAGACGGACGCATGGATCGTTTTTGTCGGTCATACGCACATTGCCGAATACTGGACGCGCGACTCCGGCGGCGCCATCGGACACCGGCACATGCAGCACGGCGGCGCACTCGAGCTCGAGCCGGAGAAGCGATATATCATCGATGTCGGCAGCGTCGGCCAACCTCGGGATTTGAATCCGCGGGCCTCGTTCGTGCTTTACGATCCGCAAGCACGCCACGTCGAATGGATCCGCTATGACTATCCGATCGAAGAGGTCCAGCGCAAGATGCGCGCGGTGCGGCTCCCAGGCTATTTAGTCGATCGCCTGCGCGGCGGACGTTAGGATGAGCGACGTCCCGTTCGACGATGGAAACTGTTTCGCGTGCGGAACGACCAATCCGATCGGCATGCGCCTGCATTTCGATCGCGCAACCGATGCGGAAGGCGTACGCGCGCGAGTCGCGCTTGCACCGGAGTATCAAGGCTGGCGGGGAATCGCGCACGGTGGCATTGTGATGGCATTGCTCGACGAGGCAATGGCGCATGCCGCGGGCTTCGCGGGGCATCGCGGCGTCACCGCAATGGTCAACGTGCGGTTTCGCAAACCGGTGCCGCTCGAAGTGCCTATCGAGGTGCGCGGGCGGGTGACGTGGCAGCGGCGCAACGTGCTCGGGGTCGATGCGAGTGTCCTCGATAGCGCCGGCAACGTCCTCGCTCATGCCGAGGGAAGTTTCGTTTCGCGCGGGCGAATCGATGCTGTCGACGATCGGCTGCGACGATGACGAAGGATTCCGCCACGATCGATAATCGCCGCGCCCGCCACGAGTATCACATTCTGGAGTCGGTTGAGGCGGGCTTGGTCCTGACCGGTACGGAAGTAAAGTCGGTGCGGAGCGGCGGCGCGAGCCTCTCCGAAGCCTACGCGCGTTTCCGCGACGGCGAAGCGTGGCTTCTCGGAATGCACATTCCTCCGTATAGGCAAGGCAGTTTTTCGAATGCGGAGCCGACCCGGCCGCGAAAGCTGTTGCTGCATAAAGCCGAGATCGTGCGCCTTGCGAGCCGCGTCGCGGAGAAAGGTTTGACGATCGTTCCGCTGCGGCTGTATTTCACACGCGGCCTCGCAAAAGTGCAACTCGGAGTCGCTAGGGGAAAGAAGCTCTGGGATAAACGCGCCGACGTTGCCAAGCGCGACGTCGAGCGCGAGATTGCGAGGCACGTGCGCCGCGCATGAGAGGCGCGCATCCCGAGCGCGAGGTCGAACGCGCGATCGAGCGACGCGGCGTCTTGCGTCCCGGCGAACACGTGTTGATCGCGTGCAGCGGCGGGCCGGATTCGGTCGCACTCGCCGCGGCGTTGCACGCGGTCGCGAAGCGGACGGACCTTGCGCTGGCGCTCGCATTTGTGAATCACGGCGCGCGCGCGTCGGCGTGGCAAGACGAGTGCATCGCGTTGCAGCTGGCCGCGCGTTTCGATTTGCCGCTCGAGGTAGTGGCACTGCGGACCCGCGCGAAGGACGAGGAGCGTCTGCGTACTGCGCGCTATGCGGCGCTGGCTGCCGCGGCGAAACAACGCGGTTGCGGCGTCCTCGCAACGGCGCACCATGCCGAGGACCAGAGCGAAACGGTCCTGCTTGCGCTCTTGCGAGGCGCCGGCCCGAGCGGACTACGCGGAATGCGCAGCCGTCTTCAGCTGGAAACCGGCCTGGATCTGGCGCGTCCACTCATTGGGATCCCGTCGGAGGCGCTGCGCGCGTACTGTCACGCGAAGGCGCTGCCCTACGCCGTTGATCCCACGAACTCCGAACGGCGTTTACGGCGCAACGCGGTTCGCGAAGCGCTGGTTAGCTTGCGGCCGCTCTTTCCAGGGTTAGATCGCGCGGTGGCGCGTGCAGCCGAACTCGTGTCGGACGAAGACGACAAAACTCCGCGCGCCCAGCTTCGCCGGTCGATTCGGGCGCAGCTTGCGGTGGAAGACAACTTGCGCGACATTGATTTTTCGCACGTCGAAGCGGCAGTGCGTGCACTCGAAGAAGGCGGTAGCGGTACATTTCACATGAAGCCTGGGATCGCTCTGAGAATCGAACGCGGTTCCGTGCGGGGTATCAAACGACAGTGATGCTCTACTCCCCGGACAAGATCGGCGCCGCCGTTGAGCGGCTTGCGACCGAGATCGCCGCCGACCATCGACGGCAACCGCTCGTACTGCTCGGCGTGTTGAAAGGAGCGATCTGCCTTATCTCCGACCTGGCGCGAGCGCTGGCCCGGAAGGTGGACGGTCCGAGCGAAATCATGGTCGATTATATCTTCGTTGAACGATACGGGGGATTGGGACGAGTGGGCGGCGCGGCGCGACTCGCGGCAGACGCCAGCCTGCCGCTGGCGGGCGCCAACCTCGTCGTCGTCGACAACATCATCGACCGGGGGCTCACGCTGGCCTTCCTGCGAACGTTATTAGCTGAGCGCGGGCCGGCGACGCTGCGCAGTTGCGTGCTCTTCGACAAGCGGACGCGGCGGGAGGTCGACGTCCCCATCGAATACCGCGGCCTCAGCGTACCCGACGTCTTCGCTATAGGTTACGGTTTAGACTATAAGGAATGTTACCGCAATCTGCCTTACCTGTCCGAGCTTCGAGAGGTTCAAACGGTCTGACGAAAACGTGAGCAAACATCTCAAATCGATCATTCTGATCATCTGTGCGGTCGTTGCCGTCTTTATCATTGTCGAACGGTTCGTTCAGCCAAGCGAAGGCGAGACCAGGCTCGATTACGGAGCCTTTTACCAAAAGCTCGAAGCCGGACAAGTCCAATCGTTCCACGCGACCGGACTGAACGCGATCGGCGACCTCTCCAACGGTACGAAGTACAGCGTCGCCGTTCCCAACGTCGACCAGACGTTTGTGGACGAAGTCTATAAGAGAGTCCGCAGCGGCGCGATCAGCTTCGACCAACAATCGAACACCGGACTCTTCTCGAGCCTCCTGACCCTCGGACCGCTCGCGATCACCATCTTGTTGCTCTTTTTCATCTTGCGCCAGGCGCAGAGCGGCGGCAGCCAGGCTCTGTCGTTCGGGCGATCGCGGGCAAAGATGCTCTCCGAGAATCGGCCGAAGGTAACGTTTGCCGACGTTGCGGGCGTCGATGAAGCGAAAGAGGAGCTCGCCGAGATCGTCGACTTCTTGAAATATCCGAAGAAGTACCAATCACTCGGTGCGCGCATCCCGAAGGGCGTGCTGCTGCTCGGGCCGCCCGGCACGGGCAAAACGCTGCTCGCGCGCGCGATCGCGGGCGAGGCAGGCGTGCCGTTCCTCTCGATTTCGGGATCCGACTTCGTCGAAATGTTCGTCGGCGTCGGTGCCTCGCGCGTGCGCGATCTCTTCGATCAAGCAAAGAAATCCGCGCCGTGCATCGTCTTCATCGACGAGATCGACGCGGTCGGCCGCCAGCGCGGTGCCGGCCTGGGCGGCGGACACGACGAGCGCGAGCAGACGCTCAACCAGCTGCTCGTTGAGATGGACGGCTTCGATCAAAACACCGGCGTCATCTTGATTGCGGCCACGAACCGCGCCGACGTCCTCGATCCGGCGCTGCTTCGGCCGGGCCGGTTCGACCGTCAGATCGTCGTGGCGCGCGCCGATTATAAGGGACGCGAGAAAATCCTGGAAGTCCATGCGCGCAATAAGCCGCTGGGCAAAGAAGTCTCGCTCGAGACGCTCGCCAAGCGGACGCCGGGATTCTCGGGCGCCGACTTGGAGAATCTGTTGAACGAAGCGGCGCTGCTGGCGGCGCGCCGCAACAAGAACGTTATCGAGATGATCGACTGCGACGAAGCGATCGATCGCGTCATGGTCGGTCCCGAGCGCAAGTCGGTCGTCATGTCGCAGAAAGAGAAGGAAACGACCGCGTACCACGAGTCGGGTCATGCGGTCATCGGGGGCAAGCTCGAGAAGTCCGACCCGATACACAAGGTCACGATCATTCCGCGCGGGATGGCGCTCGGCATCACCTGGTCGTTGCCCGAAGACGATCGCCATAACCGAACCAAGGAGGAGTTGCTCGCGATGATTACGCGGGCGATGGGCGGGCGACTCGCCGAGGAGATCAAATTCGGCGACGTCACGACGGGCGCAAGCAACGACTTCGAGCAAGCGACGGAGCTTGCGCGCCGGATGGTGACGCAGTACGGAATGAGCGATTTAGGACCGATTCAGTTCGGACGCGGTGCTCACCAGGTTTTCCTTGGCCGGGATATCAGCGAGGAGCGCAACTACTCCGAAGAGGTTGCGAGCAAGATCGACGGCGAGGTTCGCAAGATTATCGAGACGTGCTACTCCACCGGGAAACGAATTCTCAAGGAGAACTGGGACAGGGTCGAGCGCATGGTTGGGTCCTTGCTCGAGTACGAGACCGTCGAAGCCGAAGAGGTTAAAGCAATTCTCGACGGCCGCCCCTACGATCGCGCGAAGGGTGCCGAGGTATCGCCCGAGCCCGAGACTCCGGCCGAGCGCCCGGTCACCGAAGAGCCGAAGCGCGTCGACAAGCCCTCGCGTCTTCCACCTAAGATCTCGCCGGAACCGGCATGACCGCGCCAAGAGCCGTCGCCGCGATGCTCGGTGCAGCATCGCTGCTTTTCAGCACGCTGTCCGCCGCCGCTGCGATTGCGCGACAAACGGGTTCGCTGCCGCGTGGCGGCTCGTATGTTTTCTATCCCGATCCGACGGTCGGTACGGCGGCAATTGGATTGTGGTTCCGCGCTCCGGGCGCTGGTTACGATAACGCGACGCCGGGAATTGCAAATTTGGCCGCCACCGCGGCCGCGGTCGCGCCGCTCGCGAGCGGCAAATCGCTCTACGCCCTGGTGCACACCGTCGGCGGTGAGCTGAACATCGAAGTCTATCCCGACATCGTCGGTATCGGCGCCGTCGTTCCAGCCGCGGCGGCGCGGCGGATCGTTGCGGCGATGACCGGCGCGTATTTTGCGCCGGCGGTCGACGACGCCGCCGTGAAGACGGCGCGTGCGAACGCCGCAGTGCTCGGCGTACAGCAACGATACGAATCCGACATGACGCTCCACGACTTGCTCTTCGAACGCATTTTCGCAACCGGACCGGCGCACTATCCGTCGCTGCCGACGGCAGTCTCGCAGTTAACCAGCATTTCAACCGCGCAAATCAGTGCCTATGCAAAGCGTGCCTTCCGTGCCGAGAACTCCGTGCTGACGCTCACCGGCAACGTCGACACGTCGAGCATCACGGCGGTAACCGACGGTAGCGGACCGGGCGCGATGGACTCGCCGTACGACTCGCGGGTTTCCGGATCGGCCGGCTCGTCCACCGCCTCCGGCGCAATCGATGGCGTCGGCTTAGCCTGGATTGGACCGCCGATCTCCGATGAAAAAGCCGCTACTGCGCTCGATTTTGTTGCGGATTATCTATTTCGCGAGCAAACCGGCGTCGTCTCGAAGGTGCTCGACCGTTCGCAGAGCGATGCGCTGGTCATCGGTCAATTCATCACGCTGCACGATCCGGGCGTCATGGTCGTGACGATCGGAGGCAACCACGAGAAGCAGGCGGAGCAACATGTGCTCGACGCACTGGCGGTCCTCCAGCAACCGATGGACGCACGGACCTTTGCGGCAGCCCGCGAAGCGTTTCTCTACCATGTCGCGGCGGATACGCAAACCCCGCAGCAGCGCGCCGACAATCTCGGCTGGTATTCCGTCGAGGGCGATCTGGAATACGCGCCCGGTATCGTGAGTGGCAACTACGAGCACGCCGCACGCGCGCTCGATCCGCAATACGTCGCCGCAATTGTGCGCCGGTATTTGAGCAATCCGGTCGTCGTCAATTTGATCGCCACCACTTCGCAAAAGGAACCACCCCGGTGAGACGGATGGTGTTGGTCTGCATCGCGGCGATGCTCGCGTTCATGGCGCAGCCGGCGATTGGGCGCGCAGCCGGCGCGGCTATTCCATCACCGAGCGTCGAGCTCGCCGGAGGTACGCCGATCGTTCGTCAGCTCGATACCGCGGCTGCGCTCGTCGGCGTTACCCTCATCGTGCACGCGGGGCTCGATCGCCAAACGATGAAACAGAATGGTTTGGCCGCGCTCGTTGCCGAGACAATCGTACGTACACCGGTCGGCACACCTCCGCTCCCGCTCGAGGAGGCGATCGCCGCGCGGGGCGGCTCGATTCGGTTTACGGTCGATCCTGGCGACGTTCGCTTCTACGTCGAGGCCCTCGCGCAAGACGCGCCCGCCGTTCTCGATTTGGTGCGCAGTGCGATTGCTGCACCCGACTTCTCATCCGCAACCGTGCGTGATGCGCGCGCCGTGCTCGTTCGCGAGATCGCGCAAGTCCAGCAGGTTGCGCTGCAAGTCGGTCTCGACATGCTCAATGCCGCTTCGTCGCGTCAAGCCAACGCGGGACTCCCTGAACTCGGAACGCCGGCATCGCTGGCGCAATTCTTTTCCGGCGACGTGCGTGGATTTTATCGTGCCTATTATCGTCGAGGCGGCGCCTTAGTCAGTGCCGCCGGACGGCTCGACGTACTCGCTCCGGAAGCGCTGGCGGCGCTTGCCAACGCGCTCGCGCCCGGATCGACGGCGCCAGTCACCGTCCGCGTGGCGCCGCTGCACGGCACGACGCACGAAATCGTCGCGCATCGCGACATCTCCTCGCCATGGCTAATCGCGCAGTATCCGGCGCCAAACGTCGACAGCCGCGACTTCGGCCCAATGCTGGTCTTGGCGGCGTTCGTCCGGAGGACGCTTTCCGACATCGCGCAAGTGCCCGGAATCGTGTCACCGACCTTTGCGTCCCGTTCGGTCGGCACCGTCTACGCCTATGACCGCGCACCCGCCAGTTTGGTACTCTACGTGAATGGCGGCTTAATCGGCAATCCGAGCCGCGCGTTTGCAACCGCGCTCTCAGTGGTGGGCGTCTTGGCCGCGACGCGGCTCCAGGGCTCGATCGAGGAGTTCAAGGCCGAAGCGGCCGGCGATTTCGCGAACGATGCGACGACGTTAGAAACGCGGACCTGGCTGGCTGCGGTCTTTTCGCGTGACAGCGCCTCGCCCGACTTCATCAATCGCGCGCTGTCCGCGATCTCGGCAACGACGTCGAACGACGTTCAGCGCGTCGCCCGCGCCTATCTCGGCAATCCGACGATCGCCCTCGTCTTGCCCCGCGGCACAAATTTACAAGATTAACGTAGCGCTCGTTCATGATTACTTGAACCAGCGTGGCGGGGCCGAGCGCGTCTTCGCGCATATTGCGCAAGCGTGGCCCGAGGCGCCGGTCTACACCGCGCTCTATGACGAGCGTGTCGCTGGAGATCTCGTTCCGACGGCACGCGTGCGCTGCTCGTACCTCGCTCGCATCCCGCTTGCGCACCGGTACTTTCGCGCGCTCGCGCCGCTCTATCCGCGTGCCTTCGAAGCCTTTGATTTCTCCGGCTTCGACGCAATCGTCAGCTCGACGACCGCCTGGACGAAAGGCATTCGAGTTCCGCCGGGCGCGGTTCACGTGTGTTACATCAACACCGTCAGCCGCTTCACATTCGCCTACAATGAGTACGTGCGAACGCCGCTGGCGCGCCCGCTGATAAATCGTCTTGTGGCGTGGGATCGCGCCGCCGCGACGCGTCCAACGCGTTTCGTTGCCAATTCGCAGAACGTTGCGCGACGGATTCGGCAGTACTATGGTCGTGAAAGCGATATCCTCCACTGCCCGGTTGACATCGACCGTTTCAGCATTGGAAGCGGCGCGGGCGACTACTTCGTCGCGGCTTCGCGCCTGCTGCCGTACAAACGCATCGAGCTCGCCATCGAGGCGGCGGCGCTGGCCGGCGTGAAACTGTTCGTCGCCGGCACCGGTCCGGCCGAGCGATCGTTGCGTGGCGTCGCGCGCGGAACGACGACGACGGTGCTTGGCTACATCCCCGACGCGCAGCTTAACGATTTGTTGGGAAACGCGCGCGCGGCGATCGTTCCGGGAGAAGAGGATTTTGGTCTCGTTCCGCTCGAGGCGGCCGCCGCCGGACGCCCGACGATCGCGTATCGCGGCGGCGGCGCGCTCGAGACGATCGTCGAAGGCGCTACCGGTCTGTTCTTCGACGAGTCGAATGCCGAATCGCTCGCTGCGGCGCTGCGCAGCTTCGATCCGTCGCGCTTCGATCCGCAACGCCTGCGAAGACATGCGGAGAAATTCGCTCCATCCCAATTCATCGAGCGCCTTCGCGCCATCGTTGAACGAGTGTGGCTCGAGAGAACGGCGACGTAGCCTCGTGCGGCCGATCTCCATAGCCGCCATGGTCTTTGCGGTCGTCTATATCGCCCTGGATTTGAATAAGCTCTACGCATTGCGGTATGGTGCCGACCTTGGGACGTACCTGCAGACACTGGTGAATTTGCGGCACGGATCGTCGTGGAACTACGGAGAGTGGCGAGCGCATTTTCAAGTACACGATTCGTGGGCGTTGATGGCGCTAGTTCCGCTGGTTGCCGTTTTTCCGCGCGCTGAGACACTAATCGCGGTGCAAGTGGTCGCGGTTGCCGCCGCAGCGATACCGCTCGTCTTGTTCGCGCGCGAGGTCGGTGTCGACGGGCGCGCCGCAAACATTCTGGGCATCGCGTATCTGTTGACGCCATCGGCACAAGGGCTGAGTTACGATAACTTTTCGGAGAGCGTCTTTGTGCCGTTGCTGGTGTTCAGCGGTGCGCTCTTCGCTCGGCGGCGTTTGCTATGGCCGACGCTGATCGTTGCGCAGCTGCTGATGGGGCTGAAAGAAGATCTGATCCTCTTTGTGCTGTGGTTCGGACTGGCGTGTGCGTTGTGGTGGGACCGGCGACTCGGAGCGGCGCTCGCGCTACTGGCGGCGGCCAACGGCATAGGGTTCTGGCTGGTGGAACGATTCGTCGCGAGCGTGCCGAGCGTTCCGCACTATGCGTTTGCGATTTCCGATCCGGGCGGTAAGCTCACGCTGCTCTTCCTCCTACTGGCTCCGTTTGCGTTCGCACCGGTCGCGATCGGACGCTGGCTGTTGTTGGGAACGCCGCTGCTTGCGGAGATCGTCTTCATGCAGCCGTGGAACTACGAAGCCAGCCGCGTCGGCTCGCATTATTCCGCAGCGCTGTTGGCGTCGGCGGCGGTCGCAGCCGCGTTCGGCATGCGGCGCTATTCGGGCTTCGCCCGCGTCATGATCGCATGCGCGGTCGTCGTCATGGTCTTGATTTTCAACGATACGGTGCTCCGTCCGGGCCGCTGGCCGTTCATCGTCGATTGGAACGCGTACGCGGGCGCGGCCGCGCTGCGCGACGGCGGAGGCTCGGCGCTCTTGCCGCGACGCGATGAAGGCGTTTGGGCAGTTGCGGCGGCGAACCCGCACGTTCGGCTCGATCCGCAACCGGATCCGCATTTTGCCGGATGTCCGGGGTACAACACCGATGCCGGCGCGTTTTTCGCGAGCCTGGGCGGACGCGTGCCGGCGCGCCTGTGCGGCGGAGTACCGGTGCGACCTTGAACGCGAACGGCGCGATGCGGGTACGAGCGATGCGGGAGGATCGCGGACGCTTTGCGGCGCTGCGCGGCGAGCGCGTTCTGATGTATTGGCCGCATGGGCTCGGCGATTGGGTCCATCTCGGCACGGTCGTCTCATTGCTGGAACCCTCGAACGTTTATGCCGTCACGCGCTTCGGCGACGACTACGTGAGCGTCATGGAGGGAAATCCGCGAGTGCAGGCGCTATTCAGCGGCGTGCGCGTTCCGAGCGATGGCGGCGAACTCGGCGCGCGCCATCTCGGCCTCACGTTGAAACGATGCAATGGCCGAAGCATCGAGCTGAACGTTCCGGTTCCGCTCGCGCAAACCGTAGCAGAGTTTGTTCCCGGCGTCGTGCTTTGGACGGATTACCCCGAAACCGAAGGAATGACGGCGTATCCGTTTCACACCAAGGCGCGCAATCTCGCGCGATTGCTTGTGGCGCGCGAACGGCTCGCGCAATTCGACCTCACCCGCCGGCTCGAGAACGCGATCGACTTCGCAGCGCCGGAATTGACGCAACGGCTGGTCGACCAACGCTTGGCTGAAATACTGCGGCGCGGTGAACGACTGTGCGTTATCTCACGAACCGGCGTGACGGCCTCTCGAAAGAATTGGGGAGAGGGATCGGAGGCGCGCGCGTTCGTTGCGACGCTGCGCGGCGAAGAGTCATGGAGTTTCATTTCGATGGACGACGAGCCGCTCGGCGAGGGCGTTGCCGGATTTCGCGCGCTCTTCGGCGATTTAAACGACCCGTTCGCGCGGCTCTACAAGGCGCTGGCCAAGCGCATCGATCTGTTTGTCGGCATTCCGGCCGGCCCGCTCCATCTCACGCTGGCGCGCGGCGGCGTACCGACCGTGGGATTGTGGCTATCTCACCATCCGGACTGGTACGACGAGCCGAATGCCGACGCGATCCATCTCATCGGACGGTACGTGCGCGATCGCGGTTTCGACCGCCGGCCCGCGACCACGACCAAGCCGCCGTCGCTGCAGCACCGGTTGCACTACCTCGACACGCCGACAATCGGCGCCGAGCACGTTGTTGAGGCAGCTCGAGCGCTTATTTCGTGAGCTGCGGCGCGACCAAGAGTGCGACGATCGACAGCGAGTTGAAGAGCGCGTGCGTGATCATCGGCGCAAAGGCATTGCGCGTTCGGTAGTAGACGGCGCACAGCACGATGCCGCCGAGTGCGAGCGGTGCCGCCGCGAAGACGTCGCCGTGTGCGATGCCAAAGAGCGCGCCGCTCAGCACTGCACCGGCCCAGAAGCCGCCGTAGCGCATTCCGAGATTGAAGAAGAAGACGCGGAAGAACGTCTCTTCGGCGAACGGCACGAAGACGACGGCGAAACCCGTGAAGATCGCGATCGTCGTGGGATTGTGCAGCTCTTTGAAGATCTGTACGATATCCTGCTGATGCTGACTGTGCGCGAGATACTCGATCAGCGTGGCGCCGCCATTGGCAACGATGACCATGCCGATCGCGCCCAGGACGGCGGTCCCCACGTTCGCGATATTCGGCGTGCGAAAACCTAGGTCGCGCAAACCGAACTTGGACAGCGCTGGCAGCGCGGCGAGCAACAGCGCGACGAGCACGCCCTCGAGCGCGAACTGGAACAGGATGAGCGTGTCGAACTCGGTCGGACTCACTGCCGGGGCACGGCTCGTTCGCAGTCCGGCGACGAACGCGGCGATGAAAAGAGACGCGATAAAGGCCGCCAGCAGCCACGTCCAAAGGCCCTTGAAACTATCTTTCGGCCAGCGCGTCGGCCAATCGGGCGAAATCGCTGAGGTCGAGTCGTTCACCGCGTAGCTCCGGGGAGAGATTGCTGAGCGCGAGTGCTCGTAGAATCGTCGCTCGATCGAGACCCAGCGAAAGCGCGAGACTGTTGACGAGCGTCTTGCGCCGGTACGCGAACGCCCCGCGCACGACCTTCCAAAATAGGGATTGGTCGCGCGTCCGAACCGCCGGCTCTGCGCGCCGCACCAAGTGCACCACGCTCGAGTCTACCTTTGGAGCGGGAAAGAAGGATCGGGGGGAGAGCGTGAACGCGCGCTCGGCACGCATCGCGTACTGCACGGCAACCGAAAGACTTCCGTATGCCGGCGTGGCGGGCGCGGCCACCAACCGATCCGCGACGTCTTTTTGCACCATGATGGTGAGCGAATCCGGACCGTCGTCCATCTCGATCAAACGCAGCATCAATAGAGTGGCGATATAGTATGGAAGATTTCCGGCGGCCAGCCATTGCTGTCCGGCCGACCACGCCGCATAGTCAAAGCTAAGCGCATCGGCTGCAATGATCCGCGCAGCGGAAAGATCGGTGCGCGAACGCAGGATGTCGACAAGATTCGGATCGATCTCAAGCGCGGTGAGGTCGGCGCCTTCTTCGAGCAGGGCCAGCGTTAGCGTACCGGTGCCCGCGCCGATTTCAAGAGCTCTCGTGTTGGGCGCAGCGTCGCGCAGGCTGAGACGCGCTACGTTGCGCGCTGCCGAGACGTTGACGAGGAAGTTTTGACCGTAGCGTTTGCGCGGCCGTCTCCGTGCCTGCGCAAGAAGTTGACGGGGGCTGAGCACCCCGTCATTGTACGCTACTTGATTCGATATACCGTGATCGCGCGCCGGCCGAAGAGCATGGCTTCGCGCGGCGAGTCGAAACCCAAATCGATCCGATGACCGACGATGTCGCCGCCGGTATCGCCGGCGATCGCCGGCCCGTAGCCAGGGATATACAAGCGGGTTCCAAGCGGTATCAGGCGCGGATCGACGGCAACGATTCCGCGCCCGGCGCGGCGTCCGATTGCCGTCATGCCGTCGCATCCAGCGCAATCGGCACTATACGCCGTCGCAATCATTGCCAGTGCGCCGCGCGCCATAAACGCCATCCGCGCGAGGCCGTGGACTTCGAAATCGGCGAGCGGCGAGTGCCCAACTCCGTCGGCAACGACGCGCGGGCGCGGCGCGCGCACGACGCTCGACCACAACACGTTGCGATGGACCGGGCCCCCGTCACGCTGCGTCAAGCGCATGCGTACTTCGAGCACGCCGGGTGTGCCGTGGGCGATGATCTTCGACGTTCCGGGCGAGAGCCCTGAGCTGAAGCGATGGAGCGTTTGAGGCTCGATGGAGCGGCGTTCGACGCGCTCCCAGGTTACAAGGCCGTGTCCGTGCCACGTTACCGCGGTGATCGACCCAGAAGCCCATGCAGCCCCAGAAGCCTGAGAGAGTGTCATGGCGCCTGCGCTAAGAATGGCGCAAAGTACGCGTCGGATCAACCCAAAGTTCCTTTCTTTTCTGGCTCGTCGCTAAGGCTCGCGCTCGACACCCGCGCGGAGTAACGAACGATGACGGCGAGTCGCATGTTGGAAGCGGCGCAAGGCGACCGCTGGGTGATGGATCCTACGGAAACGCCGAGTCACTCGAAGCCTGCCTGCTGTGCTGTTTGGCAGGCCTATCTGATGCGGGCACTATAGCACATCCCTCGCCAACCCCGAATATGTCGAAAGTCACAAGCGGCAAGGAGGGACCTTGTACCGGGCCCTCACCCGTTGGCAGCGAAAAAAGCTGTCGGATGGACCGCCTGCGCGTCGGGTTTTTCACCGAAATTTACCGCCCGGTCGTCAACGGCGTCGTCGCGTCGGTTGAAGGGCTCGCCGACGGGTTGCGCGGTCGCGGCCACCTGGTCTATTGCTTTGCGCCGCGGATGCCCGGCTATGTCGAGGCCGATGGCCCGGTTTTTCGGATGCCGTCGCTGCCACTGCCGATGCGGACCCCGTATCGCCTGACGCTGCCGTTTGTAAGCCGGCGCAACCGCAACGAAGTGATCAAGCGGCTCTCGCTGGTGCACGTTCACTCGCCGTTTGTTACCGGCTGGATGGGGCTGCGCTACGCGCGCCGCTACGGCATGCCGATCGTCTTTACGTATCACACGCAGCTCGAAGCGTATGCCCATTACGTACCGTTCGAACCAAACGCGACGCGTTTCGCCGCCGTGCAACTCACTCGTACGTTCGCCAACTTGACTGATGCCGTCGTCGTGCCGACGTCGGCGATGGCGCACCGTCTTGGTGAGCTGCGCGTACGCGCACGCATTGAGATCGTGCCAACCGGAATCGACGTCGCCCGGTTCGCCGCCGGCCGCCGGGATGAAACGCTCCGTACCCGTCTCGGGGTCGCCCCCGGTGACCGGCTGCTGCTCTCCGTCGGCCGGTTGGCGAAGGAGAAGAATGTCGAACTGCTTTTGAGAGCCCTCGCTTTGACGCATGATGCGTCTTTGAAGTTGATGGTCGCCGGAGATGGCCCGCTGCGCCACGACCTCGAATCGCTCGCTCGCCAGTGCGACCTCGCCGGACGCGTTCGATTTCTCGGTCCGGTCGCCCGCGATGAGCTGCCCGATCTCTACGCCAGCGCCGACGCCTTCGTGATGCCAAGCACCACGGAAACCCAAGGGCTCGTCCTAGCGGAGGCGCTCGCGGCGGGCGCATACATCATCGCGGCGGATTGCGCGCCAAACCGCGATGTTCTTGCGGGGGCCGGCAACCTCGTAACGCCGACGGTAGCGGCGTTCGCAGCCGCGTTTCGAGGGGTGTCGGTACAGCCGGAGCCGCAGGTAGCCGCGGCGGCCCGTCACGCAGCCCAGCGATACGCGCTGGACGCCCAGCTCGACGGCATCCTCGCACTCTACGCCAGCCTTCTGAGACCCGCGCGAATCGCTTGACCCCGAACGTACGTTCGATATAAACTGTGGGTAAGGGCGGAATGCGATGCGGGGCGGGGGTTCAGGGATAGAGGCAACAATCGGCTACGCGGCGGGTGCGCTGGGCAGCGGCATCGTCTATGCGCGCCTGACCAGCGCGCGGAGCCGGCACCTCTTGCGAGTTGCGTTTCGCGTTCCCGACATCTCGCGTCGGCCCGATCGCGCGACTGGCTACGCCGCGCTGACCGCCGTTGCGCGCGTCTTGCGCAAGCGCAGCGCCAGTCAGATCTCGTTCGTGCTGAGCGATCCGCTACTCGTCGAGGAAATCACCGGACGGCACGAGTTGCCGGACGGGCTCGTGCTGCCGTACGTCGGGTTGCGCTGCGTCCTCAACGCGCTCCCGAGCTTTAGCGTACGCGCCGGGCCGACCGATGATTTGACCCAAAGGGCGCGAGCCGAAGCAGCGCTGAATCTCGCGGCATGACGTTCACCCGGCTGACGCCGGGCAGTTTGCCGATCGAAACTCAAGCGCTCGCGCAAGCGTTGCTCGGTTGCATTTTAGTGCGCGAGAGCAGCGACGGAATGACGGCGGGGCGCATCGTCGAGACTGAGGCGTATCCTCCGGGAGATCGAGCCTGCCACGCGTACCGCGGCAAGAGCCTTCGAAATGCAACGCTGTTCGGTCCGCCGCATCGTGCCTACATCTATCAGATCTACGGTACGTCATTTTGTTTCAACTTATCGAGCGAGTGTGACGGACGGGGCGCGGGCGTACTCGTGCGCGCGCTCGAGCCCGTCGAAGGTCTGCAGCTCATGCAAAGGCGGCGTGCTGTGACGACGACCCGCGACCTCTGTCGCGGTCCAGGCCGGCTCTGCCGTGCGCTAGGCATCGATCGCTCCTTAGATGGCATCGATCTCTTCTCGCATCCGTATCTTTGGTTGGTCGGTGCAAGCGCCTCGCGAGTCCGGGTTCGGCGCAGCCGGCGCATCGGCATCACGCAGGCCGCCCAACGCCGGCTCCGCTTCTATGCGGCCGGAAGCCCCTACGTGAGCGGACCTGCTCGCTTGAGCCCGGCTTGAATGCTAGCTGACCCTATGCTATAGTGTGGTCGTCGCGTTGCAGTCAAGTTTGTTGACAGCCGCGGCATCATTTGACATCCCCACGCTCACGTCACCGGTCTGATCGCGCAGGCAGCCTCGCCTGGCCCTCGATCGTCAAAGCTTGACTTGTGCGGCTCTACGAGAGAGAAATTCTTCTGCAAACAGAACATCGCCCCAACATCGAACATCGTCCGAGCAACGACATGCGCCCTCAGCAACAGGGTGGAGGACGGCGCCGGCGTTCGCGTCGCCGCCATCACTTTCCGCAACATCCCGGCGCCTTTCACGATCAGCTTCCGCAAGTCGAAGCGCCGCCGATGCTGACTGCGGCGCAGCTTTCGGAAAAGACGAAGACCGAGCTGCTCGACGTCGCAAAAGAGCTGGAAGTCGAGATTCCGACTCCGGCGAAAATTAAAAAGGACGAAATCGTCAACTTACTCGTGCAGACGCAGATCGCGCGCTCCGGCATCGAGGTGGCGAGCGGCATTCTCGACATCCTTCCCGAGGGCTACGGGTTCTTGCGCCGCGCGGGCTACTACATCGGCAACGACGACATCTACGTCAGCCAATCGCAGATACGGCGCTTCGAACTTCGGCGCGGCGACATGGTCGAAGGCCAAGCGCGACGTCCGAAGGAGAGCGAAAAGTACTACGGGCTGATTCGCGTCGACAAGGTCAACGAGCTCGATCCGGAGGCCATCAAGGGAAGGCCGGTCTTTGAAAAAGGGACGCCGATTTTTCCCGAGGAGCGGTTCAAACTCGAAAATCGATCAACCCAACTCTCTACGCGCGTCATCGATCTCTTCTCGCCGATCGGCAAAGGGCAGCGCGCGCTGATCGTCTCGCCGCCGAAGGCGGGCAAGACCACTCTGCTCAAGAATATCGCCCAAGGCATCGCGATCAATCATCCCGAGGCGCACATCATCGCGCTGCTCGTGGACGAGCGCCCTGAAGAAGTCACCGACATGCAGCGAACGATCGACGGCGAGGTCGTCGCTTCGACCTTCGACGAACATCCCGAAAACCACACGACCGTTGCCGAGCTGACCATGGAACGGGCGAAGCGCCTCGTCGAGCTTGGCAAGGACGTTGTGATCTTGCTCGATTCGATCACGCGCCTCGCACGCGCCTACAACCAAGTCGTGGCGAGCTCGGGACGCACGCTTTCGGGCGGCCTCGACACCGCTTCGCTCCACAAGCCTAAGCGTTTCTTCGGTGCGGCACGCAAGATCGAGAATGGCGGCTCGTTGACGATCGTCGGAACCGCCTTGATCGAAACCGGTTCGAAGATGGACGACGTGATCTTCGAAGAGTTCAAGGGCACCGGTAACATGGAGCTCAACCTCACGCGCAAGCTCGCCGAGTCGCGCGTCTTTCCGGCGATCGATATTAAGCGCTCCGGTACGCGCCGAGAAGAGCTGCTGCTCTCGCCCGAAGAGATGCGGAAGATCTGGATGCTGCGGCGTGCGACGGCCGTCCTCAACACCGGCGACATCACCGAGATCATCCTCGACAAGATGGTGCAGACGCGCACCAACGACGAGTTCCTGCAATCCGTGACGAAAGAGGCGCTCTCGATGTCGCGCGGCTACGAGGATAACGGAAAATACTAATCTAGGTCTGCGGCGTCGGTCATCTACGTCCCGTTCCAGCGGCGTGTGAATGCGCTGCGGAGCCATGGATGGCGAGAGCAGCGCAGAGGCCGAGTGCAGCGGAGCACAGGATGTGCGAAGCAAACGGCCGTGGGAACGGGATGTAGATGGCCGAACGCAGCAGACCTAAACGAAATAAATGAGCGGGACGCGGCTCAATAGGTATTTAGCGCGGGCGGGAGTCGCGTCGCGAAGGCATGCGGACGAACTCATCGCGAGTGGACGCGTGCGCATCAACGGCCTGATAGTGCGCGAGTTGGGGACGCTCGTGCATCCGGGCGATCGAGTTGACGTTCAGGGGAAGCGTATTGCGCTTCCGGCGCGGCCGACGTATCTCGTCTTGCACAAGCCGTTGCGCGTCGTGACGACGATGCGCGATCCGCAGGGACGGCGTACGATTGCGGATCTCGTACCGCGCAAGCCGGGCCTCTTTCCGGTGGGACGCCTCGACTACGATACGTCCGGCGTCCTCTTGCTCACCGACGATGGCGAGCTCGCACATCGTTTGCTCCATCCGAGTTTCGGTGTCGAAAAGATGTATCGCGCGCAAATCGCGGGACGTCTCGGCCCGGATGACGTGCGCAGATTGATCCGCGGAGTCTCGCTTGCGGAGTTTCGGGCAGCAGGCGCGAAAGTGCGCGTCGTCGTGGCCCGCCCGGATCAGAGCGTTGTTGACGTGACGATCCACGAGGGACGCAACCGCCAGGTCCGGCGGATGTTCGAGGCCGTGGGGCACCGGGTGCTGACGCTGACCCGTATCCGCTTCGGCCCGTTGCAGCTTGGCCGCCTGCGGCCCGGTCACGTTCGCTCGCTTACCGCGAAAGAGCACGCGGCGCTCGAACGCCATCGCCGACCGCCTCGGGGGAATAAAACGGCGGAAGTGCGGAATAAGGCTAGCGTAGAGCCAAAAACCTCGAGGTAGCCCATGAAGTCTTCTTTCCGAATTGTGGCGCCGCTCGCCGCGGCGCTCGTTGCATTCACGCAAAGTGCGGCGCTGGCGCAGTACGCCAGCGAATACGTGCCGGCTAAGCTCATCAAGCAGGGAACCACGAGCAAACCGATTGTCGGTAGCGGGACGGTCACCGTTCAAGTTCAGGTGAATTCCGACGGGACGCATAAAGCGATTAAGGTCATCAGTTCCACAAACTCCGGCGACAACGCAGCCGCGCTCGAAATCGCTCAAAACTCGACCTATCGTCCGGCGCATCGCGGATCAACTCCGATTACGGCCTTCTACGACTTCCGATTGAGGTTCAACGGCAAATCGGTTGCCGCGTCAAGCGACGAGTCGGGTGGCGGAGCGCCGGCGGGCGGCTCGACGAGCGCTGCAGCGAGTCAGGTTGCCGCGTTGATTCGGGCCGGCCAATACGCGCAGGCCAAGTCGAAGGCACAGACGGAGCTGCTCTCCTCGCCGGGCGACGAATCGCTGCGCCAGATGCTCGGCGTCGCGGCCTTCGATAGCGGCGACTTCGCCACCGCCGCGGCCGCTTTCGCGCAGGTCGGAACGATCGGGAAGCAGTTCCAGCCGATCGCGGCGCGCAGTCTCGCCAAGGCTGCGGTCGACGTTGCGGCGCAGAATCCGGCCCAGTCGCTCACGTACGCGCAGAAGGCCGTGGCGCTCGATCCAAGCACGAATTCAAAGTACGCGCTCGGGACCGCGCAGCTGGCCAACAAGCAGTATAGCGATGCGATCGCGACGCTCAAGCCGGTCCGCGCCGCTGCTTTTGCCGATCCGAAGACACCGACGAGCGCTAAGGTGGCGATCGATAGCGCGCTGATGAACGCCTACTTGCAGACGAATGACACGCAAGCGGAGCAGGCCACCGCGGCCGAGATCAAGCAGCTCGACCCAAACAGTCCGCTCCCGGGGCGCGTGATGGGCAACAGCTTGCTCAAAATGGGCATCGACGCCGCGAACGCCAAGAACTACGACCAGGCTTTCAAGGACTTCGATCAAGCAGCCGCCGGCGGCGACCCCGAGGTGGCCGTCACGGCAAACACGCAAGCGGCGTTGTTAGTGGCGAGGATGGAGAAGCCCGACTATAAGCGGATGCAGGCGTATGCGGACAAGGCACTCGCCCTCAAGCCGAATGATGCGGTGGCCAACTTTGCAGAAGGCATCGCATTGACGGGCCAGTGGGCCCAAAGTCACGACGACGCCACAAAAAAGAAGGCTGCCGATGCCCTTACTAAGGCCGATCAGCAAGCCAAAGCCGAAGGCAATGAAGCGCTTTCGCTGCAGATCGAATCGTTCGTCAAACGTAATCTCAATGCCGCTCCCGCCGGTCAGTCGGGTAGCGGTAGCTAAGGATACCTTACATTGCCAGGACTTTCGGCCGGGGGGGCCAATGTCGCGCCCTCACGGGGCGAGGACGCCGCGGAACAACGTCTAGTGGAGGGGTTGTAGAACGTGTTTTCCGGATTTATGAGTCTTATGCAGCAGGGCGGCTGGGACATGTGGCTCCTGTTGCTCATCTCGATCGTCGGTCTGGCCGTCGTCATCGAGCGTTTGATCTTCTTTCAGATGCAGCATTCCGATACCAAGGGCTTGCTGCGCGAGATCGGAGCGAAGGTCTCCGCCGACGATCTCGACGGAGCGATCGCGATCTGTAAGAAGAAGCGCGGAATGCTTCCGCGGATTCTCGAGTTCGGGCTTCGCCGCGGCGAGAAGAACCGCGCCGACATCACCGACGCGCTCTCGATCGCGCTGATGGAACACCTCAATTCACTCGAGCGCAACTTGGCGATCATCGGGACGATCGCCGTGATCGCGCCCTTCGTCGGTCTCTTCGGAACGGTATTGGGCATCATCCGGGCCTTCCAGGACATCGCGCTGAAGGGGAACTCAACGCCGGCCGTCGTCGCGGCAGGTGTTTCGGAAGCGCTGATCACGACGGCCAGCGGTCTGATCATCGCGGTCATCGCGGTTGTGTTTTTCAACTTTTTCAAGTCGCGCATCAAGAACTACAACCAAGAGATGATCGTCGCCGCGAACCAGCTCGCCGAAATGCTCCATTTCCACAACACCGGCTCGCCGATTCCGACGGACCTGTATCAACCGACGAAGGCCTCGGCAAAGTAAGGCCGCCCGGGCAGATCCGTGGGACTCTTATCGGCTCAACAAGAGCAAGAGGTCATGGCGGAGATCAACATCACGCCGTTTACCGACGTGTTGCTCGTCTTGCTCATCATTTTCATGATCCTCGCCGCGTTGGTGGCGCCGCCCGGCTTTGAGAAAGAGCTTCCAAACAAGAACCCCAACAGCTCGACTCAGAACAAGAACAAGAACGACATCGAGGTCGACGTCAATAACAAAGGCGTGATCTTCGTGGATGGAACGAAGACCAACGATGTGGGCATCTATCGCGTCATGTTCGATGCATCGAAGAAGAAGCCGCACCACCACGTTTCGGTGATCGCCGACGCGAAGGCACCGTACGGGATCATCATTCGGATTTTGGACGCCGCCAAGCAAGCCGGCCTGGAAGACGTCGGCTTCGTAACGTCATAGCGCGAACGTCGCAGGCGCGAAGAGAGGGGTAGTTTGGAGATGGCCGTTTCTATCGGTGGAGGCGAAGATGAGGTAATGTCGACGATCAACATCACGCCGTTCACCGACGTGCTGTTGGTCCTGCTCATTATCTTCATCATTCTAGCGTCGGTTACCAAAGAGCCGAAATTGCCCGAGGCCTACAACAAAGACAAGGTTCAGCCGTCGCAGATCGTCGTGATCGTCGACGAACACGACCACATCCAAATCGGCTCCAACGAAGTGACGATCGCCGAAGCGAAGGCCGCGTTCGCGCAGCTGCAAGAAGCCACCGATCATAAGTTCAAGAGCGTGATCATCAAGGCCAACCCGTTGACGAGCTACGGCGTGATCCTGCAGCTGATGGATGCCGCAAAGTCGGTGAACCTTACGGACTTCGGGCTCGCAAATCACGTCGAAGGCACCCCCGAAGGACGGAACCAGTAGACTGATGGCCACGCGCGGATCTCGGTTCATCACGACCAGCGAGCGCGTCCGAAATTTTATCGGCTTGGCGTTCGTGATCTCGATCGTCGCGCATCTCGCATTTGGCTCAGTACTTCCCCGCTTCGGGCATGGCGCCGAAGAGCAACAAGTCGAAAAGGTGACGATGGCGAAGAAGACGCGCGTTCACGTGCCGACACCGCCGCCGCCGACGCCGACTCCGCCGCCGACTCCAACTCCAAACCCGCGCCAAACGCCGCCGCCGAAGAAAGAAACCCAGCCGCAGCCGAAGTTAAAGATGAATGTGGTCCACACGAACAGCAAATCGGCGTCGGGCTCGACCGAGAATACGTACGCCGCGCCAGCGCACGGCACCGAGAACGGCGCGCCGCAAGGTCAAGGGACGCCCGCCGCTGGGCCGGCCGCGACGCCCGGAACGCCGAAGCCGGCGTGCGCCAATCCGAACGTCGAGGCGACGGTCACCAATCCGGTGCAGCCGGATTATCCGGAGTCGGCGCGCGACCTCGGGCTCGGCGCGGTAACCGTGGAAGTGAGAGTCACCGTCGGACCGAGCGGTAATCTCGTTGGGGCAAGCGTTTATAAGAGTTCGAGCAATATGGCGATCGATCAAGCGGCCTTACGCGCGGCTCGGCAGTCCACGTACTCGCCGAAACTCATCGATTGCAATCCGACCACGGGTGATTATCTCTTCCGCGCCGACTTCCAACCCGATTAAGCGCTCTTTATCAACGCGCCATGAGCGATGAGACGCCTTCCGCGTTTACTGTTGCTTGCGTTCGCGCTCTCGCTGCTCGCGCACCTCATCGTTGCGCTGATACTTCACCCGCCCGCGCCCACTCCGACGAATCAAGCTGAAGTCGTCTCGATCGAACATCGTCCCGCGACGATCGCGGTGACGAAGTTCGCGACGCCTCCGCCGCCACGACCCAAACGAACGCCGTCGCCGCGGACGGTCAGTTCGGCTCCGCCGCGCAGTCGCAAGGGACTCGAAGCTCCCACAGGTGCGGGCACCGGGGCACCCGTGCCCCAAACGCCGGCGCCACCCGTGCCGACCCCCTCGCCGGTCGCGAGTTTGGCGTCCGGCTGCACGCAACCGAATGCCGAAGCCGCGGTCGCGGTCGCGCCGTCACCGCCGGACATTGCGCCGGCCGCGCGCACTTCCGGGACGAATGGGGTCGCACTCGTGCGGGTGCAACTCGACCCGACCGGCCAGGTCACCACCGCCGGCGTCGCGCAGAGTACTGGAAATACGTCGCTCGATCTCGTTGCAGTAACAATGGCGCGCGACGCCCGCTACACGCCTGCGCTTCACGATTGCAAACCCATCGCCGGGGCGTACAGCTTCAGCGTGAAGTTCTTCGCGTGGTAAATTGAACGGTGACCTTTTTCCAAGCGCTCGTTCTCGCGCTGTTGCAGGGCACCAGCGAACTGTTCCCGGTGTCGAGTCTCGGACATACAGTTATCGTTCCTGCGCTGCTCGGGTGGCACAACATCAATCGCGCGAGCCCGTCGTTTCTCGCGTTCGTCGTCGTGCTGCATTTGGGTACGGCGCTTGCGCTCATCATCTACTACCGAGCGCAGTGGTACGCGACCGTTCGCGCGCTCGTCGCCAGTGTCGTTCGCGGTCGATTGAGCGAGGATCGTGACGAACGAATCGGCTGGCGACTTGTGGTCGCAACGATTCCGGTTGGAATCCTGGGATTTATCTTCGAAGTTCCGGTGCGCCAGTTGTTCGGCTCGCCGGAGCCGGCCGCGCTCTTTCTCCTCGTCAACGGATTGGTGATGTTTGCGGGCGAAGCTTTGCGCCGGCGTCAGCGTCAAGCCGTCGGAAGAGCCGATAAGCCGATCGAACAGTTGAGCTATTCCGCGAGCCTGTTTGTCGGCTTCGCGCAATCGCTGGCGTTGCTGCCGGGCATTTCCAGGTCGGGTATCTCGATGGTTGCGGGACTCCTCGGCGACCTCGATCACGAGGACGCGGCGCGGTTTTCGTTTTTGCTGGCGACGCCGGTCATTTTGGCGGCCGCGCTGCTCGAAATCCCGAAGCTGCTTGCGCCGCAGGCACACGTCGTGCTCGTCCAATCGATCGTGGGCGGGATTGCGGCCGGAATCGCCGCATATCTTTCAGTTGCCTTCTTGACGCGTTACTTTCGCACGAATGATTTGCGCCCGTTCGGCTGGTACTGCGTCGTCGTAGGAGCCGCCTGTCTCATCCTCGCGCGCAAGGGAGTCATCACATGAGAGTCATTGCCGTTATCTTGGCCGTCGTTTTCTTCGTTTTGGGAATCCTCTACGGCTTGGGGAAGATCAACTTCCTTACGGAATCCGGCCCGACGCACGCGCACCACATCACGCATCTGGTGATCCTCTGGTTCCTCGCACTGCTCTGCCTGATTTGGGCGCGATTTCAGAGCGCACCAGCACGGTGAAGCCCATGGAGCCAAGCTCCTCCCATATCGCAGCCGATGGCGGCATCGCAATGGTGGACATCTCGGGCAAGCGCGTGACATCCCGATACGCACGTGCTGAAGCCTTCGTTCGAATGAGCGTTGGTGCACGAGCCGCGCTTCGCGAAGCAACCCTACCGAAAGGCGACGCGTTCGTTGCAGCTCAAGTTGCCGGGATCATGGCGGCAAAGCAGACCGCCGCGCTCATACCGTTGGCGCATCCGCTGCCGCTGACCAGCGTCGACGTGCGATTCGATTGGCGGGACGACGGTGCGCTGCGAATCGAGACCGAAGCTCATACGTCGGCGCGGACGGGAGTCGAGTTGGAAGCGATGGTTGCCGCGGCGATCTGCGCGCTGACGATCTATGATATGGTGAAGGCGGTCGATAAAGGAATCACGATCGAATCCGTGCGGCTGCTCGCAAAACGCGGCGGAAAGAGCGGCAAGTGGTCGAGATGTTCAGGGTAGCGCTGGTCGTGCTTTCGGATCGGGCTGCGTCGGGAGAGCGTCCCGACGGCTGCATACCGGTGATGAAGGAACGCCTTGGCGACGCCTACTCGATCGTGCGTGAGTCGATCATACCGGACGACCCCGCCGCGCTGCAAGCGCTGCTCATCGATCTCGCCGATTCGCGCGCCGCGGATCTCGTGCTCACCAGCGGCGGCACCGGTCTTTCGCCGCGCGACCGCACTCCGCAGGCGACGGCGGCCGTTCTCGATTACCAAGTTCCCGGAGTTGCCGAAGCGATACGAGCCGGGTCGCTCGCGCACGCGAAGACTGCGATGCTTTCGCGCGCGCTCGCCGGCGTTCGCGATCGCACGCTCATCCTCAATCTTCCCGGAAGCCCGAAAGCGGTTGGCGAAGCGCTGGATATCGTGATCGGCGTGCTGCCGCACGCGCTCGAACTCTTGGCCGATCGCGTCGCCGACGGGTGAATCTGATGATCTCGAACTTCGCCGAGGCGCAAGCCTACCTGCTACAAACGATCGATGAAGTCGTTTCCCCGAGGACTTCGTACAAACTCGATCGGATGCGGGCGTTGCTGCGCGAACTCGGCGATCCGCATCGAGCCTATCCGACGATCCACGTCGGCGGCACGAGTGGGAAAGGCTCGACCTCGACGATGATCGCTGCCGCGCTGTATGCGGCGGGGAAGCGGACCGGCTTGCATACCAAGCCGCACCTGCACTCGATGACCGAGCGTGCGCGAGTCGACGGCGTTCCGATCGCGCCCGAGCGATTCGCATCGTTGCTGAACGAGATGCTGCCCGCAATCGCGCGCATCGCATCGCAGTATGGGCGACCGACCTACTACGAGACGCTGCTCGCGCTGGCGTTCCGCTACTTCGCGGAAGAGCGCGTCGACGTGGGGGTGATTGAAGTCGGACTCGGGGGACGACTCGACGGCACCAACGTCGTCGTGCCCGTCGTTGCGGCGATTACGTCAATCGGCTACGACCACACCGACGTGCTCGGCACCACGCTCGAGGCGATCGCTTTCGAGAAGGCCGGTATCGCGAAACCGGGCGTACCGTTGGTGCTCGCGCCGGTACTCACCGCCGCGCGAGCCGTGATCGAGCAGCGTGCAGCCGAGATCGGCGCGCCGATCGTGCACGTTGGTGACGTCGTGCGGATCGTGCGGGAAGATGATGCAAACCGGCGCGAGCAAGCGATCCGCGTTACGACGCCACACGGCTCGTACCGGCTCCGGCTGCCCGTTCTCGGCATCTTCCAACTCAGCAACGCGGCAACTGCGATTTGCGTGCTCGAGCAGCTCGGCGCCGAATTGCAGCCGAGCGTCGACGACGTAGTCCGCGGTTTCAGCCGGCTCGACATTCCCGGCAGAATGGAGCTCTTTGCGACCAATCCCGCGGTCATTTTCGACATCGCGCACAACACGGAAAAGGCAGAATCGCTTGTCGCCTCGCTTCGCGAGTCGTTTCCGAGGCGCCGGATCCACTACGTCGTGGCGGTCGGCGAAAGCAAAGACGCCCGGCGCATCATCGAAATCCTCGGCTCGCTTCCCGCAACCTTTACGTTCACGTCGTTTGTCGCGTCGGGGCGGCCTGCGATTCGGCCGCAGCAACTCGCAACGATTGCCGAATCGCTGGGCCGTTGGGGCCGTGCGATCGGCGACCCTGTCGAGGCGCTGACGGTCGCGCGCCGGATGGCGGCGATCGACGACGTCGTCGTCGTAACCGGTTCGACATTCATCGTCGCGGGATTACGCGAATGGTACATGCCGACCGCGGCACTCTAATTTTACACGGTGCGCAACTGCAGTGGGGTGCGCGGACGTATATCATGGGAATCGTCAACGTGACGCCCGATTCGTTCTCGGGCGACGGACTCGAAGATCCGCAAGCGGCGACCGCGCGGGCGATCGCGCAATGGGACGCGGGCGCGGATCTCTTAGATCTCGGCGGAGAATCGACGCGCCCTCATCATCAGCCCGTCGCGCAAGCGGTCGAACTCGCGCGCGTCGTTCCCGTGATCGAGGCGGTGGCCGCGCGAGTTCCGCAGGCGCCGATTTCGGTCGATACGTATAAGCCGGCGGTGGCGCGCGCAGCGCACGCATTGGGCGCCGAGATCGTCAACTCGGTATGGGGCGCATCCGACGAACTCTTGGATCTCGTTGCGGAACTCGGCATGGCGGTCGTTGCGATGCACAATCAGGCCGGCACCGGCTACGACGGACCCGTCATTGACGCGGTGCTGCGCTATCTGGAGGATTGCGCGACGCGAGCCGTTGCGCGCGGCATCGCACCGGAGCGCGTCGTTCTGGATCCCGGCATCGGCTTCGGCAAGACTGCCGATCAGAACCTCGCCGTACTTCAATCGCTCGATCGGCTCGTCGCGCTCGGCTTTCCAACGATGGTGGGAACGTCGCGAAAATCGACGCTCGGGCGATTGACCGGGCGCGAGCCGAAAGAGCGCGTCTATGCAACCGCCGCCACGACGGCGCTGGCGATTCGTACCGGCATCGACGTCGTCCGCGTGCACGATGTCGCCGCGGCCCGCGACGTAGTCGCCGTTTCGGATGCCATCGTGCGGAATTGGAGACCACCCGGATGGATCGAATAGCGCTGCGGCGGATCCGCGCGTACGGGCGGCACGGCGCCGATCCCGGCGAGCGGCGCGACATTCAACCGTTTGATGTCGATGTTATCGCGGAGATCGATCTGCGCTCGGCGGCCGCGTGCGATCGTCTCTCCGATACCGTGGACTACGCCGCGTTGCACGCGCGTTTCGTACAGATCGTCGCGACGACGTCGTACGCGTTGCTCGAGCGCCTTGCCGCGGACTTGCTGGATGCGCTTTTCGAGGATCGTCGCGTGGCGCGAGCCGAGGTCACCGTTGCGAAGCCCGCAATTCTCGACGGCGCAACTCCGTCGGTGACGCTCGACCGCACCAATCCAAAATACGCACCGCCATGACCGATCACCGTGCGTACGTCGGCGTTGGAACGAACCTCGGCGACCGAATCGCGAACATCGAGCGCGCGTTCGAAGCGTTGAACGAACTCGCCTCGGTGCTCGCGCAATCCTCGGTTTATCGCACGAAGCCGTGGGGCAAGACCGAGCAGCCGTGGTTTGCCAACGCCGTGGTCCTGCTTAAAACGCACGCGACGCCGCGCGCGCTGCTCGACGCTTTGCATGATACGGAGAAGCGGCTCGGGCGCACACCGGCGGAGCGTTGGGGTCCGCGGAGCATCGATCTTGACTTGCTCGTTTATGACGATCTCGAGATCGACGAGCCCGGCCTTCGAGTTCCGCACGCACATCTCCACGAGCGCGCCTTCGTTCTGGTTCCGCTGGCTGAAATCGATGCGCACTTCGAAGCGATGCGCGACGCATTACCCGTGGAGGAGCTCGCCGGCGTCGAACTGCTCGATCGCGCCAGGTCCGTTCTTTCGATGAGCGAAAGCCGTACGGCAATGCCGTCCGAACGATCTGCGCGCCTGAGCGAGCGCGTCCGCGCGCTCGCGCGCTTTCTCGCCGACGGCGACGCCGTTCGCGTGCGAATCGACCGTCCGGACGAGACGATCGAAATCACGTGCCGGTCACGGACTGCCGGCGCATCGGCGCACACGAACGATGGTGTCGCGGCGCAGGCGCAGCCGCCAAAAATCGATGCGATCAAGGCCGATCTCGTCGGCATCTTTCACGTGAGCCGGCCGGCACCGCTCGAAGGCGATCGGTTCGAGGCCGATCGGGAACTCGGGTACATCGAAGCGCTCGGAATTCGGACTCCGGTTCACAGCAGGGGTGCGGGCCGCCTTGTTTCGATTGCGACGCCGGACGGTGCGCCGGTCGAATACGGGCAACCGCTTTTCCTAATGGCGCGAGGACACTAACGTTCTTCGAAAAGTCTTGATCGCCAATCGCGGCGAGATCGCACTCCGCATTAATCGCGCCTGCCAAGAGCTCGGCGTCGCGACCGTTGCAATTTTCTCGGAAGCCGACCGCGATTCGATGCATGTCCGGCAAGCCGACGAAGCGTTTTGCGTCGGTCCCGGACCCGCAGGGCGTTCCTACCTCAACATTCCGAACATTATCTCGACCGCGCTCATCACGCGCTGCGATGCGATCCATCCCGGCTATGGATTTCTCGCGGAGAACGCTCGTTTTGCCGAAATCTGCAGCGATCACGGACTAACCTTCATCGGCCCGAAGCCGAGCGTCATTGCGCTGATGGGCGACAAGGCAACGGCGAAGCGTTTCCTTCACGACGCCGGAGTCGCGACTACGCCGGGAAGCGATGTGCTCGCTTCGCTGGAAGAGGCCCAAGAAGTTGCGAGGGCGATCGGCTATCCGCTGCTGCTCAAGGCGACGGCCGGCGGAGGCGGGCGCGGCATGCGCGTCGTTCACGACCCCGGCGACTTGCCGCGAGCGTATGCCGGCGCGACTGCCGAGGCTGAGGCGAGTTTTAAAGACGGCCGTGTCTACATCGAGAAGTTGATCGAGGCGCCGCGGCATATCGAAGTGCAAGTGCTCGGCGATGAATTCGGCACCCTGGTTCACCTCGGCGAACGCGATTGTTCCGTCCAGAAACCGTCGCACCAGAAGATCATCGAAGAGGCGCCGGCGCCGAACCTGCGGGCAGAGACACGCGGCGAGCTGCTCGAAATGGCATTGCGCGCGTCGCGCCACGTCGGCTATACGAATGCCGGCACGCTGGAGTTTCTCGTTGCGGGCGACGTCGTGTATTTCATGGAAATGAACACGCGCATCCAGGTTGAGCATCCCGTGACCGAGATGGTCTACGATATCGATCTCGTCAAAGAGCAGATTCGCATTGCCGCGGGCGAGCCGCTCGGATACGCGCAAGCCGACCTCGCGGCACGCGGCCACGCGATCGAGTGCCGCATCAACGCTGAAGATCCTCAGAACAACTTTGCTCCGGCCGCCGGCACCGTTTCGAAGGTCGTTTTTCCGGGCGGTCCCGGTATCCGCGTCGACACGCACCTGTATGCCGGTGCAGCAATTCCGCCCTACTACGATTCGATGATCGCAAAGATCATCGCCTTCGGCGAGGCGCGCGAAGTTGCGATCGCACGCATGGAACGCGCGCTACGCGAGACGCTCGTGGAAGGCGTTACTACGACAATCGGTCTGTGCTTAGAGATCCTCGAAACGGAGGAGTTTCGCAGTGGCCGCTACGATATTGAATTGCTGCTCAAGGAGCCGTCGAGGCGATGACCTCGCGCCGCGCCGCCCGCGAGCAAGCCTTGCAGGTGCTCTATTCGATAGTCATCGGCGACCGCGAACCGCGCGACGCGATCATCGACGTCGTCGGCGAGGAGTCTGATGCGCAGCAACGGGCATTCGTCGAGGACCTTGCGCTGGGCACGCTCGAATACGTCGAGCAAGCCGATCGCATCGTGAGTCCGCTCTTGGAGGGCTGGGCGATCGAACGCCTGCCGACGATCGACCGGCTGCTCTTAGAGATGGCGACATTTGAACTGCGCTGCCGTCCCGAAACGCCGACTGCGGTAGCGATCAACGAGGCGGTCATGCTGGCAAAGCGCTTCTCCACCGAGGATTCCGGGCGTTTCGTCAATGGCGTGCTGAGTGCGGTGGCCAATGCCAAGACATAGGCCGCGACGGCGCCGGCTGAACCGTTTCTGGAGTGGCTTGCTCGTTGCGGTGGCGTTGGCAGTGCTGTTTGCAACTGGTGCGATTGCGGGAATGGTCGCCGCCTACGCGCGCAACCTTCCCGACATCAGCCGCATGGCAGACTATCAGCCCGCTAGCACGACTCGAATCTTCGCCCGCGACGGAACGCAGCTGGCGTCGGTCTACAAAGAGAATCGCGTTTGGGTTCCGGTCGCGCGCATTCCCACCGTGGTGCGCGATGCGTTCATCGCCAACGAAGACCATAATTTTTACCGCCATCACGGCGTTGACGTCGGCGGAATCATGCGTGCGACCTTCGCGGACTTGACCCACCAGCAGCTGCAGGGCGCATCGACGATCACCCAGCAGCTGGCCCGTCGGCTTTTTCTTACCAACCAGGTTTCGATCGCGCGGAAAGTCCAGGAAGCGCTGCTTGCCATCGAGATCGAGCGTTATTACACGAAAGACGAGATCCTCGAGCGTTACCTCAACATCATCTATCTCGGCGCCGGTGCTTACGGCGTCGACGCGGCGGCACACACCTACTTCGGTCGCGGTATCGAGAAGCTGACGCTGGCGCAAGCTGCGATGCTCGCCGGCGTGGTGGCGGCGCCATCGGTCTATTCGCCATTTGCGAATTTCTCGCTGGCGCGCGTCCGCGAGCGCCACGTGCTCGATCGCATGGTCGAGAGCGGTTACATCACGCCGGCGCAGGCCGACAGCGCGTACGCGGGACCGCTGGGCTTGATTTCGGAGCGGCCGCCCGGCTTACAAGGCTATCGCTATCCCTATTTCACGACGTACGCGATCGCGCAGTTGCTGCGTCTTTTCGGCAAAAGCGCCGTCGAAGAGGGCGGGTTGCAGGTCAATACGACGCTCGATACGCGTATGCAAGATATCGCGGAGGAAGCCGTGACGTGGGGCGTCAGGCAGGCCATCGCGGAAGGCATCGGCGCGCATCAAGCTGCGTTGGTTGCGCTGCGCCCGTCGACCGGCGAGATTCTCGCCATGGTCGGCGGCACCGGGTTCTCACTGCACAATCAATTCAATCGCGCCTGGCAAGCACGGCGGCAGCCCGGCTCGTCGTTCAAAATTTACGATTACACCGCGGCGATCGATTCGGGCCTGCCGGCCTCCACGGTCATCGCTGACTCGCCGGTCAGTTACCCGATGGGCGACGGAACGCAATGGTCGCCGCTGGACGACGATCACAGCTACATGGGATCGATCACGCTGCGCGAAGCCCTGGTCATGTCCCGCAACATCGTCGCGGTGAAAGTCGCCGAACGCGTCGGCGTGGACAAGGTGATCGACTACGCCCACCGCATGGGCGTGACGTCGCCGCTCGAGGCGAATCTCTCGCTCGCGCTCGGTTCGTCGGTGCTCACGGTGCTCGATCAGGCGACCGGGTACGCAACATTGGCGAACCAAGGTCTCCACATCGATCCCACTCCTTTTCGGATGGTGCACGACTCGCTGGGTAGCCCGGTTTTGGACAATCGCTTTCCGCAGGCGACCGACGTCGTGAGTGCCGGAACGGCCTTCATCATGACATCGATCTTCGAAGACGTGATCGCGCACGGTACCGGCTATCCGAACGCGGTGATCGGCCGCCCGGCGGCTGGAAAGACGGGAACCACGTCCGACTTTCGGGATGCGTGGTTTGTGGGTTACACGCCCGACCTCGTGGCCGCGGTATGGCTTGGCAACGACGACTACACGCCGATGAATGAATCGTATGGCGGAAATATTCCGGCGCGCATCTGGGCTCGATTCATGAAAGCGGCGCTGGCGCGCACGCCGCCTCACGAGTTCCCGTTCCCGTCCGACGAAGTCGCAAAAGTCAGCGGTTGCGGCCGCGGCTCGGAATATTACTTGAAGGGGACGGAGTCGTGCGGAGCGACCGACGAATACGATGCCGCCACTTCGACCGCGGAACGCGCAGCCGCAGCGTTGCCGCAACCGACGTTACCCGCGCCGGACGCAACGCCGCCGCTCGATCTGCCCACGCAGATCCCGTCGTCCGAGCCATCAACTTCGCCGACTCCGACACGCTGAACGACGCTTGAACGGAGAAAGGGTGCTCGAGCTTTCGGTAGGTGAGTTTTCCCGCCGCTTCTCCGGTTGGATTGCGCAGAACCCCAAGCTCGCACGGATTGCCATCATCGGCGAGATCACGTGGATCAAGCGATGGCCCGACGGTAGCCTGAATCTGACGCTGAAAGAGGGAGAGGCAATTCTGGGCTGCTTTTCGTTCGCCAATGAGGCGAAGCGCTTTCCCAACATACGCGAAGGGCTCACGGTACGTGCCGAAGGGAGCATCGAGATTCGCCCAACTCGTGCCGTCTATCAGTTGCGGGCGATTGCGCTCTCGCTCGTGGGCGAAGGCAAACTCGCGGCGGAGATCGAGGAGCTGCGCGTGCGCCTGCGCGCCGAAGGAGCGTTCGACGCATCCAGGAAGCGCGAGATTCCAGTCTTTCCGCGGCGCATTGCACTAGTTACGAGCAACGACGATGCGCGCGCCGATTTTGAAGGGCGAATGCGCGCAGACGCGCCGTACGTCGAGGTTCTCTTTTTCCCTACTCGGGTGCAGGGCAAGGGCGCGGAGATTGAGATCGCCGAAGCGATGGATCGCGCTTCCCGCGCGAAAGTCGACGTGATCGTTCTGACGCGAGGCGGAGGCTCGAGCGACGATCGCCTGACCTTCAATCGCGAACCGGTCGTGCGCGCAATTCTGCGCTCGCGTTACCCGGTCGTTACTGCAGTCGGACACCTCAGAGATCTCCACCTTGCCGACGAAGTCGCGGACTTAGCGCTGGCTACTCCGACCGCGGCGGCCGTGCACCTTTCGCAGGAATGGCGACGCGCCTTCGAACGGCTGCGTACGTTGCAGACCGCGCTCCTGCGTGGATACCACTCGGCACTCGCCGACAAGACTCAGCGCACCCGCTTTTTGGAACTCGGACTCGAGCAGGCGGTGGCGAAGTTCGTCGGGCGTGCGCTGGAAAAAATCCGCGCGCTCGATCGCCGTCTCGACCGGCAAAGCCCCGCATCGCGAGTCGCGCAATGGCAAGTCGGCCTGGTTCGCGCCAACACTCGACTCGCCGGCTGGTCCTCGCATGGTCTTGAGCGCTACTCGCAACGGCTCGCACTCGCCAATGCCGCGCTCGACGGCGAAGATCCGACACGACCGCTCGTGCGCGGATATGCGATCGTCACCAAAGACGGCGTCGCGGTTCGCGAGGCGGCGTCGCTCGTCTCCGGCGACCTTGTGACGGCGCGCGTTAGCCGCGGGACGTTCGGTGCACGCGTTGAATCGGTGAACCCACAATGAGCACCCGGTTGCCCCAAACCTTCGAAGCAAAGCTCGCGCGCATCGATGCAATCGTCAAGGAGTTGGAAGGCGGCACCGTCGAGCTCCAGCGCGCCACCGAGCTCTTCAAAGAAGGCAAAGTGCTCGCTCGCGAATGCGAGGCGCTGCTGAAAAGCGCGCAGGAGCAAATCGACGAAGCGACCGCGGAATCGAAGCCGGCCGACGCGCGGCGGAACGCAGAAGAGTCGACCGAGGAGCTCCCGTTCTGACGCCTGGGGGTTTCGAAGCCCGGGCGACCTACACGAAATCGCTCGGCGGCGCCGCGCTTCCCCCTTTCGTGATTTCCGAAACCGACTTAGGTATGGGAGCCAGTCTTGGAAACAGCGCGGTGTGGATCCTTACGAAAGGCACCGGCGCGATCGAGCGTGTCTTCCTCAACGAAGTCGCTCAATCGCTCGTCGGCACGTTCTCTCTGCGGTACGGCGCGCGCGCTCGCTCGGTGAGCGCCGACATCAGGGAACACACCGCCGAGCATCCATCTGCGAGCTACAGCGGCCTGTTCGCCGCGGACGGCAGCCGCACGTTCGAGATTCATCCGGCGTATCAGCGCGTGCGCTTTAGGCTTGCCAGCGTCTTCGACGTATCCGAGACGACGTTTCTTCCACTCGGCAGCGGAGACCCGGGGCACGAGGATCCGGCACTCGTCTACGTGGTCGTCGAAATCCACAACCGGGACGAATTCGCGCATCGCGTTCGGGTAACGGGTTCCGCAATGCTCCGCGGAAGCACTCGGCCGGACATTCGCACGCGTTATGATGAAAACTCTCACGCGCTCGTTGCCACCAATGCGAGCCAGCCGCAATGGGTTCGCATCGTCGGGCTCTCCGAGCGGCCGACGAAGTACGGCTGCGACTTCGATTTCGGCGGAACGTACGACCCTTCCCACTTGCACGATCTGTCCAATGACACGTCGATCGAAGGCGACGTGCTCGGGCGTTTGCAGTACGACGTGACGGTAAAGGCCGGTGCGCGATGCGAATTATGCTTTAAGATCGGTGTATACGCGGCAGGCGAGGCGGAAGCGTTGCGTCATTTCAACGACGCTCAAGGGTCGTCCCGTGAGCTACAGCGTTCGATCTCGCATCTCGAGGAGGTACTGCAGCATGCGACCGTGCTGACGCCCGATGCGGTGATCAACCACGGCGCGCTGTGGAGTAAGGTCAATATGCGCCGCGTGATGGCAACGTATCCGGGCGGTTGCGCATTCACCAACGATCCAGGAACGTACGCGAACGTCGTCGTTCGTGACTGCGCCTGGTTCATCTTCGGGAACGATCACTTCTTGCCGTCATTCTCGCGCGATTTGCTCGAGAATCTCGCGGCGCGCCAGTATGCCGACGGCAAGCTTCCGGAATACTTCGACGCCGTCAGCGCCCGTGTGGAAGACGACGGATTGAACATCAACGATGACACCCCGCTATACATCTTGGCCGTAAACCACCACTTTCGCGCAACCGGCGATCTGACGTGGTTGAGCAAGGTCTACTCGAGCATCGCGCGCGCCGCTCGCTACATCCTCTCCCAGGTCGACGAACGCGGTCTAGTTTTCTGCTCTGCGAACGATCCGCGCGGGGAGGTGTGGGCGATCGCCGGCTGGCGAAATATCATCGAGGGCTACAGTATCAACGGGGCCGTAACCGAAATAAACGCCGAGTGTGTTGCAGCGCTGCGCGCCGCATCGCACTTGGCGGATAATCTGGGAAGCCTCGAACAGGATAAAACGGACTTTAGCGAGGCGGCTGGGCGCATCATGGACGCGATGGATCGGCATCTGATCAATCCTGAGAACGGCCTCTATTACTTGAACATCGATCCAGGCGGCAATCCCCACACGGACGTTACGGGCGATCAAATCTTTCCGGTGGTCATGCGCGCCTGCAAGGAGGAGACAGGTTTCCTCATCATCAGCCGGCTGAACGGCTCGGACTTCTGGACGCCCGCGGGCTTGCGGACCGTCTCTCGGCTCGACCCGCGTTACGATCCGGCCGCGTATTCTGGGCTGCTCGGCGGCGTCTGGCCGGGCTTGACCTGGTGGTACGCGTTTGGTGCGGCACGGTACCATCCGGAATTCATGGTTCGCGCGCTGCGCTCGTCGTTCGAACACTATGGCGCCGCGCCGCGCCGGTACAATACCGTTCCCGGTCAATTTGGCGAATGGTTCGATGGAGAGAGCCTGGTGAATCACGGCATGCGCCTCTCGCCATGGGAGCCGCCGCGATACTTATGGGCTGCCGTCGAAGGAGTCTGCGGTGTGATGCTCACACCCGGTCCGCCGCGCATCAATCCCCTCATTCCGGCGCACTGGAGCTGGGTCGGGCTGCGCCAACTTCCATATCAGGGCGCGTTCCTGAGCTTTTTTCTCGTACGCGAGGCGCAACGCGGATTCCGGATTTATTCCACGGGCAACGTCGACAGTGACTGGGACGTCGCACTCTACCATCGCGACGTTTCGGACAATGTGAGCGTTTTCGCCGACAGCGCCGTAGTGATCGCGCTTGAGCGCGACGACGGCCTTGCGATCCTGATAGGCAATACGGGTGATCTTACCGTGCACACGCCGATCACCATTCACCAAGCGGGGACATCGCCGGCGTCGCGCTTTCTCCTCCGCACGTACAACAGCGAGCGGGGCGACTGGGAGCCCGGCGGAGTTCTTTCGATGCCGGAGTTGCGCGGCTTGGCGCTCTCGATCGAGGCGGGAGGCTTTCGCTTGATGGAGCTGTCGCTGGAGGCGTGAGCGCGCGATCGGAACGCCTCGATTCGGTCGTCGCAGAGCGCCGCGGAATCACGCGCTCGCAGGCGCGCAGTTTGATCATGGAAGGACGCGTGAAGATCGCGGGCGTCGTCGCGACGAAGGCCGGGCAGAGCGTCGCGCGCGACGCCGGCATCGAGGTCGAGCGACCGCGCCGGTTCGTCAGCCGGGGCGGTGAAAAGCTCGACCATGCGTTGTCACACTTCGGCATCGACGTGCAAGCTTCGCACGCGCTCGACGTCGGCGCTTCCACCGGCGGTTTCACCGATTGCTTATTGCAGCGGGGGGCGAAGAGCGTTACTGCGGTCGACGTTGGATACGGACAGCTCGATTGGCGGCTCCGCAACGATCCGCGCGTACGAGTTATGGAACGCACGAACTTTCGTCGCCTTGGCGACGACGCGTTTCCCGGTGGTTTCGATATGATCGCCGTCGATACGTCGTTCATTTCGCTGCGTACGATCTTGGCGCGGGCGGTCGGATATTTGCGGGAACATGGCGCGATCGTGGCGCTGGTCAAGCCGCAGTTTGAGGCTGGTCGCGAACGCGTCGGTGCGGGCGGCGTCGTGCGTCGGCCCGAGACGCACCGCGCGGTCTTGCGTGAGCTGCGCGCGGCATTCGTCAAGCTCGACCTCGCGCCGGTAGCGCTCGTCGCCTCACCGTTGCTCGGACCGGCGGGAAACCGCGAGTTCCTCGTGCTGTTGAGGCGAACCGGCGAACCGTTCGACGACGCACGAATCGAGGCGGTTCTCGACGAAGGAGCCTCAACATCATGACGCTGCTCGCCATCGAGAAGAAAATCGTTGCGCTTTACGTGGACGCGGAGCGCGAACATGCCCGCTCGATCGGGAGCCGCATCGCGTCGGACTTTCGCGCCAGCGGATTCGAGGTCGTCGACCAATTGGCAGCCGCGAGAGCGTCGCTCTTCATCACCGTTGGCGGCGACGGCACGCTCTTGCGCGCGGCGCGCATAGCCGTCGAGAGCGACGTTCCGCTGCTCGGCGTTAATTCGGGACGCTTGGGTTTTCTCACGGAGCTCGACGAAGACGATCCGAGGCTCTCGGATCTTCCCGCGCTGGTCCAACGCGGACTCTTCACCGACGAACGCACTGCGCTCCAAGCCGAATACGCCGGCAGCCGGTTCTTCGCGCTCAACGACGTCGTCGTTCGAAAAGGCGAAGTTTCGCGGATCGTTCCGTTCGGCTTGCGCTTCGAAGACGGCGCGACGACGCGCATTGCCGCCGATGGAATCTGCGTGGCAACGCCGACCGGTTCGACTGCCTACTTTCTCTCGGCGGGCGGTTCGCTGATCGCGCCGAGCGTCGAGGCATTCGGAGTCGTTCCGCTCTTGCCGCACACGCTCTTTTCGCGCCCGCTGATCGTGCCGATTGACTCTCGCATCGAGATAACGAGCGATTTGGAGAGCGCGCAGGCGCATCTCGAGTGTGACGGTGAGGTGCTCAACGAAGTTGCCCCGAGTTCGAGCGTCATGATCCGCTGCCATCCGAAGCGAGTCTACTTTGCTCGAACGACGCCGTTGCATTTTCTCGAGCGGCTCGAAGCAAAAATGCTCTGGGGCGTTTCGATCAAAGACCCTCGTCGGTAAGAAACGTTTATGCTGCGCCGCCTCCAGATCGAGAGTTACGGCTTGATCGCGCACGCGGACGTGCAGTTTTCCGACGGCGCGACGATCTTCACTGGCGAAACAGGTTCGGGGAAGACGATGCTGCTCGGCGCGTTGGATTTCGTGCTGGGCGCGCGCGCGGGTCCGGATGCGGTGCGGCGCGGCGCGCGCAAGGCGAGCGTGACGCTGACTTTCGATCCCGACGATGCGCTGCGCGAGCGACTCGGCGCGGACGGTTTCGAGGTCGACCGCGGAGAGGAGGGAAGCATCGCGCGCGAGATGACGGACGCCGGGCGTTCCAGCGTGCGCGTCAACGGCCGGCCCGCGACCGCCGCGTACGTGCGTGAAATCGGCGACGCGATCGCCGAAATCGTCGGACAGCACGAAGCGCAGCGGCTGCTCTCGCCGAGTTACCACCTCGAACTGCTCGATAGGTTCGCCGGCGATGCCGCGTTGCAGCTTCGCGAACGAGTCGCCGAGGCGCACGCCCGCGAATACGAAGCCGCGCAGGCGCTCGAGCGGTTGACGACCGACGAACGCCGCGCTCGCGAACGTTATGACGATGAGTGCTTCGCCGCACGCGAGATCGAGGAAGCGCGGCTCGAACCCAGCGAATTCGAGCGCCTGCGCGAGCGGCGCGGCTATCTCGACAACGTCGAGCGGATCGCGCTCGCGTTGCATGCGGCGCGCGAGGCGCTGAGCGCCGACGAAGCGGGTGCGACCGCCGGGCTGGGTGCTGCAAACGTGGCGCTCGCGAGCATCGGTGAGTACGACCCGCAACTACGTGATATGGCGCAGCGAGCATCGGCGCTGCAGTCGGACGCCGGTGAACTGGCCGGCGATCTCGGGCGCGCCCTCGACGCGACCGAGTTCGATCCGGCCGAGCTGGAAGCGATCAATGCGCGTCTCGACTTGCTCGATCGCCTGAGTCGAAAATACGGCGGCGATGTTGAGGAGATCATCGCGCACGCACAGCGCGCGCGCCGCACCATTGACGAGTACGAAAGCCGCGATCGAGTCATTGCCGAACAGACCGCTGCGCTCGGTGCGGCGCGGCGCGAGCTCGGCGCCGCCGCGGCGTCGCTCACAACGTTGCGTCAGAAGACCGCCGATGCGCTCTGCAAACGCGTGCTCGCCGAGTTCACCGACATCGCGCTCGGTTCGGGCTCATTCGAAGTCGCGTTCGAACCGCTCGAGCACATCGGAGCGCACGGCGCCGAGCACGTGGAGTTGCTGTTTGCTGCCAACGCCGGCGAACCCGCGCGACCGCTCGCGCGGGTCGCCTCCGGCGGCGAACTCTCGCGCGTCCTGCTGGCGCTCGTCGTCGTGCTGGCCGGTGCGCGAGAGGCGCAAGGCGCGCTCGTTTTCGATGAGATCGACGCCGGCATCGGCGGTGCGACGGCGACGGCGGTGGGCGCGCGCATCGCTCAACTGGCGCGGCGCGAGCAAGTCGTTTGCGTGACGCATCTCGCGCAGCTCGCGACCTGGGCGGACCGGCATTACGTGCTCGACAAGACCGAAGGGCCCGGCGAAACGACGATCGCGGCCCGCGCGATTCGCGGCGCTAAAGACCGCGAGGCCGAGATTGCGCGCATGCTCTCCGGCGAATCCCACGACGCAGCGTTGCGCCACGCCCGCGCTTTGCTCAAGCGCTGACGGTTAGGAGCTTGTCTCCTAGGGAATCTTGTGGATCTTGAGGACGTTGGTGCCGCCGGAACCGACAGGCATGCCCGTCGTGAACGCGATGAGGTCGCCTGAGCTGACCAAACCTTCGTGCACCATACGGCGCTCGGTCATATAGAGCAGAACTTCGATCGAACCATACGGGTCGATCAGCAAAGCTTCGGTTCCCCACAACAGCGCGAGCCGGCGCGCGACCTGCCGCTCCGGCGTCAGCGCGACGATGCGCGCTTGCGGGCGAAAGGCCGCGATATGGTGCGCCGTATTGCCCGTCGTCGTGCCGGTGACGATGAATGGAATTTTGAGCTCGGCGCTAGCACGGGTCGCAGCTTCGGCGATCGACGAGGCGATCGTCGGGGCGAAATTCTCCAGGCGCCGGTCGCGCAGCGCGGCATGGGGATAGTGCGGCTCGACGGCGCGCGCGATCTCGGCCATCGTGCGGACGGCTTCGGTTGGATACGCGCCGATGGCGGTTTCGCCCGAAAGCATCACGGCGTCGGTCCCGTCCAGAATCGCATTGGCGACGTCCGTTGCCTCGGCTCGCGTCGGGCGCGGCGAGGCGATCATCGACTCGAGCATCTGCGTCGCGGTGACGACCGGCTTGCTCGCACGGTTGCACTTGGCGATGATCTCTTTTTGCACGATCGGCACCGTTTCGATTGGAATTTCGATGCCGAGATCGCCGCGCGCAACCATGATGCCGTCGGCCACCGCGATGATCTCATCGAGTGCGGCAAGCGCCTCGTGCTTCTCGATTTTAGCGATGACCGGCACGCGCTTCTTTCGCTCGGCGATGAACGCTTTGACTCGTTCGACGTCTTCGGGCGAGCGCACGAACGACATCGCAACGTAGTCAACCCCGTGTTCCAATCCGAATTCGAGAAACTCGAAGTCGCGCGGCGTCACCGACGTGATATTTAGCGAACCGTCGGAGTAGTTGACGCCTTGCGACGGCCGCAACTCTCCGCCGAACTCAACGGCCGTTTCGATTTCGCTCGCGCTCTTGCCGACGATCAACAGAGCAATTTGACCATCCTGCAAGTAGAGCCGCTTCCCGATCGCAACGTCGGCGGGCAGATCGCGATAGGTTGTGCTGACTCGCTCTTTCGTTCCCGCAACGTTATCGGTAGTGATGACGAAAGGCGCGCCGCGTTCGAGGCGAACCGAGGCGAGGCCATCGGCGAGCAACCCCGTGCGTACCTTCGGTCCGGGTAGATCCTGCAAGAGCGCCGTGTGAATCCCGAGCTCGTCGGAGATCCGGCGTGCGGCTTCGATTACCTGGCCGTGTTCTTCGGGTGCTCCGTGCGAAAAATTCAAACGCAGCACGTTTGCGCCGGATATGAAGAGCGAGCGAAGAATTGCCGGGTCGCGCGAGGCGGGACCGACAGTTGCAACGATCTTCGTGCGCTTTTGCAGAATCGAGTCCATGAGCACCGCTGCCTTGTGCGACGATGGCGGCAGGCTCCTGCGCTCGATTAAGCGCACTTAGGAACCTCTGAAGAAGTCCATGTACCGGTCGTTTGAGCCGCAAAGCCGCCAGATGCACGGAGAAGGTGAGGGAGCATACTCGAAGCAGTCTGTGACCGAGCCTTCGACACGGCAGATGGCGGCTTTCCGGCCAAACCCTTCGGGCAGCGGCAGCTTTGCCGCATATCTTCGTTGCGCCCTCGGTCACAGAGCGCGCGACTATGCTCCCTCGGGCGCGCCTCGATCTGCGGCAAAGCTGCTCCCTGCGACCGGTGCAGCGACTTCCTCAGAGGTTCCTAAACCCTCGCCGTGACGTTCGAGCGCGACCCGCGGGACCGCCGCTATCCGGAGCGACTCGCGGGCAGCTTCCTAGCCTCGCTGCTTATCCATGCGCTTTTCGCAGCGATGCTCTTCACGGTGCTCGTGAGTGCGTCGCAACAAGGCGCGACCGAGAACGTTCAGGGTGGCGAGATCGTGACGATCGCGCGTTATTCGCCGGTCACGGTTGCGAATCAACCGGCTTCGGTTCGCGCAACGGCCGCGATTCCGCACGTGCGCCGGATCGCGCCCCTGCAGCACGCGCCGTTGGCACAACCGCTAACGCAGCGGTTGCCGGTCAACCGGCACGAGCTGGCAAAAACGGCTCCGACGGCGCCGCCGAATCCACGTCCGATTCCGCAGCAGACGCCGCGACCGAATCCACAGCCGACGCAGAACGTCTTTGAAGCGCAGCCGCGTCTCGAGATACCTGCTGCGCCGGTGAGCGTGCCGACCGTCGCACCGGTTGCCGTAACGTTGAAGGCGCCGCCGACGCTGGCGCCGTCGCCGGTTCCGAGCAGTGCGCCGTCAGCCCGCCCATCGCCGAAGCCGGCCCCGGTTGCGCGGCCAAGCGCACAAGTGGCGACACCCGCGCCGGCGCAGCCGAAAGCATCACCAACTGCCGCTGCGGCCTTGGCGCGAGCGAGTGCCGCGCCGAGTGCGGCCCCCGCTGTCCGAGCGTCGGCATTGCCGGCGGAACGGCCGGGCGTGCCGAGCCCGAGCGCCACCGCACCAGCAGCTGTGGCGCGAACCCCCGGGACGGCGCCGAGTCCCGGCCCCAGTGGCGCCGCATCGCCCGGGCCTCACGCTGGAGCGGGTGCAAAACCGCAGGCCGCGCCGGCGCGGCCGATCGCGGTTCCGCCGACGCCGCCACCCGGCCCTCGCGTCACGCCGGCGCCGAAAGCAACGCCCGCGCCACGCAACCTCAACGCGAAGCTCCGCTCGCTGCTTCCAAGTAATCCCGTGCATCCAACGACCAAGTCGTACCCGCTCAACTTCTCGTTGCGAGGCCGGCTGGAGCCGACGCCGCCTCCCGACGTTCTCGCGAAGACGAAGTACATCTACGAAGTACACAACACCGGGGGCGAGGCGCGCGTGAAGATGTGGGTGACTGATGCGCGCAAAGCCGGATTGACGACCATCTGCACCGGGTGGTTAGTACGTTATCCAGAAGCAGTTCGCGGCGGCTATGCCGGTCCGGCCGATGGCGACAGCAATGTGCAGAACAGCGTGCACGCCGGTCCCGCGAACGGCACCCAGATTACGATTGGCGGCGGTGGCGGCGCGCACGAGCCGCTCAGTCCGTTCGGCGCGGGCATCGCCCCGATCGTCGATGGCATGGTTTCGCAACCTTGCGACGGCCGGCTCTTGGTGCCGTACGCACCGTCGCCCGTTTCGTCGCCATGAGAGGCTTCGTTTCCCCCTTGCATTTCGACGTTAGTCGCATTAGAATTTTATCGTGCCGGAAAGGCTGGCACACTTCGTCAGTCACGAAGGAGGGCGGTTGGAACCGCAAAATCCGCCGGGCTACCGAGCCCGCGATACACGCGCCAAGTAACGGGCGCCAAATGCGCGCCCACGGCAGCCGGACGATTTCCGGCGGCGCGCCGTCGCAAGATAGGAAACCAGAGCGAGGGGTCGCGCCGAATAGGTAAGCGGCCCGTCGCATGTCTAGGGAGCGGGAATCTTTCTATGTAGACGAGAAGAGGTTTTCGCAGAAAAAAAGGAGCGTGGGAATGAATTCCCGCGCTTCGTTGCTTCAGAAGGCACGTAGATCGAATCATGAGTAAAGGTGCGGCGGACATTACAGCGGCGTTCGAACAGGAACTCGACGCGATCGCGCACGATGCGGTCTTTTCGGATCTCGAGATCGTAGCGTATCATGCTCGCTCGGTTCGCGGAGCGCTCGAGTTGAGCGTAACGATCGACCGCCCGGGCGGCGCCGACTTGGCGCTCTGCGAGCGAGTTGCCGGACGCATCAATGAAAATCTTGGAGCCCTCGATGGATCTTATGCGCTGGAGGTTGAATCGGCGGGGCTCGACCGGCCGCTGCTTCGCGATGCCGACTACCGGCGTTTTGCCGGGCAGCCGGCGCGGATCGTCACGACGCTGACCGTAAACGGCGGGAAGACGCACCGCGGGATTCTACGCGGGTTGCGCAGCCAAGCAGTCGTCCTCGAAACCGAACGCGGAGAACTGCTGCTACCCATCGTGGCGATCAAGTCGGCACATTTGGAATACGACCCACGCGTCGATTTCCGGCGCGACAAACTCCAACGGAAGAAGTTACATGGCTACAATAGAAAACACGGCAACTGAAGATAAACTCATCGACGTTCTGCACTACATCGCGCGCGAACGCAACATTTCATTCGAGATGTTGCTCGAAGCGCTCGAAGCGGCGCTGCTGACGGCGTACAAACGCCATTTCGGAAGCGAATCGAACGCGATCGTTACCGTCGACCGGCAAAGCGGAGCGTATCGCGTCTTTCACCGTCGCACCGTGGTCGGCGAAGTGCAAGATCCGAAGCTGGAAATTTCCGTGAAGCAGGCCGGCAAGCCCTATCAGACGGGTGATTTCTTCGATGAGGAAGTTACGCCAAAAGATTTCGGCCGAATTGCTGCGCAGACAGCTAAACAGGTGATCGTCCAGCGAATTCGTGAAGCCGAACGCGACACGGTCTACAACAAGTACGTGCGCAAGCTGAACGACTTGGTTACGGGAACGGTCCAGCGATACGAGCAGCGCAACATGTACATCACGCTGGAAGGTCGCGACGAGGCCGTCATGTATCTCGACGAGCAAGTTCCTGGCGAGGCGTACCGTATCAACGACTTCATCCGCGCCTACGTGCTCGACGTGAAGAAGTCGCCGAAGGGGCCGCAAGTGATTCTGTCGCGGGCCGCCGAGGGCTTGGTCCAGCGGTTGTTGGAACTCGAGGTTCCTGAGATTGCCGACGGCACCGTCGAGATCATGGCGATCGCGCGCGATCCGGGAAGCCGATCGAAAGTTGCGGTGCGCAGCACCCGAGCCGAGGTCGATCCGATCGGCGCGTGTCTCGGACCGAAGTCGAGCCGCATCGCTAACGTCACCGACAACCTGCGCGGCGAAAAGGTCGATATCATTCGCTACGATCCAACCCCGGCGACGTTTATCATGAACGCGTTGGCACCGGCGAAGGTCATCGGTGTTGAGCTCTTTGAGGATGACGGCGTCGCGCTGGTGATCGTCCCCGACTACCAGCTTTCGCTGGCAATCGGGCGCGAGGGTCAAAACGTCCGCCTTGCGGCGCGGCTGACCGGCTGGCGTCTGGACATTGCAAGCGAGAGCGAGTCGGCGCAAGCGCGGGAGCGCTATCTCGCCGAACGCGCCGAACGCGCGGCGACTGAGGCGCTCTCGCCGCAAGCGGCTGAAGCGCCGGCCGCCGGCGAGGCGATCGACGCCGAGCTCATCCGCAAGCTCGAAGAGTTCCGCCGCGAGCGATTGGGCGAGACGAACGCATAGTACCGGTGCGCACGTGCGTCGGCTGCCGCCGGCGCTTTGCTCAAAGCGAGCTCACTCGGTTTGTGCGGACGACCACGGGTTGGCAGGCAGATCCTGGGACGAGCCGGCAGAAGCAACCCGGCCGGGGCGCGTACCTCTGCTCCGGCAACTGCGCTGAGCGCGCCCGCAAGAACAAACGGTACCCGGGTCTTGGCGCGGCGGCAGCCGAATATGGTTTAATGAGGAGCCTGGAAGAAAAATGAACTCATGACTTCACGCAAAGACCTGTCCCTCCGATGAGGGCGAACCTTTGATTACCTAGCGGAGCCAAAGCCGTCGGTTGGGGCTCCGCGCACTCCAACTGATGGGACTCGAGCGCAGTGCGCTCGAGAGAGAATTTGGCCGGAAAAGTAAGAATTTTCGAGCTCGCCAAGGAGCTCGGGCTCACCTCAAAAGAGCTGACCGCGCTCTTCAATGAGCGGCTTGGCGGCGTGTTCGAGGCAAAGAATCAGCTCAGCGTCGTGCCCGACCAGATCGCCGATCTGGTGCGCAGCGTCTTGCTGAAACCAAGCGCAAAGCCGCCTGCAGAGCTGAAGCCAAAGCCGGCAAGCACGGCCAAGGCGCCGGCCGCCGCAAAGAAAGCTGTCGCGACCGCGCCGGCTCAACCTCCGGTTCAACAACTGCGGCCCGTGACCGGCGCGACTCGCACCGCCGCTCCGGCTGCCGCGGCGCCGGCACGGGAGCGGAAACCTACGCCGAGGCCGGCCGCCGAGGCGATTCCGCAGCTCCGTCCCGTCCCGTCGGGGCAGACCTCGGTGACCCGGCGCCAGCCTCCGCCGCCGACAACTGCCGCGTCGGCTTCGCCGGGCCCGCAGACGGGTCTCCCGGGCAGACCGGGTGTTGCGCCGCGGCCCGGCGAGGTCATGCCGGGTCAGGGCGGCAAGGCCGCACCCGCCCCTGGACGGATCGTGTCACCCGCCCCCAGGCCACTTCCAGGTCAACGGCGCGCTACCGGGAACGGCCCGTTCCGCCCAGCCGCCCCCGCGCGTCCCTCGACGGCTCGCCCGGGCGCGGCCCCAACCGAGGCGCCGACGCCTTCAACCGGAGGTCGGCCGGGTGATCGCACGCGCGTTCACGAGGATAAGGCGGCCGCCAAAAAAGATCGCGAGAAGGAGCTGCTGCTCGAAAAGGAGCGGCAGCGCAAGAAGCGCGGCGAGCCGGCTGCCGCGGCGCCGGCGCGGGCGCTCGAAACGATCGAGATACCGGATTTGCTGACCGTGCAAGAGCTGGCAACGTCGATGATCGTTCCGGTGCGCGACGTCATCACCGAGCTGATCAAGATCGGAACGATGGCGACGATCAATCAAAACATTTCGTCCGACGTCGCTATCCAGATCGCAAAGCGCTTTGGTTTCAACGCCGTCGTCAAAGAGGCAGGCGAAGAAGTTACGGTCGAGCAGGAAGAGGACAAGCCCGAAATGCTGACGCCTCGTCCGCCGGTCGTCACGGTCCTCGGTCACGTCGACCACGGTAAGACGTCACTGCTCGACAAAATTCGCCAAGCGAACGTCGCCGCGGGCGAAGCCGGCGGCATCACGCAGAAGATCGGCGCCTATACCGTCGAGCGCAACGATCGAAAGATCACGTTCATCGATACACCGGGGCACGAAGCGTTCACCGCGATGCGTGCGCGCGGCGCAAAAGTCACCGACGTTGCAATCCTCGTCGTTGCCGCCGACGACGGCGTCATGCCGCAAACCAGAGAGGCGATCGCGCACGTCAAAGTCGCCAACGTTCCGATCGTCGTCGCGATCAACAAGATCGATCGTCCCGATGCGCAACCCGATCGCGTGAAGCAGCAGCTGATCGAACAAGGCCTTCAGCCGGTCGATTGGGGCGGTACCGTCGAAATGGTGCCCGTCTCGGCAAAGACGGGTGAAGGCATCGACAGCCTTCTCGATACGGTGCTTCTGGAGGCCGACATTCGCGAGCTGCGCGCGAACAAGAATCGTCGCGCCAGCGGCGTCGTGATCGAATCGGCGCTGCACCGCGGCCGCGGCGCGGTCGCGACCGTGCTCGTACAGAATGGCACGCTGCGCGTCGGAGATATCGTCGTGGCGGGCGGCACATTCGGCAAAGTCCGCGCGTTGATCGACGACAAGGGAAAACAAGTCAAGAAAGCCGGTCCTTCGATTCCGGTCGAAGTCATGGGGCTCTCCGACGTGCCTGCCGCCGGCGACACGCTCAGCGTGGTGAGTGACGATCGCGTGGCTCGCGAAACGGCGGAAAAGCGCGCAACCCGCCGCCGCGATGTGCGCATGGCCGCGACCGGCACGCAGCGCGTCTCGCTCGAGACCTTCATGTCGATGCCGGCCGAAGGCAAGAAGGTGCTCAATCTGATCATCAAGGCCGACGGCCAGGGCTCGCTGGAAGCTCTGCGTGCGCGAATGGAGTCGCTCTCGACGGACGATGTCGAGATTCGCGTGATTCACGGCGGAGTCGGGGCGATCTCGCCCAACGACGTGAACCTTGCCAGTGCCAGCAACGGCGTGCTGATCGGGTTTAACATTCGGCCCGACGAGACGGCTCGCCGGCTGGCGGAGAACGAGGGCGTCGATCTGCGCTTCTACCAAGTGATCTACGAAATCGAGGACGATCTCCGCAAAGCGATGCGCGGAATGCTCACGCCGGTCGAGCGAGAGATCATTCTGGGACGGGCCGAAGTGCGCAAGGTCTTCAAGGTGAGCCGCGTCGGCACGATCGTCGGATGTTACGTGACGAGCGGCAAGATCACTCGGAACGCCAAGGCCCGGGTGATTCGCGACGGCGCGGTCGCCTTCGATGGCGAAATCGAAAGTCTGCGCCGCTTCAAAGACGACGTCCGCGAAGTCGCCGAGGGCTTCGAGTGCGGCATCCAGATCGCGAAATTCCAAGACCTCAAAGAGGGCGACGCCATCGAGGCCTACGCGCTCGAGCACGTCGCCGCGGAGCTTGTGCACGCATGAAAGCACAGCGGATTGCAAAGATCGATCACGAGATTCAGCGCATCCTCGGGACGCTGATCTCGCAAGAGCTGGAGGATCCACGACTAGCGTTCGTGACCGTGACCCGCACCGAAACCACCGACGACCTCCGCCACTGCAAGGTTTTCGTTTCTGTGATTGGAGATCGGCACCAAGCCCGCCAATCGCTCGACGCGCTGAAGCACGCCGGCCGATTTCTGCGCGGAGAGCTCGGACGGAAAATCGAGTTGCGCCACACACCGGAACTCGTCTTCGTCGAAGACCGGTCGGCGGAGCGGGCGATCGCGCTGGCAAAGACGCTGCGAGAGGCGGCGCTGCGCTCCGCGCCCGCCGAGAGCGAATGATCGAAAGCACGCCGCGACTCGCCTCGACGCACGAAGTCGTCGACGAGCTGCGCCGCCGCAGTTCGTTCGTGATGGTGAGTCACGTGAAACCCGATGGCGACACGCTCGGCGCAGGAGTTGCGTTGGGATTGGCGCTGAAACAGATCGGCAAACGCGTCGCATACTTTCAACAGGACAGCGTGCCGCGCAATCTGCGCTTTTTGCCCGAAGCCGAACTCGTCACCCACGAATTGCCGGCCGGCTTACCCGCCGATACCCTCTACGTGTTTTGCGATATGAGCGATTGGCGGCGTGCCGGGGAAACCTTGCCCCCGATCGAGCGCGAGAATATGCTCGACATCGATCATCATCTCGGGAATTCGCTCTTTGGCAAACTGAACTTCGTTCTCGAACACGAGTGCTCGACGGGAAGCGTCGTCATGCATTTGCTGCGCGGTCTCGGCGTCGAGCTCGATGCGCAGATCGCTACGTGCATCTTGGCGACGATCATGACCGATACCGGCGGACTGCGGCACTCGAATACCACGCCGGAGGCGCTCGAGCTTGCCGCGGAGCTCATGCGGCTTGGCGCCGACAAAGAACGAATCACGCAGGAGATATTCTCGCGCAAACGCGTCGCGGCGACAAAACTCTTGAGCCGCATTATCGAGGCGATGCGATTCGCGCACGACGGACGGTATTGTTACTCGTACGTTGACGATGCGATGCTCGCCGAAACCGGCGCCGACGGCGAAGACACCGAGGATGTCGTCAACACGCTCCTGGGGCAAGAGGGAGTCGACGTCGCCGCGCTCTTCAAGGCAATCGAAGGAGAGATTCGCGTTAGCTTGCGTTCGAACGGGGGACTCAACGTTCAGGCCGCCGCACAACGGCTCGGAGGCGGCGGGCATTTCCGCGCGTCGGGCTTGACGTACCATGGATCGCTGCAAGACGCGTTCTCTGCCGTCGACGCGGCGCTCGTCGCCGAAGGCTTGTAGCGTTCCCGTTGGTGTCTCGGGAGGTTCCGCTCGATGTGATGCTGAGGCGGCGTCCGACCGACGAGCGAAGCCATGGATGGCGAGAGCGAGGAGGCGGAGCAGCAGGAGCGGAGCCCGGATGGCGCAGCGACGAGCGGCGCCAAAGCATCACATCGAGCGGGACCTCCAACGATGATCGGGTTCGTCAATCTCTTTAAAGCAGCCGGACCGAGTTCGGCGCGGGCGGTATCGCGCGTGCGCCGCATCTATGCGCTCTACGCCGACGATCGCAACTTGGGCGCAGGACATCTGGGAACGCTGGATCCTCAAGCCGCCGGTGTGCTTCCGATTGCTGTCGGCAAGGCGACGCGACTGATTCCGCTGCTTCCCGATCAACGCAAGAGTTACGTATTCACGATAGTGCTCGGACGTTCGACGACGACTCAAGATGCACACGGTGAAACGACGGAGCAGCGGGATCTGCCGAGCGATTGGCCGAGGCGTTTGGAGCACGTGCTTGCGGAGTTCGTCGGAAAAATTACGCAAGCGCCGCCGATGTATTCGGCCGCGCGCCATCAGGGCAAGCGACTCTACCAGCTCGCGCGTGCCGGCAAGAGCGTTGAGCGGAAATCGCGCGTCGTCACGATCTATGGATTGACGCTCCTCGGGATCGAGGTGCCCGATCCTTCGACAGGCTCAGGACAAGTTGTCGCGCGCTTGCGCGTCGCGTGCAGCGAAGGAACCTACGTTCGGACGCTCTGCCAAGACCTTGGCAGTGCTATTGGAGTCCCGGCTCACATGGGGGCGCTGGTTCGCGAGGCTTCCGGACCATTCGTCCTGTACGAGGCACGTTTGCTCGAGGAGATCGCGCAGGCCCCCGAGCGCGCGCTGATCGCGCCCGAGCACATCATTCCATTCCCAACGATCGTACTTGACTTGCGCGGTTCGGCCGACTTTCGGGCCGGACGCGTCGTCCCGTTACCTGAAGGGGCAACGGGACAACACGTCTTTGTGCGCGATGAATCGCGCGCCCTCGTCGGAATCGGCGAGGCGCTCGGGACGCTGCTTGCGCCGCGCAAGGTCTTCACATGAAGGTTTCGCATCGGCTGGCCCGCCGGAGCGATCGGCCGCTGGTGCTCGCAATCGGCTTTTTCGATGGCTTTCATCGCGGACATCGCGAGATCGCGCGGCAAACGCGGCGGCTGCGCAAACCGGGTTGGCGTTGCGGGGTTCTGACGTTTGCGAACCATCCCGCGGCCCACCTTCGTCCGGGAACAGAACCGGCGTTGCTCTGCACGCCGGAAGAGCGGCTTGCGCTGTTTGCGGCCGCTGGATTCGAGGAGTGTTTTTTTGTGAGGTTCGACGATGACGTCGCAACCCTGCCGCCCGAGGCGTTTTTGGAAATTCTCACGGAGCGCTTGAACGTGCGCGGCGTGGTTGTCGGTTCGACGTTTCGATTCGGCCATAAACGTGTCGGCGACGTCGCGTTGATGTCGGAGTATCTCGTGCAGCGTCACTTGGCGTTCGTTCCGGTCGAGCCCGTCACCGAGCGAGGCGAGCGCATCTCGAGCACGCGCATTCGTGCGCTCGTCCAGCAAGGTGAACTAGCGCAGGCCGACGACCTGTTGGGCGGGCTCGGCTTCGAGATCCGCGGCCCGATAGAAATCGGAGCCGGGCGCGGCCACGCGCTGGGCTTTCCGACTGCCAACGTTCGGCTACCCTCCAAGCTGCTGCCGAAAGACGGCGTTTATTCGGCGGTGGCGCGCTACGATGGCCGCGATTATGCCGCACTCGTGTCGATTGGAACGAATCCCCAGTTCGAGGGAGTTGCGCGCACCGTTGAAGCCTGGCTCCGGGATTTTCAGTACACGATCTATGGTCGTGAACTCTCACTGCGCAACCTCCGGTTCGTGCGCGAACAGCGGCTTTTTGCCGACGCTGCCGAACTCGTGAAGCAAATGTCGCGGGACCGTGAAGCAATTGGCTATCCGAGCTATGGGTAAGTTTTTGGCCCTAGGGGCCGTTTGCGCGCTCGCGGCGTGCGCTCATGCCGGCTCGGGATCGGCCTCGCTAGCGTCGCAACGCGCGCATGTCGGGCAACCGGCGCCGGGCTGGAGCGAGCCGAGCCTGCCGGGACCGGAGCTTGCGTCGACAGCACTGCACGGCAAGGCAATCTACCTCAATTTTTTTGCGACGTGGTGCCCGCCGTGCAACCAAGAGGCTCCAATGCTCGATTCGCTGCAGCGGGCGTATGCCGCGCGCGGTTTGCAGATCGTCGGCGTGGACGTGCTCGAGAACGCCCGCAAGGCCGCCGAGTTTCGCAACCGGCACCATCTCGTCTATCCCGTCGTCGTCGATTCGGGGTCGATGCGCAACGAGTATGACGTGAACGGATTGCCCGTGCACGTCTTTATCGATCGCGGCGGAATCGTGCGCAAGATCGTCGTCGGCGAAATCTCGCCGGCCGATATGCGCGGCAATGTCGAACGCATTTTGCGATAGATTCTTCATGCTTCCCAAACACGTACCGGTACGGCACCGGCGGACGGCTATCGCGTTGTCCGCGGCACTCGCCGCCGGCTGTGCCGGGGGAGGCGGTCAGAATAACTCGATGATGCCGGCCGGCGGCGGCGCGTTAGGCGGTTCGGCCGGCGCAGGGAACACGGTCGTCAAGATTTACGTGCCGAGTGGGAGTCCGCTGAACGCGATGATCCCGAAGCCGCTTTCGGTTCCAACGCCGGCGATACCGCCGGTTTCCGGAGCAGCGGCTCCGATGACGACTCCCGCGCCCGCGCCGCCGCCCGTGGCGGCCGGCCCACAACCGGGCGGAACGCAGGTGCTCGCGATCAACATGAACGGTCCGGCGACGATCGCGCAAACGGTTTCGGTGGGGCCAAACGCCTCGGGTTGCTCGCCCGCACCCGGTGGAACGAATTGTCAGCTGGCACTCAGCCTACCTGCGGGGACGTACACCGGCACGATTGGAAACGCCTCGGTCGCGTTCACCGTTGGCGCGAGCGCAAACAACCTGCTCAATCTCACCCTCGGCGGCGTCCCCGCGCAGGTGCAAATCGTTCCCGCTTCCCTCATGAGCGCGGCTAATGCGCAAGGCGGGATTGACCTCTATGGGGCCGGGAAGCATCCCTTGCTCGTTGAGGTGCTCGATGCAAATCAGAACGTCATCATCGGCAACGCTGCGGGAAGTTTCTCGCTGAATCAAGCCGGCGGCTCGCTTCCGCTCTCCGTCACGCAAGCGCCGCTGACGCCGAATCTCTTCTACGTCTCTGTGCCGGCGGCAAACGCCAGCTCGGCCATCCTGCGCGCAACGGGCTCTCAGGGCCTCTCGAGCACGGTGCGCGCGAACCTTCGACAAATCTTGGCCGTCGCGAACTCGAACATCAATACGATTACGTTGTTCGTCAACGGGCAGCCCGCGCCGCTGGCGACGATTCAAAACGGCGTGACCAATCCGCAAGCACTGATCTTCGATGCGTCGGGCGATCTCTTCGTCGCCAACCTGCCGGGCAACGTCAGCGAGTACGCGCCGCCGTACAACCAAACGCCGACGACGATCGCGAACGGCGTGAACCATCCGCAAGCGCTCGCGTTAGACGGGCGCGGCGAACTCTTCGTGGCCAATGGCAGCGGCAGCAATACCGTAACGATCTACTCTGCGCCCTACGGCAGCCGACCGCCGCAGGTCATCTCGTCGAATGTGGACGATCCGGTGAGTCTGGCGCTCGATTCGAGTGCGGACCTCTTCGTGCTCAATGCGGCGGCGAACACCGTTACGGAGTACGCGCCACCGTATAACGGATCGCCGACGACGATTTCCAAAGGATTGTTTGCGCCGAACTCGCTCGCGCTCGATTCACACGGTAACCTATTCGTCGCCAACCTCAATTCCACGCCAAACTCGGTCGTCGAGTACGCTCCGCCGTTCTCCAACCAAAGCGCGCCGGTCGTCACGATTAGCAATGGCGTGAACGAGCAAGGGACGATCGCGCTGAGCGCCTCGGCGAATCTTTTCGTTCCCAATCAGGGCGCCAACACGGTGACCGAATATGTCGCGCCGTACACCACGCCGCCGACGACGATCGTGGGCGGCGAAAGCCAGCCGATCGCGCTGGCGATCGATTCGCTCGGCAACCTCTACGTCGCTAACTACGGAAACAACACGGTCACCGAGTATCCACCGCCATATTCGGGCGCGTCGTGGACGACTTATGGGTCCGGAATCAGCGCCCCGCTGGCGCTCGCGCTCTCCCCCGCAACGAATGCGGGTCCAGCCTTACTACCGTAGGTACTTTGATTTAACTGGTTTTGGAACGAGCGGGTATGCCGCCCGAGCGATTAACCTGAGAATTAAGCGAGGGCGGCATACCCCGAGTTCTAAGCGGCGCGAACGCGGAGGGCGTTGCCCTCGAGCATTACGGTGGCGCCGGAGCCTTCTTTGAGCTCCCCGCGAAGTAACGCGGTCGAAAGCGGCGTTGAGACGTAATGCGAAACGGTTCGCTGGACGTAGCGCGCACCGCTGCCTGCCCCCATCGACACGCGTGCTAAGTAAAGCTTCGCGTCGTCGGAAAGGTTGAGCGTGACGTTGCGGGCGCCCAGACGCCGCGCCAAAGCGTCGACGTGAATCGTCACGATCGCCTCAATTTGCGGGAGTCCCAGCTCTTCGAACGGTACGATCTCATCGATCCGGTCGAGTAGTTCCGTGCGCAGCGCTATCGAGACTTCGTCATCTTGCAAATTCGTCGTCAAGATAATGAGTGCATGCCGAAAATCGATCGTTCGCCCCTTGGCGTCGGTGACGCGCCCGTCGTCGAGAATCTGGAGCAGAATCGCTGCCACGTCGGGGTGCGCTTTTTCGAGTTCGTCGAACAGCACGACGCAGTATGGCCGGCGCCGCACCGGCTCGGTCAGCTGACCGGGTTCATCGTGGCCGGCGTAACCCGGCGGTGCACCCAGCAGCCGCGAAACGGCATGCTGTTCGGTGAATTCCGAGAGATCGATCCGTACCAAAGCGGCCTCGCTGCCGAAGAGCACTTCGGCGAGCGTCTTCGCGAGCTCGGTCTTGCCGACGCCGCTGGGTCCCCGGAAGAGAAAACTCCCCAACGGTTTGCGCGGATCGTGCAACCCCGTGCGCGCACGGCGAATTGCGTCGGAGACGGCGGCGATCGCGCGATCCTGACCGATCACGCGGGCGGAGAGCAGCCGCTCGAGGTCGAGCAGACGGCCTGCTTGAGATTCGGTGAGCGACGTCTGCGGAATTCCTGTCCAACGCGTGACGACCGCCGCGACGTCGGCGCTGGAAACGCGCGGTCGATCGACCGCGCCTTTGTTGGCGAGCGCGACCGAAGCCGCGGCTTCGTCGATCAGATCGATTGCCTTGTCGGGGAGGAAGCGATCGGCGATGTATCGCGCTGAGAGCTGCGCGGCGGTTTCAATTGCATCTTCGTCGATGACAACATTGTGATGGCGCGCGTAGCGTTCGCGCAAACCCCGGAGAATTTCGGTCGTCTCTTCGATGGTCGGCTCGTCGACCATGACCGGCTGGAAACGCCGCTCCAGCGCGGCATCCGATTCGACGTACTTCCGGTATTCGTCGAACGTCGTGGCGCCGATGCACTGCAAATCGCCGCGCGCCAGCTCCGGCTTGATCATCGTGCTGAGATCGAGCGGAGCGCCTTCGGCGGCGCCGGCGCCCACGAGCGTATGCAGCTCGTCGATAAACAGCACGACGTCGCGCGCGCTGCGCTTGACCTCATCGAGAATGCGTTTGACTCGTCCCTCGAACTCACCACGGTACTTCGTTCCGGCGACGAGCGGCCCCAGCGAGAGCGCGAGAACGCGTTTGCCGCGCAGCGACGGCGGCGCCTCGCCGGCAACGATGCGCGCCGCAAGGCCTTCGACGATTGCGGTCTTTCCGACGCCCGGCTCGCCGACGAGACACGGATTATTCTTACTTCGCCGCGCGAGAATCGACACGACGCGTTCGATTTCGCGGTCGCGGCCGATCACCGGATCGAGCTTGCCGTCGCGCGCGAGCTGTGTCAGGTCCCGGGAGTAGGCCGCTAGCGTCGGCGTTCCGCCGCGCAAGCGCTTGCCCAGCGAGTCAAGTGGCGATTCGCTGGATTCGCCTTGCATTTTTTCGGCAAGGAACGCGCTGCCCGCGATCAAACCCGCAGCGGCGAGCGCCGCGCCGACAAACGGCAGCGCACCGGTCATCGCGCGGCGTTGCGCGCAGACGCCGCACAGCCGGCGTCCGCCATGCGACGTCACGGCCGGGCGAACCGCGCAGTTTTCGCACTCAGAGATCATCGCACCAGACTACCGGACATGGCCTCCGCAAGTTTCGGCGTTACGGTCTGGCGATGAAGATGACGTTAACCGAAACCGTCACGTTGACGTTCGACTGATCGAACTCCGTGGGCGGACTCGGCACGGCCGCCGCTCGCATCAGGGGAACGGGGCCGGAGGGGCTGCTGACGAGTTCGATGCTCTTGATTCCGACGACGCTCAAAGCGGCCGCCCGCGCGACTGCCGCGGCGTTGGCGCGCGCCTCGGCTACGGCTTTGGCGGCGGCCTGCTCGCGGGCAACCGACGGATCGGAGAGGCCGAAGGTGACACCGTTGATCGCTGTCGCGCCGGAACTCATGCACGCATCGCTGACTCGGCCCGCATCGCCGATCTTCCGCACTTTGACTGCAAAACTCCGCGAAACGGTATAGCCGTACCGTTCTCCGGTTTGATTCGGCGGCATAACTTGCGGGCGCGGATTGTAGTTGACGTTGTAGTATTGAAGTGTGATGTCGTTGCGCGCGACGCCGACCTTTTCGAGCGCAGCGGCGATACGGCCGTAGACGGCGTTGTTTTGGCCGATGGCATCGTTGGCGCTCTCCGCCGTTGTTTCGACGGACCCACTCACGGTCGCGACATTGGGTTGTAACGAAACGCTGCCCGTTCCGGCAGCGACGATCTCGGTGCCCGCCGGTGCTGCGACCGCTGCCGCGGTTGCCAACGCGATGAGCCCAAGCAGGCTAATGAAAGTACGCTTCATAATACTGATTAGCTGCACCATCGGGACATTCGCTCCCTGTTTGGTGGTGCTCGCACGCCGCTAGGGGGGACGAGATGTTGTGGATTCTGTGGGTTATCATCTTCGGGTTCATCGTCGGTCTGATCGCTCGCTGGATCGTGCCCGGGGAAGCGCCTGGCGGCGTCCTTGCCGACATTATCGTCGGCATTGTAGGCGCGGTCATCGGAAGCTGGCTCTACCGGCTATTCGGCCACATCGGCGTGACCGGCTTCAACCTTCCGAGTTTGATCTGCGCGTTAATCGGCGCCGTCGTGCTACTCTGGATACTGCGCGCGCTGCGAGGGAGGCCCACCGTCTGAAGGGCACGCTGCGCGCTCAGAGAAGCTGAAAATCCATGGCCTACATCATCACCGAACCGTGCATCGGTACCAAGGACAAGTCGTGCGTCGACGTCTGTCCGGTTGACTGCATTCACGGCAAAGATGAAGACGAGATGCTCTATATCGATCCGGAAGTCTGCATCGATTGCGGCGCCTGCGTCTCGGCCTGCCCGGTAGAAGCCATTTTCGCCGATTCCGACGTGCCGGAGAAATGGCAGAATTACACTGCGATCAACGCCGAATATTTTAAGAAGTGATTGCCCAGATTTCGGCCGGCGCGTTCGACGCATTTTTTGCGTGGGCGCCGTTGGTCATCGGCCTGGCGATCTATTCCGCTTTTTACATCGCGAAGCGCCACGAGAGCGGGCCGGCAGCAACGCCGGTCGGCCAAACGTATGCGTGCGCCGGCTGCGGTCGGCGCGGCTCACGTGATCGGATGGTGCCGCAGAATCACGGCGGGGCCGTCGGCTGGTACTGTACGAACTGCGCTGCCTCAGAAGCGATCGCGCACTAACTACTGGTTTTGGCCGTAATTCGATAAGACTTCGTGGATGCGCGAGGCGATGTTCAGGGCTTCGTCCCACTTGCGCTGCCACATGTTTCTTCCGAAGATGAGTCCGACGCAGCCGGCCGCCATTGCGGCATGCGCCTTGCGAACCGTGGCCTCATCGCCAAGTTTGCTCCCGCCCGAGACTAGCACCAGGCTGCGCCCGGCCGATTTGACGACCTTGCGCAAGCCTTCGACGTCGTCGAACGCGAGCGTATCGTAGGGCTTCGGCAGCTTGCCCGCGTCGTCGGGCTTCCAGACCGGCTCGTTGAGTTTGATCACGTCGGCCCCCATCTCGCAGGCAACGCGGGCCGCGTAATCGACCGCGTAGAGCGATTCGATGCCGCCTTTCGCCTTGATCGCCGACCCGCGTGGATACGCCCAAACGACGAGCGGCATGCCGTAGCGGTCGCACTCGCGCCGTACCTCGTTGCACTGCGCGATGTCCAGCTCTTGTGAAGGGCTTCCCACATAGAGCGTGTAGCCGACCGCATCGGCGCCGAGCCGCACAGCATCCTCGACCGAAGAAGTCAATGGGCTGAACGCTTCGTCATCCGGCGGAATGTTCGTCTTGCCGTTCACTTTTAGTAAGAGCGGAATGCGTCCGGCATACTGCTTTTGATACTTTTCGGCAAGGCCGACGTGCAGGGCAACGCCGGAGAAGTTGCCCTCTACCGCGAGGCGGTAAATCCAGTCGGTGTCGATCGCCGCGGGATTGTCGAAGAAATCAATCGGCCCGTGTTCCAATCCCTGATCGATCGGCAGCATCATCAGCGTGCCGTTTGCCGGACCGTGCTCGTACATCAGGCGGTGCAGACGAGTCCGTTTACCGATCGACAGGTTCATTGCATCGAACGTGGGGCGAACGATCGGGGGAATGGCAGTCGCCGTGGTCATACCGGCGGCTTCGCCGCTGCGCGAAGGTTATCCTGAGGCCGCGCCCAAATGGCCGCGCGTGGCCTTGCGGGTCGGATTTGTCGGACTGGGCGCGATGGGTGAGCCGATGGCCAGCTCGTTGCTGGAAAAGGGATTCAAACTCATCGCGAGCGCGCATCGCCGGCGTGAAGCGCTGGAACGTTTGCGTGAACGAGGCGCGACCGAGGCTGCCGATCCGGCTGCCGCCGCTGCCGAAGCCGACGCCCTCATCATCTGCGTGCCTGACGCACCGCAAGTCGAGGAGGTGCTGTTTGCGCAGCGCGGTGTCACCGCGGGTGCAGCGCCAGGTCTGCTCGTTATGGACATGTCGACGATCTCGCCGGTAGCATCGCGTCGCTTTGCAGAACGTCTGGCTGAACGTTCCATCGATTTTCTCGATGCGCCCGTGAGCGGCGGACCGGCGCGAGCGCGCGACGGAACCTTGACGATCATGGTCGGAGGATCGGTGCAAGCGTTCGCGCGCGCCGAACCGCTGCTGCGCGCGATGGGCACTCCGCACCATCTCGGGCCTGTCGGAATGGGCGAGACCGTCAAGCTGGTCAACCAGATCATCATTGCGAACGTGATGATCGCAAACGTTGAGGGGCTGGTTTTTGCCAGGCGTGCCGGAGCCGATCTCGACGCCGTACGCAGCGTGCTCGCCTCGGCGACGGCATCAAACTACCTCCTCCAAGAGTGGTTGCCGAAGACGTGGCTTGCCGGCAAGTTCAGCGGCGGATTTGCCTTGGATCTGCTTCGCAAGGACCTGGCGGCGGCACTCGACGCGGCTCGCGCCACGAACTATCCGATGCCGGCCACCGGGCTGGCATATCAACTGTATACTACTCGCTCGGCAGAAGGGGATGGCGCGCTGGATTACAGCGCGATAGCAAAAGCATATGAATGGTACGTTGGAGATACGGCCGCCTCGGACGGCGTTGGCAAAAAGTCCGGACGTCAATAAGAAGATACTCGTCGTCGACGACGAGTCGGCCATCCTTCAAACGTTGCGGTTCAATCTCGAACGCAGCGGCTACGCCGTTGTAACGGCGGGCGACGGCCGCAGCGCGATCGCGATGGCGCAGCGCGAGCAACCCGATCTGATCGTGCTCGACATTATGCTACCCGTCCTCGATGGCGTCGAGGCGTGCAAAGAAATTCGCAAGTTCAGCCCGGTGCCCATCATCATGCTGACGGCGAAAGATCAGGAGATCGATAAAGTCCTGGCGCTCGAGCTCGGCGCCGACGACTACGTTACCAAGCCGTTTGCACTACACGAGTTCTTGGCGCGAGTCAAGGCGCGGCTGCGCCGTCAGAGCGCGTTGCCGCCCGGGCACGACGAAGCCATCGCCCTGGGAGAGATCATCCTCGATCCCTCTCGCCAACAGCTGACCGTGCGCGGCAAAGAGGTCTCGCTGGCCCCGAAGGAGTTCGGGCTGCTGCGCGTGCTGATGGAAAACCACGGGCGGGTCGTCACGCGTCAGACGTTGCTCGACAAAGTTTGGGGATATGACTTCGAAGGGGAGCAGCAGACGGTCAGCGTGCACATCCGGTGGCTGCGCGAGAAGATCGAAGCAGACTCGCGCGCGCCGCGACATATCCTGACCGTTCGAAGTCGCGGCTATATGTTCAAAGCTTGACGCCGGCGGAGTGGTCGCTCGTTGCCCTAGCCGCGGGCCTTGCCGGCGGCTTCGTAATCGCTCGCGTGTTTGCGGTGCGTGCCGCCGGTCCGGCGGACGCGCCGCCCCAGCCGCCTCCCCTATCGAGATCGCCCGCGCTTTCCGCGGATAGCGGTTTCGCGCGGCTCGTGTGGGCACTTCCCATCGGCGTCATTCTCGTCGATGGTTCGCGTCGCATCGAGTTTGCCAATGCGGCCGCTGGAACGACGTTTGGTTTCGACCCCGCGCGCGCGATCAATCTGCATATCATTGAGGCGATTCCCAACATCGAGCTGGAACAGCGCATCGCCGACGCCCTGCGCGGCGAAGCTTCGGTCGCCCCACTCATGCTGAGCGGCGCGCCGGAGCAACGAACGTACCGCGTTTCGATCTCGCCGCTCGGACAAGAGAGCGAAGCCTCACCTCGCGTCGTGATCTTCTCCGACGATCAGACCGGGCTCGTCCGGCTTGACCGGGCGCGCAAAGAGTTTCTTTCAAACGTTTCCCATGAGTTGCGCACCCCGCTCTCGTCGATCAAGCTGATGCTCGAGACGGTGCTCGAGGCGCCCGAAGAGGAGGCGCGTGATCTCTTCGTCCCGCAAGCGCTCGCGCAGGTGGACCGGCTGACGGCTCTCGTCGGACAGCTCCTCGAACAGGCGCGCGCCGAATCGGGCCAGCTTCAACTGAACCTGAGCGAAGTCGATTTGGAAGAGATCGCGCAGCCGATCGTATCGTCGTTCGAACAGCAGGCGTTCAACAAGGGCGTTACGCTCGAACTGTCGGCACTGCGCCCGGTGCGCGTCGAGGCCGATCCGGATCGCCTATCCCAAGTCTTCGTCAATCTGATCGACAACGCGCTGCGTCATACGTCGGGGGGTGGCCGGATTCGAATCGAACTCGACGCGCGGGACAGCGACGCGGTGTTGCGCGTGCGCGACACGGGCGAAGGCATTCCGTATCGCGACCTGCCGCACATCTTCGAACGCTTCTACGTCGTCGATCGCTCGCGGACGCGCGGAAGCAGCGGCGCGGGGCTCGGCCTGGCAATCGTCAAGGGCATCGTGGACGCGCACGGCGGCGCCATCTCAGCCGAGTCCATGCTCGGCCGGGGTACGGCGTTCACGATTCGGCTGCCGATCATGCGCATCAAGCGTACGTGAGCGGGCATCTCGGTCCAGGCGACGAATACGCCGCCGCATGTTCGCGACTGCCGAGGACTCGTCGTCGGTTTCGACCGAAACGAAGATCAGAGTCGAGAACCTCGACGTTTACTACGGCGCATTTCACGCAATTCGCAACGCGTCGCTGCGCGTGCCGGCGAACTGCGTGATGGCGCTCATCGGACCGTCGGGGTGCGGCAAGTCCACGTTCATTCGCGCGCTCAACCGGATGCACGACCTGACGCCGGGTGCGCGCGTCGAGGGCCAAGTCCTTCTGGACCATCAAAATATCTATGCGCCCGAGATCGATCCGGTAACCATCCGTTACCGCATCGGGATGGTCTTTCAGCGGGCGAATCCGTTCCCGAAGTCGATCTTCGACAACGTCGTCTATGGACCGCGCATTCACGGCGAGCGCACCCGAAGCGCGCTGATGAATATCTGTGAGCGTAGTCTCCGCCGTGCCGCGCTCTGGGACGAAGTCAAGGATCGCCTGGACCGATCGGCGCTGGCGCTCTCGGGCGGACAGCAGCAGCGGCTCTGCATCGCGCGCTCCTTGGCGGTCGATCCCGAAGTGATTCTGATGGACGAGCCTGCCTCGGCGCTCGACCCGATCGCGACCAGCAAGATCGAAGATCTGATCTGCGATCTCAAACAAGAATACACCGTCGTCATCGTGACCCATTCGATGCAACAGGCCGCCCGCATCAGCGACAATACGGCCTTCTTTTTGATGGGCGACCTCGTTGAAACCGATACGACCTCGACGATCTTCACCAAACCGAAAGACAAGCGGACCGAGGATTACATCACGGGCCGCTTTGGCTAGCCGCCAAGCGGCTTAAGCTCAGGATAAGAATGCCTTAATCGGCGGCCCCTAGACTATCTTCAGGCCGCTGCGTGCTTACAGGGAGCTGTTCTGGCATTTCGCCCCGATTTAGTGACAAGGGTCACTATTAGGGTCCGACGAAGATAACCTAAGTTCTTCTCTAAAAGGAGGCTCCTTCAGGCAATGAAATTTTCTCTTTCCTCTCTTGGCCTCATGGTGGCATTCGTCTTAATCGGAGCGTCCTCGGCGCTGGCGGAAACACAGGCGACACCAGTGGCGCAAGCAAGTCCGGCGGCCGATTTCGGATCGCCGCCTTCCGGCCAAATCCCGATCCTCTACAACGATCGCCACGTCTACACAAGGCCCGACATTCTCAAGCAAGGCCGCGTCCTGGCCGCGCTCGTGCGTGGCGGAACGATCTTGATTCCGCTGCGTTCGATGTTCGAGCAGATGGGCGCGACAGTGTCGTACGACTCGGGCAGCAAAACGGCGACGGTTTCGAAAGCCGGCGCCGAAGTCAAGGTGACCGTCGGCAAACCTGAGGTCATCATCAACGGCGAATCCCGTCCGCTCGACGTGCCGCCAATCGTCTATCATGGCGACGTCCTCGTGCCGGTGCGCGTGATCTCCGAAGGAATGGGCGCCTACGTGCAGTGGGTGCCGGACCGCCGGCTCGTCGTCGTGCGGTATATTCCGGCGACTCCACCACCGACCGAAGCGCCACCGCCACCAGCTCCGCAAGAAACGGTCGCGCCGCCACCGCCGCCGTCTCCGACACCGTTCCCGGTTTCGATTCACGGTTACGTGCGCTCGTTTTATTTTACGAGGCAGAATGCGTCGAACAATCCAGGCGCGCAATTCAACTTTTCTGAATCGAAGTATAGTTCCGCCGGTGTCAATCAGGCGACGTGGAATTCCGCGATCGCGCTTGGCGGCGACTACAATTTTCCCAACAGCGGCTGGGATATCGGGGGAACGTACCTGTATGCCAATCCGATCAACGGCCCGTGCGTCGTTCCGGCGAATCACATCAAAGGTGCGGTCTGCGTGACCCAAGTTCCGCCAAATACGAATCCCGACGACACGCTGCCGGGAATTACCCTAAGCACGTTTTACGAGGCGTACTTAAAATACAAGGCGTACGGCTGGGACGGCGGTCTTGGGAATCTTGTGTTCACGTCGCCCTGGGCCAATCCGGCGGATTCGCGCTTGAAACCGGCGGCGTTTGAGGGTGGCTACCTCGGCTACACGTCGCCCGGCGGTTTGACGGTTCAAGGCGCCGATATGCTGGCGTATGAAAACCGCACGAGCTCGAATTTCAGCCGGCAGACACTTCTAACGAGCTATCCGCTCGGCAATAACGGCTTAGCCTCCAACATCATCGTTCCGGGCGGTCTGGGCATCAATACCAACGGCTTTGCGATGGGCAAAGTCGGTTATGCAGATCCGTCGGGAACCGGATTCGCGGCGAACGGATATTTCTACGGCGTTAGCGATCTGGCGAACATGTGGTGGGGCGACGCGAAATACACGTTCCCCGGAAGCTTGGCGCCATTCATCGCGGTGCAAGGCGGCACCGAGCAAAACGCCGGCCAGTCGTTCATCGGCAAGATCAATAGCCAGGCTTACGGCGCGCAGATCGGAGCCAACGTTACCAAGAACATTCAGATCACCGCCGGCTACGACGCGATTCCGTGGAAAACCGACACGATCAACCTCCCGACGAACGTCACGTGCAACAACTCAAACTTCCAAATCACCGCGAAGGCGACGCTAGCGTACGTCCTGCCACTGAACGCGGCGCAGTGCTTCACCAATAAAGCCACCGGACTGACGCAAATCTACTATGGCGGTTGGGCGAGTCCGTACACGGACAACTACGATAGCGATCCGCTGTTCACGACCAGCGTTTCGCAGGGCATGGTTGACCGGCGTGCCGGCGGAACGTCGTGGAAGGTCGGGGCACAGTTCACTTCGACGAACAATAAGTGGGTTTTCATCGCCACCGATGCCTGGTATAACTACGGTAACGCGCTTGCGCCGGAGAGTACGAATATCTGGGTGCTCGATGGGCGCTATCGCTTCAGTCATTATTCCGGCAAGGGGCCGTATCGCGGCTTGGTGCTGCGCGATCGGTATATCCAGCGGACGCTCACCAACACGTTCTGCGGCGCGGGCGGCACGACGATATGTGCCCCCGGCGCGCCGATCGGCCAGTCCGAGTTTGGTGGTCTGCCGCTCTTCAAGTACAACCGCGCACAGATCGAGTACGACTTCTAAAGCCTCGCAAGCGCGACCAAAGTAGAGATCGCCCGGCCTAGGACCGGGCGATCTCCTTTTTGAGTTATTGACCAGGGTCATTAAGCCAGGGTCTTGAAAATAACCAAAGTTCACTTTTTAACGCGCTCTGAAAAGGGGCTTCCTTCTCGTCATGAGGATTTTCACCTGGATTGGACTAGCGATCCTAATGCTCGGCGGCGCCGCTATTGCCAGCGGGGCGGCGCCGCCCGCGACGATTCTCAACGTCTCGTACGATCCGACCCGCGAGCTGTACGACGACTACAATGCTGTCTTCGCAAAGTACTGGAAGGCGAAGACCGGACAGAGCGTCACGGTACAACAGAGCAACGGCGGGTCGGGCAAGCAGGCCCGAGCCGTCATTGACGGGTTACAGGCCGACGTCGTGACGCTCGGTTTAGCGTACGACATCGACGCGATCGCGCAAAAGACGTCGCTCATTCCAAAGAACTGGCAGTCGCGGCTTCCGGATAACAGCACGCCGTATACGTCGACGATCGTTTTCTTAGTGCGCGAGGGGAACCCCAAGCACATACGCGACTGGAACGATCTCGTTCAGCCCGGCCTCTCCGTGATCACGCCGAATCCGAAGACCTCAGGCGGCGCGCGCTGGAACTTCTTGGCGGCATGGGCATATGCGCTCGCACGACGCGGCGGAAACGACGACGGCGCTAAAGCTTTCGTCACGAGGCTGTACAAAAACGTGCCGGTGCTTGATTCCGGCGCGCGCGGCTCGACGACGACGTTCGTGGAGCGCGGCATCGGCGACGTGCTGATCGCTTGGGAGAACGACGCGTTACTGGCGGTAAACAAACTGGGGCGTGGCAAGTTTCTAATCGTGCGGCCTTCGCTCAGCATCCTGGCCGAACCGCCGATTGCGGTGGTTGACGGCGTCGTAGACAAGCGAGGCACGCGCCAAATCGCTGAGGCATATCTCAATCACCTATACACGCCGACCGGCCAAGAGATCATCGCTCGACACTACTTCCGGCCACGGCTGGGGACCGTGGCGAGACGGTACGCCAAGCAGTTCCCGCCTATGAAAATGGTGACGATCGAGCGGTTCGGTGGTTGGGACAGGGCCCAGCAAACGTACTTCGCAGACGACGGCATCTTCGATCAGATCTATCAACCACATTAAGTGAAAACCGTGCATGCGCTGATGGGACGGCGGCAAAGCATCATCCCGGGCTTCGGGTTGACGCTCGGCTTTACAATCTTGTACCTCTCGCTGATCGTGCTGATTCCGCTCTCCGCCACGTTCTTTGAAACATCGAAGATCGGCTGGCACGAATTCTGGCGCGTCGTTCTGACGCCGCGAGCGCTGGCCTCGTATGGTTTGAGCTTCGGGGCGGCATTAATTGGCGCGATGCTCAACTTTGTCTTCGGTACGCTGGTCGCATGGGTGCTGGTTCGCTACACGTTTCCGTTCAAGCGCATCCTCGATGCGCTCGTGGATTTGCCCTTTGCGCTCCCGACAGCCGTCGCCGGAATCGCGCTGACGACGCTCTACTCGCCAAACGGGTGGTTTGGCGCGCCGCTTGCCGCAGCCGGCGTTCACGTAGCATTCACGCGGCTCGGCATCGTCGTGGCGCTGACATTCGTCGGCCTGCCGTTCGTCGTACGAACCGTTCAGCCGGTTCTGGAAGACCTCGATAAGGAGGTCGAAGAGGCTGCGGCGAGCTTGGGGGCCGGACGCTGGCAGACGTTCGTGCGCGTTCTCTATCCCGCGATCTTCCCGGCGGCGATCACCGGCTTCGCCTTGGCCTTCGCGCGCGGCGTCGGCGAATACGGCTCGGTAATTTTCATTGCGGGCAACATGCCGATGCGAACCGAGATCGCTCCGTTGCTGATCGTCACGAAACTCGAGGAGTACGACTACACCGGGGCTACGGCGATCGCGGTCGTCATGCTGATTATTTCCTTCATCTTGCTCCTCGGAATCAACATTTTACAGCGTTGGAGTACGCGTCGAGAAGGCAAGGAGTCCGTCGAATCGTCGCCGTTGCGTCCCGCGCTGGAGGTTTCATAGTCGATGATAGGCGCGATGACGTTGCCGCAGGCGCCGGCGCTCGGCGAATCGGCGCCGGTCCGCCGAGCACTCATCGGTGCGACGGTAATGTTTCTCGGCGCCTTTCTGCTGGCGCCACTCGCGCTGATTTTCGCCGTCGCGTTCGGTCAGGGGATCGCCGCGTATTTCGCAAGCTTCCGCGATCCCGATACTCTCTCGGCGATTCGCCTGACGCTCTTAGCGGCGGCAATCGCGGTCCCTGCAAACCTCGTCTTCGGCGTTTGCGCGGCGTGGGCGATCGGCAAGTTCGAGTTCTTCGGAAAGAGTTTCTTGATCTCACTGATCGATTTGCCGTTCTCAGTTTCGCCGGTCGTGGCCGGTTTGATCTACGTGCTCCTCTTTGGTGCGCGCGGCGTGCTTGGGCCGTGGCTGACGGCGCACAACGTCCACATCATCTTCGCCGTTCCAGGAATCGTGCTGGCCACGATCTTCGTGACGTTTCCGTTCATCGCGCGGGAGCTGCTTCCGCTCGTGGCGGCGCAGGGCAACGACGAGGAAGAAGCCGCCCTGACGCTCGGCGCCAACGGCTGGCAGACGTTCTTGAAGGTAACGCTTCCGAACGTCAAGTGGGCGCTGCTCTATGGCGTAATTCTTTGCAATGCTCGCGCGATGGGCGAGTTCGGCGCCGTCAGCGTCGTCTCGGGTCATATTCGCGGCTTGACGATGACGATGCCGTTGCAAATCGAGGTCCTGTATAATGATTACCAATTCGTTGCGGCATTTGCCGTCGCCTCGCTCTTAGCGCTCCTAGCGCTCGTCACGTTAATCGTTAAGAGCTTCGTCGAATGGCGAGTCGGAAAGCCTGGAGGACAACTCGCGTGAGCATCACCGTTCATAAGATCACGAAGCGTTTTGCTCATTTCACGGCGCTCGACCGCGTCGATCTCGAAATTCCAGGCGGGCGGCTCGTCGCGCTTCTCGGGCCATCCGGTTCCGGGAAGACGACGTTGCTGCGCATCATTGCGGGCCTGGAAATCGCGGATTCGGGGGTCGTGCAGTTCGACGGCGAGGATTTCAGCAATCGAACGGCTCAGCAGCGGCGAGTCGGCTTCGTCTTCCAGCACTACGCCCTCTTCCGCCACATGACCGTTTTTGAGAACATCGCCTTTGGCTTGCGTGTACGACCGCGCCGAACGCGTCCATCAGCGCAACGCATCCGAGCGCGCGTGACCGAGTTGTTGGAACTGATTCAATTGCAAAACCAGGCCGGCCGTTATCCGACCCAGCTATCCGGAGGGCAGCGGCAGCGCGTTGCGCTGGCGCGCGCGTTGGCCGTCGAGCCGAGTGTGTTGCTTTTGGACGAGCCCTTCGGCGCGCTCGATGCCAAGGTTCGCTTGGAGCTGCGCCGGTGGTTGCGGAACCTGCACGACGAGGTCGGAGTCACGAGCGTCTTCGTAACGCACGATCAGGAGGAAGCGCTCGAGGTTGCCGATCAGGTTGCGGTGATGAACGGCGGGCGGATCGAGCAGGTCGGCACTCCCGACGATGTCTATCACCGGCCGACGAGCTCGTTCGTCTACAATTTCCTGGGCAACGTCAATCTCTTTCACGGCCGCATCGACGATGGAACGGCGTACATTCACGAGGAGGCGACCGGCCATCTCGTCTTCGTGCGCCCTCACGCCTTGGAGATCGCGCGCCAGCCGCGAGGCGCGAACTATTTTCGCGCGACCACGAAACATATCAACGCGGCGGGTCCCTTGGTGAAGGTCGAAGCTGTTACCGAGTGGGGCGCGCCGGTTCACGTTGAGATGGCACAGGAACGTTTTCGCGACCTCGCGCTGCGCAACGGCGAAGTCGTCTACATTACACCGCGCGATCTGGCCGTCTTCGCAAACGAGCAGCGCGCCGGATAGTCGCGCGGGGGTTTCCGCGCGCTCGAGTGAAATACCGCGCCGTCATGGCTTCGTCGATGCTGGCGCTGGTCAAGCCGGGCCCCGAGCCCGGCTTTCTCTTGACGCAAGTGCCCGTACCGCCGATCGGGCCGACCGACGTCTTGATCCGCGTCGAGAAAGCCGGGCTGTGCGGGACCGACCTCCACATCTACGCATGGGATAGCTGGGCGCAGCACCGCATCCAGCCGCCGCTCGTCGTCGGGCACGAGTTCATGGGAACCGTCGCCGCGGTCGGCGATGCGGTGCGGGCCGTTCGTGTCGGCGACCGCGTTTCGGCGGAGGGACATATCGCCGACTTGACGTGTCTGCTGTGCCGCACGGGACAGGCGCACATCTGCGAGCGCGTCCAGATCGTCGGCGTCGATCGCGACGGCGCGTTCGCCGAGTACGTCGCGATACCCGAGTATAACGTCTGGCGGCTCGATCCGGCGATTCCCGACGAGTATGCGGCGATCTTCGATCCGTTGGGCAATGCGGTGCACACGGTGATGGCCGCCGGCGTGAGCGTCAAGAGCGTTGTGATTACCGGCGTCGGCTCGATCGGGCTGATGGCGATTCCAGTGGCGCGTGCCGCAGGTGCGACGGCGGTCTATGCGATCGACGTTAACCCGGCAAAACTCGAACTCGCGCGGCAGCTCGGCGCCGACGCCACATTTTTGGCGACGCAAAGCGATCTCGTCGCCGAGGTCCGCCGCCGAACGCGGGGTGATGGCGCCGACGTTTTGCTCGAGATGTCGGGCAGCGCGTCGGCGATCGATGTGGGTCTGCAGCTTCTACGCAACGGCGGAACCGCGGCGCTGCTCGGCATTCCACCCGAAAACGTCAATCTCAATCTCGCCGAGCGCATCATCTTCAAGGGATTGACAGTGCTCGGCATCAACGGCCGGCGGATGTTCGAGACGTGGTATCAGACCGAGGCGCTGGTCCGCAGCGGCCGCGTCGATCTGCGCGCGATCATCACTCACGTGCTGCCCTACACGCAGTTCGAGCGCGCGTTCGAATTGATGAACAAAGGCGAAGCGGCCAAAATCGTCCTCGACTTTAAAGGAGACATTGCGAAGCCATGAATCAGGCGTTCGAAGCGAAGCTGCAAGGCGACCTCGACGCGCTCAAAAAGGCCGGCACGTACAAGCACCTGCGGCACTTGACGACGCCGATGGCGCCCGAAGTTCACATGGAAGAGGCCGGCGACGTCATCGTGCTCTCGAGCAACAACTATTTGGGACTCGCCGATCAGGCCGAAGTCGTCGAAGCGGGGAAACGCGGCCTCGATAAGTACGGCGCGGGCACCGCGTCGGTGCGCTTTATCTGCGGAACGTTCGACGTCCATCGGGTACTCGAGGATCGGATTGCGAAGTTCTTAGGCACGGACGCGGCGCTCTCGTACGTCTCGTGCTGGAATGCAAATACTGGGCTCTTTCCGACGATCTGCGATGAAGGCTCCGCAATTATTTCCGACGAGCTCAACCACGCCTCGATCATCGACGGCGTACGCCTTGCTTCGAAAGCGCGACGGGAACGGTTCAAGCACTCCAACATGGCCGAGCTCGAAGCAAAGCTCCAAAGCGTTCAAGGCTGCTTCCCGATTGTGATCGTCTCCGACGGCGTCTTCTCGATGGAGGGCGATCTTGCCAACCTGCCCGACGTGGTGAGGCTCGCGAAGCAATACGGAGCGATCACCGTCGTGGATGACTCGCATGGGACGGGCGTGATGGGCAAAACCGGACGTGGAACGGTCGAGCATTATGACTTGACCGGACAGATCGACGTCATCACCGGCACGCTCGGAAAGGCTTTGGGAGGCGCGGCAGGCGGGTTCGTTGCCGGTAGCAACGCGCTCATCGATACGTTGATCCAGCGATCCCGCCCGCAGCTCTTTTCGAACGCGCTCCCGGCGACGGTCGCGTGCAGTTCGTTGGAAGCGATCGAGTACCTCGACCGGCATCCCGAGCTCGTGCAATCGCTACGCCAAAAGACGCGGTACTTTCGCGACGCTTTGCGGCGCATCGGCTATTCGCCGCTCGAGAGCGAGAGCGCGATCGTCCCGATCATCGTAGGCGAGACGGCATTCGCGATCGCGATCAGCGACAAGTTGCTGAAAGCCGGCGTGTTCGTCACGGGGTTCGGCTACCCGGTCGTTCCCGAAGGAACTGCGCGCATTCGCGTTCAGATCAGCGCCGCGCTTACAGAGGAAGAAATGGATCGGGCGCTGGCGGCGTTCGAGAAAATCGGCAGAGAGACCGGGTTGCTGAAGCCTTGAACTTCGAATTCCGCCGAACCGGCATTGTGATGAAACCCATGCGCATGGCCGACGAACGCTTAGGCGTTTTGAATCCGGCCTGCACTCGGCTGCGCGACAATACGCTACGGCTTTATCCACGGATGGTCGCTCCCGGAAACATATCGCGAATCGCGTCCTGCCTGGCGCGCGAGCGCGACGACGGCACGCTCGAAGTCGTGCCGCAGGGCTGGGCCCTCGAACCGGAAGCGCCGTACGAATTGCGCAGTGAGCCGGGCGGCTACGGTTGCGAAGACCCGCGCGTTACGTTCATCGCCGCGCTCGATCGGTACCTGATGACGTACGTTGCGTTTGGTCCGCGCGGGCCGGAGGTTGCCGTGGCCGTCTCGGTTGACGGTTTGAAATGGGAACGCCTAGGACTCTTCCGATTTCACCACGGCAGCGGACCGGTCGCCGACAAAGATGCGGCGTTCTTTCCGGAGCCCGTCAAATCTCCCGCGGGTGTGGAATCGCTGGCATTTTACCATCGTCCGACGCTGCAGCTCACGGCGCCGGACGCCAAGAGCGCGCTCGAAGCGATCGAAGCCCTTCCGCCGAGCCGGCGCGAAAGTATTTCGATCGGATACGTTTCGCTCGAAGCGGCGCAGTCGGATTCGCGCGCGCTCTGCGCCGTCATCGAAACGCATCACCTGACGATGCCGCCGGCGAGCTGGGGTGCGATTAAAGTCGGCGCCGGAACACCGCCCGTTCGCATTCCCGAAGGCTGGCTCGCGGTGATTCACGGCGTCGATGAGCTGGAGCATCCCACGCGCACCGGATTGCTGCGGTATTGCGCGGGCGTCATCATCCACGATCCGAATCGCCTAGACCGCGTGATCTTTCGCTCGCCCGAGCCGCTGTTCGTGCCCGAAGTGCGCGGCGAAGTTCGCGGAACCGTCGGTCGCGTCGTTTTTCCAACCGGCATCGACCGCCGCGGCGAAAACGAGTTCGACATTTACTACGGCATGGCCGATTACGAGATCGGCCGCGGCCGGCTCACTCTTTCCGACAAACGTGATGCTCGGTGACCATCTGGCCGGTTGCACTTGGATATGTCGGGCCGTCGACGGTGTATAGGCTGTCGTTCTTGCGAGTAAACCGCGCATCATAGCCGGTTGCCCCGGTCTGTTTGCCGCTGAAGAAGCCTGCGTATCTCCAGCCCCAACCGCCGTTGCCCGTGTCGGTCATGCGAATGGTGAAATATTGACCGGTCGTCATCAACCCAAACCGCATCCATTTCTGCAGAACTGCATCGTACCCGATGAGATACTCTGCCTTGAACTGCCCGGCTCGAGGCTGTTTCGGCTGGTCGTAGGTCTGCTTCAATCCCATACCTTCGAGAATGCTCGACCATGTCGTCGTGTACTCGCCGCCTTCCGTCCCGACGGTGAAGGTGCAGTGCCACGTACCCAACAAAAAATTTCGCGAAGCGATTGCGTCGCGAACGGCGGCCACATCCGACGCCTGCGCCGACGCCGGCAAACAAGCAAGCAAGATCGTCGCCGCCACGGCGAAACATAAGGGTAGGCGCTGTATCATGTCCATATCATGCAGTTGCCGTGAGGCGATGTCTTGAAAAAGTGCATCAAAATCTTTTGACCGGAGAGCGCGGATGAGCATCTACGAAGTAGGTCCCTTTCACTTACGCGCGGAGCGCCTCGCCTTGACGTGCCGCGGTAAAGCCGTTCCCATCGGCCGGAAGGTCGTCGAAACGCTGCTCGGGCTCGTTGAGGCTGGTGGACCGGTCTCAAAAGAAGACCTGATGGAGCGCGTCTGGCCGCACAGCTTCGTCGAGGAGAGCAATCTGGCGCAAAACGTCTACGTTCTCCGCAAAACGTTCCGCGAGTATGGGGGCACGGAACCGATCGAAACGATTCCAGGCTACGGCTATCGCCTCACCGTTGCAGCCCTTCGTGCGCCCGAACACACCGCGATTCTGCGACCGGCGCGCCGGCGCCTGAGACCGGCTTGGATCGCGATTGCGCTCTTCGCGATCGCAACGATCCCGGCGGTGCTGGCGTTGAGCGCCGGCAGTTTTCGTCAGCGCGCCGAGCCGCCCGCGTTGTCCGCTGAGGGAGCCCGCTTCTATGCGCTCGGCCGCTACTACTGGAACTTACGGAGTGCTGCCGGCGTGCAAAAGAGCGTGGCGTACTTCGCGCGGGTGATCGACCGCGATCCGGAGAGTCCGCTCGGCTACGTCGGCATGGCCGACGCGAACGTGACCATTGGCGACTATTGCTACGGAACGCATCGGCCGAGCGTTTATTTTGCGCGGGCACACGCATTCGCGGTGAAAGCAGTTTCACTAGATCCGCTATCGGCGCCGGCACACGCGACATTAGGACTCGTCGCGCTTCACCAAGGTCAAAGCGCGGCAGCAACGGCCGACCTTCGCCGCGCGATTGCGCTCGATCCATCGTACGCTGCGGCACACGAATGGTACGGCATAGCGTTGGCTCGACAGAATAACGTCCGCGAAGGATGGCAGCAACTGAGGCTGGCAGCTCAGCTCGACCCGCTTTCGGTTGCAACGATGACGTGGCTGAGCCGCTTGGCAGGTCAGAAGCGTCGCTTCGCCGACGCCGCGAACTATCGAGAAGAAGCCACCGACATGTCGCCCGAGGTGGCTCGCCGGCGCAGCCCGCCCGGCCATCCGACGTGGGCCTCGATCGAAAACCTCGAGCACGGGACCCCAACCGCTTCGGGCCGGCCGGCGTACAGTGGATATGAAACGCTTTCTGTTCCTCGTTCTCGCGCCGCTGCTGGTCGCGCCGGCAGCAGCGTACTCGGCAACTCCGGCAGTTCACATCAAGAATGACGCGTTTATACCTCGTAACCTGAGCGTCAATGTCGGCCAGACTGTCACGTTTACCAACGATGACGATGACGCCCACACGGTGACGGCCACCGACGGCACCTTCGATTCGAAGGGCCTCGATACGAACGGCGTTTGGCGGCACGCTTTTAGTAAGCCGGGCACCTATTCGTACTTCTGCGAGCTGCACCCGTTCATGAAAGGCACGATCGTCGTGACAGCGGTGCGTTCATGAGACGAGGATCGTTCCTGGAGCACGTTGCCTGGACGGGAGCGGGCATCGCCTACACGCTCGGTGCCGGCGGGCTTTTGGTCGGACGCGCGGTGGCGGCAGGCTCGAACGACTCGGTGGAGTTCGTGCAAATCAGCGACAGCCACATCGGGTTTCACCAGCCCGCCAATCCCGACGTCGCGCAGACGCTTAAAATGGCGGTCGACGCGATTAATGCGATGCCGTCGCCGCCCTCGTTTGTGGTGCATACCGGCGACATCACGCACCTCTCGACGCCGCAGCAGTTCGACGATGCCCGCGCAATTTTGTCGGAGTTGCGGGCTCCGCTGATCGCGTTGCCCGGCGAACACGACGTGCTGGGTAACGACTTCAAGCCGTATCTCGCAAACTTCAGGATTCCGCACTCGACCGCCGGCGGATGGGCCTCATGGGATGCGAGAGGCGTGCATTACGTCGTTGTCCTGAACGTCTTCAACTTCGAGAAAATGGGGTTGCTCGGCAGCGAACAGCTCGCCTGGCTCGAGAAAGACCTTGCCGGCATAAGCTCGACGACGCCCGTGGTCGTTTTCACCCACGTTCCCCTTTACGCGCTTTACCCCCAGTGGGGATGGACGACCGAAGACGGGACGAAGGCTCTGGCGCTCTTGCAGCGCTTCGAGCGCGTCACGGTTCTCAACGGGCACATCCATCAAATCGTCACGCATCAAGAGGGGAACATCCGCTTCGCCAGCGCCGACGCGACGGCGTACCCGCAGCCAAAACCCGGGGGCGCGCCGAAACCCGGCCCGGTGACGCTTCCTCATGCCGAGCTGCTCCGGGCCATCGGATACCGTACGGTGCACATCGATGACGACAATCTTCGACTCGAGGATCGCGCGCTGGCAGACGTTTAACTTGCCCGATGATGCCCTCGCGGATGGATTCGCTCGTCGCGACGCGATCGCGTACGAGATGGCGTATCGTTCCTTTGGTCCACGCATGCAAGCGACAGCGCTCCGAATCTTACGCGATGTGGAGGCAGCGCGTGAGTGCGTGCACGACGTGTTCGAACATTTGTGGCGGCGCCGTGGTTCGTATTCGACCACGCGCGGGAGTCTGGAAGCGTTTCTCGTGACGTGCGCGCGCAATGCGGCACTGACGCAGCTTCGGGCGAGCAGTCGGCGGCAGCAGACGGCGCAGAAGCTGGACGCGCCCGACGATTATGTGATGGAAGAAGATCCGATTGAAAAGGAACGCGTCGCGCGCGCAGTTGCGCAACTTACCGCTGGCCAAGCCGACGTCGTGCAGCTGGCTTATTATCGAGGGATGACGCTGGCCGAGGTCGCTGCCGAGCTTGCCATCCCAATCGGGACCGTCAAAGGCCGGCTCAGCGCGGCGCTCCGTGCGCTGCGCCGCTCGCTTGTGCTCGGAGAAACGGCGTGAACGCGGACGCGCATATCGGCGAGGCCGCCGAACTCTACGCCGCGGGCGTGCTCACCACAGAAGAAAGCGCCGCCGTCGAGGCGCATATTGCGCGCTGCCCAGACTGCCTGCGCCGCGTTGGTGAAGCTGAAGAAACCGTGCTGGAGCTAGAGCGCGTGAATGTCGCGCCATCGGCTGCCGCGCGTGGGAGCAGCTTGCTGCCATTCGAGCGCCGAGGCGTGGCGAGCCGGTGGCTTGCCGTGGCTGCAGCTGCGGCATTCATCATCGGCTTCATCCTTCCGCACGGCGCCATGCAGCCGAACCTGGCAACGCTTGCGATGGTGCGCAGCCATTTTGCCCACGCGCAATTTAGCGGCGCTGGTCCGCCGGCAAAGGTAATCTATGCGCGCGACCGTTCCTGGTACTACATCGTTATCGCGGGCAATTATCGTTACGAAGTCTACGGTCTGCGCAACGGTCAAGCGACCGATCTCGGAACGACTCAGCCGAAGAGCCAAACCAGCGAGCTATTCTCGCCTAGCTCAACGCCCTTCGATCGGGTCGAACTCCGCGCTGCTGGCAAACTCCTGGAAGCGGCCGCGATTCGCTGAGATACGACTCCGCCGCCAAAGCGGCTTCGCTCGGCATGACATCGCTCAGGGTGATACTGCGAATTGGTTGCGGGGGGTGGATTTGAACCACCGTCCTTCGGGTTATGAGCCCGACGAGCTACCGGACTGCTCCACCCCGCGACAAGACAAACTAGACTACGACGGCGCGGGTTTCACCCCTGCCGCTGCGAAAGCAACCGCATGGCGATCGGCACGCTCGCAGAGCGCGTTCCAAAAATCCACCTCCACTGTCACTTGGAAGGAAGCTTGCGCGCGTCGACGTTCGTCGAGTTGGCGGCAAAGCACGACGTGCCGCTGCGCTACCATCTCGCAGGGGCGCGGGGCGCCGCAGCGTTTATCGATGAGCCGGCGGAGCCCGTCGATCCCGCCGACCCGTATCGCTTCAAGGATTTCGAAGAGTTTCTGCTGATCTTTGCGGCGGTCAGCCGCTCGCTGCAGGATCCGCCGGATTATGCACGGCTGGCGCGTGAGTTTGTGGAAGATGCGCTGGCGCAAAATGTCATTTACGGCGAGCTGTTCGTTTCACCGTCGGTGTGGACGTTCTTCAATCCCGGGCTCGACGTTCGCAGAACGATGGAAGCGATCGTCACCGAGCTGCGCGCGGCGCAGCCCCGCGCGACGTTCAAACTCTTGCCGGACCTCACTCGAAACTTCGGCGCAGAAAGCGCGATGGAAACGGCGCGGGCGATGGCGGGCATGACCGACCTCGACGTGATCGGCGTCTCGCTCGGCGGCGACGAAGTGCGATTTCCGGCCGAACTCTTCGTCAGTGCCTTCGCGTACGCACGCGCGCAAGGGCTGCATTGCGTCGCACACGCGGGCGAAGCTGCCGGCCCGCAGAGCGTCCGGGATGCGATCGAGTTGCTGCATGCGGAGCGCATCGGCCACGGAATCCATGCGCTCGAAGACCCGAACACGGCTGAGCTGCTCGCCACGCGCCGCATTCCGCTCGAAATCTGCCCAACCTCGAATCGCCTGACCGGTGCGGCGCTGCCCGACCATCCGCATCCATACGTCGACTTTGACGAGCATGGCTGCATCGTCACGATCGATAGCGACGATCCGGCGATTTTCCGCACGTCGATCCAACGCGAGTACGCGCTGGTCGAGCAGGTGGCCGGAGCGGCGGCGCTTGAGCGCTACGTCCGCAATGCCGTTCACGCGTCGTTCGCCGGAGCCGAAGCAAAGCAGGCGATGGAGGCGCAGCTCGCAGCGGCGATTGCGGAACTCCAAGTGCGACCGCGAAGTTAGAAGGTAGGATGCCGGGTCACTCGCATTCGCACTTCGCGGAATCGTTCGAAATGTACATGAAGGCCATCTATCGCCTCGAGCGCGAGGGCCCGGGCGTGACGACATCGGCGTTGGCGACCGAGCTGGGCGTCGCGCCGGCGTCGGTCTCCGGCATGCTGAAGAAGCTCGTCCACGACGGTTACGTCGAGCACGAAGTACGCGGCGACATCAAACTCACGCGAAAAGGGCTTGAAGTCGCCGTCGGCGTCGTGCGGCGCAACCGCCTGGCGGAGCGGCTGCTCACCGACGTGCTCGGCATGCCGTGGGACGAGGTGTACGCCGAGGCCTGCATTCTCGAGCACGCGATCACCGACCGCGTCGAGGAACGGCTCCTTGCGGCGCTCGGAAATCCGCAAACCTGTCCGCACGGCCATCCGATTCCGCCCAAGGACCTCACCGAGCCGGTGCGCTCGGGAGTTCCGCTCGCGCACGTTGAGCCGGGAAAGCGAGTAACGGTTTCCGGCGTGACCGAGCAGATGCCCGAAATGCTGCGCTATCTCGAACAGGTCGGATTGCGTCCCGGCGCGTCGCTTCGCGTGGTTGAAAAGGCGCCATTGGGCGGACCCGTAACGATCGAGGTTCACGGCGAGCGCCACGCCATCTCGCTCGAGCTTGCGCGCACGGTCATGATCGCGTGATCACTCGCTTTTTGATCGTTCTCAATCTCATCGGATATCTCTGGGAGATCAAGGTCGGTGGCCCTTCGATGTTGACCGGCTTCGGCGGCGGCGGCGGCGGAATGCAGCGCGTGCTCAGCGAGGGCGCACTCTATCCGGCGGCGGTCTTGCAAGACGGCCAATGGTGGCGCATTCTTTCTGGCGCATTCTTGCACGCCGGATTGATTCACATCGGCGTCAACATGATGTCGCTCTGGTTCCTTGGCCGCTTCATTGAGTTTGCGCTGGGACCGTGGCGGATGCTCCTGGTGTACATGGTTTCACTGACCGCCTCCGGGCTGGGCGTCGTCTATTTCAGCGATCCCGGAACTGCAACGGTCGGCGCGAGCGGCGCGATCTTCGGGCTGTTCGGAGCGCTCTTCGCGATCGGGTTCAAGCTCGGGAAGCCCGGCATGGAGCTGGTGCGCGCCAACATCGGCATCCTCGTTTTGAATTTGATCATCACGTTTACGGTGCCGCAGATCTCGTGGCAGGCGCACGTCGCCGGCTTATTGGCGGGCTTTGTGCTGACATATGCGATCTACTTTCCGCGCCGGCGGGTCGCGCCGGTCGTCGTGGATGCGCAGACCGGCCGCGAGCTGGAAACGGAGTACGAATCCCCGATCGGTCGACAGCAACGATTGCCGTGACGGCGAGTCTCGAGAGCGTTTTCGGATCCGACGGCCCATTTGCGCGAACGTTGGCCGGGTACGAGCCGCGTCCCGGACAAGTGCAGATGGCGCAGCTCGTCGAGCGCGGCATCCTGGAAGGCGTGCACACGATCGTCGAGGCCGGCACCGGCGTTGGAAAATCGCTCGCCTATCTCGTCCCGGCGTTTCGCAGCGGGAAGAAAGTCGTGCTCTCAACCGGCACGATTGCGCTGCAAGAGCAGCTCGTGTACAAAGACATACCGCTCGTGGAAGCGGCGCTCGGGACCCCCGTGCGCGTGACGCTCCTCAAGGGGCGTGGTCACTATCTTTGCCGGCTGAAAGTCGAGCACATGCGCGCCGACCGGTTGGTGGCGCCGTCGCGTTCGATGCAGCAGATCTGGGAATGGGGCGCGAGCACGCAAAGCGGGGATCGCGCTGAGCTCGGTTTCGTGCCGCCGGCGCACGAGTGGGAACAGCTCGACGCGGACGCCGACGAATGCGTCGGCGAATTCTGCTCGCACTTTCGCGATTGCTTCTTTTTTCGCAAGCGCGACGAGGCGAAGTACGCCGATCTCGTCGTCGTCAATCACGCGCTCTTTTTCCTAGATCTGGCGATGGGCGGCGGCTTGTTGCCCGACTACGACGTCGCCGTCCTCGATGAGGCGCATCAATGCGAGCGCTGGGCAACCGACGCGCTGACGGCGGTGCTCTCCGGCGCGACGATCGGCCGCATGTTGCGCCGGCTCCATCGCACGTACGACTTGCCGCAATCGTTCGACGCTGAGTTCGACACCGCCGTGCGCTGGCTCGAATCGTCGCTGGCGCGCATTCCGGGCGATCGCTATCCCGTCGCGGCGAACGAGGACGCCTGGCCGCCGCTCGAAGCGTTGCGCGTGGCGCTCTACCGGTTGGAGAATTGGCTTTTTGCGAACTCACTCGGCGCGCTCAAGAAACGGGTTGACAACGATGCGGAAGCGGAGCGGCGTCGCGATTTGGCGTTGCGCGCGGTTATGGCGCACGAATCGGTGATCGACCGCATCGAAGCCGGAGTTCCCGAAGCGATCGTGTGGGTCGAGCGCAGTGATGCCGCGGGCCGATACTGCGTGAACTGCGCGCCGTACGAGGTTGCCGAATTTCTGCGCGCGACGCTGTTTGCGCGCACACAAAGCGTCGTTCTCACGAGCGCGACGCTCTCAACCGATCGATCGTTCGCATTTGTGCGGCGAACGCTCGGGATCGACGACGCACAGGAGCTGATCGCGCCGTCGCCGTTCGATTACGCGCGCCAAGCCAGGCTTTTCATCGCGCCGGCCCACGTCAATCCGAAATCGTCGGAGTTTGCGCGGCGCGCGGCGCCGCTCGTCGAGGAGTGTCTCGATCGCTCGCGGGGACGGGCCTTCGTGCTCTTTACATCGTACGCGCGGCTGCGCGAGATCTATGCGATCGTGCGCGAGCGGCTGGCGTTCCCGATGCGGCTGCAAGGCGAGTTGCCGCGGCTGCACTTGCTGGAATGGTTCCGCCAAACGCCGGGCGCGGTGTTGTTCGCAACGGCCACGTTCTGGGAAGGCATCGACGTCGTCGGCGATGCGCTCTCGTGCGTTATTATCGACCGCCTGCCGTTTCCATCACCGAGCGATCCGCTCGTGATGGCGCGCGTTCGCGCGCTCGAAGCGCGCGGGTTGGATGGTTTCGAGCATTACATGATTCCCGCGGCGACGGTGCGGCTGAAGCAGGGATTCGGCCGGCTCATCCGCAGCCGAAGCGATCGCGGCTTGGTCGCACTGCTCGACGGCCGCGCCGCCTCAACGCGGTATGGCGCGATGATTCTATCGACGCTCCCGCCGGCGACCCGGATCGAGCATCTCGAAGAACTCGAGCCATTTTTTGCCGGCGGTTAACCCGCCGCTACTCCTCCTGCGTGACCTCAACTTGCGCGCGCTCTTGAAGCTCTTTGACGATCGAAGAATCGGCGAGCGTCGTCGTGTCGCCGAGCGTGCGACCCTCGGCGATGTCGCGCAGCAAACGGCGCATGATCTTGCCGCTGCGCGTCTTGGGAAGCTCTTGTGTGAACGTGATGTACTTCGGGCGCGTGAACTTTCCCAATCGCGCGGCGACGTGATCGCGTAACTCGTCAGCGAAGTCCGGCGATCCGGTGCTTCCGCCTTTGAGCGAAACGAACGCGTAGATCGCCTGGCCCGTCATCTCGTCGAGCTTCCCGCAGACCGCGGCTTCGGCCACGGAAGGATGATCGACGAGCGCGCTCTCGACCTCGGTCGTGGAGATGCGATGACCGCTGACGTTCATGACGTCGTCGATGCGGCCCATAAACCAGTAGTTGCCGTCGGCGTCGCGGCGCGCACCGTCGCCGGCAAAGTAAACGTGCGGAAACTTCGACCAGTACGTCTGCACGTAGCGTTCGTCGTCGCCCCAGATTCCGCGCAGCATCCCGGGCCACGGGCGAGTCAGCACGACGTAACCGCCGCCGCCCAACGGCACCGATTCGCCGCGATCGTTGACGATATCAGCGAAGATGCCGGGCAACGGTCGCGTCGCGCTGCCCGGAAGGAGCGTCGTCACACCCGGCAACGGCGAGATCATGATCCCGCCGGTCTCGGTCTGCCACCAGGTGTCGACGACCGGTACGCGATTGCCGCCGATCCATTCCCGGTACCAGATCCAGGCTTCGGGATTGATCGGTTCGCCGACGGTGCCGAGCAGTCGCAGCGACGAAAGATCGTGACGCGCCGGATATTCGGTGCCCCACTTCATAAACGTCCGGATTGCGGTCGGCGCGGTGTAGAGTATCGTGACGCGATACCGCTCGACGATCTCCCAAAACCGGTCCTTGTCGGGGAAATCGGGCGTGCCTTCGTAGATGACGCTGGTGGCGCAGTTTGCGAGCGGCCCGTAGACGATGTACGAATGTCCGGTGACCCATCCGATGTCGGCCGTGCACCAATAGATGTCGCGGTCTTCCTTCAGATCGAAGACGAGCTTGTGAGTCATCGCCGCCTGGGTCAGATAACCCGCCGTCGTATGCTTGATGCCCTTCGGCATGGCCGTCGTGCCGCTGGTGTAAAGAAGGAAGAGTAAATCTTCGGCGTTCATCGCCTCGGGTTCGCACTCGGTCGGGGCGCCGGCAACCAGCTCGCTCCACCAGATGTCGCGGCCTTTTCGCATGAAAACCTCGTCGCCGATCCGGCGCGCGACGATGCAATGCTTGATCGACGGCGTGCGTTCCATCGCGATGTCGCAATTGCGTTTGAGCGGCACTTTGCCGCCGCGCCGCCACCCGAAGTCGGCGGTGATCAACGCGACGCACTGCGCATCGTTGACGCGGTCGACGATCGATTCGGGCGAAAAACCACCAAAGATAACCGAATGGGCCGCGCCGATGCGCGCGCATGCCAGCATCGCCACCGGTAGTTCGGGGATCATCGGCATATAGACCGCGACACGATCGCCGCGGCGAATTCCAAGGCTGCGCAGCCCGTTGGCGAATCGGTTGACGTCGTCGAGGAGCTCGCGATAGGTGACTGTATGGCGATCACCCGGCTCACCTTCGAAGTAGTAGGCGATCTTCTGGCCGCGCCCCGCGCGGACGTGACGGTCGAGACAGTTAACCGAGACGTTGAGCTCGCCGTCACTGAACCACTGCGCGAACGGCTCATTCCACTCGAGCGTTTGGATGAACGGTTTCATCCATTCGAGCTCGCGCGCCCATCGCGCCCAGAACGCAACGTAATCGCGCTCGGCGTCGGCGTAGATCTCCGCGGTGGCATTTGCTTGCGCGGAGAATTCAGCCGGCGGCGGGAAGCGCCGGGTCTCTTCGAAGAGCGCTTCGATGGCATGGCTCGTCATAGGGCGAGCGAGTTAACTAGGCCGCGCGGTCATGCCTGCCGAAGTCATAGTGCACTGGAAGATGTTGGCCGCACTGATGCTCGCGGCGTTGACCGCAGCCGGGCCGGCGACGGGGCTCGCAACGATCCGCTACTACGCGCCGCCGCCGAACTTTGCGATTCCCACGCCGCACGACACCCATTATCTGTTCGATCTCCGCGGGAGAGTCGTCGTCATCAACTTTTGGGCGAGTTGGTGCCACGCATGCACGGCGGAACTCAAGGACTTCGTGCGCGCGCGCCAGACGTTCGGCGACCGGATCGCGATCGTAACCGTTTCCGACGAGCCGCCGGACGTCGCCGCGAGCTACCTGCGCCACTGGGGAATTGGGCTGCCGCTAGTCGAGGATCTCAGCGGAGCGATCTCCCGCACCTACTCGATCGCGAAGATTCCGGTGACGCTCGTCCTCGACCCGGCCGGGAATGTGAGCTACGTCTCGGTCGGCGGTTTGAATTGGGAAGAACTCAACGAAGCAATCGAGCGGGCGGAAGGTAATCCCCCTTCAGCTAGCACTCCCGCAGCGGGAGTGCTACAGTAGGAGCGTGATCGACAGCACCGGTCTTGGCAAGCGCAAGTCCTACATCCTGGCCACGGTCGTCTACGAGTACGTCGCGACGGCCGAGCCAGTCGGCTCCCACGCCCTGACCCAGAAATACAACCTCGGCATCAGCTCGGCAACCGTCCGCAATGAGATGGCAGAGCTGGAGGCCGGAGGTTACCTCGTGCAGCCGCATACCTCGGCCGGCCGGATACCCTCCGATGCCGGCTACCGCACGTACGTCGATCGGCTGATGCAGCCTGAAGAGCTGACCGAAGACGAGTGCCGCCGCATCCACGACGAACTCTGCGATGCGACGCGCGAGCTCGACGAGATCATCGACAACACGACGCGCCTGCTCGGCCGGCTCTCAAATAATTTGGCGTTCGTGACGAAGCCCCAGCAAGAGGCGCAGCGCTTCAAGCACATTCAGCTGATCTGGCTCTCCCCGCACACGGGCGTCGCGATCGTCGTGACCTCGCTGGGCGTCGCCGCGCAGAGCTTGTTCGAGCTGGGCGCTGAAGTGCAACCCGACGATCTAACCCGGTTCTCCAACGCGCTCAACACGCGGCTATCGAATCACCTGTTGCGCGAAATCAGCGAGAGCGAGATTACGCAGGCTGCGCGCGAGACCGGCGCTTCCGACGACCTGCGCAACGCCGTCTTGACGGCGTCTCTCTCGGCGCGGTCGAACGAACAGCCGACCATCGCCGCCGCCGGCGCGCAGAACCTGCTCGATCAGCCGGAGTTTCAAGATCTGCGCAAGTTGCGTTCGATCTTGCGCATCGTTGAGGAGCAGAAAACGCTCTACCAAATCGTTGCGGACGCCAGGAATGAGGAGACGGCGAGCGTCAAGATCGGGCACGAGCTCGGCAACGAAGAGCTCGCCGATCTTTCCGTCGTTACGGTGCCCTATCGTTTCGGAACGCACGCGTTGGGGATGCTTTCGATCCTCGGACCGAGGCGGATGCCGTACGCACGCTTGCTGGCGCTGGCCTCGGGTACCGCGGAAAGCTTGAGCCAGCGGCTCTCGGACGTCGAACACATACCAGACGCGTAACATGCCGACCAGGGACTACTACGACATCCTCGGCGTCGGTCGCGATGCAACGGGGGACGAGATCAAGCGAGCTTATCGCCGGCTCGCGCGCCAACATCACCCCGACGTTGCGCACGATAAGTCGAAAGCTGAGCATCACTTCAAAGAGATCAACGAAGCGTACGAAGTGCTTTCGGATCCGAGTAAGCGCACTCAGTACGATCGTTTCGGCGTCGCCGGCAACGGCGCGTCGGCTGGGGCGGCCGATTTCGGATTCGGCGCCGGATCGTTCGGCGATATTTTCGACATGTTTTTCGGTACCGGACGCGGAGCCGCGGCGCGTCGCGCCGGCCCCGAACGCGGCGCCGATTTGCGATTCGACCTCGAGATCTCGCTCGAAGAAGCGTTCGCCGGAACGACCAAGGAGATCGTCTTTGATCGGCTGGCGCAGTGCGATGTTTGCAAGGGCAGCGGCGCGCGACCGGGTACGCTGATCGCGGCGTGCGAGCGTTGTGGGGGAAGCGGAATGGCTCGAACGGTGCGCCACACGCCGCTCGGTCAGATCGTGACGCAGTCACCCTGCACGCGTTGCGGCGGCGAGGGCCACGTGATCGCGCAGCCGTGCGAACACTGCGCCGGCCGCGGACGGCATGAGTCCGAATCGCGGTTGACCGTCAACGTTCCCGCAGGCGTCGACGATGGTTCACGGATTCGCATTGCCGGCCACGGCGAGGCCGGAACTCGCGGAGGAGCCAGCGGCGATCTCTACGTCTATTTGAGCATCGCCGCGCATCCGATCTTCAAGCGCCACGAGCGCGATACGTTCGTTGACGTGCCGGTAAGCTTTCCGCAAGCGGCACTCGGTGCAACGATAGACGTTCCATCGCTCGACGGCGAAGTGGAGATCACGCTCGCCCCGGGAACGCAGTCGGGAACGCGGTTTCGCTTGCGCGGCCACGGAATGCCGCGCGTGCGCGGCTCGCAGCGCGGCGATCACTACGTGACCGTCATGGTGGTCGTGCCCACGAAATTGAACAAGCGCCAGCGAGAGTTGCTCGAAGAATACGCCGACGCGGGCGGCGATGCGATCGACGAGCGAACGTTCCTCGAGCGTGTGAAGGACGCATTCCGACCCGAGTGACCGCTGCAGCTCGCCGGTTCTTTGTCGAAGGGAACAGAGAGATCGGCAGCGTCGTCGAGATCGGCGGAGGCGATGCACACAAGATCGCGCGCGTCTTGCGTCTGCAAGCCGGAGATCGCATCGAGATCATCGACTCGCACGCCAGAACGTTCTCAGCCTCGATCGACGGCGTCGGCCGCATCGTTCGTGCTACGCTGGTCGAAAGCATCACCGATGCTCGTCCCACCCAATCGGCGCTAACGATCGACGTCGCGCAGGCGATGCCGAAAGGCCGGCGGATGGAGTTCGTGATTGAGAAATGCACCGAGCTGGGAGCGAGCGCGTTCCTTCCGTTCTACTGCGAGCGCAGCGTCGGCCGCAGAGTCGGAACGGAGAAACTGGCGCGCTGGCAACGATTAGCGCGCGCCGCGGCCCAACAGAGCGGAAGGCGCGACATTCCCGAGATTCTGGCGCCGCTTCAATTCGATGCGTTGGTGATGCGCTTCGCCCGGTACGCGACGGTGCTGTTCGCTTGGGAGATGGCGGAGCCGGTCGCATTGCACGAACGGCTTCAATCGATATTGCCCCCGGCAGGGCGAGTGCTCATCGTCGTTGGACCCGAAGGCGGCTTCGCTCACGAGGAAGCCGAAATTGCCGGCCGGCACGGTGCGGCGGTGCTTTGGCTCGGCCGGCGAATTCTGCGCACCGATACGGCGGCAATGGCGTTATTGGCGGTGATTGGCTCCTTCGCGTCGTAGGAAACAACCATTCGGCATGCCCCTTCCGTTCTCGATCGTCATCCCAACCTACAACGAAGCTTCCGGTATCGGAAAGCTGCTCGGCGCGTTGGGTGCGGTCTTTGAAGAACACGGGCTGGACGGCGAAATCATCGTCGTCGACGATAATTCTCCCGACGGCACGGGTGAACTCGTCGAGCGACTCTCGCGCGATCTGCCGGTTCGGTGCCTGCATCGCCGTGGCAAACTCGGCTTGTCGAGCGCGGTCATCGAGGGCTGGGGTGCCGCGCGCGGCGAATCGGTCGCGCTCGGTGCGATGGATGCCGACTTCAGCCACGATATCAGTGCGCTACCGAAAATGGTCGAAGCGTTGGAATCGCGCGAGTATGGGCTCGCGGTCGGAAGCCGCTACGTTCCCGGCGGCGGCATCGCGAACTGGCCGAAACGGCGCATCATTACATCGCGCGTCGCGTGTTGGCTGGCGCGCCCGCTGACTCGCGTCAAGGACGTGACCAGCGGATACTTTCTCGTTTGCCGCGAGGCGCTCTCCGGCGTTACGCTCGACCCGATCGGCTTCAAGATCGGGCTTGAAGTCATCGCAAAGGCCCACTACGGTAGGGCCGTCGAGATTCCGTACGTCTTTACCGATCGGGTTGCCGGCGTATCGAAGCTCAACGAACGAGAGATTTTGAACTATCTCAAGCAGTTGAGCCGGCTCTATGCGGCATGGCTCTTTCCGCAAGTCGCCAAGGAGCACAAAGCTTAATGCCGAGACCGGAGTGGCTACCGTCGCGCCGCGGGAAAGACGAGCCGAGTGCGGACGCCGCGTTGTGGAGCAAGTGCCCGAAGTGCGGCGAAGTGCTCTATCGTCGCGACTTGGGGGCGAATCTTTATGTCTGCAACCGGTGCGGCTACCACTTTCGCATGAAGGCCTACGATCGAATCAACGGGATTGTTGATGGCGATTTTACCGAGATTGGCCAGGATGTCGTGTCGAGCGACCCACTGGGCTGGTCCGACAAGAAGAGCTATCCAGCAAAGCTCAAAGCGGATCGCGAGCGTAGCGGCCTCTCGGAATCCGTCGTCTGCGGGTTTGCGACGATCGGCGGTTTCCCGGTCGCGCTCGGCGTGATGGACTTTCACTTTCGCGGCGGCACGATGGGGCGCGTCACCGGCGAGCGAATCACGCTGCTGCTCGAGGAGGCGCGCCGGCGAAAAGTGCCGTGCGTAATCTTTGCGGCCTCCGGCGGCGCTCGAATGGAAGAGGGAATGCTCGCCCTCATGCAGATGGCCAAGACGACGGCCGCGGTTGCGCGCTTCATGGAAGACGGTAACTTCTTTGTGATGGTGCTGACCGATCCGACGACGGGGGGCGTTTCGGCGTCGTTTGCTTTTCAAGCCGATGTGATTTTGGCCGAATCGCGAGCGATGATCGGCTTCGCGGGCCGGCGCGTCATCGAACAGACGATTCGCCAGCGTTTGCCGGACCAATTTCAAACGGCGGAATTCTTGTTGGATAAGGGCGCGATCGACATGGTGGTCGATCGGCGGAGCCTCAGAGAGACCCTCGTGCGGTTGTTCGAGTACGCGAAGGCATCGTGAGCAACAACATCATCGTCGAACGCGAGAAGGGCTTGACCGAATTGGAGCGGCGGATTGCCGAACTGCGCGAGGCGTCGGCGGCGCAGCCGCTCGATATGTCGACCGAGGTTGCGGCACTCGAACAGAAGTACCGCGAGATCTTAGCGGAGCTGTTCGGTTCGCTCTCGCCCTGGGAGAAGGTGCACATGGCGCGCCATCCCGCGCGACCGACATCGCTCGATTACATTTCGCGTCTCGACCGGTTCGACGAGTTGCACGGCGACCGCCATTACCGCGACGATCCGTCGATCGTGGGAGGCTTTGCACTTTTACGATCGCGGCCCGTGATGGTGCTCGGCCAGCAACGCGGGCGCGACACCAAAGAGAACTTGCGCCGCAACTTCGGCATGCCTGCGCCGGAGGGCTATCGCAAAGCGAGCCGGCTCGCCAAGCTTGCGGCTCGCCTGGGCTTGCCGATCGTCACCTTCATCGACACAAAGGGGGCCGATCCGGGCATCAGCTCCGAGGAACACGCGCAATCCGAAGCGATCGCGACCTGCCTGCGAGTTTTTTCAACCGCCCACGTTCCGATCGTGGCGAGCATAGTTGGCGAGGGCGGTTCCGGCGGCGCACTCGCTCTCGCGATCGCGGATCACGTGCTGATGTTGGAGCACAGCACGTATTCGGTCGCGTCGCCGGAGGGCTGCGCGGCGATCCTTTGGTCCGACGCAGGCAAGGCGGAAGAAGCCGCCGCGCGGTTGAAGTTGACGGCCGATGACTTGCAGCGATTCGGTATCGTGGATGAGATCGTATCCGAGCCGCTCGGCGGCGCTCACCGGAATGCGGCCGACGTCGTGACGCGCACGTTGCAAGCGGTGGACGCGGCGCTCACACGTTTGAAAGCGCTCTCAACGGAAAGACTCTTGGACGAACGATATCGAAAGTACCGGCGATTGGGAGAATGGCAAACCGAACGTCTAGAACCGATCGCAAAAGCGCACTGAAGGGGCGGGTCCGCCCGGTGCTTCGCCTCGCCGGCCGAATCGTCGCCGCCGGGATAGCGCTGCTGATCGTTACCGTCGTCGCCGTGCAGTTCGCGCGCGCGATCGGCGAAAACGTCGGCGCGGCGAGCGAACTCTCGTCAATTCGCACGGATATCACCGGCCTCAAGAAGCAGCGCGCCGAGCAGCAACGCGAGTTGCGCCGGCTTCGCGATCCGCAAGGCGCGATTCCTGAGATTCACGATCGGTTGCGTCTCGTTCGACCAAACGAGGCTATCATTTTCGTCTCGCCCCAGCCAGCTTCGCAGTCTTCCTCGGCACCGTGAACGACACGCTGGGCGGAATCGTCATCAACCTCAACGCCTACGGCGCAACCGTGCGTCTCGACGATGGTGACCTCGCCACCGCGAGCGCCTCAGATGTCGAGACCCATCGCGATCAATATCAGCGGTCGCTGACCCGCCGAAAGCGGTTGGCATTTGAAGTGCGACGCGAAGGGCGCCGCTGCGCAGTCTCGCTCGCGCCACAGATTCGCGACGACGAGCTGGAAGAGCAAATCGCGTTGTACCTCAAGAGCACCGAGGAGTGGGAGCCGGCCGACGGCCTTCCGGCGGCCGAACGCCATTTTTTGCGCAAGAAGCGCCGCGCCGCGCTTTTCGAAAAGCGTTAGGGGTCCCCTGAGCAAGCGTTACGCCATCGTTTCGATCGGCACGAACTCGACGCGCGCACTGCTCGCCGACGTCGAGCCGGAACAACCGCGCGTGGAGCTGGCCCGTTCGATTGGCACGCGGCTCGGCGAGGGATTGGGCGAGCGCGGAAGGCTCGCCGACGAGCCGATGCAGCGGACGCTCGATGCTCTTGCGCAACTCGCGCGCGCCGTGCGCGGGCACTACGTGCGGCTGTTCGCGATTGGCACGAGTGCGTTGCGGCGAGCCGAAAATGGTGAGGAGTTCGCTGCAAGAGTGCAGGCGGTGTTAGGCGTGCCGTTACGCGTTCTGTCCGGCGAAGAAGAGGCGGAGGCGTCGTATCGCGGCGCACTGACCGCGCTTGGCACGTTGCGTGGCGAGCGCGTCGGCGTTATCGACGTCGGCGGGGGCAGCACGGAGTGCGCGGTTGGAGATTCCGTCACGCCCGAGAAAGTCATCTCATGCGAGATCGGCGCGGTTCGCCTGACCGAGGCCATGCCCGCGCTCGCCGGCCGCGACGGCACCGTAGATGCTGCGACGGCCTCGCGCGCCGGCGACGTGGCTCGCGCGGCGCTCAAGCCGCTGGCCGAGTGCACTCCGGTCGAACGCGTGGCGTTAGTTGGCGGTACGGCGACAACGACTGCCGCGATCGTTCGGGGCCGCCCAACACCGATCGCTTCGTTCAGCCTGAAACGCGGGGACCTTCAGCGCACGCTGGAGCGATTGCTGAAGATGAACGTCGACGAGCGCAAAGCCGTCGTCGGAATGAAGCCACAGCGCGCCGACATCCTTCCTGCGGGAATTATCGTGCTGGATGCGGCGCTCGAGACGATCGGCCGCGATGAGGCAGTCGCGACGACCGCCGATTTGCTTCTGGGAATACTGTTGCAGGAACGCGATGCCGCCGGCGGGCAACGCCAGGTCTTGCCGACGGAAGCCGAGCTGCGAAAGGGACCTCGCGAATGAACGACACGCAGATACGTGAGCACATCGAAGGACTGGTTTCAGAGGAGCACCGCTTGCTCGAGCACGGCGAAACCAGAAAACTGACGACCGAAGATCTCGCGCGGCTCGACGAAATCACGGTGCAGCTCGACCAATATTGGGATTTACTGCGCCAGCGCCGCGCGCGCCGCGATGCGGGACAAGATCCCGACGTTGCGCGCATGCGCAAGAAAGATGTCGTCGAGCACTACCGGCAGTAGCGCCCCGTGCTAGGTCCTGGAAAACGTATGGGATGGTGGTGGAATAGGCAGACACGACGGACTTAAAATTCGTTGCTCGAAGGAGCATCCGGGTTCGACTCCCGGCCATCCCATGAAAACGACTTTACTTACAAGGCTTCTCACACGGCCCGGTCACAAGAGACCCGTTGTTATCGCCAAATCCCGCCAGGTCGCCCCAGTTCATGGCCGAACACCATATCTGAACGTGGCTCGTTGCTGCGAGTT
>DASRSZ010000005.1:0-4047 GCA_035656195.1 Candidatus Cybelea sp.
CCCCGTCGAGGTCGACGGCGAACCGCTTGAGACCTGGGAGGACTGGGACGAGGTCGACTTCCTCGCCGAGCCCGGGTCGGTGGAACCTGCCGGCGAATTGCCGTCGAGCGTGTGGAGCGAAGCGCGCGAGGTCCTCGACGACGCCGAGGACGGCTGTCACCTGCACCTGCACGAAGGCGACGAGTAAATCGGCCGCGGCCAGAACCTGATCGCGCTCGCCGCGACGCTCTGCGCCGCCGGCGCACTCTTGCCGCTCGCGCCGCGTATCCGGATCGCCTGCGCCGCGCTCGCGGTCGCGGTGATCGTCGTGCTGCTGGTCGTCCGGCTACGCGGCCGGACAGCACGCCGCGACAGCACGCGAGTCGCCGGCGTCTACGACCGCGCCGAACGGATCCGCCGCGACCGCGACGCTGCCCGCCGAAAGTACTAGCCCCCGAAGCCACCTCCGGCAGTTATTGGGGATCAGAGTCGACTTGAAGCAGCGTTTCGCAGTGCGTTCGGAGTTCCTTAAGCGCTTGGGCCATAAGCTGAAGACGCCTCCAGCGACGCGCATCGGTGGGCTGCAGCCGATCGATGAAGGTCGTCAGCGGGTGCAACATGAGCGCGAAGGTCGGGTCGGACCGCTTCTCGACAAAAGCCGAGTAGGTCAGACATCGCGATTCGCCGTTTGAGGAGACAGCCACCACCTCGCCCAGCGAGCGCTGTTGCAGCGCGAAGATTTGGCGATCTCCTGCGCCCGGCACGTCTGCCAGTCCTAATAACGGAAACGCCGTCAACGTATGGCGAACGGCGCGCACTTTCTCGAAGAAATCATCCTTCTCTTTTTGCTTCTCGAAAAACTCGAAGCTAAGTTTCTCCTCAAGCAATCGGACCCAACAGAAGTACTGGCAAAACAAGAACTCAGTACTGGGCAGAAAGTAATCGTAGCTGATCGACCATTCAGGGTTGATCTGACCAGACGCATCCGGCGACAGGGCGAGATATCCATCGTCATTGAGGATATTACCGAGTCTCCGCTCGAGATCGTCAACCGCACCGAAGATGGGATTCGCCCAACGGACGACCTCCTGACGGATGCGATCCGCTCTGGCGGCGCGAGAGGCGAGTTCTAGGTTCATCGAAGCCGTTTGCCGTTCATACTGCGCTTTTTGTGCTTGCAACGCTTCGTCGAATCGGGCCCGCTCCTGCTGCAATGCAGACTCCGCGCTTGCCTTCGCGGCCGCGATTTCGAGCTCGCCCCGCTTCGTCAGTTCCGCCTTCTGGGTCTCGAGATCGCGACTGAACAAGTGGCCGATGAGGGTTCTCGCGACGAACGCAAGGGCAGCGACGATGACTGCGGTACTACCGAGCGTCGCAAACAGCTCGCCCCAATTTACACCCACGATACCGATACCTCGCTTTCGTCAAAGATGCGATCCGGTTGTTATCGGCGTAGGCGCGGTCTACCCGGCGGGCTAGCGAGCGACGGCTCACCGGCTGGCTAGCGAGGCTCACCGGCTAGCAAGAGTTTAGAAAATGAACGACGGCAAGGAGTGGTGAACGTCCGAACCAAAGCCGCCAAGATCGGTACGTCCGTCAGGCTCACGGAATGTTTTTTCAGCGTATCCTCAAGGGCATCTCAGGAATCGATGACGATTTCGCCATGTTTACGTTGCGCGAACAGGGCATCTTGTGTCGGTGGTGGCAACGTGTACACACGATAACGCCAGCTGAGACGAAAGAACGTTTGACGGAGCGGAATCTATATCGGCACTTGAGCCATTACGCCGACCCCGACCCGCTGTTCCAGAATGACCCCTTTTGCGATCACACTCCGTTCATCTCGACGACGGCCGGAGCCGTTGAACGCGACGCAATGCTGCAAGTAAATCGCGTCTACCCCCCTTTCATGACCGCACTGCAATTCGCAACGCAGGATCTGACAGCGGTGGGTTACGTTTACTTCGGATACGTCTGTACTCTAGGAAAGAAATCTATCGAGTTGTCGCAATTCGCCGAAGAAGTTCGTGAGTTAAACATCTTTACTAGCTTTCAGCGGTATCAACTCGAGGGCGAGATAGCAGCTAAAATCATCATTCCCTCCGTCAATTTGGAAAAATACGAAAAGTATGACGGGGCGCGCGCGCTTCAAGACCTATCGAACGGTCAAAGGCCAACGCCCATTGACGTCCAGATGAACGACGGTTTCGCGCCGCCCGAGCAATTTAACAATATCCGCGGTACGCTCGATTAGCCATGTCGAGCCATACCGAAGCTCTCAATATTGACTCTGCCGCGACAACACGCCTTGCATTGGCCTATACGGGTTACGGTGAAGCGAGCCGAGCGCGCGCCGAAGATCTGGCAGCCGAGCTCGATTCAGGTAGTGCGGAAACGCGCTCCTTGTCTTCTGCCGAGAAGCGGCAGATGCGAACCAGAATCGAGCAAACACGGATCGTTGCGGCGAGCGCGTTCTGCATCGGTGCGTCCTACTACGCTCTCATTGATACAGAACCGGCGAAGATCGTATACTGGGCTGCCGCACATGCCTATCGCGACTTGGGGATGTCATATGGAGCGATCCTGGCGATTTGCGCCGCGGACACCCCGTTGGAGGAGGAGTACTGGGGCGATCTCATGGCGCGAAAAACGATTCCGGAGCTGTCGCCTACGGATGCTGCGCCGACGATGCTAGTCGCGGCGGATATGCTCGTGCGTGACCGCGCGTATGCGCAGCAAGCTCGGTCTATCATTAATTCGTCACGTGGCATGGAAGGTGCGCTAATCGGTAGCGCGCAGATTCCCATGGGCTTTTACCATGCCCTTGCAGAGCATGTGGGCGATATTGCGCGCGGCGACATCACGTCGAGGCGCGCTTACGTTGACGCCGCCCTTGGATTTCTGGCGGCCTGGGGACAGCGTTTGCAGCTCGTGCAGCTCGATCGGTTTCATTGGAACCACCTTCACGCGCAGCTTCTCCCGGTCGAGCCCGAGGTTCTTGCGGCTTCGATCATCATCGTCAAGGCGGCACGCCGAGCCGAGTTCAACATTCAGCGAGCTGTAGACGACGCGGACTTGGCGCAGAATGCCAAAGTCCCTTTGGACGTAGCGGTTGAGTTAGCCGCCGACGATCGAAGGAACTATCCACGCGTCGATGATCCCGTTCTGCGAAGCTTATATCTGCGTCGTTACGGCTAGACTCCAGAGCGCTAGCTCGTACCCGTCATCCCCTCGCGGGTCAGCATGTCGGTATAGATTTCCGCGACGCGTTCCAGCGTGTCCGCGTCCTCGGGCCGTTTGTCGGGGCGGAGGCGGACGATGCGCGGGAAGCGCAGCGAATAGCCGCTTGCGTGGAGATCGCTCTTTTGGATGATGTCGAAGGCGATCTCCACTACGATCTTCGGTTCGACGACGATCTCGCGTCGTTTTAGGTCGAGGCGTTCGTATGCCGCGCGCGCTTCGTTCGGCGGGAGGCGGTGGGCTTCGAACCATTCGGTCATCTCGGCGATCTCGACGTCGGTGAGGCCGCTGTAGGCTTTGCCGATGACGGCGAGCTCGTCGCCGTTGCGGACGGCGAAGGTGTAGTCGGAGAGCACGTTCACGCGGCGGCCGTGCCCGCGCTCGACGGCGACGACGACGCAGTCGAGCGTCGCCAGCTCGCGTTTCAGCTTCAGCCATGATTTACCGCGGCGGCCCGGGGTGTACGGCGAATCGGTGCGCTTGAAGACGAGTCCCTCGTTGCCGCGCACGCGGGACTGTTCGAAGCGTTCGTGGATCGTTTCCGCGCTTGCACCGGCTTCGAGCGCGGTCCACGGCGCCGGCTCGAGCGCGTCGCCGGCATTCGCCAGCAGCTCGGCGAGCCGCGTCCGGCGTTCGGCGAGCGGGACGTCGAGCAGGAACTCGTCGTTCTGCGCGAGCGCGTCGAACGCGACGTAGCGCACCGGGACCTCGCGCAGCAGCTCGTCAGAAACCTCTTTGCGCTGGAGCCGTGCTTGGAGATACCGGAACGGGAGGACGCGCCCGTTGCGGACCGCGACCAGCTCGCCGTCGAGCGCGAACGAGCCCGGC
>DASRSZ010000006.1:0-1838 GCA_035656195.1 Candidatus Cybelea sp.
AGATTCGCCGCGTCACCGTGAGGCCGCCGTACACTCCGGCGATGAGCACGCAGGACGCGAAGAACACCGCCACGGGACGCTGCAATTCCGGCGGAGCGAGAATCGCCCATATCAATCCGGCCGCGAGGAACCCGTTGTACAGGCCTTGGTTTGCGGCCAGCGTCTTCGACTGCTCGGCGAACTCCGCGGTGGTTCCGAACGCTTTGAGCGTCCGCGGGCTCGTCCAGGCGAACATCTCCAGGTACAGAAAATAGACGTGCTCGAGCGCGATCAGCGCGAGCAGCCCGACGGCCACGGCGTGCACGCGCCTGTCTTTCCGAGGCTTCGGCATCGCCCCTCTCCGGTAGAGTGCCATGATGCTGGCATTCGGTGCCCGTACCGTAGAACTCATGGAAGAGTACCGCTTGCGGGTCGGCGATCTCCAAGCCATCCGTAGACGTCTGGCCCGGCTTCACGATGAACGTAAAGCTCTGCTACGCAAGGACCACCGGGATCAAACGCTGACGCGAGTCGTCCTCGGATGCGTGGTCGCAGCCGTCGCCGGCGCTGTTGCCCTGCTGATCGCGATCGTCTCCCCGGCGATCGTCTCGTCGTGGTTCGGCCTCGGCGGATTGGTGCTATTCGGTATCTCGGTCTTGAGCGTGGTGCTCATTGGAGGCACCTTGATGCTCCATGATTTTTGGCTGAATCTCCGTGACCGGTACTTGCGGAAACTCAAACTTCGCGTCCGGTACGAGCGAGTCGAGGTACCCGCGGTGCACGACATCGCGCGCCGGCCTCATATCGCGATCATCAAGTGCCTCGAAGACAATCGTGAATTGTCGCGGCCGGAGCGAAGCAGCATCACGGCAGGCGTCGTCGTTACCGCTCTTGGCATCATTTTGAGCGCCGGGTTCAAGCTCATCGACCACGTCGTGCTCCTCTCCGCGGTCGGCATCTTACTGCGGAACGCCTACTTCATCTTCATGAGCGCGGCGGTTCCGGTAACTCTGATCTGGGCGTTTCGGTTTACGTGGGATCGAGAGCTGCGAAGCGACACGCGGGTCCTCGAGCTCGCTGAAGCGATCGCAGCCGGGCGCGAACGGCTGTCGCGCTTGCGAAGGAGCCGAATTTTGGAGCCGGACGACGAGGACCTCGACCAATTGGACGACGATGACGACGACGACGCCAAGCGCCCGAGAGTCAGTCTCGTGCACTGACGGTCCGCCGCTGCGAATTCGCCTTCGAGAATCGCCGATTTTCGAGCAGATCGGGGCGAGCCGATAACGAGGGGCTCTATGCCGGCACCGGCCGAGTATTACAGGCATAGGTACGCTGACCGATATCCCGTACGCAGTCGCAGGCTTCCTCGGGCGATACGAAGCTGGAAACGAAAATTCGTTAGCCGACCAGGGCGGAACAGACGTCGTTGCGGGTGGTGCGCTTGATCATCGCGATGACGTCGTCGCCGCGCTGCAGCGTGGTGTCGCCGTTGGCGACGACGACGTCGCCGCCGCCGCGGTCGACCGCGATGATCACGCTCCCGCGCGGGAGCGCGACGTCGGCGATCCGCTTTCCGCGCGCCGGCGAGTCGTCGGCGATCCGCAGCTGCACCAGCTCCAGATCGCCGCGGCCGACTTTCGCCAGCGGCTCGAGATCGGTCGCGTTGACGCGGTCGTCGATCATCCCGAGAATCAGCTCGGTGGAAGAGATTACGGTCACCGGGCGGTCGGAGTCGAGCGACTCGAAGATCAGCTTGTTCTTCGGGTTGTTCACCCGTGCGATGCAGCGCGCTTTCGGCGAGTGCTTCTTGGTGATGATGCAGACGACCAGGTTGTCCTCGTCGTCGCCGGTATCGG
>DASRSZ010000007.1:0-16826 GCA_035656195.1 Candidatus Cybelea sp.
TTAATTGCCGGCCACAGCGCGATGCCCAAAGGATCGCCAAGGCCTGTAATCGTTGAATACGGCGTCGTTTGCGCTGTCCTATAGCCGACGGCGTTGACGTTTTGATTCGACTGCCAGAAATGGCCCTCGCGTGCGAAGCCATTGAGCGTCGGGCCGCTGATGCCGCTGGTGATAGTTCCCGAGGGACTCGTGCTTCCGTACTGATAGATTTCGACGTTCGAAGTGCTGAAGTTGGAGACGTAGAACACGTCCTTCTTCCCGAACGAGATTCCAATCGGTCCGGCGAGGCTGCTGAGGTTCGCGTTCTGCGGCGTCGAGGAGCCGGCCGGGATCTCGAAGACGGCATTGGTCGAATCGCACGCGACCCAGACGTTGTCTAAGCCGTCAACTCCGATGCCGACCGGCTGCCCTAGACTGCTGAAATCGATCGACTCAAACGGGGAAGTCTGACCGGCCGCGTATCCGACGACCGTGTTGTTGTTGAGATTGCTGGCGAAAACGTTGCCTTTCGAGTCAACGGCGATACCGTATGGCCCACTGAGCCCGCTGCTGATCGTCAGGTTTGGCGAGCTTTGACCGGCCAGATATTCCGTAACCGTGCTACTGCCGAGGTTGGCGACGTAGAGCGTGCCGGATCTATCCGTCGCTACGCCCGCCGGAGTACTAATTCCGTTGGTGATCGACCCCTCCGGCGACGGATTCGGCTTTACCGGATTGTAGAGTTCGATGACGCTGTTAGTGAGATCCGCGACGAATAGGATCGGCTTCCCGAGTCTCTTAGCAGGCCAACCGTGAGGAAGGCTTGTTCGATGCGGAACGACCGGCACTACGATCGAACCCGCAACGGCGGGACCGGGAATCACCCGGTTCGCCGGCCCGGCTTGGCGGAGCGAAGGTTGGAACATCGATGAGCCCGGCGTAACCGGCGATGAGTTGCCGGCGCATCCGGCGGCAAATGCAAGCGCCGCGACTGCAGTGAGCGCGCGCCGCGAGAGTTTTTCGAGCATGAATGAACCTCCGAGGCGATAGGGGCCGAACCTTTTCCGCTTCGCTTGCTTTGCTCCCTGGAATTTCAAGACTCAGCGGTGCGGGCGAATCTGAGAGTTCGCAGGGAGCCCCTAAGTGCCGATTAACGGCGGTACCTTCCCTGCTAGGTACTCTCTAGCTACTCCTTTTACAAGACTTTCAATAAGAGTTACAGCAACCCGCGTCGCTTGACCCTCGGCTGACGTCGCCGCCATGGGCGCTTCACGACAGTTCCTGTGGGAAAATCTTTACCGTAGAGTTGTCGACGATGTGTGTCTCGCCGCACGCAGCACATTGCACGGTGTTGTTCGCCAGCGCCGTCGCGTCGAACGCCGCTAAGTTGCCGAATGCGATACCCGTCGGAACTGCTCGGCCGGTTTTAGGGCACGTTATCATTGCCTGAAGCATTTACCAACCTTCGGCGCCGGAGGCCCCTCTCGCCCGCTATCTCTGCTTAGGCTATAGCCGAAATCCACGACCGGCTGCTGGCTCCGATGGGCTTGAGCCAGGCGTCGTTTCCGACGACCACCTGGGGCATGTCCGCGCCGTACGCATCGTCTTCGTCAGCAGCCAGCAGGAGAAACCGTTTCCCGGCGTTGCGAACGCCATCTTTCGCGATATCGCACGAATCATCGCGCCGAATAACGTTCCCTTCTTACGGTAATCGTCGAGCGTGGCTCGCCGTAACCTTTGCATTGTACTCGTAGTGTGATAAAGTCTTAAGCACATCTAGTTAACTTGAAGAAAGGATTGAGTTGATGAAACTCTTTTCGTGGGTTTTCGTTGGACTGCTGTTGATGGCCGGCGCGGGCGTGGCAATCGCCGCGACTATGGCCCCCGTTCTGCTGACGCCCGACAGTCTCCATTGGGTCGCGGGCACCGGTCCCACAAAGGGCACGACGGCGGCGGTGTTGGTCGGCGACCCGACCAAGTCCGGTACTTCCATCATCCGCGTCCAAATGCCGGACGGGTACGTCAACAAGCCGCATTACCATTCACATCCCGAATACATCACCGTGATAAAGGGAACGATCTTGTTTGGACTCGGAGACACCGTCAGCAAGGCAAAAGCGACGACGCTTCCCGCCGGCTCGTTCATCATGGTCCCTGCCGGCGTCCATCACTGGTCGGTTGTCAAAGGCGACTCCATCGTACAAGTCGGCGGTGAAGGCCCGTTGACAAACATTCCGATCAAAAATAGCGGTATGTAACTAGCGCCGGACGGCGCGCCGAGGGCGCTACAACAAGCCGCGCCGCTTGACGCGTAGGTATTCGTCGATCAACGCGGTCGTCAATTTCTTCGCGGGAACGTCGATGACGATGACGCCGGCGCGTTCGAGCATCGTCTTAGCGAGGCGCCGTTCGTTCGCCAAGCCGAGCGCGACGTTCGCGCGATAGGCATCGCTGACACTCTGCGGTTGCTGCGAGAGCGCCGCGCTCACCGCGGCGTCGTTCATGAAGACGCAGATTAACAGGTGGCGTCTCGCCAGCGATCCGACCTCGGCCATGACCGTCGCCTGCGCGAGCGGATCGATGACATCGGTGAGAAACACGATCAGCGAGCGCTTGTACAGGTGATGGCGCAGGTAGGCGAAGGCGCGCGTGTAGTTGGACTCTTCGAAGCGAGGCTCGAGACCGTACAGCGTGTCGGCGAGGCGCGCGATCGACGAGCGCGTCGAGCGCGGTGCGCTGGCGGCGAGGATATCGTGCGCGAAGGCGACCAGGCCGACGCGGTCGCTGGCGAGCCCGGCGATCGTCGCGAGCGAGAGCGCGGCGGTAACCGCATAGTCGAGTTTTCGGTGAGTGTCGATGCGCGGCGTCATCAGCCGTCCGCAGTCGAGCAGCAGCATGACGTTTTGGCTGCGCTCGACTTCGTGTTGGGCGACCATGAGTTTGCCGCGGCGCGCCGTTGCTTTCCAGTCGATCGAGCGAAACGCGTCGCCGTCGCTCCATTCGCGCAGCGATTCGAACTCGGTGCCGGCGCCCCGCAATTTCATGCGGCGCAGCCCTGCTTCGATCATGCGGTTGCGGAGATGGAGTTTGCCGTAGCGCTCGACGGCGGCGAGATCGGGAAAGACGCGGATCGCTTGCGGTGCGGGAATGCGCAGCCGGCGGCGGATCAGGCCGAGCGGATTTTCGTACCAGACGTAGAGCGTGCGCAGTTCGTCGGCGCCGCGGGATGTGGGCGTGACGGGGCGGGCGATGGCTGTACGTGATCGTCGCGGGACGTCGGCGATGAGTTCGTCGGTTTCGAAGCGCAAGGTACGCGCGGGTGTTTCGATGATGCCGATGCGCACGACGCGGTTCGAGCGGTTCTCGATCGCGTACGAGATGCCGGCGCGAACGCCGAGAGCGAAGTGCGCGGGCGGCGTGCGCGTGACGCGCAGTGCGGATCGCGGCGGGCCGATGATCGCGTCGGCGACGGTAGCGATTACCAGCGCAGCGGCGAGGCTGATCGCAAGCGGGATGAACGCCGCAACGCCTGGGGATATTGCAAGGAGCAACGCGATTGCTGCGAGCGCCCAGAGAAAACGCGGTGTGAGCCAGGCCGGGAGCCAGAGTTTGGTCATCGCTTGGTCATGCTTCGACTGCGCTCAGCATGACACTGGGAGTTCGTCCTTCGACTTCGCTCCCTCCGGTCGCTTCGCTCAGGATGACATTGCTCAGGGTGACACTGTTTCGCCGCGGGGGACGGGGATGGTGGTGAGGATTTCGAGCAGGATGTCGTGCGCGGAGGTGCCTTCGATTTCGGCGTCGGGTGCTACGATCAAGCGGTGCGGAATCACGAAATCGGCGACGTCTTTCACGTCGTCGGGCGTCGCGAAGTCGCGGCCCACGATTGCCGCCGCGGCCTGCGCTGCTATCAGAAGATGGATGCCGGCGCGGGGCGAGGCGCCCAACGTGAGCCGCGGGTGCGAGCGCGTTGCCGCGACGATGCGATACGTATAGTCGCGCACGCCGTCGGCGAGATGCACTTCCCGGACCACGCGTTGCGCGGCAAGCACTGCGGCGGCGTCGGTTACCGGCGTGACGTTCGACGCTTCCAAGGCGCGCGCGTCGAAGCCGCCGGCCGTGCGGGCGAGCAGCTCGAGTTCTTGCGACTCTTGCGGGTACGACGACGCGGCTTTGATCATGAAACGGTCGAGCTGCGCTTCGGGGAGCGGATACGTGCCCTCGTACTCGATCGGGTTCTGCGTGGCGCAAAGTAAAAACGGCTGCGGCAGCGGATACGGAACGCCGTCGATGGTGACGCGTCCCTCTTCCATCGCTTCGAGCAGCGCGGATTGCGTTTTGGGCGGCGTCCGGTTCACCTCGTCGGCGAGCACGACGTTGGCAACGATCGGACCGGTGCGCGTGGTGAACTGCGCCGTCTGCGGATTGAAGACCGTCGTGCCGACGACGTCGGACGGCATCAAGTCGGGTGTGAAGGCGATGCGCCGAAACTCCAACCCCAACAGCAGCGCGAGTGCGCGCACCGCCAGCGTCTTTCCGGTGCCGGGTACGCCTTCGATCAGCACGTGACCGCGCGCGAGCAGCGCGATCGTGAGACCCAGCGTCAAGCGATCTGCGCCGACCAAGACGCGTTCCATTCCTGTGGCGAGCCGACCGGCGACTTCTCGAACGACAGTGTTCACGCGTGCTCCTTTCGTCGCTGCGCTTCGCCCCTCGACTCCGCTCGGGGTGACAAGTTCAGGGTGACACGGGCTTGCCATATCACGAAGTTGTCGGGAGGGCGGCGGCGCGAACGGCGCATCAGTTCGGCGAGCGCGGTGATGTAATCGGACGAGTCGCGCTCGTCGCGCGCCTCCGGAAGATACGGCGGTGCAAACGGCACGTTCGCTCCGATGAGTGCGATCGCAACCAGCGCGACGACGATCCACACGGCGGCATGCACCGGCGCCGGCAACGCGCCCCACATCGAGAGACTTTCGTTGTAACCATGGACGTACTCGTCGAAGGCCACCCCGCCGTGACCGGCGATCGCGTTATACGCAAAGCGCAGATTGTCGGCGTTGCGCAGCTGTGCGTTGCCGAAGAGCGCCGGCGCGGCGATCGCAATCACCTCGCCGCGGCCGAACCGGTACCACACGGCCACCATGCCGCGATCGTTCGCCAGCAGCGGAACGCCCCGCGGTTCTTTGAAAGGAAACGTCCAGTCGATCGCGCCGCGGACACGCGCGACGCCCTCGGTAAACGCATTGCGCGCCAGTGCGATCGCCGCCGTTCCGCCGCGTGTTTGGAGCGTCGTGCCGACGCCCGGCGCGATGTCCTGGGGTCCGGCGAACTCGGCGTCGATCGCGACGAGACGCCCGCCGTTGAGGACGAAACGGTGCAGCGTCTCAGCATCGTGTTCATCGAGCGGTTTGGCCGAGGGATCGTTTTCATAGCCCGTAACTACCAACGTCCTTATCGACGGATCGAGCACGCCGAGCACGCGCTCGAAGCGTTGCATCGGAAGGCCGGTTGTGCGAAGCACCTCGTAGAGCGCTCGATAACCGTTAGGCCCGGTATCGTACGTGGAATAGACCGAAGGATGTTGCCGTCGCTCCATCGCGCTGCGCTCGTAGCCGAGCAGCACGAGCACGAGCCCGCAAATGACGACGGCGATAACGTCGAGTCGGAGTTTAATCATGCTGGGTGGCTATGTCGTCCTTCGACTGCTCGCTGCGCTCGCGCTCAGGATGACATCGCTCAGGGTGTTATAGGCGGCGCGGGCACGGTGCCATTGCGGCTCGTCGACTGCGCGCTCCGCATAGGCCGTTTGCACGAACGGGGTGGCGACCTCATCGAACGGCGCAACCATTCCCGTGTTGCGCGCGCGCAATTCGCGCCGCATGTCGCCTACCGTCGAGCTCGACGTTGCATCCACGGCGCCCCGCCGATCGAGCAGCGCGACCGTCGCAGCAAAGAGCAAGAGCGCGGCAGTCCCGTAGTCACCGCGGGTTGCGGCATTGCAGGCCTGCCGATAGAGCGCACGCGGTGTCGGCGGTTCGGTTAGCGGCTCAGACCCGACGCGCGACGCCGAGCGCGCGAGTTGCAGATTCCACAGCAGGCGAACGATGACGAAAATCAAGAGCAGAGCGACGGCGACGAGCAGCAGGTCGCCGATGCTCGCGGCTTCCGCCTTACCGACGTGCACGCGCCCGAAGATCGCGTTCCAGAACTTCTTCCACCGGTCGGCCATCCAGTTCCAGACGGTCATCCACCATGGCTCCGGTGCTGCGGCGGCGTTTGCGGTTGCGAGTTGGTAGCGGCCGGCGACGCTCAGCTCGCGTTGTGCTAGCGCGCGCAAGTCCGGCGGCGGCGCCACAATGTGCGGACCGGTTGGGCGGCGCGGTCCGGAGTTGAGTCGCGCCACCGTGTGGGTGCGATTCGCTGTCAGCCAGCGTTCGATCAACGCCTCGCGCGACGGCACCACGAGCGCCAGCGTGACCGCGACCGCAGCGATCACGCCGGTTGCGCCGCGGTCAGGCGTTCGAGGCTGGTTTCGAGGTCGAACGCCTCACGCCGAATGCGCACGTCGAAGTAGTAAATGGCAAAGAGCACGGCGCTAAACGGCGTGATGACGAAGCTCGGGACGGTCTGAATGATCGTCTCTACAACCGGCAAATGCACGATCGCCGCCGCCAGTCCGAGCATGCTCAACATCGTGGACGCTCCGACGGTGATTGCCAAGGCCGCGATACAGAACAGGAGCGCGCGCCAGAATTCGGCGCGGTTGAACACGCGCGAAAACCCAAGCAGCAGCGATGCCACCACGGCGCGCTCTTCGATCACGGCGGCGTACATCGCGAACGCGAGCGCCACGATCAGCGGCGCGATCAGCGGCAGCATCACAACGATAACGATGAGAACGGCGAACAAACCAAACACAAAGGCCAAGCCAGGCAAAGCTCCCCCGAGCGCTATGGCGACAAAAACGATCCCGACTGCGATGAAAACCGCCGCAAGGTACAATCCGAGCACGACCAGGAACTCGATGCCGATCAAGCCCAGGATCTGCGGCCAGCGGCGAAACACCGCCTCATAACACGCCCGAAACTCGACCGGACGATCGCGATAAAGGCGCGCCACACCGACCGCAACGGCATTCATGACGAACGGCCCCATCACGTATGCCAGCAGCAGTGTGGCGGCCAAGACTCCGACGGCAGCCGGAGTGTCGAAGATGGTCGGAATGTGCTCGGTGCCGGCTTGACCCGGATGCTGAAAAACGCGGAAGATCGCGTCGTATTCCGGTTGCGAGCTAAGATTGAGAAAGTATTGCAGGATCGCAAGCGGCACGATCAAGACTCCCACGATCGCGGCGAACGGCACGAAGTTCCGAATATACAGCGTAATGGCGCGGTCGAAAATCTCACCGAACCCGAGCGGCCGAAGCTCCATTGCGCGCCGCTTCCGGCAAGGCGATTGGAAAACCCTCGCGGAAGCGGAGCTTCGATGCTCATCGGCACGCTTGATGCGATCCGGCGCTATCCCGTCAAGAGTCTCCGCGGCGAAGCGCTCGATTCAGTCGAAGTCGGCGAATCCGGCATTCCGGGCGACCGCGCCGGCGCGCTTTTCGTCCAATCCGGTCACGCGCGGGTTGGCAAAACCTATCGCGGCAAGGAGCACGACCGTCTCCATCTGCTGACGACCGTCGAGGCCGCGCACCAAGCGGCGGCCGAACGCGGAACGCACGTCGAGCTCCAACGCGGCGAACATTTTTTCGACGACGCTCCGATCTCGCTGCTCGTCGATCGCTGGCTCGAGGAGCTAAGCGCACATCTCGGATACGCGGTCGAATGGGAACGTTTTCGGCCGAACTTGTTCGTCCGTGCCGCCGCGGAGTTCCAGCAAACGGAGGACGCGCTCACGGGTGCGGAGCTGCAGCTCGGTTCGGTGCGGCTGCGCGTGCGCTACCCGGACGAGCGTTGCGTCACGACGACCTATCACCCCGACGGTAAGCCGAGCGATCCGCGGGTTCTGCGCTTCGTCGCACAGCATCGCAACACGTGGATGGGAATCTATTGCGATGTCGTCACGCCGGGCGTTGTCAAGGTCAGGGACCAAGTCACCCTTCGACTGCGCTCAGGGTGACATCGATCTCCCGTCCTTCGACTTCGGCGCTTCGCGCCGAAGTTTACCCTGAGCGAGCGCAGCGAGTCGAAGGGCTCAGGATGACACGGCTCACGGTGACATGAGGAGAGGCGCCGCTGTGATGCCGACGGCGCCTCTTCCCCAGCCCACACCCGGGTTGAAGCGAGTGTAGCGCGCGGCGCTGCGCCGTTCTCTACTTAAAAGTAACTAGACCAGTCGCCACTGCCAAATGGAATCGCCAACTGGAACATTTCGTCCTTCGACTCCGGCGCTTCGCGCCTTCGCTCAGGATGACAGGGGTCAGGGTGACATTGCTCGGGGTGACACTGCTTACAGCGTGCGGCGGCCTTCCAGGGCTTTTGTGATCGTCATCTCGTCGGCGTAATCCAGATCGCCGCCGATCGGCAGGCCGTAGGCTAAGCGCGTCACCGTGACTCCGAGCGGCGTGAGCAATCGCGAAAGGTAGAGCGCCGTCGCTTCGCCTTCGGCATTCGGATTGGTTGCGAGGATGATCTCGCGCGGATCTTCGCGTCCGATGCGTTCGATCAGCTCTTTGAGGTGCAGTTGCGCGGGACCGATGCCGTCCATCGGTGAGATCAAGCCGCCTAAGACGTGGTAACGCCCCTTGAATGCGCCGGTGCGTTCGATCGCGTAGACGTCCTTGGCCTCGGCGACGACGCAAATCGTCGCGCGGTCGCGCTCGTCGTCGGTGCAGAACTCGCACGGGTCTTGCTCCGAAAGGCAATAGCAGATCGAGCAGAAGCCGACGTTGTCTTTGACGGCCAGAATCGCTTCGGCAAGACTCTGGGCTTCGTGGCGCGGTCGATTCAGGAGATGGAAGACCAAGCGCGCTGCCGTCTTCGGCCCAATCGTCGGCAGCTTGCTGAGTTCGTTGATCAGCGTGGCGATGGGGCTTGCGATCGTCCTCACGTCAATCCGGGGATGCGCATGCCGCCGGTCACCGACGCCATCCGCTTCTGGGACGTCTCACTGACCTTACTCAGCGCGTCATTGATGGCAACGGTCACGAGATCTTCGAGCGTTTCCAGATCGTCGGGATCGACGGCTTCTTTGCCGATCCGCACGCGTTTGATGCGCTGATCGCAGCTCATCTCGACGGTCACCGCGCCGCCCGCAGCAGTCCCGCTCACGATCGTATTAGCAAGCTCCTCCTGTGCCTTGGTCATCTCGGCTTGCATTTTCTTGACCTGGGCCATCAAGTGCGCCTGATTCATCACCGTATCCGTTGGTTCGCGTAATCAAAGAGCACGTCGGCGTCATCCTCATTTGGCGGCGCGCCGGCCGCTCCGCTTCCGTCGATGCGCAGCCGCACCGCTAGCGGGACTCCGAGAACGTCGGCGATGGCTTGCTCGATGATCTTTGCGTGGTCGCGCAACGCATCGGCGCTCCAGCTATCCGGAAGCTTGAGCACGACCGCGTTGCTTTCCAGCGCGTCGATCGCGGCGCGGGAGAGCGGGGCACGAAGCGACTGCCGTTCGCTTTCAACCTTGCTCCGAATGCTTTGCCACGCCGCGCGTACTTTCTGAAGGGAGAGCCCTGAGGTCGCCCTTCGACTGCGCTCAGGGTGACTTTGAGCGCGTCCTTCGACTCCGCTCCCTCCAGTCGCTCCGCTCAGGATGACACCCTGCGCACCGAGCCGCTCTTCCAACGCCGCTACACGCGTGGCCAGCGCTTCGAGCGTCGGATCCTCGCTCGCCAGAATGAAACGCAGCAACGCGGTCTCGAGCTCCAGCCGGGCGTTGCCGCCGGTTCGCGCCAGCGACAGGGCTTCGCTGAAGGTGCGCAGCGCGCGCACGAGCCAGGCCTGCGAAATGGCTTGCGCCTGGCGCGCCACGCGCTCTGCATCCTCAGGCGCGAGATCGCGGGCAACCAGGCTAGGGTCGATGCGCGCAACCAACAGGTTGCGGAAGTCGGCGATCAGGGACCGCATCAAGACCTGGAGGTCGGCACCCGAATCGCTCGCGGCCTCGACGACTCCGAGCGCGGCGGTCGCGTCTCGAGCGACCGCGGCATCGACGAGCGACTGCGCGAAGGTTCGTCCCGTCGATCCGAAGGCCAGCTCGAGGGTCTCGACGCCGGCCGTTGCGCCGCTCGAGAACGCGGCGACCTGTTCGAGCATCGTGATCGCATCCCGTAGGCCGCCTTCCGCCCGGTACGCGATCGCCGACAATGCGTCGTCGTCGATCGCGATCTTCTCGGCGTTCGCAATCTCGCGCATCTTGTCGATCATGACCGGGACCGCGATGCGACGAAACGCGTAGCGCTGGCAGCGGGAGAGAATCGTTACCGGGAGCTTCTCCGGCTCGGTCGTGGCGAGAATGAACAGCGCGTGCGCGGGCGGCTCTTCGAGCGTCTTGAGAAACGCGTTGGCGCCCTCCTTCGTCAGCATGTGCGCCTCGTCGATGATGTAGACTTTCATCCGCATCGCCGCGGGCGCGAACTTTACCGCCTCGCGGAGCGATCGAATCTCGTCGATGCCGCGATTGCTCGCGGCGTCGATCTCGAGCACGTCCAATGCCGTTCCGGCCAACATCGCGCGGCAGTTCTCGCAGGTGTTGTCGGGCACGGACCTCGGTCCGTTAACGCAGTTAACGCAGCGCGCTAGGATCTTGGCGGCGGAGGTCTTCCCCGAACCGCGAGGTCCGGAAAAAAGATACGCGTGGGCGAGCTTTCCACCATCGATCGCGGCGGCCAGCGTGCGAACGACCGCGTCTTGGCCGACGAGATCGGCAAACGTCAGGGGGCGCCAGGTGCGGTAGAGGGCGGGCACGGAGGGTCCTAGCTTTTAGCAGGCCGTTTCGCGGCGCCTGCCGGAGGGTATGGTTGCAACGAGCCGGCTCGAACCACGGTTATAGTAGTTGCTTCCCAAGCAGCGGTGCTTGGTCATTTTTGGGATCGGTATTAAGAAAATGCCCGTCAATCTTCGCGCAGCTCTCCAAGAAGGGTTTGGGTTCTCTGGTTTCTACCCAGGCCAGGAAGAGGTCGTTTCGCGCGTCCTGCAAGGCCAGGATACGTTAGCAATTCTCGCGACGGGAGCGGGCAAGAGTTTAACGTATCAGTTGCCCGCACTCTTGTTGGAAGGCACGACGGTCGTCGTGAGTCCGCTGATCGCGCTGATGAAAGATCAGCTCGACATGCTGCGCGAGCGCGGCATTACCGACGTCGTCGCGCTCAACTCGACGCTCTCCGAGGATCAAGAGATTCGGGCTCGGGAGCGCGTGCGTTCAGGGAAGATCCGCATCGCGTACACGACGCCCGAGAAACTCGAAGACGATGGCTTCCTCGCCTTGTTGCAATCGATCCGCGTCCCACTCTTCGTCGTCGACGAAGCGCACTGCATCAGTCAATGGGGCCACGATTTTCGGCCGGCATATCTCGCGCTTGGAGGCGTGATCGCAAAGCTCGGTCACCCGACCGTTCTGGCGTTGACGGCGACGGCAACGCCCGCGGTGCGCGAAGACATTCTGCACCAGCTGGGAATCGAGCAGGTCAAACCGATCGTTCGCGGATTCGACCGGCCGAACTTGATCTATGAGGCGCGCAAGGCCGATAAAGAAGCCGATAAGCTCAAGATTCTCACGACGCTGTTTACCGGCCACGACGCGCTGGAAGGCACCGGCATCATCTACACCGCGACGATCAAGAACGCGCTGGACGTACAACACTACCTGACGCGCGAGCTGAACATTCCGGCCGCCGTCTACCATTCCAAGCTGCATAAAGAAGACCGCACCTCCGTCCACAACTTGTTCATGGACGAAGCGATTCGCGCGGTGGTCGCGACGAACGCCTTCGGCCTCGGAATCGACAAGCCGAACATTCGCTTCGTCGTCCACTACGATCTGCCGGGCTCGCTCGAGGCCTACACGCAGGAGGCCGGGCGCGCCGGACGCGACGGATTGCCCTCGCGCTGCATCCTCATCTACCGCATGAGCGATACGCGAGTTCAGAACTATTTCCTCACCGGAAAGTATCCCGACGTCGAAGAGGTCCAGCGCGTCTTTGGAACGATCGAAGTCTTTTGCGATCAAACCGCCGGAGTTTCGATGGTCGATCTGCGCAAGATTCTGCAGCTGCCGCTGACGAAGCTCAAAGTGATTCTCGCGCTGCTCAAGAAATCGGGATATATCGAGCACGTTGGAAAGTCGGCCTACGGCTTGACGGAAGCCGTGCGAAAGCATCGCGATCTGATGTTGAACTTGGCAAACTACGAAACCAAGAAGTCGTACGATCAGAGCAAACTTGCGATGATGTTGCAGTATGCCGAGACGACGTCGTGCCGGCGGCGGTTTATCCTCAACTATTTTGGCGAAGATTTCGATCGAGCCAATTGCGGAGCGTGCGACAGCTGCCTGCGAGCGCTTCGAGCGGGCGTCGGCGAGCGGGCTGCGACGGGCGGCTTCAAGATTGCCGACGTCGTGCGGCATGCGAAGTTCGGTACGGGAACGGTGGAACGAGCCGAGCGGGATCTGGTAACGGTGCTGTTTCCGAGCGTCGGTTACAAGACGCTGCTGGCATCGGCCGTTCGTCGCGCCGAACCGCAAATTGCTTAGGGGCTTCATCCTCGCGGCAGCCGCCGCGCTCTACGCCGCCGCACCGACTCCAAGCCCGACTCCGAGCCCAACTCCTTCCGCCTCCGCTTCACCCTCGCCGGCGCCGTCGCCGACCGGGACGCAACCTCCGATCACAGTCGCCCCGGCGGTTGCGTTGGTGCCGGTGGGGTCATCGCTGGACGTGCAGGTGGGTTCGGCGATCAGCCCGCTTACGGCCGAGGTGCGCGATCCATCGATCGCATCGGTCGTAGTCGACCAGAGCGTGCAACGCGCCACAATAACCGGCAAGACGCCGGGAGCGACGGTCGTGCAGCTGAGCGACTTCCGAGGGCTGCGGCGCGACGTGCCGGTGCGCGTCGCGTTTTACGCCGGAACGATCGCGCCGCACGTCACACTCGCACTGACCGGCGATCCCGCCGGCGCTGAGTTCGTCCGCGAGCAGGCAGGGCGAGCGGTCAAGGATGCTGCACAGGTGCGGCCCGATGCGCAGGCCATCGTCAGCTCCGACGACGTTCCATTTCGCGGGCTGCTCGAACAGGACCACATCGCCGCCTTCGACGTTCCTGTGCTGATTCAAGGGACCAACGCTATCGAGGTCAACGGATCGACGCACGTCGACGTTGCGAACGTCGCGGTTCCGCGGATTTCGCCGAATTCCCTGATGGTCAGCGACTATCCCGAGCGTTTGACCGAGAACGGCATTCTGTTCACCGCCGACTTGCGCTACGAGCAGCCGTCACGATTTCTCTACTTCCACTACAATCCCCGCGGTCAACCGGACCGGCGCATCGTGCTGCGCGCGGAAAATCTTTCGCGCGAGCCCTCGATCGTGCAGTTCATCAGCGGGCGCAGCGGGCCATCGGCGAACGAGATGGACGTCGGACACTCGGCCACCCGACGGTTTCTCGTCAACATCGTGCAAAACCAAGGGAGATTGCTGACGATCGGCGGCAACACGGCGATCAACATCGTCGAACAAGACCTTCCGGCCGGCGATATCGTCTGCAATCTGCTCCAGCTGCGCGTGCTCTCCGGCGGCAACATTCATCTCACGCTGTTCGCGCAGGATGCCGCCGACAATCCCGACGTGGCGATCGCCGGCACCGGGCTGCTGGAAAGCACGTACAAGCACGCGCGCGGAATCTACCCGATCGCGGAGTTTCACTTCGCGACGCAGTGGAGAGTGGACGGGGATTATCTCGAGCTGCCGATCGGTCAGCTTCCGTTGCCGAACGATTTGAAAGGCCAGGCGTTATCCGGCGATTACGGCGTCTTGCAATCGTTTGTGGTCAATCTCCAAAACCCGCTCTCGACGCCGCAAGCCGTGGCGATCTACGAAAATCCTCGCGGCGGTCGCGCGACCGGAACGTATTTGATCGACGGTGTGCTCGTGCAGTCGCACCAAGTCCCGCCCTACTCGCGCTACAAAGTGCGGCAGTATGTCGTCCCTGCCCACGGTTTCGTGCGAGTTGCGATCGTCACGATGCCGGAGGCGGGCTCGAGTCTTCCCGTCCGGCTGATCTTCGCTCCCGACGATGGCAGCGTCGCACCCGGCGCGCCGGGTTCGCCGATCTACTAAGCAGCGGCGGCCGCGTAGATCGCTTCCATCTGGTCTGCCGCGGCGTCCCACGAAAAACGCGCGATTGCGTCCGCCCGAATTTGCGCGGCCCGCGCATCGTCGTCCCCGCGTAACGCCGCGTCCAGCGCCTCGGCCCACGCGTCGGTGTCGTCCACCGCGACGATCCGCGCCCGGCCGGCCGCAACCTCGGGCAGCGAGCTTTGATCCGAAACGATGCAGGGCACACCCGCGCAGAGCGCCTGCGCCGCGGCATATCCGAAGCCTTCGTAGCGTGACGGCACTGCGGCGACCGCGCAGGTACGATAGAGCTCGAGCAGCGCGGCCCGCGAAACGTATCCCGGCAGCGTGACCCGATCGGCGACCTGCAAACGGTGTGCCAGCGCCATGCACTCGCCGGCATACGGCGTGTGCGGCCCCACCGCAACGAGGCGCGCGCTGCGCAAGCGCCGCAGAACGCGCACGAGCAGCCCGAGATTCTTGCGCCGTTCGATTGTGCCGACGGCTAAAATCGTGTGCCCGTCGCCGGCCGTGCGCACAAGCGCGCCGAAGTCGGGCGCAACGCCGGGATAGACGACGTGCACGCGTTCCGGCGCGAAGCTGCCCAAGAGCGGCAGCAGCGCGTCACGCGAGAAGTTCGAGTCGACGACGATGCGCGCCGCGCGGCGATATCGTTGCAGCGAGAAGCGCCCGAAGTAGTAGCGCGCATACGCGCGAGCGTGATTCTGCACCGCGAGCCAGGCGACGTCGTGCACGGTAACGACGATCGGCAGCCGGGTCACCCACGGTACGGTTCCCGATGCGCAGTGCAGCAGCGACGCGCCGGACGAACCGGCGCGCATCGGCAAGAGCACTTGATCCCAAAGCACGCGGCGATCGAATCGCCACGGATCGAGCCGCGGTTCGAACAGTTCGGCGATCTCGACACCCCTTCGGCGCAGGACCGCGAGCAGCCCGCGCACGTACTCGCCGATTCCGGTGGCTGTGCCGACGGTGAGTTGCGCGTCCAGCGCAACTCTCACCGCACGGGGCCCTTAATCACGCGGTTATTAACGAAATCGTGTTCAAGCGCGCGAACCATCAGCGATTGCGAATCGAGTGTGCGCGCGCGCTGTAGATAGAGTGCGGCTGCCTTCCGATCGCCGTTCTCAAAAGCTATAACGCCGAGGCCCGCAAGGGCGTCGGCGCTTGCGGGATCCATGTCGGCGGCCTGACGGAAAAGTTCGGCCGCGCGGCGCCGATTCCCGATTAAATCTTCTTGGTTCGCCGCCTCGATCACGTAGCGTTCCGACAGCGGTGAGAGTGTCACCGCCGACTCGAAATCCGCACGGGCACGGCGTAGCCATGCGCGCTGCGCCGGGCTTCCCGGAACTTGGATCCAAGCTTCTCGGTTCGCCAACCTGCCCATCCGCCAATACGCTTCAGCCATCGCGTCGGGATGCGTCGCTATCAGCGCAAGCCGAGTTTCCAGCAATCGTTCGAGTCGATATCCGTCTGCCGGATTGCGCGCGGCGCGTTCCTCCACCACCGTCTGCACGGCATCCGCGTCAGCCGCCGCGAGGAAATACTCCAGCGCGAGCAGTTGCTCTCCGCGAGCCCAAGCGATGCGCGCCAACAGTTCGTCGCGTGCCGGCGACGCCGGGAGGCGGAGGGCGTGTTGCTGCGCGCGGACGACGTCGCCTTGGGCGAGCGCATCCGCAGCCAAAGTCGTTTCCACGTACGGCGCCGGCGCGATGCGATCGAGCGCGGTGTAGACGGCCCGGCCAAGACGCGGTGGAACGAGGGTTGGGAACGTGCCGGCAGCCGCGGCGCCCGAAGCAAACGCGTCGGAGCCGGCCTGCACCGCTCCGAAGGCAACGATGGCGGCGGTAACGACGGCGCCGACGACCCATCGCATCAACGCGAATCGCCGCTCGCGCAACGTAACTCTGTTAGAACTTAACGGTGAAGTTTACGTATTCGCGCGTCTGCGTCGACCCTGGTAGCGGGAGGAAGCTGTCGCTGAAGTGCTCTTGATACGCGGATATCGAGAACGTCTTCGAAGAGTCCGGGACGTCGAACGTCAGTTTTCCACCGTACGTGTTGTTGACCGCATCGAGGTTCACCAATCCCGGTAAGCCGTACCCGCCGAAGACGCGTTGCGCGCCGTAGTTGAGGTTCAACGTCAAGCCGCGCACCAGTGGAACGCCGATTCCCGCGCCGACCGAGAATCTGTTCAAGTCAGCGTAGTTGGGAATCACGAGCGGAGCATCCGCGCCGGGCAACTGCCACCCAGCCGCGGAGTCGAGCGTCGTCGCCGAGAACGTGTTGCTGTCGTTGCGGGAGACGTGCTCGTACTGCGTCGACAGGTTGAGGTTGAGATCGCGTTTGCCGGCACGTACCTGGAAGTTTGCACCGGCTCCGTACGCGTTATCGCGCATGGACAGTTGCGGTGTCGCCGACGTCGTGCCTTCGACGTTTGGCTGGAATCGAACGCCCGCAACCTGCATCGTCGCGGGAACGAACGCCGTCGAGTGCGCGGATCCGGCGCTATCGCTGGGTCCGAACGAAGCCGCTGCCGGAGGCGTGAA
>DASRSZ010000008.1:0-1760 GCA_035656195.1 Candidatus Cybelea sp.
GTCGATCTGCTGGCGATCGAGCTCGAAAGGAACGCGAAGCTCGACGAGCGCCTTGACCTCGCGCTGTCGCGCAAGGATTCCGTCTCCCGGCGCCGCGACATTGCGCAAATGGCCGGTGCCGATGGCGGGGGTGGCGACGCCGCTTGGACCCTGCACGTCGACGACGCGCCTGCCGGCGAGGTAGCGTTTGATGGTGCGTGTCGTTTCCTCCTCGATCTCAGACCAGGCAGCGTCGGATATCGGGGCAAGCTCGCGGTGAAGGTTGTTCATGAGCCGTGGTCTCCTTTAAGCGAACCGATGCCGAGCGAACCGTCGCGCTTCCGTGCTGGCTGTGACGCCGCGGGGGCGGGGGCGGGCGTGTCCGAAGGCTCTTGTCCGGCTGGCGGAGCGTCGTCGCCGATATTGTCCAGGAAAGTAGCCGACGGCACGAAAAACAGATTACCGGTTTTCGCGACGCTGAAATCGAGCAGACGGTCGTAATTGCCGGGAGGCCGGCCGACGAACATATTTTCCAACATCTGCTCGATGGTTCGCGGCGAACGCGCATAGCCGATGAAATAGGTGCCGAATTCCTTATCGCCGACGCGGCCGAACGGCATGTTGTCGCGGACGATCTTGATTTCCTTGCCATCCTCGACGATGGTCGTCAGAGCGTTGTGGGCGGACGTCGGCTTCACCGCATCGTCGAGCTCGATGTCCGAGAGCTTGGTGCGGCCGATAATGCGCTCCTGAGCTTCGGTGGAGAGCGCGTTCCAACCGGCCATGTTGTGCAAATATTTTTGCACGATCACGTAGCTGCCGCCGGCGAAGCGGGCATCTTCGGCGCCCAGATAAACGGCATCGATCGCCGTTTGCGCCGTCGGGTTCTCCGTGCCATCGACAAAGCCGATGATGTCGCGGTCGTCGAAATAGCGAAAACCATGCACTTCATCGATCACGGAAACGGCCTCGCCGATCCGGGCCATGATTTGAGTTGCCAGCTCGAAACAGAGGTCCATGCGCCTGGCGCGGATGTGAAAGAGCAGATCGCCGGGCGTCGCGACGGCATGGCGCGAACCGGCCTTGAGTTCCCTAAAAGGATGCAGTTCCGCCGGCCGCGGATGACCAAAGAGCCTGTCCCACGCGTCCGATCCAATTCCCATCACGCAGGAGAGGTCGCCCTCGATATCGCGGAAACCGACGGCACGTAACAGCGCCGGCAGGTCGCCGCAAAACGACCGGACTGTCTCGCGACCGGTGCCGCCGGAGTTGACCGTCGCGACAATAAAGATCGCGGCACGCGTCAAAGTCCCCACCACCGCCTGTGGTACGGGAGGCAAGCCGGACTGTACGCCGGGCACGCTCACTGAACCTTGCTCCGTCGATGACGCCCCTTTGAGAAAGGGCATCTGTCATGGGCCTAACTTTGTGGGATTGTGACGAAAAAGACAACTGACGTGGAGCCCAGGAGAAGCACCGATTGCACTCCAGCCTTATCCCTCGCCTAATTCCAGATCCGAGTGAAGTAGCGCACGTACCTTATGCCGTTCGCCTCCTGGATCGACTTGCCGGCCTAAACAGAAGAGCCGAGACTGGGTTCCATCAAAGTTTGTCGAACGCAATCACTCTTCGGCGGTAGTAATTATCGTCTGCTGAATTGTCATGCGTGGTCCACGAATCGACCGCGTCCGCAGTGACCATTCACTTAGTCTTGCCGTCAAGCTTTTCGTCCCAAGCGCGCGTTGACGAACTTGATCTGTCGGCGCGGCCATCAAGCCGGC
>DASRSZ010000009.1:0-7806 GCA_035656195.1 Candidatus Cybelea sp.
TAGCTCCAGTCGGCGGCCCGCACCGCTGCGAGCACGCTGAGGATCAGGAACGCGGCGAGGGTCCCGATCCCCAGACCGGACAAGCGGTTGATGCGCACCGGCGGGCGAGGTTCGGCCCGGCGGTATCCGAATCATGGCCCGTGAGACCGTGATGTATCTCCAGGGTTTGTTCGCCAACCCGCCCGCGCTGCTCGGCCTGTGTGTCGCGACGGCGTTGACCCTCGTCGTGGCGCGAGTGCACGCGCGCGCGCCGGAGGAGCGGCCGGCTCCCGTCTTGCGGCAGTTCGCCACGACGATCGACCGGCAGTTTCACGAATGCGTACCGCTCGGGTGGTTCCCCGACACGCGGCCGTGGCGCGGCTACTTTCCGGTCTACAACACGAACGTCGCCGACAAGGGCGCGTGGATTCAGGCGATTTGGGTCGCCGTCGTGCCGGCGCGAATGCTCGGCGACTCGCACGTCGCCGCGGACAAGGCAGTCATGGACGCGCTCGCAGGTGCCGGTTTGCTCGCGCGTCACGACTCGGGCAGCGAGTTCCGGTACACGCTCACGCATGACGGCGAGCAGTACTACTACGAGCGCAACCACCTCGGCAACAACGGCGAAGGCTGGTCGTACCTGTGCTTCAACCGGCTGCGCGTGAAAGACGTCACTTGGGCGTCACGCGCGACGAACGGCAAATACGCCGGCGACGTCACCGCACGCGTTCGCTTCACCTGGGAAACGACGCCGGACGCCGCATGGGTGACGCCGTTCCTGAAAGCCCATGCCGTCGAGTTGAACCCCACATCAAATCCCGCCGAAGCGACGGCGCACCGATATCGCGACGGGGAATGGGCGTTGTCGGAACTCGACTTCACGTTTCCGCTCGTCGAACATCCTTCGGCGTGGACGGCGGCGCTATGATCTTCTTGGGCTAACGCGGCGCGGATGACGGAGGCGCCCACGTCGTCCCGTCCGTGTAGACGACACGGACGACCGCGCATTCCGCGAGCAGCGTCCCGAGCGGAAACCCGTCAAGCACGACGGTGTTTTCCACGGTGGCGCCGGTCGCGAACGTTCCCTTGAAGCGGCTCGACGCGATCTGCGCGCCTTTCACGTGGATGACGAAGTCGACTTCGGCCGCCGTCACCTGCGCCGTGTTACGGAAGCCGAGTACCATCGAGTTGATCGGCGGCTCGCCGCGCTCAGGATGTGATGCTTTGGGCGTGCAGCGAAGCACGTCGATTCGCGAGCCCGGGGTCTGCCGCGTTCCGTACGGCTCCGCCGGTGAGGCCGGGTTCGTCCAGATCGTTCCGTCGGCGAAGCGCACGCTGTCGACTCGGCACATCGGATGGACATCCTGCAGCGGGAAGATGTTCGCATCCGCGGTGTACTGGTCGTCGATCGAGACGCCGGTCGAGAACGTTCCGGGCCGAACGATCCGCATGCGGCGTACTCCGCCCGCAACGAGCGAGAACGTGACCTCGCTCGCCGCCACCGCGGCATCGTTCGTGAACTTCAGCGCCAGCAAGCCGAACTCGGCGCGCTTGTAGTCACGCTCCGTAGTAACGCACTGTTCGATTCGGATACGCGAGCCCGGGGTCTGCGCCACGTGAGCCTCGGCATTCGGGCCGAGCACGGGGTTCGTCCACGTCGTCCCGTCGGCGTAGTGCACGACCGCAGCCGCGCACCAGGGATGCCGGATGGGAAACGCGGCAGTGTCGAGCTGAAACCGTCGAACGACCGATACGCCAGGGGTCAGCGTCTCACGGTCGTCCACCGTCGTGATGAGGTCTTGCGCGGCCATGAGCGCGACACGGACGCTCGCGATCGGCGCTGCGGTAGCGTTGCGGAACGTGACGTCGAAGTGTGGGACGAGGGCACCTGGGTCCGGGGTCAGGTGGCACTCCTGGAACGTCACCGGATCAGTGGACGGCGAAGCAGCGGGCGCCGCCGCCGTACAGCAGAGACAGAACGCTACGACGAGCGCCGGAACTCGCACGTAGAGGCCTTGCGTGCAGGGAGCAAAACTCCTCGCCCCGCAGGTCGCGCGAATACGAGCGGCCTGCGGCACCTAGCTCGAGCCTGGCGTCGACTACACCGCGACGGGGATCGGCATGATTGTGATCGTCACTCCGAACCGCTCCTGAACCTTGAACTTGAGATCTGTGATGCGAAGATCCATTTCGTGTAGCCGGTCCGCGGGAACGGAAACGAAGTAATCGTATTCGTCGTCTCCTTCGCGGATTTGCGTGATATCGACGATGCGGGCAAGATTGCTCATAAAATAAGCGATCGCCGGCACGGCGATGCGGAATGCCTGAGCAGCTTCTTTGGACATCACGTAATCGTCGGTATATACCGTCATAGTAGTGTTCTCAGATCGTCGACAAGATGATTCGCCAAGGACAGCCGTTCGTCCACGAGAGCTATATCATACGGCTCAGGAGTCGTGCCGTAGCCGTCGTCGGCGCGCTTGCGGTCGTTTTGAAGGATGTTAACATACCGAGCCGCTTCGGCGTCTGTCAATCGCCCAGCTCGCGTAACGCCTCCGACGATTAGACGAAGACGCTGCGCCATGGACATGCGGATGCCTGGAGACAGATGGCGCTCGCGGTCTGGGTTTTGAGCGCCGGCTTCGGCTGATATCCTAGCGCCGCGACGGCCTTTATGGCCACTACCCCGTATCCGTCGGCGGCGCGCGCGAGGACGGCGGATGCCGTTGGCCCAACGGACCCCGGACCGGGCCATTCCGGGCGTTCGGCCTCGTTCGCGGCCTCTTTGCGTCGTGATGGACCGTTCCACGTGGCCCGGTCCATCGCACCGCGCCAAAGAGGTCGCTGTACTATGACCATCACCATCGCTGCGCTTACTGCCCTCGCCGTCCTCGCGCTGCTAACTTCCTCTCCATCGCCGTCATCGAAGACCGTTCAAAGCGCCGTGACCACGACCGCCGCCCACGGTGCCGTCGTCGATGATGCGGTTCTTCCTGTCGGCCTGTAAGGCCAAGCGGGCAATGGGCGGATCGTTCCGGCCCGCGCAGAATTAAGGGCACCCATCGCGGCGGGGCGTCCCCGACGTTCCGCCGACGTGCCTCTTCCGGTGTGGAGGTCCGGGATGCCCAGCGAAAAAGCGCTTGCCCGGGTTACGCTTTCGGGCGTGCGCGATGCATATTTCCGCGGAGAGTTCGAGCAGGTGCTCGAGGTCGTCGATGCGCTGCCGCGCCGCGATCCCGTCGATTTTGTCGAGGTCGAATTCCTGCGCGCCCGCGCGCTTCTTGCGCTCGACCGCGCGGACGAATCCCTACGCGTTCTGCGCGCGCTTCGGCTCGTCGAGCGTCCGCGTGATGAGTATCTCACCGCACAGATGTTGATCGGCGCGTCACTCGTTCGCCTCGGCCAGACGGAGCGCGCCGTTGAAATTCTCTCCGACGCACACGGGTCCGCATCGTCCGCACATCGCACGGTACATGCTGAGATTTCGTTGCACCTGGGGATCGCCTATTTCCGCCATCGCGAGTATGAAAAGGCGCGCCATCATCTCGAATCGGTGCCAAGCGACGCAGACATTGTGTACGCACAGGCGCTGGAACACCGCGGTTGGACGGCCTACGCCGCCGGAGAATACGGAGCGGCGGCGGATCTGTTCGACGAGGCGCTCGCGGCGATTCGCTCGTGCCGGCACTATGACCGGTTTGTCGACGCGAAGTCGCTTTTCGGCCTCGCGACGCTCGCGGCGGAACTGCCCCGTCTCGACCGCTGGCCGCAATTACACGCGCGCATCGTTGCGTTTGACTGGACCGCGAGCGGCTTGCGCGTGCCGCGCTTCTGGCTCTCCGTGGCCGCGTCGTTCATCACCGAGATGCTCGGCGATCGCGCAGAGGCGGAACGCTGGGCCTCGGAAGCCGAGGATACGGCGCCGAGCGAGGCGTCGCGCGTCATCGCGCTGTGCCGCCTGGCTGCCGTACTTGGGCGATACGGCGAGACTGTGGGCCACGCGCATTTCGTTCGCAAGGCCCGCTACTTATACCAATCCCTCAAGCGCGACGACGTGTTGCGCGTGGAGCGTTCTGTACCGCTGGCGCTAGCGGAGGAGATCGTTAACGGCGGCTCGCCCCACGACGCCGAGCCGCTCGTCATCTACTATGCCGAGGCGCTTGCCCCATTGGTTCGTCAGGGTCCTGAGCACGGAATGCTCACCGCGCTAAGCCACAGCGTCGAGGCGGGCCTTAGCGGGCCGCGGTAACCGAGCGAAGGCGTCGCGGCTATACGCGCGCGCTTTTACGGAGTACGCGCGCATCGGCTACGGACGTCGTGGTTCCATCGTCGCATACCGGCTGGCCGAGTTGACGGGCGATGCGCGCTATCGCGAATACGCAGGAGAGATGCTTCGCGATGCCGGCGAGGCATATTGGGTGAAGGCGGCGTTCGGGCGGCTCGGCGTCGGTGAGGTGCGGCTCGGCGAACGGCACCTTGCGGTCTTGCGCCTGGTCGCCGAGGGGAAGACGAACAAGGAGATCGGCGCGGTACGCGGGATCTCGGCGCTCACGGCGCGCAACGTCGTGCGCGAACTGCTGCGCCGCTTTGGCGCGACAAACCGAACGGAACTGGGACGCACTGCGCGCGAGCGCGGAATCGTCTAATCGGCAGTGGTTAGCGACGTAGAGGTCCATTCGACAGGCTAGACGCGGGGCGTCATGTCTCGGATGATCGCGGCAGGCGCTAGTAGCAATCTCCCTCGTCCGTGCGAGCGTCGTCCCATAGAGTGCGAGCTGCCGTTTGGCCTATTCGCCGCACTGCGGAGACTCACAGTAATGTCAAGATTAATGCGCGGTCGGCACAGGCATATCGGCGCTATCGTGACCTCATTTACGATTATCGCCTTCACCGTAAGTTGTAGCCCAGGGCCCGGCGCGGCTCCGCCCAATCCCCGGCCAAGCGCGATCGTTTCGGGTACTGCTGCGACCGCAGGCCCGTCCGGCAAGGGGCGGCACACGATGGATATCGAACAGCAACCTTCGAGCGGCTGCAATTTCTACTCGAACGGAGACATCCTATGCGCGCCAAACTGTACCGGTTCATGGCACGATGGAACTCCCGGGACGGGCGCGACCGACACGGTTTGCGATACTACGTGGGGTAGGCAAGGTGTGACTGGACCTGGTCCGGGCATCGGCGGCCACATGTCCGTGGCGAATCCCGCCGGCCATGCCGGTTTCGGCTTTGCCGGTTCACCGGCGGTCGCGTTGACGTACGCGCAACGCATCTACAATGCGTTACAATCGTTCAAGGCAAGTCATTCGGCGAACAATTCAACTTTGAACTACGGAGGCGCGCCAGCAAGCAACGAATGCGTAACGACATCACAGGGTGTTCTCGCTGCAGCAGGCCTAGCTGCAATTGCGAACGGCACGATGGCCGTGGACGCATTCGAGGCCGCGCTTCCCTTCAGCGGATACACCCAGGTGTCGCAAGCGAACGCACAACCGGGAGATATCGTCATTCAATCCCAAGACAAGCACATGGGTTTTTGTGAGACGAACGCCTGCGGCATCATGATCTCCAACAGCAGCACACCCGAGTCGTTCACATGGGAGACGTCGCCGGCTGCCTTCGAAGCCTCCTACCATTCCGGTGGAACGTCTCGCTTCTACCATCACAATCCGTAGGACTGGAAACACGCATATGCGTACTAGCACCATAGCAGTCGTGGGCGCGATCATCGGCATCGCCTTCGCAACGTGCTTCTCGAGCGCACCAGCGTCCGCCCTCACGCCCGATCAGTCGTCGCTAGTGCAAATCGCCAATCAATTCGTGACGAATGCACCGGGGTCGTCGCAAGCGTATGTTTCTGGTATGGCTATCTATGGCAATTGGGCGCTCGTGGGCTGGACTGACCACACCAATTCCGCAGGCGAGATCGTCGCGTCGAAAGCTGGGGGGGCGTGGGTGCAGGTCCGCGGCACCGGCGGAGTCTACAACGCTTCGGAACTGCAAAGCCTAGCCAGCGTGGACTCGACATCAGCAGCGTTCCTCGTGGCAAACCTCCGACCGCTTCCACCAGTCGGCGGACCTACGCAAGATGCCTCCGGGACGTTGACGTACGATGCGTTCACACAGCGGTGCTCGGGGCGCTGGAATATCTACACTGGAGATGACAGCCCCCCTCCCTACATCGTTACAGCGTCGATTTCGCCGACGACGCTCGCTCAGGCCGTGACCATCGACGTGACGCCCACGCAGAACACGACGACCGTGAGTCTCTACGCGCCTGGCGGTCCGTTGCTTAGCCAGTCTACCATTCAAGTTGGCTCAACGGGCGGCGTCGGATATTGGAATCCGAACGCGCCGACTGGTGTATACTCGATCGGTGTAGCTGGGACACATGTCTCAACGCTCGATCTTAGCTGCGGAACGCAACCAACGTCGACCCACACGTACGTGGATACCACATGGAACGCTACGTTGGCGTGGTAGAGTTTATACGAATGCCGTGGCGCGTTTTCGCGACGTTCGCCGCAATAGTCGCGGCGCTGAACCTGCCTGCGCTCGCTTCAACCGTGGACCGGGCCACGTATACGACGATTCACTTCCGTAATGCGCCGGAGGCGTTACTGCGCGTCGAGTCGTGGCGCAGGACGAAGGATGGCATACTTCTCACGACGCGAGCCAATCCGTGCGCTTTCGATCCCGGTGGGCTTTACCAACTCCTCGTCAAGAAAGCTAGTCCGTCAACATTTCATAAGGGCGAATTGCTGATAATGGGCTCTGTCGTCACCAAGACGCTGTCCTTCTGGGGGGTACGGCGTGTTCTGCCGAGCGAGTTGCCGGGGCTCGGAGGCTGTCCGAGACGCACTAACCCACATTAGCTGCACCGAGGAGCAAGGCCTAACCCAGCCGCTCGTCCTGCGTGCGCACGATGTTCGGTTGGCTCACGCGCGTGCATTCGCCTTACACGAGAGCGAAAGGGGGAGCGCCGAAGGCGACGAGCATCCCTCAGCCTGGATTACCGGCCGATGACTGCGCCGCGACAGGTATCAGCATGATCGAGATCGTGACGCCGAAGCGCTCCTGAACGGTGCACTTCAAAAACATCGTCGACCGTTCGTGACGTCCCGCTTGGCATTTCCGCATTTCTGAACCACGGCCGCCGGCTCGGTCAAGGGTCCTTTCTCGCGATGCTCCTCCAGAGCAGCGGCAATTTTACCCTCGACGCCTCGACGTCAGTCGCGAACGCGCCGCGGCACGGTTACCTTTGGGGCAAAGGCGACCTAGCAACGGCCGTCCTTCACGCCTATCGCGACGGTGCGGACCTCCGGTTTGCGAGCCCGACCCCGATCCACGACTCTCCATCTCAAAGGTCACCAGACGACGGTCCCGCTGCCTACTCCGGTCCCAGACCCGGCCCGCTACCCACCGCCCGGTTGACCTGCCCCTGGATGACCGGGCTCGTCCCTTGCCGTCGTGGGCGGGCTGTGGTAAAGTAAGCCGTTGTGTCCGTCCGCGGGCGCAACGCGCGTTCGCGCGCCCGCCGCCCTCGCCGGGCGGATCGGATAGAAGGTCGGATGCCGGGTAGACGCCCGCTTGCCGGTCGAGGCGACGACACCGGGCCGTGCCCGGCAAGATAAACCAGCAGAGAGTAGTTTTCTTTTGGCCGCCAAGAAGCAAACCAAGACCCGCAAGAAGCGCGAGTTCAAGAACGTCGGTTCGGGCGTCGCGCACATCCACTCGTCGTTCAACAACACGATCGTGACGATCACCGACAACACGGGGTCGACGATCGCCTGGGCGTCCGCCGGCAACCTCGGGTTCAAGGGCTCGAAG
>DASRSZ010000010.1:0-105988 GCA_035656195.1 Candidatus Cybelea sp.
TCTCGTGTTACACACCTGACTGTCACCGCTTACGGCGCCCGCGGTGGTGGGGAAGGGGGAACCGGGAGCGGCGGATACCACCCGGGCGCTTTGGGGGCAGCCGTGAGAGCGACGATTCCCGTTGAACCTGGCGAGTCATTGATGGTCTTCGTCGGTGGGAAAGCCAAGGAGGGCGTTGGCGGCTTCAATGGCGGCGCAGACGGTACCGGCGGTGGGGGCGGGAGTTCCGATGTCCGCACCGGCAAAGGCACCCTGGCCGAGCGAATCATTGTTGCCGGTGGCGGAGGCGGCCGCGGCGACTATGGCCTTTATGAAAATTATCCGAGCGTTACCTATACTCCCGGCGGGCCGGGCGGAAAGGGCGGCAGCAAAACCGGCGGCCAAGGCGGCGATAACGGCGGGGGCGGCGGCGGCGCAGGCGGGTCCCAGAGAACCGGGGGCGCCGGCGGCTCCGGCGGGCCTTCCGCTTGTTGTTCCTTAGGCGGTGGCTCCTGCTCCGGTACGAACGGAAATCCCGGAAGCCTCCTGAACGGGGGTGCGGGCAGGGGCGGTTGCGGCGGGTTCGGCGGAGGCGGCGGGGGTGGCTACTACGGCGGCGGAGGCGGTGGCAGCGGTGGTTGTTGTGACGACCCGGCCGGCTATGCCCCCGGCGGTGGCGGCGGTGGAGGCTCCTCTTTCTTCGAGAAGTCCGCGACCAACGTTCACGTCACCGCGGGAGGCGCGCCAAGTGGGAACGGCAGTGTCATCATCTCCTGGTAGGAGCTAAAACTTCCGCGATTATTCCCTTCGTGCATCCGCAAATGAGGAACGGAACATGAATACCGTACGGCGGCGGCGACAATCCTTTTTGCCTTTGCGCCGTTGCGGCGCTATTGGCCGGATGCGGCAGGGCCGGGTAGCAACGGTTTAGCCTACGGGGGCCTCAGGGGGGCCATTGGAGGCTGGGTCCGAGGTTATCTTCGACTTCGCGTTCGAGAGCTAGGCGCGTTGCAGGATGCGCGAAACTTGCATCAGTGACCATCCCCTACCAGTGCGTGTGAACATGTTGCGTGCGTCAAGTTCCGCCGCTATTTGTGCGGAAAATCGGAGGCCGCACTTTGCAAGTCGTTTGGAAAGTAATGCGGGCCGCATTCGACGCCGCCGTTTTGCAGGAAAAGTACCATCGCCCAATCCTTGGCTAGCGATTTCTACGCCCCGGCATTACTACAAAGAACCGCACGTCATGACGGACGCCGAGGCTCGGAGCTTTCTCAAGGCCGCAAAAGAAGACGCATTCGAGGCGGTTTGGCTTCTATCGCTCTTCGGCGGGTTTAGGCTGGGGGAATGCCTCGGTCTAAAATGGCGAGACGTTGACCTTAACTCAGGTCGGATAGACATTCGGAAAGGGGCGACAGAAGTCAACGGCAGGATCCAAGTCGGCAAACTCAAGACGAAGTGCAGCCGCCGCGAAATAGTCGTCGGCAAAGTTGTGGCCGATGCGCTACGGCGTCGGCAACGGGCCGCCGACCAGGAGGGGCACAAGTCGCCCTTCTGCTTCACATCCGCAACGGGCGAGCTTCTAAACCGTACTTACATCCGGCGCAGGCATTTTCAGAAGGTCTGCAGGGCCGCCAACATTACCGAACTACATCCGCATGATTTGCGCCACACGATGACGGCACACGCCCTGGCCGCTGGTCTCTCTCCGGTCGTCGTCGCCAAGCGCCTCGGGCACACATCGACGCGAATGACACTCGACCGCTATGGCCACCAACTACCCGGCCAACAGCGTGAGGCCGCGATGGTTCTCGAGCGCCGCTTTAGCGCAAAAGCAACGGGAAAGAGCGGCGATAGGCTGTAGGTTAGGCTGCAAACAGCCCTGAAGGTTGGCCTCTCCGGACGCCTAGAATAACGAAAGAGCCTTGAGGTACAGGGCTTTTTCGCTGGAGCGGGCGGCGGGAATCGAACCCGCGACTCTTGCTTGGAAGGCAAGGGCATTACCACTATGCAACGCCCGCCCATTGGGCAGGGCTGGATTCGAACCAGCGTAGCGCTTTCGCGCGCCAGGTTTACAGCCTGGTGCCATTAACCACTCGGCCACCTACCCATGTCCCAGGCGCCGCAATGACGAATGACCTGGGTACGATACAGGAGAGATAGGCTCCTCGGCAAGGTGATGCCGGTCAATAGGTGTGCCTGTCCTCATGGTCTTCTCATGTGGCCCTCAAGTGGGACCCTTACCATGGGAGCCATAGCAACCTCGCCTACGACTTAGGAGTTCTGCAAAGGATGGCTCGTCCAGCGACCCTCGCGGTTGCCGCCCTCATAGGACTTCTCCTTGCTGGTTGCAGCGGAGGCTTCACCCAGACGGGGGTCTCCCTACCGGCCGCGAGCGACGGCGTACAGACGGTGAGCGACGTTGCCGATGCCCTCGACACGCATCGCAGCTCCGCATCCGAGAACGCGAAAGCCGCGATCGGGGCGACCGACGCGCTGGGCTCGTTCGTCCGCGACATCAGCGACGCGGAACGCGCACTCTACGGTTCCGATCGGGCGAATGCCGGACGCTCCCAGCCGAACCGGGGCTTGGCGATACTCGTGCACCGCAACGCAACGCGTGGGCCGGGCGCCAAGACCCTCCGTACGCTGAGCCAGCTCGTGACGCCCGACGACAAACGCGTCGTCTCAGGTTCGGACGTCGTCATGCGGCCAAGTTTGGGGAACGTGACCGACTTTTGCGAAAGCTCGGCGGGATATATCCCAACCGGGATCCCTTCGCTCGACGTGACGTTCGGCTGGCAGAGCGGCGCATTCTCGGGCGGCGCGCGCGCAACCGACGACCGCGGAATTGCAACGTGGTCTGCGAACGCCAGTGGGACGATCGTGCAGGGCGCGATTGGGGCGCTTTCCATGAAGCAGCACGGCGCGGGAATAACCTGTCCGATGAGTTCCCCCGCGTTTGGACTCGACGGCGCCGAAGTAACTAACGCATTTTCAATCCCGATTACGCTCGCGTTTCATCACGGTGCGTTGTCGAATCTCAGCGTTACCCATGCAGCGTTCGCAAACGGCGAAAGCCTCGACGCATCAGCGGCCGCGAGCCGTCAATCGGTTGAAATCCACGGCATCGTCCGCAACGGTCGCACTCAAGTGGCCACGTTCCGCACCGACGGTTTCGGCGACGGGACCCTAACGATCACGAGCACCGGCGCGCAGTACGTCATCGCCGACTGGATCGTCGTCAGCACCTAGGCTTTTCGTTTAGTCTGGCGCGACGCACGCCACGCGTTTAGCGGAAGCTAACGTCACGTGTTTTGCCGATACGCGGTTCATAGTGGCGCGGATGAAGGGCCTCCGCTTTCTCGTTCGAAGCCACGCCGGTGCTCCTTTCGGAAGAACTCGACGAAGCAATCAGGCGCTCCGAAATCGAAGGCATTCGCTGCGGAATCGAAGCTGTGCGGCGACTCTACCCCGAGGAATGCGCCGACAGCATTGAGGTCTGCGGCGGCCTCGTCGCCTTCACCGGCGTGGGATCACCACTGTCACAAGCATATGGTGTCGGAACGGTTGCGCACGTAACGGATGACGACGTGCGCCGCATCACTGAATTCTATGAGTCCCGCAACGCCACGCCGCGAATCTTCGTGACGCCCATGGCCAATCCAACGCTCGGATGGGCGCTGGCAGCCGCCGGTTACGCGCCATTAGAGTACGAAAGCGTGCTGGTCTGCGACGACTTTTCGTACGGACTTCGCGACGAGCGCATCGGCTTCGCCTCAGACTTGGCGGCATGGGCATGCGCATCGGCCGAGGCGTTCATGGATCGTGAAACGCTCCGGCCCGACGACGATCGCATCGCGCTGATCCTTGCGTCATCGCGCGGCGTTTGCGTCCTCGAGGCCCGCGACGACGATACGATCGCTGCCACAGCGGCAATGGACGTGCGCGGCGAGTCTTCGGCACTTTTTGCCGGTTCCACGAAGCTCGGCTTCCGCGGGCGCGGCTGGCATACCGCGCTCGTTCGCGATCGCATTGCGCGTGCGCGCGACGCCGGTGCCCGCTTCTTGCGTGCGACCGCAAAGCCCGCCAGCATCTCGGAGCGCAACTTCCGTCGTTGCGGATTCGTGACGCTCTACACGCGGGCGTTATGGGAGCGCAAAGGGCAGCCGGCTCTTTGATAATTCTTTGAAGCTTTGCTCGGAGGACGCAGCCCGTTTTCGGTGCAACGTGCGCGATCGTGAGAATGACGCGGACTAACCTCGTAGGATGGATCATTGGCGCAGTCGGAGCGATCGTTGCACTTTGTGCGGTAGCCCTGCCGTGCTACGCGCTGGAGCTTTCTGTAGTTCCGAAGAGCAGTACTGTGGATCAACCGCTTGAGATCACCGTGCGCGCCCAACCGAACGCCGTCGTCACAACGAAGTTCACGATGCAACGGTTCGGATTGACGTTCTCGTCGGAGGCAACGTTTAAAGTGCCGGCTTCGGGGATCGTACGACTCTCCCGGCAAGCCCCAATATCGGGTTCGTATCGAGGAACGAGCGCGATGGGCCTGTTTTGGTCGGCCGTACCGACATCGGCCAAGCCGAAACCGTATCAATTTACGCGCGACAGCGAACTGGCGCCACGCCCGTACACGATCTCTGCATCGTCGGGTGGAAAGACCGTTGTCACCAACGGCGCGCGCATCGTTCAAGCTGCGAATGTCGTGCGTCAAGTCGTCGACTCGACGGGCATGGTTGCGACGCTGTTTCGGCCCACCGGCTCGAACTGCCGGCCGGGCGTCATCGTCCTGAGCGGAAGCGAAGGCGGCGTTCCCGAGGAACAGGCGGCGGTGCTCGCTTCTCACGATCTCACGACACTGGCTCTAGCGTATTTTCAGGCTCCGGGATTGCCGAGTGCGCTTACTGAGATTCCGATCGAAGTCGTGCAGCGGGCGCTGACGTTCATGCGGGAACAGCCGTCGGTGTGTCCGCACGAGGCCGCGCTCTTCGGCGGTTCGAAGGGCGCCGAACTCGCGTTGCTCTCAGCGAGCACGTTTGACGGCGTTCGAAGTGTCGTTGCGCTCAAGCCGTCATCGGTTGTTTTCCTCGGTTTGTTCGGGAAGTCGGACAATGTGTCGTCCTGGTCGTATGGAGGCAAACCCGTGCCGTTTGCCAACGGGGCGGTGCCCGCCGCCGTCAAGCAAGCGATTTCAGCAAAGGAAAACGCGCATGAGAAGACCGCGTACGTCGACGACTATCTCGCGAGGCTCCAAAACAATACGGACCCCGCCGCGGTCATCCAGGTCGAGCGGATTGCAGCGCCGATCTTACTCGTAGCAGGCGGCTCAGATCATCTGTGGCCGTCAGTGCTGATGGCCCAGCAGATCATGCAGCGGCGACAGTCGATGGCTCAACGCTTTGCGGATCAGCTGTTAGTCTATCCGGGCGCCGGACACTTGATCGCCATCCCGTTTCAATTCGCTAAGGCAGAAATGGCGCACAGTTTCCTCGACGTGGGCGGTTCTCCGGAAGCGGACGAAGCGGCCGATGAGCAGTCGTGGCCGATTATCGTGCAATTCTTGCAGCGTCCATGAGCAAACTCTTCGTCCAGCGTAACGTTTCCTTTACGCTCGTGCTTGCAGTTGCAAGTCTCACGACCGGCTGCGCTCCGCTTTCCTCTGACGATTCGCTGATAACACGCGCTGCGGCGGTGGCGCCAACACCGCTCCTCTACATCGCGAACGCGTTCGCGCCGAGCGTCACGGAGTTCCCGTTCACAGCGAACGGAAACGTTGCACCGGTACGCGAGATCTTCGGTTCGCACACCGGGATGGGTCAAGGTCTCGCTGGGATCGCCGTCGACTCGACTGGGATCACCTACGTGTCGGCGGTCGACGGCGGGATCTTGGAGTACGCCGCCGGCGCGAACGGCAACGTCTCACCGATTCGGGAGATTACCGCGGCAACGAATGGCCCGGTCAACGGATTCGAGCTGGCGGTGGATTCGGCAAACAACCTGTACGTCGCCAACGGCACCGACATCAAGGTGTTTGCGCCGGGAGCACACGGTGTTGCGCCGCCACTGCGCGATATCGGCGGCTCCGCCACGACGATCGGTTTCGTACAAGGGGTCGCCGTCGATCGCGCGGGGCGCTTGTACGCAGCCGACCTTACGAATGTCGCGATCCTGGTCTTCGCCGCCGGCGCCAACGGCAACGTTGCGCCGATCGCTAGGATCGCGGGCACGAAGACCACGCTCGCGTCTCCGCGCTACATCGGCGTCTCGCCTGCGGGCAACATGTACGTGAGCGACGAGACCGAGGTTCAGGTGTTCGTCGCGGGTGCGAACGGCAACGTCGCGCCGGCGAGGGCGATCACCTTCAACGGCCCGAACGGCCCATACGGCAACGTCGCAATAGCCCACAGCAACGCTTTCCTCGGCGAATTTCACGAGAGCGCACCTTGGAGCGTAGACGCTTACCGGGCGGGTTTGCACGGCGGATCGAATCCGCTCCGCATCGTCGTGGGCAGCGAGACGCAATTGGCTGACCCCGTCGGCGCAGCGGTCCGCTAACCGATCGTCGCGACGCCTGCGCCGGCGCGAGAGGTTTCGAGGCGGCCCCTGATGCAACTGCGATTGTTGCTGCCGACGTAGCCAAGCGGTTCAAGGCAGCGCTCTTGTTTCCGGATCGGCGGTTAATTTATCAAGGCGCCGGACACTTGATCAGCATCCCGTTTCAATTCGCCAAAGCGGAGATGGCGCATAGTTTTCTCGACGTCGGGGGTTCAGCTGAAGCTGACGAAGCGACCGACGAACAATCATGGCCGATCATCGTGCAATTCTTGCACCACGGGTAAATTTGTTTTTTCATACTCTTTCATAACGGCGCTTAGCTCGCTGCCACACATATGGCACAGTGTTGCTTTACGCTTTGTGTATGAATCCAAACAAATTTCGCGGCTGGTGTTCCGCTGACTGCGGAAATGCGATCAAGAAAAGGGCAAAGAAGTATTGTTCTTTATCCTGCCTCCACAGGACTCAGAAGAAGCCTCGCGGCCAATGTTTGAGCGGCTGTGGCCGTCAGGTTAAGTTGGCGAGGAGCCACTATTGCTCGTACCGCTGCATGCACGCACATCGCCATGCAGTCAAAGCTCAAACATTCATTACTCAAGGGGGCGTGTCGGGCCATGTGCCATTGCACTTCTTGGCACGTGTTCTCAGGGATTTCTACGGGGAGCGCTGCATGAAATGCGGCTGGGCTCAGAGACATGAAAAGACTGGAAAAGTTCCGGTTGAGATCGAACACATTGATGGAAACTGGAGAAATAACCGTTTGACGAACCTGACCCTACTTTGTCCAAACTGTCATGCTCTCACGCCTACGTTCCGTGGCCTCAACCGCGGACGAGGTCGGGCGTTGAGGCTTGGCGGGCGTGCCAATCCGAAGAAACTTCATGTCGCAAAGCCTGTAGTCGCTCGATCTGCACCGACTCGAAAGGTCTGTAACCCGGCGTTGATGCAATTGCCACTAATGCTGCCGACGTAGCCAAGCGGTTGAAGGCACCGCTCTTGTAAAGCGGACCCGAAAGGGCACGTGGGTTCGAATCCCACCGTCGGCTCCATTCTTTTACAATGCAAACAGTAAATCCAAAGTGGAAACAAGGCGGCCTTGTGCTGGTGTGCGAGCGCTGCTTCAAAGAACGTATTCCAGAGGAAGATCCCGAGATCGCGGCGGGCATCGGCGACTTCCACTTACGCAATTGGCTCAAGGAGCGGCTAAAGGAAGACGGACGGTGGGGTGCGATCCGCGCCATCAGCACGAGCTGCATGGACGTCTGCGCGCGCGGTCGCGTGACCGTCTGCATTGAACCGCAAGACGGCGAGCAAACCGTCTTCGTCGTCGATCCGGTGAACGATCGCGAGGAGCTTTACCGACTTATTGTCGATCGACTAGGGTGACACGGGGAGATTCACCGCGCGGTGGACGGCGGCGCGCGCTAGGAGGCGCGTGGAATCGAGCGTCGGCAGGGAAGAGTTTGAATCGTTGATGATCAGCGGAATCTCGGTGCAGCCGAGGATGACCGCGTCGCAGCCCTCGGCTTTCAATCCTTCGATGACGCCCGCAAAGTACTCGACGCCTTCAGGTTTGAGCACGCCGTACACGAGCTCGTCCATGATGATGCGGTTCATCTCATCGCGGGCTTCGTCAGAGGGTCGCACGTAATCTAGACCTCTCGCCGATAGTTTTTCGGGATATACTTCGCTCGTCACGAGCCACCGGGTTCCAGTCAGGCCGAGCCGGCGGAAACCAAGGTGAGCAGCTTCCTCTGCGACGACTTCGGCGATATGCAGCCACGGCAGCGGCGATCGCGCCTCGATCAACGGTAGCGCCTGGTGGATCGTGTTGTCCGGACAGATCAAGAAATCGGCGCCGATGCGCGCGAGCTTGTCGGCGGACTCGAGCATGAGGTCGCCGACGCCTTGCCAGTCGTCGCGCTGGAAGCATTTGTCGTACTCGGACAACGGCAACGAATGCATCGAGATCTCCGGATGCGCGTGCGGTCCCATAATTTCGGCACTCTCGGAGCAAATCGTTTGGTAGCAAAGCGCGGCGCCGGGCGAGGAGCACGCGACAACACCGATATGGAGTGGTTTCGTCATCGGTCGATGGCGTTCGATGTCAGCGTTACGGCAGCCGGCACGACAAGAACGAATACGTAGAGCGAATTGTTCTGGCGACTGCCGCCTGGAACCGCTGCGCCGGCTGGAACGAAGAGTCGCCCGGCTACGACCGCTGCGCCGGTTCCGTGCCGGCCCTCGGGTAAGGGAGCATAGTCAGACCAGACATTCTTCCGCGGATCGTAACCGAAATTCGTCGAGAACGACTGCCTCATGCCGGCCTGCTCGCCGCCAATCGCGAAGATCTTGCCCTGATACTCGGCCACGGCCATACCGCTGCGGGGCGCAGGCAACGGAGCCGCTGACTTCCAGGAATCCGCTGTCGGATCGTAAGCGTCGACGTAGGCCGTGTTGTGTGCCGGCGTGTCGATGCGTCCGCCGACAGCGTAGAGCCGTCCATGGAGCGATACGAGTCCCATGTGATCGCGCCCGACCGGCAACGACGCGCGTACCGAGTAATGGTTTGTCGCGGGATCGTAAACGAGATGCGTGGGAACGCTGTGCACGTCGCGGCCGCCGACGAGGTGAATTTCCTTGCCCAGTACGGCTACCGAAACAGAGCCGAGCGCACGAGGAAGCGGCGCGATCGCGCCCCATTTGTTCGTCGCAGGGTCGTAGACGTTAGCATCGCTGACGGCGGCGTTGTTTTGCGCCGAGAATCCGCCGAACGCATAGACTCTGCCGCCGTAGCCGACGGCACCGATGTGGTTAAGCCCGCGCGGCAACGGCGCGACGTCCTGCCACGCGCCGCGCACTACACCACCGTCTTCCTCGAGGGGCCGAAGCATTTGCACCAGCGACTGATCGACGTTACCATTGGCGTATCCGCCGATCACATACATGCGATCGCCGAGCGATGCGACGGCTACTTCGCTGCGCGCGACCGGCAGCGCCGGCCCGTTAGTCCAGGTTCCCGGAAGCGGCGCCGCCGCAATTAAAACAATTGCGGCGGTTACGAGCTTAGTCATGCTGTCCTTCGACTTCGCTCCACTTCGACTCGCTGTGCTCGCTCAGTGTCGCTGCGCTCAGGATGACACATCGGGGGATCGCTGCGCTCAGGATGACAATGGGTGACACGACGCTGACATGGGATTACTGGAACTCGAACTCGGCGAGATTCTTCTCGATCTTCCGCTTGACCCGCTGGAGCGCGTTGTCGATCGACTTTACGTGACGGCCGAGGTCGCGCGCCATCTCTTGGTAGCTCTTGCCTTCCAGGTATGATTCGAGCACCTGCGACTCGAGCTCCGAGAGATTCTGGCGGATGCGCTGACGGATGTCGTCGGAGACTTCCTGCGTCACGACGAGCTCTTCCGGATCCGACGTCTTCTGCGAGGCCATCACGTCGAGCAGCGTGCGTTCGCTGTCTTCGTCGTAGATCGGCTTGTTAAGCGAGATGTACTGGTTGAGCGGAATGTGCTTTTGGCGCGTCGCCGTCTTGATCGCGGTGATGATCTGCCGGGTAATGCAGAGTTCGGCGAAGGCTCGGAAGCTCGAGAGCTTGTCTGCCTTAAAATCGCGCACGGCTTTATAAAGGCCGATCATGCCCTCTTGGATGATGTCCTCGCGGTCCGCCCCGATGAGAAAGTAACTCTTTGCCTTAATCCGAACGAAGTTTTTATACTTGTTAAGAAGATATTCCATCGCGAGGTTGTCACCGGTCTTCGCGATGGCCACCAGCTCCTCGTCAACCCTCTGCTGGTATTCCACTCCATCCGACACTGGATGGGTCATTGCCATATTTTTTGTTTGCCTCGTGGGGTACGACGTGCCGCATGCGCAGGCCGCAGCCCGTCGGGCGCGGCACATCGAGGCTAGTATATAGGAGGTGCCCCCTCTCCCGTCAAGGACGAGGCGAGCATTCGCGCTGTCTTAAGGCTTCGTAGAGGAGGATGGCGGCTGCCACCGAGGCGTTGAGCGAGCCGACTCGCCCTCGCATCGGGATCCGGACCAAATAGTCGCATTCTCGCTTCACCAGCTGCGACACGCCTGTCCCTTCGGCCCCGATGACTAGGGCGACGTCGCGATTGAGATCGGCGTCGCCGAGCTCCGTTGTCGCCGAGGCATCGGCGCCGACCACCCAAACGCCGGCTTGCTTCATCACTCGCAGGCTCTGGCCGATGTTGGCGACCCGCGCGACCGGCAAGTGGGCCGCCGCACCGGACGCGGCTTTGCGCACTGTTGCACTGATGCCCGCCGACCGCCGAGCCGGGAGCACCATCCCGTCGGCCCCGGCAGCTTCGGCCGTGCGCAGAATCGCCCCGACGTTATGCGGATCGGTCAAGTGATCGAGGACGACCAACGTGCGAGGACCGTCGGACCGGCGACGCGCCAGCAACTCATGCAACGACACGTACGGAAAGGGCGGCGCGACCGCGACGACGCCCTGATGCGCTCGCAACGGCAGGCGATCGAAAAACCCGCGCCGCTCGAACTTCACGGGAATGTTTCGCTCCTTGGCCGTCGACAACAGCGTACGAAGCGCCGCATCGTTCGCACGATTCTCCGCAATATGGATCGTGCGGAACGCTTCTCCCGCGACGAGTCCTTCCGTCACGGCATGAATCCCGTGGACGAGATCGTCAAAATCAAGAGTACGTGCTCTTAGCCGGCGATGCTCCAGGTTGTTCCCTCTTTTGAATCTTTGACTTCGATGCCGCAGCGCTGCAATGCATCGCGCAGGCGATCCGATGCCGACCAATCTTTGGCGCGGCGTGCCGTGTCGCGCAGCGCCACGATTCGCTCGATCGCCTCTTCCGGGGTGGCGCCTTCGAGCGGATTCCAGGCGCCGTCGAAGTGCGATTCGCGCAACGAGCCTTGCAACTGCTCCATGAAGTCTGCAGCGAGTTCGGCGTCGGCCTCTTCCAGCCACGAGTCGTCGGGCGCGATCCCGAGTACGCCGAGCCAGTAGCGAAGCCGTTCGAAAGCACGGCCGGCCATCGATGAATCGCCGGCCGTCTCGGGAGCGTTGCCGGCAAAATCATACAGAACTGCCAAGGCGGCAGCGGTGTTCATATCGTCGTCGAGTGCGGCTTCCATTCGCGCGTCGAGCTCGAGCGTGCCCGACGGCGTTTCGTGACGAGCCTTGGCTAAGAGCCGATAGGCAAGCTTGATGCGACCGAGCCCAAGCGCTGCCGCCGCGATCGACTCTTCGGTAAAGTTCATCACTTTGCGATAACCCGTCTGCAGGAAGAGCCAGCGAATCGCTTGCGGATCATGACGCTCGAGCATCTCCGAGAGCGGCTCGAAGTTGCCGAGCGACTTGGCCATCTTACGATTGTCGAAGAGCAGCAATCCGCCGTGCACCCAGAAGTTGGCCATCGGCGGATGCGCCATCAACGGCTCGCTCTGCGCGATCTCGTTTTCGTGATGCGGGAAGATCAGATCGGCGCCCCCGCCGTGAATGTCGAAACCGGTGCCGTCGGGATCGAGCAACGCGCGTGCCATCGCCGAGCACTCGATATGCCAGCCCGGGCGACCCTCACCGTACGGTTCGAACCGCCAGCGCGGCTCGCCGGGTTTTGCAAACTTCCAAAGCGCGAAATCGAGCGGATCCTCTTTGTGCTCGCCCACTTCGATGCGCGCTCCGGCTTCGAGCTCGTCGATATTCCGGTTGGCGAGGCGCCCGTAGTTCGCGAACGTCGCGACGCGATAGTAGATGCCGTCCTGCGCGACGTAGGCATGGCCGCCGTCCACGAGTTGCCGAATCATGCCTTGAATCGGTTCAATGTACTGCGTTGCGTACGGTTCGGCATCGTACTCCAGCACGCCAAACTTGCGCATTGATTCTTTGAACTCGGCGTAGTAGCGATCGACGATCGCGTGGTAATACTCGCCGCTCTCTTTGGCGGCGTTGATGCTGCGATCGTCAATGTCGGTGACGTTCTGCACGTACTTTACGCGATAACCGCGATGCGCGAGATATCTGCGCAGCACGTCGAAAAACAGAAACGAGCGCGCGTGGCCGAGGTGTGCCTGCGCCGACGGCGTCAGGCCGCAGACATAGATGCGAACCTCGCCGTTGCGCAACGGCTGGAGCTCCTGAACGCTGCGCGTCCGAGTATTGTAAAGTCTCACGCGCCCCGACTCAGATCACCCAGCTCCAGGCTTCTTCTTCCGTCGCCTCGCCTTGCTCTAACTCGACCAGCCGCTTCTCGAGATAATCGAGCCGGCGTTGCAATCGTACGAGGGCATCCGCCGTTGGATCGGGCATTTCGACCTGCGGCCGATCCGGTACGGCGCGAATCGGTTTTCCGTCTTGCGCGACGATTCGCGCGGGCACGCCGACGACGGTCGCGTTCGCCGGGACGTCTTTGACTACGACCGAGCCGCCGCCGACTTTGGCGTTGTCGCCGATCACGATCGCACCGAGCACGCTGGAGTTCACGCCGATGGTAACGTTGCGGCCCAGTGTGGGATGACGCTTTCCATGCGAAAGGCTGGTCCCGCCAAGTGTCACGCCCTGATAGATCGTGCAACCGTCTCCGACCTCCGAGGTCTCGCCGATGACGATGCCCGAGCCATGATCGATAAAGATGCTCTTGCCGATCTTAGCTGCCGGATGGATTTCGATCTGCGTTAAAAAGCGCGAGATGTTCGAAAGCCACCGCGGCAAAATCGGCATTCCGGCACGGTACAGCAGATGGATGAACCGGTGCCCGACCAGTGCGTGAAATCCGGGGTAGGACAGCACGACGTCCAACCAGCCGCGCGCCGCCGGGTCGCGTTCCAGCGGCGCCCGCAGGTCGGCCAGGACGTTCGCAAGCGGATTGCCCATTTGCAACAGTTTAACCCGGCCAGTCAACTAATGGGTGCGGGCGTCGTTAAGGATGTTTACCAGCGCCGCCGCCAACTTGCGCGTCCTTTGCAGCGCACGCGTCATACAATTGCTTGAAAGCAGCACCGCTGTACGCACCATCTGCGATAGCGATAAAGAATGCAGCGCGCTGCGCTCAGGATGACAATGAGTCAATCAGTGCGACTGCGTAAGCTGCGAGGCCGGTGCCGTCGCCGGTGTAGCCCATGCCCTCGCTCGTTTTGGCTTTGAGACCGACCGCGCCGGCCGGCACGGCGAGCCGCGATGCGACGTTCTCGCGCATCGTGTCGACGAACGGTGCAAGCTTGGGACGATCGACGACGATCGTGGCATCGACGTTGACGATGGTAAAACCGGCTTCGCGGACCGCGGCCGCGCAATCTGCGAGCAGCTCCATCGAGTCGGCGTCTTTCCAGCGCGGGTCGCTATCGGGAAAGCGCGAGCCGAGATCCCCGAGCGCGGCGGCGCCGAGCAGCGCGTCGGCCAGCGCGTGAGCGAGCACGTCGCCGTCGGAGTGTCCGAGCGCACCGCGTTCAAACGGCACGCGCACGCCGCCGAGAACGAGCGCACGACCCTCGACCAGGCGGTGCGCGTCGAAGCCATGACCGACGCGCATTACCCTACGCCGGTCGTTAGCGCGCGTTCGCGCAGAATCGCCTCCGCTCGCGCGATGTCCGCCGGGAGGGTCACTTTGAAATTTTCGCTTGTGGAAGGAATGACGGTAACTTCGATTCCGATGTGCTCCAGTAGCGCCGCATCATCGGTAGCGGTGACGCCATCTTGGATCGCGCGCTCGTGGGCTTTCCGCAACTCAGCGGTGAGCGCGAACTGCGGCGTCTGCGCCGCCCAGAGCGTGCGGCGGTCAAGCGTGGTGCTCACGCGCCGCGATGGCGATTCGACCACTTTGATCGTGTCGACTACCGGCGACGCGAGCAGCGTGGCGCGGCCTTCCCGCACTTCGCGCATGCCGGCGCGAACGTCCGGCGCACATACTAAGGGACGCGCTCCATCGTGCACGAGGACACGTTCGCACTCCGGCGTTACCGCACGCAAGCCTTCGCAGACGCTCGCTTGTCGCAACGCGCCGCCGCGCACCACGCGCACCGGGCAATCCGGCGCGAGTCGTGCCGAAAGTTCGCGCACCGGGTCGATCAACTCGGGTTCCGTCGCAATGACGATCTCTGCAATCTCGCTCATCCCGCCGAAGGTTTGGATCGACCACCCTATCATCGGCAGTCCCGCGAGCTCGATCAACTGCTTCGGGCGCCCGAATCGCGCACCACGGCCGGCGGCGACCACGACGGCGGCCCATTTCAAGATGCGACGCCCTCGCGTTTCGGCCGTGCGAAAATCATCCGTCCGGCAACGGTTTGCAGCACGCTCGTAACGACAACGTCGGTCTCTTCGCCGATCAAACGCCGCCCGTGCTCGACGACGATCATCGTTCCATCTTCGAGATAACCGACGCCTTGGTGAAGCTCCTTGCCTTCGCGAATCACGGCGACGTGCAGATCTTCGCCCGGGAGCACGACCGGCTTGACGGCGTTGGCGAGTTCGTTAACGTTGAGCACTGCAACGCCTTCGACTTGCGCGACTCGGTTCAAGTTATAATCGTTCGTCACGAGCTTCGCCGCGAGCTCTTGAGCGAGCCGCACCAGCCGGGCGTCTACATTGCCGGCCGCCATGTCGTCGTAGTCGCGTTCGCTGATCTCGAACGCGGCCAGCTCTTGCAATCGGCTGAGCACGTCGAAGCCCCGGCGCCCGCGCGTACGTTTGAGCGGATCGACCGAATCGGAGATTGCCTGGAGCTCGCGTAAGACAAACCGTGGAACGATCAGCACGCCTTCCAGAAAACCGCTCTCGACGATTTCGACGATCCGTCCGTCTACGATCGTTGACGTGTCGACGATCTTCGGAGTGCCGGCGGAGTTGTTGGTCGCAACGCCGCGTGGAACCGGAACGATCCGAATCTTTGCACCGATGCTTGCACCGAGATAGGCGGCAAAGATCGCAACGATCAGATAGAGTACAATCGCGATATACGTTCCGGCGCGTCCGAGGTCCGAGAGAAACTCAAACACGATCCCCTTAATCAAAAACGCGATCAGCAGCCCGACGATCAGGCCCGTTGCTCCACCCGCAATCTCGGCCGGTGTGAGGCGCTCCATCGCACCCTCGGCTTGATGGAGCTGTCCCTCAAAGAGCGCTTGTGCCGCAGGCGCAACCAGCGCGCCGATGATCGCACCGGCAACCGGTGAGAGGATCAGAAAACCGAGCTGCAACGCCTCATTGGCAAAGTGCGGCGAAAACAGGCTGAAATAGGCTTCGCGCCCCAGCAAGAATCCCGTCACGCCGAAAACGATGATGAATACGGCGCGCAGGACGGTCGCGGAAAGGCTGGTTGGTGTTACTCGAATGTTACGAACGCCCCACACACATCATTGGCAAAAAACCGGCCTCGCTGCGTCAGACGCATCGCGTCGCCGACGCGCTCGAGCAAGCCCGTACTTGCAAACCGAGTAACGACCGGAGCATAATCTTCGATGACGTCGATCCCGTACCGCTCTTTGAAGTCGCTGAGGCGAACCCCTTGCGCGGTGCGAAGCGCCAGCATTACGGCCTCGCCGACGCGCCTCCGACCTTCCAACCGCTCGGCCTGCGCCGGAATCGCGCGGCCGGTCGTCGCTGCCTCAATGTAGCCTTGCAGCGAGCGGGTGTGAACCGACCGCACGCCGTTACGATACGACGCGGCGCCCACGCCGAGGCCGAGATATTCGCCGTTGGCCCAATAGTTGAGGTTGTGCGCGCATCGATGCCCGGGGCGAGCAAAGTTGCTGATCTCATACTGCTCGTACCCAGCGTCTTGCAGCGCATCGATCCCAATCGCGAAGAGTTCGGCTTCGCGCGCATCGTCGCAAAACGCCTGCGGCTGCCGCGCCTGCCACGCCGCATAGGGTGTCCCTTCTTCGACCGTCAGACCGTACGCCGAGATGTGGTCGACGCCCAGCGCGATCGCCGCGCGCAACGATCGACGCCAGCTTGCCGGAGTCTGCCCAGGCACCGCAAAGATCATATCGAGCGACACCGAATCGAGCCCGGCGGCGCGCGCGGCTCCGACAACCGCTTCGATCTGTTCAACGGTGTGCTTGCGGCCGAGCGTCCGAATTTCATCGGGTTCGAACGACTGCACGCCAATCGAGAGGCGCGTGATTCCAGCCTCGCGATATCGCGCCAGGTCTCCGTCAGCCACGAGCTCGGGATTGACTTCAATCGTTATCTCGCCTGCTCCCGGAAAGTGATCGCGCAGGCGCGTGACGAGATCGGCGATGCGTTCGCGGTCGTAGGCGTTCGGCGTGCCGCCGCCGAGATAGATCGTCGCTGCCGCTACGCGCGGCCGGCGATCGATTTCAGCGTGGAGCGCCGATAAATACTGCTGCGCCGTGGACGCCCGCAGCGGCCACTTCGCGAAGTCGCAATACGGGCAGAGATAGGGGCAGAACGGAAGGTGAATGTAGACGCCCAGCACGAGACGCTCACGTTGCAGCGAGATGCGGTGCAATCAGCTCTGTGATCTTCCCAACGACGTCGTGATTGGCTTCTTGAACGGCGGCTCCGATCGCGTGTTTGATGGCGCGGCGGCTCGCACGCCCGTGCGTGAAGATGCAGTTGCCGCGCAATCCGAGCAACGGGGCACCGCCATAGGTCTCGTAATCGAACCTCTTGCCCAATCGGCGGAGTGCCGGAGCGAGCATCGCCGTCCCCAGCTTTGTGAGCGGACTCCCTCCGAGGAGCGCATCGCTCATGACCTTGGCAAGATCCGAAATCATGCCTTCGCCAGTCTTGAGCACCACATTGCCGACGAATCCATCGGCAACGATCACGTCGGCGAGGTTGTGAAAGAGGTCGCGCCCCTCCACGTTACCGATGAAGCGCACGGGAGCCGCTTCGAGCAGCCGCGCGGCTTCAAGCACGAGTTGATTGCCTTTGCTCCGTTCTTCGCCCACCGAGAGCACGGCGACGCGAGGTTGCGCGATATTCAGCACCGCCCTCGCGTAGGCCGATCCCATGATGCCGAACTGTTCCAGCCACTCCGGACGGCAATCTACGTTCGCGCCCGAATCGAGCAGAACGGTCGGGCCGTTGAGCGCCGGCCAGACGGTCGCGATCGCGGGGCGTGAGATGCCTTCGATCGTGCGCAGCTTGATCAACGCAATCGCCAGGAACGCACCGCTATTGCCGGCCGACACGACCGCGTCCGCCTGATCTTGTTTGACGAGATTTACGGCAACGCCGAGCGACGTTCGCTCGCACGAGCGAACGGCGGTCGACGGCGGCATATCCATCGCGATCGAGTCGGGCGCGTGAATGACTCGGACGCGTTGCGCGGCCGGCCCGCGCAGAAGCGAGCGCACCCGCGCCTCGTTTCCCACCAGCAAAATCTCGGCGTCGAATTCCTGGGCTGCGAGTAAGGCGCCGGCGACGGTCTCCTCCGGCGCGTGGTCGCCTCCCATGGCATCGACCGCGATGCGAGCCCGCACAAGGTCCACGGCCGCCCGTCTTTCGGAGCCACCCCGCGAATCCTTGCCTGGGGTCAACTTTTTGGTCCTTGATTCCGAATCGAGCCCGTGGTACTATCGGCCGGCTATGGCCAAGCGCTGTGAAATTTGCGATAAGGGACCCAAGGCGGGCAACAACGTCAGCCACGCGATGAATAAGACGAAGCGGCGCTGGCTGCCGAATCTACAATCGGTTCGCATCGACGATCACGGCGTTGCGCGAACCGCGCGCGTCTGCACCAGCTGCCTTCGTTCGAAGCGCGTCGCCCGCCGCGCATAAAGAGTCTCTAGTCGCTGAAGTGGTCCCAACCGGAGCGCTCGAGCGGCGCTCCGTTCCATTTTACGCCGGATCCTTTGCGGAGTACGCCGATGCAAAGTAACTCGCGCCCGAAGCGCGCCGCGTACCGCGCGGCCAAATAACGGAAAGCCCGGGGGCGCACCGCCGCCAGCAGCTCGAAATCCTCGCCGCCGGCTAACGCGAAACGCTCCGGATCTTCGCCGTGCCGTTGTGCGAGAGCGCGCGCCGCTTCCGCAACCGGAATATCGTCGAGCTCCGCGCCGCAGCCGCTCGCCGCTGCGAGGCGATGAACGTCGGTCGAAAGACCGTCGGAACAGTCCATCATTGCCGTGACGTTGCGGCTCGCTCCAAGAAAGCGGCCTTCGGCAACGCGGGGTTGGGAGCGACGAAATGCATGCAACGCCTGCTCTTCGAGTTCCGTGCCGAGCGCTTCGGGATGACGCGATAACTCCAGACCCGCGCGTGCGGCGCCGAGCGGCCCGGTTACCGCCAGCACGTCGCCGGCCTTTCCACCCGAGCGAAGTTTCGCGTTTGAAGCGCGAACTTCACCCACCACCGTTACTGCGATCGTCAGCGCGCCGGCGCGCGACAGGTCGCCTCCAACGATTGTGAGCTTCGAACCCTCGGCACACGCGGTTAGGCCGCGGTAGAGCTCGAGCACGCTGCGTGCCTCCATCGTGGAGGGAATCCCAAGAGCGACTGTCGCGAGCACGGGGCGCGCTCCCATCGCCGCCAAATCGCTGACGTTGGCCGCCATCGCGCGCCAGCCGACATCTTCGAGCGACATCGCCGCCAATGTGAAGTGAACGCCCTCCACGAGCATATCGCTCGAGATCGCGCTGCGATGCGAACGCGAAGGCTGCCAAAGCGCCGCATCGTCACCAATGCCCAGTTTAATGCTGCCCTGCGTCGCCCGCGTTCCGCTCAGGATGACACAGATCGCGGCTACGAGTTCGTCTTCGGTCACGCGAGAAGCGAGCGCACGCGGCGCAGCTCCGCTGCCGGATCCTCCGCGCGGAAAACCGCGGCGCCCATGACCAAGATATCGGCGCCGGCCTCGACGAGGTCGCGCGCGTTCTCCGCGCCGACGCCACCGTCAACCTCGATCAAACACACAGGATTGCGCAAATCGACGAGCGCTCGCGCTTCACGCACTTTGTCAATCGAGTGCGCGATGAACTTTTGACCCGAAAACCCCGGATTGACGCTCATCACCAGAACGGTGTCGCAATCTTCGATCACGTCTTGCAGCAGTTCAACCGGCGTTTGCGGACAGATTGCCAGTCCCGCCTTTGCGCCGATCTCCCGGAGATGGACGAGCAACCGCTGAGCGTGAGGCGTCGCCTCCAAATGAAACGTAATTCGATCGCACCCGGCGGCGCGAAATTCGTCGACGTAACGCTCCGGCTCGACAATCATCAAGTGCGCGTCAAAAACCAGCGGCGAGAGCTTGCGAAGATCCCGGATGATCTTCGGCCCCCAGGTAATGTTCGGAACGAACCGCCCATCCATGACGTCGAGGTGCAAGTACTCCGCGCCGCCGCGTTCCACGCTCGCAATCTCGTCGCCGATTCGCGCGAAATCGGCCGCGAGAATGGAGGGCGCCAGAATGGTCATCTTTAGAACGCGGCGCCGGGCGAAGGCGAGGGTTTGCCCGTGCTGTAGACGCGGGGCGGTTCGGTGCCGAGACGCGTTTCGCCGACGAGCGTATCGTTGACGTACATATCGAGCAACGACGTGCCGACCGCCGTCACCGTAAAATCGAGCTTCTGTCCAGGTTCTGCGAACGCGTGGTAAAGATCGTAACGGCCGGTTGCGTCGGTGAGCGAGAGCCGCACGTCGAGTTGGCCTCCGTTTTGAACGTTATCCGGCTCGGGAACGGAGACGAGCACGTGCACCTGCCGCAAGATGTATCCCGACTCGTTCGGACCGGAGCTCGCCTGCAACGCAACCGGATCGTATGAGGCGATCTTCGCGCCGGGCGGCGGCATCTGCCGCGCGACGATGCCGTGAGGCGGCCCGTCTTTACCGAGCGGCGTCCATACGATCTGTCCCAGTTTGATGCCGGACTTCGAAGCCAGTTCCCGAGCCTGATCGATGGTGAGGCCGACGAAGTTCGGCACCGGAATGGTAAGCCGCGCGCCCCGGCTGACCGTCAGGGCAATCACGTCGCCTTCATGCACGCTGACGAGCGGGGGAGGATTCTGCGCGACGACATGCCCTTCGGGAACGACGTCGCTCCGAGCGTAGATAACTTTACCGAGCTGCAAGTGGGCCCGCGAGAGATCGAGCTGCACTTCGCGCATCGACTGGTAGCGGAGATCCGGCATCAGACGCGCGATGATGCCATCGCTGATCACAAACGAAACTTGGCGCCCTTGACGCACCTGTTCGCCGGCGTCGGGGCGTTGCATGATGATGACGCCTTTGGGATAGCGGTCGCTGGTCGTGTGATCGACGACCGCGGAGCTGAGCTTCAATCGTTCGATCTCAGCGTTGGCGTCCGTCAGCGTCTGGCCCACAAACGAGGGTACCGTCACCGTTGACGACGACGGTAAGAGAAAATCGTAGATCTGACGACCGAACCACACGACGACTGCCACGAAGATGACCAATACGATTGGGAAAAGCCAATCGCGCGGGAGGTAGGATTGGATCGACGATCTCAGGCCAGCGCCTCCGCCGGCACCCGGCTGAAGTCGAGATTGCTGAAGATGCGCTGCGCGTCTTCGTGCTCTTCAAGCGCCTCGAGAAACGCCAGCGCGGCCTGCAGCTCGCTGCCCTGGAGCTCGAGCTTGGTCTTTGCGCGCATGCCGAGATATGCATCGGAAATCTTGGCGGCACGCTCGCGAAACGCATCCCGGACGCCGGCCAGCCGCGCCGGCGGTGTGTAGACGATCGCGAGCTCCTCGTCGTACTCGATGTCGTCAACGCCATCGATCAAGGCTTCTTCCATGAACGCGTCCTCGGACTTGCCGCCGGGAACGACCTCAACGACGCCGACCGGATCGAACATCCAAGCGACGCTGCCGCTTTCGCCGAGCGTGCCCTCGTGACGGCTAAAGAGAAAGCGCAACTCTCCCGCGGTACGGTTGCGATTGTCGGTAGCCGCATCCACGACGACCGCCAACCCGTGCGGGCCATACCCTTCGTAGCGAATCTCCTCGATTTCGCGCTCGCCGCTCTGCCCGCTGCTGCGCGCGATTGCGCGCTTGATGTTTTCGTGGGGCATGTTGAACTCGCGCGCCTTTTCAACCGCCATTTTCAGGCGATAGTTGGCGTCGGGATCGGGCGAACCGCCTTTTGCCGCGAGGATGATCTCTTTGCTCAGCTTCGTGAACAGCGCGCCCCGCTGAGCGTCGACCTTACCCTTTTTGAGTTTGATGTTATGCCACTTCGAATGTCCGGACATAGGGCCAACCCCTTTCGCTAACCTGGTCCGATAATCCAGGTTGGGAACCACATTCGCTGGTGCCAGGCGCTCCACGGAATCGGATGCGCCGCAAGAATCGGATAGAAGTAGACGAAGCCCAACGCCGCGGCGGCCACATAGGCGCCGACGCCGAGTGGGCCGAGCCAGCCGGCCGTCTCCCGCCGCTGCGACCACCGCCAGAGACGCTGCAAAACGATGACGTTGCACAAACAGATCAGTGGGATATCCACGTAAAAATGGTAGGCAAACGTGAGCCGTGGGGAGCCAACCCACGGCAACCATTGCAGCAAATACGTGATGACGATAAGCGCGTAGCCTTTATTTCGCTCTCGCCACGCCAACACGGCGACCCATGGGACGCAGAACAGGCCGAACCACAGGATGATCGGATTCGGCAACGAGGTGATCTCGTAGATGCAACATCCGTTGGAGTTGCTCGTGTCTTTGCGGTGATCTTGGTAGTAATAGGCGATCGGCAGATAGTCGATCGGCCATTCCCACATCTTTGAGGAATACGGGTGCGTGGCGACGAGGTTATGATGATACTCGTACATCGTATACTGCCGATAGACGAGCTCGTTGAGGTTGTGAATCTCACCCGCGTCGGGTGAGCGGCGCGCGAGGTCCGGTGCCCATACCAATGCGTAGACCGTCGCGCTCACCAAGACGATCGTCGCAAGCGCTCCGTCGAGGCGGAAGCCGCGGGGATTGCCCCACAGCACCGGCCTACTCCCGAAGAAAAATCGCTGCAGCCATACGAGCGTGAGGATCACGAAGCTGACGCCAAAGCCCATGACGCCGTACCACTTGGAGCTGACGAGACATCCCAATGCGACGGTAAAGAGAATCAGCCAGAGCTTTGACGAGCGCCCCGTTTCGACGGCGGATGTTTGGGGCGTGCGAATTTCGTCGTCGGCGTAGGTCGCGTCGCCTTCCGGTGTTTGATACACAACGCTCGCGTCGCGGCGGTACTCGATCCGCAGCGGTTCATCGTCGTAGACGAGCGCGCCGCCCTTACTCTGCGAAATCTCGCCGCGCTGGATCTTCCCGCGACTGTCGATCGTGCCGCCGTCGGCGGCGAAGACGGTCGTGGCAGCAGCATCGCGCAGCGCAAGCGAACCCTCAGCGTAGGTGAGCTCCCGGCGTCCGTCGCCGAAGAATCGCACGAAGCCGACGTAGCGGACGACGAGATAGAACGCAGATCCGATGTAGAGCGTCAGGACGATCGTCGAGGCTGCATCAAGGCTCCAGATGGCTCGGCCGATCAAGGCGACGACGGCCCCGGCTGCCAGCGCGCATAACGCGCCCAAGGCGAACGCGGCCGGCGGAACCTGAACGTGCGCGCGTTCACCGACCTGCGAGCTGATCCAGAACCGGTAGAACGCATAGACCGCCAGCGTCGCAAAAAAGACGACGAAGCCTTCGGGCGTGGCGATGCGCGACTGCACGAAGTGCATCCCGTCAAAGGTCAGCAGCAACGCCGCAATCGTCGCGAAGATCGTCGATCCGGTGATTCGTTTTGCGAAAACGTAGAGCAGCATCACGACGAGCGCGCCGAAGACAACGTCGAGGAACCGCCAGCCATACGAGTTGTCGCCGTTGGTCATATGACCGACGAGCGCGTTGAGGCCGGTCCATCCACCGACGCCGTGCCCGGCGGGCATCCCGCCGAAGAGCATCATCGAGAGCGTGATCAACAGCTTGCTCAGCGGCGGATGCGTGTTCTCGTAGATGCGCAGGTTTTGCAGATACTCTTCGCCGGCACGCGCGAAATAGATTTCGTCGAAGACCTTGTCGGGCGGCCACCAGTAACCGACGAACGAGAGGATGAAATTGCCGATGCCCAGTGCGGCCATCACCGCGTAGTCGATCGGCACGCGCATCACAGCCAAGCCTTCCCGCGGATCGAACCAACTGCGGGCGGCCGTCGTCCACGCCGCGGTTTCGACTGGTGCGTCCGCGGGCCGTTCTCGCGCCGCAGCGCGCCCGCCGATGCGAGCCTCGCCGCTTCCCAAATACTGGTAGCCCAGCACGAAAAACGTCGCGACCGCGAGCGCCGACAACCCGGTCGTCCACAGCCCCCAGAGATTCTGCGAGTTAACGCCCGGAACGTTGCCGGTAACGACGTGCAGATATTGCAAGCTGTACACCAGATTCGCATAGAGCACGATCGACAGCGCAACCGCGCCCCACACGTAGCGACGCGCGAACGGAATGCACGCGATCGCAAAGAGCAGTCCGTTGAAGAGATATCGCTCGTGCATGCGCGTCGCCAGAATAAAAAAGGCCAGCGTCGCGACGGCACATCCCTCCAACAATGCCTGCGAGCTGCGATCTTGAATGTAGCGCCATACAATTAGCGCGAGCGCGGCAATAACCAGAAGGACGCCCCACATATACTGCGGCAGCAACAGAATGTATTGGCTATCGGGCAACCACAGCGTGCCGTGAAACGCCCACAGGTTAAAGGCGTTGACGCTATTATAGGCATAGACATTCGAGCCGTATGCGTAGCGTTCCAGCAACCACGTCAACGTGACGACCGGGTTACCGGGATGGAACGGCTCGCTGAGGAGGAGCGCGAGCAGCAGAGCTGCGCCGGCGCCGACCGCGGTGGCAATCAGGCGCGCCCGGCGGCGCTGCGGGTCGATGAAGGCGAACGCAATCAGCAACGGCAGCAACACCGCAGCCTGCGGCTTGATCAAGAGCGAATAGCCGAACGAAAGCCATGCGCCGACGATCCACAGCAGCTGCCCGCGCCCTTCGACGGAGCCTGTGCTGAGCGAAGTCGAAGCGCTCAGGGTGACACCATTGTAGTCTTCGCTGCGTAGTAATGCGTAAATTGCCAAGAGCGCCAGAAGACCGGAGATCGAGTCGACTTGTCCCCAGAGCGCCGAGACGTAAATCGTCGCGGGATTGAACAGATAAAACGCCGCCGCGCCGATCGCCCAGCCAAACCCGGCGAAGCGCCGAACCGTCAGATAGATCAGCGCTCCGAGGCCGAGATCGGCCAGGATCGCCGGCAGCTTCACGAGCTCGCGGAGCACGACATAGCCATGGTCGTGCGCCGCGAAAAAGAGATGCCAGAACCGGCCGACAACCGCAAGGATATAGAAATAGCCCGGCGGATAATCCGCGAACCCGATCGTCGAATAGAACGTCGAAAAGCCGCGTTCGCTGAGCGCGATCGCCCACGCCGCGTAGGTCGATACGTCGGTCTTGAAGCCCTCACTTTTGATAAAGAGGAGCCGTACGACAAGGCCCAGCAGCAAGAGCGCCGGCATTACCCAAACAAGCGAGGCCTGCCGCGCCGGCGCGCGCACCGAGCCGTTGACGTTCACGCGTTTGCCTTCTTCAACGAGCCGGGGTGAGGTCGAGCGTGCCGAGGAGGAACTCGCGAAGATCGAGGTTCGCGCACGCCTCCAGTACTGCAAGATGCTTGCCGGCTGCCGATTGTGCCGCTTCGCGAGCGCCGAGCGCATCGAGCGCTTCGACGATCCGTCCGACCGTCACGCCGTCGAGGGGATAGCCCAATGCGTACGCATCGGCGATAACCGCGCGCGCCGCCGATGGCGGCTGCTCGATCGCCCACACGACCGGAAACGTCCATTTTCGGCGAGCAACGTCGCTTGCGGCAGTCTTTCCGGTTTCGCCCACAGTCGACCAGATGCCGGCGACGTCATCCCGGATTTGAAACGCCATGCCATACGCCCGCCCAACGTCGCCGTATGCCCCAATCGTCGGCTCGTCGCAGCCCGCGGCGTACGCTCCCAAGCGGCACGACGCATCGAAAAGCTCCGCAGTCTTACACTCGATCATTCGGTAATAGCCGCGCAGACCGACCGATCGTTCAGATTCATAGTGCAGGTCGAGCGATTGCCCCTCGCACATCACGGCGTGGGCTTCGTGGAGCAGCGCCAGCATCTGCAGCACGCGGGCGGCGTCGAGATGCTCGCCCGCATGTTCCAGGCTGAGGAAGCTGAGCGCGCACATCGCATCGCCGGCATTGATCGCCTGCGGGATGCCGTACGCGCTCCATAACGTGCGCCGCCCATGGCGAAGTTCGTCGTTGTCCTCGATGTCGTCGTGAACCAGCGAATAGTTGTGAAAAATCTCCACCGCGACGGCTGCATCGAGCGCGTGCTCGATCGATGCTCCTTCGCTCACTGCGACGCGCATGACCATCTGCGGTCGCAGCCGTTTGCCTCTTCGGGCCGGTCCGTACGGAGCGTAGCCGAAGTGGCGCAAAAGCATATCGGAGATCGCATTTGATCCCCGATATCCGGTAATCCGTTGTTCGAGGGCGCTTTCGAAGCGGTCAGCCAGGTTGACGAGGTTAAGCAGAAGCTGCCAGTTCCCCCATCCGTGCCTCAACCTGATCGACTAGCCAACCGGGCGTCGACGCGCCCGACATCAGACCCGCTACCTCAACGCCATTGAACCACTGCGCCTGCAACTCGTCCGGGCCTTCGATGTGGTACGAGCGCGCGCCGTGCGACTCCGAAAGATCGGCGAGATGTTTCGTGTTCGCCGACGTCTTGCCGCCGACCACGATCATCACCTCAACGTCCTTGGCCAGACGAAGCGCTTCATTCTGCCGGTTGTGCGTGTCGGTGCAGATCGTATTGACGGCTCGCACTTCGTAGTACTTTGCAGCAAGCGCGCGAACGACTTCAGTGAAACCTTCACCCGACCAGGTGGACTGCACGACGACGCCGACGCGGCTCGATCGAGGGAGCTTTTCGACGTCGGCCGGACTCTGAATGCACCATGCACCGGGGACGTGACTGAGCGTTCCTTTGACCTCGGGATGGTTCGGATCGCCGATCACGATGATTTTATAACCGTCGGCCTTGAGCTTCTCGGCCTGCACGTGAATCTTGGTGACCATCGGACACGTCGCATCGATGATCTCGAGGTTCTTCTCTTTGGCCTTTTCGAAGACTTCGACCGGCAAGCCGTGGGCGCGAACGAAGAGCGCACCGGCGTCCACCTCGTCAACCTTTGCGGCGTTGCGGAGGCCACGCGACTCGAGAGACTCGACCATCTGCGGGTTGTGCACGACATGCCCGAGCGTCGTGACGTCCCCGCGCGAGGCAATCGCTTCTTCGGCCTTCTTCACCGTGATAGCAACTCCGAAACAGAACCCCTGAACGGAGGCCTTACGTATTTCCATCGGGACTCTCCGCCAGCGCGTCAATTGCGTTCATAATCTCAAGCGTGAACTTCGCCAAGTCTTCGCGGGTTGCTTTCCGCCCTGCGTTCAGCGAAAGCGGGGCGCCGAAAGCGACGTCGATCCGCGCCAGCCGCACCGCCCGGTCGGTGCCGCGGATGCTGGCCGGCACGACGGGCGCGCCGGCCAGCGAAGCCAGGAGCGCCACCCCCGTTTGCGGCGGAAGCGTGCCGATGCGATTGCGCGTGCCCTCTGGGAAGATCCCCACGGCGCCCCCGGCCCGAAGGACCTCCAGCGACCGCCTGATCGCGCCGGTTGCGCTGCCGCCCCGATCCACGGCGTAGGCGCCAAGCGCCCGGATTACCGTTCCCAGGATTGGAATTTCGAACAGTTCCTTTTTGGCCATGTAGCTGATGCGGCGCGGACATAAACACCCCATTGCCGGCGGATCGAGATATGAAAGGTGGTTGCACGCCACGATGAGCGGGCCCTCGGTAGGCACGTGCTGGGTTCCCGAGGCGCGGGCACGCCACACGACGCGCACGACGAGGCGCACGACGAACTTCGCAAAATCGTAGAACGCGGTGTTCACGTAGCGGCTGCCAAAATCGCGCAGATCTCGTCGACGACGCCGTCCGCGTCGATCTTGCTGGAATCGATGATGTGAGCGTCGGGCGCCGGCGCCAGCGGCGAGACCGCTCGCGTTTGGTCGATGCGATCGCGTTCCTCAATCTCTTGCGCCAAACGATGCACGTCGACGTCGACGCCGGCTCGCTCGAGCTGGACCCGCCGGCGCTCGATGCGTGCCGGAACCGATGCGGTAAGGTAGATTTTGATCGGCGCCTCCGGCAGCACGACCGTCCCGATGTCGCGGCCCGCCATGACGACAGCACCCTTCTGCGCAATGCGCTGCTGAGCCGCGACCATTTCGGAGCGAACTTGCGCGTGCGCCGATACGGCCGAGACAATCGCGGTCACATCGTTGCTGAGGAGCGCCGCCTCGTCCAGCTCGCGGCCGCCGGCGCTGATCCGGAATCCGAGTTGCGCCGACTCGTCGAGCTCCACTTCAATCGGCGCAACTTGCATCAAGCGCGCGAGCGCCGCACCATTGTCGACGTCGGTGCCGGTGCGCAGCGCGAGATAGGCGAGCGCGCGGTACATTGCGCCCGTATCCAAATAGAGCACCCCAAGCCGTCGCGCCGTCGCGCGCGCAACGGTCGTCTTCCCCGCGGCAACCGGCCCATCAATCGCAATCTGCAGAATTTTGCCGTCACTCACTCAGCAGGCGCATTCTCCCAGGCAAAGCGACGGCCCCGCAGAAACGCTTGCGCGTGGCAAAGGCGCGTTCGGTGTACTTTTGCTCGGCGTGCGGTTTCGAATCCGCGCGCTGGCTGGGGCGCTGTCCGCAATGTGAAGCGTGGAACTCCTTCGACGAACGTCCGTTTACCGTCGCGGCGCGCAGCGGGCGCGAGCGCGGACCGAGTGCATCGCCATCGGCTGCGCCCGTTGCGTTACATGAAATCGGTTCTGCCGGAATCGAACGGCTGCGCGTCGGTATGCCCGAGTTCGACGCGGTACTTGGCGGCGGGATCGTTCGCGGAAGCCTGACGCTCATCGGCGGTCCGCCTGGCGCTGGGAAATCGACGTTGGTGCTGCAGATCGCGGCGCGCCTAGCCGGACATGGCGAGGTCGTGTATGTCTGCGGTGAAGAGTCGGCCGCGCAAATAAAGCTTCGCGCGGAACGCATCTTCGTGTCGCCCTTCGCGTCCGCTCAGGGTGACACGAGAATGCTAGTCTATCCGGAGACGAATTTGCGCGCTGTCTTGGACCGCTTGGAACGGCGCTCGCCGCTGGCGTTGATCGTGGACTCGATTCAGACGGTTTGGCTTCCGGAATCAGACGCTTACGCCGGCAGCGTCACCCAAATACGCGACTGCACCCAGGCGCTGATGGAGTACGCAAAACGAACCGGCTGCGCGACCTTCATCGTTGGGCACGTCACAAAGGACGGCGCGATTGCCGGACCTCGCCTGCTCGAGCATCTCGTCGATACGGTGCTTTATTTCGAGGGCGAGACAAGTGGCGAATACCGAATTCTGCGCGCATATAAGAACCGGTTCGGGTCGATCGACGAAATCTGCGTCTTTACGATGCATGACGCCGGACTGCGCGAGGTCGCCAACCCGTCCGAACTGTTTCTCGGCGCGCGCACGCAACGGCCCAGCGGTTCGTGCGTCGTGGCGTCGATCGTGGGTTCGCGGCCCGTTTTGATTGAAGTGCAGGCGCTGGTTGGGGAGGCCAGTTACGGCACCCCTCGGCGACTCGCGAACAATCTCGATCAGCAGCGGCTCGCAATGATTCTGGCGGTGCTCGAGCGCCGTGCCGGTTTCGCACTCGGCACGCACGACGTCTACGCCTCGGTCGCCGGAGGATTGCGTGTCGTCGAGCCGGCCGCCGATCTCGGAATCGCATTAGCTATCGCGTCCTCATTTCGCAACGTCGCGATGTCGGCAGATACCGCAGTCTTCGGCGAACTAGGATTGTCGGGCGAAGTTCGCGCGGTCAACGCGACGGAACGTCGCGAAGCCGAAGCGCGCAAGCTCGGCTACACTCACGTGATCTCACCTGCCAATACCAAAGATGTCGCCGCTGCGATCGAGGCCGCGCTTCAAAAGTAGTGGCGCTGTTTGAGATCGTTCCGAATCTGTCGGAAGGTCGCGATGCCGCGACGATCGACGCGGCCGTTGCCGCGGTCGAGCGCACTGGTGCGCGCTTGATCGATCGAAGCAGCGACGTCGTTCACCATCGCAGCGTGTTGACGATCGTTGGGGATGCGACGCAGGTGCTCGACGCGTCGGTCGCGCTAGCAGGCGTCGCGCTCGAACGCATCGACCTACGGGGCCATCGCGGAGTTCATCCGCGGATCGGCGCACTCGACGTTTTACCGTTCGTCCCGCTCCGCGGCGCGGGCTTGGACGATGCGGCTGCGCTCGCGCATCGGGCGGGCGGCGAAATCTGGAAGCGGTATCGGATTCCCTCCTTTTATTATGGCGCCGCTGCGCGGCAAGCCGAGCGCCGGCTGCTTCCGGCGATCCGGCGCAACCCCGACTGGCTCCCGGACGAAGGCGACCTTCCGCGTCACGCCAGCGCTGGAGCCATCGCGATCGGCGCCCGCGACGTCTTGATTGCGCTCAACGTTGAATTAGCAAGCGACGATCTTGCAGCTGCCAGAGAAATCGCGCGAGCGATACGCGAACGCAGCGGCGGTTTGTTGACGCTACGGGCGCTCGGCTTGGCAAGAAGTGAAAACTGCGTGCAGGTCTCGCTCAACGTGACGGACTATGCTGCTACCCCGCTCTATCGCGTGGTGGAGTTGATTCGGCGCCTCGCGACGGAACGCGGCATCGAACTACTCGGCTGTGAGCTCATCGGCTGCCTACCTTGGGCAGCGGTCGAAGCAACGGCCGCATATTACTTAGGAGTCTCGACCCTGTGAAGCTCAGGATGACAACAATGCTCGCGGTCGTACTTATCGCGGTAGTCCTGCCGCAGGCCGCATGGGCGCAAACTGGTCCGGGTGATGGTGGAATTTTCACGACAACGCTGCGGAACGGGTTGCGCGTCGTCGTTGTCGAGGATCGCGCCGCACCGGTCGTCCAGACAGGCGTTTGGTACGGTTTTGGATCGTTGCAAGAAACGCCCGGCAAGACGGGTCTCGCGCACGCGCTCGAACACATGCTCTTCCGGGGAACGCCGGAGATCTCAGCAGGCGGTCTCGACGATATCGTTGCCCGTCTCGGCGCGCGAATGAACGGTGAGACCAACTACGACTACACGCACTTCTACTTCGAGATGCCGGCGGACAAGCTCGATGTCGCGCTCTACATCGATGCCGATCGCATGGCGCATGCGGCGCTGCACGCGTCGGATTGGGCGATCGAACGGAACGCCGTGCTCAACGAGATCGACGGCGACGACAGTTCGCCCTTTTTTAATTTGCTCGCGCGGGTCCGCGCGGCCGCTTTCCCCGATCAGCCCGTTGGCCGGACGCCGCTTGGCAATCGTGACGACGTCGCCGCCGCAAGCGTCGCCGATATCGCGAGGTACTATCGGGAGTGGTACGCGCCGAATAACGCTACGCTGGTCGTCGCAGGCGACGTGAATCATGCGACCGTGTTCGCGAAAGCGCAGCGTTACTTCGGCTCGATTCCGTCGAAACGGCTGCCGGCGCGCCAAACCGTCAAACCCACCGCCGCGCACGGACAAGTGGTCGAGGCGCAGTTCCCGTTTCCGTTCGAGATTCTCGATCTCGCGTACTCGATTCCGGGAGATACCGAGCGCGGCGAGCCGGCCGTGAGCACGCTGGCGACGCTGCTCGAGAACCAGCGATCACCGTTCTATCTTTCGCTGGTGCAAACCAATATCGCACTCGCGATTGAAGCCAGTGCCGACACGCAGCTGCGCGGCGGACTGCTCGATGTCTTCATCGTGCTCAATCCGGGCAGGAGCAGCAGCGAAGCCCAAAGCGTCTTCCAATCGACGCTCGACTCGGTGCTCCGCAACGGCTTCGATCCGCCGCTCGTGCTCGCCGCGAAACGCCTGACGCTGGCGGAGCGGCTCTACGCCGCCGATTCGATCAGCGGCATGGGCGATCTCGCCGGATACACCTACGGCATCGTCGGCGAAAAAATTGCCGACGAAGATTCGCGGCTCGCCGCGTTGACTGGAAGCGATTTGGTTGCCGCCGCACGGGCGTATCTGAGCCGGCCCGCGGTCGTCGGACACCTGAGCCCGAATGCGAGTCCCCCGCGGGGCAACTCACAGAAGAGCAGCGCGGCGGCGAGCGACGACTTCTCCAAGCGCGTGCCCAACGGTCCGATTGTCGAGCCGGCGTGGGTTGCCAAAGCCGTTCGTGCTCCGTCGACCGCGCGCAGCGCGTTGGAGCCGGTCGCATTCACGCTGCCAAACGGGTTGCACGTGATCGTTCAAACCAAAAACGACCGGCCGACCTTTGTGCTGCGCGGAAAGATTGCGTCGTCGCCGGCATTCGAACCGCTCGGAAAGCAAGGCATCATCCGGCTCGCTTCGTCGGTAGCGGACTACGGTAGCGCGCGTTATCCGTTCGAGCAGCGTCGTCAGGCAACCGACGAGATGGGCGCGTTTGTATTTACGGGGCAAGATTTCTCGGCGCAAGGCGAGGCGCGCGACTTTGAACGCATCGTCGAGATTATCGCCGACGGGGAAGCGCACCCGACCTTCGCGGATCCATGGTTGCAGATCGAACGCTCGCAGCTCGCGAACAGCCTGCAATCCGAAGCGAACATCTCGGGCGTCATGATCGATCGCGCGTACAATCGACTCTTGCTTGCCGGCGACGATCCCTCGCTGCGCCAACCGACGACTCCGAGCGTCCAGGGAATTACGCGTGAGAATTTGCTCGCCTACACCGCCGCGTACTGGCGGCCGGATCTCACGACGGTTGCGGTGGTCGGCAATCTCTCGCCGCAACGCGTGCGCGGCGCGCTGGAAGCGGCGTTCGGTTCGTGGAGAGCTGCCGGCCCGCGACCCGATCCGCACCTGCGGCCACTGCCTCCGGCTTCGAGCGGCCACGACTATATCGGCACCGCAGCCAATCAAGTCTACATCCGGCTCGGGCAGCCGGCGATCTCGCGCTCCAATCCCGACTATGACACGTTCGTGGTGCTCAACCAAATCCTCGGTGGCAGCGGTGCATTCGAATCGCGCCTGTGGCAAGAGCTTCGGCAGAAGCGCGGCCTCGTTTATAGCGTCAGCAGCTCGCTCGAAGCCGACGCCGACCGCGGTGATTTTCGTGTTGAGTTGAATGCGTCGCCGCAACGCGTCGTCGAGGCCGTCGAGTTTGTGCGCCGCGAACTTCAGCGCTTGCAGAACGAGCCGGTTTCGACGATCGAGTTGCAAGAGGCCAAGGTGCGTCTCGCCGGCAACGCGCTACTCGACGAAGCCTCCTCGACGGGACAGGCGAAGCAGCTGCTCGATATTGCCGTCAACGCTCTGCCGCTCGACTACTATCGCACGCTCAACGAGCGCTTCGCCCGGATCACGCCGGCCGACGTTCAGCGCGTCGCGCGCGCGTATCTGCGCCCGAGCCGCTTGGTCGAAGTCTACGCCGGGCCTTCCGGCCCGTGGGCACAACACGTGATATGATCACGACGATCGATCCGACGACCGAAGCGGTGCTCGAGCGAATTCCGCGGATGGACGCGCGCCAGATCGACGCCAAGCTCGGTGCAGCGGAACGCGGCGCGCAGCATTGGGGACGAACGTCGTTCGCGGAGCGCGCGTCGTTGCTGCGCGCAATCGCAGCGCGGTTAAGGGCCGAACGCGACTCGCTTGCCGCGACCGCCGTGCGCGAGATGGGAAAACCTATCGTCCAAGCTCGGGCCGAAGTCGAGAAGTGCGCGTGGACGCTGGAGTATTTCGCCGAGCACGCCGCGGCGATGCTCGCTCCGCAAACCGCGCCGTCGAACGCGGCACGCAGTTACGTCGCGTTTCGACCGCTCGGCGTCGTGCTCGCGATCATGCCCTGGAACTTTCCGTACTGGCAGGTCGTTCGTGCCGCGGCGCCGGCGCTGATGGCAGGGAACGTCGTGCTGCTCAAGCATGCCGCGAACACGACGCGCTGCGCGTTGGAGCTCGAGCGAATCGTCCACGACGCCGGTGCACCCGAAGGCGTCTTCGGCGTTCTGCTCGCACCCGGCGAAGAGATCGATCAGCTCGTCGGCGACCCCCGAATCGCCGCCGTGACGCTGACCGGAAGCGAGCGCGCCGGAGCCGCCGTCGCCCGTGCGGCCGGCGAAGCGTTGAAGAAATGCGTACTCGAGCTCGGCGGCTCCGATCCGTTCGTCGTCTTCTCCGATGCCGATCTCGACACCGCGGCCGTAACCGCGGTGAAGTCGCGCTTTCAGAACAACGGCGAAAGCTGCATCGCAGCCAAACGATTCATCGTGGAAAATGCGGTCTACGATGAGTTCGTGACGAACTTCGCCGAGCGCGCGCTGGCTCAGGTGGTCGGCAATCCGATGGAGGAGCGGGTTCAGCTCGGCCCGTGCGCGCGCCGCGATCTGCGTGAGACGGTGCACGAGCAAGTGTGCGCGACGGTCGAGCGGGGCGCCCGCCTGGTGATGGGCGGCAGGCCCATTGACGGCATCGGCTATTTCTACGAGCCGACGGTGGTCGCCGACGTCGTTCCCGGAATGCGCATGTTCGACGAAGAGGTCTTCGGGCCGGCGGCAGCCATCGTGCGCGCCGACGATCGCGAGCACGCGCTGGCGCTCGCCAACGCCTCATCGTTTGGGTTAGGCGCGAGCCTTTGGACGCAGGATGTTTCCGCCGCCGAAGACTTCGGTGCCCGCATTGAAGCCGGCGCCGTCTTCATTAACGGCATGGTCGCGAGCGATCCTCGGTTACCTTTTGGTGGTGTGAAAAAGAGCGGCTACGGCCGCGAGCTCTCGACATTCGGCATCCACGAGTTCGTTAATATCCAGACGGTCTGGATCGGCCCCAGGGATGTTTAGCCCTGCCCTGACGTTCGCAGCCGTAACAGCAACTCAGCTCGGTCTCGGTGAAATCGTTGCGCGGCACATCGACGCGATGGGCGGTGAACGGCGCCTCGCACAGGTTCAGAGCTATGTCGTCGACGGATGGTATCGCGAAAAAGACTTCCTTTTAGATCACACCTATACCGCTCAAATGAGGCCGTTCTATCGAGTCATCGGTTCGCCGTCACACGAGTTGGATGACATTCACGAAGGCTATGATGGAAGCGCGTGGGAGTATTATCCGGATCCGGGGATCGTCGTGCGCACGGTCGGGCAGGCCGCGCGAGCGACGCGTCGCGCGGCGGTGTTCATCGATCCAATCGTCGACCGAGCTGCCAGCGGGGTGAGCTTGGCGTACGGCGGCGTTCAAGCGTACTACGGGCATACGGTTTACGTTCTTCACGAGACGTTTCCGGATAACTACCGAGAAGATCTTTTCGTCGATACGACCAGCTTCATGATCGACGGCCGCGCGGAAACCGTACCAATGCACGCCTTCGGGCATCATTATAAAGTGCACGACCTCTACGAGGACTACCGGGCGGAGGGAGGTGTGCCTTGGCCACACCGCGACCGGGAAGTGGACGCCGAGACCGGTCAAATCCTTGACGAGGGCGGCATTCATAAGGTCGATATCAATCCAAGCCTTTCGCTCGCGTCGTTCTCGCCACCGCAATGGGACCGTACGCCCTTGCAGCGTATGATTCAACAAATCTACGACGAACGTGACGAGGCGGGATCGGCCGTAGCGACCTACAGAGCATTCTCCGCGCTCGTCAACGAGCGGACCGCGGCGGCTTCGGACGCCGTCGACTTTGTCGGCTACCAGTGTTTGAAGATGGGCCACGCCGATACGGCGGTAGCGCTACTGGCCTTAAATGTCGCCAGTTATCCCGCTTCCGCTCGCGCGCACTTCGGCTATGGCCGCGCGTTGCAAGCGGGTGGGAACAAGGCGATGGCCCGCGTCGAGTACCAACGAGCACTTGCCATCGACCCGAAATACGATCGAGCTCGAGCCGCTTTGAAGGAACTCGGAAACAACCGCTGAGGCTATAAGCCGTGCCTTTTGGCGAGCACGACAACACCGGCACCATCGAAGATCTCGTCGTAGGCGCCGCCCTTGACGAGTTGTTTAACTTTAGGCAGGTCCTGGGCGTTCCAAAATGCCGGATCCGTAAAAGCATCGAACACTAAATAGTCTTGACCGCTCATCGCGATGGTAGCATGAGGTTTCATTCCGAGATGAGCGATCACAAAGCCGCCGGTGCCGATGCTGGCAGTCCGCGGCAATGCTGCCAACTCGTTTTCGCGGATCTGGTCCGCAGCAGTTGCGTGCCGGTAGAGTGTGAAGCCCGGATTTATTGGGCTCGAGTAACGAGACGTCCAGACGGATGCCAACAGTGCGAAGAGCAACGCGACTTCTCCCGCTACTCGTGAACGGTGATACGCCTTAGAAGCACCATCAACAAACGCACTCAAGAGGTAACCGCTCCAAGTCGCGGTGTAGTGCGTTCCGAGTCCCATGGTGATGGCTTCGTGTGAAAGCAGCACCTCCGCCAAACCAGGTAGCGCGAATAGTACGTAGCGCGATCCCAAGGGAAGGAACGCGAGCGGCAGCAGAATCGCAAAGAGATACTGAGCGCGCAATGCCGAAAACGGTCCTGCAAAGCCTACGGGCGTCGCTGGAGACCGCCACCATTCATAAGAATGCAGCGAAAAATAGTGGAAGTGGGGATCTATCGCCGGCCGCAGGATGCCGAAATAAAAGATCGCTGCCATCACCCCGATCGACGCAATCCAAATGCCACACGATCGCATCGGCCTGTCTTGCCGCGCCATCGCCGCGATCACGAGACCGATAAACGCTAAACTGACAAACTGGTCTTCTTTGACCGTCGCCAGCACGACGGCCGCAGCGATTGCCGCTCGCCAGAACTTGCGATCGATCGCCCAGACGAGCGTGGCGGCGAGCGGTGGAGCGAAGGCGAGTTCGTGAAAGTCTCCAACTGCCTCGGCGCTCAGGACTGGATATGTCGCCGCGACGAGCGTCGTCGCGAAAGCCGGCCACGTCGGCAGCCGCGCGGCCGCTATTCCCCAGAGTGGAATAATCGTCGCTGCTGCGAGCAAACACTGCAATACAATCAGACCGCGCGCACCGTCGAAGACCTTGACAAACGGCACCGCTACGAACAAGATCGGCGAAAAGTGAACGAGAAAATGGTTGACCGAGCCCTCGAGGGTCGAAGAGAATCCGGTTAGCGCGCCGCTAACGATCTGCGTGAAGATGCAGTCATCAACACCGGCTCGGAAGATGGCGTAGCGCCACATTCCGAGGTACGCGTAAACTCCAGCAAGCGTGACGCAAAGAGCAAGTATAGCTAGGGGCCAGCCGATGCGAAAGCGTGCATCTCGATTTATCGCGATGCGATCGCTCTCGTGGCGCAGTACGCGCCGATGCGGGAGATGCCTTCGCTAACCTGGTCGGGCGGACCAACCCAGGTCAATCGGAGCCAGCCTTCCATCGAGTCGCCGAACGCGATGCCGGGAATCGCGACGACGTCATAGCGTTCGATGAGCTCGTGCGCGGCTTCGATCGAGCGCGAACCTTCGGGCAGGCGCACGCAAACGTAGAAGCTTCCCTCGGGCGCGATGAAGTGAAAACCGGTTTGACGCAAAGCGGCGAGCAGCTCTTCGCGCCGCCGTTGATACCACGGGAAATGCTCTTCCAAAGCGCTCGGCGTCTGAAACACGTGCAGCGCTACCTGCTGCGCGAAGGTGTCCGCGCATGAGACGACCCAGGCGTGTACTTTCACCGCCTGCGTAACGAACGCGGCCGGCCCGAGCAGCCATCCTAGGCGCAGCCCCGTCAACGCGTTGCTTTTGCTCAACGAATTAGTGACGATCGTATTCGGATAGATCTGCGCAAAGTAGGCGGCATCGTCCACGAACGTTTGCTCGCGGTAGATTTCGTCGTGAATCACCCAGATCGGTTCACCACCGCGCCGGTGCAGCGCCTGAACCAATTGGCCTGCAGCATTCCGCGAAACGACGCGCGCGGTTGGATTGCACGGCGAACAGACCACGATCGCGCGCGTGCGCTCGCCGATCGCCGCAGCGATTCTCTGGCCATCGAACGCAAAATCGTCTTCCGCGCGCATCGCGACCGAGCGAACGGCAATTCCTTCCAGCGCCGCCATCTTCGCGTATGACGGAAACGCCGGCTCGACGACGAGCAGCTCGTCCCGCGCCGGATCGAGCAGCGTCTTGATCGCGACGTACATCGCCTCTTGCGAACCTACCGTGATACAGACGTTCTCGGCGCGATCCATCTTCGGATACCGGTAATGGTGGGCAATCGCTTCGCGAAGCGCCGGATCGCCGGCATTGGGTGTGTACTTCACGCCGTGCGCCGCCACATGGCGCATCGCATCTTCGAAATGGGTGAACGTAGGCAAAAGGGACGGTTCGCCCAGTCCCAAATCGATCGACGTCGCCCGCTTGCGCGAATGCATCTCGCGAATCAACGACGCAGAGATCTCCGAGACGCGCGGATTCACAGCGCTACCTCGTACTCGCGCAGCGCGGAGGTAAGCGAGGTTTTTAGATCGGTCGACGCATTGCGCGTTCCGACGATCAACGCGCAGGGCGCCGAGTACTCTCCCGCCGCAAAGCGTTTGGGCATCATGCCGGGGATCACGACCGCACGCGCGGGCACGCGGCCTCGCCCGACGAGTGGCTCGGAGCCGCGCACGTCCACGATCGGAGTGCTCGCGGTCAGTACGACGCCGGCGCCGACGACGGCCTCGCGCTCGACGCGCACGCCTTCCACGATGATACAGCGCGACCCGATGAACGCGCCGTCTTCCACGATGACGGGCGCGGCTTGCGCAGGCTCCAGCACGCCGCCGATTCCGACGCCGCCGGAGAGATGGACACCCTTTCCGATCTGGGCGCACGAGCCGACGGTCGCCCACGTATCAATCATGCTCTCCTCACCAACGTAGGCACCGATGTTAACGAAGCCGGGCATCAAGATCACGCCGCGGCCTAAGAAACTGCCGTAGCGTGCAACGCCCGGCGGCACGCATCGCACGCCCAGCTTCTTGTAGTTTCGCTTTACGGCCATCTTGTCGTAGTACACCAGCGGGTCGCGGTCACGGTCGCCGATCCAGTCGGCCTCGCGGCGTCGAAAGTAGAGGAGAATCGCCTGCTTCACCCACGCATTGGTGACCCACTCGTCGCCATGCGGTTCAGCCGCGCGCAGCTCGCCCGTGTCGAGCAATGCGATGACACGGTCGATCGCGCGTCCTTGAGGTCCGCGAACGTCGCCTTCGCCGCGTTCGAGCGCTTCAATAGAGGCTCGCAGCTTTTCCAGCGTCACGCGCCACAGCTACGGCACCCGGGAGGCCCACCCCCGCCAGCGGCGATCGCTATGTCATCCTTCGACAGGCTCAGGGTGACACAGGGAGTATACTCCCAGTCCGGTAAAGCGAAAGGAGTTTCCGTGCCGAACTCGCCGAGCGACGAACAACGTATCAATGCCATCCGATTTCTCGCTGTCGACGCAGTCCAGAAAGCCAACTCGGGCCACCCCGGCATGCCGATGGGCGCCGCCGCAATGGCCTACACGCTTTGGACGCGTCACCTGCGATTCAATCCCAAAGATCCGCATTGGCTCAATCGCGACCGATTCGTGCTCTCGGCCGGGCACGGCTCGATGCTGCTCTACGCGCTTCTCTACTTGACCGGCTATGATCTCACGCTCGACGACCTCAAGAACTTTCGGCAGCTGGGCAGCAAGACGCCGGGGCACCCCGAAGCCGATCGGACGCCCGGAGTTGAAACGACGACGGGACCGCTCGGCCAAGGCGTCGCGAACGCGTTGGGCATGGCAATCGCCGAGGCGCATTTAGGCGCCGTCTACAACCGCGACGACGCGCCAATCGTCGATCATTTTACCTACTGCATTTGCAGCGACGGCGATCTCATGGAGGGGATCAGCCAGGAGACGGCCTCGCTTGCCGGTCATCTCAAACTGGGCAAGCTGATCTTGCTTTATGACGATAATCTCGTTTCGCTCGCCGGTCCGACCGACGTTACGCTGAGCGACGATCCGGTCGCGCGGTTCGACGCCAGCGGTTGGCACACGCAGTTCATCGACATCGACCACGGTAACGACGTAGCGACGTTAGATCAAGCGATCTCCGTCGCAAAGAACGTCACCGATCGTCCGTCCTTCATCGCGGTGCGCACGCACCTCGGGTACGGTTCGCCACGGCAAGACAACTATCAGGCGCATGGCGAGGCGCTCGGTCCTGAGAACGTCAAGAAATCGAAAGAACGGCTGGGCTGGCCGCTCGAGCCGGACTTCTACGTGCCCGATGACGTGCTCGCGTTCTATCGCGAAGCCGGCGCAAAGGGAGCCGAGCTTGAAAAACAATGGCAAGCGACGTATGACGGTTGGAAGACTGCCAATCCCGATCTTGCCGCGACGCTCGAGCGCGCATTGCGCAAGGAGCTGCCGGCCAACCTCCCGTGGCCGTCGTTTACCGCCGAAAACGGCAATGTCGCAACGCGCGACGCCGGCGGTACCGTCATGAATTCAATCGCGCTGGCGGTTCCCGAACTCGTCGGCGGGTCGGGGGATCTGGATCCGTCGACCAAGACCTATCTGAAGAACTGTGGCGATTTCGAGCCGGGCAATTATGCGGGGCGCAACATTCACTACGGGGTGCGCGAACACGTGATGGCAGCCTGCACGACCGGAATCGCGCTCCACGGCGGCCTGCTGCCGTTTGCCGCGACGTTCTTCAATTTTCTCGACTATATGAAGCCCGCGTTCCGGTTGGCGTGCCTTGGTAAGGTTCACTCGATTTACGTTTTCACCCACGACTCGATCTTTCTGGGCGAGGACGGGCCGACGCACGAACCGATCGAACAGCTTGCGACGCTGCGGGCGACGCCCAACTGCTACGTCGTCCGTCCGGCCGATTCGCTCGAGACGCTGGAAGCGTGGAAACTCGCGCTTGCCGGCAAGGATGCACCGTGGGCGCTCGTCCTCACGCGGCAGAAGTTACCGTTCCTCGGCAGCCGGGACGCCGCGGTGAACAAGGGCGCCTACGTCATCGCGGAAGCGCCAGGTGCAACCCCCGATCTTATTCTCATTGCTACCGGCTCGGAAGTTGCCCTCGCAATCGATGGCAAGAATATTCTCGACCGTAAAGGCGTGCGGACGCGCGTCGTCTCGATGCCTTGCTGGGAACTGTTCGACGAGCAGCCGCAATCGTATCGCGAGGAAGTGCTGCCGCCGGAGATCGGCGCGCGCATGTCGATCGAGGCCGGCGCTACACTCGGCTGGGCGAAGTACGTCGGCGATCGCGGCTTCGCATTCGGCATCGATCACTACGGCACGTCGGCGCCGGCAGCCGCGATCGCCAAGGCCTACGGCTTCACGCCGGATAACATCGCCGATCTTGCCCTCCAAAAATTCACTTTAGCCGCTCGCTAGGAGACGACGAATGAAGAACCAGATTCAGCAGCTGCTCGATGCCGGGCAGAGCGTATGGATCGACAATCTGCGCCGCAGCATGTTCGCCTCCGGCGAGCTCAACCGACTCATTGACAGTGGTCTGCGCGGCATGACGAGCAACCCGACGATCTTCGAGAAAGCGATCGGTGCGGGAAACGACTACGACGAGCAGCTGGCGACGCTGGCTACGTCCGAGAAGAGCGCCGATGCGCTCTTCTGGGACCTTGCCGTCCAAGACATTCAAAGCGCGTGTGACGCTTTCGCATCTGTCTTTGCGTCTAGCGGTGGCAACGACGGCTTTGTCAGCCTCGAAGTATCGCCGCTGTTGGCCAACGATACCGCCGGCACGATCGCGATGGTGGAAGAGCTCTGGAATCGCGTCAAGCGCCCGAACGTCATGATCAAGATACCCGGCACCAAAGAAGGCTTGCCGGCGATCGAGGAGTCGATTTATCGCGGCTACAACATCAATGTTACGCTCGTCTTCTCGATTGAAATGTACGAGCGTGCGGCGCGCGCCTACATCAAAGGGCTCGAGCGCCGCATGGCCGAGGGCAAGCCGATCGGCAAGATCCGTTCGGTCAATTCCGTCTTCGTCAGCCGGATCGACACGGCGGTCGACAAGCTGCTCCAAGAGCGCATCGCAAAGGGCGAAAAACTCGACCATCTGCTTGGCAAGACTGGGATTGCCGGGCTGAAGCTGACGTACCAAAAGTTCAAAGAGATTTTCTCCAGTGAAGAGTTCGCCGCGCTCAAAGCGAAAGGCGCCGCGGTTCAGCGGCCGCTCTGGGCTTCGACCTCGACAAAGAATCCGCACTACCCGGACCTCATGTACGTCGAGAGCGTCGTCGGACGCGATACGATCAACACGATGCCTCCGGCAACCATCGACGCGCTCCTCGATCACGGTAAAATCGTTCCGGATACGGTCGAGACGGGTCTGCGTGAAGCCGCCGACGTCATGCGGGGGCTGCAGGATGCCAAGATCTCGCTCTTCGACGTCACGCACCAGCTGCAAGTCGACGGGGTGCAGCTCTTCTCCGATTCGTTTGCCGCGTTGCTTGGCGCGATCGTTTACAAACAAAAACTGCTGGAGTCGAATGGCGCGGAGCGCGTACGGCTCTCGCTGAATGCGTCGCAGCCGGCATACGACGCGGCCCTCGAGCGGCTCGCTTCGTCTGACTTCCTCAAACGCATTTGGGCGCACGATGCAACGCTGTGGTCGAACGACCCCGATGCGGTTGCGATCATCAAGAAATCGCTGGGATGGCTCGACATCCAGCAGCACATGCTCGAGGAAGTCCCCGGCATGCGATCGTTCGCCAACGAAGCCAAGGACAGCTTCGGTTTTACCGTCGTTTGCGGGATGGGGGGGAGCTCCCTAGCGCCCGATATTATTGCCGATACGCTCGGAACGTACGAGGGATATCCGCAGTTGTACGTCCTCGACTCAACCTGCCCGCAACAGATCAAGGAACTCGAAGAGAAGATTCATATACCGCACACGCTCTTCATCATCTCGAGCAAGAGCGGCACGACTACCGAGCCGAATGCCTTTTACGCCTACTTCCAAAACAAGGTTTCGAAACAAGTCGGCTCGGCCGCGGCAGGGCGAAATTTTGCTGCGATCACTGACCCCGGAACGACGCTCGACAAAGAAGCCCAAGAAGCCGGCTTCCGCGCCGATTTCGAAAACGACCCCAATATCGGTGGACGTTACTCGGCGCTCTCGTTCGTCGGCATCGCGCCGTCCGCGATCGCGGGCTACGACGTGACGCTGCTGCTCGACCGCGCATTGGGTGCGATGCACGCCAACGATCGGAGCGTCGATCCGCGCACCGCGCCGGGCGTACGGTTCGGAGCAGCGATCGGCGGCCTGGCAAAGGAGGGCCGCGACAAGCTGACGATCATCGCCCATCGTTCGGTCAAAGCATTTGGCGCGTGGGCGGAACAGCTCATTGCCGAGTCGACCGGAAAGCTTGGAACCGGCATTGTTCCGATTGAAGGCGAGCCGCTCGGCGAGCCCAAGGATTACTCCAACGATCGCACGTTCGTTTACGTCGGCGCGAACCTGCCTGATCCCGAGCCGGGCACGGATGAGAAACTCCAGGCGCTCGAGGCGGCCGGCCATCCGGTAATCCGGTTGGCAATGAACGACCGTTACGATCTCGGCGAGCAGTTCTACCTGTGGGAAATCGCGGTCGCCGCGGCCGGGGTGATTCTCGGCATCAACGCCTTCGATCAGCCGAATGTCCAAGAATCGAAGGACAACACCGTCGCGCTCCTTGCACAGTATGCGCGGAATGGCAGTTTCGAGGAACCGAAGCCGGACATTCAAGGTCCGCTTTTCGACGTGACCTACTTATCGGGCAGTGGGATGCTTCGACAAGCTCAGCATGACAAGGGGCGGAATCCCGTCCAGGCCCTCGCCGGACTCTTTGCACAGCTGCGCCCGTACGATTACAACGCCATCACCGCATACATCGCGCGCAATCTAACGCACACTGCGCTGCTCGACGAGCTTCGCCTCAAGATTCGCGATGCGCATCGGATTGCGACGACGGTCGGCTTTGGTCCGCGGTTCCTCCACTCGACGGGTCAACTGCATAAGGGCGGCCCGGACACGTGCGTGGTGCTGCAGATCACGGCCGACGATCCGGACGATCCGATGATACCGGGCATGAACGTCGGCTTCCGCACGCTCCTCGCAGCGCAGGCGCTGGGCGATTGGATGTCATTGGATAAGCGCCATCGCCGCGGCGTCCGCGTGCATCTCAAGGGTGAGGTGGAGCCGGCGCTACGCGCGCTGGTTGCCGCCGTCGAGGAGGCCTTGACCGTTCGAGCCTAACCCTTCGTCCTTCGCCGGAGCCTGCCCTGAGCGGAGTCGAAGGGCTCAGGATGACATTACTTCGCTCAGGGCAAGCTACGCTCAGAGCGACACGCTGAAAGGACACAAGATCGATGCAGCTTGGGATGGTCGGGCTTGGAAAGATGGGCAACTACATGACGCAACGGTTGATTGCGGGCGGGCATCGGGTCGTTGCGTACGATCGCGATCCACAAGCGGTTGCGAGGACGGTTGCAGACGGAGCCACCGGGGCGCAGAGCCTTGCCGATATGGTTTCGAAGCTGACCGATGCGCCGCCCGTCGCATGGGTCATGGTGCCGCCGGGAGCACCGACCGACGCTACGATCCACGAGCTCGCCGGCAGCATGGGTCGCGGCGGCATCATCATCGACGGCGGCAACACCAATTATAAAGATGGTCTGCGCCTGTACGAGGATTGCAAGGCCAAGGGCGTCTCGCTCATCGACGCTGGGACGAGCGGCGGCGTTTGGGGGTTGAAAGAGGGTTACTGCTTGATGGTCGGCGGCGATGATGCGCAAGTGCAGCGCTGCGAGCCGATTTTTCTCACGCTGGCGCCGCCGAATGGTTACGCACATGTCGGCCCGGCCGGCGCCGGACACTTCTCGAAAATGGTTCATAATGGGATCGAGTACGGCTTGCTGCAAGCCTACGGCGAGGGCTTCGAAATCTTGAAGAACTCGCAATATAACTACGACCTCGGACAGCTCGCCGAGCTGTGGACGCACGCGAGCGTCGTTCGCTCGTGGCTCCTCGAGCTGCTCGTCCTTGCGTTCCGCGAAGATCCGGGCCTCAAAGACATTCGCGGTTACGTGGAGGATACCGGCGAAGGCCGCTGGACCGTGGAAGCGGCAATCGACGAGAACGTTCCCGCACCGGTGATTACGCTCTCGCTGATGGCGCGCATGGCGTCACGCCAGGATGAATCGTTCAGTGCCAAGGTCGTGGCCGCGCTACGCAATCAGTTCGGTGGTCACGCCGTCAAAAGCGAGACGCATGCCTGAAGAAACCGTTACGACGCCGGCCCGCATGACGGGCGACGGTGCCGCGGTCAATCCGCTGCGCGAGGGATTGGCGTCGGATCGCATTACCAACCCGTGCAGCGTCGTGTTCTTCGGCGCCAGCGGCGACCTATTCAAGCGAATGCTGCTGCCCGCAATTTACTCGATGCGTCTGCGCGGCACGCTTCCCACCGACTTCGCGCTGGTCGGTTTCGCGCGCACAGCGTATACCGACGACGGCTTTCGCGAGTATTGCCGTCAGCAGCTCGAACTCTTCATGCCTGCTGATCAGAAGCCGCAAGGCTCGCTCTGGGACGACTTTGCTCAACGAATCAGCTACATCACCGCCGATTTCAAAGACACGCGGCATTTCACCCAGCTCAAAGATCGGTTAGCGAAAAACGACGAGGAGTTCGGAACGGCGGGCAATCACCTCTTCTATCTCGCCACGCCGCCGCCGGTTTTTCCAGTAATCATCGAGCATCTCAAGAAATCGGGCCTCGACAAAAACGATAAAGGCTGGACGCGCATCGTGGTCGAGAAGCCGTTCGGGACGGACCTCGAGTCGGCGTGCGCGTTGCAACGGGTCATCGAATCGGTCTTCCCTGAGAAAGAGGTCTACCGCATCGACCATTATCTTGGGAAGGAGCCGGTCCAGGACATCATCGCGCTGCGGTTTGCCAACACGATCTTCGAGCCGATCTGGAATCGCAACTACGTTCAGCATATTCAGATCACGTCCGCGGAATCGATCGGCGTCGAGGAACGCGGCGGTTACTACGATCACGCCGGCGCGCTGCGCGACATGATTCAAAACCACGTGATCAACTTGTTGGCGCTGGTGGCGATGGAGGCGCCGATCAGCTCGGAAGCCGACGATATCCGCACCGAAAAATACAAGGTGCTCTCGGCGATCGAGCCGCCCACTCACGGCGAGGTCTGGTCGATGTCGGCGCGCGGCCAATACGCTGCCGGAACGATCGACGGCCAGGCGGTCAAAGGCTACCGCCAGGAAGAGGACGTCGCACCGGATTCCAATACCGAGACGTTTGCGGCCGTCAAGTTCTACGTCGAGAATTGGCGCTGGGCCGGCGTTCCGTTCTATCTGCGCTCGGGGAAGCGATTGCCGCGCAAGGTTTCGGAGATCGCCGTTACGTTCAAGCCAATTCCGCACCGCTTCTACGGCGAGTCGACCGATCGAATCGAACCCAATGTGCTGGTGATCAAGATCGAGCCCGACGAGGGCATCTCGATGCGGTTTGAAGCCAAGGTCCCCGGGCCGAAGGATCACGTGCGCAGCGTCTATATGGATTTCAGCTACGGCACCGGCTTTGGCGTGCAATCTCCGCCGGCCTACGAACGGCTGATCGGGGATGCAATTCTTGGCGATCAAACGCTCTTCACCCGATGGGATGCCGTCAAGCGCGCGTGGGAGATCATCACGCCGATTCTGGAAGTCTGGCAGAACACCAAAGACTTTTCATTTCCGAACTATGCGGCCGGCAGCCAAGGGCCAGAAAGTGCGCACATCCTCTTCCCCGATTGGCGCCATCTTTGACGCTTAATCTCACTCCCATCTTCGACGAGCTCAACGCGCGCCATCGCGAGCGCGGCGCCGACGTGAACGTCGCGACGATGACGCTCGCCGTGTTCTTCGAGGACGAGGCGATCGGGGATCTAGCGCGGGATCGAATCCACACGCTTGCGTCGAAGCATCCGTCGCGCGTCGTAGTGCTCGACGGAACGCGAGATGCGCTCAGCAGCGTCGAAACCGGTGACTGGATCGAACTGGGTGTTAAGAGCAGTGACGCGCCGACTTTGCGTTCGGCGGTCGCCGCATTACGGCTACGCGACGCGCCGTTTGTCTTGCTGTGGATCGCCCCCGGGATCGGTAGCGACGCGCGGTTTGCGATGCTCTCACAGCACGCGCAGACCGTGGTGTACAACAGCTCGCTGCTCGACGTTGGGCACGGGGCGCTCCGCGAGCTGGTGGAGTACGTCGAACACCATCCGCGCCTTCCGCTCGCCGACATCGCCTATCTGCGCCTCGCGCCGTGGCAAGAGAGCGTGGCGATCTTCTTCGACGGCAAAGACGTCGAAGAACTCGTCGATTTGCAGCGCGTCGAAATCGCGTGCGGTTCCGAGCCGGAAGCGTTGTATTTGCTCGGCTGGCTGGCCAGCCGGCTCCAGTGGAAACCGTGCGCGCCTAACTCGCTGCTGAGTCGGCATGGCAAACGCATTGATTTCGAGATCCGGCGCGAAGGTGAGCCTCGCCGGATCTCGTGCATCGCGCTGAGCTCGTCGCGCTCGAAGTTCGTCGCAGAAGCGGAAAGAAACGCCGCGACGATCCAGTTGAGCGTGACCGGATCGAGCAAGCATCCCCGACGGTATCGGGCGGTCAGTAATCCGGGCATCGCCGCGCTCCTCGAGCGCGCCATCCTCTGGGGCGAAAATGACCGGGTCTTTTTCGACTCGCTTAACGCGGCCGGCGAAATACTCGCGCGCAGAAAGGGATAAGCATGTCGAATCGAGGCGAGCTCCAGGTCTATCGAGATCCCGCGGCGCTGGCGCGAGCGTTGGCCGACTACTTCGTCGCGACCGCCGGGTTGGCGATGGCCGAGCGCGGCGCGTTCAGAGTCGCGCTCTCGGGCGGCAACACTCCCCGTCCCACCTACGAACTTCTCGGCAAAGAACCGCTGCGCCCGGAGGTCTCGTGGAGCGACGTCTTCATCTATTTCAGCGACGAGCGCTGCGTGCCGCCGACCGACGAGCAGTCGAACTACCGGATGGCGCAGGAGGCACTTCTGGATGCTGTCCCGATTCCGGCCGCGAACGTTCACCGCATTCGCGGCGAGATCGATCCGGGAATCGCGGCGAACGAGTACGCGTCGATTCTGCGCGCCGATCTCGGCGATGCACCCCACCTCGATCTGATGCTGCTCGGCCTCGGACCAGATGGGCACACCGCCTCACTCTTTCCCGGAACGCTGCCGAGTATCGACGACGAATCGCTCGTGCGCGCAATATATTCCGAAGCTCACATGGGATGGCGCGTAACGATGACGCCAAAGCTGATCAACATGGCACGCAGTGTCGCATTTGCCGTCCAAGGGCCCGACAAAGCACAAATTCTCGCGCAAGTCTACGAAGGGCCGCGCGATCCGGTGAAATATCCGGCACAAGTCGTGCAGCCGCTCTCGGGGCGACTGATGTGGTTCGTCGACGAGCTCGCCGCCGGCATGCTCCGCGAGAAAACGCACTGAAAGTTCGCCGCATCCTGGGAACGTGAAGCGGCTGATCCTGACGGCCGACGATTTCGGGATTGCCCCGGAAGTGAACGAAGCCGTGGAACGGGCACATCGAGAGGGCGTGCTGCGCGCGACGAGCCTGATGGTTGGAGCAAGGGCCGCCGCTGACGCGATTGCGCGCGCGCAACGGCTGCCGAGCCTTGCAGTCGGGCTGCACATCGTGCTGGTCAATGGCCGGCCGCTACTTGCACCCGACCTCGTGCCCGATCTCGTTGACGAGCACGGCGAATTTTTGTCCGATTTAGTTCGGGCCGGATTCCGCTTCTTCTTCCGGCCGGGCGTGCGCGCGCAGCTGGCTGAGGAGATTCGCGCGCAGTTTGAGCGCTTCTCGCAGACGGGCCTGTCGCTCGACCACGTTGATGCGCAGAACCACATGCACGTGCACCCAACCGTTTTTCGGTTGATCCTTCAGATCGGCCGAGAATACGGCTTGCGGGCGATTCGCATTCCGCGCGAGCCGCACGGAAAAACGTGGAGCATCGGGCCCTGGCTGGCGCTCATGCGAATCCGCGCGCGCCGGGCAGGCATTTTCTGCAACGACTATGCATTCGGCGTCACCGAGGCCGGAGACTTGACCGAAGAACGCGTGTTGCAGCTGCTCGAGATTCTCCCCGACGGCGTCACCGAGATCTTCTTCCATCCGGCCACGCGCGCGTTCGAGCAGGCCGACCGCGGTACCGAGCGCTTTGCTTGGGCCGGAGAGCTCGCCGCGCTGACTAGCCCACGCGTTCGTGATGCGATCGTTCGCAACGACATCGTCAGCACCACCTACGGCGAGCTGTCCCACTGATGGCGGTGCTCAGCCTAATTCTGCTCGTCATCGCGCTGGCGGGAGCGTGCTATCTCGCGCTCGCGCTGGTATGTCTCGGCGCATTCGTGCGCCGGCCCCTCGAGGTTGCATCGGAGTTTCTTCCGAGCGTGACGACCCTCAAGCCCATCGCGGGCTTGGAACCGAACCTCTTCGAGAATCTCGCCTCCTTCTGCAATCAAGATTATGACGCGTTCTGTGAGGTGATATTTTGCCTGCACTCGGGCGACGATCCGGCCCTGGAAGTCGTTAACCGCGTTGTAGCCGAGTTTCCATCTTGTCCAACGTCGATCGCCATCGGCGAGGCGATCGGAATGCTCAATCCTAAAATCGCGAATCTCGCCAAGCCGGGTGTCGAAGTGAAGGGCGAGATCGTCGTGATATCTGACAGCGACATTCGGGTCGATCGCGACTACTTGCGCGCGCTCGCGGCATCGTTCGCGTCCGAGCGGGTAGGCGCGGCGACCTGCCTCTATGGCGGCTTGCCGAGCGCGAATATTGTCTCGCGTCTGGGCGCGATGCAGATCGAAGATGGCTTCGCGCCTTCCGTCCTGGTCGCGCTGGCGCTCGGCAAACTTCGCTTCTGTTTGGGAGCGACGATGGCCGTCCGGCGGCGAGTAGTGGAAGCGATCGGTGGTCTCGGGGCACTCGGTCAGGATATCGCCGACGATCATTTACTCGGCGAACTCGTTACGCGGCACGGCTACGAAATCGAGCTCTCACGCTACGTAGTGAAGACTACCGTTCCGGAACAAGACTTGGGCGCGCTTTGGTCGCATGAGTTGCGTTGGGCTCGCACGAATCTGGCTCTCGCTCCTGTCGGTTACGCGTTCTCCTTCTTAATGTACGCGCTGCCGTTTGCGCTTATCTATCTTGTAATATCGGGGAACCTTGCTTGGGGTTTGCCGCTGCTCGCTGCAGTTACCGCGTTACGGGTAGCCCTGCATTACTTGGCGCGGGCCGCGCTGCGCGTCACCCACCGCGACGACGTTTGGCTCATCCCACTCCGCGATTTCTTAAGCCTTGCCGTTTGGGTCGTAAGCCTGTTCGGCCGCACGATTCAATGGCGCAACAGGAAATATCGAGGGTTATCGTCTCGTCGCCCTTCGACAGGCTCAGGGTGACAATACATGCACGTCCTTCGACTGAGTTTATCCTGAGCGAGGCGCGGAGCGGCGAGTCGAAGGGCTCAGGATGACACTGGAAAATTAGGATGACATCGGGTGGGGCGAGAGGGCTTTGGAGCCGAGGGTCTGCAGATTGACGCCGTTGGCGGTAAGGATCGTGCCTTCGACGCGCTGCAGCTCGACGACGGCCTTGTTGAGATCGGTCTGCGCTTGCAGTTCGCTGCCGCGCGCCTGCGCGAGCTCGACCTGACGCTGCAGCACGAGAAACGTCGTTGAGGCGCCGTTGTGAAATTTTCGGAGTTCGCTGGCGTAAACCGATTCCGCCGCTTCGCGCGCCTGCCGCGCCGCGGAAAGCCGCGAGGTCGCCGACTGATAGGTTTGCAGCGCATCGCGAGCCTCGGTCTCGATCCGTTGGTCCAGGCCTTGCATTTGAATCTTCGCCTGATCGTCTTCCTGATCGGCAATCTGCTTGAGGCCGCGCGCCGTGTTGTTCTCTAACGGAAGGTTGAAGACGAGCGCGATGTTGAACGCGGGGTATGCCCACGTCCACATGTTGTGGAACGCCTTGGTCTCGTTGCCCTGTGACTGCGGAGGAGGCGTCGGGCATCCGCCCGCCGGCAAATTGCAGGCTGTGTTCTCAAAGTTCGGCACCGGCTGCAACAGCCCGGCAAAACCGTTGCTCATATATTGCACGACGAGGTTTGCCTGCGGCAGCGCCTGATTCTTAGCGTAGGCTCTGTCGAGATCGGCGGCCCGCAGTTGATTGCGGACTTGCCGCACCTCCGGGCGCCGTTGCTCCGCCTCTGCAACGATCGCCGCGAGGTCTCCCGTGCTCGGCAGCTGCTGCACCGGCGATGAAGGAACTAAGTTCGCGCTCCAGATCGGATCGCCGGGATCCGCGACGATCAGGCCTTTGAGCTGGGTCTGCAACTGCGCAACGGTTTGCAGCGCCGAGTAGACCTGGGCCTGAAAGTTGGCGACCTGCGTCTCGGATTCGACGGCAACAATCGGCGGTGCGGCGCCGTGCGTCGCGAGTCGCACCGTCATCCGTTGCTGCTCGACGGCCTCTTTCAGCGCCTCCTCTTGGATCGCGACGTTACGCCAGGCGGCGACCAGGTCCCAGTAGGTGTCCTCGACCTGTGCGAGCGTGCTCGAAGCATCGACGAGAGCTTGGGCTGCGCTGGAATCGGCGTCGATCAGGGCGAGTTTCAACTGCCGTTTGGCCACGTTCATTCCAAGGTTCTTCAGCAGCGGCTGCGTCACCGAGAGGTTGAGCGACGCCAAATAGTACGGGTTGAACGTGTTAATGATGATGTTGTTGTAGGTTCGCGTCTGCGTGATCCCGGCCGAGTACTGCGTGCCGTTGACGGTCTGGCCGGTAACGCCGGTTTGAAACGAATACTGATGCTGGATAATATAACCCGGGCCGGTCGTATAAAACGGAACCGGCGACGACGTCGCAGGCGGCGCCGGAGTGATGAGGTACTTGCCCTGCACGCCCGGTCCGGCGAAGAACACATTTTCAGGCGGTAAGACGGAGAAGTTCGAAGACGGCTCGACCTGAAGCTGCACGTCGAAGTTCGCTTTTGCCTGAACGACACGATAGCGCGCGATTCGCACGTTCGAAGCCGAGATGGCGAGGTTCGGATTCTTGATCAGGGCCATTCCGATCGCGTCTTGCAGCGAGATGCCGACGAACGGACTCTGTGCGACGCCGGTGATTCCGGGGCTGCTCGGCTCGACTTCGGGCGCGCGATAGCCCGGCGCCACGTTCGGCACGTTCGGAAAGTGCGGCGACGGGATCTCGGTCGGGAGCACGGCGCGGCGCGGAAGCGTGCTATCGAGTTGCGCCGACGTCGGCTGCATCGGCAGTGCCGCCAGCAGAACGGCGCCCAGGGCAACGATGACGGGCAACGCACGAGTTTTTGTAAAACGCATCGTCTAGTGCGCCAGCGCCCGCGTTCCCAGCGTTTGTAAGTCGACGCCGTTGCCGGCAAGAATCGTTCCTTCCACGCGTTGCAGCTCGACGATCGATTCATTGAGCTGCGTCTGCGCTCGAAGCTCCAACCCGCGCGCTTGCGCCAGCTGCACCTGACGCTGCAGCACGAGGAACGTCGTCGATGCGCCCTGATGGAATCTGCGCAGTTCACTCGCATAGACCGCTTCGGCGGCTCGGCGCGTCTTGCGCGCGGCATTGAGCTGCGCCAGCGAGGTTCGATACGCCTGAAGGGCGTTGCGAGCCTCCGCCCCGATCTGCTCCTGGACGCGCTGCATCAAAATCCTTGCCTGCGCCATCTCCTCGCTCGCGACGCCGCGCATGCCGCGTGCGAGGTTGCCCTGGATCGGATAGCTGACAACGAGCGCAACGTTGAACGCCGGGAAGGCACCCGCCCACATATTGTGGTACGCGAACGGCATCGAACCTTGAGTATTCGGGGGCGGCGTCGGACACGTGTTGAGCGCCGAGGTAATCGTATTACACTCGTGGATCAGAAAACCCGGAACCGGCGCGAGGATGCCCGCAAAGCCGTTGCTCAAATACTGGACTTGAAAATCGGCCTGTGGCAGCGACTGGTTCGCCGCAAAGGCGCGATCGATATCGGCGGCAAGCCGTTTGTCCTCGGCCTGCCGCACCTCCGGACGATCGAGCTGCGCTTTGCCGATGATCTGCGCCAGATCACCGCTTTCCGGAAGCTGCTGAACGGAGGTCGAGGGAACGAGATTCGCCGTCCAGATCGGATCGCCGGGATCGGCGACGACGAGACTCTTGAGCTGAACCTGGAGCTGCGAGACGGTTTGAACCGCCGAATACACGTTATTTTGGAAATTCGAGACCTGCGTCTGCGACTCGACGGCGTCGATCGTCGGTGCCGCGCCGCGGCGCGCGAGACGGACGTTGCTCTGCTGCTGTGCAATCGCTTCTCTCAGTGAATCTTCTTGGATCGCCACGTTGCGCCAGGCGGCGACGAGATTCCAGTAGGCGTTTTCAACCTGCGAGATCGTGTTCGACGCATCGATGAGCGCCTGAACCGAGCGGGCGTCGGCGTTGACGAACGCCAGCTTCAGCTGCCGTTTTGTGGCATTCATACCGGCGTTTTTCAGCAGCGGCTGAGTTAGTGCAAGGTTCAGAGTTGCGATGTAGTACGGATTGTAGGCGTCGAAAACCGTGTTGTTATAGGTGCGGCTCTGCTGGATGCCGGCCTGGTACGTCATGCCGTTTTCGGTCTGGCCGCCGACGCCGTACTGGAACGTCGACTGATGCTGGATGATGTTTCCGGGACCGGTCGTGAACGTCACACCTGGTGTCGACCCTGGAGCAGGCGTATATCGCCCCAACTCTCCCGGGCCGGCTACGAACGCGTTTTGCGGCGGCTGGACGGAAAAGTTGGACGACGGCTTGAGCTGGAGCTGCACGTCGTACGCACCTTTGTCGGCGACGATCGTATAGCGCGCGATTCGGATGTTCGAGGCCGACACGGCCAAATTCGGATTGCGGAGCAGTGCCATCGCGATCGCATCTTGCAGCGAGATAGCCACGAACGGCTGTTGCGTCACGCCGACGATCTGCGGCGCGCTCGGCGCGACTTGCCGCGCTCGGTAGCCGGGGGCGACGCTCGGGATCATCGGGAGGTGCGGCGACGGCATCTCCGTCGGAAGCGTGGCGCGGTGCGGAAGCGATGCATCGAGTTGCGCGGAGGTTCGTTGCACCGGTAGCGCCGCAAGCGCGACGGCGGCTACCGCAACGGCGGCTGGAAGAACACGTGCTTTCATTCGACGATGCCTAACGCGCGAGTGCCTGACTTCCGAGCGTTTGAACGTTGACGCCGTTGTTCGTCAGGATCGTGCCTTGGACACGCTCGAGCTCGACGATCGACTCGTTCAGCTCGGTCTGAGCATCCAACTCGGTTCCGCGGGCCTGCGCGAGCTGCAGTTGACGCTGGAGAACGAGGAACGTCGTGGATTCGCCGTTGTGGAACTTGCGAACCTCACTGGCGAAGACGGCTTCGGCGGCTTCGCGGCCGGCGCGTGCGGCTCTCAGTTTTGATAACGCCGATTGATAGCTTTGCAAGGCGTTGCGCGCCTCGGCGCCGATCCGCGTATACACGCCTTGCATCAATATCTTCGCCTGCGTCGTCTCCTCGCTCGCAAGGCCGCGAAGGCCGCGCGCGACGTGGCCTTGGAGCGGATAGCCGACGATCAACGCGATGTTAAACGTCGGAAAGTAGCCCGCCCACATGTTGTGGTAGGCCCATGCCATCGTGCCTTGCGTATTTGGCGGCGGCGTCGGGCACGTCGACAGGCCAAGGCCGCCCGTGCCAGGATTGCTGGGACTACGAGGCGTCGTACAATAACTAGAAATGAATACCGGAACCGGTGTCAGGAGCCCGGCAAAGCCGTTGCTCTGATACTGCGCCTGAAGGTCGGCTTGCGGAAGCGACTGGTTTTTTGCAAACGCCGTGTCAATGTCGGCCGCCAGCCGTTTATCTTGCGCCTGCCGAACTTCCGGACGATTCTGGCGACCCAGCGAGACGATCGAGGCGAGGTCGCCGGCTTTAGGAAGCTGTTGCACCGACGTGGAGGGAACCAGGTTTGCTGCCCAAATCGGGTCCGCCGAATTCGATGCGACGAGGTTCTTCAGTTGGTTCTGCAGCTTCGAAACGATTTGGAGCGCCGAGTAGAGGTCGTTTTGGAAGTTTGAGACTTGCGTCTGCGACTCGACGGCGCCGATCGGCGCTGCGGCACCCCGTTGCGCCAGCCGAACGTTGCTGCGCTGTTGCTCGATGGCTTCATTTAACGCTTCTGCCCGGATCGCAACGTTGCGCCAAGCTGCCACGAGGCTCCAGTACGTAGTTTCGACTTGCGAGATGGTGTTCGATGCATCGACGAGCGTCTGCGCCACGCCGGCATCCGCATTGACGACAGCCAGCTTCAACTGACGCTTACCGGCGTTCATGCCGGCATTCTTGAGCAGCGGCTGCGTGACCGACAGATTCAGGTTAGCGTTGTAGTAGGGATTGAACGCGTCGAACAGCGTGTTGTTGAAGGTTCGGCTCTGCGAGATACCGGCCTGATAGCTTGTGCCGTTCTCGGTCTGGCCGTTGACGCCGTATTGAACGCCGGACTGATGCTGAATGATGTTGCCGGGACCGCTCGTGAATACCGGAGCCGACGCGGGCCCGTACTGACCCTGTTCTCCGGGACCGGCTGCCAAGAAATTCTGCGGTGGACTGACCGAGTAGCTCGACGACGGCTGTAAATGAAACGTGAGGTCGTAGGCGCCCTTGGCTTGCACGACGTTATACCGCGCGATCTTGAGGTTCGACGCCGAAACGGCAAGGTTCGGATTGCGGAGCAGCGCCATGGCGATCGCATCTTGCAATGCGATGCCGACGAACGGCTGCGCCGTGACGCCGATAATCGCCGGCGCGCTCGGCGCCACTTGCGGCGCCGCGTAGCCGGGTGCGACGCTGGGGACCGCCGGCAATATCAGCGTTGGAATTGCGGTTGGAATGGTGGCGCGGTCGGGAAGCGGTTCGTCCGGCTGCGCCGAGATCCGTTGCACCGGCATCACGGCCGCGGCCAACGCTGCGACTGCAATCACTCCGGAGATCCTGCGCGTTCGTAGCATCGCTATTCGGTCATGACCGTGCCGATGCGCGGTCGGCGCAACAGGAGCACGAGTGGTGCGAGCCCGAGCGTGATCACCGCAACCCATCGCGACGTGTCGGCATACGATTCAACCGCCGATTGCGCCGATACCAAAATCCGCAGCCGCTCCATTGTGACGCGGTTCTGTTCACCGCCCTGACCGAGCACGAACTGCGCCGTCGGCGCATGGCCGAACGATTGCGTCCCGGCGAGCTCGGTCTGATGAATCGTGAAGCCCCGCACCAAGAGCGTGATCAAAATGGCCGCCGCAACGCTTCCACCGATCTGTCTCGAGAGATTGAAGAACGCCGCCGTCGACGGCACTTCTTTATCGGGAACGCTGCCGATCACGGCAACCGAGAGCGGCACGAAGATCTGGGCGAGTCCGATGCCGCTGAGAATCAACGGAAAGATCAAGCTGTGGAAATCCGAAACCGGCGTCGTGATGCTCCCGAGCCACCAATTGGACATCGAGAGCAGGACGAAGCCGATGGCTGCCTGCAAGCGCGGGTCGACGAGCCCGCGCTGGGTGATGATTGCGGTGAACGGCGTGAAGAGCGCAACGGCGGCGGCGCGAATCATCACCGTCATCCCGGAGAGCGTTGCCGTAAACCCGAGCGAGTTGATGAGATACTGCGGCAGAATGATGATCGAGCCGTAGAGACTCACCCCGAGTATGGCACCTAGTATGCTCCCGGCCGCGACCTGCCGAAGCCGCAAGACACGCAGGTCGACGACGGGGATAGTCGAGCGCAGCGTCCACCAGACGAACCCCGCCAGGCCGGTAACCGACAGGAACGAGAACCACCGAATCCTTGCGTCATCCCACCAGTCGTACTGCTGACCGTTCTCGAGCACGAACTGCATCGAACCCAAGCCGATGCACATGAGGATCAGGCCGATCCAATCGAGCCGGCGATATTGCGGCTCGGCCGGATTGCGCAGAAAGTTCCAGATCAGCGTCGCGGCGATGATGCCGATCGGAATGTTGATGAAAAAGATCCAGTGCCAGTTCCAGTTATCGGTAATCCAGCCGCCGATCACCGGCCCCAATGCCGGCCCGACGATGACGCCCATCGCGAAGACGCCCTGCGCCTTGCCCTGCTCCTTGATGCCGTAGGTGTCGCGAAGAATCGCTTGTGACGTCGCGATCAGACCACCGCCGCCCAGCCCTTGAATCAACCGCCAAAAGACGAGCTGCCCCAAACTGTTGGAAAGACCGCACAGCAGCGAGGCGATCGTGAAGATCACGATCGACGTGAAGAAATACTGACGCCGGCCGAAGCGCGCGGCAAACCATGGGTTGAGCGGAATCACGACGACGTTGGCAATGAGGTACGCGGTAACTACCCACGCGCCCAAGTCCACGCCGACGCCGAAGTTGCCCTGGATGTTCGGCAGCGACACGTTGACGATCGTGACGTCGATGATCTCGAGCAGCGTCGCGGTGATGACCGCAACGCTGATGATTGTCCGGCGCCAGCCGTGCTCGACGACCGGGCTTTCGAACGTGCCGCCGAACATCGTCCTTCGACTTCGCTCGCTGCGCTCGCTACGCTCAGGATGACAAGGTGAAGGTTACTTCACCTTGACGTAAGTTTCGACGCTCATCCCTGGCCGTAGCGGCAGGTCGGCGCGCTGGTCGTCGACTTCGATGCGCACCGGAATGCGCTGCGTCACTTTGACGAAGTTGCCGCTGGCGTTTTGCGCCGGCACAAGCGCATACGTGTTCTCCGACGCCGGGTTGATCGAACCGACATGTCCGTGGAATAGCGCGCCCTTATAGGCATCGACGCGAATGTCCACGGGTTGGCCGACGCGCATCCTGCCCATCTGCGTTTCTTTGTAGTTTGCCGTGATGTAAACGCGGTGCGGAACGATCGTCATCAGCGTTATCCCCGCGCCGACCGTCTGCCCGACTTCGGCGCTCTTCTGGCCGATATAGCCGTCGGTCCACGCATAGATGCGCGTATAGTTCAGGTTTTGCTTCGCGAGAAAGAGCTGCGCCTTCGCGGCTTCGACTTGGCTCGGATCGGCCGCTTGTGAGAGCTTGCCTTGTGCGGTCGTCAGGCCGCCCGAGGCTGCCGATACGCCGGCGCTGGCGGCCGAAACACGGTCCTCCGATGCGATGACGTTCGCTTCCGCGATGTTGACTTGATCCTGTGCGGCGCGCAGTTGCGCGGCCGCTCCCGCAGCTTGGGCGCGCGCGGCATCGAGTTGTTGCGATGCAACGTCGCCGGTGCTCACCAACGAGCTGGCGCGCGAGAGGTCGGCGGCAGCTTTATTGTAGGCTTGCTGCGCTGCCGGAACTTGGGCCTGCGCGGCGCGGAGCTGTGCCGACGCTTGCGTGACGCCGGCCTGCGCCATCGGAACTTGCGCCTGCGCGTTCGCGATCTGACCACCGGCTTGTGAAACACCGCCCTGTCCTTGCTCCGTCGTTGCTCGCTGGTTGGCGACCGCGAGATCGTATTGGGCTTGCGCCTGGCGGAGCCTTGCGAGCTCGTCCTTGTTATCCAGCACGATAAGCAGCTGTCCGCGCCGCACCGGCTGATTCGTGTCGACCAAGATCTGATTGATACGTTCGGGGATCTTACTCGTTACCGCGACCTCGTCGGAGGCGACGTGCGCGTCGTCGGTTCCCTCGTGGGCCAGCGAATACGTCAACCATGGAATGCCGTAGATCAGCGCGAGGACAATGACAATCGCGGCCGCGATCAAGAAGACGATTCGCCTGCTCGGCCGCGAGCGCGGCTCCTCAACGTCGGCCAGCCGCGAATCTCCGGCAGCGACCATTCCCGGTCCATTTGCCTTGCGCTCGGTGACGGTCTTTTGCTGATCGGATTCGCGCGTATCCATTAGCGTTTCCTTACCCCATTGAGAAAGACATCGACGTAAAAGCGGAGCGCCGCATCCGGGTCGCCGCGGTGGAGCAGCGAATCGGGAAACTTCTTCCGGCCCAGCGCGTGCATGAAGACCAGACCCAGGAAGACCATCGCCAGCTTTTGAGCGTCGCCGTGCAGCTCGCCGACATTCACGCGGCGCTGCATGAATTCGGTCAAAACGGCAAGGATCGCGAGCTGCGGGCGCCACGCCGTGTCGGCAAAAATGTCCTTTTCGTATTCTTGCTCGACCAGCGACCAGCGAATCATATCCTGAAGTGATTCAAAGCGCGCAAACATCATGCGCGCGAGAACGAGCAGATCCTCGGCGACGTCACCGGTGCGACGGGCCGCCACGTCGGCCAGCTCGAGGTACCCGCAAAAGTGCTGGGCGCAGGCCACCAGCAAGGCCTCTTTCGTGCCAAAATGACGAAACAGCGTCGCTTCGTTCACGCCGGCGACTTCAGCGATCTCGCGCGTCGTCGAGCCGCGTTTGCCTTTGCGTCCGATCACCTCGCGCGTAGCGGCAAGAATCCGTTCGCGAGTCTCCTCAGGCGACGCGGACCGTCCGACCTCGGCAAGCCTGCGTGTCTCGATCATCGCGCAGGTCCCATCAGGCCGACCGGCACGTTCGTCTGATACGTTCCGTAGTGCGCATCGGCGACCGCATGGACGTGCGGAATGTTGATCGTCGCATGCTGCTGCGAAAGCACCGAGTAGACCCCCTCGAGGCGATACTGCTGCGACATCGTGATCTTTCCGCCGCTGGTGTAGTACCACTCCATCTGGACGAGCGAGTAGTCGGCGGGATCGACATAGGCAAGCGTGTGGTCGAGGATATCGCTGTGAATCTTCTTCGTTAGACGTAAGACGATCGTTTGGCGCCCGTTTAGCCAGCTCGTGCCGGCGACGATGACATTCTGGTTCTCCTCCCAGGCTTTGGGGTTGCCGACGTCATCGAAGAGGCGCTGGAAACCGCGCGCGTAGCCCGGCATGCGATCGAAGACGATGACATAGGTGTCCGGACGTTTGAAGTATGTCGTGCCGTCGAGTTTCGGGGCCAGAAATGGGAAGTTGAACATCCGGATATCGACGTGAACCCGAGCACGATACGACTGCAAAGACGGATTGCGCGCGGTCATTCGCGCGATCACCGTCAATGCGTTGGTCGTGGGAAGGTAGGCGGCGGTGTCACGCGCATCAGCACCGAGCGTGGCGATCGCGACGGCCAGGCCGAGCAAGACAGCGCGCACGATCTAAACGACCTCGGCCTGCACCACCCGGAAGACACGGTCAAGTGCAGTGACGGAAAGCGTGCGCAGGACGTCGGGCCGGCTCGTGCGGAGCACGAGCTCACCACCTGCGGCACGCGTTCGGCGCAACAGCGCGATCAGTCCGCGCAGGGCCTCGGTATCGAGGGTCTCGACGCCGTCAAGCTCGAGGATGACGCGGGTCGTCCCGGCCTCTAATGCCGCCAGCACCGCGGCCTCGAGGGCCACGTATGCCTGCGGGCGATACTCGACAACGGTTTCCATGCTCTGCGTTAGCGCCTCCCAGGACCTAAGAAAGCTGCAAGTGGGTACTTGCACGCAAAGCTTACCACCCGTCCGAAATGAATGCAAGTGCTTGCACGCACCTGCCTGCCTGGCCCGGGGTGGCTACATCGTCGAGCTTGAGCCCTTGCGGTGGTGCTTCATCGCCCCGCCGGCCGGGCGAAATCCTTGGGCCTGGGCCTGCGACGGGCATAGGTACTCGCCGTGTTTCGTTTTTCCATAAACGGGGTCGCCCGGTTCGTGGTAAACCTTCGTGTTGAGATTCACCCAAACGGCTTGGACGGCTCCGCAGTTCGGCTTTCCGGCCATTGCGCCGTTTGCTGCATTGCCCATCGCGCCGGCCGCCGAAGCTGCGGTTTGCGCGGCATTGTTCGCAGCGTTGCCGGCCTTGTTGCTGCTGCAAGCGACGAGCCCGGAGAGTGTGATCCCGAAAAGGGTTAGAAGTGCGATCGTGCGCATGTTGACAGAACCTCCGATCTCCGTCTTTAAGGAAGAACCCGCTTCGCGATTGCTTCCGTCCTCTCCCTGGCGCCGTGCGCTAGCGACGACGGCTCGCCAACGTAAACGCGGCGTCCGCCAACAAACGTCGCCTGGACCCAAGCATCTTCACCGCGATACACGAGCGCGTTGAGCGGCGGCGACCAACTATCGATGCGCGAGCCATCCAGCACGACATAATCGGCCGGATTTCCCTCTGTCAGGTCGCCGCCCGAAACAGCGAGCGCTTGGGCGCCTTGCGTCGTGGCCAGCTCAAACGCTTGCCGTGCAGTAAACACCGAGGCGTCGAGATGCAGCACCTTTTGCAAGAGTGCCGCCGACCGCATCTCCTCGATCAGCGACGGGCGCACGTCGGCGTCGGTCCCGAGTCCCATCGTCACGCCCATCGACTGCAGCCGCGCAACGTCGCAAATTCCATCGCCGAGGTATTGATTGGTCGTGGGGTTGTGGATCACGCGCGATCCGCTGCCGGCGATGCGCTCCCGATCTTCTTGCGTCGTGTAGATGGCGTGAATCAGTACGGTGCGGTCGTTGAGCGCTCCGAGGTCGTCGAGCAGTTCGACCGGCGTCATCTTCAAGGCCGCCTGCGTTGCCTGACCTTCGTACGGCGCTTCAGCAACGTGGACGTGCAGCATGCATTCGGTTTCGCGCGCGAACGCGGCCGCCGCGCGGACCATTTCAGGTGAGGCGGCATGCAACGAATGCGGCGCGACACAGACGTGGGCCTCGGGATAGCGCTCCTGCAGCTCGCGCGTTCGCACGGCGGCAAGGTCGACCGGCTCCCGAAACTCTTTCGGCGCGTACTCGGCGTCCATCCACGCGCGCGCAAACACCAGCCTGATTCCCGCTTCGCTCGCCGCGCGAATCGCCGCCTCGGCGTGCGCGTTGCCCGCGCCGTTGAGGTAGAAGAACTCCGCAACCGTCGTAATCCCGGCAGCCAGCATTTCGGAGAACGCCGTTGCAAACGTCCAGTAGACGTCGTCAGGCGTCAGCTGGGGAACGACACGGTAAAGTGCGTCGCTGCGCCATTTTGCGAACGGCCAATCGTCGGCCCAGCCGCGCAGCAGAATTTGGTACGCATGACTATGTCCGTTGATGAAGCCCGGAACGACGAGCCGATCGGCCGGGAATGAGCGGGCATTGAGGTGGCGCGCGCGATCGCGCATTGCGACAAAGTCGCCGCCGGCAACGATCGTGCCGTCGCGGACGACGAAGGCGTAATCCTCGCGCAGCTCGCCTCCGACAAGCGCTCGAGCACAACGGACGAGTTCGCTAACCATCCACCATCCGCCCATCTTTTACGACGAGTGCAGCGAGGTTGCCGCCGAACTGCCAGCCGAACTCGTCAGGCGATGCTAGCCGCAATGCGACGAAATCAGCCGGCGCCCCAACGCGGATTCGCCCCGCATCGATGCGCAGCGAATGGGCCGCCGCCCGCGTTACTGCATAGAGCGCTTCTGCCGCGGTCATTCCGAAAATTCTGCGCCCAAAATAGGCGACGGTCTGAAGATTGAAGCACGGCGAGGTTCCAGGATTGTAATCGCTTGCCAACGCGACCATCCCGCCCGCTTCGAGGAGTTCGCGGACGGGTGCATGCTGCGGCAAGTCGAGATACGCAATCGTCGCCGGGCAGGCAACGGTGACGGTGCCGCGCTCGGTGATGGCGCCGACATCGTACTTGCGAATGTAGTTGCAGTGGTCCACGGCATCGACCTCGAGCTGCGCCGCCATCTCGGCCGCGCCGCCGTAGGCCATCTCGTCGCAATGTACTCGCAGGCGCATTCCCGCCAGCCTTGCCGCATCGAGATACCGGCGCGTCTGTTCGGGTGAAAAAAATCCCGGTTCGCAGAAGGCATCGGCATAGACGGCGCCGTGCGCCGCCGCGGCCGGAATGACCTGATCGATCAGATAATCGACAAACCGGTCTTCGCGCGTAAACTCCGGCGGCAGCGTATGCGCGCCAAGAAAGGTCGCGACCAATCGCGGCACATCCGGATCGTCGTGGTGCTGCGCGATTAAATCGAGCAGCGCCGATTCGCCCGGTTTGTGCAACGCATAGCCCGTCTTCGTTTCGAGCGTCGTCGTACCGTGCGCCAGCATCATCTGCAGCCGCGGCCGGACCGTGTTCTCGTAAAATGCCTCGGGATCGAGCAACGCTTGACGCGTGCACTCAACCGTGTGCAGCATTCCGAGCGCGGGTGGTTCACCAAGGATGCGTGCCGCAAAGTCAGGCTCGCGATCGCCGGCGTACAATGGGTGCGCGTGCGCATCAACAAAGCCCGGGAATATTACGCAATCGCGCAGATCGAAGTCGACGTCGCCCGGCGTGACACCGGCGGCGATGTCGGTGATACGGCCGTCTTCGACGACCAGTGCGGCGTTATCGAGGCGTCCAAGTTCATAGAACGTTACGCCGTTCTGCGCGGCTTCCGTGTCGCACGTGACGATCGTCCGGGCTTGGACAAGTAAACGTCGCCGCTTGGTCACGTTGGGTGCATCCGCCGAGCCGACGGCGTTGCCCTCCGTCATTGCCCGCAAAGGAACGCCTGCGCGAAATGAAGAGAGAGGACCGCTCATGGCGATCCTCTTGCGTCGTCCTTTGCTATCTCGCCCGTCACCCTTCGACGGGCTCAGGGTGACATTGGATGCCCGTCCTTCGACTCCGGCGCTTCGCGCCTTCGCTCAGGATGACAAGCGCTTCGCGCCGGAGTTTATCCTGAGCGAGCGCAGCGAGTCGAAGGGCTCAGGATGACAAGCGCTTCGCGCCGGAGTTTAGCCTGAGCGAGCGCAGCGAGTCGAAGGGCTCAGAATGACAAGGCGTGAGTGCACCGCGCCAAGCCATGCTCAATATGCAGCGAGAGGATCGCTCAGAGGCGCCAATCGATGCCTTTCGAGTCGGCCGTTTCGATTGCAATCTCGTAGCCGGCGTCAGCGTGGCGCACGACACCGAGCCCGGGATCGGTCGTCAGCACGCAGCCGAGGCGCTCGCGGGCGTCGGCGCTGCCGTCTGCAACAACGACCATGCCTGCGTGCAGACTGTAGCCGATGCCGACGCCGCCGCCGTGATGGAAGCTCACCCAGTGCGCGCCCGCGGCGGTGTTGAGCAATGCGTTGAGAATCGGCCAATCGGCGATCGCGTCGCTGCCGTCTTTCATGCCTTCGGTCTCGCGATATGGCGACGCCACGCTGCCCGTATCAAGGTGATCGCGTCCGATGACGATCGGCGCTTTCACTTCGCCGGTGCGTACGAGCTCGTTGAATGCGAGGCCGGCCTTGGCGCGGTCGCCGTAGCCAAGCCAGCAGATGCGCGCGGGCAACCCTTGAAACGAAACGCGCTCGCGCGCAAGCCGAATCCAGCGCGCCAGCGACGCGTTCTCGGGAAACAGCTCGAGCAGCTCGGCGTCGCAGCGGGCGATGTCGTTCGGATCGCCGGACAGCGCGACGAAACGAAATGGACCCGAGCCGCGGCAGAATAACGGACGAATGAACGCGGGCACAAACCCTGGGAAGGCAAAAGCGCGCGCGAATCCGGCGCGCTGGGCTTCGGTGCGGATGTTGTTGCCATAGTCGAAGACGATCGCGCCGGCATCCAAGTATCGCACCATCGCTTGCACGTGCGCACCGCAGCTCTCGAGGGCGCGCCGTTGATATTCGTTCGGATCGCGCTTCCGCAGCGCCGCGGCCTCTTCGAGGGTGACGCCCGCGGGAACGTAACCGTTGAGCAGATCGTGCGCCGAGGTTTGATCGGTCACTGCGTCGGGGCGGAAACCGAGATCGTAGAGCTGCGGAAACTCGACCGCGGCGTTTCCTTCATATCCGATTGAAATTGCCTCGCCTGCGGCGCGCGCACGCTTAACCTCCTGCAACGCCGTCTCACGTGAATCGCTGACGCGATCGAGATACCGCAGCTCGCGCCGGCGCTCCAAGCGCGCCCGATCGACGTCGACGATGAGGCAAACGCCGCCGTTCATCGTAACCGCGAGCGGTTGTGCGCCGCCCATGCCGCCGACGCCGGCCGTCAGCGTAATCCGGCGCTCGAGCGTGCCGCCGAAATGCTCGCGCGCCAGCTCGGCAAAGGTCTCGTAGGTTCCTTGAAGGATGCCCTGCGTCCCGATATAGATCCATGAGCCGGCCGTCATTTGGCCGTACATCGTGAGCCCTTGCGCTTCCAACTCGCGAAAGACGTTCCAGTCGGCCCACTTCGGCACGAGGTTGGCGTTGGCAATCAGCACGCGCGGAGCGCGCGCATGGGTTGTAAAAACCGCGACGGGCTTGCCGCTCTGCACGATCAGCGTTTCGTCGTTGCGCAATCGCCGCAACGTCCGGACGATCGCGTCGAACGCCTCCCACGAACGTGCCGCGCGGCCGTTGCCGCCATAGACCACCAGATCGTCTGGGCGTTCGGCAACGTCGGGATCGAGGTTGTTCATCAACATCCGGAGCGCGGCTTCTTGCGGCCATCCCACACAGGAGATCTCGGTGCCGCGTGGCGCTTGGACGGCGCGCGCACCTGTAACCGCTGTCATCATCGACGAATTCTTTGCGATGGCGAGAAGCCCTGTCGTCCTTCGACTCCGCGCGCTGCGCCCATTTCGACATGCTCAGTGTCAGGATGACAAGTGGTGTGATTCGCGAATAGGCGCACATGGAAGGCTCGTTGCGCACTTCGTTCATCGTTTTTTTGCTCGCCGGCGGATTGATTCTCTTGCCGCCGGGCACGCTGGCGGGGACGACCGGCTCGATGACCGGCGTCGTCTTGAGCACGGCGGGAGCGCCGATCAGCGGTGTCCGCCTCGCGGCGGTCAGTCCGTCGCAAACGGCGACGGTCATTACCGATGCGTCTGGACGCTTTGCGATGCTCTCTCTCGCGCCGGACACGTATACGATCACCGCGTCAAAGAACGGCTTCGAGACATCCTCGCTGACCGGCGTTTCCGTCTTTGCCGACCAGGTTCAAACGCTCCGTGTCGTCCTGGCGCCATCGCTGAAGACGATCGCGCGCGTGACCGCACGCTCGTCGATGGACCTCGTTAAACCGGGCACGACGACCGACGTTTATTCGGTCAACGCCGCGGTGACGCAAGCTGCCGCCGGCATCGGCGGGGGCGGTAATCTCAATAACGCCTATTCCGCGATCGCGGCGGTGCCCGGAACATTCGTTCCTCCGAACCAGCAAGGCTGGAACCAAACCGTGTATATTCGCGGAGGCGATTTCAGCCAGGTCGGCTACGAGTTTGACGGAGTTCCGGTGAACCGGTCGTTCGACAACTATCCGGGCAGCACGGCCGGAACGCTCGGACAGCAGGAGCTGCAGATCTATACTGGCGGCGGAACGGCCGGCGAAAGCACCTCGGGTCTCTCCGGCTTCATCAATCAGGTGATCAAGACCGGAACGTTTCCGGGATATGGGACGGTCAGCGGCGGCATCGGAACGCCGACGTTTTACCATAATCTGCAGTTTGAGGTCGGAGGAGCGACGCCGAACCGCATGTTCTCGTACTACGTCGGCGTCGGCGGCTACAATCAAGATTACCGCTATCTCGACCAATTCAACGGTTCAAACCTCGGCCTCGTGTGGGGCATTCCAGCGATCGCTTTCAATACGACGAACCTGTTTTTCGGCGGCGTCTATCCGACATGCGGCTACAGACCGCCGAGCAGTTCGACCAGTTATTACAGGGGCCCGAACCCGTCGCCGATCTGGGATCCGTTCGTACTCGACCCAGGCCAGCAAGGCTACGTCAAAATGCCTGTTGGTGTTGCCTTCGATCCGGGTTGCTATCAAACCGTTACGCCGGCGTATACCGCGTTTGGCGTCTCAAATATCGCCGACCGCGAGGCCGTGATCAATCTCCATATCGGCATCCCACACCGGCGCGACGGCGGCCGCGACGACGTTCAAGTGTTGTATAACATCGCCGCCCTGCAGACGCAGTTCTACAGCTCGCAGAACGATCTCGGCCCGCACCTCATCACGCAGCTCAGCGAGCTCTTCAACAACTCGTCGAGTTCATGTTGTTTTCCGGTTCCCGAAGTCTGGCCGGATTTCATCACTTGGCCGGGCGGGACACACTTTGGTCAGAGCCCCGCCGGAGTCAAGCCGGTTCCGTACTTTGACCCGGCTTCACCGGGAAACCGCTGCGCAAACGTCAATCCGTACCAGACCCCGGGAACGCCGCCCATCATTAGCGGCGCATGCCCGGGCGGAACGTGGTCCGCGGTACCGCCAAGCAACCGCGATGCCGTCTGGAACAACGCCTCGATCGCCAAAGTGCAATACCAGCACAACATGGGGTCGAACGCATACTTCCGAATCTATGGATACTCGTTCTATTCGGATTGGCTGCAAGCCGGCCCGCTGAGCTGGGGTACGCCGTTCTCCGGATTCGGTGCCGACAGCTTCGATTACGAGCTCGAATCGCATACGCGCGGCCTCTCCGCAACGTTCGCCGATCAGTTTAGCTCGCAGCATCTCGTGACGTTCGACGTCAACTATGTGACGGCGACCACGAACCGCTACAATAACACCAACTTCAACAACGGGCTCACGACCATCGCGACGAACCTCACGAACGGAAAGCAGTGCTTTGCGTGGTATACCGGCCGGATTTACAACGGGGGTCAGCTCTATCAGGCGGGCCAGCCCGCGCCGTGCAACAGCAACCTCACGAGCGGCACTTTCACCAACCCCGAGCCCGGCCCAACCGCGGGCGGTGCGACCTGGCAGATCACCTACACGGGAAACTCGGGATTCGTCAACAACGTCGTGCCGAACTTCACGGCGGTCGCGCTGCAAGATCTGTGGACGCCGACCGACAAGCTCAACGTCAATCTCGGCTTGCGCGACGAGATCTACGAATACAATCTAGCGAACACTTCGAACAACGGGCAGAACTTTTGGTTCTTGGCGGGGCAGCGCGAGTTTTGCTATAACCCCGTGACGCTCGCGCCGTACTTCATTCCGACGCCGCCGGCCAGCGGGCGTCCGCCGATTCCCTTTATCGGCTTCAACTGTCCGATCGACCGATCGATCCCGGCGCATCCCGTGCAGACCGTGCATCCGGACGGCTTAAACGGCCACTTGCTGTTCAGCAACAACTACTCGCCGACGCTGGCCGATTATGCATTCACGCCGCAGCTCGGGCTGACGTACGCCATCAACCCCGACACCGTGCTGCGGTTTTCCGCGGGCCGGTACGCGCAAGAGCCGCAGACCTACCAAGTGCAGTACAACGCCAAGGACAACAATCTCGCGTATGACCTGTTCCAGGCCTGGTGGCAGTACGGCTACACGACGCCGAAGCACGATCCGCTCGTGCAATACTCGAACAACTTCGACGCGTCATACGAGCGGCGGTTCAAGGGGACCGACATGTCGATCAAACTTACGCCGTACTATCGGTACGCGACGAATCAAATCTACAGCGTCGGGTTGCCGTTTGGATTGTCGGGCGGCTTGAACTCCGGGGTTGAGCGCGTCGACGGGTTCGAGACAGAGTTTACCAAGGGCGACTTCACCAAGAACGGCCTATCGTTTTTGATCTCGTACACCTACACGAACGCCGCCGAGCGGTGGGCGAACTTTCCGAACACGACGATCAATCCTATCGATCCGTACAACCAGGACATCGCCAATTTCAACGGCCTGACCAAGGCGGGCGGTGGTTCGAAATGTTACGAAAACAACAACAACCAGATTTTGCCCGATCCAAAATGCATCCAGCTGAAGCCCCATTTCAACCCGCCGATCTTGAATCCGTATTACTCGATGAAGCCCCAGCCGCTGCTCGACCGCAACGGCTGGTATCCCGTCGGCCTCGATTTCGCCTACCTATCGCCGAACGTACTGACCGCAATCGTTAACTACCGGCACAACAAGTTCAGCATTACGCCGGCGCTGACGTTCGACGAAGGCTCGCTCTACGGCAATCCGAGCGACGTTCTCGGCATCGATCCGCGCGTGTGCTCTGGCAATTCCGCCGGGTTCATCAACTCGCCGATTCACGTGCGCAATCCGCTCCGAGCCGACTACACGACGTGCAATTTGGCCGCCACGCAGAACGGCACATCCCCGGGCGAACTGTTCATCCCCAATCCGCAGACGGGTACGTTTGACGGATTCGGTGCCTTCCGACAGCCGAGCCAGCTGAACTTCAGCGTACAGCTTGGATATCAGCTCACGCCACGCATCAAGGTAAACGCGCTCTTGGCGAATCTCATCAACGCATGCTTCGGCGGCTCGTCGGAACCCTGGACGAAGCAGTACCCGCCCAATAGCTACACCTGCGGCTATCAGTCGAACTTCTACTACGTCTCGAACTTCTACAACGGTGTTTCGCCGAATGACCGCGGCGCCAACGCAGTTCCGCTCAATCCGGCCTTCAGGCAATCGTTCACTCCGGCGTACGCCGAGACCAACGCGTTCGTGTTGCCGAATCCGCTCAACGCCTACTTGCAGTTCAACATCACGCTGTAAGACGATGGCCGATCGCCGCTTGCGCGGCGTCGACGAGCCGGTTAGAGGCAATGAGATCGCGTGCGGCGGCGATGTCGGGCGCCGGGGGACGATCTTCCGTCCAGGGCGGGATGCACTCGCGCGCAACCGCGTGCGCGGCCGCAGTTCCGCGGCCGGAGCGTAACGGCCGGCGGAAATCGGTCGCGGCGCACGCCGCGAGCAATTCGCATGCCAGCGCGCCTTCGACGTTGTCGAGGACGCGGCCGAGGTTATTCGCCGAGGTCATGCCCATGCTGACGTGATCTTCCTGGCCGGCCGAGGTTGGAATCGAATCCACGCTGGAGGGCCAGGCGAGCCCCTTGTTGTCGTTAACGAGCGCCGCCGCAGTATATTGGACGATCATCAGCCCCGATTGCAGACCGAGCCGCTGCGTCAAGAAGAGCGGCAAGCCACGATCCTCGGCATTGAGCAAGAGATACAGGCGACGTTCGCCGATCGAGGCGAGCTCAGAAACGGCAAGCTTCAAGAAATCGATTACCAGCGCGACCGGCTCGCCGTGAAAGTTGCCGCCCGAGATAAACTCGCCGTCTTCGGGAAAGACCAGCGGGTTATCGGTAACGGAGTTCGCCTCGATCTCGGTGACCCGGCGAACGTGCGCGATCGAGTCGCGCGCCGCGCCGTGAACGACCGGGATGCACCGGAACGAATACGGATCCTGCACGCGATCGCAGTCCGCGTGCGACTTCACAATCTCCGAGCCGGCAAGCAACGAGCGAAGATTCGACGCGACCCGTTCTTGGCCGGGATGCGGGCGCAGGTCATTGAGGCGCCGATCGAAGACGCGCTCGCTGCCGAGATACGCCTCTAACGACATCGCGCCAATCACGTCCGCGGCGGCCGCGAGCCGCTCGGCGCGTAGAACCCCCAGCGCCGCGATGCCCGTCATCACTTGCGTTCCGTTGATCAGCGCCAGGCCTTCTTTGGCGCCCAGCGCGATCGGCTTCAAACCGGCGCGCGCGAGTGCGATCGCGCCTGGTAGCCGCTGGCCTTCGAAGAAAGCTTCGCCTTCGCCGATCAGCACCAGCGTCATGTGCGCGAGCGGCGCGAGGTCGCCGCTCGCCCCGACCGATCCCTGGCATGGGACGACGGGCGTCACGCCGCGCTCGAGGATCGCGACGATGAGGTCGAGCGTGTCGGGCTTCACGCCGGAATGCCCGGCTGAGAGCGAGTTCGCGCGCAACACCGAAGCGGCGCGTACGAGCGGCATCGGCAGCGGCTCGCCGGTTCCGGCGGCGTGGCTGCGCACCAAGTTGAGCTGCAGCTGCACCGCGTCGGCGGGATCGACCGAGATGTTCGCGAGCCGTCCGAAACCGGTCGTTACGCCATAGATCGGATCGCCGCTCGCAAACTGCCGTTCGACGAACTCCCGAGCCCGCTCGACCCGTGCGCGCGCCGCCGGGGCGATCCGTACCGGCGCACCCGCAGCGACCGCTTCGATCGCCTCGAGCGTGAGATGCTGTCCGTCGAGCTCGACCATTACACTTTGGACCAGTCGGGCGGCGGCGGTTTTGCGAACGGCGGACCATTTTGAATAACGATCGTCTGACGATCGTGGAGCAGGATGGCGCGCGGATTCTGCCCGTGCCAGGGACGTCCGTCGACCCAGATCGCCAGCCGGTGCCCGCGCGGCGCGATGACCGTGGCGGCCTTTGTCCCGCTCAACTCCGGACCCCAGATATCGAAAAACTCTCCGAGAGTAAAGCTGCGTTTCACCGGCGACTCGATGTGAATCATCCCGTTGCCGCTGTGCGTGTGGATCCAGTAGAGGCAGCCCGCGCCCTGGGGAATGCCGATTCCCGCCGGCACCGTCACCGGTCGCGCGCGGTCGTACAGCGCTAGCGATGCATGAATGTGTTCGATCGCGCCTTCCTCGCGGTCACAGTGAATTCCATCGACCGGCAAGCCTCCGAAAAAACTCTGTGCGAGCATCACCAGCGCAAACAGAAGCTGCATGGCGGTTGGTTTTCACTTTCGCGCATGTTTTACTGTGCATAACGAAAAAAAATTGTGGACAGCTTGTGAATTTCCCCAAGGGGGCGCTTGTCGCCCGCGCCCGCAAAGTGTTACGATGCACTCGCTTCGAATAACATTCGAAGTGCGACGAGCGTATCGTTCGCGACCAATGCAACGCGTGAAACGTTGCGATGAGCAGCGATCCGCGGCAACGGTCAAACCGCCTACCGGCGTCGGTGGGGTTCTCTCACGAGAGCCAAACAGGCGAGGAAGGTGAGTGAATACGTCGGAGCCTTTCGAGCAATCGGAAGGCTTCGTTATTTTTTGCATTCACTCGCGATAAGCAACGGTTCGACGGGGGTCAGCGTTCGAACTTAGACCGTCTGACCGAGCGCCGGAGCCATGGATGGCGGGAGGCGCGAGGCAGTCGATAGGAGCGAGCCAGGATGGCGAGCGACGAATGTGTCGAGTTCGAATGCTGACCTCCGTCGAACCGTTGCGCTCAGTTATACTTGCTCGAAATCTCCGACGCGAGAGTGGCGATGCGGGTGCGGGCTTCGGGCGGCCCGACGATCTCGGCTTGCGCGCCCCAGCCGAGCACCCATCGCACGAGCTCGTCGATATCGCCGACGCGATAGGTGATCTCGGCGGATCCGTCGTCGTGCTGGTCGATGGTGCGCTCGGCGACGACGCGCGCGGCGATCGCCGCCTTCGCCACGCGTGGCGCAAAGCGCACGCGCACTTCGGTCGTTTGGTCGCGATGCAACACACCGCTGATCGAGGCCGCCGCATACGCTTCGACGTTGAAGCCTTCGGGACGGACGAAGGTCCGGGCGAGCGTCGAGACACGGCTGATGCTATCCACGGCAAAGGTTCGCATGTCGCGGCGCCTGTGGTCGTAGGCGACACAGTAGACTCGCCCGGCATTCACGATGAAGCCGTACGGATCGACCGTCCGGGAACTGGGCTTCCCTTCTTTGTCGAGGTATGCAAACCGGACGCTTCGCGAGGCCCGCTCGGCGGAGGAGAGCAATGCGAACGCGCGTTCACCCTGTTCGTCGAGGCGGATCTCGGAGAGTCGAAAGGCAACCGGAGATGCGGCTTCGACCCGAGCGCGCGCGCCGCTGCCGGCGCTCCCGACGAGCTTCTCCGCGACGTCCTCGATCGAGGCGCCGATCGTTCCGCCGATGCTTGCGCTCAACGAGCGCAACGCGACCAAACCGAAGAGCTCGCCGCTCGAGAGATCGAGGCGCTTGAGACTGTAGCCCTCAGCGAAGCGATACGCGTTCGCTTGACGATCGAAATAGAGCGGAAAGCCGGCGTTGGTGAGGATCGCGAGGTAGCGCCGCAGGCTCCGAGTGCTCGGCCGCCGCCCGCGCTCGGCGATCCGGTCCTTGAGGTCCTCGAACGAATGCCGGCCCTGGTCGATCGCGTTGAGCAAACGCACGAGCAGGACGACTTTCGATTCGCCCTCCGCGATCATTGAGACCCGGGCGACGATTCCGGTTTGGGAAAGCAACCGTCGGGCGCATTGATCGCGGGCGCTCTCGGTTGCGGCGGCGCGGCGGTGACGCCGATCTCCGCCGGATAGAACGAACCGCCGTCGGTCATCGTTTGCACGACGGCGCGATACGTCTGCCCCGGCGAGAGATCGAAGGCCTCGATCTGATACGGCGTGGGAACGCGGACGCACCCGATCTCAACGAGCGCTCCGTTGACCACGAAGCTGGCCCGCGCCGGGCCGGCGAGCGGCCGGAAATACAGGTACGCCGTTGCGGGTGAAGCTCCGGGATTGCTGAGCGTCAGCTCGATCGAGTGCGAAACGCCGTAATCGCCGTAGTCGTGCCCGGACGCGGATGGGTCGGCGCTCGGCGGCGTCGGATCGGTGTCACCGATCACGAGCGTCGCGTTCGCCCCACCGACGGAATAGCTGAGCGTGTGCGAGCCGAATCCGCTGACCACAAAGACGCCGGTACGACGATGCCCGTCGCCCGGAAGCACCGGACCGTCGAGCAGGCTGCGAGGATTGGCGTCGCCGGAGAGCGCCAGAACCGTCGCCGTTACCGGACCGCCCGAGAGAACGTGCAGATCGACCGTTCCGGAGACGAGCTGTCGCGACGCCATCGGCACGTCGGCGAGTAAGAATGGCTCGTCCTGCGACAGACTCACGATGATGCCCTGATCGTGCATTTTCGTCAGCAGAAAGTTCTTCGTGACGGTGTGGCCGACGTGCATGACGTCCATATTCGGGCCGGCCCAAGCTTCGACGATCTGCACGGAGGTCGGATCTTGCGAATCGCTCCTGAGCGCGACGACGAGACGGTGTGGGTCCTGACCATCATCATGATAGTAGTACAGCCGCGCCGGTGTTGCGGCCGTGATTCTTCCCCGGAACAGCACGCCGTCTTGGGTGACGTGTTCGGGATCGTCGTCGTAGAAGAGCACGTTAGGCTCGAACGGCGCGACTGCGACGTTTTGGACGTTCACGGTTGTCGAGCCCGACTGATCGAAGTAGTGTCCGTTTCCCGCAATCTGCACCGGCACGACGAACTGCGTGCTCTGCCCAGGCGCAAGCGGCGCTGACGGCGGCGGTACCGTACCGATCGTCGTCTGCGCTCCGGGTTGCGCTTGCGTCATCCGCGCTAGCCAGCGTGCGACCTGCTGCGTGAGCCAAGCGGGATCGACGGGATTGCCCGTCACGGTCAGACTGGTCTGCGGGAGAATCGTCCCAGCGTTGAACGCGACCCGAATCGTAACGTCGGCGCGCGCGCCGTTCGCGTCGACGAGGTGGAGCGTGTCGTTGCCGGTCGCCTGGGTCGCGGTGACCGTGACGCTCGATCCGTCGGGACTGACGTTAACGTTCACCAGCCGTTGATCGAGGCTCGCCTCCACCGGCGCCGTTGCGCCGCTCACCGTGAGAACTTGTTGCTGCGCCGGATTGAGGTTGACGCTGGTTGTCGACACGCTCAGCGACGAAGCAGGCGTTGCCTGCGCAACGACTATTCCCAAGAGAAGGGCATGCACTTAAGCCCCATTCGACTCGCTTGGGAATGTACTTCGTCCTTCGTCCTTCGACTCCGGCGCTTCGCGCCTTCGCACTTGTCACCCTGAGCGCAGTCGAAGGGCGAAGGGCTCAGGATGACAGGTGAGTTTTAGGTGACGGCCGGCTCGGGCGACGGCGCTGCCGGCGGCTCGATCGACGGAATCTTCGCGTACTTCAGCTTCTCCGGATCGTCGGGATCGATATCGGCGAGAATGTGATCGCCCGAAGCAAACGTGCCTTTGAGCATCTCCTCCGCGATCTCGTCTTCGACCAGGCGCTGAATTGCGCGGCGCAGCGGACGTGCTCCGAACTGCGGATCCCAGCCCTTGCGCGCAAGCAGCGATTTTGCCGTGTCGGTGACCTTGAGCTCCATCTCCTGGGCTCTAACCTCGCGGATGACTTTGTCGAGCTCGAGCGTGACGATTGCCTCGATCTCCTCGCGAGTGAGTTGATGAAAGACAAGCACTTCATCCACGCGGTTGAGGAACTCAGGCCGGAACGTCTGCTTGACCTCTTCGAGAACGCGCGACTTCATGCGCTCGTAGGCCTTGATCTGATCTTCGGTCGAGATTTTTTGCGGACGGAAACCGATGTCGGTCGTCGTGGTCATTCCCGTGGCGCCGACGTTGCTCGTCATGATGATGACCGAATTCTTGAAATCAACTTTACGGCCCTGAGAATCGGTGAGGCGACCGTCCTCGAGCACTTGGAGCAGCAAGTTGAAGACGTCGGGATGGGCCTTCTCAATTTCGTCGAGCAACACGACCGAGTAGGGACGCCGGCGTATCGCTTCGGTAAGCTGTCCGCCTTCTTCATATCCGACATAACCGGGTGGTGCGCCAACTAACCGGCTGACCGAATACTTCTCCATGTACTCCGACATGTCGATGCGGATCATCGACTCTTCGTCGTCGAACAGGAACGCCGCAACACTTCGCGCGACCTCGGTTTTTCCTACTCCGGTGGGACCGAGGAAGATGAACGAACCGATCGGGCGATTGGGGTTCTTCAAGCCGGCGCGCGAACGGCGAATCGCGCGCGTGATCACCTGAATCGCCTCTTCCTGACCCACGATGCGCTTATGCAGCAGCTCGCCCATTTTCAAAAGCTTTTCCGTTTCGGCTTCCGCAAGCCGGCTGACGGGAATCCTCGTCCACGACGCGACGATTTCGGCGACGTTCTCGGCGGTGACGCGCAAGACGCGTTCGCTCTGGGCCTTACGGTCGCGCCACTCCTGTTCGAGATGCGCCTTCTCCAGGCGCAGCTTCTCTTCGCGGTCGCGGATCGAGGCGGCTTTGTCGAACTCCTGATTCTTGACGACCGCCTCTTTTTCGGCGATGAGTTTGCGCAGCTGCGCATCGGCCTCACGAATCGCCGGCGGCGGAAGCGTCGCCTGCAGGCGCACGCGCGAACTCGCTTCGTCGATCAGATCGACCGCCTTATCGGGAAGGAACCGGTCGGTGATGTACCGGTCGCCGAGTCTCGCCGCCGTGACGAGCGCTTCATCGGTAATCTGCACCTTGTGATGCGCTTCATAGCGGTCGCGCAGACCTTTGAGAATCTCGATCGTCTCCTCGACGGTCGGCTCGCCGACCATAACCGGTTGAAAGCGCCGTTCGAGCGCCGAATCTTTTTCGATGTGTTTACGGAACTCATTGAGCGTCGTTGCGCCGATGCACTGCAGCTCGCCGCGCGCCAGCGCGGGCTTGATGATGTTGCTCGCATCGATCGCGCCTTCCGCCGCTCCGGCGCCGACCAGCGTGTGCAGTTCGTCGATGAAGAGAATGATCTCACCGGCCGCGCCGCGGATCTCGTCCATCACGCGCTTCATGCGCTCTTCGAACTCGCCGCGGTACTTCGTGCCGGCGACGAGCCCGGCGAGATCGAGGGTAATCACGCGGCGATCGCGCAGCGGTTCGGGAATATCGCCCTTGATGACGCGCTGCGCCAAACCTTCGGCAATCGCCGTCTTGCCGACGCCGGGCTCGCCGATCAGCGCCGGATTGTTCTTCGTGCGGCGTGAAAGAATTTGGATGACGCGCTCGATCTCGGTGTTGCGCCCGATGACCGGATCGAGCTTATTCTCGCGGGCGAGCAGCGTGAGATCGCGGCCGTAGGCATCCAGCGTCGGCGTCTTGCTCTTCCCCTTCGGTGCCGCAGGTTGACCCTCCGCGCCCAGCAGCGAGGTCGTTTGCACGCGAACCTTCGCGGGATCGACGCCGAGATTCGTGAGAACACGCGCCGCAACTCCCTCGCCCTCGCGGATCAGCCCGAGAAGCAGGTGCTCGGTCCCGATGTAGTTGTGGTTGAGTTGCCGCGCCTCCTCAAAGGCAAGTTCGATCACGCGCTTGGCGCGTGGCGTGAAGACCATCTCTTGCTGCACGGTCTGCCCGCCGCGTCCGACGATGGCTTCGACTTCTTGACGAACCTTGGAAAGGTTAACGCCAAGCGACTCCAGCACTTTGGCGGCGAGACTCTCACCCTCGGAGATGATGCCAAGCAGGATATGTTCGGTCCCAATGTAGTTGTTTCCGAGACGCTGCGCCTCTTCTTGAGCAAGCACAATGCTGCGCCGCGCTCGCTCGGTGAAGGGCTCCCACATCGACATCGCTCTGGCTCTTCCTTTCTACTACCTAAACGCTGCCCGGCCCAGAGCAGTTTCGTCCGACGAGACCCACGCCCGCCTGGGCCGCTACCATCCGCGCTGCCTATTGTAGCAAAGGTTTACCGCTCCAGCCGACAAACCCCTAGCACATGCCAACGGTCGAGCAAGTTCGCGAAGCGCTCGTCGACGTCAAGGATCCCGAACTCAATCTGGGGATTCTTGACCTCGGTTTAGTTTACGACATCACAACCGAAGGCGCAAACGGCGAAGACGTGACCGTCATGATGACGCTCACGTCGCCGATGTGCCCGGTGGGGCCGATGTTCATGCAGTCGGTCAAAGATCACGTGCTCGCCGTCGAGGGCGTGAAATCCGCGAACGTGGAAATCACGTTCACGCCGCCGTGGGATCCGCACACCATGGCCTCCGACGACGTCAAAGCGCTCCTCGGCATTTGGTAGCCCTTCGACTCGGCTCAGGATGACCTGAAACTCCGCCGAGAGGCGGCATGGTTGTCGGCTCCATGCCGGGCAATCCGGATGGCGAGCTGGTCGAGTACGGAACGCGCCGTTGGCTGATCGTCGTGGGCGTGATGCTCGCGACCCTCCTGCAAGTGCTCGACGTCACGATCGTCAACGTCGCGCTGCCGACGATTCAAGGCAACATGGGCGCCAACTTCGACGAAGGCGCATGGATCGTTACTGGATACATCATCGCCGCGGTGATCGTGATTCCGTTGACGCCGTGGCTGCAGCAGCTGCTTGGGCGGCGGCAGTACTATGTCGCCGCGATCGCCGGATTCACCATCACTTCGGTGCTTTGCGGCATGTCGACATCGCTTGGTCAGCTCGTATTCTTCCGTGTTTTGCAAGGCCTGTGCGGCGGCGGACTGATCTCGACCGGTCAAGCCATTATGCGCAACACGTTCCCGGCAAAGCAGCTCGGGTTGAGCCAGGCGTTGACTTCGATCGGCGCCGTGATTGGCCCGTCGATCGGTCCGACGCTCGGCGGGGTGCTGACCGACCAGCTTTCGTGGAACTGGATCTTCTACATCAACATCATCCCAGGAATCGTCTCACTGTTGATCTGCGCGATGCTCCTGCGCAATCCGCAACGCTCCGGACGCGCGAGCGTCGACGGCATTGGCCTCGGGCTGATGGCGATGGGACTCGGCTGCGTGCAATACGTACTCGACGAAGGGGAGCGCTACGACTGGTTCAACGACCAAAACATTTTGATCACGACGATCGTTTCGCTGTGTTCTCTTGCGGCGTTCCTGTGGTGGGAGCTGCGAGCGGTGCGCAATCCGATCGTCGACGTACGAATCCTGTTTATGAATCGGACGCTGGCATCTGGGTGCCTCTTGCAAATGACGCTCGCATTCGGGTTATTCGGGGGCGTGATCCTCGCCCCGCAGTTCCAGCAGAACCTCCTCAATTTTACGGCAACCCTTTCGGGTGAATCGATTCTGCTGCGTGCCTTGGCGATCGGGATCGCAACGCCGATTACGCTGGTGCTGCTGAGCCGCTTCCACGTGAAGCCGCAGGTTCTGCTGGCGATCGGATTCACTATCGTCGCGATCGCTAACTTCAACAACGCGCATGTGCTGACAACCGATAGCGTCTTCGGAACGTTCGTTTTTCCGTTGGTGCTTGGCGGCCTCGGCTTCGGGATGCTCTTCGTTCCGCTGTCGGTCGTGGTCTTGAGTTCGGTTCAGGGCGCGGACACGCAGAAAGCGACATCGCTCTTGAGTCTCTGCCAGCAACTCGGCGGCTCAATTTCTACGGCTGTTCTCGTGACGCTGCTCGACCGGCGCAGCGCCCTGCATCTCGACAGGCTCGCCGGACAAGTGAACCTCGCGAGCCCTGCCGTGCAAGCGGCGCTGCAGCACCACGCCTCGCCGGCACAAATCGCCGGCATCGTGATGCAACAAGCCTCGACGCTGGCCTTCGCCGATGCCTTCTACGTTCTCGGCGCGATCACGCTGCTGCTGACCCCGCTGGTCCTGCTGTTACGCACCCGCCGCCCACCGGCTGCTGCGCCGGCGTAAAGACCACACTTTGGGAACAGTTAGTGCGAAACGACGTGGCGCGGGAAGATTCGCGTCGCGATGCCGGCGAACGCGGGATCGCCGCATTGCCAGAGTAAGAATGAATACTCATCGGTGAGCAACTGCTCGTTTTGCTTGCGAGACCCGGCGAGGAATCCGTGGCCCGCATCGTAGTCGACACGCAGCAGAATCGGACGTCCGCTCGTCGTTGCCTTCTGTAAGCGTGCCGTGAACTTGGCCAGCTCCCACGATGAGACGCGCGGATCGTTGAACCCGGTAATCAACATGACGGCGGGATACGGGGTGCCGGGAACGACGTGCTCGTAAGCATCCATCGCATAAAGCGCCTTGAACCCGGCCTCATTCGTCACAGTGCCGAACTCCGGAATGTTCGGCGGTCCATTCGGTGAGAATTCCATGCGCAAGGCATTACTGGCGCCGACGACGTCGAGGGCTGCGGCGAAAAGATGCGGCTGCGTCGTGATCGCACGGCCGATCGTGATACCGCCGGCACTCGTTCCCTCGCCCGCGAGATGCGCAGACGAAGTATATTTATGATTGATCAGCCAGCGGCCGCAGGCGATGAAATCCTCCCAGGTGTGGGGTTTGGTCGCGATCATTCCGGCTTGGTGCCACGCTTCGCCGTACCAGCCGCCACCGCGTGGGTGGCAAACTGCAAAGACGCCGCCCCGTTCCAACCACGCCACGCGCGTCGCGCTGAACGACGGATTGATCTCGATGCCGTAGGCACCGTAGCCTTGGAGATACGCCGGATGTGAGCCGTCGAGCGCGATACCCTTGCGATAGATAATAGAAAGCGGAACCATCGTTCCATCCGCGCTGCGCGCTGAGACCTCCGAGGAAGTATACGGCGACATGTCGACGTTGGCGAGTTCCTTGAGGTGCGTATCGGCCACGCTTCCGTTTGCATCGACAGCGTAATAGAGCTGCGAATGCGTCCAACTCGTCAGGCCAAAGACCGCGCCCGCAACGCGCGGATCGGTCACGACCGTATTCACCGCGCCTTGGTATGGGAGGGAAATGTCGGTCGAGGCACCCGCCGATCCATCGGCGACGAGCGAAACGCGCGTAATTCGCCCGAATCCGCCGTCCCGCGACAGCACGTAGAGTCCATCCTCGGCAACGCCGATTTGCTCGACGACGGCTCGGCCGGCGGGGATCACGGTCTGCGCTCCCGCGACGTTCGGCGAATCGAGCGAGGTTGCGACGACTTTGAAGGTCGGCGCGCCTTTGTGGGTTTGCAGGTAGATCGTCGAGCCCTTGAAGTCGTATCCGGTGACGTCATCGTCGGTCGTGGCGACGGGCTGCCAGGACGCGGCATTCGAATCCACTAGGCCGGCGTGCGTTGCATAGATAGTTACTTCATTCTTGACGCCATGCGCGATCACGCCGAGCGTATACGGCGAAACGGGCGAATAGACGACGATCGGGAAGTCGGTCGTCGCGAACGGAACCTTCGGATTGACGCCATAGCCGAATACGGCAGCGTCGCGATCCGGATCGCGCCCGAGGACGTGCAAATAGGCGACTGCACGAGTCTCCTTGTCGGTCTCGGATTCGCCGGGCCGCAGCTTGGGAAAGCGCACATAGTAGAACGACTTTCCGTCCGGCAACCAGCTCGTTACGCCGATGTAGTACGCTCGATCGATCGCATCCGGCAGAACCTGCGCGGTCGCCGTCTCGACGACGTGAATCACCGATGCCTCCGAACCGCCCTCTGAAATGCCGTAGGCGACGCGGCTACCATCGAGCGATGGTTGGAAATAGTTGATCGTGTAGTGCTTGCCCGCAGTCGCCAGCGTCTGCGGATCGATTAAGACGCGCTCGGGTCCGCCGGCGGCATCGCGCACGTAGAGCTTCGGCGAATTATCGCCGGGGTTGAGCTTTTCGTAGAAATAGTACGGACCGTCGATCGTCACGCTCGAAACAACCGCTCCGGCATTATCGAGCGCTTTGATCCGCTCGAAGAGCTGCTGTCGCGGCGTTGCGAGGCGGTTCAAGACGGCTCGCGTATACGCGTTCTGCTCTTTGAAGAATCGCGCGACCGCCGGGTCCTTCACATTCTCGAAGTAGCGGTACGGGTCGGCAACTGACGTGCCGTAGACGGTTTCAACGATGGGCCGCGGCGGCGGTACCGGCGGCGGCGTTGGAAAGCCCTGAAGGGCAACGACGGACGCGAATAGGACGGATGCAAACATGCGCAGTTAGTATGACGTCCTTCGACTTCGCGCCTCCGCGCGGAGTTTATCCTGAGCGCGGTCGAAGGGCTCAGGATGACAAAGGGGGCGGGGCGTGCAAGGGGAGCGCGTGAAGAGTCGCGCCGACAAATACGACGAGCTGCGCGCAAAGGGCGAACGGGCACGCATGCCTGCCGGCTCCGAGGCGATTGATCGGCAGCACGGCCGTGGAAAACGCTCGGCGCACGAGCGCGTCGACGCATTAGTCGACGAAGGATCGTTCGTCGAGTTCGATCGTTTCGTTGTCCATCGAACGAACGCGTTTGGACTCGACGAGAAGGAGTTCTTGGGCGACGGCGTCGTCACGGGCCGCGCGACGATCGACGGCCGCCAGATCTTTCTCTTTTCGCAGGATTTTACCGTGCTCGGCGGCTCGCTGGGGGAAGCCTTCGCTGAAAAGATCTGCAAGGTGATGGATCTAGCGATTCGCACCGGCTCTCCGCTGATCGGCATCAACGATTCGGGAGGCGCGCGCATTCAAGAGGGCGTCGTTTCGCTCGGCGGATATGCGGAGATTTTTTGGCGCAACGTGCAGGCGAGCGGCGTGGTTCCGCAGATGAGCTTGATCGCCGGGCCGTGCGCGGGCGGCGCCGTCTACTCGCCCGGAATCACCGACTTCATCTTGATGACCGAGAAGATCTCACAAATGTTCATCACCGGACCGGAGATCATCAAGACGGTCACAGGCGAGGAGGTTACGTTCGAGGAGCTCGGCGGCGCTGCGACGCACGCAACCCGCAGCGGGGTCGCGCATCTCGTCGCCGCCGACGAGGAAAACCTCTTCGACCTTACGCGCGCGCTCTTTTCATTCATTCCGCAAAATAACTGCGAGCAGCCGCCGCGGTTCGACTGCGACGACGATCCGCATCGCGCGGTCATGGAACTCGACGCCGTCGTGCCGGATGCGCCGAACAAGCCCTACGACATGCACGACGTTATCGAAGGTGTCGTCGACTACACCGATTTTCTGGAGATTCAGCCGCTGTACGCGCAGAACATCATCTGCGGCTTCGGACGCATCAACGGTCAGACGGTCGGGATCGTCGGCAATCAACCCAGCGTGCTCGCGGGCGTGCTCGACACGCGATCCTCCGTCAAGGCTGCGCGGTTCGTGCGTTTCTGCGATGCATTCAATATCCCGCTCGTCACGTTCGTCGACGTCCCGGGCTTTCTGCCCGGTATGGATCAAGAGTACGGCGGGATCATCTTGCACGGCGCCAAGCTGCTCTATGCGTTTGCCGAAGCCACCGTACCGAAGATCACGGTGATCACGCGTAAGGCGTACGGCGGCGCGTACGACGTCATGGCCAGCAAACACATTCGCGCCGACGTCAATCTCGCATGGCCGACCGCCGAGATCGCCGTCATGGGCGCCGAGAGTGCGGTCAAGACGATCTTCCGCCGCGAGCTCGCCGCCGCCGCCGACAAGGACGCCAAGATGCAGGAGCTCGTCGATGAGTACACCGAGCGCTTCGCCAACCCGTACATCGCCGCGCAGCGCGGCTACGTCGATGACGTCATCGAAGCGCATCAAACGCGCAGCGCGATCGCGACGGCGCTCGAAATGCTGCGCGACAAGAAGGTGGCGCGGCCAAAGCGCAAACACGGAAACATCCCCTTGTAAACGATACCGAGAAAGGAAACGATGCCCGAAGAGATCGAGGTCGATACCGACAAGCTTCAGGAGCAGATCGCCGAAGCCCACGAGCGCGGTCCGCGGTGGCTGCGATACGTCGGCCTGGGCGCCGCGATCTTCGCCGTCGTGGCCGCGATCGCGGCACTGCGAGCCGGCGACCTCATCAACGAAGCGACGATCGCCCAACTCAAAGCCTCGGACACATGGTCCGAGTACCAGTCCGTGCGCCAAAAAGAGCACATCTACACCGTCGCGGCCGACGAGATGGCGGATCGAGGATCGAAGAACGCTCCGCGGCTGCGCGCGTATCGCGCCGAGATCGCCAAGGAAGTCGGCAAGGAGAAACCGCTCGAGGCATCGGCCCGTAAGCTCGAGGAGGAATCCGCCGCGGGGGTGCGCCGGCATCGGGTCTTTGGGATTACCGTCGCGCTGTTGCAGGTCGCCATCGCGCTGGGCGCGGTCGCGGCGCTATCGCGCTCCATCCCCGCGTGGTGGGTCAGCCTGGCGGCCGGCGCGGCGGGCATCGTCTTCTTCATTATAGGATTCGCACAGTGAAGCTGCTGGAGGGAAAGCGCGCGTTGGTGACCGGCGTCGCAAATCGATGGTCGATCGCGACCGGCATCGCCCGCAAGCTCCACGAACACGGGGCGCTCGTCGCACTGACCTATCAAGGCGAACGGGTGAGGGGCGAGGTCGAGAAGCTGGCGTTGGAGCTCGGCGGCGGACCGGCCGTCGAGTGCGACGTTTCCCGCGAGTCGTCGCTGATCGCCATGCGCGACGAGCTCGCCCAGCATTTCGGAAAGCTCGATGCGCTGGTCCACTCGATCGCCTACGCCAATAAGGAAGATCTCGCGGGCAAAGTCTTTGAGACGTCGCGCGCGGGCTTCTCGCTGGCTCTCGACGTGTCGTCTTACTCGCTCATAGCGCTCGTTGCGGCCTTGCGCGAGTCGTTCAACGACGGTGCGTCGATTATGGCGCTTACCTATCTCGGCGCCAGGCAGATCGTTCCAAACTATAATCTGATGGGCATCGCGAAGGCGGCGCTCGAGGCGTCGGTTCGCTACCTCGCTTTCGACTTGGGCGAACGCGGAATTCGCGTCAACGCGATCTCCGCCGGCCCGATCAAGACGGCCAGCTCGCGGCAGGTCGGCGGATTCTCGCGCATTCTCGATGTCGTGCCGAAGGTCGCGCCGCTGCGCCGCAACGTGACGCCGGAAGACATCGGGAACATGGCGGTTTTTCTCGCTTCCGATCTTGCAACCGCCGTCACGGCCGACGTACTCTTCGTCGACGCCGGCTATCACGCCATGGGCTTGTTCGCCGCAGAGTGATCCTTCGACTCCGCTCAGGATGACACCAAAAAAGATTCTGATTGCGAATCGGGGTGAGATCGCGGTGAGAATCATTCGAACGGCGCGCGAGATGGGCATTGCAACGGTCGCCGTCTATTCCGACATCGATCGGGACGCGCTCCACGTGCAGCTCGCCGGCGAAGCGTATCGAGTGGGCCCGGCGCCTCCGTCTGAAAGCTACCTCAATGCTAAGAAGCTCATTGAGTGCGCGCGCCGTTCGGGCGCCGACGCGATTCACCCCGGCTACGGTTTCCTCGCCGAGAATGGCAACTTTGCCCGTAGCGTCATCGAGGCAGGCTTGACCTGGATTGGTCCGCATCCGCTAGCGATCGATGCGATGGGCGATAAACTTCGCGCGCGCCAAGTGATGCGCGAGGCACACGTGCCGGTCGTGCCCGGTGCAACGGAAGCCCTGGCGGATACTGCGGCCGCGCGCGAAGCAGCACAGCGATACGGCTTGCCGCTTGCGCTCAAGGCGGCGGCGGGCGGCGGCGGCAAGGGGCTGAAGGTCGCGCATTCGGTCGACGAACTCGCGGGCGCCTTTGAAACAGCTCGCCGCGAAGCGGAAGCGTATTTCAAGAACGGAACGATTTACGCCGAGCGATATCTCGAGAATCCGAAGCACATCGAACTGCAGGTTCTCGCCGACAAGCACGGCAACGTGGTCCACATCGGCGAGCGCGATTGTTCACTGCAACGACGCCACCAAAAGCTGTGGGAGGAAGCCCCCGCGGAGATCTCAGAGAACCTGCGGGCGGCGATGCGCGAGGCCGGCGTGCGCGCTGCGAAAGCGATCGGCTATGACTCCGCCGGCACGATCGAGTGTCTTGTGTCGGGCGATGCGTTTTACTTCTTGGAGATGAACACGCGGATCCAAGTGGAGCACACCGTGACGGAGATGATCTCCGGAGTCGATCTGGTACGCGAACAAATTCGCATTGCGGCGGGCGAGCCCTTGGGTTATGGCCAAGCCGGCGTTTCCTTTCGCGGATTCGCAATCGAAGCCCGCATCAATGCGGAGGATCCGGCTCAAGGGTTTCGGCCGGCGCCCGGAACGATCGTCACATATCGCGAGCCCGGAGGCCTCGGCGTGCGCGTCGACTCGGCAGCCTATCGCGGCTGGACGATTCCGCGCGAATACGATTCGCTGATTGCCAAACTCGTGGTTTGGGCGCCGACACGGCAGGAGGCTATCGCGCGCATGCGCCGCGCTATCGACGAGTACGTCATCGAAGGTGTGCCTACCACGCTGCCGCTGTTGCGCGCGCTCTGCGATTCGCCGAGCGTGATCGACGCGACCTACGATACGGCGACCCTCGAGGCGTTTGCACAAACCTGGCAGGCAGCGTTGGCGAACGGCGTTCCGCCCTCGCGACAAGCTGGCATCCATGAACCTCCCCGCGCGCGCCGCCTGGCTCCGCGACTGAACGCCTTACATAAGCGTCGCGCATCGGCCGGCGGGAACGACGTAACCTCACCGATGCACGGCCTCATCGTCGAGATGCGCGTCGCCAAAGGCGATAGGGTCAGCGAAGGTCAAGTCATCGCCGTCATCGAGGCCATGAAGATGATGAACGAAATTCGTACCCAGTCGGCGGGAAGAGTAACGGCGGTTCATGCCGGCGCGGGTTCGAGCGTCGAAACCGGCGCGCCGCTGATTACGCTGGCTTGATGCTGGGGATTCGCAGGGCGGCTCGGTCGAACGTCAGCGTGTGAGAGCAACCGGCTTTGGCGCCGAGCGCCGCAATCATCGCATCGGCGAACGAGCCGAGCCCCTCTCTCAGCACGGCCATTGCCGTGAATACCTCCGCCTCATTCTCAACGATGAGGACATCGATTTGAAGGATGCGTTCGATTGCGTCGGCGACCTGGTCTCGCGTGAGGCGATAGACACGTTCTAGGACCCACACCGCCTCGACGACGGCTACGGTGCTGACGAACCCGCGATTCGAAGGTGTCAGACGCTTCTCGACGATCGCCGTCGCTCGGGCAGATTGAGTCGGGTCGTCTTGGACGAGGTAACGGATCAGAACGTTGGTATCGAGCCCGATCATCTGCGGCGATGAGACGTGCCCGCCGTAGCGGCAGCAACGATTGCTTCATTCATCTCCTCGACCATCACGCGCCGCCGCCGGCGTGGTTTCACGATACCTCTCAAAGCCGAGGCGGGTAGCTTTGGCAAGAGCACAACCGTGCCGTCGGGATGAATAAAAAACTTAACGCGGTCTCCGGGCCTCAAGCGCAAATGCTGCCGGATGGCCTTGGGAATTGTTGCCTGTCCCTTTATGGTGATCGCTGATTCCATACGTTTCGACCGCCCTTACTTTCTTCTAAATGTAATACCTTCTTTAGATCCTGTCAAACGCCGCCCTCCCTGTCAGTTTGGTCGATCGTGCGGAAAGGAAGCTAGCTGGAGCTGCCGAGAATCGGCTTAAATGCGCTTACTCTTCGTAGCAGGTCTGGTATTGGTGCTGATTGGCGCGAGTCCGGCGCCGTCGCCAAGCTCGTCGCCGATAGAGCTCGCCCAAAGCCGAATCGACGCGATGCTGCGAACCGACCATGCCGATCCGGCATGGTTTAGCGCCTCCTTCCTTACAGAAATTCCGGCAAGCAAGGTCGACGAAGTCATCGCGTCGCTGATCAAGACGCTCGGTGCCTATCAACGGGTCGAATACACCCCCGAAAAATTTATCGCGCACTTTGCTAAGGGCACCGATGACGTTCTCATTCATTTAGACGCCGATTATAAGATCGACGGCCTATTGTTTAAACCACCGGTCATTACGGCGTCGTCGCTCGACGACGCGCTTCGGCCGCTTGCGCGACAATCCGGCACCCTGTCATATGTGATCGTCGAAGAGGGCCGCTCAGAACTGGCGGCCCTCAATGCGTCGGCGCCGCTCGCGGTCGGCTCGGCGTTCAAGCTGGCCGTGCTGAATGGATTGCTCGACCAAATACACCGGGGCTCTCGGCATTGGCGCGACGTCGTGCCGCTGAACGCACGATGGAAAAGCCTGCCGAGCGGAATCCTACGGGACTGGCCGGACGGAACGCCGCTCACGCTGGCGACGTATGCGGCCGAGATGATCTCAATCAGCGATAATACCGCAGCGGATGCGCTTGTGCGCATCGTCGGAGCGCAAGCGCTCAAGCCCTACGCCGGAGGCAACGATCCTTTCTTGACGACTCGCGAGGCGTTTATCATGAAATCCGATAGGCGAGCGGAGCTGCGCGCAGCGTATCTGGCGGCTGTCACGCCGTCCGCCCGAGCCGCGGTTCTGCAGCACGTCGAAGCGTTGCCCCTACCCGACGTCGCGCAAATTTCCAGCAGGCCGCAGCTCGCAATCGAATGGCACTACAGCGTGCGCGAGCTTTGCAATCTGCTGCGCCGCGTCGCCGATCTTCCGCTGATGTCGATCAATCCTGGGGTCGCGGACCCATCGAAGTTTCGGCACGTCGCCTTCAAAGGCGGTTCCGATGCCGGCGTTATCAACTTGACGATGATGGTGACCACCCGGCGCGGCACGAAAATCTGCTTCTCCGCGACGCTCAATAACTCGGCGCGTGCGGTCGACCAATCTTCCTTTGAGATCGCATATTCCGCCGTGCTGTCATACTTGGAGTTGCGCTAGTCCTTCGACATGCTCGCTGCGCTCGCGGCTCAGGATGACACCCAACACGTTGCGCTCGCGGCTCAGGATGACACTCGACACGATCAGGGTGACACGGAGCGGGCGCCCTGCCGCAGCGCGGCGTAGTACCCGGGAATATGGCGCGCGAGGTCAACACTTCAGGCATTCCGCTCGAACCGGCCTACGACGCGGTCGAAGGAACGCCACACTCGCTCGGCGAGCCGGGCGCTTTTCCGTACGGGCGCGGCATTCGCAGTGATATGTATCGCGGACGCCTTTGGACGATGCGCCAATACGCGGGCTTTGCGACGGCAGCCGAATCGAACGCCCGCTACCGGTATCTGCTCGAACGCGGGCAGACAGGACTCTCCGTCGCCTTCGATCTCCCGACGCAACTCGGCTTCGATTCGGATGCACCGCAGGCGCGCGGCGAAGTCGGAAAGGTCGGCGTGGCGATCGATTCGATCGCCGATATGGAGACGCTGCTCGACGGGATTCCGCTTGATAAGGTCACCGTCTCGATGACGATCAATGCGCCGGCAGCGATCTTGCTGGCGCTGCTGTTAGCGGTCGCGCGCCGTCGCGGCATTCCGTTCGAGAAACTCGGCGGCACGGTGCAGAACGACGTGCTCAAAGAGTACGTGGCGCGCGGCACTTACATCTATCCGCCCAAACCGTCGATGCGATTGGTGACCGACGTGATGGCGTATTGCGCGCGCGAGGTTCCGCAATGGAACACGATTTCGGTGTCCGGCTACCACATTCGCGAAGCCGGTTCAACCGCCGTCGAAGAGATCGCGTTCACGCTTTCGAATGCCAAAGCGTATCTCCGCGCGGCGTGCGAGGCCCGCATCGCGCTCGACGAAGTCGCGCCGCGCATCTCCTTCTTCTGGAACGCGCACAACGACTTCTTCGAGGAGATCGCCAAATTCCGGGCGGCGCGCTATCTATGGGCACACATTACCCGCGACGAATTCGAGTGCCGCGACCCGCGCTCGCAGATGTTGCGCTTCCACGCGCAGACCGGCGGTTCGACACTCACGGCGCAAGAGCCCGAGAACAACGTTATCCGGGTGGCCCTTCAGGCGCTCGCCGCCGTCTTAGGCGGAACGCAGTCGCTTCACACCAACGGCCGAGACGAAGCGCTCGCACTGCCGACTGCGGAGAGCGCTAAAGTCGCTCTGCGAACGCAGCAGATTATTGGCTACGAATCGGGCGTCACCGACGTCGTCGATCCGATAGCCGGTTCGTACTACGTCGAAACGCTCACCAACGAATTGATCGAACGCGCCGGCAAAATCATCCAAGAAGTCGATGCGATGGGCGGCAGCATCGCCGCGATCGAAAGCGGCTGGATGCAGCAGCGCATCGCCGAGTCCGCGTACTTGGCGCAACAGGCCGTCGAGCGCGGGGAGCAAGTCGTCGTCGGCGTCAACCGGTTCGCGGAACCGACGGCCGATGCCGCAATTCCATTGCAGCGCATCGACGAGCGCGTCGAACGCGAGCAGATCGAACGCCTGGCAGCCTTCCGGGCAGCGCGCGATAGCGGCAGAGTCGCGAGACACCTCGCGCACGTTCGCGCCGCCGCCGGGACGACAGAGAATCTCATGCCCTCGTTCGTCGATGCGGTGGACGCCGGCGTCACGCTCGGCGAGATCTGCAGCGTGCTGCGCGAGGTTTTTGGAACCTACCGCTCGAGAGAAGTCGTCGCATAAATGGAAATTGATCATGTGGCGATTGTGGTCAAGGACCTGGAGGCCACGCTGCGCCTCTACACGCAGACGCTTGGGTTCAGGGAAGCCTATCGCGAGGTCATCTACGAGCAGGGCGTCGAGGCGGTCGGACTGGAGGCGGGCGGGTCGTACGTCGAGCTTCTCCTTCCTTTAGACGAGGAGTCTCCGATCGCCAAGTATCGAGGCGATGCGCTCACCAAACTCCACCACACCGCCTACCGCGTCGCCGACATCGAGGCGAAGCTCGCCGAACTCCGGGCCAAAGGGGTGCGATTAATCGACGACCACGCCCGCAAAGGCGCACACGGAAGTCTGATTGCCTTTTTGCATCCCCGGGCCACTGATGGTGTTCTAATCGAGCTTTGCCAACCCCATCCCGTGCGCTAACAAGCCTTCAGACTTTCTTCAGACTTTCTTCATGAATCCCTGAGAGCATCGCCTGAAGAGCATTTTAAAAGGAGAGATTTTCATGGGAAAGTTTGCAGGCTTTAGCTTAGTGACGTTTGCGATTCTTGCCGGGTGCTCGCAAGCTAGCAACGGTTCGCTGCCCGCGACCGGTTCGCAGCCCAGCTCGCTGTCGTCGTCGCAGGATGTGGTCCCGCTGAAGGGCGCCGATGATAAGGACCACATGATGATCGCCGACCAGTTCAACAACCGGGTCATCGAGATCGACCGGCAGCACAAAATCATGTGGAAGTTCGGCGACGGCTCGAGCAAAGCCGGACCGCATTCGATCGTGGCGCCGAACGATGAAGAGCGGTACGGCGATATGACACTCATCGCCGGCACCGGCGCGCCGGCCGGCACGGAGCCTGGCTGCATGAAGGTGGCCTGCCAAGATAATCGCGTGATCCTCGTCAACAAACACGGCGACATCGTTTGGCAGTATGGGAAGACGGGCATTCCCGGTTCAGGCCACGACGAGCTCAACACGCCGGTGTGCGACGTCGCCCTGCCCAACGGTGACGTGCTGATCACCGACCAGGCGAACGAGCGCGTCATTGAAGTGACGATGGACAAGCGGATCGTCTGGCAGTACGGCATGACGGGCGTCACGGGGTCAGGCAACAATCAGCTCAACAATCCGAACTGCGCGGAACTGCTGGCTAACGGACGCATTCTGATCGCCGACGAGAACAACAATCGGGTCATCGAGGTAACGCGCGGTCATAACATTGTTTGGCAATACGGCAGTCCGAACGATACGAAGACGCTCAACGGTGCGGCGTTTGCCAGCCGTCTCGACAACGGCAATACACTCATCACCGATTCGCTCAACAATAGAATTGTCGAGGTTGATCACAACAAGAACGTCGTCTGGACGTACGTGACGAACACGCGGCCGGGCAGCGTTGCCAATCCGAATCCAACGCGGGCCGTACGTCTGCGCAACGGTAACACGCTGATCAGCGACCAGTTCAACCACCAGGTCATCGAGGTCAATCACGCCGGCAACATCGTCTTCTCGCAAGGCCAAGTCGGCGTTTCGGGCCGTGGATACAATCTGCTGAACGCTCCCTACGACGCGAAGATCGTCGGGGATTTCACCGGTCTAACGCCGCCGCACTAAGCTCTTACCGTTCCGCGCGCCGCGCCTTCGCTGGGGATGAAGAATCCTCTCCTCAGCGAAGGCTGGCGGGTTGATTTCGGGAAAGGTCTATCGGCGCAGGCGTGCGCTGTTCTGGTCGACGATTGCCTCGGCCGCCTTTCATTTTATCTTTTTGACGCTGCTGTTCTACGCCGCCGAACGCATCTTCACATCGCGCGGCGAGCGTGAGGTTGTTTCGCAGACAACGCTCGTCACGATTGCGAAGCAGCCCCATCCGAAACGCGCAGTCGTCCATCCAGTTCGAAAGCTCCATCAGCGAGCGTCGGTGCCGGCGAAGACGCCGCCGCACGAGCTCGCGCGCCAGGTTGCCGTGCGAGCGTCGCCGGAGCCGCCGCGCCGGCCGACGGTAGCGTCGAACATCAAACGCGACGAGGCCGGTTTCGCCAAAGAAGTCGCGCAGCTGCGCGCGCAAGACGATCCACATTCGATCCCAACCATCGATCCGTCGTCGCGAGAGTCGACGTCGAAGAGCTATCAGTTCGCGATTCCGTCCGCGCTGCGCGGCAGCGATCAGGGAAACGGCATTATTACGCCGACGCAAGCCTGGCGCGATGCCGGCCGCGATTGTTACTACGGTCGGTATGAGTTCACGTATCCCGACGGCGCGATGGAGTATGGAGATATCGCCTGGCCGTTCTGTTTCGACCCAGCCTCGGATCCGTTCAAAGAGCCGCCGCACCCGATTCCGTTTCCGCTCCCGCTGCCCGGGTTCAGACTTCCAGCAGACGCGCAACTGCCGCCGATTGAAAAAACCGTCTACCGGCAGTGGGCGGCCGCAAACGGCGTCAGCGGTGGTTCAATGCCGTAGCAGCGGGGTTTGTGCGAGACCGTTCAGCACGAACTGCACCGCGAGAGCGGCGAGAATGATCCCCAGCAGCCGGCTGACCACATGAATCCCGGTCTTGCCGATGACGCGCAGCAACAGCGATGAGCCGCGCATGCAGAGCCACGTAACGAAGAGTGCAACGATGTAGGCAACCGCAACGACGATGAGGTCGAGCCGGTCGCCGTGCGAGAGAGTGACGAGCAGCAGTACCGTCGCGATCGTCCCGGGTCCCGCGATCATGGGCACCGCCAGTGGAAAGACGGCAGGATTCTCGCTCAGCGCAGCTTCTTGTTCTTCGACGTCGGTACGCTTGGCGCCGGTCGGCCGGGCAAAGAGCATATCGATTGCAATCAAAAAGAGCAGAACGCCGCCGGCGATCGTAAATGCGGGCAGCGTTATGCCGAGATAGTCGAGGATGATGCGTCCGACAACACCCATGAAGAGAATAACGCCGGCCGCCACGAGCACCGCTTGGTCCACGATTTGGTTGCGCCGCCGCGGTGTGTCGCGGGCTGTCGCACCGAGCGTCATCGGGATCATTCCGATCGGATCGATGATCGTAAACGCGGTGGCAAACGCGGTGGCGATGAATCGAGCATCCATACTGCGAGGACAGGGTATCCTTTCGCGACGGTAAACGTCAAGAGTTCCATACTGTGGGAACGTTGGGACGAGCACGGCGCGCCGTCAATATCGAGGACCTTCGGCGGCTTGCACAGCGCCGTCTGCCTCGGGTTGTTTTCGATTACATCGATGGCGGCTCGGGCGCCGAGATCACGATGCGCGAAAACTGCCTGGCCTTCGAAAAGGTGACGTTCCGGGCCCGCAATGCGGTTGCGAATGCGCCGTGCAATCTGCGAACGACCGTGCTCAGAAGCACTCTAGAATTGCCCTTTCTCCTGGCGCCGGTGGGTAGCAGCCGTCTCTTCTTTCAGCGCGGCGAGTGCATCGCGGCCGCAGAGGCCAGCGCCGCGGGAACGATCTACGTTTTGTCGACGCTTTCGGGTTGCCGGCTCGAAGATGTCAAGGCGGCATCGCGTGGACCGGTTTGGTATCAGCTCTACCTGCTCGGAGGACGGGACGCCGCGGAGGCGGCGATCGCCCGGGCGCGGGCTGCGGGGTTTTCCGCGCTCGTCGTCACCATCGATACCGCCGTCGCCGGCCAGCGCGAACGCGACCTCCGAAACGGCGCACGCGACCTCGTCAGCGGCAAGATTCTGCAAATGTTGCCGTACCTTCCGCAACTGCTTGCCCGGCCGCGATGGCTTCTTGATTTGATGCGCGATGGGGGATTGATGGAGTTCCCGAACGTCGTCATTCCCGGCGCAGGGACGCTGCCGTACGAGGACATCGGCGCCGCGCTCGAACGTTCGACGGTTTGCTGGGATGATATGGGTTGGATTCGGGAACTCTGGGGAGGGCCGATCGTGATCAAGGGCGTGCTCAGTGCAGAGGATGCGCGTCGCGCGATCGATGTAGGTTCGGATGCAATCGTTGTTTCAAATCACGGAGGGCGACAACTCGACGGCGTATCTTCAACGCTGCGCGCATTGCCGGAAGTTGTTGAGGCTGTTGGCGGGCGCGCCGAGGTTCTTCTCGATGGCGGCATTCGTCGCGGAAGCGACGTGGTGAAGGCCCTCTGTTTGGGCGCCCGCGCCGTTCTCATCGGTCGCGCCTACGCGTATGGGCTTGGCGCGGGCGGCGGCGCCGGCGTTGCGCGAGCCATCGACATTCTCCGCAGCGACATTATTCGGACATTACGGCTGCTCGGCTGTCACGATGTCGCGAAACTCGACCGATCCTACGTCGACCCTTCGACAGGCTCAGGGTGACAGGGGAGCTCTACATTCGCGGTACGCTACCACATGACGGCGTTGCGATTATCGGAAGCCGAACTCCACCCCGCGACGCCGCCGCATTTGCCTACCAACTTGCGTCGCGATTGCGCGAGCCGATCGTAGCCGGGCTCGCGCTCGGAATCGACGCGGCCGCGCACCGCGGGGCATTGGCCGCCGGAGTGCCGACGGTGGCATTCGTCGGCTATGGGTTCGGCCGTACGTATCCGCCCGAACACGTTGCGCTTGAACACGCAATTCTGAGCGGCGGCGGCGCGATCGCGACGCTTTGTCCGCCGGGAACGCCGGTTTCGGATCAAGCGCTCGTCGAGCGGGATCGCCTTCAGGCCGAGCATGCGCGCGCGATCGTTCTCGTCTGCACCGAAATCGACGGCGGCGCGATGCACACGATGCAATTTGCGACGGAGTTAGGGCGCCCGCGCTTTGCCGTGGCTCCGCCAACCGATGCCGCAAACTCGGCGCAGTGGGCCGGCAATATCAAGTGCCTCGACGACGGTGCCACACCATTGCCGTTTGATGTTGAGGCTGCCCTGGTCATGCTGACATTGCTCAGGGTAACATTGGGCGTTGGGAGTTAGGCTAACCGTTCGGCGCGAAGTCGGCGCGAAAGACATAGCTGCCTTGAACCGGCGTGCAGTTCACGATCTTTGGAGAGTACTTGCTCTGTCGTGCTGCCGCGGCGACGGCGTTGTCGATGTCTGTGTTACCGCTCGAATGGAGGATGGCAGTGTGAACGACGCGGCCGCTGGGAGCGATGGTCACCGCGACGGTCACGTATCCCGTCACTTTAAAGCCGTGAGGAAGTAACGGCGGAGCTGCCGTGACCACTAAGGCGTCCGAGTTGGGATGAGCGCACGCCGCGGCCACTGCCGATGCCGCGTCTCGTGCACTTGGGCTGCCGGCATACGCAGCCGGAGTTACCGCTAGCGCGGGCGACAGCGCCTGGAGCGCAAGCGTCAGGACAGCGAAGAGCATGACGATTCCTCCGACAACGTACGGATTTACAGTAAGTGGGCGCGGTTCTTTTGAGCCGAGCCGTTCAATGCGCGCGACCAGGGCGTGCCGCGAGCGGAACGCGCTCGGGGTAAGAATCGGAGCATTTTTTGGTTTGACGATTTGCGCGAGCATTGCGAGGCAAGCGGCGTACTCATCGGGGCTTCCCGTCTTCTCGACGACCCAATCGTCACACGCTGACTCGCGTTCCTTCGCGAGATAGGTTCCCGCGATGCGAACCCATGGGTTGAAGAATAGCCACGCTTCGATGAGACGCTGGATAAGGTTGGAAATCGTGTCGTGCCGCCGAATATGCGCGCGCTCGTGCGCGATGACGCTCTGAAGATCGAGCGGCGCCAGTGCCTTCAGCAGCTGCTTTGGAATAACGATCGCCGGCAAAAGATGCCGGCGACGATGGGAACGGCGACATCCTCGGATGCGAAAACGTCTGGATTCGAGCCGTCGATCAGCGTCGCGCAGCGTCGGATTCGATTGATTCGAACGAGGCTCATGGTCAAGCGTAGGAGGTTGATGGCGACACCGATGAGCCAGATGGCGACGATCCACGCCGCAAACTGCGCAAACCACGCATCCGCGTGTTCGACGATCGGCTTGTAGGGAAGTAGCGACACGGTGTAGCCGGCCTCCCCCGGGTGTGCTCGAAACATTGCTGCCAGCATCGCTCCCGCGTTGGAGACCGTTGCAAGAACCGGCACGACGACCAGCGCAGCGAGTGTCGCAAACCAGAGCGCATGCCTCGTCGTGGCGTTCCGCTCAGGGATGCAGCGCGACAGCAGAAACGCGATCGCGACAATCGGCGCGCCTTGCCAAAGTCCGTTGAGGAGCGTCGAGATAATCACGCCTTCTCCTTTCGCCTGCGAGCCAGAATCCGTTTGATGTGCGCAAGGTCGTCGTCGCTTAATCGCGCGTCGTCGAGCAAGGTGACCGCGAGTGCTCCGGGCGAGCTTCCGAAGAATCGATCGAGCACATGGCGGATTGCCGAGTTCGCCGCGTCCGTTCGCTGGATCGATGGACGATAGACAAAAGCCCGGCCGTCTTCCTCATGCGTCACGTGACCCTTCTGCTCCAACGTGCGCAAAGTCGTAAGCACAGTGCTATACGCAAGCGGCGGAGGTGGAAGCGCGTCGACCACATCGGCGACCGTTGCGCTGTTCTTGCGCCACAGAACCTCCATAAGCCGCAGCTCATGATCGGTTAAAACGACCGATTTCCGGCGAGACACCGAAGATTGCTCCTCCAAGCATTAGATTCGTAATAGCACGATACACGCTTCAGCAGCGTTTGTCAACTAGATTCCTAATAGTTGACGCGCGGGTGCCCTTCGGTCCTTCGACTTCGCTCGCTGCGCTCGCTTCGCTCAGGATGACAAAAAATGGCGGCTGCACTCACGGAGTTTATCCTGAGCGAGCGCAGCGAGTCGAAGGGCTCAGGATGACAAGGGGGTGGCTACAAATTTGGGGCGAGGCCGACGTCGATCGACGTTTCGAAGGTGCGGCCCCACGGCAGGCCGAGCGACATCGCCGCGATGTGGTAGCCGGGATCGAGTTGCGCGAGAATCGTCAGCGCGTACTGCCACAGTAAGGCGCGGTCGCGATCGCTCGTTGCGGCGGCAACCTCGGGCGCGAGCAGCGAGTGATCGGTGATGCCTTGGGCGGCGAGCGTTGCATTGAGATCGGGTCGAACGTAATCGTGAAAGGCATAGTCGTCGAGAAACATCGTAAACGTAAACGTTCGATGCGCGAGCGCATCGTAGGTTCGCGTTCTGCGCCCGGCGCCGGCTGCAATCGCTTCAGCCAAAGCGGTGCCGACGGTGTTCGCGTTGGTGTTCCACGACGAATACGCGTCGAGACGTCGCGATACATCCGACGCCAGCAGCAGCTGCGCGAAGCCGGCTTGATCGCGATAGGACTTGAGATACGTGAGATCGGCGAGCGCAACGGAGCGGCCACGTGATGCGGTGTCGCGCATTTCGGATATCAGGGCAGCGTCTTCGGCTTCGGTGGTTCCGGGAACCCGCACGAAAAGGACGATCTCGGGATTCTCATTGTCAGATACGCCGCCGCAGAGGCCAATGAGCGCGTCAATGGCCGTAGAAATCGGCGCATACTCGATCGGATCTTGGTACGAAGCGCCGACCGGCAGCGAGTAGCGCACCGCGATGCGCGGGGTCCATTTCGCGACGCGGGCAATCGCGTGCGCGACCAGCGCCATGCCGAGCTCGTCGGCGCCGGGCTCAATCGAGGCGCGCCCCGCAAGATTCATCGCCGCAAGATCGGCTTGTAAGAGCTGTAGGTCACGCACATGTAAGCCAACGGGGCCCGCATCGTCCTGACCGAGGACGAGCCGATCGATCGTGCCGTTTGCGGTCATCTTCAATAGCAGTCGGTCGACGGCGAGATTGCGTCCGCGCGTCGACATATATGCGTCGAGCGTCGCCTCGCCGATGAGCTCGCGCAAGTGCTGCGCCCGCGCTGCTTCGCTGGGTAACGGCGGATCGTGCAGATTGGCGTAATCCTGCAGGTACGACCAAATTGGATACGGCGCAAAGAACGGCGTCCCGGCCGGAATCCCAGTCGGCGCGAGGCGCATGATCGTGCCGAATCCTCCGATCCAGGCGCGCGGCCGCCGCGCTCGAAGATGTGCGAACTCTCTTAGCCGAGACTCGGCATCGGCATAGTTTGGCCCGGGAACGCGCGATGCGGTCAACCCGCCGTAGGCGAGCATGTCCGTGGAAACGACGAACGAATCGGTCTGCGACTTGGCCGCTTCGTGATTGAGCCACGCGATGATGGCGTCGGAACGGCCCGAATCCAGAAAATGGCCGCGCACCTCGCGCGGCGGCGCGTCAACCGTAATCCCCGCAATCCGCCCGAGCATGACCGGCAGCTGCGACGTTACGGGCCGGTCGTCGATCGGCACGAATGCGATCGTTGCAAAAAGCAGGGCGCCGAGATGCATCAGAGTACGGCTCGCAGCGACCCGCCATGCTGGTCGAGCAGCTCCTGCGCGGCGTACGCGTCGAGGCCGCGGCGCTCCATGACGATTGCGATTTTGACGCGGCCGCCGGCGGCTTCCAGGAGTTCTTGCGCGCGCGTTCGGCTAACATGCGCGAGATTTTCGATCAAACGATGGGCACGCGCCCGAAGTTTGCGGTTGCCGGCGACCACGTCGACCATGAGATTGTCGTAGACTTTCCCTAAACGCACCATTACCGCGGTCGAGATTGCGTTGAGTGCGATCTTCTGCGCCGTGCCGGCTTTCATCCGCGTCGAGCCAGTCAGCACTTCGGCGCCGGTGTTCAGAACGATCGCCGCGTCTGCCGCGCGCGCGAGCGGCGAATCTGCGACGCTCGTGAGGCCGAGCGCGTACGCGCCATGGCTTCGTGCCCATTCGACTGCAGCGACGACGAATGCGGCGCCGCCACTTGCCGAGATTCCGATGACGGCGTCATTTGGTTGCACTTCTTCCATCGCCGCAGCGCCCGCGTTTCCATCGTCTTCGGCCCCCTCGATTGCGCGGACGAGCGCAATCGCACCGCCGGCGACGTGCGCGCGAACCAGCTCCTCTGGCGTGCCGAATGTTGGCGGCATTTCGGCTGCGTCGAGCATCGCAATCCGCCCGCTACTGCCGGCACCGACATAGTGTAGCGTGCCGCCTCGTTGCAACCGAGTCGCAATTTCATCGACCGCCTGCGCGATTGTCTCGGTTTGCTCGAGGACCGCATCGACGGCGTGCTTCTGCTCGGCGACGAGCAGCGCCACGAGCGCCGGTGTGTCGAGCAGATCGAGGCCGGCGCTGCGCGCATGCGTCGCCTCGGTTGGCGGAATCACGTCCGACACTCGTCTTCGATCCGTGCTCGTACTTCGGACAGTCGGTAGGGAGCAATCGCGCCGAGAACGGCGCCATGCCGCGCGCCGGTCGCAGCCGGTACGTTTCCGGGCCTTCCGCGCAGCGTTTCGTATCCAAGCACGGCGAATGCGATGGCCTCTTTGGCGTCGACCGGCATACCCATCGCATCGGAGGTTTCGACGCGTGCGGGTTGCAGCCGTGCAGCTAGCCGCGCGAGCAGCGTGGCGTTGTGCGCCCCGCCGCCGCTGACGATGATACGCGCGCTGGTCAATCCCGCACGCGCAATCGCATTGGCAACCGATGCCGCCGTCAGCTCGGTGAGGGTTGCCGCCCCGTCTTCGAGTGAAAGCCTGGAGAGTTCACGATCGTAACGAGCGAGAAACTGCGCGCCGAAATGCTCGCGTCCGGTCGTCTTGGGCGGCAGTATCGCGAAATATTCGTCGGCAAGCATCGCGGCAAGCAGTTCCGCGTTGACCGCGCCGGCCGCCGCGAGCTTCCCATTTTGGTCGAAGGCGGATCGGTCGCCGCTGCGCGCGCGCACGAACGCGTCGATCAGCATGTTCGAAGGACCGGTATCAAACGCGATCGTTTGTTCGGGCGGCGCGCCTTTTCGCAGGATCGAGAGGTTTGCAATGCCGCCCAGATTGAGCGCAACGCGATCTTCTTCAGCGCTCGAAAGGAGCAGCGCGTCGACGTAGGCGACGAGCGGCGCCCCCTGACCGCCGGCCGCGCAATCGGCGCTTCGGAAGTCGTAACAAACCGTCGCCCCGATAGCTTCTCGAATGACGAACGGATCGCCGAGTTGGAACGTCGTGCGCGCCGCTCCGTCGTGCCAAACCGTTTGACCGTGCGACGCGACGTAATCGACGCGTTCGTTAGCGGCCACCGCGCGTGCCGCTTTCGCATATGTAAGGCCCAGTGCGTGGTGGATCTGGGCGACCGCGGCGACGCTGCCCGAATTCGGCGGGAGTGCGCCAAGCAACGCCTCGCGAAGCTTCGAGTCAAACGGCTGCGTTTCGAAGCGCAGCAACTTCACATCATATCCAGCCTCGCGAGGCAGAATCCTCACCAGCGCGGCGTCAACGCCGTCGATCGACGTCCCGCTCATCAACCCGATTGCTAACACTCTTCGACAGAACCTGTCCTGAGCGCAGTCGAAGGGCTCAGGGCGACGAGATCTTCGATCATCGCTTCGTAGAAGCGTGGACGAAACGCTTGTTCCGAGATTGTCGCGGGGTTCCGGCCAAAATAGACGGCGTTCGTAAGCAGCACGCCTTGCACGTCACGCACCGGATCGGCCCAGACGCACGTTCCGACGAAGCCGGTGTGGCCGAAGGATGAAAAATCCATATACCGGCCGCACGAATTCTCGTCGTTGGTCTTGAGCGCCCACCCGAGCCCGCGGCGCAGCACCGGATCGTAGGCTTGTTCGATCACGGCCTCGCGCACGAGCCGGTTTGGCAGTATCGCGCCACGTTCGCGGCCCTGCACCGCGCCGAGATAACTCTCCGTCAGCGCCGCGACGTCGGCCGCGGTTCCAAAGAGTCCGGCGTGACCGGCGCTTCCGGCCATGAGGTACGCTTTCTCGTCGTGGACGAAACCCTGCACACGGCCGCGCCAGCCGTCGTCCTCGGTTGCCGGGATTTCGAGACGCTTAACGGCGCGGGGCCGGAACATGAGTGAGTGTGAGAACTCGCCGCGCACCAAGGCCGAGAGCGAACGCCCCATCGCGCGTTCGAGCACGACGCCGAGCGCGATGAAACCCAAATCGCTGTAGATCACGCGTTCTCCAGGCCCGGCGATGAGCTCGGAGCGCAGTGCAAAAGACTCGACGTTCTCGTTACGGATCTCGCGATAATCCGCGCCGGAGTTCATGCCCGAGGTGTGCGCCAGCAGGGTGCGAGCGGTGATAGCGGCGTGACGATCGAGATGCCACTCCGGAATGAAGCGCGCCAATGTTTCGTCCAGTTCGAGGACACCCGCTGCGATTGTCTGCAAGGTTAATGTGGCTATGAACAGTTTGGTTAGCGACGCGAGATCGAAGATCGTATCGCAATAGACGGGGCGGCCCAACTCATCGGCGCGCGTCACTCCATACGCACGTTCGAAGACGACCCGGCCGCAATGCTCGATGCGGGCAACCGCGCCCGTGAATTCGGTACCGGTCGCTTCTTGCAGAATTTCATGGACACGTTGGAATTCTGTCATCTTTCGTCCTTCGACTTCGCTCGCTGCGCTCGCTTCGCTCAGGATGACACTACTCCGCTCGCTGCGCTCGCTTCGCTCAGGATGACTATCTCAGGGTGACACTGAGAGTGCTCACGATGACACGGGAGGGAGTGACACGGGGAGTTGGCCGGTGGGCATGCTGCCGCCGAACAGTACGTCGGCGAGACCGCCGATCGATGCCGGATCGTCGCCGTACGCCGCGATCAGATGACGCACGTTCGGGAATAGCGGCAGATCGAACGGCTCGAGCAGCGAGATCACGAGCGCGTCGGGGAAACGCTCGACGATCCGGTTAGCACCATTCGCTTGACCCGGATGCAGGTGCGCGCGCCGCGTGAGGGCAATCGGGCGGCGCTGGGAACGCTCCACGGTTACGAGCATCGCCTCGATGCGTTCATCGGTGGGATCGATTGGCATGCACAGCTCTTGCAATACCGCAGCTTCGCGCTCCAGCGTGGGTCGCTCGCTGCCGAAGGAGACGGCGATGTCGGCAAGCGGATCCGCGTGAGCGATACCGCGCACTAGGGTCATCGCGCGGCGAGCGATTTCACGCCCAATGCCGGGATGCGGAGGAAAAGCATCCAGCGGAAGCGGCGGTGCTCCGGCTTCTCGCAGGTTGAGCACGCGCCCGTGCGCTTCTGCCAGCCGTTCGCGCGAAACGCGCCCGTCGTTGACGGCGGCTTCGATTGCGTTTGCTGCAGCGGCGGCGAGCTCGGAATCGTGGCTGAAAAGCAAGAGATCGGCGCCGGCCGCGAGCGCGTCGACCGCGTTGCGATCCGCACCGCGTGCGGCCACCGCCTGCATCTCCAAACAATCGGTGACGAAGGCGCCGCGGAATCCCAGTTCGCGGCGCAGTAACTCGGTCGCAATCCGACGCGAGAGCGTCGAAGGACGTTCCGGATCGAAAGCGCGCGCGAGAATATGGGCGCTCATTATCGTCGGCGCTTCGGCCGCCACGGCGACAAACGGAATCAAATCGCGCGCGCGAAGCGAGGCTTCGTCGGCATCGATCGTAGGCAGGGCTTCGTGAGAATCAACCTCGGTCGGGCCGTGCCCCGGAAAGTGCTTGTAACAGGGAAGGATTCCGCCACGCTGCAAGCCGCGCGCGAAGGCCAACCCGAGGGCGGCGACCTGCTGCGGATCTGCACCAAAGGATCGAGTTCCGATCACGGTATTATTAGCATTCGTCGCCAAATCGAGCACGGGCGCGAAATCAAGGGTGCAGCCTGCCCGGCGCAAATCGAAGGCAATCTGCTCGCCGGCGCGACCCGCGAGCTCGAGATCGCCGGCGGCACCGAGCGCCATCATCGATGGCATGGGCTCCACACCGTCTTGCAAGCGCATGACTCTGCCACCCTCTTGGTCGATTGCGATTATGGGCGGAAGGTGTTCGTCGACGCCGGGAGATGCGCGAAGCTGGTCGGTGAGCGCGCGGATCTTTTCAAGCGGCGCGTTTTCCGGCGGGAACAGTATGTAGCCGCCAAATCCGGGCGCACTCGTCATGATAACGCCGCGTGCCAGCGCACTGATACGGTCCATCTTTGTCATCCTTCGACTCCGCTCAGGATTACACCATTTTTGTCCTTCGACTCCGCTCGCTGCGCTCGCTTCGCTCAGGATGACAACTGATTTGTCCTTCGACCACGATTAGGATGACAGGGCGATGCCGGTGGTGGGATCGAAGCGGCGGACGAACTGCGGCGGCAGGTCGAGCGCGACGAGTTCGCCGGCGCGCGCGCCATCCGATGCCGACACGCGAACGACCAAATTCCCGCGCTCGGTTTCGACATCGAGATATGCATCGGCGCCGGTCGTTTCTCGCCGGGTGACGCGTCCGCGCAGCGCGCCGTCGCGTGCGAAGCGAATGCACTCCGGGCGAATGCCGATAGTGGCGCGATCGTCGCGCAAGAGATTCATGGGACGCTCGCCGAGAAACTCCGCGACCGCGATCGTTCGCGGTGCGTCATAGACGCGCTGCGGATCGCCGACGTCTTCGATGCGTCCGTCGACGAGTACCGCGAGCGCATCGCCGACGCTCATCGCTTCGACGTGATCGTGCGTCACGTAGAGAATCGGCCCGCCAAACCGCTGGCGCACACCGATGACTTCGTCGCGAACCGAACGGCGCAACGAGGGATCGAGATGCGCGAGCGGCTCATCGAGCAGCAACGCGAGCGGGTCCGAGAGCAACGCACGGGCAATCGAAGCGCGCTGACGCTCGCCGCCGGAGAGTTCGCGCGGGCGTCGCTCGAGATGAATTCCGACGTGCAGCGCCAGTGCCGTCGCCGTCACTCGCGCGTCGCTGTCGGCCTGACGACGGCGCAGCGCGAAACGAAGGTTCTCGTGCACGGTCATATTTCGAAAGAGCGCGTCGTCCTGAAAGACGAGCGCAACGCGACGGTCCTGCGGCGCCAACGCCCAGACGGAGCGGCCGTCGAGCTGCACGTCGCCGCTGCGCGCCGGCAGCAACCCGGCGACAACGCGCAGCAGCGTCGTCTTTCCAGCACCCGATGGACCGACGACCGCAAGCGTCGATCCGCGCGGAACCTCAATCGAAACGCTATCGAGCGCGGGGATCGAGCGCCCGGGATAGTAGACGACGAGCGCGTCGGTTGCGAGACTCACTACGTTTCGGAGCGATCGATCGTGTGGAATTCCGCGCGAGCCGCGGCATCACCGGTGCGTGCGCGTTCGACGACGTCGCGCAACCACGTGACGGCAGCATCGTCGGCCTTTCTGCCTGCGAGCACCAGACGCAAGGCAAGCAGCGCCAAGTCCGGTGTGCGAGCCCCAAGTCTTTCCATTCCTTCATAAAACGGCGGAGCGCCCGGGGCATCGGGGCGCCGCTCGAGCAACTTGCGCACGACCTCCGCTTTCGACGGGACACGATCGAGAAGATAGCCGTCAAGTAACTCGAAGTCCATCGTTCATGGGGTTCGCCACTCGGACCGGTTTGCTCTTCGCGGTCGTCTTCGCTACGCTCGGGGCAAATCGGAACGATAACGACGTCGTCCGCTTGCTCGAACGGATGCGCACTGCCGCCGGTCCGGTGTGGCAAGCGCATCTCGTCTCGGTTGCGCGCCTGAGCCTCAATGGCGAAGCGACCCTCGTTTCGAGCGAAAGCGAAGGCCTCCGCGTGATGGTGCGCCATTGCGTCGGCGAAATTTGCGACGGTACGTATTTTAACGGCGAGCGCCTCTACTCGTTCAACATGAACGGCACGACCGTAGCGCCATCCTCGCAGCCCGAACCCTACCTGCGATCGCTGCGCCTGGTCGCCTCGCTGGATTTCCTCTCGCCGTCATTCTTCGCGCGCGGCGGGCGAATCGGCGGCGCCGGTACTGCAACGATCAGCGGCAAAATCTATCGAACGCTCGTGATCGGCGATGCGAGCGCCGTTCCGCTGCGTATCTACGTCGATCCGCTGAGCAGCCTGATCCGCTTTGCCCGAGCGCTCGACGGCCGTGACACGTTCGAGTATCGAAACTACCGGCGCGTCGGCGCGTTGACGCTGCCATTCGAGGTCTTGCACGACGGCCGAGTCTTCGAGCGTTACGACGACCGGGCGGCGGTTTCGTCCGCGTTCCATCCGCCACGTGGGCTGCTGCCGGCGTTCAACGGTCCGCCGGCGACGGTTCCGACCGATCCCAACGCCGTGACGCCAATCGTCGAGTGCAGCGTCGGCAACATTACGCTGCGCTGCCTCATCGACAGCGGCAACTCCGGACTCTCGATGAGCTCGGAACTCGCGAGCCGGCTTAGCGCGCCGGTCGTTGGAACGTATCGCGTCCGCGGCCTGGGCGGCTATTCGACGCAAGTCGTGCGGGCGGGGCCGCTGCGCATCGGTAACGCGACGTATCCCGAAGCCTACTACATCGTGCTAACCGATCTGCGGCGCTACGGCTATGACGTCGTGCTCGGCGCCGACGTCATCGGCGCGCCGGGCATCTTAATCGACGGCGGCGCGCACGTCGTGCGCTTGGGCATCTCACTGGAACACGGCGCGATCACGGTTCCGCTCTCGTTTCAGAACTTCATTCCGATCGTGAGCGTCGGCTTGGGCGCGGTCGAGACGCAGCTAGCAGTAGATACCGGCGATGAGTCGAATATCAACCTCTCGTACGATTTTTATGCCAAGCACCCGGGTCTGTTCAACGTCATTGCGCGCCGATCCGTGGCTGGAATCGGGGGCAGCAGCATCGAGATGATCGGCGAGATTCCGCAAGTGCGGATCGGCGATTATCGTACGGGTCCGCAGCGGATCGGAACGACGCAACTGTTGCAGGGCACGGCATTCGGCCACGTCGGCGCGGCATTCTTAGATCAGTTCGTCGTTCAGCTCGATTATGCCGCAGCCGAACTCCATCTGATTCCGAGGCGCGGCTAGCAGAATGCGGTTGTTGAAGGCCGGCATCGCAGGCGTGCTGGGCACCTGCGTCGGCTTCGGCGTGGCAATGCCACCCACGCAGGCGCAGCCGATGGCGCTCGATCGATGCACGGTGGTCGCGGCGCAAATGATGGAGAGCGTCGATTCATCGGATGCCCGGCCGGGCGACTTCTTCCGTTTCGAAACGATCAACGCGGTGACGAGCGGCGCGAGCATCGTGATTCCGGCCCGCTCGATGGGATACGGCGTGGTTTCGGTGGCATCGCCCGCGGGCCGGCACGATGCGCGCCCCGGCGTGCTGGTGCTCGAGCCGCGCTATCTGATGCTGCCCGACGGTAAGCGCCTCGGCGTCGTTCTCAATCACAATACCGATTCGCTCGAGCGAGCCGGGGCAACCGCGGGCATCCCCGGCTATCTTGGTGCGATTCCGGTTCTCGGCATCGGGGCTGCGGTCGGGCTCTTCAACTACTTTCGAAAAGGCAAGAACATCGTCGTTCCACGCGGCGCGATCTTTACGATCTTCCCCAGCGACGATCCGTCGGTGGAGCACTGCCAAGACCACCCAGCGTACTAAACGCCTAATCCGATGAACTAAACTGCGGCCGGATGACGATGGCCCTGTGAGTGGCGTCGGTCGTAACTCTTCGGGTCGCGCTCAAGCCCATTGTAGCAGCCATGCCGCAATCTCGGAAACCGCCTCGCGACAACTCCGCGCAGCCGTGGGGTC
>DASRSZ010000011.1:0-1655 GCA_035656195.1 Candidatus Cybelea sp.
TCCATGCGGTCGTCGTCGCGGCCGGCGAACCACTCGCGCTCATTTCCGGGAATGAAAATTTCGCTGTTTGCCGAACTCGAGTTGCCCGCGTCGTCTGTCACCGTCGCTTGCAGAATCGCGTTGCCGGTCACTGGCGGTATCGTCTCGCATGAAAGTCGTCCGATGCCATCGGTCGTGCCCGAGCATAAGACGCCGAGCAGTTTCGTTTCCTGGGTATTTTCGTATGCGTAAAATCCGCCGATTAGCCGCTTGCGATACGAATATTGGAGGCGGCTGAAGATATCGACCCGCACCGGCGCGTGAGCGACTGGTTTGCCCGAGTCGTCAACGACTGCAAGATGCGCGCGAACAAGGCCGGGCGAGGACGCCCAATCCTCCACCTGAATCCCGACCAAGCGCTTCGCCGGCCAAACCATCACGTTGTTCGAAACCGTCTGGCTCTCGCCGTTGGGGTCGCGATATTCAAGCTCCGCGTGCACCTCAACCGGAGTGGACTCGCGCGGGATGTCGCTGATGTCAGTACGCGCACCGCCTGCGCCGTCGAGCGTGAGATCCTTGCGCTGATGCACACCGGGATTCTGTTCGGCCTCCGCACCTTCCGAATACCCTTCGGTGTGAACAATCCCCGTCTGGACGTTGCCGTTGGCGAAAACGTAATCGTCGAAGTCGGCGAAGTGTGGAGATGCGTTCTTGTTAATCTGGCTCCGGAGCGTGACCGGAAGCCCCTTGGCGGCGCCGCCCGACAGGTACTCGGCGCTCAGGTCGATTGGAACGTCGGTGACGGCGACGAGAGGCTGCGTCGGAACTCGGATCGCGCCTTTCATTAACGGGATTCGAAATTCCTCGACGCGAAAGTTACCGGTGGTGAGTTCCTGGGTTGATTGATCACCCATGGCGCCGCTATCTGCGCTGGGTGTCGGACTCGGAGCGACCGGCTTGCGGCGCGACATCGTGACGTTGTAGGTGCCGAGCTTGGCGGCTTGCGGAATCTGCCAATCGTTCTCCGCGCTGCCAGAATTGTCCCACTTGAGATCGAAGTCGTAGTGCTGATCGCCGGCGGCAAAACGAATCGAGAGCGTGTCCGGAAGATCCTTTTCCTCCGCCAGCGAGAGTCCCTGCAATGTCTTGGCGCGGATGAAATGCTTCATATGAACCGTCTCGCCGGCGCGCAGGAGGGTACGATCAAAAACCGTATCGGCGATGTACGAAGACGGCTGATATTCAGTCGGCAGATGAAAGCGCCATGCCTCGATTCCCTGCTGCCAACTCGAATGCACAAAACTGAAGTCCTCGCCCGCGCGTGCCGTGACGAGCAATCCGCGATTCAGACCGTTGAGCGCTTCAACCTGGTTGGAGAAGTAGTCGCTCTCGTGATCGGCCTGGCTGGAATCACACTGGGGAAGATTGGCGAACGCTGCGGACGTAGGGACCATCGCGAGGCCTCGCGCGTCGGTGCGGCCGGTCCAGAGCTCGCTACCGTGACAATCCGCAAGCGAAACCTCCGCACCGCCGACCGGACGTCCGCTCTCGAGCGCCGTCACCCACACCAGCGAGTTCGCCTGTCCCTGTTTGAAATGAACCGCGAGATCGGTGACCAGCGCGGCAGTTGGAACGTACATCGGCTTGGGCGCGCCGAGCAAAACAGTGCCCAGGCG
>DASRSZ010000012.1:0-3973 GCA_035656195.1 Candidatus Cybelea sp.
TGATCGCGGGCGCGATCGCCGACCGCGCCGGCCTCGCCGCAGTACCCGTCTTCGCGGGCTGCGTCTTCTTCGCGGGCGCGTTCGCAGCGTCGATCGACGCGATCTTGCGCGCGCGGAGCGCCGCGGTCTAGGCTGCCGCGCACGCAGCGGCGAAGCATCGCCGATGCCCGAACATCGTGTAGTCGTGAGATCACCAGCGCGAGAGCTCGGCAGCGCCGACGCGGTCTACGAAGTCTACGCCGACGGCGAAAAGCTAGGCGAGCTGCGAGTCAGCCGAGGCGGCGTCGACTGGTGGCCCCGCGACGCCAAACGCCACGGCGAGCTCCTCACCTGGGAACAATTCGCCGCCCGAATGGAACGCTCGTAGGCACTGTTTCCAAAGAAGGATTTGACACGGTTATCAGTAAGTGATAACCTCATCCCCTGTGGAGCGCAGCCCCGACCACAGCTTGGACCAACTCCTAGAACTCGACGGTGAGGTTCTTTTCATTTCCGAGGATGGGCAATACTGGGTCAAGTTCGAGGTCCGCCGCGTGCCTGTTTCGAGCGCGAAGCCGCATGGCTTGAACTATTCCCTCACGCTACACGGCCCGGAAAACGAACGCCTGTTAGGATTCGACAATTCCCATCCTGTACCGCCCACAAAGCTTGGCGAACCGCAAGACCATCGTCACCTTCACAAGACCGTGAAGCCCTACGACTACAAGGACGCTGGCGCACTGCTCAAGGCATTCTGGGCCGATGTCGACGCCTTCTTAGAACGATCAGGAGTGAGACGATGAAGACATTGAAGATCGGGATTGCTAGCTACGAAGAAATGAAGGCGCGGACGATGGCTATCGCGCGGGGCGAGTACCATCGCGCGCCGGGCGAGCCAAAGGTCTGGTTTACGTCAATTGAATCCGTTGCGAAGGTCTTGTCTGCGGGAAACCGTGAGCTCCTCAAGGTCATAGCTGCCCGAAGGCCTCAGTCGATCGATGAATTGGCAAAGCTAACTGGACGCAAGAAGTCTAATCTGTCTCGCACTTTGCGCACCATGGAAGGCTACGGGATTGTGCAACTAAAGCGCGAGCACGGCCGTGTCGCGCCGACAGTAACACACGACCGTTTCACGGTCGACATGTCCTTGAATGAATCCAGAGTCGCCTCGGGCTGACAGGAATGAGACTTCTCGCGCGGGTGGCTGAGCGAACAGGACCTCACGGCGCGGTGCTGGCCGCCGTACGGACCATGCTGGCGGACGGAAAGGCATATTCCGCCGATGAGCTGTGCGCACTTGGCATCGAGCACAAGCTCCTAGCGCCGCAGACGATCCCGAACTACGTACGCAATGCGATCAAGACGCTACTGGACCGCCAGCGCGACCGCGGCGAAAAACCGGAGTTCGTCCTCCTACGCGACGGCCGTTACCGACTCGACATGCCGGTCGACGCCTTCGCTGGTCACAACGATCCCGAGCCCAGCAACCCGGCGATCGACGCGCTTATCGCAAGGCTTGAGGCGAGCGCGCATCGGCTCACGCCGGCGCAGGCCGACGACGGCCCGAACATCGGAGCCCCGTTCGAGCGCGACGTCGCGGCGGCATTTGAGTCCCTCGGCTTCAGCACGAAGCGGATGGGCGGCGAAGGCGAGCCTGACGTCGTCGCGACAGCGCCGCTCGGAGATCGCGCCTACAGCGTGGTGGTCGAATGCAAGACCGTCGCTACGGCCGAGAATCAGGTTCGCAACCCCGCCGCGCAGGAAGCGGGAAGGCTGCGCGATCTCGTCGGCGGCGACTACGCAGTGCTGCTCGGCGCGGATTTCCCGCGAGATACGGAGCTCGACGGTGAGTTACAGACGCATCGCGTCGCACTCTGGACGTCTGAGGATCTAATAAAGCTCCTGCGCGCGCACGGCGTGCACGCCATTCGCTGGTCGCATCTGGTGCCACTCTTCGCGCCCGGCCGCGCCTCCAATGCGATCGCCGAGTTCGCGTTACTGCACGTTCACGGCGATCGAAAGCGCGCGCACGTCGCCTACCGCTATGTCCTAGAGGAAGGCTTGGGGTATCAGGAGCTGTTGGCAAACGCCGACCCTCAAGTGCAACGCACATCAGCGCCACTGACTGTCGAGGCACTTGCCGTCCTGGTGAACGAACGCCTCGCCCGCGAAGCTCAACTCGGCCGCGTGTCACTCGATGACATCCGCCGCGCGGTGGCATACGGCGTGCACCCACTCGTCGACACAATATCGCTGGCCGGCGATCAGGTCACGATCGAAGCACGTTGGGTAGAGCGACCTGCACCTGAGTCGGATCATCGCTGACCCCCCACAAGACGGGCCGCACGGATGCACGCTCGTTCGGCGCAGCTATGCTCGCCACACACGAGCCGGCAAAGGGGTACGTCCAGGGCGGTCGCAAGCGCCGGCAGGATCCGTTTGTCCGCCGCTTGGCCGGTTTCTAGCCGCTTTATCGAGCCGGCGAAGACGCCGGCTTCCGTTGCCAGATCGTAGATACTGAAGCCGCGCGCGATTCGCAGGCGAACGATGCGAGCCGACAACGCTTCCGCGGGCGGACGCGAATGTTTGCGGATCATCGCTTCGCCTCGATGCACCAATACGCGGCTTCGATCGCATAGCTGATCGACGCCCGCAAGCAGACACAGGCGAAACGCACCTGTGACTCGCGCGCTGGATCGCTCAGCTTGTAGCGGAAGCCGCCAGCGCACTCATCCACGAACGCGTCTATTCCGTTGTCGCGCAGAAACCGCACGACAATATCGGCGTTGAAGTCCTCTGACTGCACCAAATCGGCCATGTTCTGGTGCTGCTCATCCGTAACGTCCGCCATAGAGGCGTAAAACTCGTCCGGCGGCGGCATCATGCGACCGCTCGGCGGCGAGTGTGAAACGGGCTACATTCGGCGCCGGCGATGCCGCGCCGAGGGCTCGACGTCAATGCGTCGAACTCGAACGCTGTCATTCGATGCTAACTCCATCGGGTGACGGGCTCGGTCGGTGTGCCAACACCGGCCGAGCCGCTCTGTTTTAGAAGCGCGGCGAGCGCGCTACGGAAGAATTATAGCACGAACGTGCGTTCGAATCAACGCATGAAAGTAACGGGCGGAAAAATGCATTAACGAATATTCATCATTGAGTATTGCATGACGATCCGCAATGCTATTTTGAAAAGGTGAAAGGCAGGCACATACGATGAACGCGGCTGAAGGGCGCAAGAAAAGACAGGGCTCTACATTGCTCGAAAGGGTGAAGCGTGATCCAGAACGGGCAGCTCACATCGATATGCTCGTTCGAGCGGCCGCTGTAGAGCAGGGCGTCGTGATCCCGATTGCGGACGCCCTCTTCGAGGAACACTCTCATGATCTAGGGGCCGAACATGGCGACTAAGCCCTGGCGCGAGATCCGGCAAGGCACTCCAAGCGTACGCCGGAACAGCGTGAAGCAATGAGAGCGCAAGCACGCTAGTGCATATATCGTCGGTACCTCACTTTGCCCCACCAACGCCAAACTCCGAACGCCCCGCCAAGCACGAATGCGACGATAGCGATCGTCATTATTGGTAGGCGCCCCTTTAGTACGCCGACGTCAAATATCATCGCGAGGGCCGCGAAGAGTACGCCGTGTACCACGACGTCTTCAAAGCGGGGACCATAGCGGATGCTGGCGCCGCACGCCGCGCAAACAATAGCGCCAGCACGAACGTCGTGCCGGCAAAACGCACACACCATGCGCGGTAGTTCTGCGTCGGCTTCCGCAGCCCCGGCCCTAGGGAACGAAACGGTGGCAGTCAACGTCGAGGGGATACGACCCTAAGGGGGCGGAAACGTCGGTACCGGCGGCCCGCGTCGCTACGCGCGAGCGTAGCCTACACCCGGGCGCGGGCCGCCTCTATCACGATTACGGCGGATGAAGTATGGCCGCCGCCTCCGTTGCACGAGACGATTCGGCGCAACGTGGAAACGAACGGAATCGAA
>DASRSZ010000013.1:0-33801 GCA_035656195.1 Candidatus Cybelea sp.
AAGTATAACGAACGCCGATGTCCTCATGAGCTTTCCTTTGCACAAGATAGTAGCACGTAATGCGAGTGCACGCTAACATAAGCTATACAGCATTGGTTGACGATTGTTTCGAGTCGCCGCGGATTTCGCCATGGGTTGTAAATTTAGTGCATAATGTGCTCCCTTGCACTAAGATCGGCGCATCGAGTTCGCTACGGCGATGTGCGCTCATGCGGGGCAGCATCCTCTTCGAAGACTATTTCCCATTTCGCTCGTACTTTGTCTCAGGCAACAGCTTCGCAGATTTAGACTTTCTTCAGACTTGGTTGCGAACGTTGAAGCGTTCCGGTTTTTTCATCGCCGGGCGCGTTGCTGAATGGAGGTAAGAGGTAATGGGATCGACTGCAAGAGGGTTCGCTCAGCTGGCGGCCGTCGCGTTCGCTTCAGGCTGCACGAACATGGTGGGATCGAATTCGAGCAGTTTGCCGCACGGTCCGCCGATCGATACTGCGAAACAGACCTTGGCGGGCCGCCTTGTCGGGCCCGGTCCAGTCCTCACCAGCAAGTTCGGCGGACCGATTTTCGGCTGGGCGATCGACGAGAACGGCACCGATGGAGTCCTGACCGAGGTTACGCGACTCTCGGACCCCTTCACATCGGTCGTGGAGACGTTCGACCAGACTAAAGCACAGATCGTAAAAACTGTCCGTAAACAAAATAGCGGTCCCAACGGTAATCGCGAGTTAGTCGTCGACGCGATAGCGGCGAACGATGTGAGTTTAATCGACGACGGGATGAGAAACCCTCGAACGCACCTCCGGAACGACGTCTATTATGTGATGGCGCCGGTAAGCAAGAATAAGATTACCGGCAAGTGGATGCGACCGGCTGGGAAGGACTTCCTCATCCAGGAGATTGCAGACCAACAGCTCGATCCGGATTCAGTGATGACGGCGACAATCCTTAACGGTACGATCTCGAAACCGCCCACTTTCGAAGTCGTCATAACGGACATCGCGAGCAACGAGATTCTGCACATTCTGCACGCTCCGAAGCTCGACGGCGTGAACTATCCCTACCTCGTGGCGGAAGACACGACGACGCGCCACGCCTATGTGCCGGCAGCGAACTACCAATCGGATACGGTCTTCGTCGATTTCAACATTCTAACCGGACACGTCTCCAACAACTTTGTCGCCCCTCCGTTCAGCGGGCCGGTGACGGGCATCGCGATCGACTCCGCGACGCACATGATGTGTACGACGACCCACTCAAGCTACAGCGTTCAGATGTACAATCTCACGACGAAGAAACAGACGTTTGTGGGTCAGATTCCAAATGCGGGTGGAGAACTTCAGGCGGGCACGTCGATCGCCGCGGATCCGATTAACCACCTGTTCCTCGTGGAGCAACCGCAATCGCTTTTGGGCGGCAGCGAGATCTACGTTTACGATGAAAAGGGGAACGTATTGGAGAGTCTAAGCGGCTTCGAGTTCTTGCCGTACGAGCTCACGCCGGGAAACGGAATCCAAGTCGTTCCTTCGTCTCGCAGCGGTTATGTCGCGGGCCCGGGTGCCAATCATCTTCAATCCTTTACATACTGAGACACTTGCTGGAGGTAAGGTTCATGATTAAGGCTTGCTTCGCTGGCGCCACCCTCGTTCTAGTCGCCGGGTGTTCCGGTGGAAATGGCTTACCAACCGCGAGCGGTATTCCGCCGGCCGCCCGAGCCCAAAACTGGTTCCATTCAGCCGTTGCATCGCCCAAACTTTACATCTCGAACGCCACGGGAGGTGTGGCCGTCTACTCGACGGGCTCGAACCCGCAGCTCCTGCAGACCATCACCCACGGTGTTCCACGCACAGGCGGCATCTGGGTCGACAAGCGAGGCATCCTCTACGCAGTAAACGTACCTATCTCGTCACAGCAGACGAGTCTTCCCGAGTATAAACCTGGCGCAAGCTCCCCGTTCCGCACGATCACGAACGGCATCGTGAACTGCAGTTACGTTGCGGTCGACAAGCTAGAGAACGTCTACGTGACCGGCGTCGACACGTCTAACGAATCGTTCTTCTTGGAGATCTATCGAAACGGGCAGCTGAGCCCTTCGCAGACTCTAACGATACCGCACCCTCAGGTCTCGCGCGTTTCGGGTCTCGCCTTCGATTTGACGGGCGCGCTCCTTGTGGGCGAGAGCGTCTACCTAAAACCTGGCGTAGTCTATCGCCTCGCGCCGGCTTCCCAGAACTTCACAAACCTCAACTTGCAGAATGCGCCTGGCGGAGCGATCGCAGTCGACAAGGCTGGAAACTTATACGCGGGATCCGGAAGCTCGGCCGGCGCCCAAGCGATTGCGGTCTACGCGCCGAATTCAACGACCCCATCGCGCCAGATCGCAGTGCAAAACATCTTGGGCGCGCTCGCGGTTAAGCCCGATGGTGAGCTCTACACGGAGACAGGCGGCGACGGGCCGCCCCAGATTTCGGTTTACGCACCTGGCAGCAACAGCCCAATGCAAACGTTCGACGCCGCAGCGGGCGGCATCAGCCTCGCTCTCAGCCGGTAACGCAAAATCACCGCCGAGGTAACGATGGCGTGATGCTACCGCGGCGGAAAGCGAGCTTCAAACGTCTAAACGCGCTTCTCTACCTCGTTACTCCCGAAGGGAAGTGAGCATGATGCGCGTGGCGGTTACCCTGGCCGATTCTTGATGTCTACAAGTCGGGAATCTGCCCGGCTTCGAGAACGGAGAGCCGAGAGGCGGCGATAGCATCGTGGGGAAACCTTGCTAGTACGGTTTCATAGCAGACCTTGGCCTTCTGAAGCTCGCGACTAGGAAGATACGAGTCGCAGAACTCGTCCAAGGCTCGGGCTGAGCCCGGTGACCGCTTAAGATTCCATTTGAGAAAGCTTTGAGCCGCTGCATACCTTTTCGCGGCGATTAGCTGCGACGCGATCTGGTCGGTGCCGGATTGCATCTGCGTAAATTTATGTACCGGATCATTGATGTAAGTTAGGTAGGCCTCGTGCAGCGAAGCAACGTCCGCACTTAGAAAAGGTTGTAACGCAGTCTCGATCGGAACGAACGAGGTGCTCTGTATGATATTCACTGCGGGATCGATGTTTGAGGCGTAATCGGACGACGTCAGCTCGGCTGCCAGGTCGGGTCCAGTCCAATCGCGGTCGTCTCGCGGATCGATATCCTCCCACTGGATGCTGGCGACATGCACTTCGATATGGCTATTGGGCAAAATGAACGGCCAGGGATCGCCGAACTCGTTTGGCCGCTCTCCGGTCGGTTCGCCCACGAAAATCGCGTGTGTGTCACGCTGCAGCCTATTAACGAGGTTCTCTGCTGCTGATTGCGTATCGCGGCCAATAATCACGAACAACTTGCCGGGAGCGTTGATACTCTCGCGCTTAGCTAAGTTCTGCACCACGACGGGTAGCAACATATTGTCCCCACCGCCATTGAATCGCAGATCGAGGACGAATTTGTCGATGCTCCTACCATCGGCAAACGCGAATACGTTTGTAAAGAACGTCGTAAACGATTCTTGGTCGGCGTTCAAAATGAAGTTACACTGCACATACAGCGTCCGCGTGGCGGGCAACCATTCGTACCAATAGAATTTGTCCAGGTGCTTGAGATACAGAGGCGCGATCCCAGAACGCGCGTCGATCCAATCTGAGCCGTAAGGTCGACCGGGCTTATAATCGAGGCTGAAAGGATGCGGGATCGTTCTCAACACGACGGTGGTCACGCCGGCTGGTCCGCGTACTTCGAACGTGGCTGCATCGTCACTGTGCGAAAGGCCCAGTGCATGGAGGATTTCACCTTTGAACTGGAACGCTAGTTGAGACCGGAACGTCCAGTCGTTGGTCACCATGACGATGCTCTGAAAGCGCTGGAGCACCGCCGATATCGGTACGCCGCCGAGGCTGAGAATCTCGTCCCCTACAAGACCCTTATACTGCGGTGCGGCAGCCTGGATGAACACACCGTCAGCATACTGATAGACTTTAATTGGAAACGCATGAAATGAGATGGGCGGGTACGTGCCAAGTCCGAACCCAGTGTGTGCATCCCGCACCAATGCTATGATGCTTGCCAGTCCTACGACGGCTTGGGCTCGATCTAATCGTGGCATTCGGGCGCGCAGCGCAGATACGCGTTGCTCAAACGCTGCTCGGGTAACACTGTGAAACGCATCCACGTGGTACTTCTCGATGCATTTCGCCATGTAGTCAAGGTCGCGCTGCCACTCTAACGCTAACGCTGGCGGCAGAGTCGCCGCGCGAGCTGCATGCGGACCTGTCAGCAAAGCAGCGCATAGCACCACAGACCCAATTAATGTCAAGACACGCATGTCAAGTACCCTTCAATCGAACTGCTGGCTCGCAAAACTCGACACGCTAACTGGCTCCTTAGCTTTATTTTTCTTGTGGCACGGAGCTAAGCGTGCCCGACGTTCGCGTTAAGACCGCAGGCCGAGAAGCTCCTCAAGTCGTTGCACCCCAGCCTCTGCAACGGTGTCACGTGTAGCCGCGGCCATTTGGTACCAGTGCAGCGCCGTCGCGTAGTCCTGCGGCACACTCTCGCCATATTCGTACATGTGGCCGATCGAGATTTCTTCCGCAGTCTCTGGTTCAGCGTGTGCGCAGTGTATGTGAATGATCATTCGGGCTCATGCGGACCGTGATGCGAGGTTTTTGCTTTCCCGCGCAACTCGCTACGGAATCGATCAGTACCCTGGCTTTGGCGATGATGTCATCGGCAGTGGAGCCTTCAATAACTTCCCTCAGCTCAGCGCACAAGCCGATAAAGTTGCCCCCGTTACGGTGGACGTAGAGCCGAAACCTGTTGCTAGTACTGAGCCCGTGTGTCACGGAAGCGCGGTAACCGTTAGCGAACCCGTTATGGAAAACCGCGGTTTGCGCGTACGCGCGGCTACGGCATCAATGTTGAAAACGTCATCCAACTGGCAAATTGAGAAGATCTTTCGAAGATGAGTGCTAACGTTGATGATCCGTAACCGCGTCGCGTCGATCTCCCAACGACGGCGTGCAACGTGGACAAACACGCCAAGGATGCTAGCGTCGATAAATTTGGCATGTGCGAGATCGACCGTAAGCGTCCGAGAGACAATGCAGGGCCCTAATGCTTCAGAGAGTTGCCACTGGTTGAAAATATCGAATTCCCCGTGCAATGAGAAGCGTGCCTCCGATTCGTCGAGGGCGGCAACGCGTCGTATATTATTATTTCTCATCCTGTTTCAAACGGTCTTCGCGTCTAGGCTAGCAATGGGTCGGCCGCAAATCTGTACGGTTTCACACGGGGGAGCCACAGAATTTGCCTTTGACTAGGAAGCGTCTTAGCGAGGCGATCTTTGGAGCGAGCGCTTTCTTGCTGGCAAAGCGAACTCCACCACGCCAGCACGGCGGCTCGGATCGCGCTCCCCTATCTTATTTCGTCTATACACTTCAATAGCGGGCCAAACTGCGCGCGAGCCACGCCATAACACTCGCAGGAGGCCTCTTCGAGGCCTTGTCGATTGAGGATGACGATATGACCGTGAGCATAGCGAATGAACCCTGCTTGCTGAAGGGTGGCCGCCGCGATAGTCACACCGGAACGGCGCGCGCCGAGCATCATCGCAAGGTATTCGTGCGTGAGAGCAATCTGATCGGAGTTGACGCGATCGTGCGTCAACAAAAGCCAACGTGCGCATCGTTCGTAGATGCTATGCATCCCATTGCATGCGGCGAGCTGCCCCAACATGTTAACGTAAGCCTGAAGAAATCGGTCAAGCAGACTGCGAAACTGGTGGTCCCCGCCGCCGAGCAATCGTCGAAAATCGTCGCTGCTGATGACGACAGCGCGGCCAGGAACTTGGCAGTAACTTTCGTTAGCCGAGGTCGTTGCTCCGAGCAGTAACGGAAGTGCCGAGACGCCCTCTCGGCCTACTGTCCCTACTTCGATTGAGCCGCCGTCGCGCATTTGTGTTACGACTGAGAGCACCGCATCGATTGGGAAATAAACTTCTCGTATCGGACGGCCAGCCTCATAGATCTTCTGGGGCGTTTCAAGCGCGATCAGTTTCGCGGTTTTGAGGACCTCTGTGATCGTGGTCGGACTTAAGCCACCCAGGATCGCGTTCTGCTTAAGCATGGCTTGGGTGGGTATGAGGACATGCTGAGCGGTCATTCTCTTGGAGCTTTCCTTGATCTTGATGCGTAATGGGCCCGAAAGAAGGTTTTTTTGAGGCCCAGTTGCGCTCCTTGTGCTATAGCGTACCGAAGCACATGACGGAACCTTCGACGCGAGAAGTGCTTCTATTAGCCCTCCGCTCCGGTCATCAGTGCTTCGGTCTGGTGGACGTGCTTGGCGAAGGAAGCAGCATCTTCTTGCCAGTAGGGGAGACGTACCATGCATGCTCTACGCACGGCAGTCGCCGCAGCAGCGATCGCCGCAATCGCTTGGGCGGCGGCCGGCGCCTATCCGACCGCCCTGAAGTTAAAACTGTACGCTCAGAATCGGCCAGGTGAAACCGGCACGGCGATGCTCGAGCAGATTCCCGGCGGTGTCAAGATCGTCGTCAAAATGCTCGGCGGTCAAAACGGCACTCAGCCCGTCCATATCCACACTGGCACCTGCGCAAAGCTGAACCCGGTACCCACGTATACTCTGACCGACATCGTCCATGGGAGCAGCACGACGACGATATCGGGCATCACCCTCGGCGACCTGCTGAAGGGCAAGTACGTCATTGACATCCACGAGAGCAGCGCCGACGCAAAAAGGTATGTGGCCTGTGCCGCGGTTGCGATGCCGGAGTGAGCAAAGCCCTCGTCAGGATCCCTTAGCTGGACTTCGGCATAAACGTAGAGCGCCGCACTGCCCAAAGCATTCTTCCGGGGCACGGTCAGCGCGGCCTTACCGCGGCTTATCTGACGTGCATTGAAAGAGACGTTGCGGCCGAAGTGCTTATCCCGTGACGTGTTTCGCATATCCGATGCCCCGAATCTAACGCGGGTCTAGTCGGCTCAAGTGAAGAGCCCCTTGTACCCTGATCCTTGGCCGGTGCCAGGCAGAGGAAGGAGGGCCGATTATCGCCGTTTCAAGAAGCCGTGAAACAGAGTCATGCACCCATACCGCATCGCAGTACTGATATTCTTTTTAGGCGCTTCGGTAGCGAACTATTGCTCGTTCCTGACGAGATATACCGACGCCGCTAAAGGCAGATACGAAAACGCGTGGCCGGCGGGACCTGGAAATCCGATACGCAGTCGGGAGCGCGACGCCCGCGAGGCCAGTACGCGATGGATGTACGAGCTCATGATCGTAACGATCGCAGGCATAGCGTGGATACTGGTTCGCCCGCGCGGGAAGTAGCGCCCGGATTCCAAAGAGTGAAAAGCCTTGACAGGGAAGGATTTTTAGCTACCAAAATCTCCTTATGCGTATAAGGTTTTTCGTGTCTGGGCAAGAGCGGCCTCGAGCTCGGCCGAAGGTGGCCGTTATGCTCGAGCCGCACCTTGGATGCGTGGTGGTTGCCGAACCCTTTGACGAACGAGGGATCGCGCTTTTACAGCGCGCGGGCGCCGACGTCATCTCCTGCGTCGGCGCATCCCGCGACACGCTGCAAGAGGAACTCCACCGAGCGCGCGGTCTGATCGTGCGTTCGGAAACGCGCGTCGATCGCGAGCTGCTCTCCTGTGCGCCGCAGTTAGAGGTGGTGGCTCGCGCCGGCGTAGGCACCGACGCGATCGATATTGAGGCTGCCAGCGGCGCAGGCATCGTCGTCGTTAACACGCCGAGCGCCAATACGATTGCGACAACGGAACACACCTTTGCTTTATTGCTGGCGTCGCTACGTCATGTGGCGCAAGCGCATGCGGCGTTGCAAGCGCAGCGATGGGAACGCAAGGCGTTCGTCGGGCACGAGCTCTACGGCAAGACGCTCGGCATCGTCGGCTTGGGTCGCATTGGCGAGAGCGTCGCGGTGCGCGGCGCCGCATTCGGCATGCACGTCGTCGCGCACGACCCGTACGCACCCGCTTCGCGAGCGACTGCGCTTGGCGTCGAGCTGCTGGAGCTCGACGCGCTCTTGCTCAGAGCCGACGTCGTAACGCTGCACGTCCCGCAGACTCCGCGAACGCGAACGATCATCGACGCGCGCTCGCTCGCGCTGATGCGCGAGGACGCCGTGCTGGTCAACTGCGCGCGCGGCGCGCTCGTGGATCTCGATGCACTGCTCGCGACGCTCGATGCCGGGCGCCTGCGAGCGGTGGCGCTCGACGTCCTACCCGAAGAGCCGCCGCCCGCAGGCTCCGCCTCTGCGCGAATACTCGAGCACCCGCGGGTTGTCGCAACGCCCCATCTTGCCGGCTCGACGTTCGAAGCCATGGAGCGCATCGCGCTCGATCTTGCGCAAGACGTGGTGCGCGTTTTGAACGGCCGGCCCGCGAGCGGGGCCGTTAATGCGCCGGCGTTAGGCGCCACCCCTAGCCGGTCCGTCGATTTGGCGTTTGCGATGGGAGCGATGCTACCGCAGCTCTTCGAAGGCGTCTTGCGCGACGAGTTTGCGATCCTGTTGCAAGGCGAGCTCGCGGATCTCGAGCCCGAGCCGTTCGCGACTGCCGTGCTGGCCGGCGCGTTGCCCTTTATCACCGATCGGCGCGTGACGATGGTGAACGCAAACGCGATCGCACGCGAGCTCGGCGTGCACACGACGGTGAAGCGTGAAGGCGCCAAAGCCCCGTTTCGCTCTTCGTTCGGCATCGCCGCGGGCGAGCACCGGTTGATCGGCACGGTCCTGGCAAACGGCGCGCGCGTCGTTGAGATCGATGGCTTCGAAATCGACGCGATTGCCGAGGGGACGATGCTCGTTACGCGCCACCGCGACGTTCCCGGAATGGTCGGCAGAATCGGCACGGTTCTGGGCAATGCGGACGTCAACATCTCGACAATGCAGGTTGCTCGCAGAGAGCGCGGCGGCGGCGCGATGATGGTCCTGGGTGTCGACCGCAGCGTCGATCGCAGCGTGATCGCCAGGATCGCCGAGGTCCCTGGCATCGAATCGGTGCGGTCGATCGAAGTGTGATGGCGACCGTATACGTCGTACGCCACGGTGAGAGCGAGGCCAATCGCGAAGGCCGCTACCAAGGACAGCACGATTCGCCGCTAAGCGCGCTCGGCCACCAGCAGGCGGCCGCCCTGGCACACACGCTGACTGCAAGCAAAGTCGCCTGCGTGATCTCGAGTCCGCTGCGTCGTTGCGTCGAAACGGCGCTTCCGGTTGCCGCCTGTCTCGGCGTCGCGCTGGAGTGCGATGACCGCGTGATCGAGATTGCGCACGGAACGTGGGAAGGACGGTTGCGCGCCGAGGTCGAGCGTGAAGACGCGGCACGCATGCACGCATGGCGAACGATGCCGCAGCACGTGCGGTTCGATGGCGGCGAATCGCTCGGCGACGTCGACGCGCGCTGGCGTTCGTTTGCGGCAACACGCCCAGCCGACGCTGATGCAATCGTCGTAACGCACGATATTCTCGTGCGGCTTGCGATTCTCGCGGCCACGAATCGACCGCTCGCGCAACTCTGGGAACCAAAAGCGGAAAATGCCGCCTACGCTGTCTTCGAAATCAACGACGCGCGATGGCAACTCGTGTCCGAATGCTGCACGACGCACCTGGCCGGATTGCGAGCCGACAACAGCCGCCAAGCACTCTAAGGAGGCATCATAAAGGCCAGCGCCACCCCACTTCCGACGGGAACCGTCACGCTGCTGTTTACCGACATAGAGGGCAGCACCCAGCACTGGGAGGAGCAGCGCGAGGCAATGGCGGCCTCCCTGCGCCGTCACGACCAAATGCTGCGCGAGGTGGTCGAACGTCACGGCGGGCGAGTTTTTAAAACGGTCGGCGACGCCTGTTGTGCGGCGTTTTGGCGTGCGTCCGATGCGCTTGCCGGCGCACTCGCGGGGCAACGCGCGTTGGCTGCCGAGGACTGGAGCGCCATCGGCGAGTTGAAGGTGCGCATGGCGCTGCATAGCGGCGCGACCGACGAGCGCGAAGGTGATTACTTCGGCCCAGCGGTCAATCGGGTCGCGCGTCTTCTGAGCGTTGCGTACGGGGGGCAGGTGATCGTTTCGGGTGCGACGGCATCGCTGCTGCGAGAGCTGATGCCCGAGCAGACACAGCTCTTGGACCTGGGCGAGCACCGGCTAAAAGATCTGGTCGAGCCCGAGCACGTGTGGCAACTGATGGCGTCGGACCTACCGCAAGAGTTTCCGCCGCTGCGCTCGTTGGGTTGGCTACCCAACAATTTGCCGCGTCAGCCAACGCCGCTTATTGGGCGAGAATCAGAGATCGCGCAGCTGACCAAAAAGATGCAAGCGCAACGGATCGTCACCATCGTGGGTGCAGGCGGTGTCGGTAAAACGCGCGTCGCGTTGCAGGTCGGTGCGGACCTGCTCGACGGTTCGGGCGATGGAGTGTGGTTCGTTGACCTGGCGCCGCTGAAGGATCCGACGTTGGTTGCAAGCACGGTCGCAGCCGCATTAGGCGTGCGCGATCAGCCGAAGCGATCGGCATTGGAGACGCTGCTACGCTACCTCGAACGCAAGCGACTACTCCTAATTCTAGATAACTGCGAGCACCTGATCGACGATACCGCGAAGATTGCCGACGCGATTCTTCGAGACGGGCCCGAAGTGCGTCTGCTCGCAACCAGCCGAGAGCCACTCCGAATTCCCGGCGAACTTGTCTATTCGATGCCGACGCTTCCCGTGCCACCTTCTGAAGGGGCAACGGCCGAAGGTGTGTTTGCGTATGGCGCAGCCGCTCTTTTCGTCGAGCGTGCTCGTGCCGCCGACTCGCGGTTCGAACTCACCGAAAATAACGCTGCGATTGTCGCCGACATCGTGCAGCGCCTCGACGGCCTGCCGCTGGCCATCGAGCTGGCGGCGGCGCGAATGAAGGCGCTGGGAATCGAGGATCTCGCGCAGCGGCTCGGTCGCAAGCTGGCCATTCTCACGAGCGGTAATCGCGTGGCGCCGCCGCGCCAGCAGACGATGCGGTCGACGATCGAATGGAGCTACGATCTGCTTTCCGAGCAGGAGAGACATTTTTTTCGACGCTTCTCGATCTTCGTCGGGAGCGTTTCGTTCGATGCGGTGCTCCGCTGCGCGGCAGGTGACGGTCTCGATGAGCCGACGGCCGTCGAGCTCCTAGCATCGCTGGTCGATAAGTCGCTCGCCCATATCGAAACGAACGAGGAGAAGCGCTATCGCTTACTCGAGTCCACGCGGGAGTTCGCCGCTGCGGAGTTGGATGCGCACGGCGAGCGACCCGCCGCCGCCCGCGCTCACGCTCTGACGTTTATGGCGCTGGCAGAAGATTTGGAAGCGGCGTGGTCGACGATGCCCGATCAACAGTGGGGCCGCCTTGTCGCTCCTGAACTGGAAAACTGGCGCGCGGCGCTCGAGTGGTCGCTCGCGGGAGACGAAGAGCTCCTCGTCGGGCTGCGCCTACTGACGGCCTCGAAGCACGTGTGGTTCTTTTCGCCGTCGGAGCGCCGGCGCTGGCTTGCGCGCGCGCGACACGCCAGCGGCAACGAAACGCCCACATCCGTTGCGGCGAAACTCGATTTGTGTGAAGCACAGCTCTACGCGTTGATATATCAATGGGACATGGTCCTCGACGTTGCCGGGCGTGCCGAGCGCGTCTTTTCTGAAGTGGGCGACGACCTTTTCAGGGCGCAGGCGCAACGCTACGTAGGATACGCGCTCACGCGACTCGGCAGCGTCGACGAAGGCGAGGCGGCATTGCAGGCAGCACTAAAAATTTACCAGCAACGAAATGAAGAGCGGGCGGCTGCGGGGATATTGCACGACATCGGCGATTCACGGAATGTGACGGGCGACATCGCCGGTGCTCGCGAGTATTACGAAGCGGCGCTTCAAACGTATCAGGCCACCGGCGCACAAGAAAGCGTGGTCGGCATTCTGCGAAACCTTGCGGAGGGCGAGTTCCGGGCCGGCGAGGTTCGTACCGCGCTCGATCTTGGGCGAGAGGCCTTGGCATTCGACCGCCAATCCAATAACGCGCTGCACATTATCAACGATCTACTCAACATCTGCGCATATGAAATCGCGCTCGGCAACTTCGACGATGCAAGGGCGTTCGGTCTCGAGGCTATTGCGCTCGGACTCAGGAACGAAGCGGACGTTTTCCTGGTGGTCGCTCTCCAACACATGGCCGCAATCGCGGCGCTGCAACCATGGCAGGAAGCCGCGCAACACATCAAACGCCAGAAGCTCGCGGCCCGTCTGCTCGGCTTCGTTGAAGGACGGATGGCTGCGCTCAACGTTCGCCGTGGCCATACGGAGCAGCAAGAATACGATGCAACGATGGCGGCACTGCATGCAGAACTCGATACCCCGGAAATCGAGCGCCTTAGCGAAGAGGGTGCTGGTTGGAACGAGGAACGCGCGATCGCGCAAGCGCGCCTCGCATAGGGCGCTAGTCCCTACGCCGAAAAACCGCCATGATTGCGATGACGAGTCCGGCGAGGGAACCGGCTGCCGTCAAGATTTCGTACCAAACGGTCATCAGCAGCGCACGTTCGTTCGGTTTCTGGTATGCATAAACCGAGAGCGTCTGCTCGTTGACCGCTCGCACTAAGCCGCCCCACAGTAGCAGAATTACGAGCAACGCGGTGAGCGCGCCGAAAATCAGGGCGACCGTTTTCTTGTGACGTGGCGCCACGGCTACTGCAGCGCCGGCAAACGTGGCCGTCACAACCGGCGTGGTAACGAGCGGAACGAGCTCCGAGTGAAAGCGCAAAAGCAAGAGCGGGAGGCCGAGCCCGTAACCCGCGAACAGCGACGATAAGAATGCAACCGGGATGAACGCAAGCCAGCGAAGGATGTCCGGCATCCAGCCGTACACTTCAGCGGAGGTCTCGGTTGAATTCCCTCGCGTGGCGGCGCTAGCCCAGACCACTCCGGCTGCTGCAGCGAGTCCGGTAAGCACCGCATACCACACGGGCGGCATCCCAAAGCCCGCGAGCGACGCCATTGCAACATAGTAGATGGCGGTGGTAACCACTGCGGTAGCGAGCGTGTAGCGCACGTATCGCCGAAATCGCGGTGCAATCGTACTGCCGCAGTACACGAACGCCGCCGAGCTTATTCCGGCGGCAAGGACGCCGGCGATTCCCGAGACTACACCCGGCGCGAAGCGGTCGACGGCGCCGTAAACGACATAAACAACGGCGACAGGCAGCACGGAAAGCGGTGCGGCGATGCACCATCGCAGCCATATTGGCCAACGTTGCAAATCGTACCATTTCGCCGCGGCGAGCGCCGGCGATTGCATCCTGACCTTGTTGAGCCAACATGCATAAGCCATCCTGCACATTTGTGCGAGCAGACCAATCAGGCGCGCCTGAACGCGAGGCTATGAGCAGTCCGGCAGTGCGCGCGGTGCCCTTAGCTCTGGCGAGCCTCGGTATGCGGTTGGCGGTCCCGGCGATGGTCTTGCCGATAACGCGGGGGTACGCCGGCTTTAACACCCGGGTCGACGCCGCGCGCTCATTCTCGCAAAGAAACGTCGCAAATCCCTGCCGGAAAATTTGACCCGGCGAACATGCGGGGCCGGATGGTTAAACTGACCCTATGATTTTCGCGATGGCGCCGGTGGGGGAGCCTTTCATTTGGCTTGCGCTTGTGCTACCCTAACGCCAGAAGGCATTCCGTTCGCGGCTAAAGACGGACGAGTACTTTTGCGTTCCAGCCTTCCGCGAACCCGATCTTCCTCTAATAAGGAGGCTCCTTATGATTGGTCGCCTCGGCCGTGTGATTGCAACCGCAGCGCTTGCCCCGGTGGCATTCGGCGTGTCCGCTTGCGGCGGATACTCCTCGAACCCGCTTGCCCTGCAGCCCGCATCGGTCCAGTCGGTTTCTCCGGCAGCGTTTGCGTGTCTGACCAAGCCCTGTCTTTATGTCGCGAACTTCTACGCGCCTAGCGTGACGGTCTACCAGCAGGCGGCGAATGGGAATGTCAAGCCGCTCCACACCATCGCCGGCTCGAACACCGGACTGCATGGCCCCTACGGCGTCGCGCTGGATGCCAGTCGTAATGTCTACGTCGTGAACACGAATGGCGGTTCCGCATTCACCGGTAGCGTGACCGTCTACGCCGCGGGCGCGAACGGCAACGTCGCGCCGATCCGTACCATCACCGGCTCGAACACGGGCCTGTTCTATCCTTTTTGCATCGGTTTGGATTCCAGCAAAAACATGTATGTCACAAACTATAACGGCCAAAGCGTGACCGTCTACGCCGCGGGCGCGAACGGGAACGCGGCGCCGATACGAACGATCAGCGGCGGAAACACCGGGCTGTACTACCCCATTGGCATCGCCTTGGGTGGGACCGGCAAGACCTACATCGCGAACTCAAGCGGCAACAGCGTGACGGTCTACGCCGCGGGTGCGAACGGCAACGTCGCGCCAATCCAAACCATCACCGGCTCGAACACGGGGCTGAGCCAGCCCCAGGGCATCGCCCTGGCCGGGAAAACCAAAATTTACGTCACGAACTTTTTTAACAGCAGCGTGACCGTCTACGCCGCGGGTGCGAACGGCAACGTCGCGCCGATCCAAACTCTCATCGGATCGAACACGGGGCTGAACCAACCCTTCGGCGTCGCCATAAAATTGACGACCATGTACGTCGCAAACGAAAACGGTTCTACCGTCACCGTCTATGCTTCAAGCGCAAATGGCAATATTGCTCCGGGTCGGACCATCAGCGGCTCGAATACCGGCTTGAACGGGCCCACTGGCATAACCATCCACTAGGACCTGGACGACAAGGGCGTGCATCGCGCCGGAAATCGATAGGCAGGCCGATGAGATTGCATATGTGTTTCATGCGTTGTCGTCAATAAAACTGGAGCCGCCGAGCTCGACGCGTACAACCTCAATCTACTTTGATCTTCGAGGTTTGGATTTTCGTTTGCTCGCGGAGCTCTTCGCCTTCAACGCGTCGTACGCCAGGGCTTCTTTTACGAGGGCTTTCAGAGCGCGCTCGTTGATCCTGTCGCCCTCGAAAAAGTCGATCGCTCGCCACTTGTTGCCCTCGAGCATTGCGTTGAAAAGCTTTTCGGGATCCTGAAAGGCCGCGCCGTGAGAGAAGGTCAGCTTCACCTTGCCGTTACGGCTCCAATGATGGTTTCGACGCCTCAGTGCGGGCGTTCGCGCCTTAGCTGGGCAGCAATCGAGTCGGGCAACGCCCGAATTGCGGTTCCTAACGAAACGATCTCGCCCGCGATCGATGCAAGCGATTCGCGCAGAGCGGCGATCGAATCACCGGCATGAATCGACAGGGCGTCCATCGCGGAGCCGACGCCATGCGCGAGCTGAGACAACGCTTCTACCTCGTCAGGCGCGTAAGCTTCTCCACCGGCGCGCTCGCCTAACAACAGCACGCCCAACAATCGGCCTCGTGCAAGCATCGGAAGCGCGAGCGCGCCTTCCATCGAGGTGGAGTAATGGTGCGGGTCCAGCGGTCGATGCCACGTTTTTAGCGCTAGAATCGCGCTATCGTTCTCACCGACGCGGGCGGAAAGGCCGTTTCCGAATGAACGGGCCACGGTATAGGCTCCTGCGCCGTCGAGGAGGATCGCTCCGCTGCGGGCGTCCGTATGGTGCTCCACGGTCTCAATCGCGCGATCGACGAGTTCGTCGGAGTCCGTGACGTACGCCGCCTCTCTCGAAAAATCGAGTAGAGCACGCTCGTCTTCCCGTCGCTTTCTGAAAAAGAGCGCTTCGATAAATGCGTCTACACGCTTGTGAATGTAGTTGAGCGATAGACCGAGAGCGAGGGCCAATCCTCCGTTCGCGATCAATCCGGTCGTACGGCTTACGTGCGCCACCGCCGAACCGAGCAGCCATTCTAAGAGTACGAACGCCGCGACGACGATCAGCGATACCGTTGCCACGACCAGCGTGCGGCTGACGACGAACTCCAAATCGAGTACTCGACGCTTGAGCAGCGCGAACGTCACCACGCCCGCGCCAAGCAGCAGAAGACCGTTCGAAATTGCGCTGAGCGACATGTACGTGACCCACGACGTCGCAAACTCCTCGAGGACCGTCGCTAGCGCCGATGCCGCGAGCGCGATGGGAAGCGGAAGAAGCAGCCACGCGGTTCGCGCGCGATCGGCTTGCGGCGTCGTGGCCGTCGCGATTGCAACGGCGATCGTTGCGATGACGAATATCGCGACGCCCAGTATCTGCCAGAACATACCGTTGATAAACGGCATCGGGTCGATCGAGAGATTCAGCACCCCGATCGTTGCGGCGACGTAGCCGGCGAGCGTGAGCGCGGCCGCAATGATTGCGATCGCTTCAACGGCGACTCTCCATGGAGATCGGACTCCGAACGTCGCGGCGAGCGCGACAGGGAGCAAGGCTTGCGCACATACGACGACGCCTAATATCGCGTACTTCAATGAGCCCAACGTACCGTCGGGTACTGCCAACAGCAGCGGGCCAATCGTTTCAGCAGAAATAGCGAGCAGCGTCAGGCACAGGTAGCGGCCTTCGCGCGTCTGCCACCGGCGCAACGCGATGACGAAGGCGCACGCCAGCGCGAGCAAATACGCGAGCATCGCGAGCGACGTGTTCGGTAGTTTGATCGCGACATCGCCTTGATATATCGTGCTGGGATGAACGCGAGCGATGAACGTTTTGCCGTTTCGGTGAACGATGACGGTTGCCGTTTTTGACGTCACCGGTTGAAAGACGATGCTCGTGCGGTCGTAGAGGCCGTGCTCGCGGAGGTCGATGCGATCGTCATCACGGATTCCCGCACGCGCTCCCCCGCCGCCGGGGACGACCTGCGTAGCCTGCCCTACAAATGGCTGACTGGTCAAAGCTATGACGTCGTCCCAATAGCCGAACCACGGCTTTCCGCCGAAACCAAAGTTATCGAAGATCGACGAGAGAGCGACGGCAAAGACGAGCGCGCAGGCTGCGAGTAAACCTGACTTCCAGCGCTTGTCATTCATGGGTTGAGTTACGCGCGCCGACCACCTCTTGCGCGATGGCGACGGCAGTGAACGCCTTCGTTTTGCGAAGTGGAACCACAGTAAGCACCTCTTCCGAGTCCGCGCATCTGCCCCACGCGCCAGAGCCTCATGCAATGCAGAACATTGTGCTTCCTTCCCAGCGGAACCAAGCATGCCGCGCCTTGGGCGTGCACAGTCTCGACGAGTTGTCTAAGAATCCGATGAGTTGCGGGTTGCGCGATCCTCGTTGCGGGTAACGCTCTACAATGCAAATCAAAAGAGCACTCGTCGCAATCATTGCATCTTTAGCTGTCGCCGCCGTGCCGGCCGTCAGCTCGGCGCAAGTATGGAGCGTTGGCGTGGGCTTCGGCGGACCAGGGTGGGCCGTCGGCGTCGCGGCGGCGTCTCCGCCGCCGGCGTTGCCGGTATACTCGATGCCGCCGGCGCCGTATCCCAATTGGCAATGGATCCCTGGCTACTGGGGATGCGGAGGCTACGGCTACTATTGGGTTCCGGGCTATTGGACCGCGCCGCCGGTGGTGGGCTACTACTGGACGCCCGGTTACTGGGGCTTCGCCGGGAACGGCGTTTACGCTTGGAACGCGGGCTACTGGGGCCCGACAGTCGGATTCTACGGCGGAATTAACTACGGCTTCGGTTACTTCGGAACCGGCTTCGTCGGCGGCTATTGGTCCGGCGGGGTTTTCAACTACAACACCGCCGTCGTCAACGTCAACCGCACGGTCATCCGCAATACATACGTTAGCAGGACCGTCGTCAGAGGAACCGTCGTCGGTGGCTCGCGCGTGAGCTTCAACGGTGGTCGTGGCGGCATCCGCGCAAGACCGACGGCTACGCAACTCGCGGCGCGCCGGCACGCCATTGCTGCAACTAGCACGCAGCGCGCGCACGTGCGAGCGGCTGCGCGAACGCATGGCCAGCTCGCGTCGGTCAATCACGGACATCCGCGGATCGCTGCGGTACAGAAACCGCTGAGCTCGGCGAGACACGGTACCGTTAGCGCGTCGGCCCACCACAGCGCGTCGGTAGCGAGACACGGTAACGTTAGCGCGTCGGCCCACCACAGCGCGTCGGTAGCGAGACACGGTACCGTTAGCGCGTTGGCCCACCACAGCGCGTCGGTAGCGAGGCACGGCGCCGTAAGCTCGTCGGCCCATCACAATGCGTCGGCAACTATGGCACATCACAGTCAAGCGTCGTCGGGCGCCATACATAGCGTGCGCCTACATCAAGGCGGCAGCACTTACCGACATGTCGGCATGAGCGGCGGCCGTGCTGGTGGCGGCGGTTACATGCACGGTAGCGTGCACAGCGCCCGCCCCGCGGGAGGTGGTGTTCCGACCGGCCGAATGTCTGGTGGTCGTCCGGGTGGCGGCGGCGGAAGACCGCCGAGAGGCCGACCTTAGAGTTTAGCTTAAGCCGGTGAACATTGGTGGGAACCCGAAACGGGTTCCCACTCAATTCAGGAAGCGCTGCAAGCCGCGCAGCGGCCTGCGAACGTCACGCGTTCGCTTTCGATCTCGAAACCGTGCTCCAGGGCGAGCGCCTTAATCGTGCGCGGCGGAATCGCGTAGGCGACATCTTCGATCTCTCCGCACTCGCTGCAGCGGAAGTGGGCGTGCCGGTGCCCCGACGGCTCGTAGGCCGCTCCGTCGGCGCCTGGCACGTAGAGCTCGGAGACCAAACCGAGATCGCGCAAACGACCGAGAGCACGATAGATGGTCGAGAATCCGATACCCGGCCGCCGCTTGAGCGCTTTCGCGTAGATCTCCGAGGGCGTGAGATGACGCCCGATCCCGCTAGCTTTCACGATTTCGTAAATGAACTGGTAGTTCTTCGGCAGCGATGGAGGCAGGACTGTGCTCCTTGTGAGAGTGAATGTCACTTTCACACGCTTCGTTAGCGAGACCGTCGTCTCCGCCTGAGAGCGTAACCCACCTTCCCCCTGGATCGGAGAAGTAGCACAAGATGGAAAACACGATTGTTGAGCTGTCGGAAGCCGACCAAGGCTGTCCTGTAAAACACGTACCCGTCCGGCCTAGAGTAAACATCGATTGGTTTCCCGAGTTGCTGGACCTATCGGTGCTCCACCGGCCGTCAGCACTCTCCGACCCGATGGGCCCCGACTTCAATTACGCCCGTGAGTTCAACAGCCTCGACCTCAAAGCGGTCAAGGCGGACATTTTCGCGTTGATGACCACGTCGCAGGAGTGGTGGCCGGCTGACTACGGTCATTACGGACCGCTCTTCATTCGCATGGCGTGGCACAGCGCGGGGACGTACCGCATCGGCGACGGCCGCGGCGGCGCGGGCTCAGGCGAGCAGCGCTTCGCGCCGCTCAACAGTTGGCCAGACAATGCGAACCTCGACAAAGCGCGCCTGTTGCTCTGGCCGATCAAGCAGAAGTACGGCCGGAAGATCTCGTGGGCCGATCTCATGATCCTGGCCGGGAACTGCGCCTTCGAATCGATGGGATTCAAGACGTTCGGGTTCGCCGGCGGCCGTGTAGACGCGTGGGAACCCGATGAAAACATTTATTGGGGTCCGGAAGACACCTGGCTCGACGACAAGCGCTACACCGGCGAACGCGATCTCGAAAAGCCGCTCGCGGCCGTGCAGATGGGTCTGATTTACGTGAACCCGGAAGGCCCCAACGGGAAGCCCGACCCGCTCGCTGCGGCGATCGATATTCGCGAAACGTTCGGCCGCATGGCGATGAACGATGAGGAGACCGTCGCGCTCATCGCGGGCGGCCACACCTTCGGCAAGACCCACGGTGCTGCCGATCCGAGGCAGTACGTCGGCTTCGGGCCGGCGGGTGCCGGCATCGAAGAGCAGAACCTCGGGTGGCGCAATACGTTCGGCAGCGGCAGCGGCGATGACACGATCACGAGTGGTCTCGAGGGCGCCTGGACCGCGACGCCCACGAAGTGGAGCAACAACTATTTCGATAACCTCTTCAACTACGAGTGGGAGCTGACGAAGAGCCCAGCCGGTGCGTATCAGTGGAAGCCGAAAGACGGCGCCGGCGCCGGAACCGTTCCCGATGCGCACGATCCGTCAAAGAAACACGCGCCGACCATGCTCACGACTGACCTCTCCCTGAAGGTCGATCCAATCTACGGGCCGATCTCGAAGCGCTTCCACGAAAACCCGCAAGAGTTTGCAGACGCATTTGCCAAGGCGTGGTACAAGCTGACGCACCGCGATATGGGTCCCATCTCTCGTTATCTCGGTCCGGAAGCACCGGCCGCGCCGCAGCTCTGGCAAGATCCCGTGCCCGCGGTCGGGTATCCGCTGATCGATGACCAGGATATCGCAGCACTCAAAGGCCGTATTCTTGCTTCTGGGCTCACGCTGTCGCAACTGGTCACGACCGCGTGGGCGTCGGCAGCGACGTTCCGCGGCACCGACAAGCGCGGCGGCGCGAACGGTGCGCGCATTCGTCTCGCGCCGCAGAAAGATTGGGCCGTCAATCAGCCCGCGGAGTTGGCGAGGGTTCTGAAGACATTAGAGAAGGTCCAAGCGGACTTCAACGCCTCGCTATCCGGCGGCAAGAAGGTGTCGCTCGCCGACGCCATCGTCCTCGGCGGCAACGCAGCGATCGAGCAGTCCGCGAAGAGTGCCGGCTACGATGTGAGGGTGAGCTTCGCGCCGGGGCGCACAGATGCGACGCAGGAGAACACCGACGCGCATTCCTTCGCCGTGTTGGAACCGACTGCCGATGGGTTCCGCAACTACCTCGGCGGCGGACATTCACGCTCGCCCGAGCAGCGGCTCCTCGACCGCGCGCAGCTGCTCACCCTGACCGCTCCGGAGATGACCGCGCTCGTCGGCGGCCTGCGCGTGCTCGGCGCGAACGCGGGAGGGTCCAAACATGGCGTCTTCACGAAGCGGCCGGGCACGCTGACGAACGACTTCTTCGTGAACCTCCTCGACATGACGACGAAATGGCAGCCGGCCGGCAGCGACTACACGTACGAGGGTCGCGACCGGCGAACCGGCGAGGTCATGTGGACTGGCACGAACTGCGACCTTATCTTCGGCGCAAATTCGCAGCTCCGCGCGATCGCCGAGGTCTATGCCGTCGAAGGCGATCACTTCGTTCGGGACTTCGTGGCCGCGTGGGAAAAGGTTATGGACCTAGATCGGTTCGACCTCGCCGTGACCGACTAGCGATCGAAACGTTATCCTGCGCTAGATAGCGGCGCCGGATGTCCGTCAGACCAATGAGCGACGGGAACCATGAAGATCGTTTCGGGCTCTGGCACGACACGGCGCGAGTTGTCGAATATGACCGGCGACGCCGGCAAGTCCGCGCCCCAGCTTGCGCCGTCTTTAGCGCCATCTGCTTTAGGAGCGTAAAACATCAAGTGCGACATCCACGGTCCGATGCCATCGCCCAGATCGCCGCTCTTAGACATCATATACGACATGGAGCCCGGCTCTGGCGTCGGCAGCTGTCTATTGGCAACCGCAGTTTTGATGCGATCGAGGATTTGTGATTTGTTTAGCCCGGACAGTACCAGATCCGTCCGCCGGAGCGTGTAGATCAGGACGGTGCGCGACGCCGGCGGGTTGTAGCAGATCGGCCCGCGCATTTTCCAATTCCAGAACTCGGGCGAGTCGAACGGCGACATCCACGATCGTTCGACGAGACAGGTAAAGCCGTTGGTGCCCGTTTCCGCGGTCTCGTAGCCGCGATGGCTGAGCACGAGGACGGTCGCGTGGAGCGATATCGCCGGAGGTGCAGCGCTTCGCGCGAGGTCGATCTCCGCTTGATGACTCGCCACGAGGTACCCGTTGAGCGGAGCCATTCGTTCGTAAGGAATACTCGTCGCCCAGTCGGGGACGGGCTGAGCGACGGCCGCTACCAGGGCCAGCGTTACCGTAAACAGGACGCGGCGCTGAATGGAGTTCATCGGAGCTTACCTCCTGTCAGTGATACGTGCGTTTAACACGTGACGGCGTGCACTTGTGACACCAACCTGTGTCGAGGGAAAGTTGCTATGAGGTTCTCACGAGAGCGCAGCGCGAAATCCGGGGCGACATCACACCCTTACGGGAGCGCCCAGCGAGAAGGCCGTAGCGTCATCTACCGCATTACCGACGCGCGCCTGCGCGACGTTCTTCGGCTCACGCGCGCGATCGTCGGTGACAACGCTCAGCGCATCGCTACATGCGTGCGGATTCCCGAGCGGTGAGCTCCCGACAGACCGCCGCGGCGGTCGGCGCCGCCGGCATCGCAAGCGGGTCGGCTCTGACGGCAGGGGTTGCCGCGGCATGCTGTGTCGGTCCGTCGCTTGCCCCTCTACTGCTTCCGGTGCTTGGCGCGACCGGGCTAATTACAATTGCCATGCTGCGTCCGTACACGATTTGGCTTGACCTATTCGCCGCGCTGATGCTCGCGTTCAGTTTCCGCCAAGTTTACCGGCGCCGCACTGCCTGCGCGCCGGACGGGGCTCCGGCGATTCCGACAAGCCTGCGTGTCGCGCGGATCGTAACCTGGGTCGCGGCGGGGCTTTGGATCCTTTCCTTATTCTATGCGCTTTACGGATTTTCGCACGAATGAACGAACTGACGCGACGAGCTTTCTTGGGTTGCTGCGGTACGGCGGCTGCAATTAGCGGCTGCGGCCACTGGGCCGCGGCTAACTCGAGCTACCAAGTGTTGCGTGACGACGGCGAACCGCTGCGCGCTGCCTTCAATCGCGGCGCGGGCAGCGTGCGTATCGTCGCCCTCGTCAGCCCGACTTGACCATTCTGCCTTCGAGGGTCTCTCGAAGTTCAGCAAGACGTTCTCGCGAGACTCTCCGCCAAGAATCTCGCAGCCTTCTTCGTCTGGGTTCCAGAGTTGCAAGCGCGCGAGTCGGATGTCGGATACGGAACGGCCCTCCTACCCGACCCCCGCGTGCGCAACTACTGGGATCCCAATGAGGCCCTCGGTAAGGCCTATGCTCAACAGTTGGGAATCGAGGGCGGGCCGGCCTGGGACGTGTATTTTCTCTACGGAAAGGGCGCGCGTTGGGTTGGATCGATGCCGCCGAAACCGGCTTTTTGGATGCACCAGCTCGCGGTGACGAACGCCCCGCGATTGGACCCGACTGTTTTTAGGCAGCACGTCGAGCAGTTACTTGCGCAATAGCAGACCGTTAATCGTCGAGCTGCTGACGCGCTCAAAGCCGTGCTCGCATACTTCACTCCTGGCGATCGGACTTCCATAGGCCGAGCACCGCGCCGGTCGGATCGCTGATGATACTGAACGAACCCATCCCGGGCACGGGCGTGATGTCTCTGATAACTGTGGCGCCGAGCGACTTGGCTTTTTCCGTGGCCGCTTGGATGTCGTCGACGGAGACATACGCCATCCAGTTCGACGGCATTCCCGGCATCGGTGCTTTCATCATGCCTCCACCGACGCCGTAATCGTTTTCGCCGACTTCGACCATCGTGTACGTATTGCCATCACCCGTCGGCATATCCTCGAGCCTCCAATCGAACAGATTCTGGTAGAACTCCCGGGCCTTGCCGAGATCGTTGGTCGCCAACTCTACATGGACGAATGGATTGGGCATTGCATTATTCCTTTCAGAGCAGGGTCTGCAGCTTCCACTCCGGCCCGTAAACCCATTCAGCCAAGACACTGGTACGGCTAGGGTTCGTCGATGTCCGCGTGCCCAGTCGACTCAAGCATCGCGATTTGTTCCGACTCCAGATCGAGTAAACGCAGGGTTCGTCGCATCACCGTGTTATCGATCTTGCCGTTCTGCGTTAGGTCGATTAATGATTGACGTTGCGCCTCCAGCAGCTCACGCGTCACATGACGGTACAGGTCGGACTGCTGCGCAGCAAGGCCGCCGCGCCCTCCCATTGAAAATTCACTCCATCGGTTTCCAAAGCGACCCTTCAAAAATTCGTACAACGAAACCGGTAATTTGTCACGCCGCGCCAATTCGTCGAGGCGATTGAGCGCCGCTTTCGCGGTATGCGCCAGCGCGACGCGTTCCTCGCGCGTAGCGGCGCCATCATCGCGCACGTTCAACCAACGCAGCAGCAGCGGCAGTGTTCCGGCCTGACCGACGAGCGTCGCGAGCAGCACGCAGAACGTCAGGAAAATAATGAGACTGCGATCCGGAAACGGACCGGCCGCCGTTTCCAGTGGAATCGCCAGGGCTGCGGCGAGGGAAACTCCGCCCCGCATGCCGGACCACGCCAATACCGCGACGTGCGACCAATCGGCCTTTCCGGATTCGTGCTCCGGCTCATTCGTCTGCGGAAGCAAACCCTGCGCGAAGACCCAAATGAGCCGCACAATGATGCATGTCGCACTGATCGCAGCCCCGTACGCGAGCAGCTGCAATGGAGAGGCGGACAGCGAAGCGAGGATACCGCGAAACTGCATGCCCACGTAGACAAAGATGAATGCGTTGAGCACGAACACGATCGTCACCCAGAATCCGCTAACTTTCAACCGCGCCTGAGGCGTGAGAACCCTCGGTATGTAGGAGGTCACAGTGAATCCCGCCGCTACGGCAGCAAGCACACCTGAAGCACCGAGATACCACGCCGGCAAGTACGCCACATACGGCGTCATCAACGAGATGATCGACTGCAGCGAGTCCTCTTTTGTCAAGCTCCATGCGGCGATCGCGATGAAGCCGGCCGCGATTCCGATCGCCGCGCCGCCAATAACCGAGAGCGTGAGTGCGCCTAAGGCGTGCGACATGGAAAACGTGCCGCTTACGACGGCTGTAACCCCGATGCCGTAAAGAACGAGCGACGTTGCATCGTTTACGAGACTTTCGTTTTCGATTGTCGCTACAACGTGACGCGGAATGCGAAGGCGCTCGACAATTGGCGCAAATGCAACCTCGTCCGTCGAAGAAACGATCGCACCCAGTACAAAGGCAGTGGCCCAAGCCATCGCCGGGATAAGCGCGTGCGCGACGGCGGCCACCGAGAGTGTGGTGACCACAACAAGGCCGAAAGCGAGCTGCAGTAGCCACCAGAGGCCCGACGGTGAGAACAGTTCACTCGTGGGCGCACTCACGCTCTCCCAGTAAAGCAACGGCGGCAAAAAAATAAGCAAAACGACGGCCGGAGGCATTTCGAGCGGCGGCAGCCCAGGAATGTAACCAAGGCCGATGCCGCCCAAAACGAGCAAGATGGGATAGGGCACGTTGAAGCGGCTTGCAAGCGAAACGAGGACGAGCACGGCGATGACGATCACCGCGAGGTCGATAGCAAGGCCGCCTGTCATGCGCGTACGTCTCCTGACGTCGTTCGACCCGAACGGGAATTTGCTTATCGGTGTCGCGGCACCTCCGAGAAAGGATAATGCGGTTTGGTCTCAGAGGGGTGCCTGGCGGACTGGCGGCGGCCACTTACCGCCGATGGCAACGGCTTAATCGCAAGGTCCCTGAGAATCGTTGGGGCCGCCATCGGCTTCGATTCCATTGTGAAGCGTGTATCCACCGATGTGGTTAACCATCTCATACTTACCGTGTATCGTGATCGTTTGACCGTTGTGCGCGTTCGGATTCCCATACGCGAAAACAGGGATGCACTGGTGCGAGCAAAGCGAGAACGTCACGTAGGGATTCCCCTGGTGCGAAACGTTCCGTTCCAAGTGCTCGACCGTGCCGTTCACGTCGACGTGGCGGCCGTCGTAGCTCGAGGGGCTGCCGACTATTTGAGGGATCGTCGCGGCCGAGCCGGCCGCCGGCAGGGCCGTAAACAGGGCAAACACGATAGCGGGGGCGGCATTTTTTATCATCATAGGCCCATCGTAGCCGAGCCGGCGTACCGAAACGTACGAGGTGCGCCTACTCGTTACTGAACACGGCGCCATGCGGGATCGCGCCCCCGTTCCAGCCGTCCGGCCACGCCCGGGTGAAGTCGATCGATTCCGAGTCGAGGGTTAACTGACCCGTATCGCGATCGATCTTGGCGAACCGCGCGTGCTTCGCAAGGGTACCGTAGCCGGTGATGACGAGGCGGTCTCCGCCTGGCTCCGCGGCGAGCCAATGCGGATATTCGTCGGGACTCAGAAGAAGGCGGCTGATCTCCCGCGGGTGCGCCGGATCGTGCATGTCGAGGCTCACGATTGCGTGCCCGCTCTGCATCGATTCTACGAGGTAACTGCCGACAACGACGGGGACTTCGCAGAGCCGATAGCCGAAATCGTAGACGTGTTCGAGTGTTGGATGCGCGTCCGCGAGATTCCGTAGGAGAAAGAGTCCGCAGCGGAACGTCGGTACCACAGCGGTCTCGCCGTCGCCGAGCAGGCGCGGTTCTGACGAATCCGCCGCGCTGTCGTAATACCAATCCGGCGGCTTGGGCAGTGCGAGAGTCCGCAGCAGTCTCAGGTCGGAGAGTCTCCAGATCTGCACGACGCGGCTGGTCTGCGCGCCCATCATGTCGGCGCTGCTCGTCACAACACGATCAAGCTTTTCGGCGACGGCCATGCTGTACGGCCGAATATTCGGGTCAACCCGCGGATCGGCGGCAGAGCTCATTTTGACGACGCGCCCGTGACTGTCGAGCTCGACGAGACCGCCCGGCCCGCGGTTGAATCCTCGCGTGTACTGAAACGTCGCGAGCGTGTTGCCGTTTGGTAGGTAAACGAAAGAGTGCGGATACATATACGGACCTGCGTTGCGGAATTGCGCGATAAGCCGCGGTCTCAATGGATCGCGAAGATCGAACGTGTACGTGCGATCGGCGAGCCAATCGTTGGCAAAAAGGACGTCGTTCGCCGGCAGTGCGTAGTTGGTGTGATGCACCATCATCGCGCCCTTATCGACGGGGAGCATCGCGACGAGCTTACCGAATGGTGACACGCCGGACGAAACGTCGAACGCGGCGATGAACGCGCGACCGGGATGGGGAACTTCCATCGCCCACACAAACAGGTAGTGGCTGTGGTGCACCGGCGGCGCCGCGCCTAATAACAGCGCAGCCGCCAGAACGAGCGATCGCAGCATTATCACGAGCGGCTGATTCGCCGTAGCGGCTGCGCACTCCATTTGGCACAACGTGAGACGCCACACTGCCGGCATAGCAGGGCTGCAGACTGACTCAGCCCAAAAGGATTGCCGTGCGTAAATACGCGCTCGCGTTCGTCGCGTTTACCTACTGCTGTACGCTTCTGCCGCCCAGCGCCGGTCTTGCCGATGAGGCGATATCGGTGGCGCGTCCCGCCGTTCAATCCGCGATCGTTGCTGCCATCGAAAAGGATCGCAAGCGTTTCGGTGGGCGGACACCGCTGCCGGCCGCGCTGGTCGGCGTCTGGGACGGAAAGGGACGCAGCTTCGTCCGCGCCTTTGGGTACGCCGATCTGCAAAAGCGCGCACCACTCACCGTCGCCGATCACTTTCGGATCGGCAGCAACACCAAGACGTTCGTGGTCGGCGTTCTGCTGCAGCTGGTTGGCGAGAAGAGGCTCAGCCTTGACGATCCGCTCAGCCGTTTCTCGCTAGGCGTTACGATCCCGAACGCCAATAACATCACGGTACGCGAGCTCTGCGATATGCGCAGCGGGCTCTTCGAGGCGTACGATACACCGCAATTCGCACAGCTGAACTGGAACGTGCCGAAAGACTTCAGCCCGCGCGTGCTCGTCGGATGGGCCGTGAAGCAGAAGCCGTATTTTGCGCCCAATAAAGGCTACCGCTATAGCAATACCAACTACTTGCTTCTAGGCCTCATCATCGAAAACATTACACACGATGCGGTTGGCAATCAGATTAGCAAGCGGCTGTTGGAACCATTCGGATTGGCGCACACCTCGTTTCCGCTGACCGAAGCTATGCCCGGCCCGTGGGCGCACGGCTACACACTCGACAAGCAGCGTAACTGGCGAGACGTGAGCAACACCGTTCCGGTCGCGTTCATGTGGTCGGCGGGCGCGATGCTCTCGGATATGGGCGACATCCGTCGCTGGATCAAGCTCTATGCGACCGGTAAGGCTAGCGGAGCCGCGACCTATCGCGACCTCATCAACTGCATTCCGTTTTTGGGAAACACGTCGTTCGGCTTGGGCATTACCTGCAGTGAGGGGTGGTACGGCTATACCGGCGCGCTCCCCGGGTACAACACGGCGGACTACTACTCTCCGCAGACGGGCACCACGATCGTCGCGTGGATCACCTATCAGGCGCCCGAGCCGGTAGAGGGCGTGGCGAGCGTTATGGTTCGCGACATCGCTCGGATCATTACCCCCGCGCACGTCCCGTTCGTATACGGTCGATGAATCGCTCAAAATAACTAGTTCGCAACCGCCGCGGGCTAGCCGCGCCCGCGACGGGCTGGAGGGAGGCTCGCCTGCCTGGCTAATGTCCCTCATTCGTCTTGCTGCGCGCACTTTGGACGCGCAGCGCGATTCTTAATTTAATGGAGGGCTTTAGCTATGCGTATGCTCATGCACGTCGAGTTTCCGGTCGAGCCGTTCAACGCGGCGGTTCGAGACGGTAGTGCCGGACAGAAGCTCCAGAAAATTCTCGCGGACATCAAACCCGAGGCCGCGTACTTTTCCGAGTACGATGGGTGCCGTGGCGGGACGCTCGTCGTCAACGTCAGCGACCCATCCGAAGTTCCCGGCTTAGCGGAACCATTTTTCCTTACGTTCAACGCCAAAACACGCTTCCGCATTGCGATGACGCCGGAAGACTTAGGCCGGTCGGACATCGAGGCTCTAGGGAAGAAGTGGGGCTAGTTGTCGTACTAAAAGGAGACACGATGAAAGTTATTCTGACCGCATTTCTTGCGGTGTTTTTTGCAACAGCCTGGGGACCGTTGCCGGCGACAGCCGGCGGCACGGCGCCTCCGGTCTATCCTGGCGCCGTCGCCAGCGCCCGTCCCGCTGGCGTCGGGCTCAAAGCTCCGCCGGCAAATGCCAAGACCTATGTTACATCCGATGATTTCGCAAAAGTAAAAGCCTGGTATAAGGCGCATCTCAAGGGTGCTCAGGAAATGGCGCAACCCGGCATGGAGAAGACCGAAGACGCGTTCCTCGTCGGAAGCGGTGCATCCGGGATGGTGGTCATGGTCCAGAGTTATAAAGGCAAGACCTGGATTATCATTGGACCGCCAATGTAGATAGATACTCCAGCGGCCCGCCCCGCCATGTTGCAGGTAGCTTTCGATTGCACCAGGCATAAATAGGAAGGCGTTCGCTTTCGGAGCAACGTCGCATGGAGATCGTGGTCGCCGAGAGGGGCGCCTTCTATCGCGAGCCGGTAATTACGCGGCGCCCTCCCTACAAAAAGCCTATCTTTGAAACGGCGAGCGCCCCGGCCCTTCCTGGATTGCCGATTCGACCGCGGCGCGCAGTGCCGACGCCGGCTCGTTCCACGCATCGACGAACGACTTCAGAATTCTGGCTGTGAAGCCCCAGATGCGTCGACCCTCATAATTGAAGGCGCCCTCACGTATGGCACCATTCGCGACGAGCGCCTCTAAGGGCACCGTAATTACGCCAACGACCTCCTCGCCGTCGACAGAAAAGCGCGTTTGCGGGTCGAGCACCCCGACGATCGGCGTGATAACGAAGCGATTTGAGACTTGTTGCCGGTCGGGCAATCGACCAACGATCCTAACGCGTTCGGCGCCGACGCCGAGCTCCTCCGAGAACTCGCGCAATGCCGTCCTGACTGGATCTCCGGCGTCGATCGGCTCCGCGATTCCGCCCGGAAAGCCAATCTGCCCTGGATGACGGCGTAAATGTGGCGCTCGTTCGACAAATATGACGCTTCGAGGAACTCTTCCCGAAATCGGTACGAGAACGGCACCGCATCGCCATTGACCATCATTCACGAGTTGGAGTCCCGGACTTTCGTCTCGGGACTCCAATTCACTGCGTCTACGTTGTCGGACGCGCGACGTGCCAGTGGCCGCCCGCGAGCGGTATGCCCTCGCCATTGGCTTGATCGGGCCCCGTATCACCACCGTACATATACAGCGGATGATTCTTGTAAGCCCACTGCATGCCGGTACCGTCGGAACGTGTGATGATCGCGAAGCCGCCCTGGGCGTGCGCGCCGTTGCTCGGAGCGATCACCGGCCAAACGCTAAGGCAGCCGCCGGTGCACTTTGCGCCGGTTGGCGTGTCGACGTCCAAGAAATACAGCGTGCGATTATTCGCCGGATTGGCGAAACCGGGTTTGCTTGCGATCTTTTGCACTACCGGCAGGTTTGACTGTTGCGGTGGGCTTGTCGGTGGCGGTCCGTAGAGTCCGCCGCCGCCGGAACCGCCGGCGCCGGAACCGCCGACGCCGCCGCTGCACGCGACCATCGCTATTGCAGCGGCCAGCGCCGTGATTCCAAGCGGTTTTCTAAACATGTGTCGTGAACTCTCCTTGTGAAACGATTGGTGAAGGGTTTTCATGCACGGTACATCAAGGGAATGAAGAAAGTATGAGCACGATGCCGGATAGCCGCCGATCCTTTTTTCGTCATCTGCGAGACGGAAAGTCGCTTCGCGAGAATCCGTTGACATGGCTCGCAATCGGCGAGGCCGCGGGAGTTTTGCCGGAACTGCTCCTCGTGCGCGAGCTGCACGATCGGCTGAGTCACCTCGTGGATGGCATTTGCGCCGGACCGATGCTCGCGTCGAAGACGGAACGAGCGCGTCGACTCCGCCAGATATTCGCGCGACACATTCTTGGGGGCGAGCACTGGTCCTCACTAACAGCCGAGCTCTTTGTATCGCGGCGGCAATTTTTTCGCGAGCGGAAGTTTCTTTGTGACGAACTTAGCGCGCTATTGCAGCTGGGGCCGTTAGCCGCTACGAGCAACGTCATCGTGCAGCCCAGTCGAGAGCAGTTCGTGCTCAACGAAGCGTATCTTGCGGTAGAGGCCGGTAACTTGGAGTCGGCCGACCGAATCGCCGGAGAGTTGTGCGCATCACTGCCGGCGGGTGATACGCGTTTCAGAGCGCTCTTGCTCTCCGCGGATTGCGCGATGCGGCGCCTCCGCTTTGACGACGCAGCCGTTCGTTTCGAGCGCGCATCCGCCGAAGCAAATCTGCTGACGAGTTTCGACGATCGAGCGATTGGATCAGCACGCGTCAATCTGACGAGAAGTCTGTATTATTTCCTACTCTCGGACTACGATCGAGCAAATTCGGGCCTCGCGTCCGCACGCCGTGCACTGTCGCATCTCGAGGCATCGAGGGACGCGCGCCGTTCCGAGCTTCTGCGAGGCATCTTGGTCGCCCAAGCCGAGCTGGCGCTTCACGTCGGTGATCTTGGCAGCGCGGTCGAACATGTACGTCGCTGCAAGTACGCGACCGGCTCAAACGATGCCGGTTCCGAAGTCACTTTCGACCTCGCCTCGATCGAAGCCGCAACGGAAAGCTTTGCCGGGCGCTTCAAGAGTGCGTTGATGTTGCTGGAAAAAGCCTATGCCTCCGCACAGCGGCTGGGGTTCAATCATCAGGTCCTGCGGATGGCCATCGAGCGAGCGTGGGTCACAACTATGGCGAATCCCGGCGAGGGTTTGCAGTTAGCGCGAACGATCGCTGCGATGACGGAAACGTTAGAGATGCCGTATCTGTCCTTAGAAGCCGCACTCTTTTGTGCGGCGAACGAGCAACCCGCGGCGGCGATGGAATACGCAACGAAAGCCCGTGCTTGCGCGCCGGCACGTTCTATCGCGTTACCACGCGCAATTCAGGCACAGGCAAACGCAAGTTTTAAGCTCGGGCGTATCGCCGATGCATTCGACCTCGCCGTGGAGGCGGAGAATCTTTCGGAGCGGGCCGGCAACAATCGGATGCGCGCATGTTCGCTCGCCTTCATGGCGCGAGTCAAGCTCAAAACCGGGAACAGAAAGGCGGCGCTCATCCTCAAGAACAACGCTGACGAGCTGTTGCGCTTGTACGCCGGAGCCGGTCAGCGCAACATGTACGCCAACTCGGCGCAGTCGCCGTAGTGCCGCGTTTCGTGCCATAGTTCGCCGCGATGGCGTGCTCGAATCGCATCGTTCATAGAATCTTCACGATTTTGATCTAGCGATTGCATCAGGAGGACTAGCCTGATGTACAATTTCAACACGAAGCGCACGGCCCTTATGCTCGCGTTCGCTGTTAGTGCCGCGACCGGCTGCGGCGGCGGCGGAGCCGGGGCGCCGATCGGTGCCTCGGCGCCGGCAGGCGCGACCGGCCTCGCCAGCGTGGCGACGACGCTCAACGTCAGCGGCGGGTACGCCGGAAGCGTCACAGATAGAATCTTTGCTAACGGCCGGATCTACGGCGAGTTGGCTCAATACCAAAACTCCGTGGGTGGCACTTTAACGTTCGTATATGGATCGACGGTATTCATCGTACCCGCAACGTTTCTGCTGAAAGGGAAATCGCTGACCGGAAGCGGCGCCATTGGGAAAGTTACCGGCGGCGTCTGCGAGGCTTCGGAAACCGCGACGTATGCATCGCACAGCTTGACTGGCTCATATACCGTCGAGAGTGGCTGTGCGAACGATAACGGCACATTCACCATGAAGCAAACGTGTCGTTACGCGCAGGGAGCCACCGGACCCAACTTCGGCCTGAAGTCCTGCTAATGTCCGCAATGGGCGGAAGGCCGCCAATCCTCGCGTGGCTGCTCGCCTGTGCGGCATGCAGCGGCTCTCAAAGCGCGCCGATTCCTTCGGCCCACACGCCAAATGGCATCTTCAAGATCAAGCACGTCGTCTGGATCATGCAAGAAAACCGAAGCTTCGATAACCTCTTTCAGGGTTATCCGGGCGCCGACACGAGCCCAACCGGAAAGGATTCGCACGGACATACGATCCGGCTCGCGCCGATATCGTTCACCGCCGGCTACGACATCGAGCACTCGTCCCCGTCGTATTTTCGCGCGTGCGACGGAGACGGAGCGATTCCCGGCACAGATTGCCGCATGGACGGTTTCAACCGCGAACTCGTCCTTTGCTCCGGCCGCTGCCCACCGCATGCACAGTACGGCTACGTGCCTCACGCGGAGACTCAGATCTATTTCGAAATGGCGCACGCATACGTGATAGCCGATCGAATGTTCACGTCACACATCGATCTCAGCTACGTTTCGCATCAATATATGATCGCCGGCCAAGCGAACCGCGCCGTCGATTATCCAGGCTCCCGCTGGGGATGCGGGATACCCGGCAACGTGATCGGCACGCTCACCGATGAGCGGACGTATGGTCCGAACATCTCGGTGTGCCAGGACTATCGAACGCTCGGAGACGAGCTCGATGCGGCAGGCCTAAGCTGGAGGCTGTATAGCGCGTTCAAAACCGGACAATGGAATGCGTATGGCTCGATTCATCACATTCGATATGGACCCGACTGGAACGAGAACGTCATCGGTTCGTCGGCGCGCGTGATTTCTGACGTCGCGCGTGGTCAGCTCGCCGACGTCACGTGGGTCACGCCGACGTTTTCTAACTCCGACCACGCCGCCTTCGGAAGCCCAACTGGTCCCCAGTGGGTGGCCGACGTCGTCAATGCGATCGGCGAGAGCCCGTTCTGGAGCTCGACGGCGATCTTCATCATGTGGGACGAATGGGGCGGCTGGTACGATCACGTGAAGCCACCGTACGTCGACTTCGACGGCCTAGGTTTTCGCGTGCCGCTCCTCGTTATCTCACCGTATGCAAAACGCGGTTACGTTTCGCACGTTCAGTACGAGCATGGCAGCATCCTGAAGTTCATCGAAGATCGTTTCAATCTAGCGCG
>DASRSZ010000014.1:0-264475 GCA_035656195.1 Candidatus Cybelea sp.
GCTCGCCAAAATGCACTTCCCAGATCGAGCGAAAACGCTTGTAATCTGCGTTGCGGCACTCGGCGCAGGGACGATGTCCGGCGGCGAGCGCGGTTGCCTCGTCGAGAAAAAAGAGCTCCGTGTAACGGCGGGGGTGCATCACGCTGCGACGCCGGCCGCGGAACTCCAAAACGCACGCGATCCAGCGCCGAACCTGCCACGGCCGCACGACCCGCCGGGCGTCGTCGTGCAGAATCCCGCGATTGCCCATCATCGAGCCGCGTCCCGGCAGCGCTACGACATCGCCGTACGGCGTGACTCGATTTTGCAGCGGAATGGCTTGGGCCGCCGGCTACGTCTCGATGCGTTCTTCGATCGAAACGTTGTACAGGAAGAGGAACTTACCCCATTCGTCGGGCAGCGTGTTGCGCTTTATCTGAATCCATGGAATGTACTTCGGCTGTCGCGGCTTGCGCTTCAGCGACATGTTCGCTTCCTGCGGCATGCGGTTGTTCTTTCGGTTGTTGCAGCGCATGCAGGCGCACACGAGATTCTCCCACGTCGATTCGCCGCCTCGGCTCTTCGGGATCACGTGGTCGACGGTCATCAATCGCTCGCCGTGCATGCCGCAGTACTGGCACGTGTGATCGTCGCGTATCAGTACGTTCTTCTTCGTCAGAGCGACCTTCTGCAGCGGACGCCGGATGTAGTAGAGCATTCGGATGATCGACGGCATGCGCATCTCGAACGTCGGCGACGCGAGAATATGCTCGCGGCCGTGCAGCATCTCCGCCTTGCCGGCAAAGATCAACTTCACGGCGCGCTGAAAGCTCGTGACGTTCAACGCCTCGTACGTGGAGTTGAGCACGAGCACTTCGGTCATGCGTGATTAAAACGAGGCATCTTTCCTAGGTGCCTCGCTTCCGAACGAACATGAGTCGCGTTTCGGTTAGCATTTGAGTTATCGCTAACCGCTGTTCGGGTCGTAACCTTTCTCTGACGCGCTCGAATGCGGAGCTCGCAACGTCAATGGCGACCTCGGCCGACTGATGATCCGGTTCGCGTCCTTCTGCTTCGGTGAGATACGCGTGCGCGGCGAGCGCGAGCGTCGTGATAACCTCGCTGAGCAGAGGCTCGACGGGCGGGATCTGGCCTTGAAATCCTCCCTGCGTTTGCTCGGAGGCGGCTTCAGTAGCCATCTCGGCTCTGACTTACGCGGCGGCGGAACCCTTCCCTTGCTCAACCATCCGGAGGAAGTAGCGGTGAACGCGGTCGTCGGCCGTCAATTCGGGATGAAACGCGGTGACCAGCACGTTTCGTTCACGAACCATAACGCCGTGGCCATCTCGCTCGGCCAGCAACTCGACCGCAGGGCCATGCCGCTCGACCCACGGCGCTCGAATGAAGATCGCGGGAAACGCCGGCTCGCCGAGCGCAGGGATCGGCAACGCAAGTTCGGCTGAATCGTTCTGGCGCCCGAAGGCGTTGCGCCGAACCGTGACGTCGATCAGATTCAGCGTCGGCTGATCGAGATCGGCGACGTCCCGCGCTGCGACGATCATCCCCATGCACGTGCCCCAGAGCGGCATCCCGGCGCGCACGCGCTCGACGATCGGTTTCTCGAGGCCGAATCGCGTCAGCAGCTTCATCACGGTCGTCGATTCGCCGCCCGGTATCACCAACGCGTCGACTGCGGCGAGGTCGCGCGGCGTCTTTACCGGTCGCGCGTGAGCCCCGGCGCGCTCGAACGCGGAAATGTGTTCGTCGACGTCTCCTTGCAACGCGAGAACGCCGACATTAATTGCCACGATGAGCCATCAGCTCGGCTTCGCTCAACTGCCGCACGTCGAGTCCCTTCATCGCTTCGGAAACGCCGAGCGAGCGGCATGCTTCCAGCACCACCGCGGGTTCGTTGAAATGCGTCGTCGCATCGACGATCGCCCGCGCGAACCGGGCCGGATCCTTCGACTTGAAGATCCCGCTGCCGACGAAGATGCCCTCCGCGCCCAGCTGCATCATCAATGCGGCATCGGCGGGCGTCGCGACGCCGCCGGCACAGAACAGCACGACCTGCAGCTTTCCATCCCGTGCAACCTCGGATACGAGCTCGTACGGCGCGCCGAGGTCGCGCGCACGCGCGACGAGCTCTTCTTTCGGAACGACGCGCAACTCGGCGATGGCGTCGCCGATCGCGCGCATGTGGCGCACCGCCTCGACGATGTTGCCGCTCCCGGCCTCTCCCTTGCTCCGAATCATCGCCGCGCCTTCGGCGATCCGCCTCAGCGTCTCACCCAAATCGCGCGCTCCACAGACGAACGGCGTCGTGAAGGCATGCTTGTCAACGTGGTACTTGTCGTCGGCGGGTGTCAGTACTTCGGATTCGTCGATATAGTCGACGCCGAGCTGCTGCAGCACTTGGGCCTCGGCAAAGTGGCCGATTCGCGCCTTCGCCATGACGGGTATCGTCACAGCATCCATGATCCGGCGGATGAGTTCGATGGCGCTCATCCGGGCTACGCCGCCGGCGGCGCGGATGTCCGCGGGAATGCGTTCGAGCGCCATGACCGCCACCGCCCCCGCTTCTTGCGCGATCGCCGCATGTTCGGGCGTGACGACGTCCATGATGACCCCGCCCTTGAGCATTCGCGCGAGCCCGCGCTTAACGGTAACCGTTCCTGTGCTTTCCATCACTCTATAATAACAGCCGGTTTGGTGGGGTCGTCGCGTTGGGCGCGGTCGAGCCTTGGGCCGCCGGCGCCGACGGTACGGCCGAGCCCTCTGCTGCCGGCACCTCCGAGGGTGTGACGGTCGGCAGCGGCTTCTGGCGCCAAATCGGAATATTCGGATTGGGCGTCGGCGTCGGCTTCGGCGTGGGTCGCGGTTTCGGCGTCGGGAGCGGCGTCGGCAGCGGCTGCGGCGGCACCCTCGGATCCGGGAAGCGGGGATCGCCGGCCGCCGACAGCGCCTGCGATCGCTTCCAGTCCGGCCCGTACGGTTGCGGCGACCCATTTGGGGAGGCACTCAGGGAAATCGGACCGACCGACTGCAGCGCCTGTTCGGTCGCCTGACCGATGACGCGATCGCCCATGCGCTCGCCGATCGCAACGGCGATCAACAGCACCGCCGCACCCACGGCCAGCAGAATCGTCGGCATTCGCGTCGAGGGATGCATCAGCGGCTCATACGCGCGCGAGCGGCCGAACGACGTCGAGTTTGGCGGCGCGCGCGCGCCGATCGCTCGGCTTGCCGATCAAGTGGACCTCACGGAGCTCGCCGGCCGCCATCTCCATACGCGCGCTGTGTCCGCGAAATTCGAGCATGACGTTGCGCGCTCGATCGAGGAGGTTGCCGACGAAAATCCGCACCGCGCCGGCTTCGTCTTCGAAAGCAATCGCTCCAACTTCGACGGGCGACGTCGTCACTTCGTCGCTGACGTCGCGACCCGCATAGATGCACGTGAACGGCTCCTCCGCCGAAAGCTCGGGCATGTCGCCGTAAATCGTGTCGTTCCGCAAGTCCACGACGTACGTGCAGCGACGCCCGCCCCAATGCACCCGCGCCGCGGCAACCCAGTGCCATCCTTTCGGACGCAACGGCGCCAAGTGTGGTCTTCCGCTCGTGCGATAGCCGTTCAAACCACCGACGGTCTCCGCGACCGACCAAAGATATTTTGCGCCGGTCCACGGCGACAGGTACATTCCGCGATTGCTTAACGAGCCACCGTCGAACCATTCGGCGAACTCTCCCGGCACCGTATTGCGCGGGCTTCCGCCTTCCATCGCCGCGTATGAGATGTTCAGGAAATGCACCGCGGCATCGGTCATGCCGTTGCGCGCCAACGCGACAGCACACCAGAGGGTGAGATCGGGCCAAATTCCGCCGAGCAATCCGGACCCGTACGACGGGAAGTACCATGCGTCGGCGGTAGAAATCGTGCGAAGCCCGACCGGCGTCACGAAGTCGGCCTCCTGCAGGCGTGCGAGGATCGCGCGGCGCTGGGACTCATCCGCGATGCCGAAGAGCACCGGGAAGATCTCGTCGGCCGTGAAGTTGTCTTGGTAGTTGCCCTCACTGTCGTAGTTGAGGACGAACGCGCCGGTATCGTCGTTGAAGAGATAATCCATCATCGCTTCGCGCATCTTTTTGGCTTCGGCGCCGTACCGCTCCCAATGTTCGTTGTCGCCGACGACGGCACAAAGCATCGCCGCGGCTTCGAGGGCGAAGACCGCCTCGGCGTTGATCTCGGTTACCGCGCCGTCGAGCGTATAGTACGGAATCATGTTGCGCCACGACGAGATGCCGTAGAGATCCACGCCTTTAGCGCGGCACGAAATCAAACCGTGCGCGTCCCGTTGCGTGAGCATGTAATCCGTCAGTTTTACGATCATGCCGATGCGTTCGCGGACCCAAGCGTCATCTAAGGTTGCATTGTAGTGGTGGAGCATCGCGATGAGGTGCAGCGGCGTGTCGTCGTTGATGTTGAGATCGTAATCGGTCTTGTAGCCGCTGACGCCCCGGATGTATTCGATCATCAGGCCGCTGTCTTCGATCGCCCGATTGAAGACCTCGAGCGCATTGCGGCTGAACTCGGGCCAAAAGTAATCGAACCCATGAACGAGCCACGACGTGTCCCTTGAGACGAGAATATCCGACGGTGGCGAGTTCGTCGCACCCCAGCCGTGCGGATACTCCTTGACGATGCGCAGCATGTTGGCCTTAGCCCAGGCCACGCCCCGGCTGATCTCCGGCGAGGGTGTCAGGAAGCGCGCGTCGGCGAGGCGATCGGTAAAATATCCTTGCGTGTCGTGGAGCGCGCGTTGATCGCGAAGCAGCGCCTCCAGGACCGGCCGGCTGCGCTCAGTTTCGCCGGTGTCGTAGACGACCGCCAAACGAAGCGACTCGCGCGCGCCCGGCGCTACCGCAATCCGGTACTCGAAGGCGCCGAAGATGCGCCGGCTGACGAGTTCGGCCTGTTGCGGCGTCACGTCGCCGAGCGTTTGCACCGATTCTTCCTTCGCGAGCGTCGCGCGGCGCATCGCCTCGAGCAAGACCTGCTCGCGCAGCGCGAGCTGGACGGCGACCGGAGTGCGCGAGCCGCCCCACCAGCGCTCGCCGCCGGTTTCGAGATTCTTCGAGCAGATGAAGCGCCCGTCGTTCCAGGCCCGCACTTCGTGCTCGGGCTCACCATAGAAACGCTGGCCGACCAGCATCGCCCACGGGAAGAGCGCAACGTCGACGTCCTGGGCGCCGGGGTTATAGAACGTTACGTCAACGACGAACGAAACCGCGCGATCGAATCCACGCCCGTGCGGGACGTAGAAGGCTTCGGTTACGTGGATGCGATGTTCGAGCGTGAATTCAGAGATCTGCGCGTACGGCAGAAACGTGAGATCCCGCTCGATTTGATGCGGGAAGTACGTCCGATCGCCGAGCCGGTACGCAATGTGATGGGTTCCAAAGATAATTTGGTCGGTCTCCGCGTCCCACAGACCGCGCACGCCGCCCTTGGCGGTGGATTGCGCGTAGGTCTTGAAGTTGCCGAGCAAGAGACCGTAGGGCGTCTCCGATTCGTGCAGGACGTAGGCGCAAAATTCGTTCCGTTGCGCGTCGTAACTCGAGCCCATCTCTATAGGAACCTTCGCCCGATACTGCGGCGCGGGACGCAAAGGCGCCTTCTGTCGCCACGGCAAACCGACGAATCTCGATGACGGCAACGCTGACCCTGCGGGCTCCGGCGAAGATCAATCTGACGCTCGAGGTCCTCGCCCGCCGGGATGACGGTTATCACGGCGTGCGCAGCGTCATGGTCCCGCTTGACTTAGCCGACGAACTAGCCATCGAACCGAGCCGTTGCTTCGCGTTCGCATGCGATCGCCACGAACTTCAAAGCGAGCACAATCTCGCGCTGGCCGCGGTTCGCGCCCTCGGCGAGCCGCCGCCCGTACGGATCGAACTGCGAAAACGAATCCCGGTGCAGGCCGGCTTGGGCGGCGGCTCAAGTGACGCCGCAGCGGTGTTGCGTGCGGCGATGGATGGCGCCTTCGGCGATGCGCGCCATCGTGATTGGCTGAAGATTGCTCGTACGCTCGGATCCGATGTGCCGTTCTTTCTTGCAGGAACTGCTGCACTCGTCGAAGGCACCGGCGAACGCATTACGCCCGCAGGGGCGTTGCCGGTGTGGCACGTGCTGATCGTCAAACCGCCGGCTGAGATTTCGACGGCTGCGGCATACGCCGAGTTGGATCGACTCGAACGACCGCAGCGTCCGCGTAAAGATTCCGTTTCAATCGCCGCGCTCGAAGCGTTGCAGCGTGCCGATTTCGACCGCGTCGAATCGCTGCTGCAGAACGACTTTCACGACGTCATCGCAGGCAGCGCGCCCGAGATTGCCGCAGCCATCGATGGGCTGCGAGCCGCCGGTGCGCGCAATGCGCTACTCGCGGGCTCGGGTTCATGCGTCTTCACGTTAGCGCCCGAGCGGTCGCAGATCGAGGCGATCGCCAAACGGCTTACGTTACCGGACGCGTACGAACGCTTGGCAACCGCGTTCGCGGCGACCCCTGATTGGCTTCGATGATTGACGCGGTCGTGCTGGCGGGCGGCCCTCACGATAGCGTCGCGCAGCTGCAGCCCGGCGCGCCGAACAAAGCCTTCGTCGACATCGGCGGGAAGACGCTCGTCGGGCGTGTGCTCGATGCGTTGCGCCAATCGCGTGGCATCGGCCGCATTGTCGTGGTCGCGCCGCCGAGGGTTCACGGCCGCCCCGACTTTGCACTTGTCGACGAGTTGCGTCCCGACGGCGTTCATATTACCGAGAGTTTGCGCAACGGCTTGAACGGTTTCGCTCCCGACGCCGACGCCTTGATCGTCGCCTCGGATCTGCCGGTTCTCACGGTTACAGCCGTCGATGATTTCATCGCTCGCGTGCGTGAGCTCGATGCCGACATCGAGTACGGCTGCGTCGAGAAGCACGTACACATGGCGCGCTTCCCTGACGTACCGCACACCTGGGCGCGGATGCGTGACGGTACGTTTTGCGGCGGCGGCATCGTCGGAATCAAGCCGCGCGCGTTGCCCTTACTCGAACGCTTCATCGAGCGCTTGGGCGCGGCGCGCAAACACCCGTTCCGCCTTGCCTCGCTTTTCGGCTGGGATATCCTGGCGCGCTACGCGCTCGGACGTCTTGCGATTGCGCAGGCCGAAGCCCGCGCCGCGAAAATTTTAGGAGCTCGCGTGCGCGCGCTCGTCTCGCCTTACCCCGAAACCGCAGTCAACGTCGACCGCGTGAGCGACGTGGACCTTGCACGGCGACTCGTTCGGTCTTTGCCTGCCGACAATCGCTAAGGGGAACGCCAGCGTTTGAAGAGCTCGTTGGCGATGCCGAATTGGTCGAGCGCCTTGCCGACGGTGTGCGCGATGATGTCGTCGACGCTCTGGGGGTTGGCGTACATCGCCGGAACCGGGGGCAGAATAACGGCTCCGATTTCGGCGAGGAGCGCGAGCGTGCGCAAGTGGCCGAGGTGGAGCGGAGTCTCGCGAACGACGAGTACCAGCCGCCGTTTCTCCTTGAGGCAGACGTCGGCCGCGCGAACGAGGAGGTTTGAGTTCATCGAGTAGGCGATGGCGCTGGCGCTCTTCATCGAACACGGAATCACGAGCATACCGTCGGTGAGAAAAGAACCGCTGGATATTGCCGCCGCCAGATCGTCGTCACGATGCGCGACGTCGGCAAGCCCTTCGAAGTCGTCGGCCGTCATCTCGGTTTCGAGTTCGATCGTGCGGCGGGCGGCGGTGGTCAATACGAGGTGTGTCTCGATTCCACCGATCGCGCGCAGCGCTTGCAGCACCATGTAGCCGTAGAGACTTCCGCTCGCCCCGCTGATTCCGATGATGATGCGCCGCATTGGAAGGCGGTTATACGCCGGCTGCAGGGGCGCCTGGTGGAAGCTGTAACTTCAGATCGTGACCGATTCCGCGCACGTGCGCTCCTTCGTTGACGACGCCGTCGAGTGGCATCGCAGCGGCGCGGAGGGAATCCTGCTTCGCCTGATCCGTTCGTCGTGTGGTGGCGTTGCGCATGACGTGGGCGCGGCGTACGCGACGGTTGCCAGCAGAACCGGGAACCTTCTCGATGCGATCGACCGCGGGCGCCTTGCGTTGCCGGCGGCCGAGCGAGAAACGGTGCTGCGCTTTGCTGCCCGCGCGCGCCGGATTCGCGCGATTCCACCGGATGCCGAGGAGAATGCGGTGCGTCTGGCGATCGCCGAAACGTTCGAGCTTTCGCCGCACGCCGTCGCTGCTTCCGAACCCAGCGCGCAATCGCATCTGGGCGATGCGGACATCGAGTTAGTAGAGCCGCTTGAGCCCGAGCCGCCGTCCGGGATGCCGGGTTGGCAGCTTCATTTCAGCGCCTCCGCCCTCAACATGTACGCCGAATGCGCGCGAAAATGGTTCTATCGCTACGCCTGCGCCGCAGTCGAAGATCCCGGCTCGGCGGCAGCGGCGTACGGCACCGCGTTGCATCTCGCGCTCGAGGATTTTCATGGCGAGTACCCGCGGCCAACGAAGCGCGATGAAGCCGCCATGCGCCGGCGCATCCGCGAGTGCGTCACCTGGGCCTTCGAACGCAATCGTGAGGGATTCGAGACGCTCGTCGAGTTCGAGCTGCAAGTGCGGCGCGCCCGACGGACCGCCCAGCGTTACGTTGACTGGCTGCTCGTGCAAGAAAAGGAAGCTCCATTTGAAGTGCTCGGGCGAGAAGTTGCCGCCAATCTGGACTTGGAAGGCCACGCGTTCGTCGGTTTCATCGATCGCCTCGACCGCGACGAACGTTCCGGCGGCATCGGCGTCGTGGACTACAAAACCGGGAGCATAGCGATGAGCGCGTCCGAGTACTGCGACAAAGTCCGCCGCTTTCGAGATTTCCAACTTCCGTTCTACTATTGGGCGCGAACTGCGGCGGGCGATCGCGTCACCAAGTTAGTGCTGATTCCACTGCGAGACGCGCTGCTCGACGTGCGCCCAATCGTCCTGGACGTCGGCCGAACGATCAGTTTGGACGAGCTGGAACGCTCGCGAGCGCGTATGATCGAGCTCAGCGATCGACTTGCGTCGGGTGGGACTCGAGATTTCGAACCCACGACGGATCCCGCGGCATGTACCTACTGTTGCTATGCGACGGCTTGCACGCGCCGGCCGCTCCCGGAGGCTCGGCGCTTCGGAAGTTGATCGCCCTCGAGCTGACCGTCCAACAGCGCAGTGCCGTCGACGCGCCCTACGACGAGTGCTTCGCCATCGTTGGACCGCCTGGTAGCGGCAAGAGCACGGCGTTGGCGGAGCGCGTTGCGCGCGCGCGCAAGCTGCACCCCGACGCGGATCCATTGTGCGCGGACGCGGACACCGGCCTCGACGACTACGTCGTGTCGCTGCTCCGCTCGCAGGGCGTTCGCGTCACCATCATTGACGACGTCGAGGCGGAGTTGCTCTTCGCGCAGACCTGTGCGCCGCTGTTCGCGCTCGAATGGGATGAGTTTTCGGCGAATCAGCTCGATCCGGAAGTGCCCGGACTGCGGTCGCCCGGGCGTTTTCTGTCATCGGCATTCCGCTTGATTCGCCGGCTGCGCGATGCGGACATCACGCCCGCGCGCTTTCTCTCGCGCGCGTTTGCCGGTGCCACAGAGTTCTACGCGCATCCGCCGAATTTCGCCGATCCCGCGCTGCTTTCAGCGACGAAAAACCATTTTCACGACTCCCTAGACGTGACGCCGCAGGAGTTGGCTCGTCAGCATCGCCGCGAGCTGGATCTCGCCAAGATCTTGACGCGACTCTACGAGGGTTACGTCGATTTGATTGGCTCGGCGGGGCGAATGACCGGGCGGGATGCCGTCATCGCTGCCGCCGACTGGGTCGGCAATCACGCTGAGCTGGCCTCGCGGTTGCGCGCGCGCCATCGCTTCGCCTTTATCGACGAAGCAGCGGATCTCACCAACGCGCAACTCCGGTTGCTGCGCGCCATCTTTGGGGAACGGCTGGGGGGCGTGACGCTCTGTGGCGATGCGCCGTCGGCAATATCGACCGTCCGGATGACGCAACCTGAGGCAACGTTCGCGGCAACCAATGCGCGAGTCGCTTTGACGCAAGAGCATCGCTCACCGCGCATGGAGGCACAACGAACCTCGACCTCCCGCGAGGAAGCCGAGCTCATAGCCCAGCGAGTTCGCGCGTGGCTCGATGAGGGCGCCACGCCGGAGCGTATCGCGGTGCTTTTCCGCTCGGTCCGAACCGCGGCACTCTACGAGGACGCGTTGCTCGAGCACGATATTCCGACCGTTGTCGCCGGCGATTCGAATCTCTTCGAGGACCGGCGCGCGCTCGATGCGCTCGCGTTGTTATGGAACGTGCACAATCCGTTTCGGCATGAGTGGCTCCTGCGAACGCTCGCAAATCGAGCCGTCGGCCTCGCCGACGCGTCCCTCGCAATCCTCTGCAGCGAACCGCCCGACCCCCAACGGCAACTCTTCGCATTCGAGGATGAACCCGCGCCGACTGCGCGCGCGAGCCGATGGGACCCTAAGCGCGATTTGCGGCTCGGGTGGAACGTCATACGCGGGGAACGCGACGACGCGCTCAGTCCGGATGCGGCAATCCGCTTGCAACGTTTTCGGTCACTGCGCGAGCGCTGGCTCGGAATGATGCGCGCCGAACCGTTCGAACGATTCGCGCTGACCGTCTGGCGCGAGGGGCTTGCCCGCGAAGGTGATCCCGGATCGGCACGTGCGCTCGCACAACAAGTCGTATTGCGGCGTTTACTCGCCCGGTTGAACGAATTTTTGGCGCAAAATCCGGGCGCGACGATCGGCGATCTCTTGGAGTACGCCGAGCAGCGGAGGGAGAGCGACCTGGAGACGTGCGACCTTGGACCACAGGGTGACGAGACAGGATTCGTGCAGATGCTGAGCATCGAAGCGGCTCGCGGTCGAGAGTTCGAACACGTCGTGGTGGCGAACGTTCGGCCCGGCGCGTTTCCACTCTGGTATTCGCCGGAGGCTTTTCTCTTCAGTCCACGCCTCGGCATGATTCCGAAAGACAATGTCGGCGAGGCTCACGCGGCGCGGACCGCAAAGTTCAGTTATTACGTCGTTCGCGCCAAATCCGTCCAGCGTTACAACGAGCGCGAGCGGAATGCGTTCCGTTACGCGCTGCGCCGAGCGCGCGCGAGCGTGTTGATCACCGCTTCCGGCACGCGGACCAGCGGTCGTACGGCGCCCGAGTTCCTCGAAGAGCTTCGGTAAATGAGGCTGCGAGAAATCTCAGCCGAGCGGTATGTCCGCGAGGTCTTGCCGCTCACGGCGCCGCTCTGGGCCGCACGCCGCACGTTCGACGAATACGTCGCGCAGGCGCTCGAGCTGGCGCGCAGCCGATACGGCCGCCGTCACTATCGAACGGTCGGCCTCTACGATGGTTCAAAGCTCGTCGCATCGTTCAAGCGCTACGAGCGAACGCTGCACCACGGCCGGCGCAACATCGAAGCAATCGGCTTCGGCGCCGTCTTTACGCCGCTCGAATATCGAGGACGCGGTTACGCGAGCGTCATGCTCGCCACATCGCTCGACGCGGCCCGCGCCGAAGGCTACGGCGTCGCGTACCTCTTCTCGGACATTCGCCCGCAGTTCTATTCCGAACTTGGCTTTCGCGCGCTGCCGTCGCGCGAATTGACGCTGCGAGCCGACGCTCTATGGCCGCGACGACTGAGCATCACAACGCTCGAGTCGAAAGATTGGAATGGTATACGCCGTTGCTTCGAGCAATGCGAGCGTCGCCGCCACGCCGGTTTCTCGCGCAGCTCGTCGGTGTGGGAGCGGATCGCGGCGCGAACTCGCCACGGTTTGGTCGCGCGCGCGGGGCGCGCGGTTCGCGCCTACGCTTTCGGAGTACGCGCGCCGGAGCGCGACGCGTACGTTCTGGATGAATACGGCGTTGCCGATAATGCGCCGGCTTCAACAGTCCCGGCGCTGTTGCGCGCCGCGGCCGGCGACCTGCGCCGCGTCATCGGATGGCTTCCGCCCGACGGCGCCCGCGATTTACTGCCCAAAGGCGCGACTCGAAAGCGCAACCGCGCCGTTTTCATGATGGCACCGCTGAGCGATGACGGAAGGCAGCTGATCGAAACGATTTCAGCCAACTCGAGCGGCGACTTTTGCTGGGCAACCGATCACATCTAACGCTCGGCGCGAGGCTGCAACGCATCGCGGCTTTGCTGCTGCAAAGCCGCGAGTGGGGTCGCAAGATGCTAGGCTGAGCCGGTTATACCGACGCGAATTTTGGGGAGGTCGCGGCCGTTTTAATGAGCGCAGCGACTGCGCTCGGATTCGACACGTAGATGGCGTGATTGCCCGGAACTTCCGTACTCGTTGCGCCGGCGCGCTCGCACATGAAACGCTGCGCGGCGATGGGGATCATTTTGTCGTCGGTAACAAGCAGATACCAACTCGGCTTGCTCTTCCATGCCGGAGTCGTGATCGTTTCTCCGAGCGCGTTCACGCCCCACGGAACCTGCGAATTCGCCATGAACTTCGCGGCGGCGGCGTCCACGTCGCCGGCAAACGAAGCCGGGAACTTCTGCTTGTCCAAGAAGAGGTAGCCGTCAATCGGCGGGAGGATCGGCGGGACCGGGGCGCCGGGCGGCGGATTCGCGATGAGCGTGTTTACCGACTCACCGGCGTCCGGTGCAAAGGCAGTGATGTAGACGAGACCGGCGACCTTTTTATGCGTGCCCGCTTCAGTAATAACCGCGCCGCCGTACGAGTGGCCGACCAGAATGACGTCTTCCGGCTGCTGATCGATGATCATTTTAGTGGCCGCGACGTCACCCTCGAGCGATATCGTCGGATTCTGGACGACGCTGACGTTGAATCCGTCCTTATCGAGGATGCCATAGACGCTCATCCAACCGGAGCCGTCTACAAAGCCTCCGTGGACCAATACGATGTCGTTTACCCTGTGCGTCATGTGAAAAAACCTCCTAACGATGGGCTCGGCAGGCCATCAGTGTAGCATATCGATGACCGTCTCGGAGGCTACGGTCGCAGCCGCCCCATCGGAACGACGAGCACGTGCGGCTCGAATCCCGCCGGCGGCGCATCCGAATAACCCGGCGGCGGCGAAAGCGGACGAACGCCGATCGACTGGCACGACCACGGGCTCGGAATCGCGCGAACGACGCCGTCGGGAATCTCCGCCGTCGCGGCGGGAATTGGCGGCGCATCGTCGCGCAGCCGCGCTGGATCGAAGCCGGAAGTAAGGTCGCCGGTAAGGTCGCTGCCGTCGCGTGGGCCGAACGGCATGTAACGCGCCTCATCGGGAAGCTGCGCGAGCGGCATTCGATTGAAGAGATGCTCGACGAACTTGACTACCGACGCCTGATCGTTGAAGTCGTGCACGACTCCGGTGCGCGCGAACGGCGAGATCAACAGCAACGGAACGCGCTGACCGTTGCCGCACGGATGGCCGTCGGGACAATCCAGCCACTTCGGCGGCGGCACGTGATCCCAGTAGCCGCCGGGATCGTCCCAGGTGATCAGAATCGCCGATTGGCTCCAATACTTGCTGCGCGCGATCGTGTTGACTAGGCTCGCCACGTCGGCCTGCGCGACCTGCACGTCCGATTCGCCCGGATGATCGTCATCGCCGAGAAACGTGTCCGGCGACGCCGCGGCCGCGTGCAATCCTAAGTTGCTTGCATAGCCTCCCTTGAGATAGAAAACGCCGCCCGCGCTGAGATTTCCCTGCGCGACGTCGGAGTCGAATCGCACGATGTCGGCGACATGACGGTCCATCGACGAGTTGTTCGCGACATATCCGAAGTAGTGCGGAGCGAGGTGATGCGTTACCAGCGTAGCGTGCTTCGGATCGGCCGGATTGTCGTATCCTTGTTCGTACCACGTCCAGTTCACCGGAGCGTCGCCGCGGGCACGGAGCGTTGCGATATCCCCGCGGATATCTTGGGTGTAGCTGGTGAGATTGGCCGCGCCGCTGCCTTCCAAATTCAGCAGCACGTTCGCGTAGCTCTGATCGACTTGGCGCTGCGGACTCGCATCGGCGTTGTTGAACGGCCCCCAGGCCGGATCGAGATCGACGAACATCGGAACACCGCGACCTCCCGCTCCGAGCGGCTGCGCCGTATACGGCGGACCGGCGGCGCCGTAGCGCGCGTACTCTGTCTCGCCGTTCTGCGCCGCGATGATCTCGACGTTGCTCGGGGTCGACGGCGCGCGGACACCTTGAAAGAAGTCGTCGAAGAGCGCGAAGCGGCTCGCGTACATCCACAAGTACGGAATCGTGTCGCAATCAACGTGCGCCATCGCTTCATCGCCGACCGAAGCGGCCTGCTCCGGACCGGTCATGCCGAGCGTAATCTTCGCGGCGGCCGGCAGAGTCTGCGCCCATTGCGCTTGCGCCGCCACGAAACCGTCCATCGCGCCGCCGTGGATGCCCGCCTCGACGATGGCTCGCGCGTTGTTGATCAGGCCGAGATCGGGCGCGGTAAGCCGAAACGCTTGCGTGAAGCGTTTCGCGACCGGGTTATATTCTCGCAAGCCGTGCGTTTGCGCGTCCGCGCCGTAGATGCCGTTCGCTCCCGGAAAGGTTCCGAAGTAGTGATCGAACGACCGGTTCTCTTGATAGATGACGAAAACGTAACGGACGCGTTGACGAACGAGCTGATCGAGCGCGGGCAACTGTGCGCGCACCGGACCTGCCGCAAGAAGCGCACCAAACGTCGCGACGAGCGCGGCGATATATTTCGGCATAGAGAGACTATACCTTAAAAGAGTCCGATCTGGAGCGCGTCGCCTTCGATGAGCGAGGCGACGCGTGTTCCGAGCAGTCGCACCGGCGTACCCTCGAGCCCCGCGCGCCGTAGACAGAAAACCGCCGCGCGGAAAATCTGCCGAGCGTCGCGCGTCGGCTCGGTGAGGTGCGTCTGGCGGCCCAGGACGGAAAAATCGGCGCGCTTGATCTTTACGCCGACCGTTTGCGCAACGGTGCGATCACGCTCGAGCGTTTCGGCCAGCTCGCGAGCTTGCTCCCGCAAGACGTTGACCAGCTCGCGCTCGTCGTGCACGTCGTATTCGAAGGTCTCTTCGGTCGAAATCGATTTGGTCTCGCGCTCTGCCGTAACCCGGCGGCGATCGATTCCGTGCGCCAAGTCGCGCACTTCAACCCACCACGATCCAAACAGCTCGCGCATCCGCGCGTCATCGAGCGCGATGAGCTCGCCGATCGTCGTGATGCCGAAAACGCTGAGACGCGCTTGCATCTTCGGGCCGATGCCCCACAGCCGCCCGACCGGCATCGGAGCGAGAAACGCCGCTTCTTCTCCGGGCGGCACGGCCAGCAAACCGTCGGGCTTACACGCGTCGGATGCGATTTTTGCGATCATCTTTCCGGTCGCGACGCCCGCGCTGACCGTCAGACTCGTCGCTTCGAAAACGTCGCGGCGAATCGCCGCGGCTAACGCTGCAGCCTCATCGAACGTCGTTTCGCCGATACCAATGAAGGCTTCGTCGAGCGAGAGCCCCTCGACCGGCCGCCCGTGCCGCGCGAAGATCTCGAAAATCTCGAGCGACACCGTTCTGTATTTTTGCATCTCGGGCGGGACGACGATGAGATCGGGGCAGGCGATCCGCGCTTTATAGAGCGGCATCGCCGAACGCACGCCGAACGGCCGGGCTTCGTAGGACGCCGTTAGGACGACGGCGCGCCGGCTGCGCCCGGCAATCGCGACGGGTTTGCCGCGTAAGTCCGGATTGTCGCGCACGGCGACACTCGCGTAGAACGCATCAACGTCGAAGTGCGCAACGAACCCTTCGACGGAGCTTGTCCTGAGCGGAGTCGAAGGGCTCAGGGTGACACGGTCCGTTGTCGTTGGCGGCGGCGCTGCGCTTTTGCTTGGTTACCGCACGTCGCCATGCTGCACCATGCTCGCGAGGCATTCTTCGTGCGATCGTAATACGCAAAACGACAGCTCGATTTGCGACAGGCGCGCAGGCGCGACCACGTGCCGTGCAGCTGTGACTCGTAGACGATCGCCAGTAATGAGGCGATCGGTCCTTTATCTTCAGGTGACAGCTCGAGGCCGCGGGTTGGATTGACGGCTAGGCTAAGGCGCGTGCTTGCCAAGAATGGTCGTAAGCGCTCCCACGCCGTTGGCGCGTCGCCCTCACCGTTATTGCTAAACAGCAGATCGCGCAGCGTCTCACGAAACTCGTGCACGAGGCGAAGGTGCGACTCGTCCTTTGGCGGCGCGAGTCCATAGCTCAGGCACCACGCGCGCGCGTCTTCCAACGAGCCCAGCTCGTCAGGACCGCTGGGTAGCTCGATCGTATTGACGAAGCGCCGAACCAGCTCCAGGCCGCCGGGCGCTAGGTCGACTACCGCGCTCACCGAGGCTCCTCCATCTTCACCGCCAAATAAGCTTGACAGGTTACTTTCACCACTATATAATGATTGAAGGTTACCGATCCGTCAAGAGGTTTTTCAATGTTTCGCGATCCCATCCGCACCGCACCGCTCGTTTCCGACATCAGCGACGTCGATCTTCGGCTCAAGATCAACCGGGCCGACGCCGCGCTGTTCCTGGAATCGAACCTGCGCCTTCCGCACCTCCGCATCTCGTAGATATCGTAGGTAAACGTACGTGTGTCGCCCTTCGACTCCGCTCAGGGTGACACACGCGGTTGGTCGGCCACGTTCGGAACGAGGACCGTCTGACCGAGCGCCACTCTTCGTCGGGGACCCGTAAAGCGGGGGCGCGGAGCGCGAAGCGCGCAGTGCCTTCAAAACATCGGGGTCCCCACGAGCTGAAAGCGAGTGGGGTGAGCGACGAATGTGTCCGAGTTCGAATGTGGCCGGCCAAACGCATGTCACCCTGACGCGCCTTTTTGAATAGCCAGAATGGTTTGCATGTTGCGGAGGTCGTCGGCGTCGGTGCCGGGAGTTTCCAGAATCGCGGTTTTGTCGCGGAGCTCCGGATGGGCTAGGAGCGCCCGAAAGCCTTCGAAGCCGATGTTCCCCTCGCCGATGTGCCAGTGACGGTCGCGGCTCGCGCCGAGCGGCACTTGAGTGTCATTGAAGTGAAACATTGGAATGCGCGCCAACCCAATCTCACGTTCGGCCTGCTCTAGGAACCGGTCGACGCCCTGTTTCGAGTTGAGCTCGTAGCCGGATGCCCAGGCGTGCGCGGTGTCCAGACAGATGCCGAGCTGCGGATGCGCCAGGCGCCGCACGAAGGCGCCGAGCTCCTCGAGCGTTCCGCCAATAAGATTTCCCGCGCCGGCGGAGTTTTCCAACACCAACGTTACCCCCGGCTCGATCCCTGACAGCGCCGTCTCCAGGACGCGACAGACGGCCGTGCGGGCGTCTTCTCGATCGCGCGCGCCGTACGAACCGAGATGCGTGTTGACGAAACGCATGCCGCCTTTCGCGGCAACGGCGAGGTCGTTTTGAATCAGGCGCAACGAGCCTTGCGCGATTTTTGCATCCGCGCTCGCGAGGTTGATGAGATACGGCGTATGAATCGCGCACGGATCGATTCCGGCGTCGCGGCGAAGCTTCGCGAAATTCTCGATCGCGGCGAGATCCGTCGCGCTCGTGCGGTAGCTGCGAGGATTGGTCGAGAAGACTTGCATCGCGGCACAGCCCGCCGCTTTCGCGTGCTCGACCGCCTTCACGTAGCCGCCCGCGACGTGCACGTGCAGGCCGATGCGCATCAAGAGGCCTCTGAAGCCCTCGCGCTTTTTACGCCCGTCAAAAGATCGAATTCGAGCGGCTGTCCCGCCTCCAGCTCGAGTTCGGGGAGATCGTCGAGCGAACGCAATCCAAACGATTCCAAGAAGAACGGCGTCGTTTTGTACTGCATCGGCCGGCCGACGACGTCCTTCCGCCCGGCTTCCACGATCAGGCCGCGGTCAAGCAGCGTGCTCACGACGCTGTCCGAGTTCACGCCTCGAATCGCTTCGATCTCGCTGCGCGTCACCGGCTGCAGGTGCGCCACGATCGCCAACGCTTCGAGCGCCGGCGTCGAGAGCGACGTCTTCGGCGGGAGCAGATACGCTTCGACCGCATCGCGCGCGAGCGGCGACGTGGCGAACCGATACCCGCCGGCGACCTCGCGAACGACGATTCCGCGCTCGCCGTATTCGGCCTCGATCCGCTGCAAGACCGCGGCGATCTCGTGCTCCTGCGCGCGCAAGAGTTTGGCGAGCTGCTGGATCGAGAGCGCCTCGCTCGCAACGAAGAGCAAGGCCTCGACCGGACATTGAAGCCGGCGAACGGCTTCGTCGAGCTCGCTCATGCGGCCGTCTTGGCAATGAGCCGAATGTCGTCGAACGGTTCGCTCTGCTCGAACCGAAGCCGATGGCGACGGATCAGTTCGAGGATCGCAAGAAACGTCACGATCACAACGTCGCGCGTCATGCCGAGCTCGGTGCAGAGCTGCGAAAAGTACACCTCACCGCGCTCCTTGATCCTGCGCATGATGAAATCCATCGACGCCAACAGCGAAACTCGCTCGCGTGCGATCGAGCGCTTCTCCGGACGCGCTTGGGTCAGCATCGTAACGAAGGCGCGTTTGAGCTTCTCGGGATTGATGTCGTATCGCTGAACGACGTCGCCCACCGGGTCTCCCATATCGCGATAGAAGTACGAACTCGCCTCGTTTTGACGCTCGCGCAGTTCTTCGCCGAACTCGCGATACTTCGAATAGGCGATCAAGCGCTGGCGCAAGCGCTCCTCGACTTCTTCCGGCGTCTCGCCGGCATCCTCGACAAACTCCTGGGGAATCGGCGGCAAGAGCGCCTTTGACTTCAAGAAGACGAGCGTCGCGGCGATCACGAGGTATTCGGCGGCGACCTCCACGTCGAGCGTCTCCATCATTCGCACGTAATCGAGATACTGCTCGGCGACGGTGGCGAGCGGAACCGTCGCCACGTCCAGCTGCTGCTCTTTGATGAGCGTTAAGAGGAGGTCGAGCGGGCCGTCAAAAGCATCGAGCCGCACGCGAAACGCGTGGTCGTCGATGAGGTCCTGAGTCAGGACGACAACCCTTCGGCGGTGCGGGCCACCTCGAGAGGTTCGCCGACGGCATCCGGATTCGCAGCCAGAAACTCCATCGCCAGATCGATCAGGCGTTTTTCGTTGACGTACTTGAGGGCTTTGCGAGCCTGCGCCACGTCGAACCAGCGGGCGTCGTCGACTTCGTGGTCATGATGCGACGGATCGCCCGAGAGATATCGCATCAGAAAGAAGGTGACGGCCTTTCGGTGCTTGGCTTTTCCGACGTAGAACCAGTAGGCGATCTCGCTGAGGCGCGTGACGATCTCGCCCCAACAGCCGGTCTCCTCGTGGACCTCGCGGAGCGCCGCTTGCTCGGTTGTTTCCCGGGCTTCGACGTGACCCTTCGGCAGCGTCCAAATGCGCGGAGGCGCGCCGCGCCCGATCAACAGCGCATCGTAACCCGAATCACGGCGGCGCAACAGCAATCCGCCTGCCGACACCTCGTATTTGATCCGCATGACGCTCCGACTCATTGGGACGTGTAAGGGGGCCGCTTGCGAGCCCCCCGATTACTCTTATTATAACGTCCCGCCCCAAGAGAAAGCTGCAGTTTCGGTCGCGGGACTCGGGGTATGCCGCCCTCGCTTAATTCTCAGGTTAATCGCTCGGGCAGCACACCCACTCGCCCGCGTAAGCAAGCTTGGCTACGGTTGCTGGCGCCAGCGGAGGTCGGGCTGGCGGGCGGCGCGGGTCTCGTCGACTCGTCCGACGACCGTGCTGACCGGGGCATCGAAGAGCGCTTGCGGATCGCTCTTGGCCAGCTCGACAATCTTGCGCAGGGCGTCGACGAAGCCGTCGAGCGTCTCTTTCGATTCGGTCTCCGTCGGCTCGATCATCAAACATTCGGGGACGAGCAACGGAAAGTAGATCGTCGGCGCCATGTACCCGAAGTCGAGCAGCGCCTTCGCGAGATCGAGTGCGCGCACGCCGTGCTCGCGCTTCAGCGTTTGGGCCGACGCAACGAACTCGTGACGGCACGTTTCGGGATACGGCGTTTCTAAAAATTCCGCAATCTTCACGCGCAGGTAGTTCGCATTGAGAACGGCTAGCTGTGAGACGCGCTTCAGGCCTTGCTCCCCGTTGGCATAGAGGTAGGCGAGCGCGCGCGCCGCGTGCGCGAAGTTCGACCAGAACGAGCGCATCGGTCCGATCGATTTCGGTCGGTCGAATTCGAGGTGGAATGTTCCGTCCGGGGATTTCACGACGACCGGTGTCGGGAGATACTCGACCAACGGCGCCGCGACGCCGAGCGGTCCGTGACCGGCGCCGCCGCCGCCGTGCGGGATCGTGAACGTCTTGTGCGTGTTGAGGTGCATGAGATCGAATCCCATGTCGCCGGGGCGCGTGTAGCCCATGATCGCATTCGCATTCGCACCGTCGTAGTACATTAGGCCGCCGGCCTTATGCACGGCCGCGGCAATTTCGGCGATTTCTTCTTCGAACAGGCCGAGCGTGTTCGGGTTCGTCATCATGCAGACGGCCGTGTCGGGGCCGACCACGCGCGAAATCTCTTCGACGCTCACGCGGCCGCGCGGATTGCTCGGCAGCGAGATGACTTTGAATCCGCACATCGCGGCCGAGGCTGGGTTGGTGCCGTGCGCGGTATCCGGCACGATTACGGTATCGCGCTGCGTTTCGCCACGTTCTTTGAAGTATTTCTTCGCAATGAGCAGCGCGCCGAGCTCGGCGTGCGCGCCCGCCGACGGGTTGAGCGAAAACGCCGCCATCCCAAAGAGCGAGCTTAGCGAACGCTCGAGCTCGTACATCGCCTCCAGCGCGCCTTGCGCCAGCTCGTCGGGCGTGTAGGGGTGCAGCTCGGCGAATTCGCGCCAGCTCACGATCGCGTCGTTGACGCGCGGATTGTACTTCATCGTGCACGAGCCGAGCGGATAGAAGCCGACGTCGATGCCGAACGTCCGCTGCGAAAGTCTGGTGTAGTGGCGCACGACGTCGAGCTCGCTGTTGTCCGGCAACGGCAACTCGTCGCGCAACACCTCGGCCGGCAGAAACGCGTCGAGCGGTTTGCCCTCCTCGAAGTAACGGTTCGCGCGCCCGGCTTGGCCGAGCTCGAAGATCAACGGCACGCCCTCGTTTCTATGCATGGACCCGAGCATGGAGGACTTCCTCGAGTGCGACGGCGAGCGCGTTGATGTCGCCGGTCGTGGTGAGCTCTGTTGCGGTCATTAGGATGCAGGAACCCAGTTCCGGATAGCACCGGCCGAGATCGATGCCGCCCAAGATCCCGCGTTGCTGCAGTTCCGCCAAGACGCCGGCGGCCGGCCGTCCTACATCCACGACGAATTCGTTGAAGAACGGCGCAGAATGTTTCAAACGAACGCCGGCAATGTTCGCGACCGAGCTTGCCAGCTCACGCGAACGCGCGAGGTTCAGCGCGGCGGCATCGAGCAGTCCGGTTCGTCCCATCAGCGCGAGGTAGATCGTTGCGATCAGCGCGCAGTGGGCTTGATTGGTGCAGATGTTCGACGTCGCGCGCTCACGCCGAATGTGCTGCTCGCGCGCTTGCAGCGTCAGCACGTAGGCGGTGCGCCCGGCGTTGTCGACCGTCTTTCCGGCTAACCGCCCCGGAATGCGGCGCATGTGCTCTTGCGAGCAGGCGATGAACCCGACGTACGGTCCGCCGTACGCAACCGGGACGCCGAAACTCTGCGCCTCACCCGCGACGATCTGGGCTCCCCACGAACCCGGTGGTGCGAGCGCCGCCATCGAGAGGGCTTCCGCGACGACGCCGATCGGAACGGCACCGCTCTCGCGAACCCGCGCGACGACTTCCGGCGCGAGCGTATCGACGTTTCCGAAGAAGTTTGGCGATTGCAGCGCTACGGCGGCGTACGCGTTCTTTGCGACCGCATTGGCGAGCCAATCGAGGTCGGTCGTGCCGTTCGCCGTAAACGGAATCTCGTCGACCGCGACGTCGAGACCGTCGCAATAGGTGCGCAGCACCCCGCGATAGTTCGGATGGATCGCACGCGAAACGAGCACTCGCTGGCGCCCGGTTGCACCCAACGCCATGATCGCAGCTTCGGCCAAGGCCGTCGCGCCGTCATAGACCGAGGCATTGGCAATCTCCATGCCGGTGAGCAGGCAGATGTAGGTTTGCCACTCGTAGATCGCCTGGAGGTAGCCTTGTGAGACCTCGGCTTGGTACGGGGTGTACGCCGTCAGGAATTCGCCGCGCATCGCGAGCGCAGCAATCGCCGGCGGCACGTAGTGCCGGTATGCGCCCGCCCCGAGAAACGAGCGATATCCCGCGCCGGCGTTCTTCTCCGCAAAGCGATCGAAGCGGCGTTGGATCAAGTACTCGGGAAGCGCGGGAACGACGTCGAGCTTCGCTTTGAGCGCGATCGCATCGGGAACGCGCAACAGCTCGTCGAGCGACTCGACGCCGATCGCGTCGAGCATTTGCGCGACGTCGCGTTCAGTGTGAGGCGTGTACAATCTTATCGTATTCCGTCGGGGATAACAGGGCTTTCGCTTCGGCGGGATCGGCGACGCGAATCTTCAGCAGCCAACCGGCCCCGTAGGGTTCGCGATTGACGGCTGCCGGATCGTTCTCGAGGGCGGAGTTGACTTCGACGATCTCGCCGGACAATGGCGTAAAGAGATCGGAGACGGCCTTGACCGATTCGATCACGCCGACGGTTGAGAACTGCTTGATCGATGAGCCGACTTTCGGCAGCTCAACGTAGACGATATCGCCGAGCGCGCTCTGCGCATAATCGGTGATGCCGATCGTCGCCGAGTCGCCGTCGAGGCTCACCCATTCGTGCTCCTTGCTATAGAGCAGGTTCTCCGGCTGCGCCACCTTTGATGCTCTCCTTTGTTATCGCGCGCGCTTGTAAAATGGCAGCGGTACGACGGTCGCTTCGTGCGCCGTGCCGCGAACCTGAACCCCGAGCCTCGTACCCTCGGTTGCAACGCCGGGCTCCACGAGAGCCGTGGCGATGCTCTTGTTTCCGACTGACGGCCCGACGGATCCGCTGCGAATCTCGCCGACCGCGCGGCCGTCGTGCATCACCAGGTATCCCTCGCGCGCCGGCGCGCGGCCGCTCATAACGAGGCCGACGATGCGCGGATAATCGTCGCGTTCGCATTGCGCGGCCAGCGCCGCCTTCCCAACGAACTCCGGCTTGTTCAGCTTGAGCGCCCAAGTGAGCCCGGCTTGCACCGGCGTGATCTCTTCGGTGAGCTCGTGCCCATAGAGCGGCATCCCGGCCTCGAGACGCAGAACGTCGCGCGCGCCGAGACCGCACGGTTCCAACCCTTGAGGTCCGCAATCGCGCAGCAGGGCTTGCCACAGTTCAGACGCGCGCTCGCCGTCGACGAAGAGCTCGAAACCATCCTCGCCCGTGTAGCCGGTGCGCGCGATCACCGCCAGCACGCCGTTGACGTGACCCTCGGCGCAGAAATAATAGCGCATCGCGCCGAGATCCAGGTCGACGTGTGGCTGCAGCATCTCGACCGAACGCGGGCCTTGAATTGCGATAAGCGCGCGTCGTCCGTGCGCATTCTCCAGCTCGACGCCGCTCGAAGGCCGGTTCGCATTCAGATGCGCCCACATTTTGTCGGCGTTGCCGGCGTTGACGACCAGCAGCCAGCGCCCGTGGAGACGATAAAAAATCGTGTCGTCGTGCGCGCCGCCGGCGTCGTTGCAAAAAATGTTGTACCGGGCCTGCAACGGTTTCATCGTTCCGACCGTATTGATCGTCAGCGTGTCGGCCCACTCGGGCACGCGCTCGCCGGTAAGCCAGAACTGTCCCATGTGTGAGAGATCGAAGAGCCCAGCGCGATGGCGGACGGCATCGTGCTCCTTGAGAATGCCGGCGTATTGCACCGGCATCTCGAAACCCGCAAAGTCAACGATGCGCGCTCCGGCGCGCACGTGTTCATCGTAGAGCGCCGTCCGTTTCACCGTTTCTTGGGCTTCTCTTCCGGATAGCTGTTGAGGAAATCGAGCGTTGCGTGCGCAACGATCTTCTCGCCGCTGCGAACGTACACTTCCCCGTACACGATGCGCCGGCCGGCGCGCAATACTTTCGCTTCGGCGATCAGATCGTGCGGCGGACCGGCGGGGGCGAGAAAGTTGCACTGGAGCGCGACTGTCGTCGTATCCTGGTCGCGTCCGTAGATTGACGCGAGCGCCACGTAGAAGACCGTGTCGCAGAGGCTGACGATGGCGCCGCCGTGCACGGCGCCGGTGCCGTTGGTTATCTCCGAACGGTACGGCATGCGCATGACGGCCCTGCCGCGTTCGACTTCTTCCAGCTTCAGGTCCAAGAGAGCGACGAAGTTGCTCTTCTCCTTCTCCCAAGCGTGCGGGGCCCGCGAATAGTCAATAGCCACGATCTTCGCCTTTCGTCCGCCTAAAACGTATCCCCGCCTGCGGCCAGCATGTGCCGAAGATAGAGCGGCAGCGAGAAGAGCCGGCGGTGCGTAACCGCATCGTAGAAGAAGTTTTCGCCGCGCAGGCTCGCGCAGTACGCGTCGATCTGGGCCGGCTGGAGCCGCGCGAGATCGATGCGATCGCTGCACGCCAGAAACGCCCACTCGGTATCGAATGCCGGCACGTGCGTCGAGAACGAAACGACGTGCGCGTAGTGCCCCCGGAGCGTGCGCGCCATCTTGCAGTGGAGCGTCGCATTGTGGACGGCCGCGGTGCTCGCCTGCAGCACGTAGATTCCGCCTTCGGCCAGGCGCGACTTGATCGACGTGAAGACCCGATCGTTGAAGAGCGGGTTGCTGGGCGAATCTTCCAGCGGCTCGGTCAGATCGGAAAGGATCGCGCCATAACGCTCGTTGCCTTCGCGCAGATACTCCAACGCGTCGCCGACGATCACCCGCGCGCGGGGATCGTCGAACGCGCCGGCCGACCATTCGCCGAGGTACTTCTTCGAGAGCTCGACGACCGTCGCGTCGATGTCGACCATCGTGCAGCGGCGGACGTCGTGACAGCGCAGCACTTCGCGCAGGGTCGCTCCCTCGCCGCCGCCGAGAATCAGAACTTCGCCGCGATCCGATGTTCCCGCCAGCGCTGGATGAACGAGCGTCTCGTGGTAAATTCGCTCGTCGGCCTGCGCGCTTTGCGTGTCGCCGTCGAGGACGAGCATCTTGCCGAAGACCGGCGAGTGGAGCACCGCGATTTGCTGAAATTCAGAGCGTCCCGAAAAGAACAGCTCGTCGATCGCATGATGATGCTGCTCGGTGGGCGCAAATTCTTCGACGTACCATTGCCAATGCTGCGTCTTGGGCATCGTGACGACCTAGATTAGCGCCGCAAAACGAGAACCCCGCCGAGAGGCGGGGCTCTTTTGCAGTATTGCTCGGCAGAACGCGCCGTTAGTAGCAGTTGGCCGCGAAGTAAACCGGCGTCTTGCTGGGGAATTGGAAGCCGGGCGGGACGGAGTACTGCGTAAGCGTGACCGTCTTCCCCTTCACCGGCGCAGTGATGGGAAGCGGCGTCCACTTGAACGTGCCGTTCTTCTGCTTGGCGTAAACCCCTACGCCACACTGCTTGCCGTGCAAGCCGCTTGTATCCGTAATGACGTATTGAAGAACCGGCTTGTTGCGTTGGGCTTTGGGAACGATTGTGTCCTTGCTTTCGTTGATGGCGACCGCGTAGACGACCACCTTCCCTTTCGAAGTGTACGGGGGAAACTTTTTGCCTTTATACAGCAGGATGTCGTTCTTGTCGTTAGCATCGGCGATGTAGACGATCGCTGACGTCTTGATGTTGTTCGCACCGATCGTGCCGGTAATGGTGATAAACCGATACGATTGCAGCGCGAACTTGGCGCCGTCCGACGTCAAAGTAAGGTGCGTGCAGGCACCCTTGAGGATCCACAGATATTGCGGCGGACTCTTGGCGCATGTGATCAGCGCGAGCGGAGAGAGCCCCTCGTCCTGCACGAGCGGATTCTGCATGGTCTGCGGAGTCAGCACGCTTTGCGACGATGGAACGATGCCGTGACCCGCGCAAGCCGCCAGCGCGATTGCACTTACTGCTGTGGCTGCGCAAGCACGAATCAAAGATAGACGCATGGGATTCGCTTTTTTACCTCACTCGAGAAAGCAGTATATGTTGTATCGAAAGAATTGGACGGCAAGCTCGGCGAGCCTGCCAATTTCTTCGTTACAAAAGGTGATAATTGCTGATGATGCCGGTTAAGGAAGCGTTTACGCGCTAAGTACGCGCACGTCGTGATTGCGGCTTAGAACGTGCGTAAACTCTCCGTCGCTCTTTTCGATTCCACGCTTGAGTTCGGTTGCGAGGACACTGGTGGCGCGAAGCGCTTGGGCGGCATGTTCGCAAGCGAGCCAGGGGTCGGTATGGTCGCCGCACGTATAGAAATCCATCGCGGCGTAGCCCTTCTCCGGCCACGTGTGGATCGAGAGATGTGATTCAGCCAAGATGACCGTTCCGGAGACACCCTGCGGCTCAAATCGATGAAATGCGCTCTCCATAATGGTAGCGCGCGCGGCCCTGGCGGCCGCGATCATCATTGCGGCGATGCCGTTGATGTCTGAAAGCAAGGTTGGGTGACAGCCCGAAAGCTCGCACACAATGTGCCTGCCGAGTGCCTTCAATTTGTACGGTCTCCTTAGACCTTGAGGAATCCCACCTCCGGACTTCGTCGGCTGGCGGCTGCGGTGCAGCCTCCCCCCGACCTATCGGCGAACACGTGCCGGCGCTTTTGAGCGGTGCGCGGGCGACTCGCCGCGATGGCGCGAAAGGGCGCGCCCTCCCTTAAACCGTGGGTCCGTACTGGAACCCGTCGCCCTTCGGAAAGCTGTGGATATTGAAGGACCGGCGCCAATCATACCCCCTCACCCCCCTCCTGTAAAGAGTTTGCAGGGAGCCTGGTTTTCTAGGGGGCGCAAGCGGCCGGGCGTAGAAAATGAAGCTCATACTTTACTATCTTGACTATATCCGACCGCAGGGGGTACGCTCGTAGTTGCCATGGCACTGAAACTCCAAACGCCTGTCTCGCCGTCCGAGCTCATCGAGGAGTACCGGCACGGCTTTCACGACCCCGAAAACTACGTCTTCAAGTCTGATAAGGGGCTGACGCGGGAGATCGTCGAGCGCATCAGCTCGATGAAAGACGAGCCGGCGTGGATGCATGAGTTCCGGCTCAAAGCGTACGAGCTCTTCATTGCCAAGCCGATGCCGACGTGGGGCGACACCAAGCTCCTCAGCGAGATCGACTTCGGCGACATTCACTACTTCGTGAAATCGACCGACCAGACGGAGCGGTCGTGGGACGACGTTCCCGACGACATCAAGCGGACGTTCGATCGGTTGGGCATACCGGATGCTGAGCGCAAGTTTCTCTCCGGTGTCTCCGCGCAGTACGAGTCTGAAGTCGTGTACCACAGCACCAGCAAGGCACTCGACGAGCAGGGCGTGCTGTTCTGCGACATGGACACCGCCGTCAAGAAATACCCGGAGATCGTTCGGAAGTACTTCGCGACGCTGATCCCTCCGGGCGACAACAAATTTGCCGCGTTGAACTCGGCGGTCTGGTCGGGCGGCTCATTCATCTTTGTGCCGCCGGGCGTAACGGTCGCGATGCCGCTGCAGGCCTATTTCCGGATCAATGCCGAGAACATGGGCCAGTTCGAGCGCACGCTGATCATCGCCGATAAGGGCGCGAAGGTTCACTACATCGAGGGCTGCACCGCACCGAAGTTTTCGACGTCGTCGCTGCATTCGGCGGTGGTTGAGCTGATCGCGCTCGAAGGCGCCTCGATCCGGTACACGACGATCCAGAACTGGTACCGCAATATTTTCAACCTCGTCACCAAGCGCGCGATCGCACACAAGAATGCGACGGTCGAGTGGGTCGATGGAAACATCGGCTCGCGGCTGACGATGAAGTATCCGTCGATCTATCTGATGGGTGAGGGCGCGCGCGGCGAGGTCCTGTCTATGGCGTTTGCCGGCGAGGGACAGCATCAGGATGCGGGAGCGAAGGTCATCCACGTTGCGCCGCGCACGACGTCCGTCGTGACGAACAAGAGCGTCAGCGCTCACGGTGGGAAGACGACGTATCGCGGGCTCGTTGAGGTGCATGCGGGTGCGGTGGGCGCGAAGACGCGCGTGCGTTGCGATGCCCTTATCATGGATGAGGACTCGTCGAGCGACACGAAGCCGACGATGAAGATCCACGAGCAGCGCTCGACCGTCGAGCACGAGGCCAGCGTGAGTAAGATCGGCGAAGAGCAGCTCTTCTACGCGATGTCGCGCGGGCTCTCTGAAGCCGACGCCGTCGCGATGATCGTCAACGGCTTCTTCGACTTCTTCGTCAAGGAACTCCCGATGGAGTACGCGGTCGAGCTGAATCGCTTGGTTAAGATGGAGATGGAAGGCGCCGTCGGGTAAGAGATTTCCTGACACGTTCCCGACGATGAACGGCGCCTTTCGAGCGCCGTTCAGTGTTTGAAAGAGTCGAGGGGCCTTAGCCCTTCGGGAATTGTCGTAGACCGACGATCGAGCCGTTGGGCTCTCTCACGCTGGCGACCAGCAATCCGTAGGCGACGTCGGTAATCTCTTGCACGACTGTGCCGCCCGCGTCCACGAGCGCTTTTACGCTCGCCGCGATGTCGCTCACCGTCCAGTAGGCGAGGCCGCCGGGTTCGCGTTTGTCTGCGTTCGGAACGAGTCCGATTTCCGTATCGCCGCTCTTGTAGCCGACGTACCGGGGTGAATCGACGTAGGGGTCGGCGCCGATAAGCTCACGAAAGAACCGCTTGGCTTTGTCCATATCCGCAGCAGGATAGACGATTAGGGAAACGTCCTTCAAGATTTCATACTCCTTCCATCTCTATGACGGATCGAGCGCGGTGAAACGTGACGGGCGCCGCAGGGAGGGGCTTCATTGGAGGATGCGGAGTGGCTTGCCGAGCGTTTTGAGGTGGCTCGGCCCCGCTTGCAGCGCATTGCGCAACGGATACTGGGATCGGCTTCAGAATCCGAGGACGCGTTGCAGGAGAGCTGGCTGCGCATCAGTCGCGCGGACGTTGCGCGTGTTGCGAATCTCGAAGGCTGGCTCACGACCGTTGTTGCGCGGGTCTGCCTCGATGCGCTGAAACGGCGCGAAAGCCGGCGCGAGGAGTTGACGCCGGATGATCCGCGTCGCGACATTGCAGTAATCGCTCCCGGCGAACGCCCTGAGGAAGCAGCGATGCTCGCCGATTCGATCGGCGTGGCCCTGCTGATTCTGCTCGATGCGCTGCCGCCGGCCGAGCGCGTTGCATTTGTGCTTCACGACATGTTCGACGTGCCCTTCGATGACATCGCCGCAATCGTCGGAAGGACGCCGGAGGCGGCGCGGCAGCTCGCAAGCCGCGCGCGCCGCCGCGTGCGCGGCGTATCCGCCGGCTATGATGCCGTGACGCAGCGGCACGACGAACTCGTGCGCGCGTTTCTCCAAGCCTCGCGGTCGGGAGATTTCCCCGCGCTGCTCGCGCTGCTCGATCCGGCAGCAACGCTTCGCGCGGATGCGGCGGTGGTGGCGATGGGCGGCGCGGCGTACTGGCAGAGCGATCGTTTGCAGGCTGGTATCGAAGGCGCGGATGCCGTTGCACGGATGTTCTCCGGACGAGCGCGTGCTGCGCAACCTGTATTTATCGACGGCAAACCGGGAGCGGTGTGGATGCATGCGGGCGAGGTGCGCGTTGCGTTCCGCTTTACGATAATGGACGGTCGCATCACTGCAATCGATCTCATCGGCGATCGCGCTGTGCTCGCGAAATCGGTCATCTTGCCCGGAAGGCAGCGCTAATGTCGCCGTACGAACCACGATATCATAATCTGAGGGTTGCTGACTGCCACCTGGCCGCGTCGAGCTAGCATTAGAGTGAGCGCCTGGGGGCCGTGCGATTTCGTACGGCCTCGCCGGTACGATTGCCGGACAAAGCACCGAATTCTCAGGAGGTCTCTCTCATGCTCGCATTCCCGTTGCGCCGGTGGACGATGCCGGCCATCATTCTCGTCGCCGGTCTTGCCGGCTGCGCCGGTTCGACCCCGTCCGGCGCGTTCAGTCCTGCGGTTCAAACCGCCGCCGGTCTATCGTTGGGCCTTAAGGAAACTTCGGGGCCGACAATAGGCAAACGCCCGCACTGGCTCTACGTTACGGACAGTACGGACAGTGGGCTGAATGCCGTGAAGATCTTCAGGAACGGGACCTACAAGAACATCGGCACCATCAGCACTGGAATCCTCGGGCCGGTGGGCGAATGGCTAGACAAGAACGGCAATCTCTACGTTGCCAATTCATTGGGACCGAACGTAACCGAGTATACGTCGAACACAACGACGCCCTCGTTCACCTACAGCCAGTCTATGCAAGCTCCGCAATCCGTGGCTACGGATGCCCATGGCAACGTCTTCGAAGCTGACCTCGGCGCCGGCTCGACCCAAGGTCACGTCAACGAATACGCTCAAGGATCCGATAACGCGATCGGATCTTGTTATGCTGGGCTGCACTCGGGCGGTAACACCGGCGCTTACGGGGTTGCCGTCGATAAGAACGGCGATGTGTTCGTATCATACGGCATACCCGGAAGCGGCGGCGCCGGCATCGACGAATATATGGGTGGTCTCGGAAGCTGCAACGAACAAAAGTTAGCCATCACATACGCTTCTCCGGGCGGCGTCGCAGTGGACGCCGCGAACGACCTCGTCGTCTGCGACCCGGCGTCCAGCGTCGTCTACGTGATCCCCCCGCCGTACATTAGCGTCCCTCGAACGATCGGTATCGGGTTCTCAAAGCCAACCGCGGTCACGTTGAGCAAAGATAACACGCGTGCATTTGTGACGGATGTTGGCAACCACACCGTCACGATCGTCAATTATCAGACTGGAGCGAACATGACGGTGCTTGGCCCGGCGAATGGACTATCCGCGCCGAAGGGTGCGGTTGACGGCCCCAACGCGGTCTACTAGCGCGGATCGAAGTGCGGCGGCGGATTGATCGCCGCCGCACTCATTGGATCAGGTGGGCGTCGCCGAATTCATGGTAATGGTAACCGCGCTGCGCAGCCACGCCATACGCATCCTGAAGGAGCTGCGGGTCGATGAAGGCTTGCAACACAGAGAGGTGCGTCGCGTTTGCATCGTGGAAGCCCGAGAGCAAGGCATCCACGGCTCTGAGCTCGTGCGATTCGTCGATGAAAAGGTCCGTCCAGCCCTGAGAGGCGATCACGCCCTCGACGGTCGCCGCACTTTCAAGCGCGCGGACGACGGTCGTGCCCACCGCGACAACACGGCGTCCTTCGCGACGGGCGGCGTTCACTCGATCGGCGGTCGCGTGCGAAACGATAAAGCGTTCTGTTCCGGGGCGTTCCGGCGCCTCAAAACTCGCCACGCCACAATGTAGTGTGATGCTCGCGGTCTGGACGTCGTGATCACGCAGTTGCACCATGATCCGTTTCGTAAACGGGCGCGCGGCGGACGGCATCTCGGAGGAGCCGATTTCGCGGGCAAACAGCGTCTGGTAGTCTCGCAGCGAGAAACTGCGATTCAGATATGCGTATGTAATCGGCGCCCCAAATTCAGCAAGATACGCGTACATCGGTACGGCGAGCTGGAATGAAACGTACCAGAGGCGAGGGCGCTGCGGTTCCACCGGTGCGATGATCGTCGCCGTTGCACCGGCTGGAAGCGTCAAGATCTCACCTGCTACGACGGACCCGCGCGGTTCCACCATCCAAAGCCGCTCATCGATCTTGGTGCTGACGTGCAGCGGCACGACGTTGGCGCCGCCTCGCCCGGCAAGGATTGCAGCCGGCAGCGTCGCCGAGTCGTTGACGACGAGCAGATCGCCAGGGCGCAAGAGCGAGGGCACGTCGTAGAAATGCGCGTGTGAGTGCGATCGCGTTTGACGATCGGTGACGAGCAATCGCACGCCGTCGCGCGCGATGCCGCGGTATTCCGGCGGCTCGGTCGCCTCGACCAAGCCACTCGAAAACGCCGGCGCAGCGGTCATGCGGGGCCCTTCGACAAGCTCAGGGTGACATCGGAAGCGCGCACGCGCTCGAACGGGTCTTTCATTTCCGCGATTGCGCGCATCAGCGCTCGGGCGGAATCCGCCGGGTCTCGAAGCTCGGCCGGATCGGCATCCGGAATGGCGTCGCGATGCATCGCCGTGTTCATGTCGCCGGGATCGAAGACCAGAACCCGCGTTGACGCTCCTTCGAGCTCGGCCGCAAGCACGCGAGAAACGTGTTCGAGCGCGGCCTTCGTCGCGCCGTAGCCGCCCCACGTCGGATACGCCTCCACACCTGCATCGGACGAGATGTTCACGATCGTGCTGACGTCGGAACGCGCCATAAGCTTGAGCGCATGCTGCGTGAGGCGGATCGGCGCAAAGACGTTGACGTCGAAGAGCACGCGAAACGTCCCGCGCTCGAGGTCGGCGATCGCGGGCAGCGGCACCTTCCCCAGCGTCGATGCGTTATTCACGAGCAAGTCGAGCCGCCCGGCTCGCTGCGCAGCCGCAATCAACGCGTGGGCGTGCTCGGGATCGGCTACGTCGCCCCGGATTGCGACGACGTCACCCACTTCAGCGAGCTCTTGCCGCGCACGCTCGAGCTCGACGGGATCGCGGCCGTCGATGATGATCGTGAGGCCCCTGGCAAGCAGCTCGCGAGCCAGTGCCTTTCCCAATCCGCGCGATCCGCCGGTTACGATCGCAACGTGTCCTTGAAACCATTCCATAACGAACACGAGTCTACAACCTCAAGTATAGTTGAGGTCAAGAGATGGAATATCTTACCGTCGGCGAGATCGCCAAACGCAGCGGCCTTTCGGTGTCGACGATTCACTTCTGGGAGTCGAAGGGCTTAATTCGCAGCACACGCAGTGACGGCAATCAGCGACGTTTCGCGCGACCCGAGTTGCGGCGGATCGCCGTAATAAAAATCGGCCAACGCGCTGGCATACCGCTGGCGGAAATCCGCGACGTGCTCGATACGCTGCCCGCAGACCGCGCGATCAACGCAAAGAATTGGGCCGCACTATCGAAACGTTGGAAAAGCAGTCTCGAAGACCGGATCGCGCGCCTGACGGCGCTGCGCGATCAGCTCGGACGGTGCATCGGCTGCGGTTGCTTGTCGCTCGACAAATGCTGGCTGCGAAACCCGTACGATAAGCTTGCCGAGCAAGGGCCGGGACCGCGTCTTCTCAATTTCGCCGAATGACTAGCCAACGCAAGCGATAATCGCCTCGATCACGCGCTTCGTTTCATCTGGATCGCGCACTTCGATGGTATCCGTACCCGCCTGAAGCGCCGGATAGTCGTTCCCACCCGGAAAGATCGCGTCGCCCACAAACAGCATTTCGGCAATCGGTATGCCGAGGACGTCGCGCAGCTTGCGAATGCCGTAAGCTTTATCGACGCCCGGGCGGGTGACGTCGATCGACGTCGTTCCACCGAGCCGAACCGAAAAGTCGGGCAGCGTGCTATCGAGAATCGCTTTGATCGCCTTGCGCTTCGCAAAGTCGGGATCCCACTTCTCCTTCGCATCGAGCGGCGCTTGCTGGCCGAGAGCCGAGTAGGTTATCTGCGTTCCGCGATCCTCAATGCGCTCGCCCCAGGTTTCCTTCGGTTGAAATCCCGTTTGGGCAACCGCGCTCTCGAGCGCATCTTCAATTTTTTTCTTTTGATCGTCGGCTAGGTCGTCGGAGTAGAGCTTACGCCACTCCCCGTCGAATTCGAAAAACTTCGTTCCCGATGTCGGCAATATCGATAGGTTCGCGAAGTCGCTGCCGGTTGGGAGACGCTGTATCACCTGCTTTTGAAACTGCGGAAAGTCGCCGCCGGAGATGATCGCGACCTTGACGACGCCAAGGAGGCGGCCGAGCAGGGCCGCCATCTCGTTATCCAGCGCCGCTTTGCTCTGCGCCAGGGTGCCGTCCAAATCGAAGACTATGAGGCGTTTCATGCAACGCGGGCATTACTCCGCGCGAGTTCCGCAGCCTTTCCTTCTTCTAGCGCTTCGCGTCAAACTGCGTCTGCGCGCGTTTGACTTCCTCAATATGATCGTGCGCCCACTGTGTAAGCGACCCAAGTGGGCCGCAAAGCGTGCGTCCGAGCAGCGTAAGTTCGTATTCCACGCGCGGCGGAATCTCAGGGAAGATCGTCCGCCTTACCAACCCGTCGCGCTCGAGGTCGCGCAGCGTCTGCGTCAGCATCTTTTGCGAGATGCCGCCGACCATTCGCCGCAGCTCGTTAAAGCGGCGATGTTGCGCTTGGGCCAGGATGCCGATGATCAGCGTGGTCCACTTATCGGCGATCCGTGCCAGGATCAGGCGCGAGGGACAGGCCGCTTGGTTGAAGACCTCCGCGTCGGAGGGAAGGAAGGGTATCTCCTTGGTTTCCATTGGGTGCCTAGGCTACTTTCGAGTGCGTACTTGAATCGAGACTTCTAGTATGTAAAAGTTACTAGCACAACGATAGCACACTTTGCCGCTATCGGCAACCATAAGGAGCCAAGAGACCCCAATGACGACCCAACTGCAAGAGAAGAACATCTATGCCCTCGATCAGGCCCATACCACCATCGAGTTCGTCGTCCGTCACCTCATGATCACCAAGGTGCGTGGCCGCTTTACCGCCTTCGACGGCCAGATCGAGCTCGCGCCCAGCAGCGACCTGCCGGTGGCGATCGCTGCAACGATTCAGGCCGGCTCGATCGATACGCGCGAGGATCAGCGTGACGCGCACCTGCGTTCGGCTGACTTCTTCGACGTCGACAAGTACCCGGAGTTGAAGTTCGAAAGCACGCGTATCGACGGGACGCCGGATGAGTTTACGATCGACGGCAAGCTCACCATCCACGGCGTCACGCGCGACGTGTCGCTGGCGGGCAGCTTCGAAGGCCGCGTGACCGATCCGTGGGGCGGCGTTCGCGTCGGTTACACCGCGAACACAACCGTCAATCGCAAGGACTTCGGCCTGACGTGGAACGCCGCGCTCGAAACCGGCGGCGTTGTTGTCGGTGATGAAGTTCGGATCGAGCTCAACGTCGAGGCGATTTTACAACCGTGACTTACTCTCGCGGAAGCTCTTTAAACGATTGTTTTACGCGATACTCGCTGAGCGGATAACGAGAACGAAGGTTATCCCACTGCGTTAACAGCTCGTCGCTGTCCGGATTGCGTCGGTATCGGGTTACGCCGAGATAGTACAGCGCCTCGGGTGCGGCGTACGTCGTGGAGAAGCGCGTGAGAACGTCAACGTAGATCGCCTCAGCTTGCTCGAAGCGCTTTAGTCGGAGTAACGCCAGTGCGAATCCACAGAGGGCGCGCGCCATAAATTCGGGCGGCGGAAGAAACCCGTCCCAACGGTAGAGTTCGGCGCCGTCATGGTAGAGGATGCGAATATCCGGCGTCCAGATGTGGTGGATGCTGTGCAGAAACTTGTTGTTCTCGGCCTTAGAGTTATCGAACTGAACCGGAACGCTATGGGCGACGATCGTTTCGACGACGGGAGGTTGAGGATACGTCACGGTATCCAGCGCTTGGCATCCCCCTCAACCAGGGTTGAAGACATCGAGAAAAACGAGCTTCCTCTCCGAGCGCGCGCGCTCGAGCGCGACATTATAATCGGATTCCCAAGGAACGTTCGCCATCGCCAATCCTCCCTTTTGAGTACGGCCCTGCGTTCGCCGGCGCATGCAGCTGCTCCCCGAGCGAAAAGTCGAGGAGGCGCGGTCGGCTACGACCCCCAATCTCGTCCAGGCCATGGAAGCCGCCCCCAGCGCTTGGAAGATTATCATGTTGCTTGCTGACAGCGCTCAGGCAGTTGAAGGCAAACTCTACATCTTGGGTGGCGGATGGTCGTCGACTGGACCGGTGCCGACGCCTTCGGCGATTGCAATCAAGTTCGAAGTGCCATGGGAAGCGGCTAACCGCAAGCACCACGTGCGAATCGAATTGCTCGATAGCGACGGCCATCCCGTTCTGGTTCCGAGCCCTGAAGCGCCGCAGCCAATGCTGATCCAAGCCGATCTCGAGGTCGGACGGCCTCCTGGAATCACGCCGGGCACACCACTCGACTCGCCGCTCGCAATCAACATCGGCCCATTGCCGCTCAAGGCCGGGCGTTACGAATGGCGCTGTACCGTCGTGGAAGCCAACGCCAGCCAATCCTGTGCGTTCACCGTTCTCGAGCCACCGATTACGGTGCGCATTCCGCCTGCGCAATAACGCTGGAGTCGAAGATGAAGCGCAGTCACTTTATACAGCAGGGGGTTGCACTTTCGATGGCGGCCGGGGCCCCGCGTCTTGGCCTTGCAGCACCTGCCGGAGATCTGTTTCAGCCCACACAGCGTGCATGGCGAACGTTCAAAGTAACGGCGCTGGTGACACTGCCGAGTTCTCCGGCGCCCGTTCAGGCTTGGATTCCCGTCCCCGGATTCGAGGAATCCGATTGGATGCGTCCCGGCGCGACAACTTGGGAAACGAACGCAACATCTGCGAACGTCGTCCGCGACGGGAAGTGGGGCGTCAAAATGCTCCACGCCGAGTGGGCAAACCAGCCGAGTTCCCCGAGCATCAAGATCATGAGTGCGGTCTCAACGCGCGATCGCGCGGTCGATTTTTCACGACCCGGACGCCCGAAGGCGCTGACGAGCGACGAATATCACCTCTATACCGCTCCTACGAAATTGTTGCCGACCGACGGCATCGTGGCCGAGACCGCTAAAAAGATCGTTCGCTCCACTTCGAGCGATCTAGAGAAAGCGAAGCGCATCTACGAATGGGTCGTCGTCGGCACGTCGCGCAATCCAAAGACGCGCGGATGCGGCCTCGGCGACGTCAGCTTCATGTTGGAAACCGGCGATCTGAGCGGGAAGTGCGCCGACATCAACGGTTTGTTCGTCGCACTGGCTCGCGCCGCCGGGCTTCCGGCGCGCGATCTCTATGGCATTCGGGTTGCGCCGTCGCGATTTGGTTACAAGAGCCTCGGCACTCATTCGGACGTCATCACGAAGGCGCAGCACTGCCGAGCAGAAGTCTTTCTCAGCGAGTACGGATGGGTGCCCAGCGATCCAGCCGACGTGCGCAAGGTGATGCTAGAAGAGCCGCCCGGACATCTGTCACTGAACGATCCGAAGGTCAACGACGCGCGCGAAACGCTGTTTGGCGCGTGGGAGGGGAATTACGTCGTTTACAACGATGGGCACGATGTTACGCTTCCGGGTTCGAGCGGTTCCGACATCGGTTTCTTCATGTATCCGCAAGCCGAAGTGCATGCGGAACGCCGCGATAGCCTCGCGCCCGATACGTTCGTGTACGCGATCGATTCAGAAGAGACTACGGCGTAATCGACAACCGAATTGCATACGTCGAAACGCGCGTCGCGTCCGACTCATTCGTTGCAAATACGATCAGTTCGTAGAGACCCGACTTCGGCAGCTTTGTGCTCCAGCGATCGCGCCTCACGTCGTTGAGCGGGAGTTCTTTCTCGCCTAACCACAGCGATAGGTTGGGTCTGCGGCCGGAGAATCTCGTAAGATCGATCGTGACCGATTGTCCGGCTCGGGCCTCGAACACGTACCCCTGTCCGAAATTTAGCGCAACGCTGCCCGCGAGCATTGTAGAGGACGCGCCGGCCGGAAATCGCACCGGTACTCGATAGGGTCTGCGGACGCCGAGCGGTACGTCGTAGATGTGCGACCGGCTGGGCGAAAATATATACGCGTTTCCATTCCAAACGTATTCGGCTTCGAAGATGGTCTCCATCGACTCGTGCGTCGGCAGCATGACGTTACCGTCTCTGCTTACTTGGAAGAGACCCGGCAGCGTTACCGCATCGAGCACGCGATTGTACTCGCCGTGGCCGCGCTTGAAGATCATTATTCGCGTCGACGGACCTAGGGTTAAGCATGGGTCCGTTGCGACGAGAATCGTCATCCGGCTGCCGTCGCGTATCGTCATGTCACGCCGCTGGAAGGCACGTGCAACGTAGGCGTCAGCCGACGCACCGCTCTGCTTCGCGCACAAGGCGGCGTGCGGCTCGTGCAGTATCGCCGCGGCCAGCTCTTCTGGGATCATCTCTCCCGCTCATCGTTCACGTTGCGCTACGGAAGCCCTCGGAGTAGTCGGTCGCGCAACGTAGAAACTGGTCGCAATGGCCAAGCATCACGTTGGTAAGGTGTCGGAGATTGCGCCGGGCGCGACCCGGCGCGTCGTTGCGGATTCGACCGAGATGCTGCTCTGCAACGTCGACGGCCGAATCTACGCTATTGAAGACGTCTGCACGCATGATGGCGGCCCGCTCGATCAGGGCACTCTCGAAGGCGAACATGTCGTTTGTCCGCGCCACGGCGCAACCTTCGACGTTCGAACCGGCGACGCACTGACGCTTCCCGCCGTGATGCCGCTGCTCACCTTCGAGGTGACCGTCGAAGGTGACGACATCTTCGTCGACGTCTAAGCGATCGCCGTGAGAATCGTCACTCGACTGCTCGTCGCGGCGCTCGTCGTGGTTTGCGTTCTGGTGGCGGCCTTTGCGGCGAACGTCGTTGCCGGTCTTCGTACGCACGCGCGTACGACCGGTACGATCTCGGGCTTGCGGCTGCGCGCGCCGGTCGAGATTCTTCGCGACGATCGCGGGGTTCCGCATGTCATCGCGCGCAACGATCACGATCTTTTCTTTGCGCAGGGCTACGTTGAAGGCTCGGATCGCCTCTTCCAGATGGACGTGCTCCGCCGGTTCGTCCTCGGACAGCTCGCGGAAGTCTACGGAGCGCGCGCGCTTTCGACCGACGAAACCGAACGCACGATACCAGTTCGCACGATCGCGCAAGCGCAGTGGCAACGGCTCGATCTGCACTCGCGCGAACTACTCGGTGCGTTTAGCGATGGGACGAATGCAGCGATTGCCCGTGAGCCGCTGCCGGTCGAGTTTCGCATTCTCGGGTATCGCCCGCGCGCATGGACGCCGCAAGACTCGTTGGCCGTCGCAATGGCCGAGGTGCTCGATCTCATCGACGACTGGAACGCGATCGCGCCGCGCGACGAGGCGTATCGCCGCGGCGGCTTGAGACTCCTGCGTGAGCGTTTTCCGTTCACGGACCCGTGCTACGATGCGCCGGTCACCGAGGGAGTCACGCACATCGCGCCCGGCCCGCTTTGCCGTCGCCGTGTTGCGACGCTCGAGCAAGAACTTGCGGATCAGCGCGCACCGGTCGGCAGCAACGAGTGGGCCGTCGGAGCGAATCGCGCGCTCCGTCGTCGCGCCCTCCTCGCCAACGACCCGCATCTCGGTTTGCGCATTCCCGGCGTCTGGTATCTGCTCGACCTGCATGCGCCGGGCTTTCACGTTGCCGGTGCGACGTTGCCTGGTTGTCCCGCCATCGTGCTGGGTCATAACGAGCGCGTCGCCTGGGGCGCGACATCGGGAACCGTAACGTCCCTATCGGCGTTTCTGCCTCCTGCGCACCTCGATGAGAACGCGTGGCAAACGGAACACTTCGCCGTGCGATTCGGGGGTAGCGTAATGCAGCGTTACTATCGTACGCAACACGAGTTCGGTGCGACGACGCAAGACGGCCGCCTCATCCTCGTGCATTGGAATGCCTACGACGATCCGACGACGCCCGCGTTAACATTCGTCGATCTCAATCGCGCATCGTCGATCGAAGCGGCCCGCGCGGCACTGGAGAAGTTCCCAGGCCCAACGCAAAACTTCGTACTTGCCGACACGACCGGGCGCGTGGCGTACGTCCTCGCCGGAGAGATCCCCAACGATCCGGTCTGGGCGCGCTGGTTCCATCCCGCGTCCGACCTGACGCGGAAGTTTCCGCCGATCCCGTTCGCGGCACTACCGAAAGTCGCGCCGTCCCGCGACGCGATCGTTTGGACCGCGAATAACAAAATGTACGGCAGCGCGTATCCGTTCCAGCTGAGCCCGCAGTTTGCGCCGCCATACCGCGCCTATCGCATCGCGCAGCTGCTTCGCGCCCCCCGGCCGTATGACGTCGAATACTTCGCGCGAATGCAGATGGACACGCTCTCGCTCCCCGAGCGCGAGCTTGCGAGGTCTCTCGCGCCGATGATGCGAGCGCGCAATATGCCGCTCGCCGATGCGCTTGCGCGGTGGGATGGTGAAATGAGTGGCGATTCGACAACCGCGACGCTCGTCGAAAGCTTGCGACTGCATTTGACCGAGCGCCACACTGGAAGGATGCCGAGCGTCCTCGCGAACGGCGTAAAATCGGATGCGCTCGGCTCGATCGCGCTCGCTTCTCCTGCGCCGTGGCGAGTGGCCGGCGCGGTGCCGGTTCTCCATGCGCTCTCGTCGCTTGGAATCAACTTCCTCGACGGCATCACGTTGCCAGGATATGGGGACGCGTTCACGCTGCACGTGCAGTACCCCGGATATTCGCAGAGCTTCCGCGCCGTTTGGGACGTCGGCAACTGGGATGCCGGCGGCATCACGCTGCCACAAGGCGAGTCGGGCGAGCCCGGCTCCGGTCATTACACGGATCAGAACGCCGCTTGGATCGCGGGACGGTTATGGCCGTTGGCGTTCAGCGATGCGGCCGTACAGCGCACCGCCGCACAGCGCGAAACGCTCTTACCTTGATCCGAGTCGCCGGCCTCGGCGACGTTGAGGCAATTGCAGCTCTTATGCATCAGCTCGGCTACGACGTACCCGCGACGGCGTTGGCAGAACGTCTGCGCCGGCGAGGCGAACGTCGTGAGATCTTCGTTGCAGTTCTTGCGGGTCGCGTTGTCGGGTGGACCGCAGTCTCGACCGACGAGCCGTTCGTTGAAGGCTTCGGCGCCGAATTGGAGGGGTTGGTCGTGGACGAAGCCGCGCGCAGCGCCGGCGTCGGGCGCGCGTTGCTGGAGGCGGCCCAAGAATGGGCACGCGAGCGGGGCTGCACCGAAATGCGCGTGAAATCAAACGTGGTGCGCGAGCGCGCGCACGAGTTTTACCACCGTCATGGTTACGACGCCATTAAGCGACAATACCATTTTCGCAAGCCTTTGAAGAGCCGAGCAGCCAGCGGTTCCATAGCGATTCGGCGGGTTTCCCATGAATCGGAGTTCCAGCGGCTCTACGAGCTCTTCGTCGAGTACGAAGCCGACTTGCCGCTGCATCTTCGGCATGGCACGGTGCCCGAAGTCGTCGAGCTTCGCGAATCGTACGCCGCACAGAACGCCGCGTTCTTGGCTACGTTGGAGGGTGATGCGGTCGGCTGCGTGGCCGTGCGAGAGTTCGACGCTCATACTGCGCTGCTGTTGCGTCTCTTCGTCAGGCCTTCAGGCCGCGGGCTCGGCGCCGCCCGGTCGTTGGTCAACGCGACGATCGAGCATGCGCGATCCGGCGGCTATCGCCGTATCGTTCTCGACACGAACAAGCAGCAACTGATGCCCGCGTACCGCCTCTACCGCTCGCTCGGGTTCGACGAATGCGAACCGTTCGCCACGGTCACCTACGAGTGTCCGACCTTTATGGAGCTTTTGCTGCGGCCCTAGGGGCTTGTCGAGCTCGGGCTGCTTGTAGATTAGCCGACGATCGGATTTGAACCGATAACCTATCGCTTACGAAGCGATTGCTCTACCGTTGAGCTACGTCGGCGATGCGCACTCGGAGCCTGCGGCGCCCGGGCCGGCGCTCCTTCAACGGCTCCGGTCGCGCCCCTGCCTCGCTTCTCCGTCACGCTTGCCTCTTTTGAGCGCTATTTGATAGCGTAGGAGGCTATTTCGCGTGATGATGTGCGATACCATGACACGCATTTCACTGTTCGCTTTACTGCTGGCGCTCGCCGCACCCGCGCGCGCGTTCGCCGACCAAGATGCGACCTATCACGGCCCGATGAACGCGTCGGAAAACGCATTCGTTAAGGCGATGGCTGCCGACCTCATGGCGCGCTATCCAACCGCAGCCGACGCCGAAAAAGCCGGTTTCGTCCGCTACACACCGGAAGACGATACCGGCGCGATCAGCTACGCCAACTTCCAATGGCACTCGACCGATGTCCATCATCCGAGCCAGTTATGGTATGACAAAAACGGCATGCTGCTGGGTGCCGACTACTCCGTCTTATACACCAGCGGTTCAGCGCGTCCGCAGTTGTGGGGCGTCAATCCGGGACGTTGGGTCGAATTCGACGGCCACATTCACTGGGTGGCGCGAGATCCGTCAACCGGACAGCTCAGTTACACGGCCGACGAATGGGCGTGGGACAAGGCCTTCGCCGCCGCCGGCGGCGATCTGCAGCACCCCGCCGCAACGACGCTCGTCGCCATGAAGAAGGTCTCGAGCGCCGATCAGGTCGCCACGATTTTCCACTTCCCTGCCATCTGGGACCTCATCGTGTGGGTGAAACCGAATCCGAGCGGCGCATTCGCCTGGAAGAATCCGCTCGTTAAGCCGTGAGCCTACGCCTTGTCGGCATCGTGGAAGGTGCTGCGTTTCTCGGTCATATCGAGCTCGAGATCCTCGAGGAAGTAATAGACGATCTTGCGGTCGTCGAAGCCGACCTTGGCCAGCGGCCGGCCATCGATTTCGACGACCTCGTGCACGTGCCCGGTGCGGCCGGCGTACGCATAGTTGATCGCGGTGTAGTTGGGATCGTCCGGCTTGGGATGCGGCGTCGCCTTGACGCCGCGCAACGGCGTCCGGTGTCGGTGCATGGCGGCGAGGTTCGACGCACGAGCCTGCGAAGCTTCGCCCATGATCATCGAGTATCGAGGCAAGCGACCGAAGATTGACCCCTCGGCGTTCGTAGCGCCGAACGCCGTGCTGATCGGTGACGTCGACGTCGGAGCGGAATCGAGCATCTGGTTCGGCGCCGTTCTGCGCGGCGACAACGGGCCGATTCGGGTCGGCGCGCGCACGTCGGTGCAAGACAACGCCGTCGTGCACGTGAGCGAACGCGGCGGCACGTTCATTGCCGACGACGTGACGATCGGTCACTGCGCGGTGATGGAGGATTGCGCGATCGAGCGTTACGCGCTCATCGGAAGCAACGCGGTACTGTTGAACGGCTGCACGATCGGTGAAGGCGCGCTGATCGCCGCCGGCAGCGTGGTCGGCGAGCGCAGCGCGATTCCCGCGCGCGTCGTCGCCGCCGGCGCGCCCGCAAAGGTCAAGAAGTCGCTCCATGGCGAGGCCGCTGCTTGGATCGAGATCTCCGCCGATGTGTACGTGAAACTCTCGCGCACGTATCTCGCGCAGGGCATCGGCGTGGTTACGCCGGATGAGTCGCCGCCCAGATCAACATCGCATTGAGCGCGAGAATTGCGCCCGCCGCGCAGACGGCCACAATCGTCAACCAGCGAGCGTTGACCATCGGGCCCATCGTGCGACGTTGTGCCGTCAGCCAGACAAGCGCGACCACGGGTACCGGGAGAACGAAACTCAAGACCACTTGGCTGACGATCAACGTCTGCGTGACGTCGAGACCGAGCGCGACGACCACGACCGCGGGCAGCATCGTCACCAGACGGCGCAGCCAGAGCGGCACTGCGAAACCGACGAAGCTCTGCATGATCACTTGTCCGGCCATCGTTCCGACGACCGAACTCGCAATTCCCGATGCCATCAACGAAATGAGAAAGACCACGGCCGCGAGGTTACCGAGCAGCGGCGTCAGCGTTTGGTAAGCGGTCGCAATGTCCGCAACGTTCGCGTGTCCGGTTTCATGGAAGACGGCGGCTGCCATGTACATCATCGAAAGATTGACGAGTCCGGCGATCGTCAACGCGATGATGACGTCGATGTAAGAAAAGCGCACGATCGGCCCGACGTCTCCGGAGGATTCGGGCACGATTCGATCCTGCGTGAGCGCGGAATGCAGATAAATCGCATGCGGCATCACCGTCGCCCCGACGATGCCGACCGCTAGGAAGACGCTTGACGAGCCGCCAAGCCATGGTACGACCGAGTGATAGAGCACTTGGCTCCAGTTCGGTCTGGTCACCAACGTTTCGACGACATAGCAGACGGCAATCACGCCCACCAGGGAGCCGATGATCGTTTCCATCGTGCGGAAGCCGAAGCGATGGAGCGCGAGTATCGCATACGTTATGATGCCGGTAACGATCGCGCCGATCAGCATCGGAACGTGGAAGAGCAAGTAGAGGGCAATAATCGCGCCCAGAAATTCCGCAAGGTCGGTGGCCATCGCGCCGAACTCGCTGACGACCCACATCGCATACGCGATCGGCTTGGGAACGTTCTCGCGAGAGAGCTCGGCGAGATTTTTTCCGGTCGCAATGCCGAGCTTCGCCGAGAGTCCTTGGAAGACCATCGCCATGAGATTCGCGAGCACGACGACCCACAGCAGGCGATACCCGAACCCCGCACCACCTTGGATGTTGGTCGCGAAGTTGCCGGGATCCATGTACGCCACCGATGCGACGAACGCCGGACCAGTGAACGGCAGCAATGCGCGCCAACCACGCCGGTTGCCGGCCAAAACGTCGCGCGCCGCGGAGACCACGCGCGCACTGCTCGTTCCAACGCCGTAGCTAGGTTGCAACGCGCACTCGTGCGGCGTGCCGGCGAAGCAGCGAAACCTTGCGTTTTCCGCAGCGAACCAGCACCCTGCCGCGCTCGCTGCCCTCGACGCGCAGGGTGGAACCGGGCAAGATGCCGCACGCGGCGAGTGCGGCGACCGCGTCATCGTCGCGGTCGTCTAGGCTCACGACGCGCGCCCGCGTTCCCAACGTCAAGCCGGCTAGTGTCGGGAGTGGTTTCGCCGGCGGCACGGTCTCGCCGTAGGGAATCGGATGGCCGTGCGGATCACGCTGCGGCCGGCCGAGCAACGCCGCAATTCGCAATGCAACATCGTCGGAAATCACATGCTCGATGCGTTCCGCCTCGGCATGGATGCGTTCCAGCGGCACGTGCAGCGCGTGATGCAGAAACGTTTCGAGCAAACGATGGCGGCGCACCATCGCCACCGCGAGCTTGCAGCCGCTCTTGCTGAGGCGCAGTGGATGCGACGGCGTCGGCTGACGTTCCAACAATCCCTCGGCCTCGAGCTGGCGCTTTGCCTTGCTGACCGAGACGCGGCTCACGGCGAGATACCGGGCCAACGCCGCGGCCCGAACCGGTTCGCTCGCGCCGAGCTGATAGATCGCCTTGACGTAATCTTCTCGCGCCCGCGCCGGCGACCGATCCGAGCCCACGCTCAAAAGATCGGACATGGCTTTGTTAGCCATGGGTAACGCTAACCATGGTTAACGTCTTAGACTGGACCTATCGCAGAACCCTTCAGCTGACAGTAAAAGCTCAGATTTCGTTCAGATCAACGATATGGGCGAAATCTGGGCTTTTACAGCGTCGGGAAGTGCGATTCGTCGCCGTAGGGCAAGAACAGCGTGAACTCGCGCTGGAAGCGCAGCTTCACGGCGCCGGTCGGCCCGTTGCGGTGTTTCGCAATGATGAACTCCGTAAGGTCGGGCTCGGGGCATTCCGGATTGTAATATCCGTCGCGGTAGAGAAATGCAACGACATCGGCTTCCTGTTCAAGGGAGCCACTATCGCGCAAATCTGCCAACATCGGGCGTTTTTCGCTGCGGATTTCGACGCCGCGGTTGAGCTGCGCAAGCGCGATGATCGGCACGCCGAGATCTTTTGCAGTCGCCTTGAGTGAACGGCAAATTTCTGAGAGTTCTTCGTTGCGGTTCGTGTTGCGCACTAAAACTCCAGGTCGCACGAGTTGAAGATAATCGATGAAGATCGCCGCGAGTCCAACGGTCGACTTCAAGCGGCGGCAGCGGCTGCGCACATCGCTGACGGTCAACGCGCCCAAGTCGTCGAGATAGATCGGCAGCTCGTTGAGCGACCCCATCGCTCGCGAAATGTCTTCCCACTGGTGCGCTTTGATATTGCCACGCCGCATATCGTTCATCGAGATGCGGGCCTCGGCGCAGATCAGGCGCTGGATCAGCTCGCTGTTCGACATTTCCAGCGAGAAGAACGCGATTGGCTCGACCTCCTCGCGGGCCGCCGCGACGGCCATGTTGAGGGCAAACGACGTTTTGCCCATGCCTGGGCGCCCGGCGATGATGACGAAGTTCCCCGGCTGAAAGCCGGTGGTCATCGTGTCGACGTCGCGGAAGCCCGACGTGAGGCCAGTCCGGTCGCCGCGCATGTGAAAGAGCCGGTCGATGTGGTCGAAGGCATCTTTCATTAGCCGGCTCACCGGCATGAACTCGGTGATGCCGCGTCGCTCGCCGATCGTATAAACTAATTGCTCGGAGCGGTCGAGGGCCGCGGGGACGTCTTCTTCTCCCTCATATCCCAGCGCCGTGATCTCGGTGCCGGCGTGAATGAGGGAACGCAACACCGACTTTTCGCGAACGATCGTCGCGTAGTACCGCGCCGACCCCGCGGTCTGCACCGTATCCATCAGCGAACTGATATAGGAAAGGCCACCGACGCGCTCGAGGACGCCGCGACGCCGCAGTTCTTCCGAGACCGAAATCTTGTCGAGCGGCTCGCCGCGCTCGTAGAGCTCGAGCAGCACCGCAAAGATCGTTTCGTGCACGTGCGCGTAGAAATCGCCCGGGCGAACGATCTCGCCGACGGCCGCGAGCATCTCGCGATCGACCAATACCGAGCCGATCACGGCCATTTCGGCCTCGAGATTATTCGGTGGAATCCGATCGATCGGCGACGGGAGCGGTTGTGCGGTCATCTGAGTTGGTGACCCGCAGTCCGGCGCGCCGGCGGTGAACGCCTTGTGAGCCGCTTGTGCATAGCTGCGATTTTATGGGGAGAGTGTGCCAACCGTGGTGGCACACTGCGCACCTGAGCTCAGCGGGAGCGGCGCCGTTTGTTCGGCAGTTCGCGAAGCACTTGATCGACGCTCGTGACCGCGGTGACGTCCAGCCCCGCGAGCCCACCGTCAACTTCGCGCACGTTCTCCTTTGGAAGGAGGACGCTGCGCATCCCGGCTTCGCGCGCGGCGTAGAGTTTTTCGACGACCCCTCCGACCGCGCGAACCTTCCCTTGAATCGAGAGCTCGCCGGTCACGGCGACATCCTGCGGCAGCGGCGTCTTGGTAACCGCCGAGTAAAGGGCGAGGAAGATTGCCAACCCCGCCGACGGACCGTCGATGTTTCCTCCGCCGACGACATTGATGTGCAAGTCGAAATCCGCGATGTCGAACCCGGTGACCGAGCGCAGGACGCTGGTCGCGTTGAACACCGAGTCCTTGGCCATCGAGCCGGCCGTATCGTTGAAGCGGATCGTTCCTTTGCCGGGTTGCGACGCGGGAAATGCAACGGCCTCGATTTCGATGATGCTACCCAAATGATGCAAGACGCCCAGGCCGAAGCTCTTGCCGATTTCGCGCGTCGCGCGTCCCTTAACGAGCGTGTGGCGCACGAGGCGGCTCGTCCGCACGACGGCGTGCACGTCGTCTTCGGTGATCGACGGACTCTTGCGGTTTTCCGCACGTTTGCCGGGATAGAGCCGGTAGAGCGCCTGGCCGTAAGCATCCGCAACGATCTGCACGGCTTTGCGCCCTTCGATCGTATACGATGCGACCAGCTGCGCGACGCCGCGCGCGGCTTTGGCGCCAAGGCGCTTGATCGCGCCGGTCACGATCGATAGAATCTGATGCTGCGTGAGCGGCGCAAAGAATATTTCGGCGCAGCGCGAGCGGATCGCCGGATCGATGTCTTCGGGCTCGCGAGTCGTCGCGCCGATCAAGATGAAATCGGCCGGCGCGCCCTCGCGAAAGAGGCGTTTGATGTATTCTGGCACGTTCGTCGCGCTCTCGTCGTAGTATGACGATTCGAACGTCACGCGTTTATCTTCCAAAACTTTGAGCATGCGCGACTGCAACGCTGAATCCATCTCGCCGATCTCGTCGATGAACAGCACGCCGCCATGCGCGCGCGTCACTAGGCCGAGTTTCGGTTCGGGGACGCCGGTATCGGCAAATTCGCGACGGCTTCCCTGATAGATCGGATCGTGCACGCTTCCGAGCAGCGGATTGATCGTCTCGCGTGGATCCCACCGCAGCGTCGTTCCGCTCGCCTCGATGAATGGCGCGTCTTTTGCGAACGGCGTGTAGGGCCGCGACTTGGCAACCTCGAGCACGAGACGCGCAACGGTCGTCTTCCCGACGCCCGGCGGACCGTAAAGAATCGTGTGCTGGGGATACGGCGAGCTGATCTTTGCCAGTAAGGCTCGTATGGCGGCCTCTTGTCCCACCACGTCGCGCAGCATCTGCGGGCGCAACTGCGCGAGCGCCGAGGCCGCGAGACTCCGCTGCGAAAGCGCCTGGAGCTCTTCGAGCTTCGCTTGCGATGCCGGCGTTTCGGGGCCGCTCGTTTCGCGCAGCGCCTCGAGTTTGAGATCTTTGACGTACTCTTGATGGCGCTCGGCCATCTTCTCGTTGACACGCCGCTCGATCGCATCTTCGGCATGACGCTGCGCGATGACGTCGGCCATCGCTTCTTCGATCTCCGCAAGCGCCTTGCGTTGCTGACCACGCGTGGTGACGCGCTCGATCGTCGGATCTTCGAAGACCAGGCGCTGCAGTCCGCAGAGCCGATCCGGAAGATTCTGCGAGCGCATCAGCTTGAGCGCGCTCACTTTGCCGGCGCGGAGCACGACCTTGTCTTGACCGAGCACCGACGCGAGCATTTCGTAGAGTGCGCTAACGTAACGGCTCAGCTCGTCTTCAACGCCGAACTTGCGGCGAAAGCGCGTTACGTAAGCTTGCTGCACCTCGGGATCCTTGTCGGCTAGCTCGGCACGACGTCCACGACGGCCTTGGCGACGACGTTGCGATGCAGCTTGATCTCAACCGGATACGACCCCAGTGCTTTGATCTGACCGGCGAGTTCGATCTTATGCTTGTCGACATCGACGGCGAGCGCGCGCGAAATCGCCGCGGCGACGTCGGCGTTGGTGACCGCACCAAACAGCTTCCCATTGCTGCCGGCTTTGGCTTGGACGGCGAGCTTCGCCGATTCCAGCCGCACCGCAAGCTCTCGCGCATCCGCCAGTTCCTGCGCATCGCGCCGGTCGCGCGCTTTCTGCTGGGCGTCGAGTTGCGCCAGCGCGCCCTTGTCGGCCTCACCCGCAAGCTTGCGCGGCAGCAAGAAGTTGCGCGCATAGCCGTCGGCGACTTCGACAAGATCGCCTCGCTTGCCGAGCGCTTTGACATCGCTTAAGAGAACGAGTCGCACTGGCCTACTCGGAACCGAACGGCAGGAAGGCGATGAGCCGGGCGCGCTTCACGGCCGTCGTCAGCATTCGCTGATGCTTGGCGCAGTTGCCCGAAATGCGACGCGGAACGATCTTGCCGCGCTCGGAAACGTATCTCTTGAGCCGGGCGACGTCGCGGTAGCTAACCGCGATGGCTCGGTCCGTGCAGAAACTGCACGGCTTGCGCTTGGTGCGCCGTTCCTTGACGGCACGCTTGACCTTGGTTGGCATGATATCCTCTCGACTAGGTGGTTGCCGGTCTCGACCGCGCTCGGCGGCGAAACCCTAGCCAGGTGACGTGACAGATTCGCGCCACCACCGGCCTCGCTAGGCTGGATTTCGGAACGTATGTTCGGTGGCCCCGGCCGTAGCCCTGCCGTTCGAAATGCCTCGGCATTTCGCGCCCCCACGCCGCCTGACGCGGCGTGGGTCCCCAATGACGCGCCGCCCTGGATGGTGTATACTGCATGGGTTACCCAGGTTTCGAAGTCCGCTAGTGTTCTAAAATACTACAAGCGAGTCGGATCCGGAGAACAAATAGCTAAAACCCTAGGAGATTCGCTCGTTTCATGTATACAGACGAAATGCTCACCTGCGTCGACTGCGGACAGCAGTTCGCTTTCACTTCCGGAGAACAAGAGTTTTTCGCAATGAAGGGCTTTACCAACAAGCCCAGCCGCTGCACGGACTGCCGTGCGGCGCGCAAAGCCGGCCGCTCGGCAAACGGCGGTCGCGGCGCCAGTCACCGCGAGATGTTCAAAGCCACGTGCAGCCAGTGCGGCGGCGTGGCGGAAGTCCCGTTTCAGCCGCGCGGCGACAAGCCGGTTTTCTGTCGCGATTGCTTCGCGACGCGCCGTCCATACCGCTAGGCCGAGCCTAGCGATCGGATGTACTTGCAAAGAGCCTGCCTCGTGCAGGCTCTTTTTATCATTCACGAAAATCGGCAGCGGCGATGGATCGACTGACAAGAATCGGCACCGGCGTTGGGCTCGCAGTAATCCATGTCGGCGCACTCGCCGCGTTTTGGCCCGCACTCTTCCGCGCATCCGACCTTGCGGTGGCCGCCGTGATTTCATATTGCACCGGCGCGCTGGGCGTTACGCTCTGCTACCACCGCGTGTTGACGCATCGCAGTTTTCGATTGCGCAAGCCGGTCGAATATCTGTTTGCGGTCTTCGGCACGCTGGCGCTGCAGGGAGATCCGATTCGGTGGGTTGCGGTACACCGCAAGCACCACGCGCATGCCGACGATGAAGGCGACCCGCACAGCATTCGGCGAGGCTTCAAGTGGGCGCACGTCGATTGGCTGTATCGAAACAACGTTGCGATGCCGTCCGAAGAAGAGATCCTTCGCTACGCGCCTGATCTCCACGCCGATCCCTTCTATCGAGCGCTCAAGCACCTCGGCGCTCCACTTCAAATCGGCCTCGCCGTCGCACTCTTCGCGCTGGGCGGTTGGTCGTGGGTCGTGTGGGGCGTCTTCGTTCGGCTCGTCGTCAGTTATCACTCGACGTGGCTGGTGAACAGTGCGGCGCATATGGTCGGCTACCGCACCTATCGCACTCCCGACTGTTCAACGAACTGTTGGTGGGTCGCGATGCTCTCCTTCGGTGAGGGCTGGCACAACAACCATCACGCCTTTCCGTTCTCGGCACGCCACGGGTTGAGCTGGTTCGAAATCGATATGACCTGGTGGCACGTCAAGCTGCTCGCCTTCCTGCGGCTCGCCGACCGAATCCGAATTCCAAGCGACCTTATGCGCCGAAAACTTGCCTTGGCAAACGTACGGCCGTTCGCCAGGCCGGCCGACTGGTCGAGCCGCAGCGCGTGACAGCGGAGCGCCCTAGGCGGATGCGGTATAGTAAGGGCATGAACCAGCCGCGTTTACGTTGGGAACGTCCCGATTTTCAAGAGCAACCGCTCGGCGCTGAGGTCACGGCCTACCTAACCTCCCCGATCCACGCGCCCAAGCTCTAGCCCTAAGCTCGACGGCGAACCCCGACCTCGTCGCGCGCCTCCACGCCATCGGCGCGGAGCGCTACCACGATAAGCATCCATTTCATCAGCGGCTAGTTGCCGGCGTACTCGATCGTGCGGCGGTGCAAGCATGGGTCGCGAATCGCTACTACTATCAGAAACGAATCCCCGAAAAAGACGCGGCGATTCTCGCGAATTTGCCGTCGGCGGCGCATCGCCGCGCGTGGATCGCGCGGATCGTCGATCACGACGGCGATGAAAGCGGCCGCGACGGCGGAACGGCACAGTGGCTAGCGCTCGCACGCGCGGTCGGCCTCGACGAAACAGAGGTTCGCTCTGAGCGCGCGGTTGTGCCGGGAACGCGCTTCGCCGTCGATGCCTACGTGACATTCGCGCGTACCAAGCCGTGGATTGATGCGGTCGCCGCATCGCTGACGGAGCTGTTCGGACCGCCCGTGATGGAACGGCGCGTTGCCGCGATCATTGAAAAATATCCATGGATCGATCGTGCGGGGTTGGCCTATTTCGAGCGGCGCATACCGCTGGCAAGGCACGATTCCAACCAGGCGCTGGCGTGGGTCTTGGAAGAAGCGCGAACGCCGGAGATCGAGCGGCGCTGCGTGGATGCCTTGAGTTTCAAATGCGACGTCCTGTGGTGCATCTTGGATGCGACCGCCCTCGCTTGCGGCGCCTTCAAATGAACACCGCGCGTCCGACGCTCGCCAAAGGCGTGAAGCTACGCCACGATCGCGACGGAAGCGTGATCCTGCTCGTTCCCGAAGGTGCGCTCGTGCTGAACCGGACCGCAGCGGTCGCACTCGAACTGGTCAACGGCAAGCGCAGCATCGAAGAAATTGCTGAAGCAGTCGTCGAGCAATTCGAGGTGTCGCCGAGACGCGCAAAGACGGACCTTACCGAACTTTTTGAGCGATTGAAGGCGAGAGGCTTTATTCAATGGACGAGCTGAGGCCGCTGTCGCTGCTCTGCGAGGTGACGTATCGCTGCAACTTGCAGTGCCCGTACTGTTACAATCCGCTAGCGCTGCGAGATTACCGCGACGAGCTCACCACGGAGCAGTGGACCGATGTCCTTCGACAGGCCGCCGATCTGGGTGTGCTCCAAGCGCATTTCTCGGGCGGTGAGCCGACACTGCGAGCCGACCTCGCCACGATGGTTGCCGCCGCGTCGCGTGCGGGCTTGTACACTAATCTCATTACGCAAGGAACGTTTCTCGACGATGCGCCGCTCGATCGATTGCTCGAAAGCGGCCTCGATCACATCCAAATCAGCATCCAAGCCCCGCAAACGGAACCGGCCGATCGCATCGCCGGCGCTGCCGTGCACGCGCGCAAGCTCGATGCCGTGCAACGCGTTCGCGGGCGAAACGTCGCGCTCACGCTCAACTGCGTTCTTCACCGTTTGAACCACGATGCGATCGAAGGCGTCATCGCGCTCGCCGAGCAGCTCGGCGTTGCGCGGTTGGAGCTCGCCAACGTTCAGTTCTACGGCTGGGCGTACCGCAATCGCCTGGCGCTGATGCCGACGCGGCGCCAAGTCGATCGCGGAGAAGCGATCGTCGCTGCCGCGCGCGAGCGACTGCGCGGGACAATGGACATCATCTACGTTCTTCCGGATTACTTCGATGAATTTCCTAAACCGTGCATGAACGGCTGGGGACGGCAGTTCATGACCGTGACACCAAACGGCTATCTTCTTCCCTGTCCGGCCGCAACGTCGATAACCGCGCTGACGTTCGACAACGTGCGCGATCGTCCGCTCGCCGAGATTTGGTACATCTCCGATGCATTCCAACGCTATCGTGGAACTCACTGGATGCCGGAACCGTGCCGTTCGTGCGCGCGCCGCGAAATCGACTGGGGCGGCTGCCGCTGTCAGGCCTTCCTGATCACCGGCAATGCAGGCGCGACCGATCCCGTCTGTTCGCTGAGCGCCGATCATCCAAAAGTTGTTGGGTTGCGCGAGGTGGCCGATGATGCCGAACTGGTTGCCCGCCGCGCGTGATCGTGCGTGTTCTCGGTTCGGCTGCCGGCGGCGGCGTGCCGCAATGGAACTGCGCATGCAACAACTGTAACGCTGCGCGTGAAGGCCGCCAACCGCGCCGCACGCAATCGAGTTTGGCGCTCAGTCCCGACGGAAAACGATGGCTGCTTCTGAACTGCTCGCCGGACATCGCCGCCCAGATCGAGACATTCGCTCCTTTGCAACCAGCTCAACGACGCGGAACGCCGATCGCCGGCATCCTCTTGACCGATGCCAACGTCGACCATCTCGGCGGCTTGACGGTCCTGCGACAACACGGCGACCACAAGTTCTCGCTGAGATCGAGCGCCGCGGTTCGAGCGATTGCGATCGCGCAGCCGGCTTTTGCTCCGTTTTCGCGCGCGCCGCACCGCTGGCTCGAGGTTCCACTCGACGCGGCATCCGAAGCGGTCGACGACCAGGACTTCGTCGGCAATCAGCTCGTCGTTCGGGCGATTCCCATCGCCGGAATGACGCCGGGCTACGATGGCCGGCACGCGATTCGCGGAGCCGTCGTCGCCTATGAGATTTCCGCGCGCGGGCGGGATGATCGGCTGCTCTTCGCACCGGTCTTCGGCGTCGTCGACGAAACGCTGCGCCGAGCGATCGATCACGCGCAGATCGCGTTCCTAGACGGATCCTTCTACACCGACGATGAGCTGATCGCGCAGGGATTGGCGGATAAGTCCGCACGTTCGCTCGGTCATCAACCGGTCGGTGGCCCGGATGGAACGCTGGAGCGGTTGCGCGGTGCGGGCGCGCGCGTCATTTTCACGCACGTCAACAATTCTAACCCGATGCTCGACCCGGACTCATCGGCGGGGGCGCGCGTCCGGGAGTTCGGCGCCGAAATCGCGTTCGACGGCATGGAACTCTCGCTGTAGGCGGAAGATTGCGCGCATGAGCGCCATCCTCGAACGGCTCGTTTCTACGTTGACGATGGCACTCGTGGCCTGGACGCAGTTCCGCCTGGGACCGCAGAATAACGCGGTGATTTCCGGCGATCTTCATACTGCATGGCGAACCGAAACCGGCGGTCAGATTTCGGCGAGTCCGACCGTCGCCGACGGCACGCTGTACGTCGGCAATAACGATGGCGCGCTCTACGCCCTCGATGTAGCGAGCGGACAAGTTCTGTGGAGCGCGCACGTGCCGAACCCATTGATGAGTGCGCCGTTGATTTACGGCGACTTGGTGATCGTCGGCGAAGGCGATCCAACCAGTCGCACCTCCTCGCCTTCCGAACCGGTTAGCGTCGGTCAAGGACCAAGCGCGCTGGTCGGTTTCGATCGCGCGAGCGGCAAGGTGCGTTGGCAAACGGTGTTGCTCGGATCCGCGATGCCAACCCCTGCGATCATCAACGGCGTCCTCGTGCATCACGACGGCGCCGGTTGGATCAACGCGTTGGATCCCGCAACCGGTGAAAAGCGCTATGCGCACTCGATTGGATCGATGGCGTCGATGACGGCAATGCTTCCGATCGGCAACGGCGATTTCATCACGGCCGGCGTCGGCGCCAATGCAGTGTGGCGGTTCCACGCCGACGACGGAGCGCTGGTCTGGCGCAGCGCCTTTTCGCGAGGCGCTTCGGGGATCGGCGACTGCCCGCAAGTTACTGACGGCATGCGCGTCTTCTGCGATTATATTTCGCCGGTGCTGCCCGATACGTCGACGGTGATCGGCAATGTCGCCGTCGAACGGGTTTACGCGCTCAACGCCTGGAGCGGTGCATCGGCATGGGACATCGCACTCGAGAGCGGCTCGCTCCCGATCCGTAATGAAGCCGCAATCCCAATGCTCGACGGCGGCTTACTCTATTTAGGCAGCGCGATCGCGCCGTGGATGCACGCGATCGACGCAACGAGCGGCATGCTCGTCTGGGAGCAGCCGACGCGTGGCGTCGTGAAGGGCGGCCTCGTCGCCGTGGATGGGGTCATCTACTTTGGTGACTACGGCGGCTATCTGTGGGCGCTTGAAGCGAAGACCGGCCGAGTCATCGGCGACAAGCTGATGCACACACCGTTCAACGTCGGTTCCCCGATCGTTGTCGGCAGGACGCTAATCATCGGGAGCGATTCGGGCAGCGTCATCGCCGTGCCGCTTACCACGATCCGCTCGAGCCACGACACGTAAGCCGATGTTACCCGCTGCAGCACAGGTCCAAGTATTGAGCGAAGCCGACTATCAGCGTCTCGTCGAGCTGCGGTCTCCGATAATTGCGCCGGACGGTAAGCGCGCGGTGGTGCTGGTGACACGAATTCTTTGGGACGAGGATAAGCGCACGACCGATTTGGTCGCCGTCGATCTCGCCGGCGGGACGCAGCAAACACTCGTCTCACATCGCGAAGGTCTCTCCGATCCCGCGTTCTCACCAGATGGTTCGGCGCTCGCGTTTCTCGCCGAAGACGGCACCGGAAAGGACGCGCATGCCCAAATCTTCGTCATGCCGGCCGCCAGCGGAGTAGCGCATGCCGTGACGCACGGCAAGGCCGACATCGAACAGTTCGCGTGGAGCCCCGACGGACGTTCGTTCGCGTTCGCGGCCGCCGATCCGGATCCTCAGCGCAACGGCTCCGACCGTTTTCGGGATAGCTTTATCTTCACGACCGAGCCGATCGTTGCGCGCGACTTCCCCCGTCCCGTTCACCTCTTCACCGTTCCGCTCGACGGCGGCACGCCGGCCCAACTCACGTTTGGTCCGCAGAGCGTCGCGACCGGCGAGGCGCAGTCGACGCTCTCCTGGTCGCCCAACGGAAATTCGATCGCGTTTACGCTCGTTCCGAACGCGATTTTGAACGATGAAAGCTATTCGCGTGTCGCGGTACTCGACGTCGCAACCCGGAGCGTACGAACGATCACGGGCAGAACGGCCTGGGAGGTAGACCCCTGGTTTTCGCCGGATGGCGCCCACATTGCATACTCGTGCGCAAAGGGCGATACGCAGGTCAATCTTTCGGAGCTGTGCGTAACGTCGCCGCAGGGCGGCGTCGGCAGTCGCGTCTCGGCATCAATCGATCGGCCCATCGGCGATGCCGCATGGCTGGGCGATTCAAAGAGCCTCCTATTCGTTGCGCCCGATCGCGCGTCGGTCGCGCTCTATCGCATCTCGTTGACCGGAAGATCAGACCGCCTCGATACCGACGGCATTAACATTTCCTCACCGCTGCAGGGCGCGACCGCTCCCGATGGATCGCTCGTCTTCGTTGGATCGTCGACGACGCGGCCGGCGGAGCTCTTCATACGTTCCGCCGACGGGCAGACGAAGCGGCTGACCAATTTCAACGCTGCGATCTCGAACCTCAGTTTAGCCTCCGCCGAACGGATCACGTTTCCGACGAGCACCGGGATTACGGGCGACGCCGTGCTGTATCGGCCTCCCGGCTACGAACCCGGCAAGCGATATCCCCTCGTCGTTTTCATTCACGGCGGCCCAACGTCGTCATCGATGCTCTCGTTCAGCTTTTGGGCGCAGCTGATGGCCGTGCGCGGCTGGCTGGTACTGCAGCCGAACTATCGCGGCAGCGACGATCTCGGGCTCACCTATCAACATGCGGTACTCTACGATCCCGAAGACGGCCCCGGAAAAGACATCATGGCCGCCGTTAAAGTAGTGCGCGGACGCGGTATCGTTGACACTTCGCGAATCGCGGTGTGCGGATGGTCGTACGGCGGAATCATGACGGCTTGGATGATTTCGAAGTACCACATCTGGCGCGCGGCCGTCTCGGGAGCTTCCGTCGACGATTGGATTACCGACTACGGCACCGCCGACGACAGCTTAGCCGACGTAGATCTCTTCCACGGATCGCCGTTCGTCGGAGCCAACGCCGCTGAATGGCGCCGAGCGTCGGCGATCTCCTATGTGGCCGACGTCACGACGCCGGTGCTGATTCTCTCCGACGTCGGCGACAACCGCGACAGTTTCGCAACGTCCTCAATGTACTGGCGAGCGCTGCGCGACAATCACAAGGACGCGACGCTTCGCGTCTGGCCGGTCAACGGACATTCCCCCCACGATCCGGTGCGGCTCGCCGACGTCTATCACTATTGGATAGATTACATCGCAGAACACTTTAGGTAGGAAGCTCCGGCGCTCGGTCAGACGGTGCTTCGTCCGAAGGTCACCCGGCTAAACCAGAACTTCCGTTACGGTGATCTCTAGAATAAGTTCCAGAGGTATTGGTTGTAGACTTCGTGGTGGTATTGCACTTCTTGTGCTTTGACTATGGCGCCGAGCAGGCGCGGGCAACGATCGGCGCTGGCTTGTTTGAGATCGGCATACCGGTGCTTGACGTCGTCACCAAGAAGTTTGCTCGTCCAGTCTGAAGCGCGAAACGCCGCGAGCGCGTCGTAGATGTTGTCGGGCAGGTAGCGATTGGCTTGCCGCAGGTTCTTGAGGCTGCTGGCGGTAGCTTCGAGCCCCGTCTTGAAGACGGCGAGCATCACCATGTAGGGATTCGCGTCGGGCGCCACCGCGCGGACCTCGGTTCGCATGCTGCGCTGATTCCCGATCGGAATGCGAATCATCGCGCCGCGGTCGATCGCCGAAGCGTTGAGCTGGTTGGGGGCTTCGAAGTGCGGATCGAGCCGGCGGTACGCGTTGACGCTCGAGTTGAGCATCAAGCAGACGTCGTTGCCGTGCGTGAGAATTCGATCGACGAATTTCCAGCCGAAAGTGCTGAGCTGCTCGTGTCCCTTCGGATCCCAGAACAGATTCTTGCCGTTCTTGCTGACGGAGATGTTAGTGTGCATCCCGCTGCCGTTGACCCCGGCGACCGGCTTCGGTAAGAAGCTCGCCGTCATCCCGAGTTTGGTGGCTACCTGGCGGCAGATCAGCTTGTAGAGCTGGATTTGATCGGCCGCCGCGACGACCTCGCCGTAGTTGTAGTTGATCTCGAACTGTGAGGGCGCGACTTCCGGGTGATCCTTTTCGTTCTGGAAGCCCATCGACCGCTGCACCTCGGCAACCGTGTCGATGAAGTTGCGCAACGGATCGCCGGGCAGCGAATGATAGTAGCCGCCGGTGTTGACGTACTCGAACTTCCCGGTTTCGTGATACCGCCGTTCGGCGTCGAGACCCTTGAACAGGAAGCCTTCGATCTCGTTAGCGGCGTTGAGGGCATAGCCTTCCTTCGCATAGCAATCGTTGGCGAGTTTCTTCAGCGAGCTGCGGATGTCGCCGGCGAACGGTTTGCCGTCACGATCGAAGACGTCGCCGAAGACGAGGACTTTACCCGGCCCAAAGATGTCCGCCGGTGCCCAATAGAACGCGCCCCAATCCAGCGATAGACGCAGATCGCTCTCGCGCTGGGCGGTGAAACCGCGAATCGAGGAGCCGTCGAAAGTCAGATTGTCGTGGGCACGCAGTAAGAACTTCTTGTCGTAATCGAGCATGTGCAGGCGCCCTTCCAGGTCGCTGAAGAGGACGGTCAGTGCTTTGATCCGCGGCTCTGTGGAGAGATACCGCAGGCGCTCTTCCTGCAGCGCGTGAAGCGGCACGCGTTCCTGACGCTGCGCCTTTGCACGCAGGTTCAGCTCTTCGAGTTCCGAGTAAGAGAGCGTCAGGAAATCGCGCAGCTCCGAGCTGGTCGGCATCGTCGTTGAATCCATCGTCGTTTGGTTCTCCTCGGGCGTAGAGACCAGTAAGTTGTTCGACGCTTACACAACCGGGAGTGCGCGCCTTTATACAATTGGTAAATCGTTGGCGAGCCGCGCGCCGTCCGGGCTTCCAAGACCTGTGCAAGGGTCCCATCCGGGGCCCGCGCTGTATGCGCCGTTGCTTCCGGTCGTGATGTCGTGCAGCGGTCCGGGATTGCCGGGATAACCGGGCACCTTATAGAGCATCGGGTTGAGAAAGCCGAAGCGACGTCCGCGTTGTTGATTCATCAGCGCGATGAGCGCCGCCCACAGTGGTGCGACGGCGCTCGTGCCGGCCGCAACCAAGTTCGAGCCGTCGACGCGAATCTGATATCCGCTGTTTGGATCGGCGTCGCCGCTAACGTCGGGAACGCCTCGACCACCGCCCGAGCCTGCGGGCGGCGCGGGAACGTTTGCCGTCGATTGCCATGGCGGCAGCGCAAAGTGCGCGCTGACGCCGCCGCCGGAATCGACCCAAGCCGTTTCGGATGCGATCGTTTGCCCCGAGCCACTCAACGTCGTGCCGCCGCAGCCGAGCACGTTCGGACTCGATGCCGGGAAATCGGCATGCGGGGAGCCGTCGGTGACGCCATCGCTCGAACCGCCGTCACCGGATGCACAACACACTGAAACCGCAATCGCGGCGGCCGCTGCAAACGCCTGATTGTACGCATCGAGCGATTGCTGCGTCCAGCTCGATTCGGGACCGCCCCAGCTAATCGAGATGATCGACGGATTGTGCGTCTGATCGTGGATCGCCGTCGTGATCGCATCCAGAAAGCCTTGATCGGTATTCGGCGCAAAATACATCACAATATTTGACCCGGGCGCGACCGCGGCCGCGATCTCCGCGTCGAGCATCACCTCGACGTCGGCGTTTTGATCTTGCCCCGGCGCACTGTTTGCGCCGTCGACCGAAACGATCGTGACCGTTTTCGCCTGAATTCCCAACCCGGAGAGATACGCCGCGTAATCAGTTTGACTGAAGCCGCCGCCGAGTTCGATGATCCCGATCGTTTGCCCGTTACCGTCGACACCGGTGGGGAAATCGTAGAGTTGCGCGATTTGCGGGGCCGTAAATGAGGTGGTCGGCTGCGCGGCGATGCGGACGTGGGCGGCAGCCTGAGGCCGGTCATCCAAGCCGAGGACGGCTTGTACGACGCCGGCGAGCTCCGCCGGTACGCTGACGCTGCCCTCGCGGCCGCGGTAGGTTACGTCACCAACCTGGCAACGTTTGAGCGTCACGCCGAACGCGGCGCTTAGCTGCGCGATCGTTCCGCGCAGGATCACGCTGCGCCGGCCGGCGCTGCTTTCCACGATGCTGAGGCCCTGCGCCCGTGCGAAACTCTCCACCTTTTGCAGGTCTGCCGCATCGGCGCCGTACTGGTCGGTAAACGCCGCACGCGAAAGCGCACCCGCGGGTGGCTCCCCCGGTTCTTTCGAGCGAACTACCACCGTCACCGTGGCTCGTTCGTTGGGATCTGCGTCCCCGAGGACTCGGCTTCCGGGAAGCGCCGAACGCTCGCTGCCCGGAACGATCCATCGATCGGTCATCGAAATCTCCTTTTACAAGGCGTAGAAGAAGCGCACGACGTGAAAGAAGACTGGGGCGGCAAAGATCATCGAATCCATCCGGTCGAGGATTCCACCGTGCCCTTGAATGAGAGTTCCATAGTCTTTCACGCCGCTATCGCGTTTGATCGCCGACATCACCAGACCGCCCAGGAATCCCAGCAGGGTGATCAACACCGAGACCGCGGCCGCCACCGCGGGGGTAAACGGCGTCATCCACCACAATGCGGTACCGATCGCCGTGGCGCTAAGCATACCACCGATGAAACCCTCCCAGGTCTTATTTGGGCTAACGGACGGCGCGATAGGATGGCGCCCCGCCAGCTTGCCCCAAACGTATTGCAAGACATCGCTCAGCTGGTCGACGACAAACAGGTAGAGCAACAATTTCGCGTTCGGACCGAATCGATGAATGTTCAACGTCAGTAATGCGGGCGCGTAGCTGATGCAGTAGACGCAAATCATCAAGCCCCATTGAATCTTAGCGGCGCGCTCCAAGAATGACCGGGTGTCGCCGGCCAATGCCATCACGGAGGGGAGAAAGAGAAAAGCATAGACCGGAATAACGATCACGAACCCCGACCACTTGATGCCGAGCAGATAGTACTGCAGCGGCGTGAAGATGAAGAACGTCCAAAAGAGCGTGTGATGATCGGCGCGGCGCGTGGGCACCAGCGTGAGATACTCGCGCAAGGCGAGGAACGAGATCAAGCCAAACAGCACGAGCGAGCCGATCGGGCCGACGACGAGCGTGAATCCAAAGACCGCGACCATCACCCACCACGCTCGAATGCGCAGGTTCAGGTTGTCGATGGTTTTCCGCGCCGATGGATTCTTGACGGCAAACCGCATCGTCAGCCCAATCAAGGTTGCGACGGCCAGTAACGCCACGAGGCCGCCGAGGGCCCAAACCAGCGGCGGGTCGAGTGAGCGCAGGGCTCGCATCATCGCCGTTTGAGCTCGCGGACGGCGTCTCGCATCCGTTCCAAGAAGCGCTCCTTCGATTCTAACCGCTCCAGACACGTCGGAGACCCGAACGTGACTCGGCTGATTAGCGGCACCGGTAAAAACTCTCCTTTAGGAAGAATGCGGTTCAAATTCTCGATGTACGCGGGCACCAATCCAATACCCGGCTTGCGCAGGCAAAGGTAGTAGAGTCCGCTCTTGAACGGACCGATCTCATCACCTGTGCCGCGCGTGCCTTCAGGAAAGATAATCAGCGAATACCGGTCTCCCATCTCGTCAGCAATGCGATCGATCGTGTCGCGGGCCTGCGCGTCGCTGGCTGTAGCGCCTTGATGACGCGCCACCAGCAGCGCGTTAAAAACATCGACGGCGAGCTTGCGGCGCAGGCCACGATCCCAGTAGTCTTGCGCCGCCACGGGGCGAGTTCGTACCCGCAGCTCTCGCGGCAGCGACGACCACAGGACAACGAAGTCGAGATGGCTCGTGTGATTCGCAAAGAAAACGCTCTGGCGCCGTTCGGGCAAACCGTCGCGCCATGTTACCTGCACGCCGCTGATCAATCGCGCGGCGCCGGCAACCGCGCCCGCGAGTGGATGGGCGTTCAACGCGCGTTCGCATCGACGATGATGCGCGCGGTCCGGCGTACGAGCGTGATGACCGAACCGGCGACGATCACGACCAACGCAGTCGCAACGATCTCCCCACGCCACCCGACGAACGGCTCGAGCGTGGAAAACACGCACGCGACGGTCATTACCGCCATGCGCTGTGGCTTTGCCATCGGGCCGATGAAGTACTGACGCGTCCCGATTGCGCTGCCTAAAACCCGAACGTAGGCGGTAAGGATCGCAAATGCTCCCGCGACCCAGCCTAACTCCCGGCCCCAAGCGAAGGCGGTCAACGAATATCCCGCGCCGAGCAAGATCGCGAGGTCGGCGATACGGTCCGGAAAATCGTTGGAGATCTCGCCGTGCGGCGTACGGCGGCCGCCTTCGATGGCAACCATGCCGTCGAGCATGTTGCAGAGCAGACGTAGTTGGATCAGCGCCGCGGCGCCGAGCAGCTCGAGCGCGCGCGCGAGGCCGTAACTGCCACCCGACAGCCACAACAACACGCCGGCCGCAACTGCAAAAACGACGCTTGTTAAAGAAATCGAGTCGGGACTTATTCCGGCCGCGCTGAGCGCGCGTGCCAACGCATTGGCCCAACCGCGCTCGCGCGTCGCAAGCGGACGCCGCCGTGGATCAGACGTCAAAGACGCCCCGCGGAGTCGCTAGAACGGGATCTCGTCTTCGAGGTCGTCGCCGGGGGAGTCAGAAGCGCTCGCGGGTGCGGTCGCGACGGCAGCGCCGCGGCCTCCGTTGTAGCTGCCGCGGTCGCCTGAATCGGCGTCGTCACGGCGCGACGAGAGCATCTGCATCCCGGAGATCACGACTTCCGTCGCCTGCCGACGAATCGGTTGCCCGCTCTCATCGCGGAGTTTGGCATCGTCGTACGAGCGAATCGAAAGCCGGCCCTCGACGAGTACGGGACTTCCCTTCTTGAGATACGTGTTGCAGGTCTCGGCGAGGCGTTCCCATGCCACGATGTCGACGTACATCGTATCCTCAGGCTTGGCGTCGCGTTTGTTTGGGTTGACCGCGATGCGAAACTTCGTGACGGCCGAGCCGGAGTTTACATAGCGTATCTCCGGGTCGCGGGTCAGGTTGCCTACCAGAATCACTTTGTTGAACGAAGCCATGCTCTACTCTCTTTCGCCTCTGCGTGCACTGTGGATCAGAGATTATCGCCCCAGAGTGTCACCTGTGTGGCACAGATGTTACCGAAAGGCTGCGACCTTTATGGTTGTGGCGGCGCTGCCGCCGCCAACGCCGCCATGTGGGCTTGCATCTTTGCGTCGAGCCGAACGACGAGCGCGCGCAGGACGTCCTCATGAAGCTTCAGCTGGCGCTCGAGCTCCTTTGAGGCCGCCGGATCGCTGCGGAACTGCATCACGACGTAGTTCCCTTCGCGAACGTCCTTAATCTCATAAGCCAGCCGTTTCTTGCCGAGCCGCTCAACGCTCATGACCTGACCGCCCTGGCTTTTCAGAATCTCACCGATCGCGTTGGCCCGTTCCTCGACCTCGCTCTCTTCCAGCGACGGCCGCAATATATACGTTACTTCATAGTCATTCATCGGGGCGGCTATTTCGGGCCATAAGGCGAATTCCCCATCCGAGAAGGATGGAGATCCGGGCGGCTAGCCGGGCGGACTGCCCCACAGGAGTGCGCGGAACCGGCTCGGAAGCAGCGCATTCGTCAAGCCCGCACCGCTCATAGGAGAAGCGATGGTTGGTAAGCCGCCATTCCTTTTAGCACTGGTGACGCTCAGTGTTGCCTGGGGGTGTTCCTTCAACGGCACGGCCCTCGGCGTTGGCGGCGGCCCAGCCGTGCTGCCCGCCGTGCGACCGGCCCTGGGCCGCCCAGCGAGTACATATATTTCGCACGTCATCGTGATCGTCCAAGAAAACCGCAGCTTCGAAAACTTCTTCGCGGGTTATCCGGGTGCAGACGCACCGCTGTTCGGCTGCGCGTCGGGTTCCGCACATGCGAGCACGGCGGCTCAAAGCCCGGTTAAGGGGTCTGCTTGTCCCCGGGGCGATAACCAGGTCGACCTGCACGCAATTAAGTTCATTGGCGGTCCCGATCTGCAGCATGATTGGCACTCCTCCATGGTGGATTGGGACCACGGCAAGATGGACGGCTTCTGGAAGTACGGTAACCACGGCCCCGATGAGGCGTACGCGTACGTCGAGCATTCGGAGATCAAACCCTACTACGCGATTGCGAACCAGTACGTGCTCGCCGACGCGATGTTTCCGACCGAGTTCGGCGGCAGCTTCACCGCCCACCTGACGTTGGTTGCCGGGACGGACAATATCAGCCGCTTTCCGTCGGAGGCCGAAGTCGACTTTCCCAGCCAAGTTCCGGACGACTGCGATGCGCCGAAAGGCACGGTAAGTACTTATCTTACCAGCGATCGGGTCGAGCACTATTCTCGTGGGCCGTACCCCTGCTTCGACCAGTTCCATACGATCGCAGAAGACCTCGACCGCGCAAGCGTTTCATGGAAATACTACTCAACCAAACTCGTCGGCGCCGGCTTTTGGGAGCCGTTCGAGGCGATGAAGTATGTGCGCTACGGCCCCGACTGGCACAAGAATATCATCGTCCCGCAGACCAAGATTCTGACCGACCCCGGCGCCGGGAAACTGGCCGAGGTCAGCTGGGTTATGCCGAGTCCATTTGATTCCGATCACCCCGCGTACCCTAGCGACAGGGGTCCGTCGTGGGTTGCATCGATCGTCAACGCCATCGGCGAGAGTCCTTACTGGAAGAGCTCGGCGATCATCGTCGTTTGGGATGATTGGGGTGGATTCTACGATAACGCTCCGCCTCCGCAGCTCGATTACCGCGGCCTCGGCATCCGGATTCCGTGCCTGATCATCTCTCCGTACACCCGCAAAACCTCATCGAGTCATCAGGGCTATGTTTCGCACACGCAGTACGAGTTCGGAAGCATCCTCAAGTTCATCGAAGAGGTCTTCAATCTTGGGAGCATCGGACAATTGAATAAGGGTTACACCGACAGCCGCGCCAACAGCGTCATAGATAGCTTTGACTTTACGCAGCAGCCGCGGCCCTTCAAACGGATACCGACGAAGTACCCGCCATCGGTTTTCCTCCACGAGCCACCGTCCGACCAACCGCTAGATACGGAATAAGAAGGCAATTCCCATCGGGCGTAGGAGTGCGGAGCATCAATTCTGAACGAGCGCTAGACGTCAATCCGGCGCAACGCGTCGTTACTGGGGAGAGAACCGATGGTTGCTAAACCGCCGCTGTTTATCGCTCTGCTGGCGCTTGCCGCCACGGCGGGATGTTCCTCCAACGGCCCCGCGTCCGGCGGTGCGCAGGCACCGGGCGGTACCCCCGCCATGCTACCCGTCGTGCGACCGGCCCTGGCTCACCGAGCGAGTCAATATATCTCCCACATCGTCATCATCGTCCAAGAAAACCGTAGCTTCGAAAACTTCTTCGCGGGTTTCCCGGGTGCAAATGCGCCGATGGTCGGCTGTGCGTCGGGTCCGGGCGTACGAAGCGACACGGGCTCCGGTTGCCCAAAGGGCGACAAGCAGGTGACGCTCCACTCGATCACGTTCAACGGTCCCGATTTGCAGCACGATTGGAACTCCTCCATGGTGGATTGGGACAAAGGCAGGATGGACGGCTTTTGGAAGTTCGGTAATCATGGAACCGACGAGGGGTACGCCTACGTCGAGCATTCGAAAATACAACCGTATTTGACGATTGCGAACCAGTACGTGCTCGCCGATGAAATGTTTCCGACCGAGTTCGGCGGCAGCTTCACCGGCCACCTAACGCTGGTCGCCGGAACCGATAACATCAACATCAATCCGTCGGAGGCTGAGGTCGACTTCCCCAGCCTTTCTCCAGATGACTGCGATTCTAAACCCGGCACAGTAAGTTCTTATCTTACGAGCAATCGGGTCGAGCACCACTTTGTTGGGCCGTTCCCGTGCTTCGACCAGTTCGGCACGATCGCAGAAGACCTTGACCATGCCGGTGTGTCATGGAAATACTACTCGACCAAGCTCGTCGGCGCCGGAATGTGGGAGCCTTTCGAGGCGATCAAGTACGTACGCAAAGGCCCCGACTGGAACAAGAACATCATCGTGCCGCAGAAGAAGATTCTCACCGACCCCGGCGCGGGGCAGCTGGCATCGGTCAGCTGGGTCATGCCGAGTCCTGGCGATTCGGATCATCCGACGTACCACAGCGACAGGGGTCCATCGTGGGTGGCGTCGGTCGTCAACGCGATTGGGCAGAGCCCGTACTGGAACAGTTCGGCCATCATCGTCGTCTGGGACGATTGGGGCGGATTCTATGATAACGCTCCGCCTCCGCAGCTCGATTACCGCGGCCTCGGAATCCGGGTTCCCTGCCTGATCATCTCGCCGTATGCCCGTGAAACCTCACCGACTCATCCCGGCTACGTTTCGCATACGCAGTACGAGTTTGGCAGCATCCTCAAATTCATTGAAGAGGTCTTCGGCCTTGCGCGCATTGGAAGGCTGCCAAAAGGCTACACGGACCAACGGGCCAACAGCCTCATGGACAGCTTCGATTTTACACAATCACCGCGCCCGTTCACGCCGATATCGGCGAAGTACCCGAGGTCGTCTTTCCTCCACGAGCCACCGTCCAACGCTCCGGTAGATACAGAGTAGCCTCTCGCGCGCAGCTCAGCTGCTACGGCACGAGTTCGTGAACCGTGTTGTCCGCCGTGGTCGTGTAGTAGACTACGGTGTTCGTGTCGCTGGTGCCGATCGACGCCAAGCCGAAGACGTGCGCTCTCGCACTCTTGTCGACGGCTTTAATCGCCAGAACTTTTCCAGCCGGAGTCAGCTCGACGAGTTTATTACCGCCTGCGGTATTCGCAACGATGAGATTGCCGTTCGGCAAGAGTGTCGAAGCATACGGCGCGTCGAGCGGCGAGCCGGCATAGACAAGCTTCGCGCAGGTCGTTTTCTTGTACAGGCACTTGAACGTCTTGCCGCCCGGCTTCACGACGATCTCATTCTTCAGGAGCAGGGAGCTCGAGTTTGAGACGGCCACGATCGTGTTGTCGACGCCGTCGACGATATACAGCGTATCGTTGCAAAGGCTTGCACGTCTGCGCCCATCGTATTGGATTCCCGAGGGCCCCAGGACGCCCCACCCTTTTCCCTTGTTGATCGCGAATCCGGCGATGACTTGAACCTCGGTCGGGTTGCCGTAGAGGTTAACGCTGAAGTGGACGATGGACCCGGTTTTGGCGTCGCCTTCATAGATGTATTCGGGATAATAGGACACACTGCAGAACGCGTCAGCGTCGGCAAACGGGCCTACGATTGGCGGGCCGAACGCGTCCAGAGGCTCCCCGTCTTGATCGAATTCCTCGAGGATGTGGCTGCCCCAACCGGCTCCGAAAACGTCATTGCCCGCACTCAGCGCGTCGCCGGTGCAGCCCAAGATGTCTTTGCTCTCAGCAAACCGAACGTGTTTCGAACCAGGCTTTGGATTGAGCACTTCAATCGTCGAGCCTTTGCCCGCCTTTCCGGCTTTGTTGGCGAAGTTGCAAACCACGAGCTGCCCTCGTTTCAGCCCAAAAGTCGCTTGGACGACGGAAAGCGCGTGCGGTCCGGCATCGCCGTTCTTGGCATCGACCGTCGAGCCGATCGCGACGTCTTTATCCAGTCGCTTGAGGATCGACGTGTTGTCGGACGGCACAACTCCGCTCGTTTGGGAGATCGAAGCTTGCCACGCTGCATTGGGCGCGCCGGCGCCGGAGAGAACGTTACCGTTCTCCCCGCAAGCCGATGCCATGAACAGCGCTGCGATGGTCAAAAGCGTGGTACTAAAGCCGGGTTTAGGAAATCCCATTGCTCCGCCTCGCTGTTAAGGCACGAGTTCGTGAACCGTGTTGTCCGCCGTGGTCGTGTAGTATACTCGGGTGTTCTTGTCGGTGGTACCGATCGACGCCAAGCCGTAGATGTGCGCGGTCGAGCTGGCGTCGAGGTTTTTGGTCGCCAGAACTAGTCCGGCCGGAGTCAGCTCGACGAGGGTGTTGCCGCCTGCGGTATTCGCGACGATGAGATTGCCGTTCGGCAGAAGCGTCGTGGCGTACGGCGCGTTAAGCGGCGCCCCGCTGTACACGAGCTTCCCACAGGTCGTCTTCGGGTACTTGCACGTGAACGTCTTCCCCCCGGGCTGCACCACGATCTCGTTCACGACGAGCAGCGAGCTCGCGTTTGAAATCGCGACGACCGTATTGTCGACGCCATCGACGATGTAGAGCGTATCGTTGCACAGGCTGCCGTGCTTGATCGCGTTGTATTGAATGCCCGCCGGCCCCAAGCCGCTCCAACCCTTCCCATGGTTGACCCCAAACCCGGATATCACTTCTACCTCGTGCGGGTTGCCGTAGAGACCATCGGCAAACTTAACGATTCCACCTGTCTTCGCATCCGACACGTACATGTCTTCAGGCGCGTAAGGCTCGTTGCAATATGCGTCGGCATTATTGAACGGAACGCTGATCGGCGTGCCGTACAATTTCAACGACTCCCCGTCTTGATCGAATTTCTCCACCTTGTGGGTGGCCCATCCGGCACCGTAGACGTCGTTGCCCGCATCGAGTGCGTCGCCGACGCAGCCTAGAATTTCTTTGTTCTGAGTAAACCGAACGGGTTTCGAACCCGGCAACGGATCGAGCACTTCGATAGTCGATCCTCTGCCCGCCGTCCCGGCTTTGTCGGCGAAGTTGCAAACCACGAGCTGCCCGATTTTCAACCCGAAGCTCGCGCGGACGACCGTAATCGCATGGGGTCCTTTGTCGCCGTTCTTCGGATCGACCGTCGAACCGATCGTTACGTCTTTATCTAGCCTCTTGAGGATCGACGTGTTGTCGGACGGCACAACGCCGATCGTTTGAGGAATTGAAGATTGCGACGCTGCACTGGGCGCGCCGGCGCCGGCGCTGAATGGAACGCTGCCGTTCCCTCCGCAAGCCGATGTTGCCAGAAGGGCTCCCGCTATGAGCAGCGCCGCGCGATTGTTGGAAAACGACATTCTAAACCTCGCTAGAAGCGCAATGTGAGGTTTGCGCCCTTCGAATCGCCTTTTTGACCGCCCTGCAGGAGGTAGCGACCGCCGTCACCTTTCATCCAAAAGTTCGCAGGAAAAATACTATAGTCATCGCGGCGCCGATCGCCACGATGAGCGCGCGCGAGACCGGCTGCGGCACACGCCGAAAGAACCGGGCGCCGAGATATCCTCCGAGCAGGGCGATCGCCGCCATTGGAACCGCGAAGCGCCAATCCACGATCCGCGCGACAACGAAAGGGATCAGCGCGACGCCGTTAATCGCCACGGCGAGCACGTTCTTGATTGCATTCTGAGCGTTGAAACTCGGGAGGCCCGAGAAGGCGAGGAGCGCCAGCATCAAGATTCCCATGCCGGCCCCAAAATAGCCGCCATAGACCGCAACCCCGAACTGCGCGGCAATTTGCCAGGGCGCGTGGCGTGGCGCGGTTGCGGTTCGTCGCGTAATGAGCGGGCTCACCGCGAAGACGACCGTCGCAAACAGCAGCAGCCACGGTATCAACCGTGCGAAGAGCGCTTGCGGTGTGACCAGCAACAAGCACGCACCGATCAGCGACCCGGCGATGCTCGCAACGATGACCGGCAGTAAGAGTCCGCGGTGGGCCGTGACTTCTTCGCGATAGCCGCGCGCGCTGCCGATCGTGCCGACCCACATCGCCGCGTTGTTCGTCGCATTGGCCGAAATCGGCGGCACGCCGGCAAATACTAATGCCGGAAACGAGAGAAAGCTTCCGCCGCCGGCGACACTATTCATCACGCCGGCCGCAAAAGCAGCTGCGGCCGGAGTGAGAATGTTCACTAGAGCGCCGTGCGCTCGCGCTTCGTCACGCGGTAGACGCGCCGGACGTTTTTGAGCGTCTCCAGCTTGGTCAGCAACTTGTGCAGATGGTCCAGGTCGCGAATTTGAATCGTAAGACTTGCGACCGCGACGCCGTCTTTGCGAACGCGCGCGTTCACCGAGCTGACTTGCGTCTTGAACTCTGAAAAGACCGCCATGATGTCCGCAAGCAACTGTGAGCGATCGTCGGCCTCGACTTCGATATCGACGCCGTGCGTCAAACCTGCGTCTCGAATCCACTGTGATTGCAGAATTCGCTCGGGTGTCGCGTTCATAAATGCGACGTTCGGGCAGTCGGCGCGATGGACGCTTACGCCTCGGCCGATCGTGACATATCCGATGATCGGATCGCCGGGAACCGGCGAGCAGCACTTCGAGAGACGCACCAAAACGTCGTCGACGCCGGCGACGCGCACGCCGCTCGTCCGGCGCACGCTCTTGCGCAACGGCGTTTTGCGGCCGATTTTGGTGAGATCGACGACGTTGTCGTGCTTGAGTTCCTCGCGCACGCGGTTGGCAACCGCCTGCGCGGACGCGTCGCCGAAACCGATAGCCGCATAGAGATCGGTCGGCGTAGCATAATTCAATCGCGACGCGATCGTCTCGAGCAGCTCGCCGCGGGCAACGTCGGTGCGCAGCCCGGCACGCACCAGTTCCTGTTCGAGCGCCTCCTGCCCGGCCAACACGTTCTCCTCGCGCCGCTCCTTGCGAAACCACTGCTTGATCTTGTGTTTTGCGCTCGACGTCTTGACGATCGCGAGCCAGTCCAGCGACGGACGCCCGCTCGACTTGTTGACGAGGATTTCACAGATGTCGCCGTTCTGCATCGCGTAATCGAGCGGAACGATCCGACCGTTGATCTTGGCGCCCACGCAATGGTTGCCGACGTCGGTGTGCACTTGGTATGCAAAATCCAGAGGCGTGCCGGCGGCGGGTATCGAGTAGACGTCGCCGCGCGGTGAAAAAACGAAGACCTGCGAATCGAAGAGATCGAGTTTGAGGTTCTCCATGAAGACGCGCGAATCGCGCATGTCTTTTTGCCACTCGAGCAGCGCGCGCAGCCAAGAGAGCTTGTTCTCGAACTGATCGGCCTTGCCGCCTTCCTTGTAGCGCCAGTGCGCGGCGATGCCGTATTCGCCCGTGCGGTGCATCTCCCACGTGCGGATTTGAATCTCCAGTGGGTCGCCGCTCGGCCCTACGACGGTCGTATGGAGCGACTGATACATATTGGGCTTCGGCATCGCGATGTAATCTTTGAAACGGCCCGGCAGCGGGGTCCACATCGCGTGCACTGCGCCTAATGCCGCATAGCAATCCTTCACCGTGTCGACGATGATCCGAATCGCCGTGAGGTCGTAGATCGTCGAGAATTCGCGGCCTTTGCTGATCTTTGAGTAGATCGAGTAGAAGTGCTTGGGGCGGCCTTGGATCTCCGCGTTGACCTTCAACGACTTAAAGTCGTCGCGAAGTCGCCCGATTGCCTTTTCGACGTCGGCTTCGCGTTCGCGCCGCGTCTTTGCGACGCGTTCGACGATGTCGTGGTAACCGGCGGGATCGAGAAAGCGAAGGCACTCGTCTTCGATCTCCCACTTAATTTTCCAGATTCCCAAACGGTGCGCGATCGGCGCGTAGATGTCGAGCGTTTCGCGCGCGATCGCCTGCTGCTTGGCGGGCGGGAGACTCGCCAGCGTCCGCATGTTGTGGAGACGGTCGGCCAGCTTGATGATAATGACGCGAATGTCCTTGGCCATCGCCAAGAACATCTTGCGGAGATTCTCGACTTGCGCGTCTTCCTTGGATTGATACGGTATGCGCGTCAGCTTGGTCACGCCGTCGACCAAACGCGAAATCTCTTCGCCGTATTGCGCCGTGACTTGCTCGGTCGTGATCGAGGTGTCTTCGACGACATCGTGCAGCAACGCGGCGGCGATCGTCCGGTGATCGAGCTCGAGATCGACGAGGATCCCGGCGACCGCCAGCGGATGTTCGATGAATGACTCGCCTGAGGCGCGCCGTTGGCCTTGGTGAGCGGCAACGGCAAGCTCGTAGGCGCGCATCAGCGCCCCGGCGTCGGCGTCGGGCTCGTAGCGACGGACTCGTTCGATCAGCTCGGCGATCGTCATACGTATCCGCCCATTATCGCACACACAGGGGGGCCCCGCGAAGCGGGGGCTATTTCGTCCCTAGCGCGCAGCGCGTTGGGGTCAGGCGGAATTAGGGACCTGAGGGGCTGGGTGCGGGGGTGACGGTCTCTACGTCGAGCCGGTTCTTGAAGAGAATCGTCGCAATCTTTCCCTGGGCGTCGAGCGCCAGCCAGAGGTAGATGTTCCCCGACGTACAGCGCATTTGATAGGCGTATCCGTGCGCTCCGGGAGGAAAATCGGCCGAAATCCACGGCCCGAGGTAAACGACGTCGATCAACGCCCCGAGCTGCGCGAGCGCCGCAGAAGTGTCGGCGATTTTCGTGTCCGAGAGCTTACCGAGGACTTGCGCCGCATACAGGGTCTTGTTCACCGTTCCGGCCTGCCACGCAACGAACTGTTGGCGCGCGAGTTTGGTAATCGCCGGATCGGCGATGGGAGTGGGCGTCGGCAGCGGAGTCGGCGTCGCGCGCGGCCGCGATAAGCCCGGCATCGCGAACGCCGCCAGAACGAGCGGCGTTGCGATGGCAATGACCGAGGCTGCGCCCTTCATCCGAGATTCAATAGGTAAGAAACGTGACGACGTCGGAGCCCTTGAGCGCCTCACGCCCTTTGAGTTGCGCCAGCTCGACTAAGAAGGCAAAAGCCTCGACCTTGGCGCCAAGTCGCTCGAGGAGCCGCTCCGTCGCGGCGGCGGTGCCGCCGGTCGCGAGGAGATCGTCGACCACTAAGACGCGGTCGCCTTTGGCGATCGCGTCGGCATGGATCTCGAGCACGTTCGTCCCGTACTCGAGCGCGTACTCTTCGCTGAGCTTCTCGTGGGGCAACTTGCCGGGCTTGCGAACCGGTATGAACCCGGCCCCGATTGCATACGCAATTGGCGCCCCCAAGATGTACCCGCGCGCCTCAACAGCGACGACGTAATCGATGTCCCGGCCGTTAAATCTCTCGACAAACAGGTCGATCGCATGGCGAAAGCCTTGCTTATCTTTCAACAACGGGGTAATGTCACGGAAAAGGATCCCGGGAATCGGAAAATCCGGGATCGCTCGAATCAGGGTTTCGATCTCCACGAATGACCGGGTTTGAGTCGGGGAATCGAAGGGCCTGCAGAAAGGATGAACATGAAGAAACCGCAAGCACTGGCTGGCGCGCTGACGGTGGCGCTTGCCGCCGGCGCGGTCGCTCCCGCGTTCGCGAACGGCGGCGGCAGCACGAACACGATCTTGCTCGTGACGGCCGTTACAGCAGCCTCGGTGCCGCTGGTCGTTAACTACAACCACAAGGTACGCGCCAAACGGCAGGAAGAGCAGCAGGTGAACCGCCGCCAAGACGCTTACCGCGACTGGTTCTACCACAAGTACGGCTACTACCCGACTTACGACCAATTCAGGCAGTGGTACGTACAAACGTACGGCACCAATCCGTAAGCACAGCCCTCGTCATCAAAGCGCCGGGCCTTTCAATCCAGAAGGGCTCGGCGTCTTCCTTTTCAGATCGAGGGACAGACTCTTAGTTGCAATCGCGATGTCGATTGCGCTGCACGAAGTTGCCGCCGGATTGGTTCCGTCGAACTTCACGCCGGCGTCGCGCAAGGAAATCGTAACCCGCGCTCAGGTGGTGCGTATCAGCGTGCGGCCAACCGCAACGCCGGCGCCTCCGCCGCCGTCGCCTCCCGTGGTCACGCACCTTCACGCGGTTGCGCGCACGAGTGCGCCCCGCACTCGCAGCATCCCGGCACTGAGCGAATCTGCCGCTCGTCCGGAACTTGCCAGAATTGCTCGCTCGAAGCCCGTCTGGGACATCGCGGCGAGCGGAGCAACAACCGGCAACGGCGTCGTGCAGAGCGGAAACGGCGCGGGCCGCAGCGGGAACGGGGCAGGAACGGAAGGGAACGGCACCGGCCTGGCGAGCGGCAGCGAACCCTGCGGCTTCGTGACGTTCGCGGATCCGCACGGCTCGCAATTCGATGCCCAAACTCGCGGTTTCTGGGTCGATATTCGGATGTCGGTGCACTTTGCCGACGGCTCGTCGCAATCGCTCATCTTAGATTATCCGTGGTACTATCCGAGCGAAGCTGCCAATCCGTGGTCGGATCAAAACCTCAAAGACCCGAACTTTCCCACACGTTTTCAGCCACCGCCGCCAGGGAAGCTCGCCGACGAGCCGCCGCTCGTGCACTACGTGATGTCGCACAGCACGCCCGAAGGGCTGACCTTGCTGCGCGACTGTCCAAGCCCCGCTCCGTTAACGCAGCGCCGGCGAGGCCGCAGACTGTGAATCGTCGCGCTCAACTCATCACTGCAGCCGTTGCCGCAACTATTTCCGGCGTCCTAAGTCCTATGTCTGTATCGGGCGCCCGCTTTCCTAATGCTGTAGAAAAGCAGATAGTATTTCGCGGAGATGCGGTAGCTTCAGTTGCAACGTTGCTCGGCTTATCTTCTTCTCGGCGATCCTCCATTTCATTGCAACTTGGACGATACGATGCCTGGGCCGTGTATCTTCTTAAGCAAGACACCAGGAAGAAAATTTCGAACGGCGAGGGGCCCGCACGATACAATCTCGTGAAATTTTCCGTATCTCCAATTGCGTCCCTAACGATCGGCCCATACTGGCTCGATCTAGCAACCCAGCTGCCGGAGACGCGAGCGGGCTACTACGCTTTCGGCTCTCCGTTCATATCCGAAGACTTGAAAGCAACTGATCCATGGACGCAGCTCTTGCGGCGACTCAAGAGCGAACCGGGCTGGAATAGCGGTGGGAGGCTCCAGTTTCAGCGCTGCTTCACGTCACTGCAGAAGAACGAAATCTGTTTTAGCGTATTCGGTGAAACGGATTACACCAACGACCGCGAGAGAAACGGATACGTGGTAAGGATTACCGTGCATCCGTCCTGATGAGGAAGAGCGCGATTCTCTAGACTTTGAGCTCGACTTTTTCGAGAGCGCCTTTCGTCGACACGACGTGATGGTTGAGACGTAGCTGTTCCGGCTCGTAACCGAATGCGAGCCCGAGCAGCTGCGGCAGGTGGAAGATTGGAACGTCGATGTCTTTTTTCAAAACGCGCGACGCGTCGGGTTGTTGAGCGTCGAGATTGAGATGACACAGCGGGCAGGGCGTGACGAGGAGATCGGCACCCTTCTCCTTCGCTTCCATAATGTGGTTGCCGCCCATTGCCAGCGCTTTATCGCGATTGAACGTGAGCATTGGGAAGCCGCAGCATTTGGTGGCGCCTTTGTATTCGACCGGCTCCGCTCCCAGCAGCGCAATCAGCCGCTCCAGATAGTTCTTGCGTTCCGGCCGCTCGCGCAGGCCAAGCGATTCGATCGGTCGCAGGATGTAGCATCCGTAAAACGGCGCAATCTTCAGGCCGGTGAGTTTACGTTTGATCTTGGCGGCGACGCGATCGATCCCGATATCTTCGAAGAGCATCCAGAGCAGATGCTTGACTTTGGTCGTACCTTTGTAAATGAAACCTTGATCGGCGATCGTCGCGTTCACCTTGTCCAGACGCGTTTTGTCGCGGGCGAGGTGATAGCTGTGGTTGGAGAGCACGCCCTGACAGGTGCTGCAGATCGTCATGAGATCGGCGCCTTCGGCCTCTGCCATTGCCAAGGTCAGACCATTAAGCGAATCGCTAAGTTCAGGATTCTGCTCGCTCAACACCCCGGCGCCACAGCACGGCGCTTGATACAGTTCGTGCAACTCGAGTCCGAGTGGCTCGGCAATCGCCTGAGTCGACACGTACAACTCCGGGCAGGCGCCCTTCGAAACGCAGCCTGGCCAGAATGCAACCTTCATTTAAATCGTCCTCCGACACGTTGGAAAATCGCCTTGATGCGACTGAGCCCAGGAATTTTCTTGTGAACCAATGGCGGCAGCTTCCCCGCGCGTATCAGGTTGAAGGCGCCAGGCAGTGTCTTTAGCTGATCCACGACGTTGAAGTAGCCGATCGATTTCGGCAGCAGCGTCAGCTCATTGAGCCGCCCGCTATCTCGCACCGATTCGGCAAATGCGTCGGCGTGCCGCGTGCCCGGATTGTTGGTGAAGCCGGCGTCGACGGCCATCCTTCGTAGTTTCAAAATTTGCTCGAGCGGTTCGACTCCCTTCGGACACTGCGTCACGCACTCATAACAATGGGTGCAGTCCCAGACGCCCCCACTCTTGCTGTACTCGCCCAGTCGCTCCTTACTTTGTGCATCCCGCGGATCGTTCGCATACCGATATGCCTGCGCGAGCGCCTGCGGGCCGAGGAACTCCTGGTTGACCGCGAACGACTCGCAGTCCATCAGGCAAACGCCACAGCTGATACAGCTGACCTCTTGGACGAGCTCTTCCATCGACGCGTTCGGCACCCGGTACTCTTCGTTCGGCGGCGGCACCGGCTGTTTATTTTGGAGCCACGGCTTCACCGCGAGATGCTTCTCCCAAAATGGGTTCATGTCGCAGACGAGATCGCGAATGATCGGCATCGAAGGCGGCGACTCGACGCGCGTCGTTCCGTCCTTGGTGAACTCTTGGAGCTTGCTCTTGCAGGCGAGGTTCGCGTGACCGTTGATCCAGATCCCACACGACCCGCAAATTGCGCTACGGCAAGCGCACCGGACCGCGAGTGACTGATCTTGATACTCGCGAATCGCGATGAGCGCGTCGAGCACTACCGCGTGTTCGGGCAGATCGACCTTATAGGTTTGATAGCGGCGGACCGGAGAACGATCCCACGGCGCGGGAAACGGTTTCCCGGGAACCGCGGCATCCGAATAGATGCCTTCGGGATTATACCGCCCGACCTCGATTGTGAATTCCATTAGTACGTGCGCACCTCAGGCTTCCAGCGAGTGATCGTCACGGGAGCGAAGGAGATTTCCGCTTGCTCTCCGTCGACGCAGGTCAAGACCGTGTGCTTCAACCAGTCAACATCGTTGCGGTCGGGATGTTCGGTGTGCGTGTGGGCGCCGCGGCTCTCCTTGCGTTCGATCGCGCTGCGAACGATCGCCTCGCCGCAGTCGAGCAGATATCCAAGCTCGAGCGCAAACGTCAAGGCTTGATTGAATACGCGGCCCTTATCGCCGACCGCGATCTTTTCGTAGCGTTTCCTGAAGCCGCGCAGCGCGTCGAGAGCCTCGTGCAGCCCGGCGTCGCTGCGATAAAGACCGACGTTCTTATCCATCATCGTCGCCAGCTCGAGTCGCAGGCCGGCCGGCGTGTCGCCGGTATACGGCCGCGCAAGCAGTTCCCGCAGCCGCTCTTGCTCAGAACGCAGCAGCTCCTCGCCGCCAGAGGTTGCCGCGGTCTTCTTCGCATACTCAGCCGACGATTTGCCCGAGCGGCGTCCAAAAACGATCGTATCGAGCAGCGAGTTGGCCCCGAGACGATTCCCGCCGTGCACGCTCACGCACGCGACTTCACCGGCGGCATAGATACCTGGCACAGACGATGCACCTTGGACGTCGGTTCTGATGCCGCCCATTTGATAGTGCATTCCCGGTCGCACCGGGACCGGCTCTTTGATCATGTCGATACCGAGATAGTCGAGCGCCATTTCGTGGATCTGCGGAAGCTTCTTCAAAACAACGTCGGGCCCGAGGTGGCGCAGATCGAGCAGCACGTTGCCGTTAATTCCGCGGCCTTCGGCAATTTCTGTCGCTTCGGCGCGTGACGTGACATCGCGCGCCGCGAGTTCCATCTTGTTGGGCGCATAGCGTTTCATGAAACGCTCACCCTCGGAGTTGAGAAGGTACGCGCCTTCGCCGCGGGCGGCTTCAGTCATCAAGAAGCCGCTGCCGGCAAGGGTTGTGGGATGGTATTGCACCATCTCCATGTCCATCAAGGGCGCGCCCGCGCGATACGCGAGCGAATAGCCGTCGCCGGTACAAATCAGCGCGTTCGTGCTCGGCTCGTAGAGGCGCCCGAGGCCGCCGCTGGCTACGACAACCGCTTTCGCGCGCAAAAGATGCAGCTCGCCGGTGATCATTTCCAGCGCAACGAGGCCTCGACAGACACCGTCTTCCATGTGAAGTTTCGTCGCAAACCACTCTTCGTAAACTTTAACGCCGGCCTTGAGAATCTGATCGTAGAGCGTTACCAAGAGCGCCTGCCCGGTGATGTCGCCGACGAAGTAGGTTCGGGCCTGCGAGGCACCGCCGAAGGCGCGCGTGCCGAGCCTTCCGTCCGCGCCGCGATAGAAGATGACGCCCATGTGCTCGAATTCGATGATGTCGCTCGGCGCCTCTTGGCACATCACCTCGACCGCGTCCTGATCGGCGAGATAGTCGCTGCCCTTGACGGTGTCGAACGCGTGCGACTCCCAGCTATCGGTCTCGCTGATTGCCGCGTTGATGCCGCCCTGCGCCGCGCTGGAGTGACTCCGGATCGGATGGACCTTCGTGACGATCGCGACGTCGGCGTCTTCGCGAGCGGCTTCGAGCGCGGCGCGCATGCCGGCCAGTCCCGCCCCAAGCACAACAACGTCGTGGTCGCGCGTCATGAGTGGCCTCTAGTTTCCCGAAAGGAGGCCGCTACATTCCGAACGCCTGTTCGGCTCACCACTCAACCACGTCCATCAAGACCATCAGGATAATACGCATCGGCGCCGTGCGAATATGCGTTTCGTAGCGGCCGTCAGGCGTGCCGCAACACGGCCACCATCGTTGGGCGGCTCGTTGAGGCATTGCCGCGCTTCAGCAAGCCGACGGCTCCGGATACGAACCAATACCCTTCGTGCAGCAATCCGGTTCGGCGAGCCAGCGACATCGGCAGGCTTTCGCGCCGCAGCACGCGCCCGTTAGCGTCGAGCTGCACGGCGTGGCCGCACGTGAACGCGTGCAGCACCGGATAGCGCGCATTATATTCACTGAAGTCGACGAACTCGGCGCGACATCCAACGCGCTCGGCGAGCACGCGAATCGACTCTTGCGAAAACCACCAAAGGTGGACCGGCGGAAGATCGGTGCTCCACGGCCGATCGTAACCGTAATACGTGCGGTTCGGCGTCGTGAGGATGATCGAACCACCGGGAGAGAGCAATCCGGCCGCGTCTCGAAGCACGGTTGTCGGATCCTCGAGGTGTTCAATCACTTCGACCATGACGATCGCGTCGAACTTTCGCTGCGCGCCGGCGGCATACGACTCCACGGATTCGGCTCGATAGAAGTCGCCATACGCTCGTTTCGCCTGTTCAACCGCTTCCTTCGAAATATCGATTCCGACGGTGTCGTACCCGCCACGTTTGAGCGCGTACGTAAAGTAGCCCAAGCCGCACCCAGCCTCGAGGACCGTTCGCGCGCCATGCTGGCGGAGCACCTTCGTGACGCCCCATGCGGCGTCCACGCGAGTAGTTAAGTAGCGCAGCGGATTCCGAACGTGCACGACTCGCCGGGCGTATTGAAAGTAGCGATCGTACCCCGGGCCGCCGCCGGGCACGGCGTAGATTGCGTTGTAGACCTGCGGATCGATTCTCTTCGGGCTCGCCACCATCGTCATGCACCGGCGGCAATCGAAGATTTCATACACTTTCGGCTCTTGGTAACCGGGGACCATCCCCGCACTCATAAGTTCGCCGCCACAGAGTTCGCACCGCGTCATCGCGCCCTCGGTTTCGACGCCCAACACTAGTTGCCTCGAAGCGTCGTCGCAGTAGAGCTCCCGACTCACTTCGTCAGGAGGCTTCATGCTGCAGAACGTTACGGCCGCGCCGCCGCGCCGCGTCCTCGAGTTCGGAATCTACCGGGACGGCGACAACAATCTCGATAGGATCCAGGAATCGACGCTCTCCCAGGCGCTGCACACGAGCGATCGCGATTCGCGCATCGAGTTCACGGTCGAGGACACGACGCGGTTGCGAGCCGACGGCGATGCGATCGGCTCGGGCCCTTTGCATACCGAGCAGTACACGATCGCCGACGGCGACATCACCCGCGTACATCTCGGAACAGCCCACGACATGAGCTCCGAAGCGAACCTCGCACGTTTCGTCGCCCATACGCTCGACAACGCGCAGGCGAGCGGCGCGAAGCAGACCTGGATCGATCTCGTCGATCATGGCGGCGGCGACGGCGGCGGATTGGAAACCGGCGACGGCAGCGTGATGTCGATGCCGGCGATCGCCAAGGCGATCGCCGACGGCGTCGAGTTGCACGCACAAACGCATCCCGAAGATGCGGCCCGGCGCGTCGACGGCGTCGTCGCAAATCAATGCTTGATGGACACGATGGGCTTCGCCGATGCGCTCTCGCACGCAGGCGTCAAATATCTCGCGGCCAGCCCCGAAACGATGCTGGCGCCGGGCGTTCCGAGCGGCGTCGCGCATGCGATCGCCTCGCACGTGAACGATCCGGAAGCGATGGCGAAGGCGATGGTGAGCGACGTAATGCGCACGAAATACGACGCCGGCGATTTCGGAGGTTTCGGCCCGGCCGCGGCGTTCGACGTGCTCGACCTCGACCCAGCGAAGATTCGTCGCGCCGAGGAATCGATCAAGCGGCTCAACGATGACGTCGTCGTCGCCGCGAGACAACCGGAGATTCGCAGCGCGATTCGCGAGGACGCGCGCGCGATCGATGGCATGGCGCGCTTTCCGGAGGCGACCAAAGACATGCCGTGGCGCGCGGATCGGCCGGCGATCGCATTTTACGACACGCTCGCATCCGATGGCCGCTTAAACGATGCGCTTCGCAGGGACGCCGCTACGGCGCGCGATGGGGTGCGCGATCTCCTCCTGGCGCATCGTGAGAGCAACGATTTCGAGCCTTTCGGCGCCGACTATTCCGACGCCGCGGGACCGACCGTGCATCTCCCGACGACGCGCGGCCAAATCGATCCGTGGGCGAGCGCCGGAGTCACCGAAACCGACAACGATTTCTATCGGATCGTCGACGAAGCGGAAATGACGCGCGTGCTTACTTGAGCAGCACTTCCGCGGGTAGTATCCTGGTCGCGCGAAGGCCCACATCCCGCTGATCGCTAGCGATGCCGACATCCTGCGGATTTCTGCGGAGAATCCAGGCTGGCCCATCGAACGCGGTGATTCTAATAGGGTCGTCTAGCGGCTCAGTGGGGCGCGAGAGGGGTAGATCGGACGGTTGATGACGCGCTCGAGCGTCGTCGCGGACGCGCTCAACGCAACCGTGGCGAATCGCGCAAAGGCCTCACGTGTCGCTTCGCCTTCAGCGTAGCGCTCATTACGCTCCATCTGCACCTTCCCGATCACCGGTAGAAATCGAACGTAACGGCCTCGCTCATCCTCGCCGACCTCGACAAGCAACGAATCGGCAAAGATGCGCAACGCGGCCGCGACCGTACGGTCGTGGAGGCGTTCGATGTCCAAGTGGCTTGCGAGCGTCGCGTTGTCGCCGCGCAGCACGCCGCCGCGGGCGAGACTCTTCATGCCGCGGTAGAGTTCGCGCAGTTTCGGCAGCGCCGGCGCGTCGATGTTGATGAGATGTTCGTTGATCCCGCGATCGTGTTCGCCGTAGAGGAGATGGATGCGCGCGGGTTCGCCGTCGCGGCCGGCGCGCCCGGCTTGCTGGTTGAAATCGCCGAAGTCGAAGTTGAGGTGATAGAGCACGATGTCGCGCACGTCGGGCAAATCAATGCCTTCGCCGAATGCCGACGTCGCGACAATCACCCGCAGCTGCCCCTCGCGAAACAGCCGTTCGACTTCGAGGCGCTCCGCGTTCGGCATGGTGCCGTGATAGAACATCACGACGTTGCCGAGAGTTTTTCGCAGCTGCTTGGCCACTTTCGTGACTTCAGAGCGCGAGTTGCAGTAGACGATGCCCTTCGCGCTTCGGTCGCGCGAATCAGCGCCGCCGAAGAGCTCGCGCAAATACCCGAGCTTATCCTTCGTGCCGCGTGCGTCGACGACGTGCAGGTTCTCGCGGATCGTCGGATCGATTACCCAGGCCTCGATTCGCAAATCCTCGACAATTCGGGGGAAGACGTCGTCGCCGGCGGTGGCGGTAAGTGCCAGGATCTGCGGTGTGCCGAATGCGGCAATCGTCGAGCCCAGGCGCGCATACGCCGGGCGGTGACGTGAATCCGCAAGGTGATGGGCTTCGTCTACGACGACGAACGACGGCGTGCTCGGACCCCGTAGCGCGTCACGATGAAACTCGAGAAACTCCGGCGTTGCAAGCACGACATCCCAGCGGCCCTCGGCGAGCGCAGCGAAAAGGTCTTCGCGCTCGTCGTTCTCGATCGAGCCGTTCGCGCGAAAGCTGCGCAGGCCGAGCGGCTCGAGCGTGCGCCGCAGCGCTTCGTGTTGATCGTTGGCCAATGCACGAAGCGGATAGACGACCAGGGTCTTACCTTCGGCCGCAAACGCCGCCATCGCCGCCGTGAATTGAAAGCAAAACGACTTGCCGCGGCCGGTTCCAAAGACCGCGAGCGTGTTTTTCCCGGCGGCGACGCGTTCGAGCACGGCCGTTTGCGCTTCGTGCGGTTTGCACACGCCGATCAACGCGGATCGCACGGACTCCGCGAGCTGCGCGTCGGCGCCGAGGCGATCGCCGACGCGCGGTTCGCCACGGCGTTTAAGGTTCGTGCCGGCCGCCTCGCGTTCGACCAAAATGTTGACGCCGCGATTCCTCCTTTCCGAACCTTGTCCTGAGCTTGTCGAAGGGCCGGTCAGCGACGCGACGCGCGCGCGGTAGCGCGTACCGCCATCGATCACCGGCGCGAGATGCGCCGCCAGCTGCCGATTGAAGAAGCCGAGTTGAAGGTTCCCGTAGTGCACGGCGATCGCGTTGGGATCGTGAGGATTCTCCGGTTCGCGCCGGAGCTCGAGCGCCGCCCCTGCATGCAATCCGGCGATGACATCCTGACGTCCCTCGAACGAAACGCCCGCGATCTTGGTGTGAAAGCGCACCGCATCCGCGATTGTCGCGTAGCGATCGTGCAGATACTCGTCGCTGCGGGCAAAGACTTGCTCGATAAATTCGTGCGCAGAAATAATCGACTGCGCCGGCTGTAAAACGACGGCGGTACCATCCAGCGCGGCGAAAGCCGCCTCGAAGGCGGCCTCCGACGGCGTCGGCGCCCCAACAGGCTCAGGGCAGGCTCGGGCTCTATTCCTTTGCTTGCCCTGAGCCTGTCGACGGGTCGAACTCTTCGAGGTTGAGCGCGATTTCCTCGTGGCCTTGCTCCAACGCCGCATCGTGCAGTCCGGCGTTCTGCGCGTCGAGCGGATCGATCCCCGCTTCTTCGCCGGCATAGGGTTCTTCGATCGCGACCGCGCCGCCCTCATCGCGTTTGCGCCGATAACGCGGCGGCTGAGCCGGTGCCGCGGTGCGCGCTGCCTTGGCTTTTTGCCGGCGCTCGCGCCGCGCGGCGACGATATCTTCGCGCGGGACGCCGCTGCGGCTCTGCAGAGCGCTCGCCTCGGAACGCGAGCGCGCCGTCACCGTGCGGTCTTGCGCCAGGCCCGCACGGCGGCGCCTCACCGCGGCTTCGAGCTGGCGCTTGCGGAAGACGAGAACGAGCGGCGCCGAGTAGAAGATCGAGTGGTAACCGCCCGAGCAGATTCCGACGAGCAGCGCAAACGCGAAGTTCTTGAGCGACGCGCCGCCGAGCGCCAACAGCGCGACGAGCGTGATAACGACCGTCGCCAACGTGTTGAACGACCTCGTCATCGTCTGCTTGATCGATTCGTTGACGATCGTGGCGTAGGGCGCGCCCGCCATGAGCTTGGTGTTCTCGCGTATTCGGTCGAGAATGACGATCGTATCCATGACCGAGTAGCCGATGACGGTCAGCACCGCGGCCAGAAACGCATCGTCGGCGCGCTTGTCGGCGAGCGCGTAGATACCGATCATCATCGCCGCATCGCGCACCAGCGCGATGACCGTTACCAACCCGAAGATGTAGTTCCAGCCGAACCGGAAGGCGATGTAGATGAATTGGATGCTGAGCGCAATGACCAGGGCCCAGATGGCTTTGGTCAGGTACTCGCGCCCGAGCGACGGGCCGACCGAGGTGATCTGCGAGCTGGATCGGTCGACCGGCGCGACCGTATTGAGCGCGTTCCAGACCGGCGCGGAGTTGTTCGCGAACGCGGTCTGGGTTTGAATGATGAAAGCTTTGCCGTCTTTGCCGGCGGTCGTGACCGACTCCTCGGTCATGCCGAGGCCCGCAAGCGCCTGCTTTACTTTATCGGCGGTCGTCGGTTGCGTGAACTTCACGGCGATGTCGGTGCCGCCCGTGAACGACAGCCCGAGGCGCAACATGCGCGAGGGCTGGAAGCCGTGCCCGCCGGCAAAGCCGTGGTAAATCATTGAGCCCACGCCGAGCGCAATGATGAGATACGAGATCGTCGAGACGGTGCGGAACCACCCGACGATATTCCAATTCAGCCTGCGAAAGAGCACGGCTTATGCCTCCGCGGCCTTGGCGAAGATGCCGACGTCGGAACGCTTGACGCCGTAGAACTCCGGCGCAGTCAAGATCTCGTTGTCGACGAGCACGTCGACGAAGAAACGCGTGATGAAGACTGCCGTGACGAGTGAGACGACGGTTCCCCAAAACAGCGTGAACGCAAAGCCTTTTACCGTGCCCGTGCCGAGCATGTAGAGAACGCCCGCGCCGACGATCGTCGTGAAATGGCTATCGAAGACGGCCGAGAACGCGCGCTGGAAGCCGACGCGCACGGCCGCGCGCATCGTCTTGCCGTTCCAAAGCTCTTCCTTGATGCGCTCGAAGATCAGAACGTTAGCGTCGACCGCCATGCCGATCGAGAGCACGAAGCCGGCGATGCCCGGCAGCGTTAGGGTCGCGTGCGAGAGCGCGAGGATCGCGCCCATCACGAGCACGTAGACCGCCAGCGCGACGTCGGCCAAGAAACCCGGCAGACGGTAGACGGCAATCATAAAGATCAGGACGAGCCCGAGCCCGAGTATCGCGGCGTTCATCGACTGAATCAAGTCGAGCTTACCGAGCGTCGGTCCGATCGTCTCTTTCTCGACGACCGCGATGCGGGCCGGCAACGCGCCCGCGTTGAGCTCGTTGGCAAGCGTGAGGGTCTGCTCTTGCGTGAAGTTGCCGGTAATCTCGCCGCTGTCGTAGATCGGGCTGATGACGGTCGGCGCCGAGAGGTAGCGGTGATCGAGAAAGATGCCGAGTGGTTTCTGCACGTTGGCCGACGTCAGCTTGCCGAATTTTGCGGGATCCTTCGTTTGAAACGTGATGTCGGGCCGGCCGGATTGATCGTAGCTCGCCTGCGCCGCCTTGAGATCCTTGCCGGAGTAGACGACGGGGCCGCTCAGATCGTACGCCGTCTGCGCAACATATTTCTCGGCGGCAGCCTTGTCTTTGGGGGCCACGTTGGGCTGCGCCAACGTTGCCAGTGCCGCTTCGGCCTTCTGCACGACGTCGAACGGCACGATCTTGTACGCGAGCACCGCGACCTGCTTGAGCTCCTGTTCGGCCTCGTCGGGATTCTTGACGGCCGGCAGCTCGACTAAGATGCGGTCGCTGCCGACGTTGCTGATCGACGGTTCGGCAACGCCCAACCCATTGATGCGGCGATCGATCACCTCACGCGTCTGGGCTTGAATTTGCGTCGTGATCTGCGGGACTTCGGCGGTCGGATAGAGCTGGAGCAAGAGTCGCGCGCCGCCCTGAAGATCGAGACCCAAATGGATCTTGCTCTGGACCGGTACAATGGCCCAGATCGAAATAGCCGTAACAGCGAGGATGACCAGCGCCTTAAGCGGCGCCTTCAGGTTCTTCCAATTCATTGGAGCCGGTGGAGCTTAGCCTTCGGTCGGCGCCGGGCCTGCCACTGACGCCCCGCGTTGCTCGGGCCCCCAAAGCCGGCGACCGGTCGCGAGCAATCCAAGGATCGCGATCACCGCAATCGCGCTCCAAAGCGCAGCCTGCGCCGTTCGGCCGTAGATGAAGGCGCCGGTGGCAAACAGCGCGCCGTACACCGACGCCAATCCGAGCACCCACCCTAGCAGGGCGAGCGACATTGAATCGGGTGATGCCGCGAGCCCGCTCTGCTGCCGAATCCGCGTCCAGCCCGGACCCGCGGGCCGGACCTTTTCGTAGAACGCGGCGAGCGTGCCCGCGTCCACCGGCGGCGTCACGAACGTGACGCTAAGCCAAACGACGGTCGTGACGCCGATGGTCAACAAGAGCGCGTTGACGCTATCGACCGCATGGCCGAGCTTCGCGGCGATGAAGAACGCAATTGAGACGACGAACGACGCGGCCATCGCGCTCACCTCGCTCCACGCGTTGATCCGCCACCAAAACCAACGCAGCAGATAGATCAAGCCCGTGCCGGCGCCGATCGACAGCAGCAGATTGAACGCATTGTGCGCGTTGTCGAGGGAGAGCGTGAACGCGATGCCGAGCACCATCAATAGCGCCGTGACGAGCCGCCCCGCAAAGACGAGCTCGCGCTGACTCGAACCGGGGCGGATGAAACGCTGGTAGAAATCGTGCACCAGGTATGACGTGCCCCAGTTGAGATGCGTCTCGATCGTCGAGCGATAGGCGGCAAAAATTCCGGCAACCATGAAGCCGGCGAAACCGGCCGGCAAGAAGACCAGCATTGCCGGATAGGCGATGTCGTTGCCGATGAGGCTCGGCGCGACCGCCGGAAAGCGCAGCTGAATGTCGTGCAACGTCGGATAGACGATCGTCGAGGCGAGCGCGACCACGATCCACGGCCAGGGGCGCAGCGCGTAGTGCATCGCTTGGAACGCAAACGTGCCGAACAGCGCATCCGATTCGGTTCGTGCCGCGAGCATGCGCTGCGCGACATAACTGCCGCCGCCCGGCTCGGCGCCGGGATACCAGACCGACCACCACAAAACCGTCAGCGGGATCACGAAGATTCCGAGTGCGGTGCGCCAGTCGGCGAAGTTCGGCAGAATCGAAAGGCTCCCACCGTTGTGCTGCGTGACGTGTGCGATCAACCCGTGCAAGCCGCCGACGCCGGGCGCGTGAATCGCGAAGTACGCCGCCGCAAACGCGGAGCTCATTGTGATGCAAAACTGAATCATGTCCGTGACCATGACGCCCCACAACCCGGCCGTCGCCGCGAAAATGATTGGTACCCCAACGCAGATCGCGAGCGTCTCGGCACGCGGCCATCCAAACAGAATGCTGGCGATCTTGACGAGCGCCAGATTCACGGTCGCGATGATCCAGCAGTTGAAGAACAGCCCGAGATAAATCGCGCGAAAGCCGCGGACGAACGACGCGGCGCGGCCCGCATAACGGAGCTCGTAAAACTCGAGATCGGTCAGCACGCCCGAGCGGCGCCACAAACGGGCGAAGAAAAAGACCGTCGCCATGCCGGTCAGCAGGAACGACCACCAGACCCAGTTTTCGGCGACGCCGCCGTCGCGCACGAGGTTCGTCACGAGGTTCGGCGTGTCGGTCGAAAACGTCGTCGCGACGAGCGAGATGCCGATGAGCCACCACGGCGCCTGCCGGCCGGCGGCAAAGAACTCGGTGATGTTGCGCCCCGCGCGGCGCGCGAGCAGAATCGCCGGAACGAAACTCACGCCCAACGAGGCGACGACGATCGCCCAATCCAGCGCCGTTAGCCGCATTGAGGCAGCGCGTTCTGCCCTGCCTCCTCAATGACCTAGGCTGGCGTTAGTGCCACACGCCCTTGAGCGCTGCAGCCTTGCAGGCGTTGGCCGTGCACGCGACGTTACCGATGTCCTCGATCGTGCGGAGCACCGAGTAGTGGTTGATGTTTTGGTTATACTTTCCGGGCGTGATCATGGGCCCGGTGAGCAGCGTCGCGATCTGATTCTTGCCGTTGGTGTCGGGGTCGGCTTCATCCCAAGTCAGGATCAGCAGTCCGTTGTGCGTTTTGTTGTACTTCAGGATCGGCGGCAGATGTTGCTTGAGCCAGGTGTCCCCGGTCTTTGTCGTACAGTCGTGCATGTCGTGGCACAGGTTCGGAACGATGATGTCTAGGGTTGACGGCGGCGTCACGAAGCCTTTGTAAACCAGATTCGAGCTCGCAGGAACGTTGGTGAAATTCACCCATGGGTTGTGTTTGCGCGCGTACAAGCCCGAATAGCAGCCGGTATACCCATCCATCGGCATCGATTCGGAGTACCCGTCGAACGTTTCTTTGGCACCGAGGAGTTCCTCGCCGACATTCGGCGCGCTGAACGAGTGCGGACAGGAATCGTCGGTGATGCGCTGCGTCGAACCTGAAAAGAACGCCAGGTAGTTTGGCTGGCTCGGGTGCCCGATCGCGTGACTGTTCGTCATCAGCGCCGACTCCGGCACTAGCGTGCCGTTGATGTACGGCGCGTCGGGGCTGCCGATGATCAAACTATAATCGCGGTTCTCCATCATGACCACAACGACATTGCTCGCGTGTGGTCTGGAGTCGGCTGGCTGTATCGCCCCCGTAAGTGCGGATGCGTTTGCGGGACTTGGTGTGACTTGGCTCAGATTGCCGCAAGCCGCAAGCAGCGTCACGGCGAGGATCATGCTAGGTGTTTTCATGTGCGCTCCCTCTCTCGTGTTCGTGAGGTCACGTTATCATAGCACCGATTAAGCGGCGTTTAAACGGCGATAAAGGCGCGCGGTTCTTTCTCGTCGATTACGTCGCTGGGCGCAAGCGTGATTTCGCTTGGCAACTCGCCGTACGCGTAGACGCCGATCCGGATGCCGCAACGCAACAAGAAATCCGCCAGGACCGGCCGCAGCGTCGCGGTACACACGACCGCCGCGCGATCGCGCGGCGTCCGCGTGGCATACGCCTCGATGCGCGCGCGCACCGCCAGCGCCGTCGCCGGTTCGCTCGCATCCGCGCCGTAACGGCACCAGCCGGCCACGAGCTTGGCCTCAAAATCCGGATCGAAGAGCACGGGTTCGAGTTGCGTTGCACCACGGCGGCGCAAGAGATCGGGAACGATGGCGCGCCGCGCGGCTTCGGCGAGCTCGCGCGGATCGTGGGTCCCGGCCTCCAGCATTGCCTCGAACACGGCGACTGGATCGCGTGGCCACGCGCCTTCGCGCAGCAACAATGCAATCGCGCGGTGCACCGCGCCGAACGGCAGCCCGTCGCCGCCGACTTCCTTCACCAATGCCGGCACCGTCGAACGCAGATGCTCGAGCAGCGTCTGCAGTTCTTGGCGGCCGACGAGTTCGGCCGCGTGCGTGCGCGCGATCTCCGCCAGGTGCGAGCCGAGCACCGAGATCGGGTCGAAGACCAACGCGCCGGCATTGACGGCCTCGTCGCGTCCTTCGGGCACAATCCATGCCGCCGGCAAACCGTACACCGGCTCCCGCTCAATCTGCGCGGCGAATCGCGCGAGTATCGCTTCGTCTGCGACGGCGAGCAGCCGCGTGAGATCGAGCCGGCCGGCGCCGGCCAAACGATCGCGCACGCGAATGCAATACGTGCGCGGATCGCGCGTGAGATCGTCGCGCAGACGGACTCCCGGCAAAACGACGCCGATGTCGGCGGCCAGCGCGCGCCGCACCTCTCCGATTCGATCGAGCAGCGCATCGGCAAGCGGTGCGGCGAGCAGCTGCGCGAGATCGGCGCCGATCTCGATTGCGATCGCGTCGACGCCGACGAGCCCGAGCGCAAGCTCCGGACGGCGCATCGCGTTGCGCTTGACGCGCTCGCGGGCATCGCGCGCGTCGGTTTCGCGTCGCGTTCGAGCTCGCTGCGCCGAGTGCGCCATCCCGAACGCGCTCGCACCGAGAATAAAAAAGAGCGGGCGCGGCAGCGCGGGGACGAGCGCCAGTGCGAGCAGCAAACCGCCGGCGCTGCGCAGCACGTCGGGCCGCGCGAAGAGCTGCGCCGCAAGGTCCGCCCCGAGTGCTCCCTCCGATGCGACGCGCGTGACCATCATGCCCATCGCGGTCGAGATCAGAAACGCCGGCAACGTCGTCACTAACGCATTGCCGATCGAGAGCAGCGCAAACGTGTTCAGCGCATCGAGCGGTGCGAGTCCGTGATAGGTGATCCCGACCGCAACGCCACCGACCAGATTGAGCGCTACGATCACGAGCGCGGCAATCGCATCGCCCTTGACGAACTTTCCGGCGCCGTCCATCGCGCCATAGAAGTCCGCCTCACGCTGCACTGCCTGGCGCTTGCGCCGAGCGCCCTCGGCATCCAATGCACCGGCATGGACGTCGGCATCGATCGCCATCTGCTTGCCGGGCATCGCGTCGAGCGTGAACCGGGCCGCCACTTCCGCGACGCGCTGCGAGCCGCTGGCGATGACGACGAACTGGATCGTCACCAAGATCGAAAAGACGATCAAGCCGACGATCAAGTTTCCGTGCACGACGAACGCCCCAAAGGCGGGAATGATCGATCCAACCGAACCCGGCGTTGCGCCGGCCGTGAGAATCAGCCGCGTCGCCGAAACATCGAGCGAAAGCCGAAACAGCGTCGCAACGAGCAACGCGGGTGCGAAGGCCGAGAATTCGAGCGGGTCGTCGACCGTCACCGAGAGCAAGAGCACCAGCGCCGAGCCGAATATGTTGACGCCGAGGAGTAGATCGAGAAGCCACGGCGGCAAGGGAACGATCAGAATTGCGACGACCGCCAACAAGAGTCCGGCGAATGCATGGACCGCGCGCCGGTGCGAAGTCATCGCGCAATCTCCAACGACCGCAACAGCGCCGTGACGACTTCCGCAACGGCGACGTAGTGAACGTGTGGTATAGGCTCGCCGGTGCGGCCGTCACGATAAAGTGCGCGCGCCAACGCTACGTTCTCGACGATCGGAATACGATGGCGTCGCGCGATACGTCGCACGCGCAACGCAAGCTCGTCGACCGCGCGCACCAATACCCGAGGCACGGGGACGTCGGGCGGGCGATATTCCAGCGCGACGGCAACGTGCGCCGGATTCACGACGACGAACGCCGCGTCTTTGACGCGGCGCAGCCCGCTGCGCAGCAGAGCGCGATGGATCGCGCGGCGGCGTCCGCGCGCGTGCGGGTCGCCCTCTTCTTCCTTCGCCTCGCGCTTACGCTCTTCGAAACTCATGCGCAGCGTGCGGAGCCAAGCCCGGCGCGCCGCGCCATACTCAACGATCGAAAAAAACAGACCCACCGCGGCCACGGCAATCGCGATCTCTTCCGCTGCTTTCCACGCGGCGGCCGCAACTTGGCCAACGGTTCGGGCGAGCAACATCGCCGTTGCGCTCGCGCCGATCATCGGCGTCATCGCGAGCGTCGCGCAGGTGAACGCCAGCGCCGAGCGCAGCGAGTGCGCGAGCGTTTCTCGGGAAGCGATGCGTTTGAATCCCGCGACCGGATTGAGGCGTTCGAGCTTCGGAGCAATCCCGACGACCGCCAGGCCGCCGGTCTGCAAGAGACCGGCCAGCGTACCGGCGAGGGCGGCACAGCCGACCGGGAGCAGCGCCACCGCCACGATCAGCGCGCATGCGGGCTCCGGGAGAGGCGATGTTGGCAGACGCGCGAGCTCGCTGCGCGCAATCGCCCCAAACGCCGGCGCTATTGCCGCCACGCCCAATCCCGCCGCCGCAAACGAAAGGTTCGCGGCAAACTCGCTCGACCGCGCCACGTTGCCTTCACGCTTCGCGCGAATGATGCGATGCGGCGTTGCTTCAAATGGCTTCTCCGAACCGTCGCTCATCGGCTCAAGGCATCGCCAGCACAGGTTGGGGCATGTGCTGCGAGGCCAGCGGCACGGTAATCGCCGTCACGATCAGCGCCGCTGCAAACGCCAGTGGAAACGCTAGCGTGAAGCTGCCGAAGCGCGGAACGACGCGTGAAAGGGCTCCAAGCGCTATCTGTACGACGAACGCTAAGCCGATTGCCGGAGCCGCAACCCGCAGCGCGATCCCGAAGATCGTCGACGCAAAGCCGGCCGCAAAATCGGCCCAGCCACTTGCACTGAGTGCACCCCCGGGCGGCATGCGCACGAAGCTCTGCGCGAAGCCGAGCAGCACCAAACGATACGCCCCCGACAAATAGAACGCGCCGGTGAATGCGAGCGACCAAATGCGTCCGAAACCGCTCGGCGCAACGAGCTGCAGGCTCGGTGCGATCGCCTTCACGCCGACGTAGTCGTCGACGACACGACCGCCGGCGTACGCGCCGTCGTAGACGAGCGACGCCGCCATGCCGATCGCGCTGCCGACGAGAAACTCGGTGACGAGCGCGACGACAACTGCGCCTCCATTGAGGTGCACGTGCGGTGCGGCAACCCACCGAACGATCAGAATCGCCAACAACATCGCAAAGGCCGCACGAAGCGGCGGCGGCACGCTCGGGTGCGAAAAGCCCGGAGCTCGAAAGACAAAGCCGGCGCAGCGCGCAAGCACAAGCGCTCCGATCACCATCGCGCAACGAGCGCGGGAATTGCGGTCAGCGCGCGATTGAAGAGCTCGGCCAACAGATGCATCGCGGCTCCGCCGTAGAGCGCGATCATCAGCCCGACCGCAACGATCTTGGGCAGCAGCGTGAGGGTCTGCTCTTGCACCTGCGTCGCCGCCTGCACGACCGCAATCGCGGTTCCGACGAGCGCCGCGACCGCCAACATCGGCAGCGCGATTGCCGCGGTCGCTACGAAAGCGTCATGGAGCAGAGCGTCGAGCGCGTCCACGCGCTCAGCGTAACGGGGGCGCGTTACGCCCGCGTTACCGCGTTGTTGCGAAAGCCGGCCGCCACGCGCTGGCGGCGAGCAGCGACGAAACGATCGCACGAGTCGCCGGCGACCGATTCAGCGTATAAAAATGAATGCCGGGAACGCCCGCCTGCAACAATCCCAACGCCTGCATCGAAGCGTAGGCAACGCCCAAATCCTCGACTGCCTTGACGTCGGCCTTGCGTATCTCCATTTCGACGCTCAGCTTGGGCGGAATCGTGGCGCCGCACATCGCCACGAAGCGCTGAATCTGCGCAAAGTTCGTAATCGGCATGAGACCTGGCAGCATCGGCAGATCGATCCCGAGCGCGCGAGCGCGGCGCTCGAACTCGAAGAAGTGCGCGTTGTCAAAGAACAGCTGGGAGACCAAGAAGTCGGCGCCTGCCTCAGCCTTGATCTTGAGGTTGAGCAGGTCGTCCTCAAAGGTCGCGGCTTCGGGGTGCTTTTCAGGATAACACGCTGCGCCGATGCAGAAATCATAGTTTCGGCGCAGCATCACGATCAGCTCGCTGGCGTGCGCGAAACCTCCCACGGGCGCCTCGAACTGTGCGCCCTTGGGAGGATCGCCGCGCAGCGCGAGTACGTTTTCGATGCCCGCCCGCGCCAAATCGTCGAAGAGCTCGCGCAGCTCGGGCCGATTCGCACCGACGCACGTCACGTGGGCGACAACCGTCAGGCCGATCTCCTGCTGAATCTGTTTGGCGAGCGCGACGGTCCGCGCGCGAGTCGAGCCGCCCGCCCCATAGGTAATCGAAACGAAGGCCGGCCGCAGCGGCTGGAGCGCCTCAATGGTCGTAAACAGCTGATGCGAGCCGGCATCGTCTTTCGGTGGAAAGAACTCGAACGAGAAAAACGGCCGCTGCGTCGCGAGCGCGTCGCTGATGCGCATGAGCGAACCTTATCGAAAACTCGCGGCAACGCCTCCGCAGAGCAACGCCCAGCCGTCGACCATCACGAAGAGCAGCAGCTTCACCGGAAGCGAGACGACCGGTGGACTGAGCATCATCATGCCTAACCCCATCAGCATCGCCGCCACGGCTAAGTCGATCGCGACGAACGGAAGATAGAGCGCGAATCCGATGGCAAAGGCGTCGCGCAACTCGCCGACGACAAACGCGGGAATCAGCACCGTGGTCGGTGCGCGGCGTTCGGGTTCGGGAGCGCGACGCGCGACGCGCTCGAAGACGGCGACGTCGGAGGCGCGAGTCTGGCGCAGCATGAACGAGCGCAGCGGCTCGATCGCCCTCGTCAGCGCTTGCGCCGGCGTCAGCGTTCCGCGCGAATACGGATCGATCGCATCGTGGCTGATGCGCTGCGTGGTCGGGGCCATGACGACGAGCGTCAAAACCAGCGCCAAACCGGTAAGCACGGCGTTAGGTGGTAGCGCCGACGCGCCGATTGCCGAGCGCACGAGCGAGAGAACGACGACGATCCGCACGAACGACGTGCACATGACCAGCAGGAGCGGAACGAGCGAGAGCATCGTCAGGCTGATCAGAAGCTCCAGCGGCGTTGTCGCGTGGTGGTTTGCGGACGCAAGCAGGGCGTCGAGCGGCATCGCTGAGCGTTACAGCGCGAGAAGCTCGGTAATGCGCAAGCCGAAGTTCTCTTCGACGGCGACGATTTCGCCGCGAGCGATTGGCCGATTATTTACGAGGAGGTTGACGGGATGATTCGCCGCACGATCCAGCTCGACGATCGAGCCCGTCCCCAGTTTGAGAATCTCGGCGACCGACATCGTGCAGCTTCCCAGCTCGACGGTAAGATGGAGCGGGATGTGCATGAGGAGAGCGATGTTCTCCGAATCGCTCATCATCTTCGAATCGGAGCTCACGCCGTCTCGGAAGCGGCATGTACCGCAAACGCATACCGTCCATTGCGAATGCCGCAAATGCCGCGAGCCAGCCGCCGGCCGTGACTTATCAGAGCGCAGCGGCGCAGATCGCCTGCGCGGATCGGAAGGATCGCGCCGGCCGCGAGTCGAGTCACGGCGGCGGCTCGCGCCGTTCCCAGATCGAGCGTTACCGCAGCGGCGACGCGAACTCCGGCGAGATGGCCGAACTCAACGCAGCCGCTCGGCTCCGGTGATGGATCGCGCGAGAGCGCGATTCCGACGCGGGCTTGCGCTGGTTTCTCGAGCAGTAGTTCGAAAAACGTAACGAAGCCGCGGATTTCGGCGACGCGTTCGGGCGGACTGGCGTCTCGAGCGCCGCAAACCGCCGCGAGGTTTGCGGCGATTGCGCGGGCGATGCGATCGATCACGTCGAGCTCGATCGGCGAGAGCATGCGCTCAACGGCGAATCGGCTCGCCGGCTCGCTGAAGACGGCACTGACCAGCTCTATCGCGTCGCAGGATCGAAGGATCACGGCCCCGTCAGCGACGCTTCCGCGCACTCGATAGAGAATCGCGTCGCGTGTAATGGCCTGCCACGCATTTGGATCGGGAATCACCGGCTCGAAAAGCCGGAGCGTTACCGAGCCGAGTAGCGAGGTCAGAGTTTCGCGTACGCCGTTAGCGACGACGCATGCGGCGCTCGCCGGCAACGACGAGCGCGCTTCAAACCTCGCCTGGCGCACGCGCCTTCCATTTTCCGGCGGTTGCGCAATTGGCGCCTCGAAGCGCAGCGACCTCATTTGACGAGATCCATGACGGTCTTGCCAAGATGCGTCTTCGCGGCTTCGGCCGCCCGCAACGCATCGAACGCAAGGTACGCGTCTTTGAGCTTGATCAGACTCTGGTCGATGTCGATGCGGCTGCGCTCGCGCTGCATCGGCGCGATCTTCGCAAAGTTGGCGTCGCCGGGGACGCCGATCAGCGGATCGATACCGGTGGGCGCGAGCGATTCGTTGTCGTCACCGCTCGCCAGCCGCGTACCTGCCGGAAAACGGGCTAACACAACCCGGCCGACGACGACGCGCTGCGATTCGCGGGCTCCGTTTCGAGGATCGATCGTTTCGCGACGGTACACGAGGCTGCCGTCGGCTTCGATGCGAGGCTCGACGACCCGGCCCAAGGCTTCATCGACTGCATCCGCATGCAAGGCATTTGGTGAATCGCCCGGCGCGCGGACGGCGCAAACCTCCCTGCCGGACGCATCGACGAGCGTGCCGCCGCGCAGCGCGAACGACCCGTCGCGCGTGTACGCTAGACGCCCGTGCTCGTCGCGAGTAACGAAGTACGCGTCAGCCGGCGCGCTGACCGAGAGCGGATCGACGGTAAAATCGGACGCCGCTGGCCGCGCGACGTCGTCGTGGTGCGCAACCGCCCCCGGCGTAAAAGCACGGCGCGCGTCGGCGGCGCGATCGGCAATGCGATCGAGCGCCGCGCTCATCGCGGCATTTAGGAACACCGGCGAACTCCTTTCGCGGCGAGCTCGACTCCAATGCCGCGCGCCGCCAGCGTCAAACGGGCTTGCGTCAAAGCGCGCGCGACAGCGTCGCGCAACTCGGGCCGGCAGAGCGCGATCAGCGTGGTCCGGTTGCCTTTCGTCTGCAGCATGACCACGATTCGCGCGCTGCCGCGGCCCATCGAGACGGTCGCGCGCGCGGAGTTTTCACGCGGATTGAAGAGCGCGGCTTCGATCGCTCGTGCGAGCGGCGAACGCACCTTTCGGTTACGACGCGCGATCTGCGGTTCCACATCGCGGCAGATGCCGCGCCCAGCTCGTCCGACCGCGCACGTCGCGCGCGCCGAGGTCGCCGGAATAGGGAGGGTTTGGAGCCCGCTTCGATCGATCCGCGAAGGACTTGCAGCCACGTTTTCCATTCGGCGAGGGGAAATCGTTGACGTTGTCGGGTGTTCGGGACCCAGCCGCAATGCGGCGTACCACGCTTGTGAGAGGGCACGAGGGTCGATCGCCGCAAGCGGCGCTGCCAGAATGCTGACCTGCAGTTGCTGCGTCATCATTGCACGATGATGCCTGCGGCGTGTGATCCGGCGGTCATCGCGAGGTTGCCGAGTTGCTACCGCTGCGCCAGCATTTGCCGATAGCGTGCCAAGACGTTGCGCACGTAGTTTCGAGTTTCGGCAAACGGCGGCACGCCGCCGTATCGCTCGACGGCAGCCGGTCCCGCATTGTACGCCGCAACCGCGAGCTCGACGTCACCGAACCGATCGAGCAATCCGCGAAGGTAGCGCACTCCACCCGCAACGTTCTGCGCTGGATCGTATGGATCGCCGACGCCGAGGCTCGCGGCCGTCTCCGGCATCAATTGCATCAGTCCGCGCGCTCCGGCGCTCGAGATTGCATTCGGATCGAATCCCGACTCATTCGAAATGATCGCATCGATCAGCTCGGGATCGACATTCGCGCCATCCGCATTCGATCTCACGAGCGCCTCGATTGCCGGCCGAGAAATGGTCTTCGACGACGCGCCGAGGATGGCGCCGAACTCGGCACTCGGTTGCACCGGCCCGGCTGAAATTGCTTCGATGCGCCGCTCGATCGCGGCAAGCTCGCTAACGATCTCCATCGTCGTCCATAAGGGCGGCGATTGCGGCGAGTTGCGACAGCGTCGAACCCGAGGCCACCGCACTTTCTTGACGCAGGAACGATTCGATGCGGGACTCAACCGCCATCGCGGCGCGGGTCGAACGATCGGCTGGCTCGATGCCGAGCGCCCGCGCATCTTCAACGCGGTCGAGCAGGGCGATCGCGCGGCGTAATCGTCCCGCAGCGCGCACCTGCGCCGCGTCGGCGACCAGCTCCATCGTCCGGCTCGCGCTTGCGAGCACGTCGACTGCGGGAAAGCGTCCCGCGTGCGCAAGCCGCGTCGAGAGCGCAACGTGGCCATCGAGCAACGAGCGCGCGGCATCGCTGACCGGATCGCGCTCGTCGCCATCACTGAGCACGGTCGCAATCAACGTGATCGAGCCCTCAGCCAGCGCTCCCGCAACCTCGACCAATCGCGCCAGCTCCGCGAAGACGCTGGGAGGATACCCGGCGCGGCCCGTGCGCTCGCCAGACTTCACGGCAATCTCGCGCAATGCCGCGGCGACGCGCGCTAAGCTGTCGATGACGAGCAGCACGTGAAGTCCGCGTTCGCGCAGCGCGTCGGCGTGCGCAAGCGCGACGCGTGCCGCAAGGACGCGTTCGTGCGCGGGCCGGTCACTCGTTGCGCACACGATCGTCATCTGTTCTCCGCGACGCGCGATCCAACGTTGCGCTTCGCGTCCTCGCTCGCCGACCAGCGCAATAACGACCGCGTCGGCCGCACAACCGCCGGCAATTGCCTCGAGCAGGACGCTCTTCCCGCTTCCTGGCGCGCCGAAGATTCCGACACGTGCGCCGCGCCCAACCGAGAGCAAACCGTCAACGACGCGAATCCCGGTCCAGAGGGGCGTCGTAATCGGCGCGCGATCGTTCGGGCGCGGCAAACGAAACTCCAACGGAACGCCGCGACCGCACAGTGGCGGACCGCCGTCGAGCGGTGCGCCGTGCGCATCGATCGCACGGCCGAGCGCGCACGTACCGAGGTAGAGCATTGCTGCCCGGCTCATGACGCGCAAGCCGCCAGCGCCGCGTCCAACCGCGCAGGCATTCGCAGATCGATCGTGCCGGAATGTAGCTCGAAGATCAGATCGCCGCGTTGCAGCGCGTTGTCACCGACGCTGCCGATTTCAAAATCGGCCAGCGCGTCGAGGTCGTCGGGATGCGCGCGGATCGAGAGCGCTCGTTCATTTCCGAACCGATCAAGTGCGTCGGTGACGAGGGCGGCGACGTTCGCTGGTTCGATCCGAAGCTCGCGCGCGAACACGCCGTGCGCAATCTCCCGCAACAGTCGCCCGACGGTTACGTCGAGCACATCCGCAAGCGCGGCGCGAAAACGACGGGCCGCACGAATCGCCTCCGCATATTCCTCCGGGAGCAGCGGCACGCATGCGACGGCCGGCTCCGGCGCGACCGCCGGAGTCGCGGGCCGCAAGAAAACGGCAAGCGGAACGAAATCGTCAGCCATGGCGGCGCAGCAGTTCTTGCGCGTCGTCGAGCAACGCGCACTGACCGCGCTGCATGCGGCTCACGATCGCTTCGCGTTCGTGCGGTGGGTAGAGTTCGAGGACCGCGGTCGCGGTCGCGGCCGGAAGTGCGCTGATGATCGCCGCAGCGGCGTGCGGCGGTTCACGCTCGAGCATCGTGCGCACGCGGCTCGGTGCAAAACCGGCGGCCGCTTTGGATGCGCGCTCCACCATCGCACGCTCGATCAGCGAATGCGCGAGCGACGCCACCGGCGGGACGGCGAAGCGCGCGCAGACAATCAAGCCGATCGTCAACGCGAGCGCCGGCGCAAGCGGCACCAAGGTGCCATACAACAACCACCACGGATCCTTGGCAGCAACCGGAGCTCGACGAAAATCGACCGCCTCGACTGCCAGCGTATCGCCGCGGTGGGCGTCGTAGCCGACCGTCGCGGCTGCCAACTCGCGTACTATTGCGAGGTCGAGCGAGCGCGTTTCGTCAACGAACACGGCGGTCGAAAGGCGTTTGATTCCGCCGGGTTGGACTTGCGAAATCAGCTCGTGGGTCTCACTGCCGCGGTCCTCGCCGCTTTCGAGGTGGCGATATCGCTTGCCGGACGCGTCGTAGGTTTCCGTACGCTGCACGCGCGCGATCGGTTGCGCACTTACCGGCGTCCGGCGCACGTCCCGTTCGGAGGTTAGCCCGGCATCGTATTCGGCTCGTACGCGAACAATCGCCGCGCCGTCGCCGAAAGCCGTATCGAACGCGGACTGGAGCGACTGCTGCACGTCGCCGGCGTCGTCGGCGCCACGAAGCTCGTCGCCGAGCGCGACACCGCGATCGTCCAGAATCGTGACGCGAGAAGCTTGGAGCTCGGGCACGCTGGCGGCGACGAATGCGCGAATTCCGGCCGCCGTTTCGCGCGAGAGCTGCGCTCCGGCGCGCAGGCGCAGGCGTACGCTCGCACTCGCATCGTGGCGTGATTCGTCGACAAACTCCGGCGGCTTGGCAGGCGCGACAATCACGCGCGCGTCGTCGATGCCGTCGATGCCGCGCAGTCCGGCTTCGATGTCGCCCGACAGGCCGACGCGAGTCTGCGCGTCGACCACGGCTTGCGGCGTCAGCACGCCGATGCTCGCTACGGCTTCACCGGTGCTCGAGAGATGCGGATGCGGGACGCCCGCGAGCGAGAGCCGGAGGAGCAGATCGTTGCGGCGTCCGGCGCTGACGACGACGTTGTCGGATGTTGGGGTGAATGCGACGTTCCAGCCGGCCAAGCGTTCTTCGACCTCGGCAAGCTGCTCGGGATGGAGTGGTTGCGCGAACAGTGCCGCGCGGGGCGGATGCGCGAGGAGTCCGGCGGCGACGGCGACTGCGATCGCTGCCGTAAGCGCTACGGTCAGCATCAGACGGCCGATCCGCGGAATTGAGTTCCACCGCGTCAGCAGCTGCTCGGCGGCATGCATCGCAGAAAGTCCTACACTTGCATGTTCAAGATGGATCCAACCGCCTGCGCGATGCGCTGCGCGGTTGCGGTGGCCACCGAAAGCGCCACATCGGCCTGAGCGCGCTCGTAGATCGCGGCTTCAAGCGTCCCTCGTCCGTACGCGAAGTTATTTTCCGCGCGGTCGGCTTGCGCCAACGTGTTTCCGATCGCGTCGAGCGCCTGTGCGAACGCACCGCCGTCGGGTGCACTGGGCGTTGCGGGTGCGTCGGGAAGGATCGGCTCGACTCTCATAGCCGCTCGAGGTCGATGGTCTTTTCGGCCAGCGACTTGCCGACCTCGAAGATCGATGCGTCGGACTCGTAGGCTCGCGAAGCATTCATCACGGCGATCATCTCCGTGAGAATGTCGACGTTCGTTCCGCGCTCCGTGCGCGTCCCGGTAAAATCGACGCGAACATCGCCGTCACCTGAGTCGACGACTTGGAACTCCGGAATCATCCGCGCGTAGTCGGCGTTCGGTCCCGCCGCTTCAGCGGCGGCGACGTTGCGCGCTGCAACGTCGAGGGCGGCGCGTTGCGCATCCATACCGCTGGCGGCCGCGTCGAGGAGGTCGATGTTCATTTCGTCACCGCCCTAATCTCCTCGAAGCGCGCGTGCTCAGCCGCGAGCAGTACCTCGGTGAAGATTGCCGCTTGAGCCGTTTCCGCCATCGCCGCGTCGGCCGAGCGCTCCGGAGCTCCGTCGGAGTTCGCGCGCGCGACGGCGAGCTGCGCGTCCGCCATCCGGTTGTGCGCGTTCCCGAGAGCTTCGCGAAGCGAATCGCCGACGTCAAACATGCGGCGAATCGTATCAGGGCCGGGTGACCGTCAAACGTACCCGGGATGGACGAAATGTTAGTAAACCCCGAGCCCTTCGACTCGCTTAGGACAGGCTTTGTCGAAGGGTGAGAGCGCGATGAAGATTACGTTGGAAGGGCCTCATGAACGGGTAAGAATCCTGTGAAACCCCTTCGGACGCCCGCAGCTCGGGTAAAGAGTGGGCGTGACTAACGCTATAATGAGACCTATGATCTCCGGAAAAGGAGGAAGAATGCGAATCTCGAGGTCACTTCCCGCATTTATCGCGGCATTACTCATCACCGCAGCACCACTGCCGGCACCGGCACAGTTCACGATCGGCGTCGGCTTTACGATCGGCGCGCCGCCGCCGCCCCTGCCGGTCTACGTACAGCCCATAGCGCCGTACCCTAATTACCTCTGGCAACCCGGCTATTGGGCCTGGGGACCAGCGGGCTATTACTGGGTGCCTGGCGTCTGGGTGGCCCCGCCCGTCGTCGGTCTCCTCTGGACCCCCGGCTACTGGGGCTACGGTGGAGGCGGCTACGGTGGAGGCGGCTACGGCTGGAACGCCGGTTACTGGGGGTCGAGCGTCGGCTTCTACGGCGGCATTAACTACGGCTTCGGCTATCCGGGCACCGGCTTCTACGGCGGCGCCTGGAATGGCGGTAACTTTGCCTACAACACCGCCTACGCGAACGTAAACAGGACCGTCATTCACAATACCTACAACAGGACGGTCATCAATAAGTACGTCTGCAACAACTGCAAGAACGTCAGCTATAACGGCGGGCACGGCGGCATCACGGCGCGGCCGACTTCGGCTCAAATCCAAGCCCGCCGCGTTGGCAGACCACCAACAACCGCTCAAGTTACTCAGGCAAAGGTCGCCGCCCAGGACCGCTTGCTCTATGCCAACGTCAATAAGGGCAAACCGCCGGTGACGGCGGTTTCGAAACCGATCAGCGATCCGAAACAGCTGCCGAAGTACGCACCGGTTACCGCGGCGGACAAACAACAGGCTCAGACCTTGGTCAAAAAGGCTCCGGTGACGGCTCCGGTGAAGGCGCCCGCCGCCAAGCCTGCGCCGGTAACCAAACCCGCCGCCAAGCCTGCGCCGGTAACCAAACCTGCCACTAAGCCTGCGCCGGTAAACAAGCCTGCGCCGGCAAAGGCTCCGGTAACGCATCACGCGCAGCCGGTCAGCCAGCCCGTTCACAACCAACCCCCGGCCGCAAAGCCGGTGCATCCGCAGGGCGCGATGCATCCGCAAGGCGGCGCGATGCATCCGCAAGGCGGCGCGATGCACCCGCAAGGTGCGGCGCACCCGCAAGGGCATCCGGCGGGCCAGCCCCATCCGCAAGGCCAGAAGCCTCCGGGAGGCCAGAAACCACCGCCCCAAGGCGGACAGAAACCGCCCAAACCTCCGCGGAGTTAGACTCCGTAACGCTGCAGGGACCCGGCTCGGGTCCCTGCTTCATTCTCGCGAGATCGGCAGCATCTGCGCGTCGAGCCGCACGCCCAGCACCAGACGCGTGACCTCGTCGTAGTTCGCGATTCCGGACGCAATGCGATTGCTTTTCAAGTAGGCGCTGTACGTGCGCCACGACCAGTGCGCGAGCAGCACGTTGATGTGCTGCTGGTTACGCTTGCGGAGCGCGGCAAAATCTTGCCGGACCAACGGCACGAACGTGTTGCGCGCGTACCGGCGCTTCTGCGGTAAGTACAGAAACAGCTCGAACCATCCTGAATATTGCACTGCCGGATCGGCCGAACGCAGGCAGGTCAGAATCGCAAGATAGTTGGCTTCGTCCTCGCGGGCGTAAGCGGCGTCGTGACTCCATTCATGCGCGAGATCGAAGGGGCGTTCGAACCAGAGCAGATCCGAAGCGACCTGAACGTTGAGCGTAAGCGGATTGATGAATCCGCTCGTCCCGGTCGCGACCATGAAGGGATCTGCGATTGTCGGCTTGGGTGGATTGACGAGCGGATCCCAGTCGTCGCCGGCGCGCTGCACCGCCGGCAGCCACGCATCTCGCAGCGCGACCAAATCGATCGATTGCGAAGCGCGAGCGTGCGCCGGCGCAGCGAGCGAATTCATCTCGGCAATCGCGCGGTCGCGCAGCGCGGTTGCCGCCTGCGGAGTTACCCGAGCTCGATCGAATTGAACGCGCGACTCGATCGGCGCGCGCGCATAGTTCCAGCCCCAGCTCAGCTCGAACCATATCGCATAGAGCGCCAAGATTGTCGCGCAGTTCACGACCAGCGCTAGGATGTCGCTACGGCGACGCGATCGGCGCCGGACGAATACAGTGATTTGCCAGACGATTGCGCCGATTCCCAGGAGTGCCGCGAGATCTCCGAGCGACCACGGAAACGGACGCGCGATCGTCACCGCGACGTGCTCCCAAGCGGGGTACGCGCCGTTGGAGTAGGCGCGCTCGATCCACGCCGCGTGCGGCTGCACGATCAGTGCAACCGCGCCGAGCGCGATCACAACGTACTTGAGGCTACGCTCGAGGATCCTAGCGTTTGCTGTATTGGAAGCGCTTGCGCGCGCGCTTGCGTCCGTACTTCTTCGACTCCTTTTCACGCGGGTCGCGCGTCAGGAAGCCGTTGCGGCGAAGCGTCTCTTTGAACGACGCATCGATCGCCAACAATGCGCGCGCGATTCCGTGGCGAATCGCGCCGGCTTGACCGGTGACTCCGCCGCCTTCAGCCTTGACGGAGACGTCGAACCGCGAAGCGGTTTGCGTGGCCTCGAGCGGCTGGCGCACGATTTGCAACAGCTGCGGACGCGAAAAATAGTCGTCGATCGGTTTGCCGTTGACGGTAATGATGCCCTGACCGAGCGATAGCTTCACGCGCGCCACCGCGCGTTTCCGCCGCCCGGTAGATGCAACGGCGTCGATCGTCTGGTCCAATGGACTACAATGAAGCCGGCAGCGGGGCCGGCTTCTGCGCGTCGTGCGGGTGGTCGGCGCCGGCGTAGACGCTCAAGCGACGGAGCTGCGCGTCGCGCATCCGGTTGGTCGCGAGCATTCCGCGCACGGCCTTCTCGATCAACCGCTCGGGATGTTTGTCGGCAATTTCACGTGCAGTCTGCACCTTCAAGCCGCCGGGATAGCCGCTGTGACGGTAGTACAGTTTCTGGTTCCACTTCTTTCCGCCGAGCTCGATTTTTTCGGCATTCACGACGATGACGTGATCGCCGTCATCGATGTGAGGCGTCCAGGTCGGCTTGTGCCTGCCCGACAGCGCACGCGCGATCTGCACGGCAAGCGTTCCGAGACGCCGGCCGCTGGCATCGACGATATACCACCGATGATCGGTTTGCGCCGTTTTTTGCTGGTAGGTGCGCACAACCCAGGTATCCTACGGGAAAGCCTGACCGTCCGTCAAGGAGCCGCGCCCCTGAAAGAGCGGCGGTTCGGCAAAGGAGTCGTAGCCGTCGGCGTAGCGGACCCCGGCGAGCCAGAGTCCGTGGGCCGGCGCGGTCGGCCCGGCGGTCGCTCGCTTGGCGGCGGCGAGCATGGCCGGGAGCCCCTCCGGAGCGCGACGCCCGTCCCCGCACTCCAGCAACGTCCCGATGATGATTCGGACCATGTGGTGCAGGAAACCGTCGGCGGAAATCTCGATGCGAATCAGCTCGCCGCGTAGCTCGAGGTCGAGGCGGGCGACGGTTCGGACCGTCGGTTCACCGGGCTGCGACGATCCGCAGAACGGGCGGAAATCGTGCCCCCCGACAAAGTACGCGGCCGCGGCCCGCATCGCGGCGAGATCGAGCGGCCGCGCGACGTGGTGCGTATAGCGCGCGAGGGGTGCGCTTCGCTGAGGGCGATTGAGGATCGCATAGACATACGTTCGCTCGCGCGCCGAAAAGCGCGCCGAGAAATCGCCTTCAACTGCGGCGGCGTCGCGCACCGAGCAATCCGGCGGCAAGACCGCGTTGAGCGCGATCGCAAGCCGCTCGAACGGGAATGTTCGGTCCGTTGAAAATGAGACGACTTGACCGCTGGCGTGTACGCCGCTGTCGGTGCGGCCGGCGCCCGTCACTCGGATACGTTCGTCAAAGAGCCGCTCGAGCGCCGCTTCCAAGACGCCCGCGACGGTGCGGACGGCGGGCTGCCATTGGAACCCGCTAAACTCGGTTCCGTCGTACTCTAGCGTGAGCCGCAGCCTAAATGTGCGCGCGGCGCAGCTCCGCGTTCACTTCCGCATAGTCGCGCTGGAATACACGGTCGTGCATCATCACGAAGGCGGCCAGCGTGCCGGTGGTCCAGCCCGATGCGATGTCGCTGGGGTAGTGCAGGCCTAAGAGAATTCGGTTCACCGCAAAGATGCGCGCTTGCGAAAAGATCGCATCGCGCTTGGCAGGCAACAGCTGTGTGAGCACGATCGCGGTCGACGCAGCAAATGCAGCGTGCCCGCTGGGATAAGCTCCGTGCTTTTTTGCCGCCCCGTCGGGGCGCGGCCGTTGCCAGTAGTCCTTGGCCGAAACCACGAGGTTCTGCACGTCGGAGCTGATGCGCGCGAAGAAGCGTGCCGTACGCGGCAGGTGCGCCGCGGTAAACTGCGGGCCAATCGACCGGGCGAAGAAAAACACGGTGCGCGCCGACGCTTCCTGAGCCTCGGAGAGCGCCACCGCGGTGCGGTTGGAAACGGCCGATGCGACCTGTTCTTCGTCGGCCAGGGCTTCGCCGGAGCCCATGTCGGGCGGCGGCGGCAACAGCACCGTCAGGTCGATCTGCTGCGGATTCAGGTAGTAGTATCGTGTTTGCGCAGGCGCGGGCGCGCACCAGGCAGCCGCGAGAATGGCGGCGAGTACTAGTCTAAGAAAGTTGCGATTTGGATGCAGCTCTAGGAGCCGAGGGCCGAAGTTTACGGGCCCCGTGTCGCGGGGTGCGAAGTGCCGAGCACGGAGCATATTCAAACTAACGGGGCACCCAATGCGCGCAGCGCATTGGGGATCAATGAGGCCCGAGGCGACAACGAGATGCGCCAAATCACAGCTTTCTCACCCGTGTTGGCGTTGCAACGGAAATACGAGAACATCGCGGACCGATCGCTGATTCGTCAGCAGCATGATCAGCCGATCGACGCCGATTCCGATGCCGGCTGTCGGCGGCATCCCGTATTCGAGCGCGCGCACGTAATCCCAATCCGGCTCGGGAATCTCCTCGTATCCCGCGGCTCGCTCGGCGACTTGCGCTTCGAAGCGGGCGCGCTGATCGTCGGGATCGTTGAGCTCCGTAAATGCATTGGAAATCTCCATGCGCCCGCAGAAGAGCTCGTAGCGATCAACCAGCACCGGATCATCGGCGCGGCGTTTTGCGAGCGGCGAGATCACCGCCGGATAGCCCGAGACGAACGTCGGCGCGACCAAGTGCGGCTCGACGACGCGCTCGAAGATTTTATCGAGCGCGTGTCCGTGGGTCGGTGAAGCCGGGAGACCCAGCTCGCGCAATATCTTTTGGGCCGCATGCGGATCGAGCAACCGTTCGCGCGTGCAACGTCCGTCGCTATACTCGGCCATCGCCGCTAAATACTCGATGCGCGCAAACGGCCGCCGGAACGAGATCGTCGCGTCGCCGTGCGGGATATCGGTGTCGCCGTCGCTCGCCACGCCCGCCAAATGCGCAATCAGGGCCTCGTTGAACTCCATCATGTCGGAAACGTCCCAATATGCCGCATAGAGCTCGAGCATCGTAAACTCCGGATTGTGCGTTGTGTCGATTCCCTCGTTGCGAAAGATTCGGCCGAGCTCATAGACGCGCTCCATGCCGGCGACGATTAAGCGCTTGAGGTTCAGCTCCGTCGCGATCCGCAGCTGCATCACTTTGTCGAGCGCGTTGCAATGCGTGACGAACGGCCTCGCCGCCGCGCCGCCGGCGATGTGGAGCAGCGTCGGCGTCTCGACTTCGTAGAAACCGCGGTCGTCGATGAAGCGGCGCATCTCCGCGACCAGGCGGCTGCGCATGATCATCGTGTCGCGCACGTCGGGATTGACGATGAGGTCGACGTAGCGCTGACGATAGCGCTTCTCGATGTCTTGTAAACCGTGCCACTTGTCGGGCAGCGGCCGGATGGCCTTACCGATCGCGACAAAGCGCGTGACGTGCAGCGTCAGCTCGCCCATCTTCGATCGGAACATATATCCGCGCACGCTGATGAGGTCGCCGCGATCGAGATCGTGCCAATCGGCAAACGCGGCTTCGCCAATCTCCTCCTTGCGGACGTAGATTTGCAGCTTGCCGGTGCGGTCGGCGAGATCGGCAAAAATCGTCTTGCCCATCGTTCGCTTCGTGAGGATTCGTCCGGCGAGGCTCCAGCCTTCGGCCGACGCATTCTGTGCAGGCTCTAAGAAGCCGTAACGCGCGAGCAATTCCTGCGCCGTGGCATCGACGTCGCAACGGCGCTGCGCGAATGGATCGTTGCCCCTCGAACGCAAAGCGGCCAGATTCTCACGTCTGGCCGCCACGAGTGCTGCTTCGGTCTTGCCGAATTCGTCCAAATAAACCTCGATTACGACGCCCTCTTTGCGGCCTTCTTCGGTGCGCTGCTCTTAATCGATTCGATCTTATATTTCACCAGGCCGCGCGGCGTTGCAACGTCGACCGTCGTGCCCTTCTTGTGACCAATCAGCGCGCTGCCCAATGGCGACTCGTTGGAGATCCGGCGGTTCGGCGGATCGGCTTCGGCCGAACCGACGATCGAGAATTCATACGTTTCGTTGTTCTTGAGATCTTTAACCTTGACGACCGCCCCGAGGTGGACCTCGTCGGCCGCATACTCGGACTCATCGATGATGCGGGCGTTGCGAATCATCGCCTCGAGTTTGAGAATGCGCCCCTCGATGAAGGCCTGCTCCTGCTTGGCATCCTCATACTCGGCGTTTTCGCTCAAGTCGCCGTACTCTTTGGCTTGGCGAATACGGTCGTTCACCTCACGGCGATGGACGCTCTTGAGCTCGTCGAGCTCCTGCTCCAGCTTGGTCAGACCTTCCGCGGTCAGTACAATCTCTTTGTCGTTCAACGTATAGACCCTCAACGAGGCGTGATGGCTTGCGGCCAAAAGCCCACAGCAGTGCGTCGGTTTCCCAACGCTGGCGCGGGTGTTCTGAGCGGGCCGCTCCGGGGCCTCCTACCCGCTCAGCGCAAGCTTTCTACCCAGGCGCCGCTCAATTAACCCTTCGACGGAGCCTGTGCTGAGCACAGTCGAAGCGCTCAGGGCTGCGTGAAGCTTGTGCTGAGCGAAGTCGAAGTGCGCAGACGCTAAGGATTTGTTAGATTGACGACGCGGGGTTTCAACTGCAATTCCTGCAGGACCCGCTCGTAGTCGGCCGGCGTGACATCGCTCCAGGCCTTTCCGAGCAGCGCCACGAGCGCGGCTTCAAGCACGTTGGTCCCAAACGAACGCCCCGCGATATCCGGCGTGGTCGTGATCAGCAGCGCGACGCCGCGTTCGGCAAGCTCGTCGACGTTAGCGGACGTTACGGTATTCGTCAAGACGATTTTGCCGTCGAGCCGCTCCGGCATGAACTGACGCATGAAGTGGAAATCGCCGGCGATGATTTGCGCATCCTGATAGTACTGCGGATATTTCGGTTCGGGCGGCTTCTCTTGTTTCTTGCCGGTCGGATAGAAGAATTGAAACGGCAGCTTGCAGGCGTCGGGAAGATATTTTTCGGCGAGCTGCTCGAACTCGTGCAAGTCTCGAACCGGCATGTCTTTATCGAGCGCGAAGATGAAGTCGCCGAACAGCACGTCGGCGCCGGCGTCAACCAGCGCCTGTGCCATTCCGAACCGATCGAGCGCGCTGACCATCAGCACACGCTTGCCGCGCAGATCGATCGACAGCTCGTCCTGCATGAAGCCGACTGCCTTGCGCTCGAGCGTGTTCTTCAAGCCGCTGCCGTCGACAATCGGCGTCGTCTTGGCGGCTTCGAGCAGCCGCAGCCCATCGCGCAGCGCGTAACGGTGGCTCCCGGCGTACAGATAGACGTCGATGCCGCCGAGACCGATCGCATCGACGCGGCCGTCGAGCTCGCGCACCATTGCGATCGCCGCATCGAGCTTTCCGTCCGTTCCGACGCGCGAAATGTCGAACTCTTCGCCCATCAGCGTTACCTGAGCCCGATGATCGCGGCCGCTCGAACCCAGCGAGACCGAAACGACGCGCTTCACCCTTCGCCCTTCGACTTCGCGCTTCGCGCTTCGCTCAGGACTGCGCTTCGCGCAGACGCTAAGGAAGTTGAAAGGGCGGCTTCTCTGGTGGCCGCGAGTTTTTCCGGAGTAATCGCTGCATCGAAGGCGCGCATGTCGGCGAGCCGAAAGCCGCAGCGTTCCGCCATCGATTCGATTTCGATCACCTTCGCCAGGTTGATGCCGCGACCGAGCGTGTAGGGTTCGAAACGCCTCTCGAGTGCGAGGATCATCGTCTCGCTCATGCACGCGAGTGCCGTGCCCGGCGGTAAATTCAAGTCGAATTCCGTCCCGGGCTCGCGAACCCGTTCGAACCGCGGATTCCCGGGCACGAGCATGTTTCCGCCTTCAACGACTAAGACGTCCGGCCGCTCGTCCGCAACCCGCCGGCCAACGTCGTGAGGCAGCGAGAGCTCGCACACGACCGCGCCGATCTGGAGATCCGCCGGCTCGATGATGTCCTGCGTGGAGGTCGTAGCGGTGAGAATCAGCTGCGCGCGCCGCACGGCGGACGAAATGTCGGTCGTGTATTCGCTCGGGCACGGCAGTTCCGCCGCGATGCTTTCGTGGAACTTGCGGAGCCGGGTTTGATTCCGTGCGACCAGGATGAGATGGTTCACTCGCGGTGCGATCAGCTGCGCGCAGGCTGCGCCGATCGAACCGGTAGCACCGATCACCGCGGCAGTCGACGTCGCGGAATCGACGTCCATCTCGGCAGCGCCGCGAAACAAGCTTTCGACGCCGGCTGCGATCGTGAGCGAATTGCCGGTCGTCACCGGAATCGGCGACCGCGCGTTGATCGTGATCCCCGCATCGCCGACGACGCCGGTAAACGCGCCGAGCCCGGCGACGTGCGCGCCGAGTTCCGCGCCGATTTCGATCGCCCGCACGACGCGCTCGTAGACCTCCTCACGCGGAAAATCCATCAACTGCTGCGGCAAGAGAGGCGCGGCGACGAACCAGCCTTCAGTTTCGCGACCATCGGGCGTTCGAACTCCCGTAACGTGAACCGCGGCATACGACGGCATCCACTCCATGATCTTCCGCAGGATCGGCTCGCCCTTGCCCTTCGCGCCCGGCTCGTACCGCGCAATATCCTCAAACGAGAGCGGATGGATGACGAAGCAAAACTTACTCACTGGGGAACCTCTGGAGAAGTCGCTGCACCGATCGCAGCAAGCAGTTTTGCCGCAGATCGAGGCGCGCCCGAGGGAGCATAGTCAAGCGCTCTGTGACCGAGGGCGCAACAATGAGATGCGGCAAAACTGCCGCTGCCCGACGGGTTTGACCGCAAAGCCGCCATCTGCGTTGTCGAAGACTCGGTCACAGACTGCTTCGAGTATGCTCCCTCGCCTTCTCCTGGCATCTGCCGGCTTTGCGGTCCAAACGATCGGTACATAGACTTCTTCAGAGGTTCCCTGGTGCCGTTTCCGCTTCACGTTTGAGCGCGGCCAGCATCATCTCGCTGTTCTCGCGGACTTTCTTCTGCAACGTCGGGCCGATCAGTTCGGCGAGCGTCGGCACACCGAAATCATACTCAACGCCGAGCATGACGTGGGTTAGGCCGTCGCGATGTTCGAACGTCCAGACGCCTTCGAACTTGTCGAGATCGCCTTCCAGTAGCTTGTACTCGATGCGCAGGGCTTCGTCATCGAAGCGATCCTCTTCGGTCCATTCGATCGGCGCCTCCTCAACGAGCGTCTTCCAGCGCGAAATCGCACGCGTTTCGGTGCGCTCGAGAACCGTGACCGTTTCGACGTCGGGCATGAACTGCGGGAATCGCTCCTGATCTTTGGCGAGCTCGTAAACGACTCGTGCCGGGGCGTCAATCACGATCTTGCACTCGACATACGGCATCTACGACAAGCGGCCCAACTTCTCGAACGCCGCGGCGACACCGGCACGCAACGCCGTCAGCGCGCGATCGATCTCCGCCGCGGTAACGACTAATGGCGGCTCGAGGCGAATGACGCGCTGCTGGTTGAGCGTCCACGCGGCCGTCACGCCGGCTTTGAGCATCTCGGGAATGATGAAGCCGCCGTAGCCTTCGTGGGTTAGTTCGACGCCGACGAGCAGCCCGAGGCCGCGCGCCTCGCGCACGACGGCCGGATAGGCTTGAGCGATCCCGCGAGCGCCGGTGAGCAGCTGTTCGCCGCGCTCGCGCGCCCGATCCGCAAGCCGCTCTTCTTCCAAGACATCCATGGCTGCGATCGCCGCGGCGCACGCGATTTCGCCGCCGCCGAAAGTCGAGGTGTGGACGAGCGGTGCGTCGCCGAACGCGCGGTTCCAGACATCTTGCCGAGCGATGAACGCGCCGACCGGGACGATGCCTCCCGAGAGTCCTTTGGCCAGCGTCATCACGTCGGGCACAACCGAATCGCGATTGCAGGCGAAACGGTATCCGCAACGTCCGAGTCCAGTCTGCACCTCATCTGCGATGAAGAGCGCTCCCGTGCGATCGCACGCATCGCGCACGTCGCGCAGATATCCCGGCGGCGGAACGTTGACGCCACCCTCGCCCTGAACCGGCTCGACGACGAATGCGGCAGCCTCGTGCAGCGCTTCATCCAGCGCGTTCGTCTCACCGTACGGAATAGAGACCGAATCGGCAAGGAGCGGACGAAACGGCGATTGGAAACTCTCGCGTCCGCTCACCGAGAGCGCGCCGAGCGTTTTGCCGTGATAGGCATCGAACGTGCTGACGATTTTCGGCCGGCCGGTCGCCGCGCGCGCGAGTTTGATAGCTCCCTCAATCGCTTCGGTTCCGCTGTTGCACCAGAATGAAATCTGCAGATCCCCCGGCGCGAGCTCGGCCAGCCGGCGCGCCGCGCGCCCCATCAAAACGTTGAACATCGTCTTGCCCGAGAGCGCGATGAGTTCGAGCTGTGCGCGCACCGCTTCGATGACGCGCGGGTGGCTGTATCCCAGCGTAAAGACGCCGTAACCGCCCGCAAAATCGAGATAGGCTTTTCCGTTTTGATCCCAGATCGTGCAGCCCCGTGCGCGCACCTCGACCGGCGAGCCGGAGAGCTTCATGACGCGCGCGAGCGGCGGATTGACGAACTTCTTGTAGTTCTCGTACGTCTCCGCGGCTAACGCCTGCGGCGACTCCGCACCGTACAGTTCCTGGCGCTCCTCAATCATCGGTTATGCTGCGACCGGTGCCGTGCACTCGAGTTGCGCGATCACTTCTTCGACGACGCGGATGGTTTCGGCAGCCGAATCGATGCGCATGATGCGCTCGCGCAATGCGGCCGCGCCGGGAATGCCTTTTAAATAGAGGGCGAGGTGCTTGCGCATTTGCGGAACGGCGCGCGGCTCGCCGAGCTCGTCCACCATGGTGCGGTAGTGCACGAGCGCAAAACGCAGGCGATCCGGCGGCGCCGGCAGCGGTCGCGCCGCCGTCCCTTCCATCAGGTCGCGTATCTGCGTGATGAGCCACGGGTTGCCGAGCGTCGCGCGACCGAGCATCAGGGCATCGACGCCGCTTTCACGCATGCGCTCCATCGCGACGTGAGGGTCATCGAGATCGCCGTTGCCGACGACCGGAATCTCGACCGCGTGCTTCAAGCGCTTGATGTGCTCCCAATCGGCGTGCCCGTGATAGAACTGCTTGGCGGTGCGCGCGTGCAGCGTCACCGCCTGTACGCCGGCGCGTTGCGCGCGCCGCGCCACATCGAGGTAGACGGGCGCATCACCACTCCAGCCGAGACGCATCTTCATCGTCACCGGACAATCTACGGCGGCAACGACGGCGCGCATGATCTCCTCGCAGCGATCCGGATCGCGCAAACAGGCGGATCCGCCGTTCGTTTTGGTAACCTTCGGCGCCGGACAACCGAAGTTGATGTCGACGATGTCGGCGCCGCATTCGCGCACGACCTTGGCTGCCGACGCCATCGTCGCGGGATCGTCGCCCCAAAGCTGCGTCGAGACCGGCTTCTCGAGCCCATGCTGATCGATCATCTCCATCGTCCGCCGGCTGCCGTAGAGCAGCGCGTTGGACGAAACGAACTCCGTCACGGTTAGGCCCAGCCCGAATGGCCGGTAGAGCGCACGCATGGTTCGATTCGTCACGCCCGACATCGGCGCCAGAATTAGCGGCGGCCAGACTTCGATCGAGCCGATCTTCAACGGTTTGGTGTGCATCGCTTCTTCTTTAAATGCCTCGGCACTTCGCGCCTCGGCCGGCGCTACGCTTCGCTTTCGGCACTGGCTTCGCCGTGCCGAAATCTGCGCTGCGCGCCCCCACACCGACTTCGCGGTGTGGGACCCCCTGCGAATCATAGAAGAGTCGCAGACCGACCAGGCTCAGATGCGGATCGACGGCTTCGACGATCGGCGTCTGCTTGGCGACGATGCCGGCGAGCCCGCCGGTCGCGACGACTCGGGCGTTACCCCCCATTTCGGCGCGCATGCGCGAAACGATCGCCTCGGTCTGTCCGGTGAAGCCGTAGACGATCCCGCTCTGCAGCGAGTCATTCGTGTTGCGGCCGATCGCGTGCTTCGGCGCCTCGAGCGCAATCTGCGGGAGTTTGGCGGTGCGTCCGATCAACGCGTCGATCGACACCGTAATTCCGGGTGCAATCGCGACGCCCAAATACTCGCCCTTCGTTGAGATCGCGATGAAGACGGTAGCCGTCCCGAAGCTCACGACGATGAGCGGAACGCCGAAACGGTCGCGCCCTCCAATTGCGGCGGCAACCAAATCCGCGCCAACCTCTGCGGGATTTTCCGTAAGGATCGGAATCAGCGGTTGGGTTTCGGGCCGCAAGAAGACCGGTGCCGCTCTGAAAAACCGTTGGCACGCCGATTCCAAGATGGGGTCGAGTTGGGGCACGACGCTGGCGATCGCGACGGCATCAATCGAGCGCGCCTCGAGGCGGCTCGTTGCGAAAAGCTGCGTGAAAAAGACGCCGTACTCGTCGGACGTGCGGCGCAACTCCGTTGTGACGCGCCATGTGTGCATCAATTCAGCGTCCGCGAAACATCCGAGTTTCGTCTCGGTGTTGCCCACGTCGATCGTTAGGAGCACGCCATCAGTTCCTCGACGGCGTCGAGCAGCCGCGCGGCCAGCGTTGCCTTGTCGGCCCGCCCCAGATCGCGGCGACCGTCGTCGCCCCAAAGCAGCACGAGCGAATTCTCGCCGGTGCCGAAGCCGCGTTCGTCGCGCACGTCGTTGACGACGATTGCATCCAGGTGCTTCGCGCGCAGTTTCGCGCGCGCACGGGCTTCGTGCTCCGCGGTCTCGGCGGCGAAGCCTACCAAATACCCCGAACTCTTCCGCTCGCCGAGTGCCGCAAGCACGTCGGGATTCGGCTCTAACCGCACGGTGAGCGCGTCGCCGGTTTTCTTCTGCTTCTCTTGCGAACGATCGGCTGGACGCCAGTCGGCGACCGCAGCGGCAGCGATCGTAAGATCGGCGCCATTCGCATGCGCCACTGCGGCATCGAAGAGTTCGCTCGCCGTCGTGATGCGGACGACTTCGACTCCCGCAGGCGGTTCGAGCAGGGTCGGGCCGAGCAGCAGCGTGACCGCCGCACCGCGCCGCGCGGCCTCGCGCGCCAGGGCAATGCCGGTCGCGCCGCTCGACGCGTTGCTCAAAAAGCGCACCGGATCGAACGGCTCGCGCGTCGGGCCGGCAGTGATCGCGACGCGTTTACCGCGCAGCGTTTGCGCTCGGCCAACGGCTAGCTCGAGTGCTGCGATGATGCGCTCTTCGGCGGCGAGGCGTCCGACACCGATCTCCCGTTCCGCAAGAAAGCCCCGCTCCGGATCGACGATCGTGTAACCGCGTGCGCGCAGGGTCGCGAGGTTCGCCTGCGTCGTGGGATCTTCATACATCGCGTCGTTCATCGCGGGGGCGACGATGCGCGGAATGCGTGCCGCGAGCAGCGCCGTCGTGAGCAGGTCGTCGGCAATCCCCACGGCCAGTTTGGCGAGGAGGTTCGCCGTTGCCGGCGCTACGAGCGCAACGTCGGCTTCACGTACGAGACGAATGTGCGGAATGCGTTCGGGTGCATCCCACAGCGACGTATACACCGGGCGCGCCGTCAGCGACGCAAAGGTCAGCGGTGAGATGAAACGCTCGGCTTCGGCGGTCATGACGACGTCGACGAGCGCACCGCGCTGCACGAGCGTACTCGTCAATGCCGCGGCTTTGTACGCCGCAATCCCACCGCTTACGCCGAGGAAGATTCTCACTCCGTTATCCATAGGTTGTCGATCAGGCGCGTTCCACCGAACCGCGCGGCAGCGACGATGAAGGCGGATGGCCGCAGCCGTTCGAGCGGCACAAACGAGTCGGCATCGACGAGATCGAGATAATCGAGCTTCGCCGACGCACTCAGCGCCGCCGTACCCTCGGCGATCGCTTCGGACTTCGAAACGCCGCGTTCGAGCGCGTCGCGCGTCGCTTCCAGCGCTCGATAGAGCGTTGGCGCCTGCGCGCGCTGCGTGGCGTCGAGATACCGGTTGCGGCTCGACATCGCCAAGCCGTCGCGTTCGCGAACGGTCGGCACGATCTCGATTTCCACCGGATAGTTCAACTCGGCGATCATCTTGCACACGACGGCAGCTTGTTGCGCGTCTTTTTGGCCGAGGAAGAGCACGTCGGGGCGCGCGATGTTGAGCAACTTCGCGATGACCGTGGTGACGCCGCGAAAATGATCCGGACGGTGCGCTCCCTCGAAGAGGTGGCCCATTGGACCCACCTCAACGAAGGTCGAGAAATCCACCGGATACATCGTCGTTCCGTTCGGAACGAAGACCATGTCGGCGCCGGCTTGCGAAAGCTTTACGCGATCGCGCTCTTCGTCACGCGGATACCTCGCAAAATCTTCGTTCGGCCCGAACTGCAACGGATTGACGAAGATCGATGCGCCGACCGAGGCGCATCGCAGGCGCGCGCGGCGGATCAGCTCGAGATGCCCGTCATGGAGCGCGCCCATCGTGGGCACGAATCCAAGCGGCCGCGGCGCGGCGTCAAACAGCGCGCGCGCCCGCGTAACCGTATCTACAGTCTCCATTGAATTCTTACGCGCGCGTCACCCGTAAGACGGTGCGGCCGACGATGAATGGTACGCCGACCGGGAGAGGCACCTCGCCCATGACCGGCTGACCCGCCAGCCGCGTGCCGTTGCGGCTGCGCAGATCGGTCAGCCGGATCGACCCGGCGTCGATCTTGAGCCGGGCGTGCTCCCGAGAGACGTACCGGTCGAGCCCAAGGCACGCCTCAGCCAAGGCATCATCCCGCCCGATCGTGATCTCCCGCTCGAAGGGCCAGGTCTTGCCGTCGAGCGGGCCGCTCAGCACTTCGAGCAGGTACATGGCTGCCAGCCCTTCTCTCTAGCCGTGGTCTCAGTCCTGGATGGCGTGGGCGGCGAAGAGGCCCCCAAGAAACGCGTGCGCCGCGCTTACACCGCCTTGGACGTAGACCTCGAACGGCGGGCGTACCGGCGCATCGCACGAGAGTTCGAGCGTCGAGCCGCTGACGAACGCGCCCGACGACATGAAGACGGGATCCGCGTACCCCGGCACCGCACTCGGCTCCGGCCGAAACCGCGCGTTGACCGGAAGCGCCCGCTGCAGTCCAGCCGCAAACCGCGCCAATCGCTCGGGCGTTCCGAGACGAATCGCCTGCACGATATCCGTGCGGCGCACTCCGGCCTTCGGCTCAACCGGATAGCCGAGGGCGTCAAAGAGCGCGGCGATGAAATCCAATCCGCGCAAACACTCCGCCACGATCAACGGCGCGAGGAAGAGTCCTTGCGCCATCGTTCGCCCGAAGCCCAGCCACGGTCCGAGCGCCGCTCCCAATCCGGGCGCGTAGAGGCGCGCCGCGACGCGCTCGATCAGATCGGCCCGCCCGGCCACGTACGCCCCCGCGGGTGCGATCGACCCGCCGAGATTCTTGATCAGCGAACCCATCACCAAATCGGCGCCGGCGTGCGACGGCTCCCGGTCTTCGACCAGCTCGCCGTAGCAGTTGTCGACGAGCACGACGGCATCGGGCGCACTCCGTTTGACACACTCGTAAGCTTCCTCGCATTCCGATACAAAGAGCGCGCGCCGCGGCGCGTATCCGCGCGAGCGCTGCACGAAGACGCTCGCGACGTCGCGCGCCGCCAAGGCTTGCTCGACCGCCCGCAGATCGATGCCTCCATCGCTGCTCAGGGGGATCTCGCGATAGACGATGCCGTCGCGAACGAGCGCGTGGGGCGCATCGCAGATCGCGCTGCGCAGCGTGTCGTATGGAGAACCGGAGATCGAGAGCAGCGTGCGCCCCGCCGGCGTGCAGGCCGCCAATGCGGCGACGATCGCGTGCGTTCCGCTGACGATCGACAAACGCGCGAGCGCACGCTCCGCGCCGAGGACGCGCGCCAACAGCGATTCGTAGCGCGCGCGTGCGGCGTCGTCGTAGCCATAACCCATTGAAGGCGCGAGATCGTGCTCGGCGAGGCCTTCATCGACGAACGCCGCAAGCACGTTGAGCTGTACGCGCCGCTGCGCTTCGTATTCGAGTGACGCGGTTCGTTCGTGTGCCGCGAGGGCGGCATCTCGAACGCGCCCTCCGATGCCGAACCGGTCGCACAACTCCGCGATCATGGCGTCTCTTGCATTACGTGGCGCTCGTAAGCGCGAACGAACGGATAGTAGATGAGGGTGGCGAGCGCGATGTTGATCGCGACGAGTGCGATGGCACGCAGATCTCGTCCCGTCGCGAGGTACGTCGAAACGAATGTCGGCACCGACGACGGCACGTAGAACGCCGGGCGCGCAACCAGTCCGGTAGCGACGGCCGCGTACGTTACCGTTGCGAGGACCAGCGGCGCACCGACGAACGGAAGCGCTAAATGCGGGTTGAAGACGACCGGCGCGGCAAAGAGCAGCGGCTCGTTGAAGTTGAAGAGCGCGGGCAGAAACGTCATCCGGCCGACTTGCCGCAGGCGCGGGACGCGGGATATTGCAAAGAACGCAGCCAGCGGCAGTGTGGCGCCGGCGCCGCCCGGAAAAACAAAGAGAAAGAGCGAGACGACGACGATGTACGGCAACGGCGTGTGTACTGTGAATGCATGCGTGTTCTGCATCTGCATCGTCAGATATACCGGCGTCACGATCGCCGCCAGCAAAGCAGGGCCGTGTACTCCAGCGGTCCAGAGCAGCGTCTCGATCAACACGATGACCATCAGCGCGACATAGGTGTCCCCGAGTCGCGCGATCGGCTGCATCGCGGTGGCGATCGTCGCCGTCAGCGAGACGTGCAGCAGCAAAAGAATCGCGAACGTCGCGACGGCCAGCAGCGCCCCAAGTGTGTCGGCTGCGATCCTCGAGCGAGCGACGCGGCGGGCGAAGGCGATCCAACTGGCTGTGACTCCGCACGCGAGAATCGCGAGAAACAGACCCTCCGGTCCGACTAGGCGCAAATAGGCGATCGGGTCGGGACCGAACGGCCGCGGTAATGATAAGGCGAATCCGGCCGTGCTGGCGATCAGCAGCGGCACAACCGCGTATCCAGCGGCTCGCGCCAGCCGAACCGAAAGAATGACGACCAGCGCCATCGCCATGACCCCGAAAGACGGAAGGAGTGCCGCGGCGAGGCGCAAGCCGATAGGCACCGGCGCCGAGGCTCCGCGGGCAAGCTGCACGGCCATGATCGCGACAAACGCCGCGATAAGACCGACGAAACTCCAGGGCAGCGCATCACGAACGGCCGCGATAAACGCAAACTCACTAACGCGCCGCATAACCGGCACGGCGCGCCGCTCAAATGCGAGAAAAGCTTTAGAGGCGGCGGACGACGGCTTCGACGCGACCGACGATCTCGACATCGCTCGCGTAGATTGGCGCCATCGCTTGATTCTCCGGCTGCAGCCGGATGCGCCCGGCTTCGCGATAGAAACGCTTGACGGTGGCTTCGCCGTCGACCATCGCGACGACGACTTCGCCGTTCTCGGCGGTACGCTGCGGGCGCACGAGGATTAGATCGCCGTCGAGAATTGCCGCATCGACCATCGAGTCGCCCTGGACGCGCAGCATAAACGCATCCGAGGCACGTGGTACGAATCCGGACGGCAGCAGAAACTCACCCTCGACGTCCTCTTGGGCGGTGATCGGCACGCCGGCCGCCACTCGCCCTAGCACCGGGAAGACGAGCGCATCTTGGGTCGCCGGGAGGGCGCCCGTGCGCAACGCCCGCGGTTTGGTGGGGTCGCGCGAAATCAGGCCGCGGCGCTCCAGGGCCTTGAGGTGGGCGTGGATCGTCGAGGACGACGACAAGCCGACGCGCTCGCCGATCTCCCGCACCGAGGGCGGATACCCGTGCTCGGCCGTAAAGGCCCGAATGGTATCCAAAATCCGGCGCTGCCGCTCCGTGGCGGGTTTTTCCACGGGTATAAGCCTACCATGAATCGCCGCCCGAGGCAAACATACGTTCGGAGTCTCTTGACATCGCTTGGCCGCGGCGTGGTAAAATGTAGTGGACGAACACGCGTTTGGCACTAGATATAGGAGAGATTGAGAGTGGGTAGGCGGAAACGGTTCACGCTCATGCCGGCGATCGCGCTGGCGGCTCTGAGCCTTATGGTCGCCCTACCGACGCTCTCCAGCGTGCGGCTCTACGCGGCTTCGGCCCAGCGCTACGCGACCGTGACCGTCCGCCCGGGCGATACGCTCTGGGCCATCGCCGCGGCGCACGCCCAGCCGGGCTCCGACCTCCAAGAGGTGATCGACCGCATCGCCGACGCTAACCACCTCCATTCGGGCGCCCTCCAGCCCGGCCAACATCTTCGAATTCCCCAGTAGGAAAGCCCCGATTTAGCGCATCTCGTTGTCGTCCTTCGACTACGCTCAGGATGACATTCCTCGCGCCTCGATTACCACAGTAAACTTCGGCCCTCGGCTCCTAGAGCTGCATCTAAATCAGGGCTTTCCTGGCAATGTTCGGACTATTTGGCGCTAGCGGCGTGAAATGAGAACTACGCTGTGGCCTTGATGTTCGTGCAGAAACGCGAGGCCTTCCATCATCCAAGAGTCGAGGCCGTCGCTCGAATGACGAGCGACCTCGCGCACGATGTGCAGCCGGTCTTTGAGCCACTGTAGCTCGCTGCGCGTCGTCACCGGAAAGATCGCGGTTTCGCAGTCCTCGCAGCGATAACCGAGTCGGGCTATGTCTTCGCCGCCATCGAATCGGAGACGAGATTGAGCGTCGTCTGGTAGATCGTCGTGCTCGTTCCGACGACGCCGTTGTCGTGACGCTGTTGTACGTACTCGTCGACCGACGTCGGAACGGATCGCTTGAAATCGTAGCCGATTTTCGTCTGCACGTCGGTCGTTAGGCTTCCGCCGCCGGCCCGGCGAATTTTACGGTTTTCGCCGATCTGCATCATGCCGTTGTTGTTGCTATTGATCGTATAGTCGGCCTTGACGCTCGTATTCCCGCTGTCTTGCGAGACTGCCCAGTGGCGATTCGCATCAACCTGTGCCGGATCGACGAAATTCGAGCCGAGAAAACGCAACAGCGTATACTCCTCGGTGTAGACGGTCTTATTCGGATCGCAAATCACGTTGGTGTTGCCGTAGACGACGCACATGGCGGCCGGCGCCCGGCGGACGTTCTGGCCTTCCTCGCTGATCGTAACGACCAGCCCACCATCGGGCTGCTGATGGAGCACCACGACGGTCATGGTCCCTTTGTCGTTCAGGGTCCCGGCGTAATGGCTGATTCCGTTGTTGCCACCGGAGAGCTCGCCGTTTTCAGCCGGGTTCTCAATCGGGTTCGCCGAATCTCGGGCGGTGATGGCCTGGTTCGAGCTATACGTGAACGAATAGACGAGTTGTCCCATCGCTGAATCGGCGCGAACTGCGATCGGCGCCACGCTAAACGCGATCAAGCCCGTCGCAATGAAAAGGGCTCCTACTTTGAACATATCTCCATCCTCAAAAGAATAAAATGGCGGGCTATTTGCCACATTCGGCGAGCGCGGCCGTGATCGTCTGGCCGGCGAGATCTTCCCGCTTTTGCGTCTCGGTTCGCAACCACTGCAATCCATCCATGATATGCCTCAGAGGGTTGTAACCGACTGACAATCCTGGAACCGTCGCAGGGTCGAACGCGTACGGGTTGGGCGCGAGGCCTGGCGTGTTCGGATCCTGCCAGGGGTTCGGCGTGATCTTGATGATCGGCGACCGAACGCCAGGCTGTTCCTGACCGCCAATCTCGGCGATGTACTCCTCGCCGGCGTGCTGAAGCTCGCCCATCCGCTGCGTTTCTACGAATCCGTTGATCAAATCGAGCGAGGCGCTTTGAAACGCGATAGTCTCCAGTAACTGACTCCTGATTTTCTTGAGAGTCGCGTCGTCGTTAGCATTGCCGGTTGGTTGGACGAGCCTCGTATCATCGAGCAGCGTTTGAGCGGCAATCAGGTTGCGCGCGATCGGAAGGACGAGGTACGACATCTGTTGCAGCGCCATATCGGTTTCCGGCGAGTGATTGTACACCGAATCGCCGTTTGGCGGCGCTCCGTTACTGAAGTTCGGACTCGCCGGGTCGAGGGCCGTCAGCGCGCCGCGTTGATACCTCTTGAAGAGGGGCGGGCTTTTCGCGATGCTCGTATCGTTCTGCAGAATCATCGCGACGCTCGGGCGAACTCGCTCGTGAAGCCGCGCGCAGAGCGCAGTCGTGACGATATGGTAAATCTGCGGCGGCGGCGTGCCTGACGCGCTTGCGCCGGCGCCGTCCGAACGAGCCGCGAGCCGAAGAAAGCCGGCGAACGACAGAGCGCATGCCAGCAGCAGAACGACCCTCTGCATTCCGGTGATTCTTTTTTTCAAGCAACGCCGGCGCGCCTGCAACAACGGAGAAGCGGGGCCCTTTCGGACCCCGCTTCACTATGTGCTACGTTAGCGCTTGGGCTGGGATCGCTTAGATCTTCACCGTCGCGTTGAAGTAGAGGTTGATCGGTGGCACCGCTCCGCCGATCGCGCCGTTGTTGCTCGCGTTCGGCGTGTAGCTCTGCGTAAACGGTGGATGCACCTTGTTGGCTGCGAAGTCGTTGAAGCTGGTGCCGTTGTAGAAGTTGCTCGGGTAGATCGAGCTGTTGAGGTTACTGCCTGCCGGAAGATATCCGCAGACCGCCGAGCCGGGTGGATATGCCGCCGTCCACGGTGCCGACGTACCGCCGAAGCACGTGTGGAAGAGCGCCACGCCCAGGACGCTGAGCCGAATCCGCGGAGTCACGTCGTACGTCACTTGCAGATTTCCGAACACCGAAGTCGGATTCTGGAAGTTGGCGAACAGGAACGAGCCGGTCTGCGGATTGGGGATGTTAAAGTAGGCGAACGGCCCTAGCCCCGGCGACGTAGCGGTCAGGTAGTTGCATTGCAGCGGGTTGGTGTGCGGTGAGACCGCGGTGATCCCCGTCGTCGCCGAGTTGTGCACGCAGGTGCGCGGATCAATTCCCACCTGGTCGAGCGGGCTGCCATAGAAACCGCCGGTCTGCAAGTTGATGCTCGGCGTGATCGCCAGCTTGTCCTTGCGCCAGTTCAGCAGTAGCGAGCCGGCCCACGGTGAGACGTAGGTATCGATCGTGCCATTCAGGCTCTGTGCAACCGCGGTCGAAAACGGATTGTACCAACCGTTAGGATCGAGCAGCCCCTGCAATGGCTTGTTGTAGTATGGGTTAAGGATCGTATCTTGTGTGCTCTTGTTAGGCGTTGAGCACGGCACGCCCACGGCCCCCTGATAGCAGGGGCTTCCGCCGCCGGCCTTGGTGAGTGTGTTGTACTGCGAGATGATCGCATTGAGCGAGCTCGTCGCGTTGGGAATCGTGCCGCCGGTGCTCAGTCCCTCGTTCTGGAACTGGACTTTGGAGCTGGTGTACGTGACCGCTAGCTGGCCGGAGAGACCGTTACGGCTGAAGTCGCCCTTGTTAAACTGGAACTCCACACCTTCGTTGCGGTTGACACCGACCGGGACTTGCGTCACGAAGCCCGCTCCGATGAACGTCTGCTGCTGCCAGTTGGCCACCCACGTGTAGAACGGCGTCAGCTTGAAGCTCATGTCCGTCCCGTGCAGGTGTTGCTCCCAAGAGAGGTCGTACTGCGCCGCCGAGATTCCCGGAATCGGGTGGAAGGGCGAGAAGAACCCGAGGTTCATCACGTTGTTCCAAACCGACCGGTCGTCGCCCGCAAGAGCGAGATACTGCACCGATGCCGAGATCGGAGGCTGCACGAAGCGGCCGGCCGACGCACGGATGACGGTGTCGGGATTGACCGTGTAGGTCGCTGAGCCGCGCGGCTGCCAGTAGTTCAGGTTGTACGAGCCGGGCGAGGTAGCACTAAAGTTCGGCGCATGCACGCCGTCCTGGACCGTCCCGTTGGGGTGAACCCAGCCATGAGCGGGCAGCCCAGTGAGCGCCGAAACGCCCGCGTTACAGTCGCCGTTGATGTACTTCGCCGGTGCCGGCGGCGGGGCGCCCGGCGGCAGCGGTGCAACGAACACTTGGTTCGTCGCTGCCAAGACGCACGTGTAGTTCGCCGTCATGCTAGCGTAGAACTGAGTCGCCGCGGTCAGCGAATCCGGCAGGACGTACGTGAAGTTGTCGTATCGGATCGCGGCGTTGATCAAGAACTTGTCGCTGGGCCGGAACTGATCTTGCAGCGCGCCGTCCCAGAACCGCGGCCGTACCGTGTTAAATGAGCCGTTCGCGTTGCCTTGCCAGAGACTGTCCCAGGTAGCGCCCGCTTTGGCTGCCGGCGTTCCGGCCGCACCAAAGCCGCTCGGCCCACCGTTTGCAAACGCGACCCAGGTTGGTCCGACGTTCGACTTCAGGGCGACGTCGTAGTACGAGCTGCTGAGGCAGGGAACGGGATACCCGAATGTGTTGGTCGAGACGTTGAACTTGTTCCCGTAGCAAATGAAGCCGTGCGGCCCCTTGGACATATAGCCGATCGGCGAGACGGCACCGTAGGCGGTGCTGTTGTTGTACCGCGTCACGCCGGCTGTCGTGTAGTTGCCGTCGAGCGTGAGCAGGTTCTGTTCGTTGAGCTGGTCTTGGAATGAGAGCGCACCACCCGAGGTGTGCGTGATCAGCTGGTACTGCGCCGTCGCGGGGAAGAAGTTCACGTTGGTGCCGCTTCCCGCATAGCTGGGCGCCGTTAGGTACCAGTCGGTATAGAAGGTGTAGCCGTAGGCGCGCAGATACGCCGACTGGCTGAGCGCGTACGTGTACTGCACTTTCGTGACGCCCGCGTCGTTCTGGTTGGTGTTGAGCGAGTTATCGAAGAGCGGAATAGGCCCGCCGAAGGCGTGCGCCGGTGCGTTCGGCGCGTAGTACGGCGTCGGCGGCTTGATGCTCCCCGGGCCCGTCGAGATCGGCGTGCCGAACGGAACGTTGTAGGTGATTCCGTCGGCGTAGCCGAGATACGTCGGGCCGCAACCCACTGTCGGGGCGCTCGGCGGCGACTTGCCGCAGACGAACCCGAACGGCAGCAGCGAGACGATTTGCCCAGCTGACCCGATAGGGCTGCTGCAGGCGTTGACGTTCAAGCCCGGCGCGATCGTTGTGGGACCGCAGACCGGTGGATGATAGTTCGTGCCGTACAGCGAGTAGATGAACTGATTGTTGCCCGGGCCCAGAATGTCGGGGGTTCCGTAGCCGTAGTTATTGAGCGCGGATCCGCTCCAGAGCAACTGCACGTCATCCCGTAGCCCGTTGTGCTTGGGAATGCCCATGTGCAGGTTGACGACGCTCTCGCGGTCGGAGACTCCGTACGGCGAGCCCGCCAGTCCGGAGTAATACTGCCAGCAGCCTTGCGCTGGGGCAGACCACTTCGCACCTACGAGCGGGCACATCGCCTTGTCGCCCATGCACGAGGCTATCGTGAGGCAGGTCGGACCGACGGCTAAGATCTGGTTGCTGCCGAATCCGTAGCCGATACCGTTTCCGAGCGTCGGGCCCGAGAAGTAGGGATTGCCCGGAGTCATATAGCCGGCGCCGTTGCTGTTGTCGATGACACGATAGTCTTGGTTGTAGCCGAGCAGACCGACGTAGTAGCTGAAGGTCCGATCGGGTGTCGAGCCGCCGATTTCAACCTGCGCCTGGTGGTAGAACGTCGGCGTCGCAAAACCGAGATTTGCCGTGGCGAAGCCCGGGAAGGTGCCGGTCTTGATCACTTGGTTGATGAAGCCGGCCGTTCCAGAGGTCGCCACGCCCGCCGGACCGCCGCCGGTGTAGACTTGCAGCTCTTGCAAGCCGAGGCTCGACTCGGTCGACGAGTTGTAGTTGTCGAAGGACCGGTTGACCGGAATGCCGTCGTACTCGAAACCGGTGTAGTACGAGTTTTGTCCGCGGACATATGCCGCGTTGAAATCCCAGCCGACGCCGCCTTGCGATACTTGAACGCCGGGAACCGACGCCATCGCTGAGTAGGCGTTGTTGAGGTTTCCGCCGCCGCCGAGTGCCGCCGCGGCGGACGCTTGTGCGGCGTTAACGCTATAGAGATCGCTGCCGACGCCGGATTTCACCAGCGCCGCGCCCGCTTGTGACGTCACGCGCGCGATCGTCTTGAGCGTCTTGGTCATGATGTACGCCACGCTTTGCGTCTGGTCGGCGAAGACCGTGACGCCGGGCGCAGCAAGACTCTGATAACCCGACTTCGTCAGGTTAAGCGTGTACGTGTCGGGGGCAAGCGCGAGGATCACAAAGTGACCACCCGCGTCCGTCGTTGCGGTCTTGGTTTCCGAGGGCGAGACTGCCTGGACTTCAACACCGGCAATCGGGGCGCCACTCGACTCCTTGATCGATCCCTGGATGTTCCCGGTGACGCCCGCCAGTGCCCATGTTCCCTGGCTGAGGAAGCCTGCCAGCAGCAGTCCAGTGATGACCGCGCGACGGAGGGTTCGTTGTGAACTCATGTTCTTTGACCCTCTGTTGTCTTTAAGTTGTCAAAACGCAAGCCATCTGCGCCCGGCGGCCGTTACGGCCTCAGGGGCTTCACAGAATGACTCACTGCGCCAAGGATTTCCTCAGGAAAGGGTCGGTTCCTTTAGACCACCTTAAAGGGAGGCCGCCGTCTCGGCCTGCCCGTGCCGGGCGAGCAGTTCGATGATCAGCCGGGGAATCTCAGACGGCCGGTCAGCGACTGGGACGCCGGCGGCCGCGAACGCCCGGACCTTGCTCTCGGGTGTGCCGAAGCTCCCGGAGATGATCGCCCCCGCGTGCCCGAGCGACTTGCCGGGCGGGGCGTTGCGACCCCCGATGAACGCGACCACCGGCATCTCCGGTAGATGCTCGGCGACGAACGCCGCCGCGTCCTCTTCGTCCGAGCCGCCGATCTCGCCGCAGATTACCAGCGCCTTCGTCTGCGCGTCATTTTTGAACTCGCGCAGGCACTCGACGAACGTCGTACCGATGATCGGATCGCCGCCGACCCCAACGCAGGTCGATTGGCCGAGTCCGGCGCGGCTCAGCAAGTCAACGATCTCGTAGGTCAAAGTCCCGGAGCGAGAGATCAGACCGACCGAACCTTCTTTGAAGACGTGGCCCGGCATGATGCCCACCAGCGCCTTTCCGGGAGAAACGAGTCCCGGACAGTTCGGACCGATGATCCGCATCCCGGTCGTCGTGCCGACGACCTTGAGCGTATCGTGCACCGGGACGCCTTCGGTAATGCACACCGCCAGCGTGATCCCCGCGTCGTGCGCTTCATAGAGCGCGTCGGCCGCGTACGGCGGCGGCACGAAGATGCAGGTGTGGGTCGCGCCGGTTGCGTCGACCGCACCTTTCACGGTGTCGAAGACCGGCAGACCTTGCGGCGTTTTCCGCCCGCCCTTTCCGGGCGTCACGCCGCCGACCAAATTCGTGCCATACTTGACCATCCGGTCCGTGTGGTACGAACCCTCCGCGCCGGTAATGCCCTGCACGATCACTCTGCTATTCTTGTCGACGAGAATCGACACTTACGTCGCGAGCTCCACTGCCATGCGAGCGCCGTCATCCATCGTTTCGACCGGCGTCATGCCCGCCGCGGCAAGAATGCGCCGTCCCTCTTCTTCATTTGTGCCCGTGAGGCGAATGACCAGCGGAATCTTGCGCGACGCGGTCTGTTGAATCGCATCGACGATTCCACGCGCGACTTCGTCGCCGCGCGTGATGCCGCCAAAGATATTAATGAAGAAGACCGTCGCGCCGGTGGTATTCACCACAAGCTCGTAACAGCTGCGCACGCGCTCGGCGTTGGCGCCGCCGCCGACGTCGAGAAAATCGGCGATCCGGCCGCCCGCACTCGTGACCGCATCCATCGTCGCCATCGCAAGTCCGGCACCATTCGCCATCGTACCGACGTTGCCGGGAAAGCGGCGAAAGTTGCGAATGCCGACGCCGGCCTGCGCCGCCAGAATTTCGTCTTCGTCCAGCGGCAGCGTCCGGCGCCACTCCTCGAACTCGGGGTTGCGAAAGAGCGCGTCGTCGTCGAGCTCGATCTTCGCGTCTGAAGCGACGACCCGGCCGTCGGACGTCAGCGCGAGCGGATTGATTTCCACGAGTTTAGCGCCGTAACGAAAGAACAAATCGTAGAGCGCTGCCGCGACGGCCGGAAACTGCTTCCGATAACCGGGATCGAGTTCGGCTTCAAACGCCAACGCGCGCCCGATGAAGGGCGAATACCCAATCGCCGGATCGACATAGAACCGTGCGATCGACTCCGGATGACGGTCGGCGACCTCTTCGATGTCCATGCCGCCGTAGCGACTGACCATGAAGACGGGTTGGCGCGCGGCGCGATCGATCGCGATGGCGCAGTAGGCCTCCCGATCGATCGCAAGCTTTTCTTCCACGAGGAGCGAGCGAACGGGCTCGCCGCGAGGGTTTTGGCGATTGGGGGGCATCGGCGTCGCCATGATCTCCTCGGCGAGGCTCAGGCCTTGCGCGGCGCTCGACGCTATCTTGATCTTGCCGGCCTTGCCGCGCCCACCCATCAGCACTTGGGCTTTGATGACCCACTCTGCCGGGGGGTTTTGCCGGATGAACTCTGCCACGCCTTGGGGCGTCGTTGCGTGATGGCTTCGCGGCACGGGAATCCCCGCGCGCTTGAAAAGCTGCTTGCCCTGGTGCTCCATCAGGTTCATCGCGGGGCGACAGGTTCGCCTGCCCCGCCGTGCCGCCTTTTTTGCGTCGCGCGGTCACGCCGGGCGACGCCGATTCGTTATCAGCGTTGCGGGTTTGGCGCCATCGTCCGTGTAAGCAACGCGTGACGAAGGCGCACGAGCCGCCTGACCGTTGCGTAGGAGCATTCACATGAAGACGATTGGGAAGTCGGCATGTTACGCTTTAAGCGTAGCTACTCTTTGCGTTGCGGGGTGCGCCGGATCGCAAGCACCCAGCCTCATACCGCAAATGAATTCACACAACGCGCCGCCGGCTGTCAGCCGAGCGTATCATGGTTCGTGGATGTCACCCCAGGCGAAAAACGACGATCTGGTCTACGTCTCGAACGCGGCCAACGACACCGTTACCGCGTACGGCCTAACGACGCATAAGTTAGAAGGCGTGCTGACGGACATCTATCAGCCCTTCGGCGTATGCAGCGATACGCAGGGCAACGTATGGATCGTAGCGTGGGGCAACAACCGAATCATCAAATATCCCCACGGCGGCACGCAGCCGCTGGAAACGCTGACGGTTTCCGACCAAACCGCCGATCTCCGCGATTGTTCGGTCGACCCCACGACCGGGAATCTCGCGGTTACGAATTGGGGTTACCATTGGTATCAAGGCAACGTTTTGATCTTCGCACAAGGCCGGGGCAAACCGACGAAGTATACCGGTCCCGGACTCTGGTACCCAGTGGGTTGCGACTACGACGACAAGGGGAATCTTTGGGCCGACGGCTGGGATGCATATCTGAACGGCTATGTGGCGCTGGGCGAGCTTCACAAGGGCGGCAAAGGGATTGCCAATATATCGCTCATCCCGAGCATGCAGCCTCCGATACTCGGAACGGTCCGATGGGACGGAAAGTACGTCGCCATCGGCAGTTGGGAAACGATCCAAGAGTACGCTGTGAAGGGGAGCTTCGCGTATCTCCGGGGTTCGACTGCGCTGACCTATCACTGGCCCGTCGGAATGTTTTCGATCACGACGTACCGTGGCAGGCAGATCGTCGTCGCACCCGACACGGCCTACTCGCCGAACGCCGTGCAATACTGGAAATATCCAATCGGCGGCGCTCCGACCGCGACGATCACCGGTAGTCTCAACGGCTCCTATGGCGCGGTCGTCAGCCTCGCCGCGAAGTAATTTCGACTATTCCAACCGGCCCAGCAGCGAGCGCGCAATGATCAGCTGCTGGATTTCCGAGGTACCTTCGTAGATCTCCGTGATCTTCGCGTCGCGATAGTGGCGCTCGACGGGAAACTCGCTCGTGTACCCGTAGCCGCCGTGAATTTGCAGCGCCTCGGCGGCGTGTTTGCGGGCCGCGGTCGAGGCGAAGAGTTTCGCTTTGCTCGCCGCAAGCGCGAACGGTTGACCCGCGTCGGCTAACGCGGCCGCACGATATGCGAGCATCCGTGCCGCGTCCAAATCCATCGCCATCTGCGCGATCTTGAACGAGACGCCTTCGAACGCGCCGATCGGCTTGCCGAAGGCAAACCTTTCTTTTGCGAACGTCACGGATTCGTCGAGGCAGGCCGCAAGAATTCCGATCGCTTGCGCGGCGATCCCGATCCGGCCGGCCGTCAGCGCGCTCATCGCGTTGCTGAATCCCGCGCCCTCTTCGCCGAGCAGCGCATCTTCCCCGATCGCAACGTCGTCGAATGCCAGGTCGCACGTGTTGCTCGTGTGGATGCCGAGTTTCTCGGTCACACGCTCGACCTGCACGCCCGGCAGATTCGGCTCGATGAGAAAGGCGCTCACGCCGCGCGCGCCGGCGCCGCCGGTGCGGAACATCCCCATGATCACGCCGGCATAACTTCCGGTCGTGCACCATTGCTTTCGGCCGTTGAGCACGTAACCGCCGGCGGTGCGCTTCGCCGTCGCTCGAAGGGCGGCGGCGTCCGATCCGGCACCCGATTCCGTGAGCGCGAAACCGGCGATACAATTCTCCGTCGCCAACCGATTCAGCCATCGTTCTTTCTGTTGGCGCGTGCCGAGCGCGCGAATCGCCGAACAGATCATCGAGTGGACCGAGATGGTTACCGCCGTTCCGGCATCCACGCGGGACAGCTCCTCGATCGCCAACGCATACGAAAGATAATCCGCCCCGGCGCCGCCGTACTCTTCGGGAACGAGGATACCCATGATCCCGGCGTCGTTGAGCTTGGCGTAGAGGTCGCGCGGAAAGACGTGGTCGCGATCCCACTCCGCAACGTGCGGCGCGATCTCGCGCTGCGCGATCTCCGCCGCCAGCGCGCCGATCGCGCGCTGCTCGTCCGTTAAATCAAACTGCGCCCGCGCTTGCGAAATCACACCGATACGAGCAATGCGTCACCTTGGCCGCCGCCAGAGCAAATTGCGGCGATACCGAGGCCGCCGCCGCGCTTGCGCAGCTGATTGATCAGGGTACCGACGATGCGCGCGCCGGACGCGCCGATTGGATGGCCCATCGCGACCGCGCCGCCGAACTGATTGATCGTGCCTTCCTCGAGATCGAGCTTGCGCGACGACGTGATCGCGACCGTGGAAAACGCTTCGTTGATCTCCCACACCGCGATGTCTGACGAAGCGTAGCCGGTGCGGTCGAGCAGTTTCCGCGCCGCCATCGCCGGGGTCAAGCTAATGTAGGGAGAGTCCCACGCTACGGTCGCGTGGTCCAGGATCGTAGCAAGAGCTTCGTATCCGTGCTGCGCCGCGTAGTCCGCATCGGCGAGGATCAATGCCGCGGCACCGTCGTTGACGCCCGGCGCGTTGCCGGCGGTTACCGTGCCGTTTCGCTCGAGCGGGCGCAGCTTTGCCATCGCCTCGAAGCTCGCGTCGGCGCGGACGGCTTCGTCGCGGTCGACCACGACGTGCGGCTGCTCGCCGGTAACGAACGGCGCGTACGCCGCGTAGTCGAGCGTAAACTCGCTCGACGGCTCATGGTCCCAGACGCCGTTCGACGCGCCGACCGCGACCGGGACGCGAACCTTCCCCTGTCGCGGCAGGCGCTCGACGACGACCCTGTCTTTCATTTTACTCGCGACTTTCACGGGGACTATTTCGTCGGCGAAGTGACCGGCTGAATGCGCCGCGGCCGCGCGGCGGTGACTTTGGAACGCAAACTGGTCTTGCTCTTCGCGCGTGAGCGCCAACTCCGCGGCAACCTTGCTGCCCTGCGTCGCCATCGTCATCGGGAAATACTGATCCCAAAGACCGTCGTAGATCATCGCGTCGATCAACCCGCCGTCGCCGAACCGGTATCCCCAGCGCGCATCGCGCAACAGGTAGGGCGCGTTCGACATCGATTCCATGCCGCCCGCGGCAATCACGGCGTTCGCTCCCGCGTTGATCGAACGCATCGCGTTGACGACCGCCAGCATCCCCGAGGCGCAAACCTTGTTGATCGTGTCGGCCGTCACGGTTTTTGCCAGTCCCGATTTGAACGCCACCTGGCGAGCCGGATTCTGACCGACGCCGGCTTGCAACACTTCGCCGAACGTCACATGCTCGATCTCCGACGGATCGATCTTGGAACGCTCGATCGCCGCGGTCAACGCGACCGCGCCGAGCGTCGTGGCGGAGAGCGGGGCGAGCGCTCCCCCGAGTTTACCGAATGGCGTCCGCGCCATCCCGAGTACGACAGTCTTTGAGTTCATATCAGCCATAACAACTCACAATTCGAGCAAAGCTTTTCACCGACCTAGGAATGCCGCTCAGCCTGGGCGACGCGTCGCGTAGGCGGCGTGTGAATGCGCCGCGGAGCCACGAAGGGCGAGAGCGGCGCAGAGGCCGAGTGCAGCCGAGCACAGGATGTGCGAGGCAAACGGCCGTCCGAGCGATGTGTCGCTCGGCATTCGCGGCGCATCAATGCTTGACGACGATCGGGCAGCTTTCACATTCGAATTGAATCGTAACGTGCGTGATGCCGAAATGGGCTTGCGCGCAGTCGTCGATCTCGCGCAGCACGTCGGTCGCCTCGCTCAAGCGCCGGTCGTCGAGGAGCACATGCGCCGAGAGCGCGTGCGAACCGCTGCCGATCGACCAGACGTGCAGATCGTGAACGCCGGTCACGCCGCCGATCTTGGAGATGTGCCGTTCCAGAATCGCGGAGTCGACATCGCCGGGAACGCTCTCGAGCAGCACGTCGGTCGCATCGCGCAGCACCCGCGCGATGCCGACCACGATGATCGCCGCCACGAACAGCGAGAGCAGCGGATCGATCCACGCGAAGTGCGTCAACGCGATCGCGATGCCGCCCGCAATGACGGCGAGCGCGCCGAGCGCGTCGCCGGCGACGTGGAAGAGTGCGGCCTGCACGTTGAGATCGCGCCGGCTGCCGGCTCGCAGCAGCATGCCGACGCCGGCGTTCGTGGCAAGCCCGACCGTCGCCACGACCGTCATGATCGCGGCGTGAGGTTCGACCGGCAGAGCGAACCGCCGGACGGCGAAGTAGACGATCGCGGCGGTCGCGGCCAGCAGGAGCGTTCCGTTGGCAAGCGCGCCGAGCACTTCGATGCGCCCGTATCCGAAGGTGCGTCGGGGATCGGGCGGACGGGCCGCGCCGATCGCCGCCAGCAGCGCGAGGCCCAGCGCAAAGGCGTCCATGCAGACGTGAACGGCATCGCTCGTCAATGCCAGGCTGCGAGACGCCGCGCCGCCCCAAAATTCGAAGAGTGCGACGAGCGCGGTCGCTACGAGCGCGAGCGTCAGGCGGTGGCGCGTTTGCATCCGGCGTTAACCGCGCAGTGCCTTGATCGCGAGCGCGACGAGTACCGCTCCGAAGAGCGCAAACGTCTTGCTTTCGGCGGCAATCAGAACGTGCGAATCCCATTCGCCCGCGCCGCCGACGATCGGCTCGAGCCGCGGAAGAATGCGCGGCACGCGCTCGCAATAGCGTTCGAACTCTTCGCCGAACTGTTTCCGCAGGAAGGCTTCCTCGTGCGGAACGATCGTGGCGTAGACCGCCACCATCGCGCCGAGCGACGCGGCGATCAGCACCAAACGTTCGAGCAGCGAGTTATTTCCGGTAAATGCGATCGCGAAGCCCGCCGCCGTGACGAAGTTGCCGAGATACAGCGGATTGCGCACGTAGCCGTACGGCCCCCCGGTGACGAGCTTCGGCGCGGTCACGACGTCGTTGCGCGTCGTAACGCCGGAATATCCAACTGCCCAGCACCGTACGAGTTCGCCACCGATCGCGAGCGGCAAGCCGAGCGCGATGCTTAACGCGCTAGGACGGCCAAAAATTACCAGCACGACGGCGGCCAGACTCAACAAAAGCCCGCGATTCTTGAAGACGAAGGCCGCAAGCCTTCCGTTGTTGTCAGCCATTGTGCGCCGTTAGTTGTTACTCTCGGGTCGCCCTTCGGAGTTTACCCTGAGCGCAGTAGTCTCATCCTGAGCGGAGTCGAAGGACGAAGGGCTCAGCGTGACACCGCGGCGAGCTGCATCGTAGATTTCGCGCAGCGAGCGCACGAGCGATATCTGCGGGCTCCAACCGGTGCACGCTCGCAGCTTTTCCGCACTTCCTACCGAGAACGGCACGTCGGCGGAGCGCATCCGGCTGGGATCCTCGCGCACTTCGACGGCAACGCGCGCAATCGCCATCAGCTCGCGCAACAGATCCCGAATCGCGACGGCTCGTCCGCTGCACACGTTGTAGACCTGGCCGCTCTCGCCGGCGCGTGCGAGCGCCACGTAGGCCGCGACGACGTCGCGGACGTCGAGGAAATCGCGCGCGGTTTCCAGGTTCCCGACCCAGAGCTGCGAAGGAGCCCCGGCGGCGATGCGCGCGAGCTGCGCGGCCAGCGACGCCACCACGAACCGCTCGCTCTGCCCCGGGCCGATGTGGTTGAAGGCGCGCCCAATCACGACGTCGAGTCCAAAGCTGCGACCGGCCGCCAACAGCACCAACTCGGCGGCGGCTTTACTCGCGCCGTATGGCGTCGCGGGCCGCAAATCGAGCGCTTCGTGCAGCGGAAAATCGCGCGGATCGCGTGTGCCGTAGACTTCCGCCGAGCTCGTGAAAAGAACTCGCGGCGGCGGCCGGCCGGCAGCGTAGCGGCACACGGCGTCAGCCAGGCGCGCGCTGCCGATCGCATTGGCTTGGTACGTTTCGAGCGGAGCATCGAGCGACTCCGGTACGGACGTCTGCGCAGCGAGATGGAAGACGACGTTCGGGCGCGCGGTCTCGAGCGCTGCCGCGATCGTTTGCGGATCGGCAAGGTCGATTCGAAAGTACTCGCCACCCGTGTCGTGCGGCCCGCCGCAGGCTACGACCTCGGCACCGTCGCGCCGCAACGCCTCAACCAGGAAACCGCCGACGAAGCCGCTCGCGCCGGTAACCAGAGCGCGCATCATTTTTCCGGCGTCTGTTCCGAGTAGATTTTCGACAGCCGGCGGGTGCGAGTATCGATGAGCGCCGCGCCATTCGCGACGAGCCCGGCTTCGTTGGAAAAATCGATTCCGAGGAACCTCTTCTCTAGCGCTGCCGGCGCATCGTTAAAGCCGTTCTTCAATAGCGCAACGTAGCGTTGCGGAAACGATCCGGGATCGGATTGAAGGTCGGCGAAATACTGCAGCGCGAGCAAACCCGCGTACATATAGTTGACGTCATAGAGCGGATCGGTAAAGAACAGCCGGTTGCGCGCCCAGTAGAGCGCTGCATCGGGCGCTTGCGCCCCGGCGGGATCGTAGGCTGTGAATACCTTGGTTGTAAGAGCATCGAAGTCGGCGGCAGTCCGAAGCGTGCCGGCCGCGACGCCCCGATAGATCGCGCTTTCGAGGTCGGTTTCTTCGGCCGATCCGAACACCTGAAAGGTCGCGTCGTTCAGAAAGTCATCGAGGTAAAATGCGCGCTGCGTCGAGTTGGGCGCGGTTCGATAAAGATGATCGAGAAAGAGCAGCTCGTTGAAGATCGCAAACGACTCGAACATGAAGGCCGGACCTGCGTTGTACGCCGCGATCGGTTGATTTAGACTCATGAACTGGCGGTGTACCGCATGGCCGGATTCATGTGCGAGGGCACGCACGGAATTCACGCTCCCGTTGTAACTGCCGAAGTAGACGGCTGATTCAGCCCCGGCGAACCCAACCGAGAAGCCGGTGCGGTCGCAGACGGGAGCGTCGCAGATGTCGAGCCGGCGGCTCCGGCGGTCCAGCAATGCAGCGTAGGCAGCTGCGTATTCCGCGCCCATCGGCTGCTCGGCCGCCAGGATGAGCGGAATCGCCGCGGTCACCGAAAACGGAGGCGGCGAGTAGCCGGGCTGCGGCGCATGGGCTGCTACGCTTTGGTACCGGGCGTAGGCGTTCGATTTTCGAATCGCGTCCAGCGTACGCTCGACCGATGCCGCAGAAATAAATCTGTCGAAGTATGCGGCTTCAGGGGCGCCGGTGAATCGCCGCAGCCGCGCGATGCCGTTTCGCGCCGCTGCAATAGAAACGAGCAGCGCCGCGTACGCCGCCTGATCGCTCGCGACGGATTGTGATGACTTGCGCAATGCCTTATAGCTAGCAGCCGCAGCGTCGAGCACCGGCGTGGCCACCGTAGTAACTGTTCGCGCATCCGCTGCGCTTAGCTGATGTGCCGAACGGTAGAGTCCGGCATCGAGGAGATAACGATACGGTTGAAGCGATGAACTCCGAGTGAAGCTCGCAATTCGCGTCGGACCGAGCTCTTTAGCGGCGCGTGCCACACGATCGTTGATTCGGCCCTCGAGTTCGCCAAGGTGGTCATCGGCGTTCGCGTCCAGCCTGTCTCGGTCGTCCTCTTCGGCACGAAGGTACACGTAGATGTCATGCCGCTCGAGACCACGCAGCAGCTTGTCGTACTCCGCGAGCCACTGCCGCATTGCCGATACGGTCGTGGGCGTCGGCGATGCCGCGAACGCCTCGGCTTCCGACGCGAGCTTCGCGCGGCTCTGTGTCTCGATCACACTGTTGGAAAAGTAACGTGACAGATCGATTTGGTAGCGTTCGGGCGGAGCCGCGCCGAGCAACAGCGCGGCCGCCAAAGCAGAACAGACCGCCCGCGCCAACGCCGCCTACGTGCGAGCGCGCGCCGAAAGACGGTCGAGGTCGGCTTCGACCATCATGACGACGAGCCGTTCGAAGTCGACCTCGGGCGCCCAGCCCAGCGCGCGCCGCGCTTTGCTCGCATCGCCGATCAACCGGTCGACCTCCGCCGGACGCACGAAGCGCCGATCGACGACGACGTATGGTTCGAACGAGCCGAGTCCGGCAGCTTCGAAGGCGATGCGCACAAAATCGCGCACGCTGTGGGTTCGGCCGGTCGCGATCACGTAATCATCGGGCGCGTTCTGCTGCAGCATCATCCACATCGCCCGCACGTAATCGCCCGCGTAGCCCCAGTCGCGATGCGCGTCGAGATTGCCGAGGCGCAGCTCCTTCGCCAGGCGGAGCTTGATGCGCGCGACGCCGTCCGAGATTTTGCGCGTCACAAACTCTTTGCCGCGACGTGGTGACTCGTTGTTGAAGCAAATTCCACTGCAGGCGTAGAGGCCGAACGACTCGCGATAGTTCACCGTGATCCAGTGACCGTAGACTTTCGCGACGCCGTACGGACTGCGCGGATAGAACGGCGTCTTCTCGGTCTGCGGCGATTCGACGGCGTTGCCGAACATTTCGGAGCTCGAGGCTTGGTAGAAACGAATCGACGGGTCCAGGTGACGAATCGCCTCGAGCACGCGCGTGACGCCGAGCGCGGTGAACTCACCCGTCAGGACGGGCTGGCTCCATGAGGCGGGCACGAACGATTGAGCCGCGAGATTGTAGATTTCGTCAGGACGAACGTCGTTGACGATTGACGTGATCGAGCTTTGATCCAAAAGGTCGCCGGACACGATCTCCAGATCGTCGACGATGTGCTCGATCCGCTCGTGAACCTCGGTGCTCGTGCGGCGGGTCATCCCGACGACGCGATAGCCTTTCTCGAGAAGCATCTCGGCGAGATAGGAACCGGCCTGTCCGGTGATGCCGGTGATGAGGGCCGTCTTCTGCAAACTAAAAAGTCTCTGAACTAACGCCGGGCTGCATCGCGCCGGCGCTCGGCAAGCCTCACCGCGATAAAGGCGGCAACTTCGCTCGGAAGCGTTCCGCGGCCGAACCCCGCGTCGTATCCAAGCTCGCCCGCCAAACGATTCGTTACCCGCGGCCCGCCGCAGATCAGCACGACGTCGTCGCGAAGGCCCTCGGCTTCGAGCAGCTCGCTCAGCTGCGTGAAGTTCTTGATGTCGCTACCCTTCTGAGTCACGGCCTGAGAGACGAGCAGCGCATCGATGCGATGCTGTTTCGCGAAGCGCACCAGCTCTTCGACGGCAACCTGGCTGCCGAGATTGAACGTTTCAAACATGTGGTAGCGCTCGAGTCCATAATCGCCCTTGTAGCCTTTCATGTTGAGAATCGCATCGATGCCGACGGTATGCGCGTCGGTGCCGATGCAGGCACCCGCAACGCGAATCTTGCGCCCAATCCGCTCCTCGATGAGGGCATCGATTTCATCCATCGACATCGCATGCGTCCGCTCGGAGGATGGGGCGATGCTATCGACGTCAACGGCCTGCGGCGTACTCGCGTACAGCACGAAAAACGAATAACCCGTGGCGATTTTTCGGCCGTCGACGACTTGAACGTCGGTAAAGCCCATTTTTCCGGCGAGCCGGCGCGCGGCTTCGTCGGCGGCTTCGCTCCACTCCAGCGGCAGGGTGAATGAGAGCTGAACCTTGCCGTCGTTCTGAGTGTCGCCGTAGGGTTTTACGAGTTGCGTCATGATGACACCGCGGTAAGACTGCCCCGCAGGGCTTCCTCGAATGGATTGAAGTACTCGGGTGCGCGTTCGAAGACGCCGTCAAAGCCTCGTCCGCCCTCGGGTGCGCGCGAAACGTCGGCAAAGGTCGCCGACTCGATCGCATTCATCAAACCCGTCGCCGCGACTCGCTCGAGCAGCGCTTCGCAGCCCGTTAGCACGTCGTGCGCGCGCAACTCGACCGCGCCGCCCGGACGCAGCACGATCTCGTCGCCGAAGTGGCGCGCGGTATTCATGATGTATCGCGCGTTCTCCAGTGACAAGCTGCGATCGCCCAAGAACGGCGTGTGAATCGCCTCGGTCAGCATGCCGCAGAGATGGATGCGCTGCCCGGTCATCACCGACGTGAGATTGAACATCGCATCGATCAGGTGCCCTTTGAAGATGTCACCGGTCATGTGCTTGGTGGGCGGCATGTACTTTAGCGCCGCTTCCGGGAAAATCTCACGCGCCAGCTGCGCTTGTGCGACTTGGTAGAGAAAACTATCTTCGAGGTCGGGATTGATCTCGTATGCATCGCCCAGACCGATCTGCCGGTCGGGCAGGCCGGCGCGATGCGCGAACTCCTCGTTGATGAACTGCGAGGCCAGGACCGCCGGGGCTTGATCGACGGCATCGGCAGTCGTGAGGTAGTTATCTTCACCCGTATTGATGATGATGCCCGAAAAGGCATTGAGCATGCGGCTGAAGTGCTGATCGATGAACGTTCGCTTCATGTTGATGTCGCGGAAGAGAATGCCGTACATCGAATCGTTGAGCAGCATGTCGAGCCGCTCGATGGCCGCCATCACGGCGATTTCGGGCATGCACAGACCGCTGGCATAGTTCGTGAGCATCACGTAGCGGCCGAGCTTTTCGCTGACCTCGTCGAGCGCGACGCGCATGATTCTGAAGTTCGCCTGCGTCGCGTAGGTGCCGCCGAATCCTTCGGTCGTCGGTCCGAACGGCACGAAGTCGAGCAGCGACTGTCCGGTCGAGCGTATCACGGCGACGACTTGTGCGCCGGCCTCGGCCGCCGCGACCGCGGCGGTACGGTCTTCGTAGATGTTGCCGCTCGCGACGATCACGTAGAGCAATGGCGGCGGAAGTTGCGGCAAGCGCTCGAGAAGCTCCGAGCGCGCCTGGCGCTGCCCCGAAATGCGCTCGAGCCCGCTCTCGACGTGCGGTCGCAGCGCGCCGCGTGCGGCACCCTCAGGCGTCTCGGTAAACTCTGTCAACGAGTAGCGACCCAGCGCCATCGCTTCGCCGAGCGCCGCCGGATCGAGGCCGGTCTCGGCCAGCGCCTTTCCGAAGGCGAGCGCAATACCGGCCGGGCGCTGGCGTTCGGGCAAGGCATCAAGGATCGCGTTCGGGATCGGGATCTCTTCGGGCGTGACACCGTCGACCCCAAGCAGCCGGAGCGCCGCGCGTTCGACCGAAACCGTGGAGTGCGCGGCAATGAACGCCTCAACGGGCGCCACGATAGCGGCGGCCAGCTCCCGGCAGCGCGCGACGCACTCCCGATCGATCTTCAGCTCCACGGTGGAGTCTATCTTAGCGCAACGAGCTCAGATAGGCCTTGATACCGGCTTGCCACGACGGCATCTCGATGCCCAGGCCCGAGAGCTTGGCTGTGGACAGCGCTGAAAACCGCGGCCGGATCGCTTGCGCCTTCCACTCCTGCGCCGGAATCGGCTTGAGGGCGACGTCGACTCCTGCCTGTCGCACGGCCTCGCGTGCGAAATCGTACCAGCTGACCGGACCGGTATCCACGGCGTGATAAAGGCCATAGGCGTCGCTGGCGACCAATCGCGCGAGCGCATCAGCGAGATCGCCGGCATACGTCGGGGAGGCATGAACGTCGGCTACGACCCGAGCCGGCTCGCCGTTCCGAGGCTGCGAGAGGACGCGCTCGATAAATGGGTGCCGCCGCGAGGGCGACGTCGCCGTACCGTAGACGCCGCAAGTGCGAACGACGAACGCGCGCGTATGGAGCCTTTCGACGAGATACTCGCCTGCGAGCTTCGAGATCCCGTAGACGGAGATCGGATGGGGTGCGTCGGTTTCGGCGTACGGCGAGCCGGCGAGGCCGTCGAAAACGTAATCGGTGCTCACCGTTACGAAGACGGCGCCCGCGTCGCGTGCGGCACGCGCGGCATCGCCGACGGCAATCGCATTGACTTCGAACGCCCGTTGTTGTTCGGATTCGCACCGGTCGACGTCCGCAAAGGCCGCGGCGTTGACGAGGACGTCGGGGCGAATCCGCGCCAGCGCTTCGCGGAGCCGTTCGCCGCACTCGAGCGTCAGCTCAGCGTGCGACGGCGCTGCGATCTCGCAGTCGCTCCAGCGCTGCGCAATGGCCGTACCAAGTTGTCCCGAGCCGCCAACGAGCAGAACTCGCTTCACACGGTCGACCGCCGCCCGTTCGAACGGCGTTGAGCGATCAAGGCGAGCACGACCGCGAGCGCGGCGGCAAAGTTCCCGACGACCATGATCTCCACCACCGTCGCGAGCGTCGCATGAAACACAGCAATCGCGCCGAGGGTGCCGAGCGTGCAAATAAACAGCGGAACGGTGAACGCAAGCCGGTGCGTCGCGATACCGTAGAACGTCAATGCATTGGTGAGCGCCAGCATCACCATCGCGAGGCCATAGGTTACCAACAGCGGCGCCGCTCCGTCGAAAGCGCGTCCGACGAGCGCGTGCAAGACGTCAGTTCCGAAGAAACGAAAAACGAAGAGCCCACACAGCGCGACGAGCGCGAACATCGTTAGGCTACCCGCCAAGACCTCACGCGTCTGGGCTCCGCGTGCATGCCGGTCGGCGGCCTGCGGCAACAGCACGGTCGGAACGAAACCGACCATGTACAGCAAAATTTTTCCTCCGAGCGACGCCGCCGCATACAGCCCGGCAGCGTGCGCGTCGAAGAAATGCTTCACCAGCACGACGTCGGCCGAGCCCATCAACGTCGTTGCAATCGTCGCGGCGGCGGCGCCGGCACCGGCATTAAGGATGCGGCGCCAATCGTAGCGAACCCGATGCGGCTGCGCCGTGGCATACCGCCGGCGCAGTCTTAGCGCGAGGTAGAGCAGCGCGCAGAGCGGACCGATAGAGAACCCAACGATTGCGCCGCCGAGTTTGAGACCGATTGCGATCAGCAGCGCGATTCCGCAGACTTTCGCGACGCCCTCGACCGAGTTCGAGATCGCATATCCGAAAAAGTCCTGCGTGCCCTGCGCGATCGCGCGCAGCGCGCCGACGAAGAGCACCGCGCCGGCGAGAAGTCCGACGAACGGCACCGACCACGCGGGCACGTGCAGAAAGCGCGCAAACGGCAACGCGCCGAGCGTTGCGATCGCTATGTAGAACAGCGCCAGCTTTGCAAATCCGGCGCCGATGCCGTCGGTCAGACCGCGGAGATGACCGTCGTCGTGGAGCGCGCGAAACTCGGCACCGAGTTGCGCAACCACCGGCGCAACGAACGCAACGGGCAGCGCCGCAATCACCGCCGCATTGATCAATGCATAGAGTTCGCCATAAACGGTAACGCCGAGCTCGCGGCTGGCAACTGCATGTGCGATGAAACCGCAGAGATTGAGCACCGAGCCTGCGGAAAAGACGAGCAGGCTCTGTTTGAGCATCGCACTTGCGCGCAGCCGCTCGAGTCCACGCCGCAGCACCAGCGTGCCCGGTGGACTCACGCTCCCATTCATTGTACTCTCGTTCTTATGGAGATCGAGCATTTACCTCTCGCCGGCGCTTTGATGCTGACGCCACGCATCTTCACCGACGAACGGGGTTACTTTAAGGAAACTTATTCGTTCGATCGCTATCGCCAATGCGGCGTTGAAGAGACGTTCGTGCAAGATAACCTTTCGCTCTCGCGCCGCAACGTCTTGCGTGGGTTGCACGGCGATGCTCGCTTGGCCAAACTCGTCGGGGTCGTTCGCGGCAGCATCTTTGACGTGATCGTCGACCTGCGGGTCCATAGTCCGACGTACCGAAAATGGCACGCGACCACGCTGGAAGCCGATAACGGACGCCAGATCTACGTTCCGCGGGGCTTCCTTCACGGCTTCCTTTCGCTCGAAGACGAAACCATGGTCGCCTACAAACAGAGCGCACCATACGACCCTGCGCGAGAGGTTTGCGTTGCCTGGGACGATCCCGATTTAGGAATCGAGTGGCCGCTCGGTGGGCACCGCCCAATCCTCTCGGAGCGCGACGCCGCCGCCCCTCGTTTGAAGAGACTTGAGGGGTCCCATCGCGCGAAGTAGCGATGGGGGCGCGCAGCGACGTTCCGGCGCGCCGTGCCGGAAGCGGAGCGGAGCGCCAAAGCGGTGCGCGAAGTGCACCGCGCATTTCAAAGATGGGTCCCCGTAACAAACCTTAACCCATCTAGGTAAGAGCCGCCAGAGGAACCGAATCGAGGAGGGATGGCATTCCGTGATCAGAGCGACGAAGCTCTGGTGCATCGAGTGCGCGCTGGGGACAGGGAGCTCTTCGGCGTGCTCGTCGATCGCTACAAACGCGGCATCGCGAACTTCATCGGCGCGACCGTACGAAATTCGTCGGAGACGGCGGATCTCTCGCAGGAGACGTTCCTGCGAGCATACGCGCATCTCGGAACGTTCAATCCGCAACTCGGAAAGTTCTCAACCTGGATCTACCAAATTGCACGAAACGTGATTCGAACCTATCTTGCCAAGTCGCTGCGCGCTCCTGCGCTGGCGGAGTTATCACAGGAGCAGAGCATCGAAAGCGCGCTTCCGGATATGTCGCGCGAGGCCGATCCGGCCGGCGGAGTCTTGCGCGAGGAGGCGGAGCTCGAGCTGCGGGCCGCGCTCGCCGAACTTCCCGAACGCACGCGCACAGTCTTGGCGCTGCGTTACTTTGATAACATGGAGTATCAGGCGATCGCGACGACGCTCGGACTTTCGCTGGGAAACGTCAAAACGCTCATTCATCGCGGAAAGATCGCGCTCACCAAGAAGATGCGCGAGCGCGAAACGCATGCAGTGGACACGTTGCGTTTGAGTGCGCAGAGGAGAGGCACACATGCGCTGCTCCTCGTGTGAGCCCCTCCTCGACGGCTACCTCGAGGCGAGCCTTCGACCGCGCCAAATCCTGGAAGTCGCGCAGCATCTGCGTGCATGCGGCGGCTGCTCGGCGTTGTTGCGCGAGCTGCGGGTGATCGACGCCTTGCTGGCGACTGCCCGGCCTCCCGGCAGCGTCGGTTCGAATTTCACGGCAACGGTCGTTTCAGCCGCGCGCGTCGCGCCGGCGTCGGCGCAGCGGCGCGTTCGGCTCGAAGTCGCACTGATCGCGTATCTCGCGATCGCCTGGATGCTTACCGCCGTCGTTCTGATCCGATTCAACGACTCAATCGCGTCGCTCGCAAACTTTGTGGCGTCCGAGCAGGGGAGTCTAGCGGCGCTCGGAGCTGCGCTTCGCGCGCTCGCCCCGGCGACACCGATGGCCGCTGCCGTCGTGACGGGAATTCTGGTCATCGACCTGCTCTTACTCGGCGCGCTGTACTTCGGCTATCGCCGCGTGCAACCGCTGATCGCGCTCCATCTGACGCGAGGAGCCCGGTCGTGAGCCCGCGTCTACCAATCATCTTCGGCATGCTGACCTTGGTGCTCGCGTTGCTGACGGCGCCGGCACTCGCCGAAACTCAAGCCGTCTACCATGGTGGAACGTACTTCGGCTCGGTCGTCGTCGAGCCGGGGCAGGTTGTCGACGGCGACCTCACCGTTATCTTCGGTGACGCAACAATTGCCGGCCTCGTCGAGGGCGACGTCAACATCATCGGGGGGAACTACGATCTGCGGCCGGGCGGCGTCGTCACCGGACAGGTAAATCAGGTCGGCCCAGGCGTGACGCAAGAGGTCGTTCCGTGGGCGCCGACCGATGCTGCGTACAATCCGTTCGTGCCCGACCATCGCCTGCTCTGGCGGCTCTCGTGGAATTTGCTCGCTCTGCTCGCCTTCTTGATCTTTCCGCTGCGCACGCGGATGGTGCTCGACCGTCTAGAACGCCATCCGGGACTCTCGGTCGCAGCCGGTCTGCTGGGCAGCGTTGCGGTCATTCCATTGGCGGTGCTGCTCGCGATCACGATCTTGTTGATGCCGCTGATCTTGCTCGAGCTCGTCTTCGTTCTGGCCAGCGCGCTACTCGGCACTGCCGCGCTCGCACTCCTGATCGGCCGCCGGCTCTGCGAGCTGATCAGTCCGTCCACGACGCCGTCGCCGATCGTCGCGTTGCTGGTCGGAATCGCTTTGATTACCGCGGGTGAGCTCGTGCCGGTAGTTGGCACGCTCGTTCTGATTCTGGTCGGCCTCATCGGCCTCGGTGCGACGATTCTTTCCTTCGCGGGCGACTCGTTCACGCGTCCCGTCGGCGCTCCCTCGCCTCCCCCGCGTCCCTCAATAAGCGGACCCCCAATGGCTGCCGGATAACCTAACCCACATGTCCACGATCTCGCGGGCCGCGAAGTTCGCCGAGCGCATCGCTCACCTGCGGGCTTCGACGATCCGCGAGATGCTCAAGGTCACGCAACAACCCGACGTGATCTCGTTCGGCGGTGGTTTGCCCGCGCCCGAACTCTTTCCGACGATGGCGATCGCCGACGCTGCACGCGCCGTTATGGAGCGCTACGGACCGGCGGCGCTGCAGTACAGCGTCACCGAAGGGATCCCGCAGATGCGGCGCTGGGTCGCGGAGCGCTTGACGCGACGTTTCGGCCGCATCTTCGAAGCCGAGTTCGTCACGATCGTCAACGGGTCGCAGCAAGGCCTCGATTTAATTGGTAAAGTGTTTCTCGATCCGGGCGATCACGTCGTGCTCGAAGATCCGTCGTATCTCGGCGCGATTCAGGCCTTCGATGCGTATCAGGCACGGTATCTCACCGTCGATACGGATGAGGACGGATTGCTGCCGGATTCGCTGGAGCGGGTGCTCGAACGCGCCGCTCCCTTTCCGAAGTTCCTCTACCTCGTTCCGAACTTCCAAAACCCGACCGGGCGAACGCTCTCCGGACCGCGTCGAGAACGCGTCGTCCGCATCTGCGAGCACTTCGGCTTGCCGATCGTCGAAGACGATCCGTACGGCGAACTTCGCTTCGAGGGCCGCGACCTGCCATCGCTGATTTCACTCGAAACGACGGCGCCGGTGATTTACTCCGGAACCGGCAGCAAGATCATGGCGCCCGGGATGCGGATCGCATGGTTGGTGATTCCGGACGAAGAGATTCGCGAAAAGATCGTGCTGGCAAAGCAGGGCGCAGATCTGCACAGCGGCACGTTCGCGCAGTACGTCTTCCACCAGTATGTAAGCGACGGCGACGCGTTCGACGCGCACGTACGGCGAATCGCCCGAACCTACGCCGCGCGCCGCGGCATCATGGCCGATGCACTGGCCGAGTTCATGCCGGCGGGCGTGCGCTTCACGCGACCGGGAGGCGGTATGTTCTTGTGGGTCACCGTGCCGGGCGTCGACACGGCTGAGCTGCTGCGCATCTCGGCCGAATCGAAAGTCGTCTTCGTGCCGGGTGTTAACTTTTACCCGGGACGCGATGTGCACGACGGTATGCGGCTCAACTTCTCCAATGCCTCGGAGAAGAATATCCGGGTCGGCGTCGAACGGCTTGCCCACGCCATCAGGGCCTATGAAAGGCTGGCGTCACACTAAAGGAGTCCCTACAGCGTGGCAGCAGGCTTGGTCGTCGGCATTTTTCCCGGTTCGGATGCTAAAGCGCTAGAGAGCGCGCTTTCGGCGCAGCAAGTCGATCTGAGCAAGGTCAAAGTCGTCGGCGCACGCGCCGAGGATCCCGATGTTTCGCAGCTCGAGTTCGTCGACGTGATCGAGGAAATGGAATCGAACTCGTTCTCCGACGATATGACCAAGGGCCAAGGCGTCTGGGACGAGACCGGAACCGGTGTGCCCGGCATCGGAGGGCGGCGAACCACGCTAGATTCGTTCACGCATCGGGAAGGCGCGCGCCAGCGTTACTTTGCTGGCTTCAACATTCCCAGCGACGAGGTCGATAACTTCAGCGACGCCGTCGCCGACGGCCGAGCCGTCGTACTCTATCCCGATGCCGGACCCAACGTGCAAACCGTCGCGGCCGCGTTCCGGGCCGCCGGTCTGCGCAACGTTCGAGCATACTGACGGCAGAACGTTTGATCGCCCTGCAGCTCGTGGCGGCGGTTGCGAGTTGCACTCCGGCCGCACACTACGACTACTCGCACTTGCCCTCCGGATATCATTGGCGAGCCGTGTACGACTTCACAACCAGCAACGTCGTTTTCTATGGACGCGATCCGCTGACGAACGACACGGTCTACGTCGGGCCGGATAACCGCTTCTACATCTTTGCGCACTCCGGAACGATTCGCGTCAAGGATCTCAGCCAGCGATGGACGCCGCACGATGCGCGTTAAACGTATCATGATCACGGCCGCGGGGACCGTGACGGCGCAATCCCTGATCAAAGCGTTGCGCGAAGATGGGCGCGTCGAGTTCATTGCCGCCGGCGACTCCAGCGCGCTCGTTGCGACGCGCGCCTTCGCCGACGAATTCATTCTGCTTCCGGCGGCCAGCCGGCCGGACTTCGCGGCCCAGTGCCTCGAGGCGGCGGCACGACTGAAAATCGATCTCCTCGTCCCAATCATCGTGGAAAGTGAGTTTCTGCCGCTCGATGGCGCGCGCCAACGCTTTGCATCGATCGGATGCCGGCTCGCGTTGCCGCCGCGCGACGTCATTACGCGCATCGGCGACAAGCTCGAGTTCGCCGACTTCTTGCGAGAGATCGGAGTCCCGGGACCGGTGACGCGGCCGTATTCGCCTGAGATGCGGATCGAACGCTTTCCGGTCTATCTCAAACCGACGCGCGGTTCGGGCTCGATCGGAACCGCGCGCATCGCGAGCTTCCATTCGCTGCACGAGGCGGCCGCCGGCCGCAGCGATCTGTGCGTTCAAGAGGCCGTCGAGGGCTCCGAGTTTACCGTCGATTGCTTCGCCGCGGCGCCGGGGCGAGTCGTCGCAGCCGTTCCCCGCGAGCGAATTGCCGTCAAGGCCGGAGTTTCGGTCAAGGGTCGCACGTACCATCATCCGGTCATCGAGCAGATCGTGCGCGACGTCGTCGAGCGCAGCGGCCTGCGCGGACCGGCCAACGTTCAGGGGATACTCGGCTCAAACGGGACCTTTTCGATCATCGAGATGAATCCACGGTTCTCCGGGACGCTGGCGCTGACGACGGCCGCCGGCATCAACTTCGGCTCGCTCTTGATCGACATGCTGGAAGACCGCCCGATACCCGATCTGCTCGGCTGCCATGAAGATGGGCTCGTCATGCTGCGTTATTGGAGCGAGGTCTTCGAAGATCGCGACGGGGCTATCAGGCTGGGGAGCACCATGCAGGCCTGTCGCCAAAACTCCAATCCGAAAGCGGCACTGAGAAACGGATGATAGAGCCATTCGGAACGGCGATCGCGGATCAGGCCCGCAGCGGCGGCGATCGCCGGAAAGACTAAGCTGACGGAGTAGAACGGCCAAAGATAGGCTCGTAACCGCTGCGTGCGGCGGGACGATCGCAAACGCCTCCACATGGGCTGCCCGGCATCGGTCATTCGAGCGCGAAAGCGCGGCCCGAATTTGCGCAGCGCGTCACCGATGCCGCCGACGGTATGATGTTCGAGTCGCGCGCCCGGGACAAACGCAATTTCCCGGCCGGCAGAAATCATCATCTCGACTGGCGCCACATCGTCCTCATCGGTTCCGAGCGGTTTCCGATACGGAAGCCGCACGGTGAATGCTTGGGCGAGCGCGACTAACGGTGTGGGGCCACCGGCAAAATCATAGACGATATAATCGGCGGTCCGCCGTCTCACGCGATAGGTACGGTGATACGAGGCGGGCGACGTTCCGCCGCCGTAGACGAAATGATTGAACGGGTCGCTGAAAGCGTTGAAGTAGCGCGTCGTTGCGCCGTCACGCGCCGTGTTAGCCAGCGCCGGAAATGCCGCAAAGACTTCCGGATCCGCGAACGGCCGCGCGAGCCGTTCGAGAAAGTGCGCGTCCACGAAAACGTTGTCCCCAGCCAGCCATGTCGCAACATCGCCGGTCGCCCGTCCCAACAGCATTCCGGCTCCCGGCTCGGCGCGGCGAATCGGATTCGGGATGACTTTCGCGCCGTAGGCTTGCGCGATGGCGACGGTGTCGTCGGTCGAGCCGCCGTCGGCGACCAGCAGTTCGATCAACTCCGCCGGATAGTTTTGCGCGCGAATCGAGTCGAGAAGTTCGCGCAGCCGCCACGCCTCGTTGAGCGTCGGAAGCATCAAAGAGAAACGTACGCGGCTCAAACTAGGGAACGTCATAGGCTCACGCGCGCGCTGTCGGATTGCGCCGAACGCGCCGCCCCCTCAATCACGCGCACGACCCCCGCGGCGAAGCGGCCGTCCGATCGCGTGGGAGAGCCTGTGCGAATTGTCGCGGCAAAATCGTTAACGAGCTTACCGAGCGCTTCGCGATTGTCGACGAGTGGAACGTTGAGGTCGCCAAGGCGGTAGGAGACCATCTGCTGCGCCAACGTGTTGCTCGTCGGATGGAGCACGACGCCCTTGTCGTAGATATAGATCTTCTCGTTCGGATCGACGTCGTCCCAGACCGCCATCTTTCGGCTTCCCGAAATCATCGTTCGGCGCACTTTGACGGGAGAAAGCCAACTCAAGTGGACGTGCGCGATGCATCCGCTGGGATACCACATCGAAAGGAACGCGACGTCGGGCGTCTCGGCATGCACGCAGGCAGCCACCTGAAGCGAGACCGCCTCCGGCTCTTCGCCCAAGACGTAGTTGATAATCGAAACGTCGTGCGGCCCGAGGTCCCAAAGAACGTTGCTTTCCTGGAAGAGCCCGAGATTGACGCGCACCGAATCGATATAGTAGATGCGGCCGAGATCGCCGGTTTCGCGCAGCGCGCGAAGCTTCTCGACGGAGCCAGTGTAGAGAAACGTGTGGTCCGCCATGAGCCGGACTCCGCGGCGCTGCGCGCGCGCAACGAGATCGGAGGCGGCCCCGTAGCTTTCGGCCAGCGGCTTTTCGACCAGAACGTGCTTTCCGGCTTCGATCGCTCGCGCGGCCAGCGCATGATGGGTCCGCGGCGGCGTCGCGATCGCTACCGCGTCGACTTGCGCGTCCTCCAAGGCCTGTTCGATCTTGGAATAGACCGCGACGTGCGGATAGAGGCGCGCGATCTTCGCGCACCGCTCCGGATCGCTATCGACGATGCAGCCGACTCTCCACTCCGGCGATGTGTGAAAGTTACGAACCAGGTTCGGTCCCCAGTAGCCCGCTCCCACGACGGCTGCCACGAGTTCTTGCGGCACGGCGCTCTTGGCGGCCTATCTACGCGTGAACGAAATGCTGCGCGCTTTCGAGCGCACTCACGACGAGGTCGATCTGTGCTTCGGTCAGTTCGGCAAACATCGGCAGCGACAAGATGCGTTCTGCGCTGTGCTCGGTGCGCGCGAACGATCCTCGAGGCCGGCCGAGGTCGGCGTACGCCGGCTGGAGGTGGATCGGCACCGGATAGTGGATGCCTGTCGCGATGCCGCGCTGAGCCAGCGTGCCCTGGACGTGCGCGCGGTCGTCCACCTCGACAACGTAGAGATGGTAGACATGCCCTTCGTCGTGGCGGCGAATCGGCGGCGTGATGCCGATCTCGGAAAGCTTCGCGTCATAGCGATCGGCATGCGCGCGCCTCGCCGCATTCCAGTCGTCTAAGTGGCGAAGCTTGACGTCGAGCACGGCGGCCTGAATCGTATCGAGCCGGCAATTTCCAGCCTTCACCAGATGTTCGTACTTCTTGCGTTGACCGAAGTCTCGAAGCAGCCGCAGCGAATCGGCGAGTCCGGCGTCGCTGGTGACCACCGCGCCCGCGTCGCCGTACGCTCCCAAGTTCTTGCCCGGATAGAAGCTGAAACAGCCGACGTCTCCAAAGCTCCCGACGCGCCGCCCATTCCAACGCGCTCCGTGCGCCTGACACGCATCTTCGATGACGCGCAAGCCGTGACGCTGCGCAAACGTCAAGAGCGGATCCATTGGGACGGCTTGGCCGTAGAGATGGACCGGCATGATCGCTTTCGTTCGCGGTGTTAACGCCGACTCGAGCAGCGCAGAATCGATCAGGTACGTTTCGTCCATGTCGACGAGCACCGGGCGCGCGCCGAGCGTTGAAACCGCCACGGCGGACGCGATGTACGTGTTCGCCGGCATGATGACCTCGTCGCCCCGTCCGACGCCCAGCGCCTCCAATGCAAGCTGCAGCGCAGCCGTTCCGGACTCGAGACCAATGCAGTAGCGACTCCCTATGTACTTCGCGAAGTTTGCCTCGAAGAGCTCGACGTCGGGCCCCAAGATAAAACTCGCGTCTTCCATGACGCGCGTAGTACGCCCAACGACCTCCTCACGTATCGTGCGAAACTGCGCCTTCAGATCGACAAACGGAACTTGCATCGCTGTCACTCAAACGCGCTTCGTCGGCGCTCGTGTCGCGGCCTTCAACAAGCAGAGGACCAACACGATGCCGCAGAGATCGGCAATCATCTGCAAGAGAGAGGTTACCTGTACGAGAATTATCGCACTCGACGATTTCTCGGGAGAAAGCCAGCCGTTTGCCGCCATGTCGATCCGGACATGCGGCAAAATGCGCCATCCGCGGATCGCGATCCAACCGGCATCGTAGCGTTCGTTCAAGCGCAGTGCCTGCACGCTTGCGATGCTGCCGCGAACCACGAATAACCACGGCAGGATTGTACGAAATTCCATCGCTACCGGTTGCGTTACAGGCGCGTCGAATGGAAGTTGCGGCGCCGACCGTGACTCGGCAACGAGTTCGCAGAGACCGGCGCATCGGACCGCCGTGACACCCAAAGGAATCGGAATCCATCGGAATCCATCGGTGCTCTGCACGAGCGTCCGTCCATCCGCGCCGTTCAATCCGCCGCGAACGTACGCGAGCAGCGTCCAGCCCGGCTCGACGGGATATGGAACGGCTGACTGCGTGACAACGCCCCCGATTGCTTGCGCGAGCTCGGGAACTGCGGTGAAAGCGAGCCGAGCATCGATCCAGTCGGTTCGCGGATCGATCGAATCACTCTCGCGCCGCACCGGCCGGATCTCAGGATAGCCCTCCGAGACGTCCCCGAAGAAAGTCGAGCACGCGTCCAATCGATTTCCGAGCGCAACGACGCGGTACGCCGTACACTTTGAAATCAGCGGCATTGGATTTTCGATTTGACGAATCGGCGCGCCGGAAAAACTGCGCCGCGCCGGTGCAAGCGACGTCGCGGCTAAACCGATTCGGCCGTTCGATCGCGACTGCAACCACGCCCGGCCAACCAGCTCTGCAACGCCCAAGGCTTGGAGCGGCGCGACGTCGCCGCTCTGCGCGTAACGCGCGAGCGCCATATCGACCGGGTACGTCGGAAAGTACTCGTTCACCGGCACCACGTGATCGGGATACGAATGAGCATCCGGATCGGCTCCGTCGCCGCCGTCACCGCGCAATCCCAAGGGTTGAAAGGCCGGCAATAGCGCGACTCGCGTAAAAGCGGGCGCCGCGACACTCGGATGCAGGTACTCGCGTGCGCCTACCCATAGATAGCTCGGCGGCGCAAGAAGCCACGTTACCGGCAAGACGATCCCTGCCGCGAGCGCCACGTAGCGTGCGTACGGCAACGTTGCAACTGCGGCGCAGGCCAGCACGGCGAGCAAAGCCGCAAGAATCCCCGCCAAATCGTAGAGCTCTCGAAAGACGCCGCTTTCGGGAACCTCTCGGACAACCCACTCATAGGGCACCGCCAACGGTCCGTGTACGCCCGTAATCGCGACGTAAAAGACCGCTGCAGCCGCCGCGACGCCGGCGACGGCGGAGCGCCGCATCACTATCGCGCCTGCACATGCCATCGCCACAACGACCCATACCGCAACCGCTGCCGCCGGCCCCATCCGATCGGCATAGCCTGGAAAGTATCCGTTCAACGATACGAGCGCGCCGGGGTCAACGGATTGATTCGCTTGCCAGGCGAGATTGTAAGGCGTTTGCAGAATCGTTGCGCGCTCGGCAACCAGCCCGATCGCCGACGGAAGCACGAGGATCACGCCGGCGACCGGCGCCATCCACTTCCTGGTTGCGAACGCGAAGATGACGAGCGCCGCCATCGCAACGAGAAAAAACTGCAGTTGCGTCTCGATCAGCGCTAGCCAGAGTGCGAGGCGCACCACCGATGCGTTCGAACCGCGCAGCATCTCGGCGCAGAGACCGAGGAAGCCCGCATACGCTAGCACCATGACCAGATGCCCGGCCACCGTCTCGTTGTAGACCCATGGGTTGAAGAGCGCAAACAGCCCGATTCCGACGGCGAACGGCGCCGTCGAGCACCACTCTCGAGATAGACTCGCTGCACTTTGTACACAAGCGTATCCGATAGCGAAAGCAAAGAGCACGAGCGCGGCGAGCGGCCCAAGCACCCACATGGCGAGCCCAAGCGGAAGCGCGATCAGATACGCGGTCGGGTGTGCGTTGACTGCACCGAATCCCGACGGGAGCCAACCGCCGATCGATTCATTGATGAAGGACGGAACCGCGACGCGGTCGATCGGCCAGCTCCAGTCGTGACGCAGGGTTGGAATACCCTTCGCGGCGACGAACGTGGCGAAGACGAGCGCCGCAGCCGCCGCGACGAATCGCGCCACTACGGCGCGGTCGTACTGCGCGAGCGTTTTGCGATTGCGGCCCAGATGACGCAAAGACAGACGGCGATTGCCACTTCTTCCGCGATCGAATTCAATGCCAGGCCGGCTCCGGCCACTAACAACACCGCAACCGTCGCCGCGAATTTCACGCGTTCGTTGGAGGCTCGCTCCGCACGTATCACCGGCTCGATCGCAACTCCGCGAAGACGCCATCGCATCCCGATGCCGAGCGCTGCGAAGAACGCCGCAAGATACGCAGTGCTGGCGAATGGTTCAGCGTATGGTTGGGGCAAGAGACCCGCGAGCAGCAGCGCCGCGATTGCCGTTGCGACGGCGTAATCGGCGGTGCGCGCAAACACGAACGCGCCCGCCGGCGTCGCCCAGCGCGCGGCGGCTTGGCGGTAGAATTCGATCAACCGCGCACCGGCGGGCGTCGGCGCGATCAGCGATGCGGTGATTGTTGCGGCCGCGACAACCGCGGCGGCGTAGGCGAGTTTCGTGAAACCATCGCTCTCCGCGGAGCCAACGAGTGCGCCGGCACCGAGCGCGACGACCGTGATAACGACAGCATATCTCGTGACGGCGCTGCGTCGCCCTCCGGCCGTCAGCCTGGCATGCAGCGCTGCGAGCGCGCCGCCGCGCACGAGAGCCGCCGCACCAATCAGTCCGAAGCATGCGACGACGGCGCGCACCTCGGCGCCGGGTTGCGAGGCGAGCGTTGTGCCGGCGAATAGAAAGGCCGCGACCCAGACAAAAAACACGAAGGTAGCTGGAAAGATCGGCCCGTGCGTGCGCTCCAATGGCCGTGCGTCGCGTGCAAACCAGGCGAGGGCCAAGATCACTGCGGCGATGATCGCGGCGAGATACGCCGCCGTTGCAAAACGTTCCGTGTCGGCTCCCGACGAGATCGTGGACACAGCCAGCGCGATCACCGCCGTCGCGGCGGCGTACTGCAGCGCTCGGCCCAATACCCACGCGTACGCGCTCAACGCTGGGGAACCTGGGTTCCCTCGGTGCGGATCGGCCAGAGCTGCGGGAGACAGGCGAGTACGATCATGACGATCAGCGCAATCAACGAAAGCGCGGCCGCGATCGTATAGTAGCGTTGACCGGCAAACGTCAGCGCGATGTCGCCGCCATCCGGAAGGCTCGGCACGATCCATCCATTGACGACGCCGTCGACGATAACGTGGGGCAGCGGCTCACCGCCGTTGAGCGAAGCCTGCCACTCCGGATGGTACGCCTCGCCGAAGACGAGCAGAAACGGGCTCGTCGTGCTCGCGGCCGTAACGCCGAGCTGTGTCGGCGAGCGGCGTTGCCATTTCAGCGCAAATGTTTTCGTGCTGGGAAGCTGGACTGGCGCGATGCTCAGCTGCGTCATCTTGACCTGCCGATCCGCGCTGGCAACGACGTGTTTTCCAGCCGAGAGGAAGACCGGCGTGCGAACGGATCGTCCGTCAATGCGAAGCGGAAGATCCGTAAGAGACTGTGGTCGGTGCAGCGCCCGCGCCGGCATCGCGTGCACCGTAGAGTAGATTTGCGATAACTTTGGGGCTGCACCGCGGGAGACCAACCAAATCCCGACGACGCGTTTTGAGGCATCGTCCCAACCATTCTCAAACGCGTGCATGAAATTGACGTCGAATGCGCCCTCCTTGGAGATCGGGAACAACCGGTACGCGGTTTTTTTGTTATCGGCGAGCGCGACCGCCAACCAGGCAGCATGGCTTCCGATCCCTTCGACCGTGCCCGCGATTTCCGGATCGCCCGCCGGACCGGTCGGCGGAGGCGCTATGGCAACCGCCCTAAACGTACCGTCGACGCCTTTCGGTTGCGGGGCCGCCTGCAGCCGCCCAACGCTCGTGAAGCTGAGATCGGGTGCTACGGCGGCCGCAATGACACCCGAGCCAAGGTCGTTGCGCTCGCCGGCGAGCGAATGGAAGTGAAACGCAACGTCGTTCCATCCCGGCTTCAACAACAAACCGAAACCCACGCGCGTCGGCCACCCGCCTGCGAGCTTCGAGTCCGTATCGTACGTCTGCGCATTGGCGGGTGGGCCGACCAGCTCGACGTTGCGCGGCATCGCGCCGTTGGTCGTGACCGTCACTGCGCCCGAAACTTGCAAGCGGCTCGCGCGCATCAAGACGTCCGCGCGAACGCTGCTCGAACCGGGAACGAAGACGCGCACGTGCGCGTCGCTTGCGAACAGGAACCAGGAGATCGGATCGCCGCGCTGCCAATCGTAAGCGCCGGGATCGTCGACGTACCAGCGCTCCGGCATCATCAGCGGCGACGTCCCGCTAACGCCGCTTCCGAATGTGTATGGCAGCGTGTTAGAGAGATCGCGCGGGAACGAACCTCGATAGGAGCCGCGCGGAACCAGGTGCGCTCGAGTCTGTCCATCCGGGCCGAACGGGCCGACCGACGACGCCGTAACACGATACTTTCCCGAAACCGGGACCGTCACCGTCGTCTTCGGTGCATAGACCAGCGACGTTGAGGCTCGATTATGCGGCAACGCTCTGCCCAGAGCAACGATGCGGTCCTCCCAAGCCCGCAGATCGTCAACGTTCACGAGCGCGACGACTAAGTTCGGATCGGGAAACCCGTCCGAGAAAAAGTGGCTGCCTGCGGCTAGCTCCATTTGACCGTAATCGGTCCACGCACTATCCTTGGTCAACGGTGAGAAATACGAGCTGTCGATATCCAGATTCTGCGCCGCCGGCCGTTCGAACAGCAGCGACTGCTCGAGCGAGAAGATCTCGTAAACGCCGCCGCTGCGAATCTCAAACGGGGTCGTCCATCCCGCGTCCGCCGGCGGCGGGTGCACTCGAATACCGCCGCCGTGATCGAGCGCCTCATTAACGGCAAGGTCGCGAATTTGCGCGTCCGCCGCCGGCAGAATCGGTGAGAGTGCCTGCATCGCCGTCGTGAATTCATCGGTCGAACGGCTTGGCGGGTTGAACTGCGCTACGCCGCTTGCCATCGCACCGACGTCGCCAAGATATCCATCCGAGAACTGCGGCACGGTGCTGACGACGGGATGTGTTACGCCGTAGATCAGCGGCAGCGCTCCCCCGATATGGTAGACGCGCAGCGGCCCATCCCAGCGCACCGGCGTAGCGCCGACGACGCGGTGGATGATGTCGTGGGTGAGCGTCGTCGTATTAAACCGCGATTCGCCCGGCGAGCTGAAGTCGATCGCCGGAATGAAGTCGTCGCGCTGCAAGATCGTATCGACGCCGAGGACGCGAAGCATATCTGCCGCGAACGGCAACCCTTCGCGCGTCGCGCGGTAGGCGCGCCGAACCCAGACGTCGGTGCCCTCGGACGGCTCGCCGCCCAACAATCCGTAGATCATCGGCCGATCGATCAGGGAGTCCTCAATATAGAACTGAGGTGCTCCCCAGTCGAACTGTTCGAGGTATTGCGTGGGGAAAAGCGCGACGCGTTGGCGCTGATTGTTACCGACCAATGCGTTCGCGCGATGCTCCCAGGCCGGGATGAGCGGCCCCGGATAGTTCATCTTGCCGATCAACACCGGAATGAAAATCAGGATCGGCACGACTATTGAGGCTACGCCGGCGCTTGGAATGAGCCAACTCCACGTCTCGCGTTGCTGCGCGCGCGCCTTCGCGAATCGCTCGCCCAGTACGGCGACGATGGCGGAGACGGAAATCGCATACAGCGCGCTGATGCCGAACTCCACTCCGGCAATCCACTTGTACGAGAAGCGGAACATCTGAAAACCGGGGAAATACCGGTAGAACGCGTTGTAAATCGGCGTCGTTACCGCATCTCCAAGCGCATCGTGGTAGTATCCGACGACAAGCGGAACCGAAACGATGGTGACGATTAAAAAGAAAAGCGTCGCGGGACGGTGATTTCGTTTGAATGCCAGGCCGCCCAAGGCGACGATCGGGACGAACCACAACAGCCCGGCGAACAACCCCGATGCATACGACGCCGCCCATGGAAAATACGGGCGCCCGGCAAACGAGACGAAGGTCGCCCAGTGACCCAGGCCGCGCAGGACGTTATCGAATGACGTCGCGGCGTTGTGCATCGAGGGCGCTTCGCTGAGCACCGCGTTGATGTTGACGCCGCGGAAGAAATCGACGAACGGCACGACCCAATACAAGTTGATCGCAATCGCCGCGATCGACGTCGTTAGGATGAAGGGCCACGCTCGGCGTGCAGCGGCCGCGGGCTTGGGATCGAAGCCGATCGTCACCAATACGAAGATCGCGAGAATGACGACGTTGATCGCGACGAGCGGCGGGTTAATTCCGCCGCCGACCAGCACGAGCAGTGCGATGATGAGCGCGGCCCGCCATAGATTGATCTCGCCGCGCATCGCTCGCGCCGTGACTCCGACCATCGCCGGCAACGTGGCGTAGGTCAGCAGCCAGATGATCTGCGCCTGCGAGTTTAGCGCGACGTACATGTTGAAAAGGTACGCGCACGAACCAGCGATCCGCGACAGCTCGTCGAGCCACGGCACCACGTAGCGGAGGCAGTAGTACATCGACCACAGGCAGCCGAGGTAGACCCCAAAAACGATGACGTGCTGCGCAAGATCCTGCGGAATGTGCAGCATCTGCGCCCCGGCGTACGCCCACGCGTACGGCGTTTCGTATGGAAACCAGAAGCCGGTGTTAATGCCGAGGTGCAGCGCCGGGTTCCACGCCGCAAGCAGCGCGCTCAAAAACTTCAATGGGTCGATGTGCAATGCGGCTTGACCGTCGTTGAGCTGCAGGCCACTGCCGTATCCGGTTGTTACCAACGCGGCGAGCGCGACGAACAGACTCGGCACCGCAAGCTTGCGCAACGTGGGCGCCGCCCAGGTTGCCGTTACCGGGACGCGCACCGCCGGCGGAGCTTGCACTCCCTCCTCCTTCACGCGGACGGAACCTCGTGCGCCGTCTCGTGCGCTCGGCCGTAGAGCCTGAACGGGCCTTCCAAACTCAAACGCTGTTCGATCGACGTCATCGCGAAGAGTTGCTCAACTTGGCGAATCACCACGTCGTAATCCATGTCACGCAGAATGCAGCGATACTCGAGCCGGCGCACGCACTCGAAACCGCGAGATCCCTCATCGTGACAGGCCGGACAAAGCGATGGGCGCAACGCAACAGTCGGTCCAATCGGAACTCCTCGAACTTCGCTGGTCATACCGAATAACGCTAACGTCTTGACGCCCAGCCCCGACGCCAAATGGCTAAACCCCGCATCGTTGCCGACGAAGACCTCGCATTCCGCTAGCCGCTGCGCGGCTTCCGCAAGCGGCTTGCGTACGATCTCGATTCCCTGGATGCCGCGAAAGTCTTGCTCCGCGCGCGCGGCTTCGGTTTGTTCGTGCGGCCCGAGGAAAAAACGCACCGTGCGTCCTCCTAAGGCCTGCGCGCGGGTCAGCGCAACGAATCGTTCGTAGGGCCAGCGTTTTGCCTCATTTCCTTTATACGCCATCGACCCGGGATGGATCCCCAGCATGCCGGCGATCCGGCTGCTTCGCCAGGTCGAGGGAATCCAATACTCGAGATCGCCCTCTCCGGATTGCAATCCGAGCGAGCGCGCAAGCCGCAGATTTTCGGCAATGCGATGACCGCCGCGCAGCGCTATCCGCGTGCTGCGCGCCGTCCGGGCGATGAAACTCGATGCGCCGCCATATTCGTGCATCGCGAGTCGTTTCGCGCCGACTCCGCGCGCGACTAATGCGTACTGCCAGCGCGTCGCGGGAAACGGCAGAATGCAAAGATCGTAGCCGCTCCGGCGCAGCCGCATGATCTGACGCAGTATCTCCGCCGGACCGGGCTGCAACGGCAGTTCGGTAATGTCGCGAACCGCACCGAGCTCGCGCACGTATTCGCTGACCGGGCGTTGCCACGTCATCACGTCGATCGCCCACGCGCTGCGCGCCAGGCCACGAAGAATCGGACCGGCGGCTAGAGCATCGCCGAGCCCCGGTAGCAACAATACCAGAGCGTTGCCCGCGGGCAAGCGATGGTTACTCGCGGATGGTGACAGGGGCGACGATTTCGTGCGAGCTCGCGGCGAAATCAAGCTGCGCGGGAGCGCGCAACGGCCGATCATAGTAGTGCAAAATTCGCATCCGATAAAAGATCGCTAGCGTATCGAGAAAAACGTTCCACACCGCGGGCAGGCGAAGCCGGCTGCAGACTCGCTGGAAGTTCAGTGTCACCGGCGCTTCGGCGATTCGGTAGCCGAAGTGATGGACGTTCGCGAGCAGTTCGAGATCGAAGGCGAACCGCTTCACGAGCACCCGCGGCAGCACGCGATCCAATACTTCCCGCTTGAACAATTTGATGCCCGTCTGCGTATCGCGCACGGGAAGGCCGAAGAGCGACCGTACGAGCATGTAGTAGAAGAAACTGTAGACCCGGCGCAGCGGCGGATACTCGACCTTAGATCCGGGATGGAACTTCGAGCCGATGACCGCATCGGCGTCTTGCGCCTCCATGATCGCAAAGAAGTTTGCGAGTTGTTCGGGGTGCAGATCCATGTCGGCATCGAGAAACGCCACGTAATCGCCCCGGGAATACGTGGCGCCGCAGATCAGGGCGTTGCCCTTGCCTTCGTTGCGCGGGCACCGGACGACGCGCACGCGGTCCGGCCAGGCGCGCAGCGCGGTGCTTGCCGCTGCATGCGTTCCGTCCATGCTCCCGTCATCGATGACCACGATTTCGGAGTCGATCCCGAGCGCGCGCATCGTCGCCATCGTCTCGCACACATTCTCGGCAATGGAATGAGCCTCGTTGTAAGCGGGCATGAGTATCGAGAGCACGGGGCTGGAAGGTTGGCTCTCCGGAAAAACCGAGCCTGCTTGACAGATAGTAATCATGGTCAACTTTAATACTTGTTAACGTTTAACATCATGCGATCGGGGCCTCGCGGTTCTCCGGCGGACTTACCAGGTTGCGCTCGAACTTCGCGACGATCGTACGCCAAGCAAGCTCGAGCTCTTCGACACCAAGCACGCGCGCGACCGCTACGAAGACCGCTCCGCCGATGGCCATCTGTCCGAAGAGGAACCACGCACGCGAAGCGAGCGTCGCTTCCGGCGTAACGCCGAGGGCACCGATCCAGCCGAGAGCGGCAAGCATTGCAACCGAACTGACGACGACTTTGCCGGTCGATGCGAGCAATGCGCCCCAATCGATTCCGGAGACGAGCCGTGCCGTCAACATCAGCAACAGCACGGCCTGCACCGATTGACTCGTCGAGTTTGCCAGCAGCAGACCGCGCGCTCCGAGCGTCGGCAGCCACACCAACGAAAGTAAGACGTTGAGCAAGACGGTGACGACGGAGATCGTCACGGGCCAGAGCGTTTCATGACAGGCGAAGCAGCATCGCGTCAAAACGACGTTGGCGGCAAGCGCGATCAAACCGACCGCCGCGTATGGAAGCAGGGCGGCAGTCAGATCGGTAGCGCTTGCCTGAAACGTTCCGCGTTCGAACAGCGCTTGGACCATCGGATGCGCCAGGACGATCAACGCGCAGGCCGACGGTATCGTAATGAAGTTCACGATCCGCAACCCCGTCACGACGCTGCGCGCCACGCCGCGGCGGTTTTCACGCGCAAACTGGGCGGCCAGCAACGGAAAAATAACCGTTGCGATCGCGGCCGCGAAGATCTGCTGTGGGAAGTTGACGAGTTTCGTTGCGTAGTTCATGCCGGCGATATAGCCCGGCGCGAGCGTCGACGCGAAGAATCGATCGAAAAAGAGCGCGAGCTGCCCGGCGGCGGAGCCGACGATTATCGGCCCAAGCATCACCCAGATTTTCTTCAGACCCGGATGATGCAGATCGATGATCGGCCGGTACTTGCCGATCGAAAGAAACGAGGGAAGCTGAACCAACATCTGCGCGGTCAACCCGAGCACGGTTCCCAAGACTAACGCGTAGATGCCTACGCCATGGCTCAACAATACGACGCACGCAATCGTAACGACGTTGACGGCGACGCCCACCATGGCCGCCGACCGGAACCGGTGATAGGCGTAGAGCATCGCGGAGAGGACGCCGCTGAGACTGACGGTGACGATGCTCGGCATCAGCCAACGCGTCATTCGAATCGCGACCTCCATCTGCGGTCCTTGGAACCCGCGCGCGATGAGCGGCACGTACCACTGCGCCGTAAAGTAGCCAACGAGCGCGCAGCTCGTCAACACAATCGCAAGGATGTTGAGCGTCGTGCTCGCGAGACGCCACGCTTCGTCTTCTTTGCGGTGCGCGAGGTACTGCGAGAAGGTCGGAACGAGCGCGCTCATTAGCGCGCCGTTGAAGACACCGAACAGAATCGTCGGGATCGTTGCCGCGGCGAGAAACGTGTCCATCTCCCACCGAGTGCCGTAATACTTTGCGTTGACGACCTCGCGCATGAATCCCAGCAGCGTCGACGCAAACGTTGCGCCCATTATGAAGACCGTCGAGGCGGCAATCGAAACACGGTGACGCGGCCGATGCGGTTGCGGAACGACCCGCAGGTGCGGCGGAGACCCCTTAATGCGCTCCGTCCTTCCGTAACACCGCCGGAATGGTTTTGACGACGATCAACAGATCGCCGAGCGGGGTCCACGTATCGACGTAACGATTGTCGAGCTCCATCCAATGCTCGAACGAAACGTCGCTGCGGCCGTTGATCTGCCAGAGACAGGTGACGCCCTGCGGTACGCTCAACCGGCGCCAAGCGACGGCGTCGTAGTGCTCGACTTCGCTCGGCAACGCGGGACGCGGCCCAACCAGCGACATGTCGCCCAGCACGACATTGATCAAGTTGGGCAGTTCGTCGATGCTCGTGCGGCGCAGAAACGGCCCGAGCGGATGGAGCCGCGGATCGTTGCGAATCTTGAAGACGGGCCCGTCGACTTCATTGAGGTGCATGACGCTCTGGCGCATTGCGTGCGCCCCGGCGACCATCGTACGCAGCTTGAACATTTTGAATCGCCGGCCGTGCATTCCGACTCGTTCCTGCGCGAAGAACGGCGTCCCGCCGGTGACGCACGCGATTGCGATCGCCGCCAGCACGACGATTGGCGCCGTCGCCATCAAGAAGAAGCTGCCCAAAACGACGTCGATCGAACGCTTCAGGATCGACCACGACTCCGGAACCCTGCGCTCCACTGGAGCGCTAACAGCTATTTGCACGGCAGGAGTGCCTGTTTGACGGTTCGCCCGACGTAATCGAGACCCTCGATTTCCCCTAGCATCTCACCAGGCGCCCGCCCGATATGGACGAACGGGACGTACTCTCGCGTGTGGTCCGAACCGGGAGCGGTGGGGTCGCAGCCGTGATCGGCAGTGAGAATCATCTCATCGCCCGGACGCAGCCGCGCTTGAAGCTGCGGCAGCAGTGCGTCCAGATCTTCCAGCGCACGCCCGTATCCGCGCGCGTCGCGCCTATGGCCGTATTTCGAATCGAAGTCGTTGAGGTTCGTAAAAACGAAACCGGACTCGACCCTTTCCAGCAAGTCGAGCGTCTTGTGGACCGCATCGCGGTTGTCGGTCACACGCGCGGACGAAGTGATGGAACGCCCGCAGTAAATGTCGCCGATCTTTCCGACAGCGTGCACCTCGACATCCCCGAAGCTGAGATCGTCGAGCAGGTTCGGGGGCGGCTCGATCGCATAGTCCCGACGATTCGGCGTCCGCTCGAAAGCCCCCGGTTTTCCGACAAATGGACGGGCGATGACCCGGTTGACGTTATTGGGCGGCTGCAGCATGTCGCGGGCCCGGCTACTCCAATCGTAGAGCGTTTCCAGTGGGACGATCTCCTCGTGTGCGGCGATCTGAAACACTGAGTCTGCCGACGTATAGAGAATCGGCCGCCCGCTTTCCAAATGCGCCGCGCCCAGCTCTTCGATGATCTCAGTTCCTGAAGCCGGTCGATTTCCGAGCGGCGGCTTGCCGGCGATGCGTGTAAATTCGGCGACGACGTCCTCGGGAAAACCTTCGGGGTATGTCGGAAACGGCACGCTGGTGAAAACGCCCATCATCTCCCAATGACCGGTAATCGTGTCTTTGCCGAGGCTTCGCTCCCGCAAACGCGCGATCCGCGCATCGGGATGGCGGACCGGAGGAACGCCCGCAATCTCCGTGAGGAAGCCGAACCCGAGCCGTTCGAGATTTGGCAGCCGCAAGGCGCCGAGCCGGCGCGCGACGTTGCCGACGGTGTTGACGTCGGGTGCGTCGCCGTAGGTTTGGGCGTCCGGAAGCGCACCGATCCCGCCCGAATCAATAACGATCACGACGACTCGTTTCATCAGCGTCGCGCGTTTCCGGGTTGCCGCACGGCCTGCCTTCTTGCCTCGGAGGGCAGTCGAGACGTAGGAGAACCGGTCTGCCGCCAAAAAGCGTTGCGACCGTGCCACGTATCGCACTATCGGCGGCGCTGACCACGCTGATGCTCGTGGTCGTGCGCTTCGCGGCCCGCGCGGAGACGCCGGCACCGAGCGCGAGCCCGAGCGCGTCGCCCGCACCGCCGCCGACGCTGCTCTATCTGAGCGCCGACCGAGTCGACTTCTACTACGATCGTTTCTTGTTGGAAGCCGATGGGAAGGTGCGATTGCGCACGAGCGACGGCTTCACGGTGACGGGCGATGCGTTCTCGATGGACCTCAAGCTCAATCGCTTTACGGTCGCGGGGAACGTCACGCTGCACGATGCGAGCGGGACCGTCAGCGGCGCAGCCATCTCGGATTTTCTCGATTTCCGGCGCATCTATTTCGTTCCGGTCACGAACGAGCCGGATCGCTGGACGTTCCTCGACGGCGACCTCGCGCATCCCGCTAAAGGGCGCGTGATGCCCGGGGATGCGTTTTACTTTCCGAGCCTTCCGCAGCAGCCCAGCATCACGGGCACCGGCGCGATCGTCGGTGCTAAGACCTACGTACGGTTCATCAACTCGCACACCTATCTCGCCGGCGCTCCGATCCCGCTTGGTTCGGATGTCGTGAACTTCAGTGGGAATCAGTACTTCGCGCAAAATACGCTTTCCGGCGCCACGGTTGACCTGACTTGGAACGTAGCGGGGAACGATAATTCGCTTACCGCCGTCCACCTGCGGTACGATCCGACGTACCATATTTATCTTGCCTTGGAACAGCATTTTGTCGGCCAGCACGAGTACGCGATCTTCTCGGTAAACCCGGCGACGACCGATAAGAAGTGGTGGAACCTGAATCTCTACGAAAAGCTCGGCAGCCGGTTCCAGATCTCAAGCTTCACGCAATACTACGCACAGCAGGATTGGCTGCGCGAGCCGCGCGCCGCTCAACAGACCACCTATCTCAACGCGACCTATGCCCTTCCGCATTCCTACCTCCAAGCCACGTCACAGCTGACCAACTACAACGTCCTCGGACCCGGCTCGCTGCAGGTGCCGAACACGATTGCCGGGAGCCTTGATCATCCCTCGCAGGTGGAGATCACTGCGACGAGCTTCCAAAATAAAGTCGGTAAGCTGCCGCTCTTCGAGCAAATTTACGAGGGTTACGGCTTCAACCACGACTCGGTTGGAGGCAATCAATATCTGCAAGGCAGTAACGGCGTGCCCCCGATTCCAACGCCCGGGCTTCAAGCTTACGGCGCACCCTGCCTGGATCAACATGGGGCAAAGCATCCGCCCGTCTATTTCTGCCCGGTCTACACGACGATTTGGAATACCGTTCTCGGATTCAACTTCTTCACGCCGGCGCTCAAGCTGAACAATCCGCCAAGTCCATACGGAACATACTATTTCAACGCGAGTTTCAACAAACAGTACCAATGGAATTCGCTGCCGCACTGGATCAGCACCACATCGGAGAATTTCAGCATAAGCCGGCAGTTTACGCGGGCCCTTAACACCTACCTCGGCTACCAAATTCTCAATATCGGCGACCATTACATCAACGGCGGTTACCTGCCGTGCGAACCGGTGAACAGCTTTTACTGCCCGCTGAGCTTCACGTCGTTCCGCGGCGTTTCGACGATGCGCACGACGAGCTTCGGTATGAACCTCGTGCCGAGCCCCGAGTTCAACTTCTCGCTCTTAGTACGCCATCACGTCGACTATCCGATCCCGGTTCCCGGAGTCTTTGGACTGCCGCCTAACAACGTTCTCGGCCAGCCGCTCTATTCGTGGTTTCTCGGCCAACCGCCGTACGATATGACGGCGAACGTGCGCTTTCAGATCTTCCCGCACGCGCTGATCGACGTGTCGAAGACGCTCTACTGGTATGGGAATCCGTACCGCACGCAGTTCTGGCAGCCGGCCACCGTCGTTCAGGTGCTGCCGATATGAAGCGCCGAGCGCTCTCAGTCGGCATCGCGGTGCTCGCAATCGTTCTGATCGCGGCGCCCTTCGACGCCGCTTGGGGCGCATCGATCGTGGTGAGCGGACAGCTTCTCGCCTATCAAGGCGGCTACGTCTTCTTCACGAGCGGCGATGGTTTCCGCGTGGCGCAAGACGTCGTCATTCGCGATGCGAAGACCGGCGGCACCACCACGCTTAAGCCCGCGCCGCGCATTTGGGCGCGCGCCACTTTCGATTCAAGCGGCACGGTCACCGAACTGGACCTCTCGCGGACGCCGCTGCCGCCCCAGGGCAGTTTTGACGACGTTCAGCGCTTTGCCGTAGCGATTTCGACGCCGGCGCCAAATCCCGATCTGCTGGCCTACGCGCCGACACCCGGGCCTGGCGAAACACCCTTGCCGACGCAGCAATTCAGCGGCCGGCCTGTGCTCGTAACGTTCATCGTGCAAGTTCCGCCGATCACCCCGTTTACTTCGAGCGTCTACATCACGACCGACCAGAGCGGCTGGGTTGCGCAAGCGATTCCGATGGACCGCGTCGACGCGCTGCATTACCAGATCACGCGGCGTTATCCGTCCGGCACAATCTTCCGTTACCTCTACGACCGCGGCTCGTTCCAATCGAAAGAAGTCGCGCAGAACGGCCTCGACCGGACGCCGCGCGACTTTATCGTGCCCGATGCCGACGTGCGCGTCATCCGCGACACGGTCTACGCGTGGAACGATCAATCCAACGGCGGTGTCAATCAGGTTCAACCGCAGATCATGCCGACGCCTTACAATCCCGCGCCGTTCCCGAATCTGCCGCCGGGTCTCCCGCCGCCGCGACCGCCGCCGTAAATTTCCGGAGTAGTGAGGCCGTGAAACGGCCTTCGCCGGGGTTGGCTTGGAACGCACTGGTCTTCGTGCTTTTTCTCGCGTTGGCGACGACGCTCTGCACGATCGTTCATTGGCGTTACGCCATCTTCCGGAACGACGTCGATCTCGGAATCTTCACGCAAGTCATCGCCGGCGTCGGGCACGGGTTTTCGAGCACCGCGGAAGGCAGGGCAAATCACCTGCTCGTTCATTGGTCCCCAATTATCGCTACGTCCTGGCCGTTTCTACGCGCATTCGGTCCGGTTGGACTCGAATATGCTCAGGCCATCCTCGTCGCGGCAATCGTCTTCCCGATTTGGGGTTTGGCGCGAGCCAGATTCGGCGCGGCTCCCGCATTCGCAGTGGTCGCCGTCGCGGCAGTCTATCCAATCCTGTGGGCAAATGGTGTCGGTGATTTTCACGAGATGGCTTTCGTGCCGCTTCTCTCCGCAACACTGATCTACGCTTTGGATCGGCGCCGCTGGTCGATGAGTATCGTGACGGCACTCCTCCTCGCTTGCACGAAGGAGGATCAGTTCGTCGTTCTCACCGCAAACGGATTGCTCTTCGCGGCAACGGCACGCGATGACGACAAGGCAAAGCGCATCGGATTGGCCATTACCAGTCTGGCCGTTTTAACGTCCGTGGTGTATTTCGGGATTGTGCGCCCCGCACTGAACGCGCACGTCCCCTACGAGTCGTTAAAGTTCTTTGAGTGGAGTGGGATTCAGGGTGGAGGGCACGATTTCGTTTCCGGCGCGCTTCCACGTATCCGGTACGTATTGATAATTCTTGCCCCTCTCGCTTTCCTACCCTGCATCTCTCGGTACGGACTGTTCTTGATTCCCGGATTCCTCGAGATCCTAGCCACTCAACAATCCGTAACGATTATGCCTGGCGCGCACTATAGCGCGCTGCTGACGGGTTATGCGTTGGCGGGATTCGTGGACGGCGCTTCTCGATTGAACGCGCACAAACCGCAGCTGGCCAAAGGATTTGTGGCTGCGGCCGCCGCCACGTCGGTGCTGGTCGCGATTTTCGCGAGCCCGATGGAGTACTGGTACTACCTGTATCGGCGCCCAAATGCGCACGACGCGCTGCTCGAAGAAACGCTGCGGCGACTGCCCCGGCAGGCGGACGTTGGATCCGAAGACGAGATCTTCGCACATCTGGGCCTGAACCCGAATGCGTCCATCAATTTTGACAACCAGCAATGGTTCGTTTACGACCGGACGCACTATTCCGAGCACTGGCACGAACTCGACGAACCGGCCGTACGACGAGCGCTCGCCCATCGCGAGTATGTCGTGATCGGCGACCGCGACGGAATCGCGGTTCTCAAACGGTCGCTTTAGCGTACCTGTAGCGGGACCGCGCGCGCGACCGCGTCTCCGCGGCTGTTGCGCGCGATCACCCGCATGGCGAACGTGCCGTGTATGAACCACGGAAGCGGCATCACCTTATATGTCAGTGCGAACCTTCCGACGCCCACCTTTGAGAGCGAAACTGCGTAGCCGCCGATCCGGGCCTCGACACTCGCTACGTTCGAGCTCGTGACGACGCTCCCAGAAACGCTGTCGCCCGGGGAAACGGTCGTTTCGCTGATGGAGATCGCGAGTATTTGCGGCGGGGAGTCGGGCGGTGTGCGCGGGGCGCGTTTTGCAATGGGCGGCGCAGTCGCGGCCGGCACCGAAGCGCCCGGCGTCGGCGTAATGACCGGCGGTGTCACCAGCACTGGTGAGGGGGTCGGAGTGGGCGCTATAACGCGCGCCGGCTGAGGGGTGTTCGGCGCGTTCGGCGCGCGCGTCGCGTGAAAGCAGCTCGCCAACACCAGCAATGACGCGAGAGCCGACCGGGGCCAGCAGGTCCGGCGCATGCGGCAAGGCATACTCCGCGCGTATGCCCGATCCCGTCCGTCCGGCTTTGAGCCTCGTCGTTCCCCTTTATAATGAAGCCGGAAACGTCGCAACCCTGCTCGAGCGCATCGGCGCCGTCACGCTCGCGCTCCGCGAGACGTTCGATTTCGAGATCGTGCTCGTCAACGACGGCAGCACCGACGGAACGCTCGCGGCGATCCGCACCGAGATGCGGCGTCGGCCGCATATCGTGCTGGTCAACCTGTCGCGGAACTTCGGCCATCAGCTGGCGGCAACGGCGGGCCTCGAGATCGCACGCGGCGACGCCGTCGTTTTGATGGACGGCGATCTCCAGGATCCGCCCGAGCTCATCGAAGCGTTCGCGCGCAAGTGGCGTGAGGGGTACGACGTGGTCTATGCGGTTCGCCGCGCGCGCCCGGGAGAGAGCCGCTTCAAGCTGCTGACCGCGCGCGCATTCTATCGCATCTTCAAACGCCTCACCAAGGTCCCAATCCCGCTGGACTCCGGCGATTTTCGATTGATGAGCCGGCGTGTCGTCGAGGCGCTGCGCCGCTCGCCGGAGCGTCATCGCTTTCTACGCGGCATGGTAACTTGGGTCGGGTTCAATCAGGTCGCGGTCGAATACGATCGTGATCCACGTTACGCCGGGAAGACGAAGTATCCGCTTCCCAAGATGATTCGGTTCGCGATGGACGGCATCACGTCGTTCTCCGACATCCCGTTGCGCTTTGCATCGTATTTCGGGTTCACCGTGAGCGCGGTCGCCTTCATCTACGCGCTGATCGTCATCGGTTTCAAGCTCTTCAGCCTCAACCCGCCCGGATACACGCCCGGCTGGGCATCGACGATCGTCGCCGTGCTGTTTCTCGGCGGCGTGCAACTGATCAGCTTAGGTATTCTCGGCGAGTATCTCGGACGCGTTTACGATGAAGTGAAAGGGCGGCCGCTCTACCTCATCAGCGACATCGAACGGTCTTGACCTACCGTCCGGTCATCGACCAGTTCGTCGTTCCCGTTCCACTCGATCCGCCGTCGGCAGCCATCTTCATCGCGGCGCTTCTGGGCGCCGCGTTCTTGACGGCGCGCCGCCCCGCGTACGGGCTGTGCGCGCTGATCCTCGCGACGCCGATTGCGTTTGCGCACGAGATCTTCGGCACGACGCTAACGCTGGAGAAAAGCGTTCTGCTCGGCGTGTTGCTCGGGCTGACGACCTATGCCGGCGCCGGCAAAGAGCTGCGCAACCGGCCTGCACCGCTGCTGCTCGGTGCGCTCGGACTCTACTTCGTCGCGACGGCGCTGACGATGACCGGCGCGGCGCATCCCGGCGCAACGACTCGAGAGATGCTCAAAGTCGTGCAGTACGCCGCGGTCTTCGTCGCCGGATTTAGCTGTTATCGGCTCGACGCCGACGATGCGCCGCTCGTCGGCGCCGCCGCGATCGCCGCAATCGCCGTGGCATGTTCGGCGCTCGCCCAAGAGATTATCGGTGCGCCCTCGGGGCTGTATATCGGGCCGGCGATCGTCCCGCGGATTGCCGGAATCCTCGAAGGGCCGAATCAGCTGTCGGCTTACTGCGAAATCGCGGTCGCGACGCTCGGCGCATGGGCGTTCGTTCGCCGGACGGCGCTGCTCGACACCGCGCTCGTGCTCATCGTCTGCGCCGACGTGTTGAGCTTTTCGCGCGCCGGTCTGTTCGGATTGGCCGTCGTTGCGGCGACGCTGGCAATCGTCGGCGGCAAAGCCGCGTGGCACGCGCTGCGGCCCGCAATGCTCGGCGCGATTGCCGGTCTCGCAGGATCGGCCGGGTGGGCGATCTACGCGCACACGCCCGGCGTCTTGCGCATCTCGCTTCAGCCCAGCCTCTACGCGGGCGGTGTCGGAAACCGCGACGTGTTGTGGCGCGCGGCGGGGCGCATGTGGCTCGATCGCCCGATCTTCGGTGTCGGCGCGGGGAACTTCGAGCTCGAGCTGCCACAATACGGCGCGCTCGGCGTGCGCACCCATGCGAATAGCTGGTATCTGCAATCGCTGGCGGAGGGCGGCATCGTACTGTTTGCCGCGACGATCGCGTTGCTCGCAGCCGTTCTGGCAACTCTGACGCAAGGCGTCGTGGGGCGGTTGCGCGGGGCATCGCCATGGATCGTAGCCGCGCTGGCGGCGAGCATCGCATTGGCGCTCCATCAAGTCGTCGATTATCTCGTCTTCTATCCGAAAGTTGGCGGCGCGTGGTGGCTGCTGGTAGGAATCGGCGCCGCCGCGATCTCGCGACGATCGTGAGTAGGGCGGCATTGGCCCAACCGCTGATCGTCGTCACCAGCTGGGGCGTTCTCGGTGGTTTTTTGCTCGGTCTGCTGTTCGTCGCGATAACAATTGCCGGGTTCTTCTATTGGAAGGTCGTCCGGAGCGCGGATCGGCTATCGTTACCGAGTCTGATCGCTATCGTCGCCGTCGTGCTGGCGGCGGCGTGGTGCGTGCCGGTGCTCTTCTCCAGCGACGTCTATGCGTATGCGGCGTATGGCGAGTTGGCAGCCATCGGTCTCAATCCATACGCCCATGCACCGGCCGGCTCGCTCGATCCCTTGCTGCTCGGCGCCACGCGCCAATGGGGTAGCGCATTTCCAATATGCGTTTATGGCCCGGCGTTCGTCGGCTTGATGCGTGCGGTGATCAGCGCGCTGGCCCCGCTCGGAACGCTGGCGCAGCTGGATGGGATTCGCCTGTTCGCGTCAGCTGCGCTGGTCGTCTGCGCGCCGTTGGCGTACGTCGCCTTTCCCGGCGAGCGTGCCGCGAAACTTCGTGCCGCCGCAACGATTGCGTCCAACCCGGTCGCGATCTGGTGCGCTGCCGAGGGGCACAACGATGCAATTGCGCTGGCGATCGTGCTCGCGGGGTTTGCGCTCGCACGGCGCGGGCTCGTCGGCATCGGCGCGACGATCGTCGCGTTCTCGGCGCTCGTCAAGCTGCCCGGAGCGATTGCAGCGATCGCCCTCGGCTCAATCGAACGCCCCGCGCGTTTTGGAACCGTAATCGGGATCGCCCTTGCGGCGCTCTTTTCCATTCCGCTCTTCATCGGCATCGCCACGAACTTCGCACCGCACGCGCGGTACGGCGCGCAAGCCTCGCTCCAAGGGATCTTCGTTCCGTTTTCCACCCCGCTCGCCTTGGTCATCGCCTCCGGCGTTAGCGCGGGACTAGCAGTGTGCGGCACCGTGCGATTGCGCAGCGGAAAAAGCGAAGGCTGGGTGTGGCTCGGTCTCGCTCTGTGGGTGCTGATTCCCAATCCGTATCCGTGGTACGGTCTCTGGCTCGTGGCACTCGCCGCTCTCGCGCCGCGCACGCGTGCCGCAACCTCCGCGATACTCCTCTCGTTCACAGCGTTGTTGCGTTACATTCCCGATGCGGTCGGCCCACCGAGTCCTGCACAAGCCGTCGCGCTGAGCGTCCTTGCCGCGTTACCGCTGCTTGCGTTACGGCCGCGCTGGTATAATGAGCGACCCGAATGACGGTTGAAACGATAGCCGAGCGAAACACCGCGAACGACTTGCTCGCTTCGCTGACCGAACCGAGTCGCGCCTGGCAGAGCACGGTCGAGCGCTTGCGCGCGTTGCGCAAGCTTGGGCACAAGCCCGGCTGCTACGCATTGCACGAAACGATCGCGGCGGCTCGGCCGGCGCTGATCGCCGCGTTGCACCGTGCGCTCGGCGGCACGCTGCTCGTCGTCGCCGCGACGCCGGATGCGGCCGAACGCAGCTTTGCCGACCTGCTCTACTACCTAGGTGAGCACAGCGAACGCGTCGCATTGCTGCGCTCGCGCGAAGAGGCGATCGGCGCAATCGAGACTCCTTCGGAACGCAGCGCGCGGATGACGTTGCTCGCCGACCTTGCCGACGGCGCGTCGCGCGTCGTCTTAGCGCCGATCGCCGCGGTCCGCCAGCACTTCATGCAGCGCTCGCGCTTCGAGCAGTCGCGGTTCGTCCTTCGGCCCGGCGACGACGCCGGCTGGGACCGGCTCCAAGAACGCCTCTTCGAGCTCGGCTACTCGCGCTGCGACGTCGTGAGCGCGGTCGGCGAGTACGCGATGCGTGGCGGAATCATCGATCTCTTTCCGGCGACGGCGGATGCTCCGGTGCGCATCGAGCTTGTGGGCGACACGATCGAATCGATGCGCGCTTTCGCGATCGAATCGCAGCTCAGCAGCTCGCCGGTCGAACAGCTCGCGGTCACGCCGTGGTCCGACGAGCCCGATTCGCAAGCTTCAATTTTCGACTACCTTCCGAGCGATGCAACGGTCGTTCTCGACGAGCCGGCGACGATCGCCCTGACGGCGCGCGCGCTCGATGAAGAGCGCGCGCGAGAGCGCCACACGCTGCTCGCCGACGAAGAGGCGGCGGAAGTATTGCGAGCGGAACCGGCCACGCCGATTCTAACGCTCCGCGACGTCGGCGATCTGGTCGCACGGCACGCAACGCTCGCGTTTCCGGGAGCCATCGAGCTCGGCGTGCCGACAATCGATTGGGTGCCGCCGGTCCTGGAGTCATTCGTCTTTGAATGCCGCCCCGTCGAGCATTTCAATCGCCAAATCGGGTTCTTCTCCGAGGCGGTCCGCGACTGGACCGCCGCGGGCGAAACGGTCTTCATCGTGAGTGCGGCCGTTTCGCGCACGATCGACCTGTTGCGCGCCGCCGGTATAGTTACGGGCCCCAGACCGCGCGGCGGCGTGTTCGTCGATCACGGCTCGATTGAGGCGGGCTTTCGGATCGCCGGCCTACGCGTGCGCGTCCTCGGCGACCGCGAGATTTTCGGCGCGCCGCCCAAGCGCGTCAAGATCCGCGCCGTTAAGGAAGGCGTGCCGGTTACATTGGCCGATCTTCGCGTCGGCGATTACGTCGTGCACGGCGTGCACGGGATCGGTCAGTACCTCGGGCTGCGCGCCGAAACGTTCCTCGGGGCGACCCAAGATTACCTCGACCTGCGGTACGCCGGCAGCGATCGGATGCTCGTGCCGGTGACGCAGATGCATCAGATTGCGAAGTACGCCGCCGCCGAAGGACAGGCGCCGCGTCTCTCCAAGATGGGCGGCGCCGATTGGGCTCGCGCGAAAGCGCGCGTCTCGGAATCGTTAGCGAAAATCGCAGATCAGCTCGTCGCCCTCTACGCCGAACGCGAGATCTCGCGCGGTTTCGCCTTCGGTGCAGATACGACGTGGCAGGCCGAGATGGAGGAAGCCTTTCCGTACGAGCCGACGCCCGATCAGCAAAAGGCCATCGACGCAACGAAGACCGACATGGAAGGCGCGCGGCCGATGGACCGGCTCATCTGTGGCGACGTCGGTTACGGCAAAACCGAAGTCGCGATGCGCGCCGCCTTCAAAGCGATCGCCGATAAGAAGCAAGTAGCAGTACTGGTGCCGACGACGTTGCTCGCCGATCAGCACTTCCGGACATTCGGCGCGCGATTCGGCGCGTTTCCGGTGCGAGTCGAACAGCTCTCGCGGTTTACCCCCAAGCGCGATCAGCAGCGCATTCTGCGCGACCTGGCTGAGGGACGCGTCGACGTCGTCATCGGAACGCACCGCCTTCTGCAGAAGGACGTCGCATTTGCGGACTTGGGCTTAATCGTCATCGACGAAGAACAGCGGTTCGGCGTCATGCACAAGGAGCGGCTCAAGGGGTACCGCGCCAGCGTCGACGTGTTAACGCTCTCGGCCACGCCGATTCCGCGTACGCTGCACATGTCGCTACTCGGAGTGCGCGACCTCTCGCTGATTCAGACGGCGCCGAAGAACCGGATGTCGATCAAGACGCTCGTCGTTCCCGCGAACGATGCCGTCGTGCAGCGCGCGATCGCCGCCGAACTCGATCGCGGCGGACAGGTCTACTACCTGCACAACCGGATCGAGTCGATCTACGCCGTTCGCAACGCGCTTGAGCGGCTCGTGCCGCAGGCGCGCATCGGCGTCGGCCACGGGCAGATGCGCGAAGCCGAGCTCGAACCCGTGATGCAACGGTTTATCGACGGCGAACTGGATATTCTGATCGCGACGACGATCATCGAGAATGGGATCGACATCCCCAACGTCAACACGATGATCGTCAACGACGCGGATCGTTTCGGCCTTGCGCAGCTCTATCAGCTGCGCGGTCGGGTCGGCCGCTCGAATCACCAAGCCTACTGCTACCTGCTGTACCAGGGCCACAAGGCGTTGACCGAAGATGCCAAGGCCCGCTTGGAAGCAATTCGCGAGTTCGCCCATCTCGGTTCGGGACTGCAGATCGCGATGCGCGATCTCGAGATACGCGGGGCCGGCAATTTGCTTGGATCGGCGCAGTCCGGGTTCATCGCTTCGGTCGGCTTCGATACCTATTGCGAGCTGCTGGCCGAAGCGATCGCCGAGCGACGCGGCGCGCCGGCCTCGCTCGAAGAGCGTCGCGAAGCGGTCATCGACGTCAAGATCGACGCATACATTCCAAGCGACTACATCTCGCAAGTCTCCCAGAAGATTGCGGTCTACCAAGAACTGGCAAAAGCCCGCACGCAGAGCCAGGTCGAGGCGGTCGAAGCCGGCGTGCGGGATCGTTTCGGCGCCTTCCCCGAACCGTTGCGCAACCTGATCGAGCTGACCAAGTTGCGAGCGATTGCGCTACAAAAGCGCGTCACGCGGGTTGTCGTCGACGATGGGCGCCTCACCTTCGGCGTCGGCTCCGGATTCGAGCTGAGCCCGGCGGCGATCCCAAAGTTTGCGTCCCTGACGCGCAATCGCTTCCGGTTCGGCGAAGGCCGGATCGTCGTCACCTTGCCGGCTTCAGCACGCTGGATGCCCCTGCTCCGATCGCTGCTCGAAGCTATTTAGGGGAACGAGCGGGTATGCCGCCCGAGCGATTAACCTGAGAATTAAGCGAGGGCGGCATACCCCGAGTTCCTGAGCAGGACCTCTACCGCCGCGCGCGAAGCAGGCCGCCACTGCGGGGCCTTAGGCCCCGCTTCCTACGCACTGAACTTTCCTACGGAGCAATGATGTCGAACGCCCAACGCATCACCGTGGGCCTCGCCGCCCTTCTGATCGCCGCGCCGTTGGCGGCGTGCTCAGGCGGTGGCGCGGTCGCTACGGTGAACGGCCAACCGATCAGCCGATCCACTTTCAATAGCCGGCTCGAGAGCAGTCCGATGGCACGCACCGTCCTGCAACAAATGGTGCAGGAGACGTTAATCCAGCAGTACGCAAAGAACAACAATATCACTGTCACCGACGCCGAAATCGACGCGCGTGAAAGTCAGATCAAGGCGAACTTTCCGAGCGGTTCATGGGACGAGATGTTGAAGGCTCGAGGACTTACCGAAGCCGACGTACGTACCGCCCTGCGCGAGCAAGCCATACTTGACAAAGCGCTGGCAAAACAGGTAACGATCTCGCCCGCCTCGATCAAACAGTATTTCGACAAGAATCACGCAACCTACGACAAGCCCGAACAGGTGACCGCACGCCATATTCTGGTGCCGAATTTGGCGTTGGCGCAGAAGGTCGAGACCGACTTGAAGTCGGGGCAGAGCTTCGCCGCTCTCGCCAAACAGTATTCAACCGACCCGGGAACCAAAGACAAGGGCGGTGAGCTCGGCGCCTTCCGGCGCGGGCAAATGGTCGCGGCATTCGACAAGTACGCCTTCTCCGCGCCGATCGGGGCGACGAGCCCGCCGATCAAATCGCCGTTCGGCTATCACATCATTCAGGTAGAGTCGCGTCAACCGGCGCAGCGAGCGTCGCTCGCCAGCGCGACGCCGCAAATCACCGATACGCTGCGGCAGCAGCAGGAAGCTCCGATGATTCAACCGTTTCTTCAGAGCCTCCAGCAAAAGGCGACCATTGTCGTGAACGACCCGCAGTTCGCGGGAGTCTTCGCGAACGCAGCGGCGCCCGGGCCGGCCGCGAGCGCATCGGCAGCCGCGTCTCCCGCACCGAGCAGCACGCCAAAGTAAGCTCCGCCCTGAGCTGATCGAAGGGACACGGGGGCGTCACGCGGACGCCCCCGAAACTTAGGTCTCTCACCGTGCTCGTGCGCATTGCTGGCCTAGGCCCGGGGGATCCCGGGCTCTTGACGATCGGCAGTCTCGATGCGCTGCGCGCGATCGGACGCGCCGTCGTGTTGATGGCGCCGCCGGATTTGACCGCCTATCTCGAACGCAACGGCATCGGCATCGTCCGCGGGATGGTCGACGATCCGTCGTTGTTCGTGCGCGGCGGCGGCGATGAGATCGCGAGTTTCGTGCAGCGCCTCGACACGGCGTCTGGTGGTGGCACGCTTGGGCTCGGCGTGCTCGGAAATCCCCTCTCGGATTTCCCGGGCCTGCCTCCATTGCTTCGCGCGCTGGAGGCGCGTGGCGTCACCACCGAGATCGTTCCGGGCGTGCCGCGCGCAACGCTCGCCGCGTCAATTGCCATGCCGCTCGTCCCGCTTCCGCCGCAGTCCGCACACTACTCGTGGGACGACTTGGTCGAGATCATGGCTCGACTGCGGATGGGTTGTCCCTGGGATCGCGAGCAGACGCATCGTACGCTCGTTCCGTATCTCATTGAAGAGACGTTTGAAGTCGTCGAAGCGATCGAACTCTCGCAACTCGACGGACTCTGTGAAGAGCTCGGGGACCTGCTGCTCCAAGTCGTCTTCCACGCGCAGCTCGCGACCGAGGTAGGGAAGTTCAGCATCGCCGACGTCGTCGACGCGCTTTCGAACAAGATGGTTCGGCGCCATCCGCACGTCTTTGGCGACGCGGTCATCGAAGACGTCGACGCGCAATGGCGCAACTGGGAGCGTCTCAAAGCGCTCGAGAAGACCGGGCGCAAGCGCAAGAGCCGGCTCGACGGCATCCCGAAACATCTCGGCGCCCTGCAGCGCGGGCAGCGCATGCAGGAGAAAGCCGCGCGCGTCGGATTCGATTGGCCGAACATCGACGGTATTCTCGAAAAGCTCTCCGAGGAGTTGCGCGAGCTCGCGGAGGCGCGGCGCCTGCCCCAAGACGATCCTATGGTCCGCGAAGAGCTGGGCGACATCTTCTTCACGCTGGTCAACCTCTCGCGAGCGCTCGGAGTCGACGCCGAAACCGCGATGCGTGAGGCGAACGAAAAGTTCTACAAACGTTTCGCATTCATGGAACAGCGCGCCGGCGCCGACGGCAAGAACCTCTCCGATCTCGACGCCGACGAACTCGAGGAACTATGGGAACTGGCGAAGGCTTAACGGCGATCTTGCGGGTTCGCATGAGCTCGCAGGACGCGCACTACGGCGGCGGTCTCGTCGATGGCGCGCGCATGCTCGCGCTGTTCGGCGACGTCGCGACCGAGCTTCTGATCCGGCTTGACGGCGACGAGGGACTCTTTGCCGCGTACGACAGCGTCGAGTTCTTAGCGCCCGTCAACGCCGGCGACTACATCGAAGCGCGCGGCACGATTGTCAAGGTCGGTAAAACTTCGCGCCGCATGGAGTTCGAAGCGCGCAAGGTCATCGCCGCGCGCCCGCAGATCGGCGAGAGCGCCGCCGACCTGCTCGACCCGCCGGTCGTCGTCTGCCGCGCGACCGGAACCTGTGTTACGCCCAAGGCCAAAAAACGCACGTAGGCCTGCGCACGGCAAAGGCGCTGCGAAACGGTCGCACGAAAGACCGCCACCTTCGGCCCAGAGATGAAGCCTACCCCCGGCATCTTTTCTAGGTCGACGGCTCATTGCTACGAGCTACTTGCTACGAGCTACTTTTCATCACTCGCCTAACTCGGAGGACACTGTCAATGCGAATCGCAACCTTGAGCGCAGCCACCATAGGCGGTGCGCTCATCTTACTGACCGCGTGCTCGAGCGGATCGCAGGGCTCGACGTCGGTCGTGCCGGGATCCGGAATGAGCATGACGCGCCATTCCATCTCAGAGCTCGTGAAGACGGGCATCGCGCCGAAGTTTTTCCCGCTGCTGCGCTTCCATCGCACGCACGGACATCCGGCGCTAGGCGGCCCACGGCACATCCTCGTGAATGACGCCGGCGCGGGCAACGTTTCGGTCATCGACAACGACGTAACCTGGGCTAACGACGGCCAGATCACGACCGGCATCGCCGGGCCGGACGGCAATTTCGTGGACGCTCAGCATAACTTCTACGAAGCCGACTACGTCAACCTCGTCATCAACGAGTTTGCGCACGCCGGCAACACCGAATGGATCGGCTCCTCGCCGTCGTTCGTCTATAGCTCCGGCCTGACCGACCCGATTGGCGTCGCCGCCGACACGAGCGGCAACGTATATGCGGCCAACTGGAACTTTGGAGCCAACGGCGCCGTGGTCGAGTTCGCTCAGGCCAGCAACACGCCCATCAACACGTGCTCGCTCACCGGGGGCGCCCAGGGCGTCGCGATCGACAAGGCCGGCGACGTCTTCGTCGACGAGAACACGAGCGGCGCAGGATCCGTCATCGAGTACGTCGGGGGTCTGAGCGGCTGCAGCGGAACGCCGCTGTCGATTTCAGGTTTAGGAGACCTCGGCGGCATGGCTATCGACAAGACCGGCAATCTCATCATCTGCGATCAGACGAACGCCAAAGTCGATATCGTCGCTCCGCCGTACACGAGCATCACGGGTACCCTCGGATCGGGATACATCGCCCCGTTCCACGTATCGATCAACAAGACGAACAAGGTAGCCTACGTGGCTGACGATGCCGCCGCGGTCGTCGACATCCTCAGTTATCCGAGCGGATCGCTCATTTTCCAGCTCGGCAGCGCGGAGGGCCTGGTTGATCCGTACGCTGCGGTCTACGGAGCGAACGCCGTCTACTAGTACCTACTTCTCGACCGGCCAACGCCGGATTTTCAGAAGAGAGCGGGGCGCGTCGAAATCGGCGCGCCCCATTCTTCATACCAGCCGTTCGTGGGTCTTGCGTTTCCAAACGAACTCGTAGTAGCGGAACTGCAGCATCAGGACCACGCAGTAGGCGATTGGGTAGCCGAGCCAAACGCCTTTGAGGCCCAGGTAGTGCATCAAAATGTACGCTGCCGGGAGTTCGACACACCAAATCGCAAAGATTCCGTTAATCGTCGGCCAGAGCACCGTGCCGCTCCCGCGCATGACGCCGCTGAGGACGGCCGAGTTTCCGAACAGCAGATAGCTCCATAACACGAGCATCAGGAGCCCGTGCGCGATCGCTAACGTGTGCGCGTCGGTAATGAACCACCCGAGAATCTGCCATGCGAAGATATAGCACAGGCCGACGATGATGCCCCCGATCACGTAGTTCAGCCCAACCGCGGAGCGAATCACGCTGCCGAGCTTGTCCTCACGCCGCGCCCCGATACATTGCGCGGCGAAGATCGACGCCGAGATGCCGATCGAGATGGCCGGGAACTGCACGTAGCCGACGATCTGATTGACGGCGCCGTATGCCGCCGTTGCGCTGGATCCAAAATTGTTGACCAGCCCGATGATCACGATCTCGGCAAGCGAGACCATCATCACTTGCAAACCCGTCGGCACGCCGATCTTGACGACCGCGAGCAAGATCTTCCAATCGATCAGCATATCCTCGAGCGTCTCGCGATCGAATTTCAAAAGGTGATCGCGCCGGTGGAGATAGTACAGCAACCACGCGAGAGCCGCTGCGTTGGCGATGAGTCCGGCGACCGCGGCGCTAACGACACCGAGCTTCGGCAGTCCGAAGACACCGACGATGAAGAGCGGCGTGATGACGATCGCTAGCACCGCCGAAACGATCAAAGCGTAGAACGGCGTAGTCGAGTCGCCGGTGCCCCGCAGAATCGTCGCGTAGACGAAGTAGACGAAAAAGACCGGCATCGTCAGGAAGAGCACTCGGGCATACGCGTCTGCCTGCCCGATGATGTCGGGCGGAGTCCGAAGCCATCCAAGTACGGTCGGCGAACCAAACGCGCCGAGAACGGCGACGATGATGCCAAGATAGAGAGCCGCCGCGATTACCGTGCCTGCGATCCTTTTAACCTTATGATGATCGTTAGCTCCAAAGGCCTGACCTACCAGCACGCTGGCGCCGCTCGAGACGCCGAAGACGAACGAGAATAAGAGGAAGACGATCGGGAAGACCGCCGAGATCGCGCCGAGCGCCTGCGTCGAGATCAAGCGCCCGATCCAGATGCTCGCCATCGTCTGCGAGACGGATTGCAGGACGTTGCTGAGCATGAAGGGCACGAGAAAGACGAGGAGGATCTGCCACATCGGCTTCCCCTCCTCGAAAACGTTGACACCGCGGCGTTGCACCGCTCGCGCTTGCGCCATATGGCGAACCTCTACTCCTCAGCCAGCACTTCGTAAATTTGTTTGCGAACTTCGTCTAATAACTCGCGAACGCGCTCGATTGTTTCCGGCTTCGACGAAGGACCGAGCTGCGAGATCGACTGCATCAATCGAGCGGCCGACTCGCGAAGCTGTTCGCCCGGCCCGCTCGTCGCGTCGTCCTCGTCCTCATCTTCGAAAAAGTGGCGGAGATCGGCGATATGTTCTTCGAGCAGGCGGCGGCCCTTCTCCGCGATCTCGTAGATCCGGCGGTCGCCCTCGTCGCGCCCGGTGATCAATCCGGCAGCTTCGAGCGCCGAAAGCAGCGGATAGATAGAGCCCGCGGCGCCCGCCAAGCCCTTCTCGCGAACCGCGCGAATCAGCTCGTATCCGTGGCGCGGCAACTCCGAGAGCAGCTTGAGCAGAATGAACTTCAAAATGCCGCGCCGCATCCGCGTGGGCCGCTTGTGAAACCCTCGACCGTGCCAGCTCCACCACCCCGAGCGCGGATCGTGCCAAAACCCCATGTTCATCGCTTGAACCTCCAATATCGCGATACTATTCGATATATCGCATCATGTCAATTCCAGCGTCTTCGAAGGCTCCGGCATTCGGGACGAGGACCGTCTGACCGAGCGCCGGAGCCACGGATGGCGGGAGGCGCGAGGCAGTCGATAGGAGCCCGGCACGATGTCGGGCGACGAATGTGTCCGAGTCCGAATGCCGGTGCCTTCGAATCGTTGAATTGAGGGCCTGTGCGGCTCGATAAGTTCATGAAGGTATCGCGGTTGGCGAAGCGGCGCAGCGAAGCGCACGAAGCGCTCGAGCACGGGCGGATTACCAAGGACGGCAGGCCGCTCAAACCGGGCTATCAGGTCAAGCCCGGCGACGTTCTCGAAATCCACTACGCGACGAAGTTCGTCACGGTGCGCGTCCACGAAGTGCCGCTCCGCGTGACGCCGGGCGTTAAAGCCGCCGACCTCTACGAGATTATCGACTCGCGCAAAGACGATTCGGAGTGGCTGTGATTTCGGCGGATACGAAGGATGCGCTCGCGCGCGACGTCCCCGGAGAGAGCCACTGCCGCCAAGCGTTGCTCGCCGGTCTCGCGCTCTACGGAAGTACGGCTGGCGAGTTCATTACGCACCGTAATGCGGTGGCGCGGCTCTTTTGGTCGCTGCTCGACGAGCGCAAAGCGCGCCACATCCAAACACGTGCGCCGACGCGTCTTCAGCGTCTTCCCACGTTTGCGATCGCCCTTCCGCCGGGCCTGCAATCGGTGCCCGGCAAACCGGTTCGCAAGTGCGATCGTCTGATCGAAGTTCGCGCCGCCTTTCTCGCCTGCGGATCGCTGGCGGCCGGCGCGCACGGATACCATCTCGAGTTCGTCGCGAAAAACGCCGATGTGGCTCAACGGTTAGCATGGATGCTTCGCAGCGCCGGAGCCGCTCCGAAGCAGGCGCGCCGCAAGGGCCGCAACGTGCTGTACTTCAAAGACTTCGATGCGATCGTCGAACTGCTGACCCGAATCGGCGCATTCGGAGCGGTGCTGCGACTCGAGGACGTGCGCGCCTTGCGCGAAACGAAGAACCGCATTCACCGCCTGGTGAACACCGAAGCTGCAAACTTGCAGCGCTCGGCGCAAGCCGCGGCGGCGCACCGCCGCGTCATCGAGTATCTCCAAAGCGCGTATGGATTGCCGAGACTTTCGCCGGCGTTGCGCGAGGTTGCCGAACTGCGGCTACGGTACCCGGATGAGTCGCTCGCCGAACTCGGTCGGCGTTGCAATCCGCCGGTGGCGAAACCGACCGTCAGCGGCCGGCTCGGTACGCTGAGCCGGCTGGCCGAGCAACTTCGCAACGGGCAGGGGAGCGCGAAAGCCATCCGGTAAACGCGCTCATGCGCATTGGAATCAACGGCTTCGGCCGCATCGGACGAAACTTCACGAAAGCGGTGGTGGAACGCCATCCCGACATCGATATCGTTGCGATTAACGATCTGATCGACGCGCAGCAATGCGCGCACCTCTTCAAGTATGACAGCAACTACGGGATGTACGAGGGCAGCGTCGCGGCGCAGGAGGGAACGTTGTCAATCGACCGCCAGCGTATCCGGGTCTTCGCGGAGCGCGATCCGGCGAAGCTTCCATGGAGCGATCTCGGAGTCGACGTCGTCATCGAGTCGACCGGTCTGTTCACCAATGCGGAGAGGGCGCGGGCTCACATCGATAGCGGCGGCGCAAAAAAAGTCATCATCTCCGCGCCGGCCACCGGCGAAGACATCACGATCGTGCTCGGCGTCAATGACCGCCGCTACGATCCCGCCAAGCATCACGTTATTTCGAACGCATCCTGCACGACCAACTGTCTGGCAACCGCCGTCAAGCCGGTCGTCGACGCACTGGGCTGGGTCAAAGGCTTCATGACGACCATTCACTCGTATACCAACGATCAAAACGTGCTTGACGGTCCGCACAAAGATCCGCGGCGCGCGCGCAATGCCGCCACCAATATCATACCGACGTCGACGGGCGCGGCGAAGGCGCTCTACCTTACGATTCCGGAAGTCCAGGGCACGTTCGACGGATTCGCGCTGCGCGTGCCAACGCCCACGGTTTCGATGATCTATCTCGTTGCGCAGACCCGCAAGCCGACGACGAAAGCCGAGCTCAATGCGATTCTGCGTGGCGCAGCCGAGGGCGAACTCAGCAAGTATGTTGCCCACACGGAGGACGAGCTGGTCTCCAGCGACTTCAAGAAGAATCCGTACAGCTCGATCATCGACGCGAAGCTCACCAACGCCAATGGCGACCTCGTTCAGATTGCCGCCTGGTACGACAACGAGTGGGGCTACTCGTGCCGGCTCGCGGAGCTGACCGCCATGGTGCTCACGACAATTCCAGCAACCGCGTAACTTCGTGGCTTTTCGAAAGCTCGACGATCTCGACGTTCGAGGCAAACGCGTCTTGGTTCGGGAGGATTTCAACGTGCCGCTCGATGAGCGCGGGAGGATCGCCGACTTCGCGCGGATCGATGCGGCACTTCCAACGTTGCGTTGGCTTCACGAACACGGCGCGCGCACGATCGTGCTTTCGCACCTCGGACGCCCGGACGGCAAGCCGCAACCGAGCCTTTCGCTGCGCCCGGTCGCGCAGGCGCTCTCCGACCGCCTCGGCATTGCGGTTGCGTTTGCCGACGACGCAGTCGGCGATGTCGCACAGGCCGCCGTTAACAATTTGCACGACGGCGACGTGCTGCTGCTCGAAAACGTGCGTTTCCACCCTGAGGAGGAGCGCAACGACCCTTCGTTCGCGCAGCGCCTGGCGCAGCTCGGCGATTACTACATCAACGATGCGTTCGCGACCGCGCACCGCGCGCACGCCTCAACCGAGGGCATCGCGCATCTGCTCCCCAGCGCGGCCGGCTTTCTGATGCAGGCCGAACTCTCGGCACTCTCGCGGTTGACCGACCATCCTGCAAAACCGTTCGTCTGTGCGATCGGCGGCGCAAAAATCAAAGACAAGATGGGCGTCTTGCAGCGCCTGGCGGAGTTGGTCGATGCGTTCTGCGTCGGTGGAGGAATGGCCAACACCCTGCTGGCGGCTTCTGGCGTCGACGTCGGCAAATCGCTGCGCGATGACGATCTCGAACCGGCTCGACGGATACTGGCGCTCACAAAGGAGCGCGACGTCGTCCTGTTGCTCCCATCCGACGCGATCGTCGCGCCCACGGTCGATGCCGAAGCGCAGGCGCACGCCGTTGGAATCGACGCCATCGGCGACGAGATGATCCTCGACATCGGCCCGGCGACCGCCGGCGCGTATGCCGCAACTATCGAACGCGCGAAGACGATCGTCTTCAACGGACCGATGGGCGTCTACGAAAAGCCTGCGTACCGCCACGGAACGCAAGTCGTGGGCGAGGCGATCGCACGCGCGACTGCTGCCGGCGCGGTCAGCGTCGTCGGCGGCGGCGATGCAGCGGCGGCGGCGCATATGCTCGGCTTCGCTTCAAAAATGACGTACGTCTCGACGGGCGGCGGCGCGACGCTCGAATATCTCGAAGGCAAGACCCTTCCCGGAGTCGCCGCGCTTGAACGGTAGAATCATCCTTGCCGGCAATTGGAAAATGCACAAGACGGCGGCCGAGACCGCTGCATTCCTCGACGCGTTTCTGCCGAATGCCGCGACGCTTCCCGAGCACGTCGAAATCGTGATCGCACCGCCGTTTCTTTCGATTCCATCCGCGTCCGCGCGGCTCCGCGGCACCCGCGTTCATTTGGGTGCGCAGACGATGCACTGGGAACTCGAAGGGGCATTCACCGGCGAAATCAGCGCGCCCATGCTGCGCGAGTTCGGCGTGACTCACGTGATTCTCGGACATTCCGAGCGGCGCGCGTTCTGCAACGAGACCGATCGCACCGTCCACTTGAAAGTGAGAACCGCTCTCGAACAAGGCCTCACGCCGATCGTCGCGGTCGGGGAAACGCTCGACGAACGTAACGCGAACGCAACCGACGAGCGCGTGAAGGCGCAGACGCTAGCGGCATTCGACGGCCTTCCACCCAGCGAGCTCGCGCGCGTGATCATCGCGTACGAACCGATCTGGGCAATCGGCACGGGCAAAAACTGCCCGCCGGAGGAGGCGGATCGCGTCATGGAAACGATTCGCGCGTGCCTGGCGGGCCTCGACGCAACGCCAATTCTGTACGGCGGAAGTATGACGGCGGAGAACGTGGCTGGATACATGCGGCAACCCAACGTCAATGGCGGCCTCGTCGGCGGCGCCTCGCTCGATCCCGACGGGTTCGCAACGCTGATTGCCAACTCTGTATGAATTACCGGCCCGTCGTGCTTGCGGTGCTCGACGGTTGGGGCTGCCGCGAGGCTGCTCGCGGCAACGCGATTGCCGCCGCGAAGCTGCCGAATTGGCACGCTTTGCTGGAACGATGGCCGCACACGACGCTCCAAGCATCGGGCGAAGCCGTGGGCCTTCCCAAAGACGTGATGGGAAACAGCGAAGTCGGGCACATGAACCTCGGCAGCGGACGCGTCGTTCCGCAAGGCGTCACGATCATCGACGAGGCGATTCGTACCGGCGAGTTCGGCGAAAACGAGACGCTGCGGCGGGCAACCGATCACGTCGCCGCGCGAGGCGCAACGCTGCACTTCATGGGGCTGCTGTCGGACGGCCGGGTGCACAGCTCGATCGCCCACCTTTTCGCGTTGATCGATGCGGCCGTCGCCGCCGGCGTCGCGATCGCCATCCACTGCTTTCTCGACGGACGCGATACGCCGCCGCGCTCGGCGAGCGGCTACGTCGAGCAACTCGAATCAAAGCTCGCTGCGGTCGGACTCACCGGATCGATCGCCAGCGTGACCGGGCGCTACTACGCGATGGACCGCGATCGTCGCTGGGAGCGCACTCAACGCGCCTACGATTTGCTCGCGAATGGCCGCGCCGAACATCACGCCGCCGACGCGTTGTCGGCCGTGTCGCAGGCTTACGCGCGCGGTGAAGATGACGAGTTCGTCCTTCCGACGATCGTCGGGCAGACTCGCCGGATCGAAGACGGCGATGCGTTCGTCTTCTTCAACTTTCGCCCGGACCGGGCGCGTCAGCTGACAACCGCGTTTAACGCCGGGACGACGCTGTACTACGATGACGGCTTCGGGGTCTTCCCCTCAAAGCGATATCGCGATCCGTTCTTCGCCACCATGACGAAGTACGACGAGGAGTACACCAACCCGGTACTCTTCGGGCCGCGCCCGCAGTACGACACGTTTGGTGAGATACTCGCTCGCGAAGGTCTGCACCAGCTCCGCCTTGCCGAGACCGAAAAGTACGCGCACGTCACGTATTTCTTCAACGGTGGCCGCGAAGATCAATTCGAGCTTGAAGAGCGCGAGCTGATACCTTCGGACCGCTCGGTGCCGACGTACGATTTGGCGCCGGCGATGCGCGCGCGCGAAATTACCGACGCGGCGGTCAAGGCGATCGAAAGCGGGCAATACGATGCCATCGTAATGAACTATGCGAATGCCGACATGGTCGGGCACACCGGCAAATGGCAACCGACGATCGAAGGCGTCGAGATCATCGACGAATGCCTGGGGCCTCTAGCCGAGAGCGTCCTTCACGCAAACGGCTTGCTTGCGATCACCGCCGACCACGGCAACGCCGAACAGAAGCTCGATGCAGCCGGAAATCCGCTGACCGCGCACACGACCAATCCGGTACCGTTCGTCATCGTCGCGAAGGATCTGTGTGGAACGCTCGCAGCCGGCGGAAAACTGGGCGACGTCGCACCGACGCTGCTTACGATCATGGGACTGCCTATCCCCGAACGCATGACAGGAAAGAACTTATTCCTGCCTGCGTTATCGCAAGCGTGAAGTAGTCCGCATCTACGTCCCGTTCCAGCGGCGTGTGAATGCGCTGCGGAGCCATGGAGGGCGAGAGCAGCGCAGAGGCCGAGTGCAGCTGAGCACAGGATGTGCGAAGCAAACGGCCGCGGGAGCGGGATGTAGATGCGGACTACTTCACGCCGGCGATAAAATTCAGTAGAATCACAGCCGGCCTTACGGCCGTTATCAGCATTGCGTGCGAGCATACGGGGTAGAACTGAGAGGAGTTACCCGAATGCAACGGCATCGCAACGAGATCCATGACGTACTCGCCTTCGCGCAAGGGCTCATCTACTTCGTCTTTCTCGGCGCGGCCACGCTCGCAATCGCGATCGCGGCGCACTTGCGCGGATGACGCTCAAGCGTCGGCGCGGTAGCAGCCACTCGCATCGATCGCAACGCGCCGGCCCCCCACGACAATCGAGCGGATGCGATGATCCCAGAACGAGAGAACGTGCAGCGCCGCCGGACGCAGCTTGGCGACTATCTCGCGGGCACGCTGCGAAACAGCGACGGCATCCTTCACCCAGCGCGGATGGTCGTATGGCAGCAGCGCGGTCTCGAGCTCCGCCTCCGGAACGCTCGGGACGATTGCTTCGGAGCGGCCGGCGCCTACCTGGAGCGGTAGAGCGGTAGGTTCCTCAGTTTCAATGCGGCGGAGCATGGGCCGGTAGTCTGCATGCTAAACGTTTGAGCCCGGCAATCGCGCTGATGTGCAGCTGCGAAGCACGCTGCGGTGAAATCGCAAGCTGCTTGCCGACGGCGCGCAGCGACTTGCCGTTGAAGTAGTGAAGCAGCACGACTTGACGCTGGCGCGGCGAAAGGCCCGAGATCAAGGCGTCGAGATGCGCGCGCTCGGAACGCGCTTCGACGATACGCGCCGGATCGTCGCTCCAATCGCCGGAGAGCGATTCGCCAATCGGCAGCGGTGCATCGAGCGAGAGCGGCTGCCCTCGATAGGCTGCAGCCACTGCGCGCCGGTATCCGGGACATCGCGTTTCCATTTCTGCAACGCTCGGAACGTCGCCGCGCGAAGCGGCGACCGCGTACCGCTGGTTTTCGCCGTCGCGGACGATGCGGCGTGCACGTTCCGAAACCGGGTCCATTCGGCGGATCCCGTTGAGCATAGCGCCGACGATCAGTCTGCGCGCGTAATCGTCGAGTCGCGGTCCGCGATGCGGATCGAACGAATCGACTGCGCGCATCAACCCAACGCAGCCGTCGCCGACGAGATCGTCGACGTCGAGATTCGGAACGAGCCGTCGCAGGCGCCTGGCGAGTTTGCGCGTGAGCGGCAGCAGCGCTCGAACTCGTTCCTCGCGTTCGCTGTCGATCATCTCGCGTTCTCCAGGCGTGCCGCGATCAGTGCGGCGAATCCGCGCCGATCGTGCCGCGCGACCTCGTGAGCGAGTAGATAGAGCTCGTAATCGCCCAACATTCCGGCGCCGGCGATCATCGGTCGCAGAATCGGCGCGAGCAGCATCGCCTCGAACAGCTCGCCGGCGCGGCGCGCCGTCACGCTATCCACGTTGGAGATTGTTGGCGATCCGCAGCATCTCGTCGGCTGCCTGTACGCCCTTGGCATTGGATTCGTAGGCGCGCTGGGCGGTGAGAATCTGCATCATCGCGTCGATGATCGTGACGTTCGACTCCTCGAGCATGCCGAAGCGCAATTTCGGTCCGTCGTCGGAACCGGGTACGACCTCGCGCGGTTTTCCGGAATCGGGCGTCGCTTCGAAGAGCGCGCCACCGACGTCGCGCAGCCGTTCGGGCGCGACGAACTCGGTCAGGCGAATCTGCCCGATCGTACGTTTACCGTTCGAAAACGTCGCCTCTACGTTCCCATCGGCGCCGACCGTCGCCGAGAGCGCGTCGGCGGGAATGCGAACGCCGGCGAGGCGGAGGTCCTGCGCGTTGCGCAGCGTTCCATCCGCGGCCCGCGAAAACGCGCCGTCGCGCGTGTAGCGAAGCCGGCCGTGCGCATCGACCAGCTTGAAAAATCCGGGCCCCTCGATTGCGAGATCGAACGGGCCCGGGCTGCGCGCGAGTTTGCCTTGCGCGAAGAGCGTGCGCGGTCCCAAAGCTACGGTGCCCAGTACGGCTTCTCCGGGCGCAACCAGCTCCGCAAACCTCTGCGCCGAGCCTTTGAAGCCGACGACGTCGGCGTTGGCCAAGTTGTCGGCGATCGTGTCCAGATTGCGTTGCTGCGCCGCCATGCCGCTGGCGGCCGCGAAGAGCGCGCGATCCATTCCGTCGAACCTCCTATTTGATGCGAGCCGCCTCGGCCGATTTTTGACGCGCTGCGTCGATCGCGGCAACCGCTTTTTGCGCGCTTTCGAAAGCGCGCTCGGCGGCGAGCACGTCGATCATCTCCGCGATGGCGTCAACCCCGTTCGAAACGAGACCGGCGGCGCGGATTGACCCAGCTGGTTCGAGAACTCGCTCGCGCGAAATTGTCACGCCGAGTGCAGTCAAGAAGCCGTGCGCCGCGATGGGCCGGAAACCGTCGGTTGAAACGTTGGCCAAATTCTGCGTGGCGATTTCCAGCCGCGTCCGCGCGGCTACCATCGCGCTAGCGGCCCAAGCGATCCCGTCCATCCGCGCATGGTAGCGGATAGCCATGGCCGAATCGTTACCGCACGATGACCGACATACGCATTCTTGCGCTGGCCGCGATCGTTGCCGCCTGCAGCTCGCCGGCGCCGCAGCAGCGTGCGGATACCGCCATGCTGAACGACCTCGCGCAGCTGAAACGCCAATATCCGGACGTCGTCGTCGGTTTCGAATTGCGCCCCAAGGACACCGTCATCATTAGCCTCGACCTGCAGCGTTACATCGAGATGGACGACGACGCGGTGATCGCGCTGAAGCGCGACGCGCTCGCGCGCTGGCGGTCCGCCTGGATCGCGCAGCACCCGCACGAACACGCCGTGCTCCACTTGCGTTTCATCGACTTCATTGGCCGCAAAGTCGCCGACGAAACGACGAAGGTTTGAGACGCGGGTGATTTCCCTGAGAAAGCTCGCGTGCGCTGGGATCGGCGCGTTGCTGCGATCTCGACGTCCGGCGTCGGAGCCGTCAAGTTTGGGATGACGCTCGCGCAAGCCGGCAAACTTGCAGACCGTCGGTGGGTTTAAGCGGGGCGATCGGGAGACCCCGATCGTCAGCTTTTATGCCGCCACCAGCGGCGGCGCCAGCGATGAGCCATACTCGGAGATGAGCGACATTACGCTGATTGCTTCACCCTGGTTCAAAAGCGCCAGCGGCGTTCGGCGTCTGGTCTACGAGGTCGCCGGCGATGCGGGCGTCATTGCGATCCATGCCGGCTGGGTTCCGCGCGATCTTCACGAATGCGGGAAATAACCTCATTGGTAAATGCGTCTGTCGAGAGTGTCGGCTCTCCGCGACCAGCAAGTTCAGCGGTGCGCAGGCCGTCGCGATAGGTTCGTTCGATGGCATCCTCGATGCGCGCGGCGTTCGTTTCGTCGGCGAGCGAATAACGCAGCAGCATTGCGGCCGAAAGAATCGCCGCGGTCGGATTCGCGACGTTTCTGCCGGCAAGGTCGGGCGCCGTGCCCCCGATCGGCTCGTAGAGACCGAACTGATGCCCGGGCGATCCCCGCGTGCCGAGGCTCGCGCTGGGAAGCGTTCCGATCGAGCCGGTGAGAATGCCAGCCTCATCGGAGAGGATGTCGCCGAACATATTCTCGGTGACGATGACGTCGAAATCGCCTGGGCGCCGTACGAGCTGCATGGCCGCATTGTCCACTAGCAAATGCTCGAGGTGCACGTCGGGAAAGTCGCGTGACGTCTCCGTAACGACGCGCCGCCAAAGTCGCGAGGTTTCCAGGATGTTCTGTTTGTCGACCGACGTGAGATGTTTGCGGCGGCGGCGCGCGCACTCGAACGCAGTCCGCGCGATGCGCTCGATCTCCGGCGCGCGGTAGATCATCGTGTCGACCGCCTCATCGACGCCCTCAACGCGGCGCTGTTCTTTCGGTTGTCCGTAGTAGATGCCGCCGGTCAGCTCGCGCACGACGAGCAGGTCGAGGCCGCGCACGAGCTCGGGCTTGAGCGATGATGCGGATTCCAATCCCGGAAAGACGCGCACCGGACGGAGGTTGGCGTAGAGCTCGTAGTCGCGGCGCAACGCAAACAGCGCGTATTCGGGGCGCTCTGCAAGCGGCTTGCCCTCGTATTCAGGCAGGCCGACGCTGCCGAACAAGATCGCGTCGCTGCGCTCGCAGAGCTCGCGCGTTTCCGCCGGCAACGCGGAGAGGCCCTGTGCGAGCGCGGCGCCGCCAACGAGCGCCTCCGTGCACTCGACGTCCGGACGGACGCAACGTAAAACACGCGCGGCGGCATGCGTTACCTCGGGGCCGATGCCGTCCCCCGGCAACACCGCGACGCACGCCAATTAGTAAACCGTGATGCGGGTCGTGTCTTCCTTCGGCGGCGATTCCTCGAGCGCGTTGCTCTCGACGGTCGTCGGTCGCTGGCGCTCGCCGTTGGTGCTTGTGTCGCCGCGCTCGAGCAGCGCGAGATGCGTCATCAGCAAACTGCGCAGCTCGCTGCGAGCCTTCTCCGCAGCCTCCACGGCGCGCTGATGCTCGCGCCGCACCTCGGCGATCGCATCGTTGTAACCGGCGATCTCGCGCTCGCCGGCCAACCGCGCCTTCTCGCGTATCAGGTCGGCCTCTTTATGGGCGGAAGCCTTGACTTCATCGGCGGTGCGCTGCGCGAGCACCAACGTGTTCTGCAGCGATTCCTCCATCGCTTTAAAGTGACTGATCCGCTCTTTGTGGTCGGCAATGTCAGCTTCGAGCGCGGCGCGCAGCTGCGCTTCGTCTTCGAGCGTCTCGATGACCTCGTCGAGAAACTGATCGACGTCCGCGCGGTCGTAACCTTGCAACGCCTTTTTGAAGCTCTTGTGCTGGATGTCGACCGGTGTAATCTTTTGCATCGCTAGCGCTCCTACGTTCTATTTGCCATGAAATCGAAAGTGCCGTCGGCCATCATCGACTCGCGCAGACCGGCGGCATTGACGACGATGCCGGCGGGCACGACCAGATAGATCGACTCGGCGAGTTTTTGGATCTTGCCGTCGATCGTATAGGCCACGCCGGACGTGAAGTCGACGACGCGCTGCAAGAGCGTTCGATCGGCATTCTGCAGGTTCACGATGACGACTTGGCGGTTGCGCAGCGAGTCGGCGATTTCGACGACGTCTTGATAGCTGCGCGGCGAATAGACGCTCACCTGCGTTCCGCCGCGCCGGCCCGCGCTCGAAAGCGGAACGACGCGCGCCGAAACCTCGTCGTTGTAGTACTCTTCCTCGTCATCACGGATCGAAAAGAACGATCCGATCTTGCTGAACATGCTCACGAGTACCTCCCCTTGCCGGGACGCGGGCCAAAGAGCGCCTCTCCGATGCGCAGCATCGTTGAGCCGGCTCGCAATGCGTGTTGCCAATCGCCCGACATGCCGATTGAGAGCGTACTTCCACCTATGCGGGCCAACGTCTTGGCGGCGAGCTCGAAAGCGCGCAGGATTGCATCGCGGTTCGCGGTGAGCGGTCCGATCGCCATCACGCCCTCCAGACGCAGGCCCGGTTGGCCGCGGAGCGCTTCGGCCAGCTTCGTCGCCTCGTTGGGCGGGCAACCGAACCGCTCGACCGGCGAAATGTTGAGCTGTAAGAGCACGGGCAATCTCTTGCCAAGTTCGAGCGCTGCCTTGGAGAGCGCGGCGCCGGCTCGCGGGCGATCGACGCTCTGCACGAGGTCGAACGTCGCGGCAATCGCCTTGGCTTTGTTGGTCTGAACGTGGCCGACAAAATGCTTTCGCACCGGCGGAAGCGCCGGGAGCTTCAGACGAGCCTCTTGCAGATAGCTCTCGCCGAGATCGCTCAGACCGGCCTGGATAGCGACCGAAAGCACATCGATCGAGTGCCCTTTCCCGATCCCGACCAGCGTCACGCTGCGCGGGTCTCGGCCGCAGTTTCGGGTTTCTTCGTCGATCGCCGCGCGCAGCGTCCGATAGCGTGCGGCGACGCTTAGCGACGTGTCAATCAAGCCGATGCCGCGCGAGCTTCGGTCCGTGAGCCCCGCGTCGCCGAGTAAAGGATGCCGGCAACGCCGATGACGATCATCGGAAGCGCATAGAGCTGCCCGCCGGTAATCCCCATTAACGTGAAGTCGGCTTGGCGCCAGAGCTCCGCGAGGCTGCGCGTGACGCCGTAGAGCGCGAACCACGTCCACGCCACGACGCCGTCGTTCGGCTTCAGCCGATAGACGATCAGCAGAATCGGCAGCGTGAGGATGTCGAGAATCGCCTCGTAGATTTGTGACGGATGGCGGTAGGCTTGGGATCCACCGACGAGGGGCGCAGACGGAAACATCATGCACCATGGATGATCGGGGCGGCAGACGTCGCCCCAAAGCTCGTCGTTGATGAAGTTCACGACGCGCACCAGCGTTATGCCGATCGGAAGCATCATCACGACTTCATCGCCGACGACGACGTATTTGAGACCCGGATGCTTGCGAATGAAGAGCCACATCGCAACGAGTACCCCGATCAATCCTCCATGAAAGGCCATGCCGCCGTTCCAAACCGCGATGAAGTTGATGGGATTGGAAAGATAAAACGACGCGTCGTGCTTGCTGATGATGTCGTTGATGACGAAGAAGGTTCGTCCGCCCACGAGCACGCCGACCAGCGCATAAAAAAGGAAATCCTGGATTTGCTCGCGCGTCAAGCCGAGCCGCCGCCGGCCCGCCGGACGGCTCATCCAGAGATAGACGAGCACGAACGCCACCAGATAGGCGATGCCGTACCAATGAACGTTGAACCGCCCGAGATGAATCGCGACCGGGTCGATGTTTGGATAGGTGAACCAGTGCTGCATTTATAACAATCTTCGGCGCATGAGCGCGACGACACACATTACCGCCGGCATCGCCTTCCTTGCGGGCCTCGTTTCCTTCGTATCGCCGTGCGTCCTTCCGCTGGTCCCCGCATACTTATCGCTGCTCACGGGGGAGAGCCTCGAAGATCTGCGAGCGCGGCCGACCGCAGCGGTGCGCGCGCAAACGCTCGCACACGCTATCGCGTTCGTTATCGGCTTCAGTCTGATCTTTGTCGCACTCGGACTGAGCGCCAGCGCCATCGGCGCCGTGCTCGATGCAAACCGCGTGCTCATCGCGCAGATCGGCGGAGTGATCGTCGTGATTCTCGGGCTGCACATGATGGGCTTGATCCGCCTTCCCTGGCTCATGCGCGACGTGCGCGTCCACGTCGTCCGCGATCGCCGGACGCTTTGGACCTCGGGGATCGTCGGAATGGCCTTCGCCGCCGGCTGGTCGCCGTGCATCGGCCCGATTCTCGCCGGCATCTTGGCAATTGCCTCACAGCAGCACAGCGGGCAGGCCGCGCTGCTGCTTGCCTTCTATTGCCTGGGGCTCGCGTTGCCGTTCCTCGTAACGGCGGCCGCGATCGGCGTCGTTCTCCCGTGGCTGGGCCGAATCAAACGCGCTCTCGGCGCGCTCGAAGTCGCCGCCGGGGCGTTTCTCATCGTGGTTGGACTCGTGCTCGTCAACGATGCATTCCTCAACGTCGCAGGATGGTTCTATCAATTTGTCCCGCAACCAAGTCTTTAGACGCTACGGCAGCTTAGCCAACACGCTCGTCATCGCGGGCGTGGCGATTCTGGTTCTCTGGGCCGACCAGTTCAGCAAACGTCTGGTCATGCGGTTGTTCCTACCCGGCGAGAGCCGGGTGGTCATTCCGAATCTCCTGAAGTGGACGTACGAACGCAACGTTCACGGCGCGTTCGGGTTGTTCGGCAGCAACGCGGTCATGCTGATCGGCATGGCAATCGTCGTGCTCGTCCTCTTTTGGTTCAGCTTCCGCGATGCCGCCGCGCGGTCGCGCACGGTCCGCATCGCGTTTGGGATGATCGTTGGCGGCGCGATCGGGAACATCGTCGATCGCTTACATTACGGGTATGTGATCGACTTCATCGACTTCTACCGGATTTGGCCGAACATTTTCAACCTCGGAGATTCGTGCATCACCGTCGGCGTCGGTCTGCTCCTTCTCTCTAGTCTTGTTACACGTCGTCACCGCTGAACACGTCGGAAAGCGCGCCGACGTCGTCGTGGCGTCGCTCTGCGGCGCGTCGCGCTCGCTCGTAGCACGCGGCGCCCGCCGCGGCGAGCTGTTGGTCAACGGCGCACCGGCAAAGCCCAGCCGTCCATTGGAAGCGGGCGACGTTCTCGAGTTTGAGGTTCGCCCGCCCATGCAGCTGAGTGCGACGCCCGAAGCGATCGCGCTCGACGTCATCTACGAAGATGCCGACCTCTTGGTCGTGGACAAGCCGGCCGGAATGGTCACGCATCCGGCTGTCGGCGCAACGACGGGCACGCTCGTCAACGCCGTGCTCGCATACGTGCAGTCCGAGCTGCCGGGTGACGCGCTGCGTCCCGGACTCATCCACCGGCTCGATCGCGACACGTCCGGGCTGCTCGTCATCGCGAAACGCGAGGAAAGCCTTCGCGCGCTTCGCGAGGCGATGAAGCGCCGGCAGATCGAGCGAGAGTATCTTGGGCTCGTTCGCGGCGTGCCGCAGAATCCGCGCGGCGCAATCGAAGGCGCGATCGGTCGCGACCCGCGCAACCGGTTGAAGTTCGCAATCGCTACCGCGGGGAAGCCGGCGATCACACACTACGAAGTACGCGAAGCCTTTGCGCGACACGCCGAACTGTTGTTTCGTCTCGAAACCGGACGGACGCACCAAATCCGCGTCCACCTGGCGGCGATCGGTCACCCGCTACTTAACGACCCAGTTTATGGACGCAAAGAACCGCGATTCGATCTCCCGGGCCAAGCCTTGCACGCCTGGCGGTTGAAGTTCGAGCATCCGCGCAACGGCACGATCATGGAGTTCGAATCCGCCCCGCCTCCCGAGTACCTTCAGGCCCGCGCAATCGTGTCAGGGTCACTCTAACTTTGTCATCCTGAGCGGAGCCGCGTAGCGGCTTGTCATCCTGAGCGGAGCCGCGTAGCGGCTTGTCATCCTGAGCGCAGCGACACTGAGCGAGCGTAGCGAGTCGAAGTGGAGCGGAGTCGAAGGGCGAAGGACGGGAGTGTGAGCGACGGCTTTCTAAACCTGCGGCTGTGCGCAGATGAGCGAGCGATGAAAACCTATTTCGTCTACATGCTGCGGTGCGCTGACGGATCGTTCTATGTTGGGATCACAAACGATCTCGAGTTCCGGGTGGGTCAGCATCAGTTCGGCATCGACCCCGATTGCTACACGGTCACACGTCGTCCGGTAGAGCTTGTGCATTCCGCCGACTTTTGCAACGTTGACGACGCGATCGCGTGGGAGAAACAGCTCAAAGGATGGTCGCGTGCGAAGAAGATCGCTTTAATCGAAAACGATTGGGTACAGATTCATCGCCTTGCTAAATGTAAGAAGAAAGCGGGCCGCGGGCGATCGGGCCCTTCGCCCTTCGACTCCGCTCCACTTCGACTCGCTACGCTCGCTCAGTGTCGCTGCGCTCAGGATGACAAGCTGCTACGCGGCTCTGCTCAGGGTGACACGGGCTAGAGACTCAGAATGTTTAGCTTCCTAGCGGAAGATGGGGAGGCGCGGCGGGGAAGGCTGCGGCTCGCACACGGCGTCGTGGAAACGCCGTGCTTCATGCCGGTCGGGACGGTCGCGGCGGTCAAGGGGTTGACGCCTGCAGAACTGCGTGAATCGCGGACGCAGATTGTGCTCGCGAATACCTACCATCTTTGGCTGCGCCCCAGCCGCGCGGCGATCGAAGCTGCCGGCGGAATTCATCGCTTCATGGCGTGGGACGCCCCGATTCTCACCGATTCGGGCGGCTTTCAGGTCTTCAGTCTCGAGAGCCGGCGGAAGCTCGACGACGACGGGGTTACCTTTCAATCGCATCTCGACGGGAGCGAGCACCGGTTTACGCCCGAGAACGTTATTGCATTTCAGCGAGCGATCGGGAGCGATATCGCGATGCTGCTCGACGTCTGCGTGAAACTACCCGCGCCGCGGGAGATTCTCGAGGAATCGGTGCGATTGACGAGCCTCTGGGCGCGGCGATCGGCCGCCGCGCCGGCATCGCACGAGACGATGCTCTTCGCGATCGTGCAAGGCGGCCTAGATAACGTGTTGCGTGAGCGCAGCGCGCGCGACGTCGTCGAGCTCGACTTTCCGGGTTATGCCATCGGCGGTCTCTCGGTCGGTGAGACGCGCGACGAGATGTACGCGACGGCACGTTACACCGCCGGGCTCCTTCCGCCGCACAAGCCGCGCTACTTAATGGGCGTCGGGACGGTACGCGATCTGATCGCCGCGATCGACTGCGGGCTTGACCTCTTCGATTGCGTCTATCCGACGCGCTGCGGTCGCAACGGCCGCGCGATGACCCATGACGGTGAGCTCAATATCTTCAACGCGGCGTTTACCCAAGATCCCTCGCCGCTCGATTCGCGATGCGACTGCTACACGTGCGCGACGTTTTCGCGCGCCTATCTGGCGCATCTCTTCCGCGCGAAGGAGATGCTCGGACCGCGACTGCTCTCCTACCACAACGTGTATCTGGTCAACGCGCTGATGCGCGACGCGCGCGCCGCGATCGAGGCGGGCGAGTGGCAAAGTTTCCGCGACCGCGGTTGGCGTTAGTGCCCGGTGGCGGCGATGCCCCTTATTCTTTGGAACGCGGATTGTATGCCGCGGCTGCGTACGAGCCGATGCCGAGACCCTTATTAAAGCTATAGAGAAGGCGTACGTGCGTGGGACTATACGCGTAGACGTCGACTTCCGCCGGAGATCCACTGCCGACCGCAAGCCGAGTCGACGACTCATTCAGATGTCCGAACTGGGGCGAGCCGCGCAGGGCGAACGGGCCGCCGACGAGCGAACAGTCTGGATTGCAGCCGCTATACACGTACAGTTTCGCGTCAGTCGAACTAATGGCAACCAAGTGACCTTGGCTGTCGATATCCAGGCCGCCCAAGGAATGATTCAAAAAGTGTTTTGCCGGTACGCCTTTTTTGCCGCAGCCTCGGTGATAGATCAGGATCGCATTGTAGCCCACGGTCTCCGCCGAAGCCCAGCAGTCGCGGTTGCGGGCAAGGGCCACTGCGCCAACGTACTGCGCCATCGGATTCGAGAGGGTGCTGGTGCAACCGCCCTTGAGCGTGCAAACGGCGACGCTGCCGGGATTATCGCCGCCGGGGCCGTTGAAGCTACCAACAATGAATGTGCCGGTCGTCGCGTCGGCGCCCGCGGCAGCGTCGGTTGGCCGTCCATAGGGGTTAGTGACCGATCCCAACTTTGGTCCGCACATACTCGGGCCTTTGAAAACGGTCACCGTGCCGGTATAGCCGTTTTCACTGGGAACGATGAGGTTGCCCTTTCCGTCGACGGCGACATCGCTCGGTCTCACGCCGTCCACGGTGCAGAACGGCGGCTTGTTCCGGCTATTGTCGATCGGATAACCGTAGACTTTCCCGCCGTTTAACACGGTGGCGTAGAGGCCTTTGTCGACCATAACGCCGGGAGCGCTCGATATCTGAGACCGCATCGCCGCGCTTGACGCTGCCGGGGGAGGTACGCTCCCTCCGCACCCCGAGAGCACCGCAACAATTGCGCACGCCCCCATCGGATAGCCAACCCGCTTCAGACCCTTCATGATTCCACCGCCTCTCGTCTAACGAGTTTCTTGCAGGGTGCGCACGACCTGCGCGCAATCGGCGCAGATCGCGGGGTGAGCGGGATCGACGCCCAGCTCGCGGTACTTCCAGCAGCGCGCGCACTTTTCGCCATCAGCCGGTAACAGTTCAAAGGCAACGACGCCGTCGCTCGCAACGCCGTTGGTCGCCTCGCTCTGATGGAGCGCGAGCTGCGAGACGACGAGCGCTTCGCGCAGATTGTCGCCGAGCGCACGCAGCCGTTTGTACAGCCCCGGCGTAACGCTCAACCGCAGCTGGGCTTCAAAATCCCGCGGGCTCGCCACGGCCGCGACGCGAGTACGCAGCGAGCGCAGTTGCTGCCAGAGCGCGAGATCGCCTTCTACCTCAGCCGCTTTGTGGCGATGGACGTGGAATGCGGTGTCGAAAACGCTCGGCTCGTCGTCGCGAACGAATGCCGGCAAAAACTGCCAAGCTTCCTCGGCGGTAAACGAGAGCACCGGCGCGAGCACCGTCAGAAACCGCGTGAGCATGTAGAGCAGCGCGGATTGCGCGCTGCGGCGGCGCGGATCGGCGACGGCGCGCGAGTAGAGCGGGTCCTTGAGCGCATCGAAATAGAGTCCCGATATCCCGCTCTCGAACTCGACGATCTGCAAATACGCGTCGTGGATTTCGCGGCGATCGTATGCGGCTGTCACGTCGGCGACGAATGCATCGGTCACGTTGCAGGCGAGACGGTCGAGCGGCTCCATCACTTCGCGCGCAACGACGTCGGACTCGGCCAGATCGTTGAGGTTGGAGAGCATGAAACGCAGGCGGTTGCGCACGTTGCGATAGACGCGCCCGACTTGCTCGATGACGTTCGGCCCGAAGCGCACGTCGTCGATCGGCTCGACCGATGCAGCCCACAACCGCAATACGTCGGCACCCCAGCTCGCCATTGCATCGCGCGCATCGATGCCGGTCCCGCGCGATTTCGACATCGGGCGGCCTTCCTCGTCGTTGACCCAGCCATTCTTCAAGACGTGGCGATATGGCGCGCGACCCTTGATCGCAACGCCTGTGATCAGCGAGCTGCGGAACCATCCGCGAAATTGATCGCCGCCTTCGAGCACGAGGTCGCTCGGCCACGGCATCCCGTCGCGCCCGAGAACGGCGAGGTGCGTCACGCCGGATTCGAACCAAATGTCGACGATGTTCTGCTCTTTTTCGAACCGGTCATCACCGCAGTTCGGACAGACCAGGCCGTCGGGCAGATACGCCTCGACCGGATCGCTCCACCACGCATTGGCGCCGACTTCGGCGAAGCGCTTTGCCGCCAGACGCGCAACTCGCGGATCGAGCAGAGCTTCATGACACTCGAGGCAGGTCAGCGCCGGGATTGGCGTTCCCCAAGTGCGCTGCCGCGAGAGACACCATTCCGGATGGGTCTCGATCATCTGTCGTTGGCGAGCGCGTCCCCACTCCGGCGTATACTCGACGGCGTCGATGGCGTCGATCGCGCGCTGGCGCAGCAGGTTTTGATCCATCGCGAGAAACCATTGGGTGGTCGCACGGAAGATCACCGGGTTGTGACACCGCCAGCAGTGCGGATACGAATGCTCGTATTCGCCCGAGCTAAAGAGCGCGCCGCTCGCGCGCAAGTCGTCGATGATCCTCGCGTTTGCGTCGAAAATCTGCATGCCCGCATACGGGCCGGCCTCGGCGGTAAAGTGGCCGGTGGCATCGACCGGATTGAGGATCGGCAAGCCGTACTTCATTCCGGTGTCGAAGTCGTCGGCGCCGTGGCCGGGCGCGGTGTGCACGGCACCGGTCCCGGTCGTGAGATCCACGTAGTCGGCCAGCACCACGACCGAATCGCGATCCATGAACGGATGGCGCACCGCGAGATCGTCGAGCTCCTTTCCGCTCGCCCGTCCGATCAGTTCGGCCTCCGCGAACCGCTCGCCGAGGGCTTGTTCCGCCAGCGCCTGAGCGACGATCACGCTCTCATGGCCGATGCGGTAGAGTCCGTAGATCGCATCGGCGCGCACCGCGATGGCGGCGTTCGCGGGCAGCGTCCACGGCGTCGTCGTCCAAATGAGAAACGAGATCGGCCCCGTGTCACGCCGACCCATGGCATCGCGAAGGCGTTGCGCCTGCTCCTCGTTTGCGGTAAATCGTACGTAGATTGAGGGGGAGACGCGCTGCTCGTATTCGATCTCGGCCTCGGCCAACGCGGTCTCGTCGTGAACGCACCAGAGCGTCGAGCGCAGCCCCTTGTAGATCTGCTGCCGCTCGGCTAAATCGGCGAGCGCGTTGACGATCGTCGCTTCGAAGGACGGATCGATCGTGCGATACGGATGGTCGAAGTCGCCGAAACATCCCATCCGAATTCGCTGTTCGCGCTGCCGATCGAGCCAGTAGAGCGCGCGCTCTTTGCAATGCTCGCGCAGCTCGAGCGGGTCGATCGCATGGAAGTCTTTGATCCCGAGATATTTCAGCGTCTCGAGCTCGATCGGGAGTCCGTGCATGTCCCAACCCGGTACGAACTTCGCGTACTTGCCGTCAAGTAGGGCGATCTTCACGAATATATCCTTCAGGACCATATTGAGAAACGTCCCCATGTGCAGGTCGCCGTTGGCGTACGGGGGCCCGTCGTGCAGAATCCACGGATCGTTCGCGGCGTTGCGCTCCAAGCGCCGCGCGTAAGTCCGGTTCTCCTGCCACCACGCGACGCGGTGCGGTTCGCGCTTGCCGAGTTCCGCCTTCATCGGAAAGTCGGTCTTGGGTAGGTTGAGCGTCGCTCGATAGTCGACCGTCATCTCGAATTTTCCAGAAGTTCGCCGAGCACGTCGAAGTTGCGCGCCGCCGAAGGGCGGACGATCTCCCGACGATGGCGTAACTGTATCGCAATCGCATCACGCTCTTGGACGAGACGATCGACGAGCTCGTCGATCGTCGCGTCACTCAGTCGGGGGTTTCCCGGCGTCCAGAGCGGCTCCAACGGATACTCGAGATCCTCGCAGAGCGCCGCCACTTTGGGATCGTAGGCCATTGCAAGGAATGGAACGGCATAGCGCGCCGCGAGCACGAGCGAGTGCAGCCGCATGCCGATCAGCACGCGCGCGCCGCGTACGATCGAGGCGGCTTTCTCCAGCGTGCACTCAGGCAACAGCACTGGGTTCGATGCGCAGGCGCGAATGACGTCGGTTGAAGCGGCCGCGTCGGCGGCGCCTCCAAGCGGCAGAAACGCTCCGCGCACTCCGTGCCGCTGGGCCAACCGGTCGACTGCTCGAGCCAGAACCGACGCACCCTCGCGGAACGCCGATGCTTTGCGCACGCTTACGACGGCGTACGCGCCGCTCTCCGGCCCAAGCCCCTCGGCGGCGAGATCGCTGCGGCCTTCGGGCAGATCGTAGAGAAAGACCGGATCCGCCGTTCGCTCGATCGGCGTGCGCGGCACGAGGCTTTGCAGCAGCCGGTGCGATCGCTCGTCGCGCACCGTCGCGCGATCGAGTCCCTTGCAGAATTGCCGAACGATCAGCCGCCCCCAGAAATCGAGCGGTCCGATCGATTGCGCGAAGACCATCGTTTTGCGGCGCGTCCGAATCGCTTCGCGCAGAATCGTCGCATAGTAGAGCAGGCTGCGCAGGCTCGTACCATTCTGCAATAATCCGCCGCCGCCCGAGAGCACGACGTCCGCTCGGCCGATGGCAGCGCGAACGGCGCGCCAATCCCAGCGGGGCGTTGCGGCAACTCCGTACGCGGCCGACGTGGTCTGCGGCGTTGCCGAAAGCACCTCGAGCCGCGAGGCGGGAAAGCGCCGGCGTAGTTGCTCGACGATCACCTCAAGCAGTGCCTCGTCGCCAAGGTTTCCGAAGCCGTAGTAGCCGGAGAGCAACACGCGCGCCGTCACTGTGCGGTCGTGGGAGTGCGGACCGCCGGAACGCGGCGGTAGATCCAAATCACGAGCGCGCCGATGATCGCGCCGACCACCAACCCATAGATGACGCGCAGCAGCGATATCTCGAGCGGCGTGTGAAGATGTGAAAACGTATCGATCACGTCGCCGACACCGACGCCGATACCCAGCGCCAGAAGCCAGCCGATCGCGCGGCGGTGCGACGGCGCCATCGCTGAAAGCAGCATCATGCACGGAAAGCCGATCAGAAACTCTTTGAAACGCGGGCGCACGCTTAGCACCGCGGTGAGCGCGTGGCGCAGCGCCAACTCGAATGACGACGGCGACACTTCGCTCTCGTTGCCGCTGCGCACGAGCATCAACGCGCCGGCCGCGACGAGCGCAATGCCGGCCAGCAACTGATAAGCGAGCACCGGCGAGAGAAAGACGTCGCGCGGGCGCTGCACGCCCGCGCCGAATCGCTTGTCGAAGAGGTAGAGCGCGAGGGCCATGAGCGGAGGAAGCGCGAGCACGAGCCGGACTCCTCGGAAGCGATCGATCTCTTCCATCGCCAGTGGCGAGCTCAGCACGCCGACGACGACCAGCGCGCCGGCCAGCGCGACGCCGGTTGCGAGCAGCGTCCAGCCCAGACTGCGGACGAATTGCGAGCCGGTACGCGCCGCGGGAATCTCATTCCAGGCCGGCACCAAGACGAGCAGCGCCGCAACAGCAAAGAGCAGCGCGCCGCAAAGCGCAATGACCGACCGCGCGAATGCGTCGTGATGCGCGACGACGCCCGCGACGTAGAGCGCAATGGTCAGCGCGTATGCCGCCGCAGCGAGACTGCGCCGATACCAGCCGAACGCCTCGAGCAGCAAGACGAAGATCGACGGCACGGCGAGCGCCGCGATGCCCACGAGCGCGCGATTGTTGCCGTGATACGGCGGAATCGGCGTGGCGCGCCCGAGCCGGAAGCCGTCGCGGCGAAGCTCGTCCGCGATCGTTTTGACCATTTCGACGTTCGTCGCTTCGATCGAGAGATTGCCGTCTTGATGCCCCCACGGACGCAGGTAGACTACGCGAACGTTGCGCTCGCGCACGCCCAACACGTAGCGCGCTACGACTTCATCGAGTTTGAGTTTGTCGAGCTCGGTTTTTGCGATCGCTTGCACGCGAACGGTCCGTCCCGGAATCAGCCGCGCGAGCGTGTCGTTCCCTTTCTGAACCTGGCTTGTGTCGTACGTCTCGATCGAGCCGAAGCTGAAGATATGTCGCTTGAACGCGTCGGCGGTATCTTGCAAGTGATCGGGATAGCCGACGACTTGATTCGGCAGCCCGAAGAAGACGACTGTTGAAACCTTCGGATCGTACCGCAGTACGTCGTGAAACATCGCCTCGATCTGCGGGAAAGCGAAGCGCTCGTCGTTCTGAAAGCGTGGAACGACGAGTAATGCCAGCCGCCGCGCCAGCTCGATCTGCCGAGTCGGAATCCCCAGGGCGATCGCGTTGAAGTAATCGATTTGCGTACGCACCTCGATGAGCCACGGGCGCGTCGCGCGCAAGACGCGGACGCTGCGCGGCATGAAATGAAGCGCCAGCTGAGTGCGGTAGCGGTGGTACGTTGACGGATCTGAGACGAGGAGGTAGACGGCGCCGCGGTCGATCCGCCGCGTACGAATCAGCGACGCGACCAGCGGGTCCGCGACCGGGGCGATTCGCGCCTGGTTGAGCAGCGCCGCGCCGGTGGTCGCAAAGGAATTGCCGTCGTAGCCGGCGTTGGCTCCCAGCTCTTCGGTCAGCGCGAGCGACGTTAGGCCGGCGCGCCGCAACGCGATCAAGAACGCGGCCGGATTATAATCGTACGAGCGCGCTAACGCGTCGAAATCGGTAAAGTCCATTGCGAGCTCGACGCGGCGAGCGTGCGACTCGACGCGCCAGCGAAAGAACGCGACCGCCAACGAGGCGATCAGCGCAACGACCAAGACGATGGCGGCATAGCGCGTGCGCGGAGTGATGAAGCTCACGGAGCGGTGTAGTTCGCGCAGATCACAGAAGGGCCCGCCGTAGGCGAGCCCCCCTGCCGTCGCGTATGCGCGGATCCCTTTTTGTCGGGCCACGCATACCGGGTGTGGGCGACGCTTGTGCGTTCACCGCGTTGCTCGAAGCCCACGAGTCGAGCGACGCGGACGGCGATGGTTCAACGCCACCGCGGCGGACGCCTTTCGAGAAACGCGGAGATGCCTTCGTGCGCGTCGGGTTCCTGCGCATTCGACGTCATGACTTCTTTTGTATACTCGTATGCGCCGGCCTGATCGAGATCGATCTGGCGGTAGAACGCGGCTTTTCCTATTCCGATGATCTCGCCGCTGGAGGATGCGATCTTGCGCGCCAGCGCGAGCGTGGCGGCGTGAAGCTGGTCGGGCGCAACGACGTGGTTCACCAAACCCCACGCGAGCGCGGTCGGCGCGTCGACTGCATCGCCGGTGAGCAACATCTCCATCGCACGCTTGCGCCCGATCGCGCGCGTGAGCGCGACCATCGGCGTGCTGCAGAACAGACCGATGCGCACGCCCGGCGTGGCGAACGTCGCTTCGGTCGAGGCGACCGCGAGATCGCACGCGGCCACGAGCTGGCAACCCGCGGCGGTCGCGACCTTCGCGACCTCGGCGATGACCGGCTGCGGAATCGCCGTAATCCTCGCCATGAGCTTGATGCAGGCATCGAAAATCGTGCGATACGCCTCGACGTCGCGTTCGACGAGCTCGCGAAGATCGTGACCCGCGCAGAATGCCGGCCCTTCGCCGCGCAGAATGACCACCCGCGCTTGCGGATCGCGTGCAATCTCGGCCAGCGCGGCGCCGAGCTCGCGCATCATCTGCAGCGAGAGCGCGTTGCGCTTCTCCGGCCGGTTCAACGTGACGACCGCAACGTCGCCCTCACGCGCGACCTTGATTTCGGTTTGAGGCGCGCCTGTCTTCATGAACGCATTATAAACGATGGGCGGGTGCGCTGCACCCGCCCATGTTGCTGTTGGCCTTCGAACGTTCTAGAACGCTTTGATGCCGTTGGGCGTTCCCCAGCCGGTCGGTCCGTCGTATTCGGGGCCGGCCTTGCAGAGATAGCTCGGGCTGCATGAGCCGTTGCTGCCGGTAGTGATGTCGTGGAGATCGTTATCGTATTTGCGTTCCAGTTGAGACCAGAACTGCTTTGCATCGGTCCGCGTGCTGGCGTTGCCGGCAAGTCCAAAAACGCCGCCGAGCATTGGCGAGGAGACGCTGGTCCCGCCGACCGTGAACCAACCGTAGCCGCCGTAGCTGTCATACTCGGCGACGCCGAACGCGACGGCCGACACGTCGTTCATGGTGCGATACGTGCATCCCGAATCGTGCTGCCACGACGGCTTGGTGATGCCGGTTGCGCAGCCCGAACCGGTCCCGTTCCAAGTCGTTTCACTGTAGATCGAGCCGCTCTTCGAGAGCGTGGTGCCGCCGACCGAGACGACAGTGTTGAGCGCGGCGGGCGCCTGAGTTCCATAGCCGCTATCGCCGGCGGACGCTAGATAAACCACGCCATGGGTGTTGAATTTGGATGGGGTATCGCAGTTGTTCGAGCCCGGGCAACCCCAGCTGTTGCTGACGATATGCGCACCGAGCGTGACGGCCTCGGTTTCGGCCGTTTCGAGGTCGCTGGTGCTATTGCTGTTCGCCTCGATCAAGTAGATCGTACACTTCGGGCAAACGGCCGAGACCATCTGGACGTCAAGGTCTTCCTCGACCCCCCAGCCGGTGTTTCCGGAGGGGTAGTTGCCTATCTGCCCGTTCTGATTATACTTCGTGAAGTTCGCGGTTCCGAGCCCGAATTGGGTGCGATAGGTGGCGAGATCGGACGTGACGTTCGGGTTGTCATAGGCATCGACGATCGCGACGATCTGCCCGGCGCCGTTCGTCCCTGACGGGAGATGGTACCGCGTCTGAAAATCGATCGGCGCCCATCCGAAAACGGCTGGGCTGGCTTGCCCCTTGCCGTTCTGGATCAGCGCGTCGCATTCAGCGTATCCGGGGCGGGTGTCCGTACAAGCGCGGCGCGCGAGATTTTTCGCCTGCCACTCCGGAACGGAACGCGATTGCGATGAAAAGGATTGGCCGGACGCTCCCGGCATGGTTGAACTGCCGCCGGCGTTACAGGCGGCGATTGCAAGCGCCGCAATGAGCGGCGCCGCAAGTTTAATGCATCGGTTCACAAAGGCTCCTTACTTTCTCGTTGAGATGCTGGGGCACGAGGACTTGCATCGGAGCAGCCGGACGACCTGCCTGGCTGTCTCCGCGTCCCGAAATTAGAACGGTTGGATGCCCTCGGGCGTTCCCGGCCCGGGCCCGGCCTGGGGCCTGGTGGGCGATGACGGGCTCGAACCGCCGACCATTCCCCAAATGCTTTGCGCATTTGGGGACCCCTATGGTTGTAAACGGCACTTCGCATCTCGCTTACGCTCGATGCTCCGCGCCCCCCACTTCGTGGGGCCCCCACTCATCATGGGCGATGACGGGCTCGAACCGCCGACTTCCTCCTTGTAAGGGAGGCGCTCTCCCAGCTGAGCTAATCGCCCCGAGGTCGCGCGGCGGCGATCTTCTTCTGCAACAACGTGATTGCGGTACGCAGCTGCGCGTCCTTGTCGACCTCGCCGAAATGCGCGTCGCGATTCTCGTCGACGCGAATGTCGGGATCGATTCCCCGCAGATTGATGTCGCGCCGGTTCGGAGTGAGATAGTGCGCGGTCGTGATCTTGATAGCGGCGCCGTCGGGAAGCGGCGTGAGCGTCTGCATGACGCCCTTGCCGAATGTCCGCGCGCCGACCAAGACCCCGATGCCGTCGTCCTGCAGCGCGCCGGCAGTGATTTCCGATGCCGACGCGGTGTATTGATTGACCAGCACGGTGACGGGCAGCGTGATCGACGGGGTGCTTCCGGCGTCGATCGTCGTGGCGCGCTGTCCGCGCTCTTCCACCGTCACCAGGGCCTTGTTGGCGATAAAGCGTGAGCTGATGTCGAGAGCCGAGTTGACGTACCCGCCGCCGTCGTTGCGCAGGTCGAAAACCAGCGCCTTAGCGCCGAGCGCGCTCAAATGCGCAACCGCGGTGTCGAACTCGGCGGGAGTCGCACGCCCGAACGCCAGCACCCAAACGTAGCCGATCCCTTCGGTCAACATCTTAAAGATAACGGTCGGAGGCTGCACGTCTTCGCGGATAATCGAGACTACCGTGCTCGCGGCGCCGCGCCGCACGTTGACCGCGACAACGGTGCCGGCTTTTCCGCGCAGCAGGCCGCTCACCGCTTCGACCGTCAAACCTTTCGTCGCCGAACCGCTCACGGCGGTGACGACGTCCCCAACGCGAATACCGGCGCGCTCGGCCGGCGTGTTCGGCAAAACGTACGAGATGCGCACGCAACCCGACCCGGGGTCGGGTTCGATCATGACGCCGACTCCGCCGATGCGCTGCGGATCGAGGGCGTCGTTGAACGCCTTGTACTCGGCGGGCGTGAAGAACTGGGTGTAGCGGTCGTTGGTGGCTTTGGCCATTGCATCGATCGCGGCATATGCGAAATCGCTGGGGGCAGCGTGTGCCGCACGCGCCGTCGCGGCAATTGCATCGTCGAGTTCGGACAACGTCGCATCGCGCTCCGGCTGGACGCGCAGCGCCGGCGGCGTAAGCGTCGTGCCGCGCTTGCGAGCGGCGCCCGCGAGCGCATCGCTCGCCGCAGCGAGGAGCGCCTGCGGATCCACCTGATCGTAGTACGTCGTCGTCAAGAGACGATAGCTCTCGCTGACGTCAGCAGCGACTTGGTAGGGCAGCGCCGTGGCTGCCGACGTCGCACCAATGCAAAGACTCGCCGCGAGCATGAAGGCTGCGGCGCCGCGCAGCAATAGCTTAGAACTCGGCATCATGATCCTTTCTTCGTTCTCTATCACCAGAACGCATAGCAAGCGTCATCCGTTAGCGCCGCCGGTCTCGGCGCGGCGCAGCCGGTCCATCATCGCGAGCCCCAATCCGCGTTCCGGGAGTGGTTGAGCGTCGATGCGTTCGAGCCCGAGCGCATCGAGTTCGTGGAGCAGCTCGAAGAAAGCGGCGGCCGCCTCCCGCAAATCGCCCCGGCGCGAGAGTACACGCCTGGCCGCGTAGCCGTCGATCGATTCCTGAAATGCCAGCGCTCCGGCGCCCGCGCGCTGGGCCGCCGGAACCATCGACGGATCGACGACGCGTAACGGAGTTCGCGGCGCATAGTGCGTGGGCAGCTGTCCCGGCGCCAGTACCGGCCCGGTCGCGCGCGCCCGCGACAACGGGCCGATCGTCGCTTCGATCTCTTCAACCGCAATCGCGCCGGGGCGCAGCAGCACCGGCTTCGGTTCGAGCGCAACGATCGTCGACTCGAGGCCGTACTCGGTCGGCCCGCCGTCGAGGATCATGTCGACGTCCCCGCCGAGCACTCGCTCGACGTGAGCCGCACGCGTCGGACTCAGCCCGCCGAAGGCGTTGGCGCTCGGCGCCGCGATCGGCTCGCCCACGCTCTCCAAGAGTGCGCGCACAACCGGATGGGACGGCATGCGCACGGCGACGCTTGCCAGTCCGGCCGTGACCAAACTGGGAACCTCCGCCCGCTTTTCGAGCACGATCGTCAGAGCGCCCGGCCAAAACCGCGCGATCAGCGACTCGGCAGCGTCAGAAACGTGCGCGGCGACCCGCTCGAGCATCGTAACGTCAAGCACGTGGACGATCAGCGGATCGAATGACGGCCGGCGTTTGATCTCAAAGATGCGCGCCACCGCGGACGCGTTCCACGCGAGCGCGCCAAGGCCGTAGACGGTCTCGGTCGGGAATGCGACCACCCCGCCGGCGCGTATCAGCGCGGCCGCTCGGGCGATGCTCTCCGGCGTTGCCGGCAACACCGGCATTAGGGTACCTGCACGCCATCACGTTCGAGCAACCGGTCGTCAGGGAAGGGATGCCCCCCCAGGCCGGATGATAAGCGCCCGAGTATGCGACGCTGTGATCGCTTTATGCGACTGTTGCCTCGTGCCGTTCTTTTTTTCACTTTCGTTCCCGCCGCGTTCACCGGATGCAGTGGCGGTGGGGGCGGTGGCGCTTCGTCGGGCTCATCGCCATTCTTGCCGCCGCCGCCCGCCAAACAGGGCAAGTACTTCACGCACATTGTGATTCTCATTCAGGAAAATCGCACGTTCGACAATCTCTTCGCGACCTTTCCGGGCGCCGACGGAACAACGGTCGGAAAGACGCACAATGGAACGCTGCGGCTGCGCGTGAGCAACTTGGAATCGCTAATCTCACCCTACAACAACTATCTCCAGTGGCTGAGCGACTATAACCACGGCCGGATGAACCACTTCGATATCACGCCGATTGGAAAAGTTTCCGGAACGTACGTTTATCAGTACGTCAACCCCGCTCAAGTTCGGCCGTATTGGGACCTCGCCAAGGCGTACGTCCTCTCAGACCACATGTTCCAGACCGACGGCAGCGGCAGCTTTACCGCGCACCAGGACCTCATTCGCGGCGGCACCGAGATCGATTCGTCCCACCATATCATCGACTTCCCGACGAACGCGCCGTGGGGCTGCGATGCACCTGCGGGAACCGTCACGACGTTGATCACCGCAACGAATCACTATCTGTCAAACCAAGGCCCGTCGCCGTGTTTCAGGTATGCGACGCTGCGCGACAGCCTCGACGCCAAGCAGCTCTCGTGGCGCTACTATTCTCCGGTCCTTGGGCAAGGCCATAGCGGGGTGTTCTGGAACGCGTTCGAGGCGATCCACGCCGTTCGCTACGGACCGGAGTGGTCGACGAATCGAGTCTCGCCCGAAACAAAAGTTTTCACCGACATTTCGCGCGATTCGCTGCCATCGGTCTCGTGGATAGTTCCCGACTCTCAAAACTCCGATCATCCGGGCAACACATCCGATACCGGACCATCCTGGGTCGCGCAAGTCGTCAACGCCATCGGTCGGAGTCCCGCGTGGAAAACGACCGCGATCCTCATCCTCTGGGACGACTGGGGCGGATGGTACGACCACGTCGCGCCGCCGGGGCAGCATCGCTACGGCGGGCTTGGTTTTCGCGTACCGATGATCGTCGTTTCACCGTACGCCAAAGCCGGGTACGTTTCACACAATGAGTACGAGTTCGGAAGCACGGTGAGATTCATCGAAGATAACTGGGAGCTGCCGCGGCTCGGCACCACCGATCGGCGCGCCCCCGATTTCGTCGGTGACTTCTTCGACTTCACGCAGCCGCCGCGTAAGTTCGTCCCGATTGGAACAAAATACTCAGAGTCATATTTTTTGCAACAGGAGGCCTCGAATCGTCCCGTCGACGACGAGTAAAGTTAACTAGGATTATCATGGTTCGTGAATCAAAATATTGCGCAGGTTGCTTAGCAGGCTGCTTAAATGAAAGAGCCGAGCAAACGGCGAACGTTTCAACCGGTTCGATATGCGTACGCTAGAGAAACCCTCGGATTCCGCATCCGCTCGTGCGGCCACCGCCGCCGGTACGATCGCCGCGCAACATCGCGTGCATTCGGTGCCGGTCGTGTTGTCCGATTTCGAACGGATCGGTATCACCTCGCCGCGTGAGCAGGACGAGCTCAAGATCATTCAAGCGCACTTTATGACGGTCGCGCAATGTGCCGCTCGCGGTGTCACTTCCCCGGACGAACGCGAGCGCATCGCGCGAACGCTCCAGGAACGCATGGCGCGTTACGGATGTTCCTCGGAACACATTGCGCGCCGCCAGGTCAGCGTGCTAACCTCGCGTTTCGTCGTGCCCGATCCCGACAACGCGTACGAACCGATCCGCCGCTACGGCGATCTGCGCACTGGAACGGGTGAGCCGCTCAACGAGCGGATGAGTCTTTTTGAAGAAGTCGCGTATGGCGTTTTCGAGCGCGTCTATGCGGATGCGGCGATGCAGCCGCCCGACGACATCATCCACGTCAGCTGCTCGGGGTATCTCTCTCCGAGTCCGGTTCAAAGTTTTCTCTCCCGCCGCGGCTGGCTGACCGTCGGCGTCACGCATTCCTATCACATGGGGTGCTACGGCGCGTTTCCGGCGATCCGCACCGCGCTCGGATTGGTCGGTTCGTCACACGTTTCGCTGCCGAAGCGCAAGCGCCGCGTCGATCTAGTGCACACCGAGTTTCTTTCGCTGCATTTCGATCTGCTCGGCGACGAGCCCGACAACTTCGTCACGTCCTCGCTGTTCGCGGACGGCTTCATCAAGTACGCGGCCTATCCGCAACCCGAGTTTGAAAAGACCGGGCGAAGCGGCCTGCGGATCCTCGCGCTCGACGAGTACATTCTGCCCGATTCGCTGCCCGAGATGACCCTGCGGCCCGGGCCGCTGCAGTTCGACATGTCGCTTTCCAAGCGAGTCCCGTTTATGATTCGCGATTCGATCCGCGATTTCGTCACGTCGATCTGCGATCAAGTCGGGCTCGATTTCGAACGCGAGAAGGCGGCAATGGTGTTTGCGATCCATCCCGGCGGCCCGGCGATTCTGAATCAGATTCGCACGAAGCTCGGCATCGAGGAATCGCAAATCGAGCTAAGCCGAAAGGTCCTCTACGAGCACGGAAATATGGCCTCGGCTACGGCGCCGCACATCTGGCAGCTGATCGTCGACTCGCCCGCGATTCCGCGCGGCTCGAAAGTACTCAGCATGGCTTTCGGACCCGGCTTAACGGTTATCGGCGCGCTCTTCGAGAAACTGTAGCTTCACAACAAAGGTAGAGATGAGTTCTTCGACACCGCAGAGATTCTCAGTGCCAGGCCCATTCTATTGGAGCGTTCGCGGCGTTCACGCGGCCGCGCCGCTTTTCGTCGGTCTGGGTAATCTCGAATCGCTGATGCTGGCGCGCAGTCTGTCGACGCAGGCCGTCGACCGGCCGGTCTATATCTGCGGTCTTCCGCGAGCCGGCACGACGATCACGCTGCAGATGCTCAGCGAACATCCCGACGTCGTGACGCATAAGTACGCCGACTTTCTGATGCCGTACATGCCGTGGGTCTGGAACAAAGTCTTTCCGCGCATCCCGGTCGACGCGATGCGCAAACCGGTTCCTCGGATCCATCGGGATCGCATCCAGGTGACGCGCGACAGTGCCGAAATGGGCGAAGAAATTCTTTGGGAGCATTTCTTCCCGCACATCCACGCTGAAGCGAACTACAGCGTGCTGGACGGCGCGACGTCGAATCCCCGCTTCGAACGCTTCTATAGCGAGCATCTGCGCAAACTTGCGCTCGTGCGCGGACGCAGCCGGTACGTGAGCAAGGCGATCATGTGCGTCGTGCGAATGCAATATCTGCGCAAGCTCTTTCCGGAAGCGCGTTTTCTGCTCTACGTGCGCAACCCGGTCGATCACGTCGCTTCGTTGATCAAACAGGACCGCATCTGGGCCGAGCTTCTGCGCGACGATCCGCGGCAGATCGAAATCATCGAGCTGACCGGCCACCATGAATTTGGTCCAAATCAAGTCATGGCCAACGTCGGAAATCCGGACGAGCTCCGCGAGATTCGAGCGCTCTTCGACGACGGCAAGTGGGCCGAATCACGTGCCCGCTATTGGGCGTACGTCTACGGCTTCGTCGCCAAGCAGCTGGAGGACGACCCCGAGCTGACGCGTCGCGTCTGCATCGTGCGGTACGAGGATCTGTGCAGCGATTCGCTGGCCACGATCGATCGAATTTTGGCGCATACGGAGTTGGAGCCGCAAGCGTTCGCCGGCACGCGAGCCGCCTACGGCGAGAAGCTGTCGTTTCCAGACTACTATAAACCCGCATTCAATGCGGCGCAGCTCTCGGCGATTACCTCCGCGACGCGCGACGTCGCCGCAAAGTTCGATTACGACGTCGACGCTCTCGCGCAGCGGGTCGCTTCATCCGGGCAAACGGCAAAAACGGAGGTCAAGTCATGAACCCACGACTCTGCATGATCGTGGTCATCGCCGGCGCCGCAATCGCGGCGTGCGCCGGCAGCGGCTCGCCGAGCGTTCCCACGAGCGATATGCTCCCGGCAACGCCCGCCAAAAAACCCGCGTCGCCGATCCAGCACGTGGTCATCATCGTTCAAGAGAACCGCAGCTTTGACAACCTGTTCGCGACGTTTCCAGGCGCCGACGGAACGACGACCGGAAAAGTCGAGGCGGTACCCCCTTCGCAACAATCGCAGTGCCCGTTCCCCCGTCCAACGACGGTTCCGCTCACCAAAAGTACCCTCGTTGAGGGAGACGATTTCGGGCACGTCTACGGCGACTTTCTGATTGACTACGATAAAGGCCATGTCGACGGTTTCAACGTCGATCCGATTCCGCCGGGCGGCGGCAAAATCGCCTGTTTGTACCCGTACGTCTACGTCGATCCCGCCCAGATCAAGCAGTATTGGAACATGGCGACGAAGTATGTGCTGGCCGATCACTTGTTCCAAACCCAAGCCAGCTCGAGTTTCACCGCACATCAGGATTTGATCGCGGGCGGCACTAGAATCGGCAAACTCGAAAGCGTTATCGACGATCCGTGGTCCTTCCCGTGGGGATGCGACTCACCACCCGGCACGGTCACGGGGCTTATCACAAACAAGCTCAAGTACAATAAGACAGGCGGGCCGTTCCCCTGCTATAAGTACAAGACGCTGCGCGATTCGCTCGACGCCAAGGGCGTCACGTGGAAATTCTACACACCGACGGGGAGCGGCGGTAAGCCCTGGCTGTGGAACGCCTTCGATGCGATCAAGGCCGTTCGTAATAGCCCCGAGTGGGGGAAGAAGGTCGTCAGCCCCGAGACACTGATCCTCAGCGACCTCCAGAACGGCGCGCTCCCCGCGGTTTCATGGGTGATTCCGGATGCGTTCAACTCCGACCATCCGCAAGAGTGCTGCATCAACGGAAAAGATGTCGACCACGGCCCGCAGTGGGTTGCCACCGTCGTCAACGCGGTCGGGCGCAGCAAGTACTGGAATTCGTCCGCAGTCATCGTTCTCTGGGACGACTGGGGAGGATTCTACGATCACGTGCCACCGCCGTTCTTCGATAATCAGGGTGGTCTCGGCTTTCGCATTCCGATGCTGATCGTGTCACCGTACGTCCTGCCGCACATCGAACACACGCAATACGAAACGGCCAGTATCGTGAGATTCATCGAGGACAACTGGGGCCTCGGAACGCTGCAGGCGCCCGACGCCCGCGCGACGTCGATCACGAATGCCTTCCACTTCAATCAGGCGCCGCGAGCGTTTACAGCGATTCCGTCGGAGTACTCGCCTGCGTTCTTCCTACATCAGCAACCGTCGGGCTTGCCGGTCGACACCGAATAAACTACTGTTCGTCGGGAATCCGCTCGTCGTTGGGCTGCGCCATGAAGAACGCCGCCCCTTTCGGCGCTTTGATCGGCGCGAACGCGCGCGGCTTTTTTGAAAAGTCGAAGCAATCGACCGCCGGCGAAGTCGCGCGGTGGTCGGCTTTCGTGAGCTGATCGAGGCCGAAGAGATCCTCGGCGAACCGCAACACGCTGGTCGTTTCGTACTGCACGTGCGAAACGTAGTTCTGCTTGGCGTACGGCGAGATCACGATAAGCGGCACGCGGAAGCCTAATCCATCGTAATCTGCCAGCGGCGGAGGAACGTGATCGTAGAGACCGCCCCAGTCGTCCCACTGCACGAAGACGGCGGTCGTGTCCCAAAACTTACTCTTTCCGATCGCATTGACGAGCGCCGTCACCCACGACGGCCCATAGCCGCCGCCGCAGATGAGATGGTCGGATTCGAGGCATAGCGGCGTGATCCACGTAAAACTCGCGAGCTGCCCCGCGGCGACGTCTTTTAGGAACTTCTTCTGAGGCACGACCACGTCTTTGGCCCAATCCGGACCGTGGAAGATATGTTTGACGGCTTGATATCCCGACCAAAAACCGCTGATCGGCTTCGAATAGGAGCTGGTGTAAAATCGCCATGACAGGCCGGCGGCATCGAGCTCGTCGCCCAGCGTTTCGTAGTTGAAGCACGGCGGGATCGAATTTCCGTAGGTGCGCTGTTGTGTAATCGTAGTGACCACGTCGAGGATCGCGCCGTGACCTTGCACGCCTTCGCACCCCCACGCAAGGTCCGGCACGTTCACGGCGGAGTGCGCTTGCGCCGCAACGATGTATTGGTGCGCGACGAAACTTTCGTCGAGTTGCGACGCGAACATCCGATCGGCGAGCACCCACTCGTGCGCCATATCGAAGTACGGCTTCGTCTCTTTGTGCGGCACGTAGACGTACTGTCCGTTCGGGGGGCCGCCGTAGAGCCGCTCGAGGTTGAATCCGTTCATCCGGCATTTCGTGCCGGGGAGTTTTCCGGTTCCGTTGCACGCCTCGAACATCGCGGAGGAGGAGTGATCGATCTCGTACGACGTTGCAAGGCTGACCGGCTGAAGCTTGATCGTCCTCCCCTTGGAGGTTTTGCCGCTCGAAACCGTATCTGCGCCCGGATAGCCCTCAAAGATATCGTCGAAGCTGCGATTCTCTTGGACGATCCAGACGACGTGGCGAATCTTTCCGGCGCCGCTGTTGGCCAGCGTGGCAACCACGTTGCTACCCGGCGCGTGAGGCATCGTTGAGTACGCTCCCGAGCACGCCGTCAGGGCGGCGACCGCGGCCGCAACGAGCACAAACCTGAGTTTCACGGTAGGACGTGCAATGCAACGGGCGCGGCGCATTCCCTCCGGAAGGCGCGCCGCCGCGGGGCTCGAACTCCTCGTCTTCCCAGACCCCACAAATTTCCAGACCCCACAAACAGAAGGAGCATGTGTGAACGGAACCTTTAAGCTTGTGGCGCCGCTGGCTGCGGCGCTCGCAATCGCCGCCTGTAATGGCGGCTCCAACATGCCGGGGACGGCCGGCACGGCCGGCGCGCCCGGCCAATCGGTCCTCACGCAGTTGGGCCGTTCGGTGCCCGACTGGATGACGAAGCACCAGGCCACACCGGCGTGTCCGCAGGTCATGCGCGTACCCACCTGCCTCGCGCTGGTCGCGAAGGCCGCGGGCGGCGTCGGGCCGCTGGTCGCAGGCTGGGCACCGGCCGATTTCGCGGCCCGCTACCACCTACCCACGGGCAACGGAGCTGGCCAGGTCGTGGCGATCGTCGACGCCTTCGATAACCCAAATATCGCGACCGATCTCAACGCCTACCGCGCGAACTTCGGGCTCGGCAGCGTGACGTTCAACAAGTACAATCAACTCGGGCAGCAGAGCAACTACCCCCCGGGCAACGTAGGCTGGGGCCTCGAGGAAGACCTTGACGTCGATATGGTCTCCGCGGCTTGCCCGAAGTGCTCGATCGCTCTGGTTGAAAACGACGGCAGCATCGGCGGCTTCGAACAGGCCGAAGACACCGCCGCAGGCCTCGCGCACATCGTCAGCAACAGCTGGATCTGTTACGGTTCGTCCAACTGCGGCGACTCGAGCTTCTACACTCACTTCGCGAAGGCTGGCGTTGTCTATCTCGCCGCCTCAGGTGACGTCGGCTATAACCAAAATGGCGCCCCCGAAGTGGGATCGAACGTCGTTTCGGTCGGCGGCACGCAGCTCGCGAAGAGCGGCGGAACCTACAGCGAAACGATTTGGAACGGCGCCGGCGGCGGCTGCTCGAACAACGGCGGCGGATCGGGCGTCACGAAGCCGTCGTGGCAGCACGATCCGAGCTGCACGTGGCGGACCGACTCCGACGTCTCGGCTGAAGCCGGCTGCGGTCCGGGCGTAGCCGAGTATGATACTTACGGCTACGGCGGCTGGATCACGGTCTGCGGCACGAGCGCCGCATCGCCGCTCAATGGCGCGATCTTCGCACTCGCGGGCAACGCGAGCACTCAGGTCGCCGGGAGTCGTTTCTGGAAAGCCACTCAGAGGAAGCGCAACAAAGGCCTGAACTACATCAAGACCGGCAACAACGGCTCGTGCGGCGGCAGCTATCTCTGCACCGCAGGAACCAACCAGTTCAAGACCTACTCCGGCCCAGGCGGCTGGGGCTCGCCCAAAGGCATCAGCCTGTACTAAAACAAACCGAAGCTCCAACGACCGAGGCGGGTGCGTCAGCGCCCGCCTCTCGTTTTATTGTTCGTCTTCGGCGAAGCGTGGGACGGGCAGGTAGTCATGTCGGCTAATCGAAGTGACCGGTCTCCCAGAAGTTATCAAATAAGGAGCAGCTGTGAACGGAACATTTAAACTCGCGGTGCCGCTCGTCGCGGCGCTCGCAATAGCCGCTTGTAACGGCGGCTCGTCCAGCGTACCGACATCGACCGGCATGACTGGAACTCCCGGCCAATCCGTCTTCACGCAATTGCGCCATCCGGCGCCGGACTGGCAGACGAAGCATCAGGCTCACGCGGTATGTCCGCAAGTCATCGGTAAGCCGACGTGCTTAGCGCTCAAGGTCGACAAAGAAATCCAGCCGCCCTGCACGGGCGCGAGCTGCGGTTGGGCCCCAGTTGATTTGCAGACGCGCTACAAGTTACCGATCACTCAAGGATCGGGTCAGATCGTGGCGATCGTGGATGCGTATGACCAGCCGAACGCGGCATCCGACCTCGCCGCCTATCGCACCCAGTTCGGGCTCGGAACGGCGAACTTCACGAAGTTCAATCAGAACGGGCAACAAAGCAACTATCCTCAGAGCTGCACGGTCTCGTCCGGCTGGTGCGTTGAGGAAGACCTCGACATCGAGATGGTCTCGGCGGCTTGCCCGCTCTGCACGATCTATCTGATCGAGAACGATGGCAGCAACACCGGCTTCGAATCATCCGAGACGACTGCCGTCAATCTCGGGGCGCATATCGTCAGCAACAGCTGGATCTGCTACGGCTCACCCACTTGCGGTGATCCGAACTTCCCGAGCTTCTTCAACACTCCGGGAGTTGAGTTTCTCGCCGCCTCAGGTGACGCCGGCTATAACCAAAACGGTGGACCCGAAGCGCTCGCCACGGTCGTTTCGGTCGGCGGAACGCAGCTCATGAAGACCGGCTCCGCCTATAGCGAAACAGTCTGGAACGGCGCCGGTGGCGGCTGCTCGAATAACGGCGGCGGATCGGGTGTAACCAAGCCCTCGTGGCAACACGATCCGAGCTGCACGTGGCGGACCGACTCCGACATCTCGGCGGAATCCGGATGCTCTCCGGGCGTTGCGGAGTATGACAGCCTCCAGGGCGGCTGGTTCGGCGTCTGCGGCACGAGCGCGGCATCGCCGCTGATCGGCGCGGTTTTCGCGCTCGACGGCAACGCCAGCTCGCTCACTGACGCGCGGAAATTCTGGCTACGTGACCGGAAGCACCTTCACCGAGTCCTGAGCGGCAACGATGGTTCGTGCGGCAGCAGCTATCTGTGCCAAGCCGGAACGCACCAGTTCGGCGTTTACTCCGGACCAGCCGGTTTTGGATCGCCCAACGGCGTCCTCGGATTCTAGCGCGAACCATTCGGTTCGAAGACGAGGCGGGCGCATATGCGCCCGCCTCATTGCGCTAGACTAATCGTCGCGCCCCACGGATTACGCAAGCCACCGATCGTTTTGACCGGCAAACCGCCGCCCGGGTAGTTCCAGTACATGATGTTTGCGCCGTCGTCGTTCGGTCCGATGACGGTCGAGCCCTGAATCCAAAAAGCGACGGCATAGTTGGAGCTGAGGAGATGCGTTACGCCGACTTCGATTCCTTGCGTTCCGCTGATCTGGAACTGATAGATCACGCCTGACTTGTAATCTCCCACGGCCACGTTTTTGCCGTCCCACTGAACGCCTCCGGCGTACGAAATGGTTGCGTTGACGCTGATGTCCGTGAAGTAGCCCTTACCCTTGGGAAGCTTCGCGAGCGCGAACTTGCCGGTCTGCATGCCGTCGACGTAGAGATTTCCCGCATTGTCGTAGCCGCAGAAGTCGTAATAGGTGATCTTCTTATCGTAGTAGCGCCGCGGAGTACCTTGACCGTTGGGATAGACCAGCACGTCGCCGGGAGAGCTGTACGGCGTGCTAAGGTTGGCGACGGCGAGATCGCCGGTCGTCGAGTCCACTGCGCAGCCGCTCGGCTCTTCGTAAGGATCGTTCAACGTCAGTATCGGTTTGGTCCCGGCATGCCGGTACTTGAGGATCCTGTAACCGGTCAGGTCCGCTACAAAAACGTCGCCGGTCTTGTCCACGCATAGGCCCCAGGGCCGGCTGAAACCCGTCAGAGTTCCTTCCAACTTTCCCTGCGGATAAGAGTAAACGTAGACGTCGTGCGTCGTCACGTCGGAGACGTAGAGCAAGGCGATCTTCCCGGCGTCGGGCGCGATCCACGACCGGTCGCGATCGCGATGAGGCGCCGGCATTGCGCCTTGCGCCGTCTGGGGTAGCGGAGCGCGCGGCACTGCCGACGGACCGCAGGCCACAAGGCCCGCGGCGATCGCACACGTGCCGATAGCTGCGCGGAGTCGATTCGAGATGTCCAAAACTACCTCTTTATGTAAGCGCGAAGGGGAGCCCGCCCCGGTGCCCAATAGCCGAGGGTTCACCCAAGAGGAGCTTCGCGCAACGTGCGTTTGAAACTTGTCGCCCCGGCGGTTTTCGCTGTTGCCGTCGCGGCCTGCACTGCGGGTGGCGCCTTCGACCCGGCGCCCGGGAGAGTTGACTCTTGGGGCCCGCACACGATCCATCACGCCACACGGATCGCGCACGCCGTTTTCATCATCCAGGAGAATCGTTCGTTCAACAATCTCTTCATGGGGTATGCGGGCGCCACGACGCAGACCTACGGCTACGACAAGAGCGGTCAGAAAATTACGTTGCGTCCGGTCGATCTGGCGGAAACCTGGGATATCGATCATTTTTCGCCGGCGTTTTTTGAGGCTTGCGACGGACGCGGAAAGCTGCCCGGCACGGACTGCAAAATGGACGGCTGGAATCAGGAGCTCACCGGCAGAGGCGCCCCCAAGCACGCGCCGTACTCGTACGTCCCCGAAAACCAGATCGATCCGTATTGGAAGATGGCGCAGCAGTACGTGCTTGCCGATCGAATGTTCCAATCGAACCTCGACGGCAGTTTCATCTCGCATCAGTTCGTCGTCGCGGCCTACGCCAGCCGCGGCGTCGATTCGCCGTACAACAGCTGGGGCTGCGAGGGAGGGAAGGGCGACGTTCTCACGCTCACGGCGAAGCGCACGTACGGCAAGCCGATTCTCGCCTGTTTCGACAACCCGACGATGGCAAGCGAGGCGGACACCGCGGGGGTGACCTGGCGCTTCTATACCGGCGCGATTAACCAAGACGGCGGCCTTTGGAGCTCGTACCAGGCCGACAAGCAAATCTATTATGGCCCCGACTGGTCGAAGTACGTCGTCAATCCGCCGTCGCAGTTTCTCACGGACGTCGCAGCCGGCAAACTGGCGAACATCACGTGGATCACACCGACCTACGCGAATTCGGATCATCCCGGATTGAATGCGAGCGGCGGACCGGCATGGGTGGCCTCGATCGTGAACGCGGTTGGCACGAGCTCCTTCTGGAAGTCGTCGGCAATTTTCATAATGTGGGACGATTGGGGCGGCTTGTTCGATCCGGTGCCGCCCGTCTTCGAAGATTACGACGGCCTCGGTTTTCGCGTTCCACTCATCATGATCTCGCCCTACGCGAAACAAGGCTACGTCACCCACGTTCAATATGAGACGTCGAGCGTGCTGCGTTACATCGAAGACAACTTCGGGCTGCCGCCCATGGCGGCCAGCGACGCGCGCGCGAACGATCCCGCGACGGACGCCTTCGATTACGCGCAAAAACCCCGAGCATTCAAGAAGTTCAACGGTGGCAAAAACAACGCGTATTGGATCGAGCGAGACCGCAAACCGGGCGCGAGCGCCAAGCCGGCGGCGATGATCGGCGACGACTGACTCGCGATGGCCAGAAAGAGAAATGGCCGGCGCGAGCCGGCCATTTCGTTTTGCCGTTATCCCTTGGTAACTTTTAGGCTGTTACCTCGGGGAGCTCGGGGAATATGCCGCAGCTTCGACAATGTTTGATGCGAACAAGCCATTGGTGAAGCTGTACATGTAGCTCGGGGTCCGCGTCGGCAGGTAGCTGTAGACGTCGACCGCGCCGGTTGAGGCGTCGCCGCAGGCAAGGCGCTCGTTCTGACGGCCAAGGTGGCAGTACACCGCGTCGCCCGATCCGTTTAAGTTGGTCGGGCCGGTAACGATGCTGCAGCTGTTCGAGGCGCAGTGATAGACGGTGACCGTGCTCGGCGCGCCTTGTGAGGTCGCGACGATGTTGCCCGCGTTGTCGATGTCGAGGCCGCCGCTACCGGCGCCGAAGCCGCTCTGCGCGGTTCCGCTTCCGGCGCATCCGGCGAAGTAGTAGAGCCCTGACGATGTACTGGTCGCCCAGCAGTTGCCGCTATTGTCCATGGCAACTTGGACGAAGCCCGACAGGGTCGTGAGCGAGGTGCAGGAGCCGCCGGTGCCTGAGACCGTGCACGCGGCGACGGTGCCGTTCGCGTGACCGACGACGATCGTTCCGGTGGCCGCGTTTTGGGCGGCTCCGTCGGCTGCCTGGCCGAAAGAGTCCGGAATCGTCGCGGAAAGCGTTCCGCACCCGCCGGTACCGGTGTAGATCTGGATGCCGTTGAAGGCAGCCGGGACGATCACTTCGCCGGCGCGGTCGACGCCGAAGCCGTTAACGTTCGTGCCGCTGCCGATGGCGCAAGTCGGCGGCCCGTTGCCGCTGTTGTTCTTAGCATAGCCTTGAACGGAGGCGGTGGTCGAGAGGAACTGCTGAGCGTAGAGGCCCTTCGGCGCAGCCATGTAGCGGATATGACCTTGCTGACGGACGTGGAGGAACTTCGGAATGGCGGCCATCAACGGAGTGCCGTGGTGTCCGAGTTGACTTATCTTCGATGCGCCGCCAGGCATAATCGAAGAATTACTTGGCGATGACCCGGTTCCCGAGCACCCGGCGAGGAGCGCTACGGCAACGCCGGTACACACCGCCACTGAAAACAAACGCATAGGGAGAAATCTCCTTGTCTGTAGTTAGGGACTGTTGGAGTGCCCTGGCCCTTTACTGCCAGAGTCCCCGCTTCACGCGCCGAGCAACCCTTGGGATTTACTTCCACTGAAAAGGTGCCCATCTGAAACTGCCCATCGGGGGTGGCGCACGAGGAATCCGGTAGAGGCCGGGCCTCTGTAATGCGACTAAAGTTCATTTTCCCCTGCGTCCCCGCGAGTTTTCTCACAATAGGGGAAACCCGAATTTATACCCCAGTGAGCGCTAACGACGGCCCGAGGGAGCCGTTTGCGGAGACGGGTTACTCCGCGCTAGCGACCACCGGAAGCATTTCGGATCATGGCCGATGCGTCATACATGCAGTACTGCCGCGCCTCGCAGTTCGTCGTGCTTGAGCATGGCCAGCGCGCGGTTCGCGTCTTCGAGCGGCATTCCCACGGTCGACGAGGCAATCGGAATCTCTCCAGCGATTTTCAGAAACTCTTCGCCGTCGGCACGCGTGTTGGCCGTGACGCTGCGAATCTCTCGCTCGAAAAAAAGATCGCGGTCGTACTCGAGCGGGGGCATCGGCGAGAGATAGATTCCAGCAATCGCAAGCACGCCGCCGCGCTGCAAAGATTGCATGATCGGCGGAACCAAATGTCCCGCCGGCGCAAACAGAATTGCCGCGTCGAGCGGTGCCGGCGGAGGCTCGGATGCATCGCCGATCCATTCGGCGCCGAGCTGCTGCGCAAGTTCGCGATGAATTCCGCCGCGACTCATGACGAAGACGCGGCAGTTCCAATGCCGCAGCACTTGGAGCGCGAGATGCGCCGAGCCGCCGAAACCATAAAGTCCGACCGTCGCACCCGGCACGATGCCCGCGCGTTTGATCGCACGAAAACCGATGATGCCGGCACACAGAAGCGGCGCGGCATGCTCGTCGTCGATGCCGTCGGGCAACGAATACGCAAAATCTTCGCGCACGACGGCGTACTCGGCATAGCCGCCGTCGTGATCCCAACCGGTGAAGCGCGCGTTCGGGCAGAGGTTCTCCCGATTGCTGCGACAGTAGCGGCACACACCGTCGGTTTCGCGCAACCACGCAACGCCCACACGGTCGCCGACACGAAAACGCCGGCTGCGCGGACCGTTGCGCTCGACGACGCCGACGATTTCGTGTCCGGGAACGATGCTCGTCGATTTCGGCGCGAGGTCGCCCTCGACGACGTGCAAATCCGTGCGGCAAACGCCGCAGGTACGGATGCGCACCAGAATTTCGCCCACCGACGGAACCGGCCGTTCGCGATCGGCGAGACGCAGCGGTTTCGTTTCGATCGGCGCAGGCGCTTCGAGGACCATCGCGCGCATGGTCCCATACTACTACGGCGCTAAGAAAAGATGCTCGATCTTATGAATGCAGTTCCCCGAGCCGCCCAGGCACGGGAGGGAAAGTTTCGGTTTTGCGTGGCCCGCCATCGGCAACCCGTAGACGTCCAAACGTCCGGTGGCTGCGTCGAGCGTGTAGAAACTCGCGCGCGGCGGGTCGGCGATCAGCGCGCCGACGATCGCGCTCACGACCGCATCGGGAAAGAGTCCCCGCTGCAAATCGAGTGGCTGCGCGAACTGGCTCAGCACGTTGACCGGCGGCGATGGCGGCGAGCCGGGGTGAGGCGAATGCAACGCTCCGAAATACTGCCCTATGATGAGCGATGGCTGTTGTGGAGCCGTCGGCAGCCATTGGCTCGAATCGACGAAGTCGGCTTGCGCCAAATCCAAGCCGATCGAACCCGGCGGTTTCGCGTACGGAAAGCCGGTCTTGAAAACCCGCGAGCGCGTCGACGAGCTGGCATAGACGTACAGCGCGGCATTGACGTCGAAACGCGCCTGAATCAAGGTCGAGAAACCCGCGGTCTTCGAGCCGGGCGCACCGAAGATGATCGTCAGCGCCGCAACGCTCGATTTCGATATCGGCGGCCGCAACTCCGAGATTTCGCCGCCAAGATTGTTCAGCAACCATAAGTTCTGATTCGGGTCGTATTCGATGTCCACCAAATCTGCACCGGCGGGGCCGGCGTTAACATATCAACGGCCGTAATTACGCTGCCCTAAGGAACTTTAGCTGAGCTTAATGTTCGGTCTTTTTCCGAATGTCGCTAATTTGCCAGCGCGAACGTAAACCAAGACGCCCGAGAATCGAGCTGACGTGCCGCTCCACCGTGTGTTCGCTGATTTGAAGGGCAAGCGCGACTTCGCGGTTGCGTGCGCCGCGCCGAATCAAGTCCGCAACCTGCTGCTCGCGCTCGGTAAGCGTTGCGCCGGCCGGACGGCTTTGAGTTCCGCGACGCGCGTTCTTCTGACGAACCATAAGCAGCATCGCTTCATTCGTCCAGCGGCGCAAGCCAATCGCATTGAACGCGCGTGCGGCGTCGCTGGCATGGTCTATCCAGGACGCCTGCCCGGTTCGAAAAGCCAGATGCGCTCGCGCCAAGAGGTAGTGCGCGCGCAGGTAGCGACGCCTTGGTGCAACGACCGCCGCCAAGGTTCTTACGGCCAGGCGTCCTACGCCGAGGTCGCCGTACCGCGCCGTCATCGAAAAGAGCTCGGGCGACATCGCGGGGTTTTCCGTCGAAAAGAGCGCGCGGCGCGTCGCCATTGCCACGGCGATCTCGTCAGGCGATGCAGCCGATGCGATCAGGAGTGCGACGGTGGCGGCCATGGCCGGCTCGGGGTCGTCGGAATGAAGCGACGTATCCACGATTTCCGGCGAAATCCAACTCCGAAGCGTCGCGTCGTCGCCGCTCTCTGCGGCAAGCTGCACGCCGATCGGCGCGCACAGCGCGAGTATCGCCGAAGAGCGTTTGAGCGACAACGCGCGTTCGAGCCGCCGCGCGCTGCCGGTTGGATCGCCGCAGTAGAGCGCCAGCCGTGCCGCGGCGATAAGGCACCGCGTCAGGAGGTCCGGTAGTGCGCGATCGGAGGCTACACCAATCGCCTCGTCGAGCTCGTTGCGAGCGCGTTCAACGTCGCCGAACAGCAGCGCGTGGTGAGCCAACCGCTCGCGCGTTGCAACCGCAACATGAAAGCGACGTTCCGAAAACGCAACGTCGTGCGCCTGCCGCAACAGCGCATACGCATCGTCCGCGGCTCCCAGCCAGGTGAGCACGATGCCGCCGACGAGATCGTCGTAAAAGTCCCCGCCGCCGCGCGCCGCATGGTGGGCGACGACGTCTGCCGCGGTTCGGCATCCCAACAGTGAGGGCTCGACGATTCTTGCCAGCGCGCGTTCGTTGCCGCCGAGTGCGTAGACGCCGGCAAGCAACCGTCGCCGCACCGCATCGCGCTCGTCGACACGCAACGCCGTAAGCGCCGCGGCCGCCTCGGAGAAGCGACATTGCGCAATGAGCAGTTCGATCTTCTCGGCGTCGAAGACCAGCATGCGGAGTTCATGCTAGCAACCGATTCTTAAGCTGCTATTACGAAACTCCTAAGGCAGCGGCCCCGCCGAATCAAATCACGTAGCAATAACGATTAGGGCGCGTAGCTCGAACGGGAAGTCGGGCTCGTGGTCGGTCTCGTCGTCGGCGGGGGCGTGGCTTGCGGTCCCGGTCTCGCGAACGGACCCACTACTATGACATCGCGCATGCCTTTGTGATAATGGAACGCGCAGCCGATGAGATACTTACCGTCTTTCACCAGCGTAACCGTCACCGATTTTCCCGGTTGAATTACGCCGCTCGCATAGCCGAGCTCGAGCTTGCCGTGACCGTGCGCTTTCACTGACAAGTTCGGATTCTTGGGAAAATTTGCGGGCGGCCCGTCGATCTGAGCGACGACGTCGAGCGTGTGCGGAGTGGTTTTAGAGAGATTGCGAATAGTAATCTTGGTGCCGGGCTTGAAGCCGAGCGCCTGCGAGTAGTGCTTTTGGGTGTAGCCGCCGAGGGTGCTTTCCCAACCCTCGTCGTTGATCGCGCCAAGCCCCTGGTCCGGGCGCTCCTCGCCGATCGTGTTCTTTGGAAGGACCGCAATAATTTCCAGATCCGAATCCGTCGCCGGCAGAACGTACGTTCCGCCGGGCGCGGCAAGGTTGCTTCCGGTCATATGCCCGCCGCACGCACTTACCGCAACTCCGATGAACGCGAGCGCGACCGCAATTAGTTTTCTACTCATGTTTTCTACTCATGCTGCCCTCACCGTACCCGGACAGGGTTAAGAAAGTCTAAATACTCAAGCGCAGCTGAAGGGTCGTCTCCGTGCTCTGCGAGCTGACGGGATCGGTCGCGACAATCCGGACCGAGACAGCCTGCTGCCCCGGCATCGTGTTGAGCGCGACCACAATGTTGAAGTTGCCTTTCGGGCCGGCGGTCGTATTGCCGCTAAACTGACCCGTGACCGAGGGCGTTGCGCCGGCCGTCACCACAACGCGCCCGTTCGGCAGGGTGTTCCCGCTAATCGTAAACGTTCGTCCCACGGCCGCGTTGGCCGCCGGTTGGGAGATCGCAAGACGCATCACCGGCACCGGAACGGGCCGAGCGACCGTAAACGACCAGGAACGATCGAACGGGACGCCGCCGGGGCCGCGGCCGGCCACTCTTACCGTATGCGATCCGAAGTCGAGTGGCGCCGGCGGCTTGTAGGAGAAGCCGGTCGAGGACATGCCGCTGCGCGTCGTGATGTTGTTGCCGTCGAGCCAAACGCGAACGCTGCCCGCGTTGACGTTGTACGAAAACTCAGCCGAGATGACGGCGAACCGATTGCGCACCGTTGCGCCGGGTCCGGGTTGCTGCGCGCGCAATCCCACAACCGGGGGCGGGTACGGCGGCGGGGGTGGCGGCGGCATCGGAGGAGGAGGCGGCGGCATCGGTGGCAACGGACGTCCCGTTACGATCGAGACGACGCTCGTTGCGTTGTTCCAGTTAACCTGCGCACCCAGCGATTGCGCGATGAAGCGCAACGGAACGTAGGTCGACGCTCCGACGATAAACGGCGCGACGTCGAGGGTCTGCTGCTGACCGTTGACGGTCGCCTCCGTCGAACCGATGCGCAGTGAAACGGTCGTACCGCCTTTGGTCGCATTGATCGCGCCGGCAGAGTACACGACGGTAGCGCCCAGGCGTTCGAAGATCCCGCGGAGCGGAACGAAGACCCGTCCGGCACGCTCGATCGGCCCGGGGTTGAGATAGAGCGGCTGCCCATCGATCGTAACCGTTTGCGCGATCGAAGCCTGCGGCAGACTCGTGACGAGAACCGCTGCGGCGACCGCCGCGACGAGCGCGCGTAAGGAGAGCGAAGACACGGCCAAATCCTCCCGGGTCGCAAGCTTGGGTTGCTCCCCCAGCGTTCCCTGCTTGGCGGGAAACGGCGGCCTGAACCCAAACGTATCGGGCTTCCCAGACTACCCTAATCCTTGGAGGTTTGCGTGTATCGCGCTAACGTTAGGTCTTCACTCATAGTGACTGCCGCGATCGTTGCCATAGGCATGGCGGGATGTGCGGGCGGTCGGTCGATGCTGCCCGGCATCTCTCAACAATCGCTCGTCACCGTGGAAACGAGCCGCCCCGGTCACTTTGCCCGCATCAAGTCTCAACCGCCGGCCGGAATGCAATTAGCATGGCTCTTGACCGATGGCTCCATTCTCACGCAGAGCGGTGCGAACTGGAGCAACTGGTATCGTTACGTTCCGGATGCAAACGGCAACTATAGCAACGGGACATGGAAGCAAGTTGCGTCGCTTCAGGCCGGTTACGGCCCAGACGCGTTCGCTTCCGACGTGCTCGCCGACGGCCGCCTCGCCATCAGCGGAGGTGAGTACAACACTCCAGGGAACGGCTACCAGCTGCAGCTCGTCAACCTCGGCTCCGTCTACGATCCGGTAAAGAATACATGGACGCCACTCGGCCATCCAACGCGCTGGAAAAACATCGGCGACTCTCCTTCGAGCATATTGCCTGACGGCAGAATGTTGGTCGGCAACAAGCTTCACACATGGGACGCTGCTCTCTATCCAAAGACGCTGACGTGGAAGCATCTCGGCGACAAGGGCAAGTCAGATTTCAATGCGGAGGAGGGATGGACGCTGCTCCCTGACGGCACGATTCTCACCGCTGACGTGAAGAATGCGCCGAACTCGGAAATCTACAATCCGGCGACCGGTATGTGGAAGAGCGCCGGGTCGACGATCGTCGACTTGCATTCGCCTTCACCGTACGGTTGCCTCATGTACGGCCCCGGCCTTTGCTACTATCCACCCGGCGAGATCGGACCTGCGATTCTGCGCCCGGACGGAACGGTCTTTTACACCGGCTCATACTCGTCGCAAGGCAGCGGCGCCGGCCACACCGCGATCTATAACACGAAGACCGCGACCTGGGCGAAGGGTCCGGATTTCCCCAACGGCGACAACGCCGGCGATAGTTGGGCCACGCTCGAACCAAGCGGAAACGTTTTGGTCTTCGGCGTGAGCGGAACGGTCTACGAGTGGAACGGATCGACGCTCACGCAGGTAAACGGGATAACGTATGGAGGGCCGCCGCTTCTGCTGCCGACGGGACAGATCATGGTGTTGGGGTACTCGAGCATCGGCATCTATACGCCGACGGGTCAGCCGCAATCGAATTGGCTCCCGACGATCAGCCAGGTGTCGAAGACGCTAACCCGAGGGCAGACCTACAAGATCACCGGGACGCAGTTCAATGGCTTCGGGCAAGCCATGTCATTTGGCGACGAGTTCGAAAACGCGACGAACTATCCATTAGTTCGCATCACCAATAACTCGACCGGTCACGTCTTCTATGCGCGCTCCCACGACCACAGCACGATGGGCGTCGCGACTGGTTCAACTCCCGTCTCGACCAACTTCGACGTTCCCAAAACTATGGAAATCGGCGCGAGCAAGCTCGTAGTCGCCGCAAACGGCATCGCCTCGAAACCCGTCAATGTCACGATAAAATAAAGGACTTCGGGATATGCCGCCCTCGCGATTAACCTGAGAATTAAGCGAGGGCGGCACACCGCGAAGTCCGTCTCGCGATGCTTAGTCGAGCTAACGGACGAGTGGGTATGCCGCCCGAGCGATTAACCTGAGAATTAAGCGAGGGCGGCATACCCCGAAGTCCGTCTACGGTGGCGGCTGACCGCCGGTGATCGCGGTTGCGTAGAAGTTGCTGGCTTGCCAGTAGCCGTGCGCGACGATCTGGCGGCCGACCGCAACTCGTCCACTCGCCTGATTGCTGAGGGCGGCGCTATCGTCAATGACCACCGTACCGCCCGTCTGTTGGACCGTTACGAGATGGCCCTTGACTGAGATGATCGTCCCCGCGACGACCTGGTGCTTGTACATGGTGGTCGGACAGTTGCCGTTCGGAACCCACGTGTCGCCCTGCCAGCTGCCGCAGGTCGTATCGACGTATGGCGGCGGAGCAGGCGGCGGAGCCGCCTCGGGCGGCGGCGCCCCTGGTGGAGGCGGCGCTCCCTGAGCGCTAGCGACGGCGCCGAATGCCACGATCCCTATCGTGGCGGCGAGAATTGCAAGAAGACCTTTCATGGCTCGGTTAATTCCCAAAGTCGGCTCGCCTAAGCGCAAGCAGGGGTTAGAAAGCGATTGAACCAGGCACGCGCGTGCCCGGCTACTTCGGCAATCGCTCCCGGTTCTTCAAAGAGATGTGTCGCTCGGGGTACGACGACGAGTTCGCAGTGGGCGCGCATCTGCGATGCGGCTTCACGATTGAGTTTCAGAACGACGTCGTCGGCGCCGCCGACGATCAGCAGCGTCGGCGCCCGCACCTCGCGCAGATGGCGTCCAGCCAGATCGGGACGGCCGCCGCGCGAGACGACGGCCCCGATCCGATCAGGCAGCGTCGCCGCGGCAACCAGCGCCGCAGCCGCGCCCGTGCTCGCTCCGAAATACCCCGTCGTCAGGTTCGCCAGCGCCGGTTGTGCGTGCGCCCACCTCGTCGCGCCGATCAAGCGGCCCGCCAGCAAGCCGATGTCGAATCGAAGCTCACCCGTGCGGCGGTCGATGGCATCTTCCCGAGGAGTCAGTAAGTCGAAGAGTAGCGTTGCAAACTTTCCTGCGCCGAGTTCGCTCGCAACGAATCGGTTGCGTGGGCTATGCCGGCTGCTGCCGCTGCCGTGCGCGAACAGCACCACGCCTCGAGCGCTCTCGGGTACATCCAGAAACGCGGGCGTTTCGATTCCTTCCTCGAGGGCGACGACGACCTCATTCATAGTAAGATGATAGATGGGAAGCATAGGCACGTGGAAGGCCTGACGTGGGACGCGCGCGGTTTCTACGCGTTGGAGAACGACGAAACCGGCGGGGTTCCGGTTCGGCTCTTTCTCAACGAAGCGCTGCTAGCCGACGTCGACGCTGACGTCTACGCGCAGATCGTCAACGCAACCCGCTTTCCGGGCGCCAAGCTCGTCGTCATTACGCCCGACGTGCATCAAGGCTACGGGGTTCCGGTCGGCTGCGTCGTGTTGACCGACGCGAAAACCGGCGCGGTCGCGCTCGGACCAACCGGTTACGATATCGGCTGCGGCATGATTTCGGCGCGATCGAACGTCGCTGCGCAACGCGCAACGCCCCCCAAGCGCAAAGCGTTCAACGCTGCGGTTACGAAGCGCGCCGAGATGGGGGCCGGCAGTCTCAGCCGGCGCCTTCGAAATCTCTCAAAGGATCGTTTCGAGTCGCTCGTGCGCGGCGGAGCTCCCGCGTACAACGAGATGTCCGGCACCGCGTTCGATCGCAGCGACTGCGAGCGCGATTTCCTGCCAGTGGACGAAGAGTGGCAGATTCCATGGGCCGGCCCCGGCCGGCCCGAGCGAGGTATGGCGCAAATCGGCAGCCTCGGCGGTGGGAATCACTTCATGGAGCTGCAGCATTGTCTGCAGACCGACACGCTGTTCGTTCAGATTCACACGGGTAGCCGGGGCTTCGGACACGGCCTAGCGACAAACTATTTCCACGCCGCGAAAGCCGAGAGCCGCGAGCGCGCCAAGTCGATGGACTTGGGCTATTTCACGCCGGAGTCGCCGAACTACCGCAGCTATCTCAACGCCGTATCGGCGGGCGCCAACTTTGCCATCGTCAATCGATTAGTGCTCTTCGAGGCGGTCGCCGAGGCGTTCGAAGAAGTCTTCGGCGCCAGCCTGGAGATCGTCTACGAGATCAGCCACAACCTTGTTCAGCGCGAAACCAATCCGGATCTCGGCGAAGTTTTTGTGCACCGCAAGGGGGCGACTCGAGCATTTCCGGCGGGCCATCCCGCGCTGGCCGGCACGAAATGGGAGAGCCGCGGCCATCCGATCCTGATTCCCGGCAGCAACTTCGATCGCAGCTACATCCTTCGCGCGCTTCCGGGTGCGGTTAACAGCGCGTACTCGGTCAATCACGGATCGGGCCGGCGGCTGTCGCGCATGTGGGCGCGCAAACATCTCAACGTGCGGCAGATCGAAAAAGAGTACCGTGCCGCCGGCATTCTGGTGAATCTCGACGATCGCGTGCCGATCGATGAATCGGGGCCGTGTTACAAGCCCGCTCGCGAGGTCATCGAGTGCGTCGTCAACGCCGGGCTAGCCGAAGTCGAATATGAGCTGTTGCCATTGACCTCACTCAAAGGCAAAGATTAGCGACGCACAAGATGCGTTTTGCGTCGAGACTGATCGGGGAGCGATCAGCGCGCGAGATAGTGCTGCATCACCCACTGGGCCCACGCGGATGACGGCGTGCCGTTATAGTCCTTGATCAGCACGCCGCAGCCGCCCCACGTATCCCACGTCCACGCCTCGTAGCCGACGCCGTACGTATCGGCCCAGTTCATGAACGTCGAAATATAGGTCGAGCCGCAGTCCGAGCCGTCGTACGTCTCTCCGGTCTCGCCGAAGATCATCGGGAAGGCCTTGGTGATCGGCCGCATGCTGGAGTCGAAGCAGCTGACCGTATCGCACAGGTTCTTCCCATAGACGTGGGCTTCGGCGATCATCTGCTTTTTCGGATCGCTCGGGCGTGATTTCAGCCACGTCGAACCGTCGTATTCCTGTCCGTTGATTTTGCCGCAGGCGTTGGCGTAATCGATGCACGGAATCGCAATGACTCCGTTGTATCCGGCAGATCGCATCCGGTTCACCGCTTGCTGCATCGGCGCCGTCAGATAATATTGACCGCCGTACATGGCTTCGTTATTGCAGCCCTTTTTCATGAAGCACGTCCAGTCGACGGTCGTTTCGCCCCACGGCGCCAAGATGACGTTCGGGTCGCTCTTGAACGTCGACGCCACGCTCGTCCACATCGCGGGCGAGTGATCCGCGTCGGGCGCGGGTGGTTGGTACGTCGCCTTGTACGAGCCCGGCGCTGCCCAAATCAGCGACACCTCGGCGTACATGCCGTACTGATGCAACAGATTAACGTAGTTTACGATTGCATTGATATAATTTGAGCCGGAGTACCGCGGATCGATCCCGTTGATGCCGAGCCAGCAGTCCTCGTTGAGGAGAACGCGAACGACGTTGACGTTCCAGGTCGCGATCGCTTTGATCGACGTGGCATCGTTCGGCCCGTCGAAGATGCCCCAGCCCTGGACGCAGGCATACTCGGTGCCGGATCGATTGACGCCTTGGAGGTGCACGACCTTGCTGCTGCCGTCGAGCAATTGATTGCCCGAGACGCGCAATCCGTTGAGCGCCGCTTCAACCCTAGGCACGCCGGAGCGCGGCAATGCCCCCAGGCCCGAGTTCGCCGAGCACGCCGCAATCAGGAGAGATGCAAGGAGGGTTGCAGGCGCGTGAGGCTTCATGGCGCGGTATTCACGGCCGGTACCGGAGGTTACTTTTTACGCGTCGTATTGAAGCCGGCCGTCGGGCAGCCGGCGTACGCCGGGCGTCAACCGATGCGGCTGCGGCGCGCCCGCGTTCATCAGATGAATGACGTCCACGCCTCGCATCAGCACCAGCGCGTCGGCAATCAGTCGGCGGTGACACCGCCACCAAAGCGTTTCAGAACACATGATCGCAGTCGCACGTTTGGCACCGTCGTTCGCAACCTCGGTTAACGCATCCCAGAATTCCGTCGTTTGCATGTAGTCGGCATATCCCCGAAACGACGGATGGCGCAAGGCGATGTTGGGACTATCGGGACGGCTCTTTCGAAAGCCGCCGAGCTGGGGACGCCACTCGTAGGTCGCGCCGGAGAGATCCGGCACCCAGCGCGCCATTCGCTCCGCCCAGACGTGCGGATGCGCACGGCTTCTTGGGATGCTGCGTACGTCGACCACCGCCTTCACGCCGGCGCCGCGAATGATGCCGGCCAGCTCGACTTCGCCCGCCGTCCCATGACCGAACGTGAAGATTGTCGCGTTCACAACTCTCAGCAAACAATCAAATCGCGGCGAATTGAAGGCGCGCGCGACGGCCGAATGTTAGACTGAATGAACCTTGCTCCGCTGTATATTTTTCACGCTCTTCGCGTTTGCGCTCTTGAGTATACCCGCGCGAGCGGCGTTGAACGGCAGCTTCGCCTTTACGGTCGTCCGAGCGCCGCATCCCTTGGCCCTCGATCCGGCGCTCGCCGATCCGGCGTGGCTCACCGGGCGGGTGCCGAACGGAACTGGGCCGTGGCAAAACGTGACGACGCGATCGCCCGCCGGCTACGCCACCACGGCCTACTTGCTCTACGACGATACCAACCTGTATGTGGGATTCAGAGCCGAGCAGGCCGGAGCGCCGATCGTCGCTGCGCAGACGACCAACGACGTCGGTTTTGGTTTGGACGATTTTGTCGGGATCGGTCTCGACACCAGCGGCGCCGGCAGCCAGGCGTATTACTTTGAAACGACGCCGCGCGGCGTGCGTTATCAGCAGGCGGAAGAAAACGTGCGTTACCGTCCGCGCTGGAGTGCGGCCGGAAGCGTGCGCGACGGCTCGTGGAGCGCCGTCATGATCATACCGCTCAACGTTCTCCGCGTTCCGCGCGGCGGAAACCAAACCTGGCGCTTTCAGTTCGTTCGCGGCGTCGCCGGACGCGGCGAGCACATCTCGTGGGTCTGGGATCCGATCATGCAGGACGCGGCGGCTGGGACGTGGCCAATTTTTTTCGACACGCGCTTTTGGGTCGCAGGAACGCTCAATCTCTCGGCCTCGGCGGCCACGCGTCCTAAGCCGCGAGCCGACGTCTACGGGCTTTCCAGCACCGGACAAGCGCGCAACCTCTTCCAACAAACCAACGGCACGTTCTTGCCGATGAAGGCGCGGCCGTACGGCGCCGACTTCAGCTATCCGCTGACGCCGACGATTCGATTGGTCGGCACGCTCAATCCCGATTTCTCCAACGTCGAGATCGATCAGCAAACAATCGCGCCGCAAGAGTTCGCGCGGCAACTCGTCGAGTACCGCCCATTCTTCTCGCAGGGCGCCGCCTTTATCAACGCCTCCGTCGGGCCGCGCACGGCAACCGGAACGAACGTGCAGGCTCCGTTTCTTGTGTTTTACTCGCCTTCGGTCGGCCCATTCGATAGCGGGGCCAAAACGGAAGGCACGTTCGGCAATCAAAGTTTCGGCGCGCTCGCGTTTCACGGCTTCGACCAGAGCACGAACAACACGTTCAGCGATAAAGCGTACGGCTACGAGCACGCGATTCAGGGCGGCTCGTTCATCTACTGGAGCGACGGAGTCTTCGCCAATCACAGCATCGCCGGATGGGACAATACGATCGAGGGCGGCCTCGAAGCGCGTGACCTGAAGAACGGCATGATCTATTTCTTCGATCACTCGTACGAAAACGGGAGTTGGGTCCCGCAAGGCCACGCCGATTTCACCGAATTCTTCGTGGATCGCCACAAGGACAATTTCGAAGTTAACGCCGGGTACCTGGACGTTTCGCCCAACTACAATCCGATCGACGGGTACACGCCAAACTCCGATATTCGCGGACCGATGATCGAGAGCGATATGCAAGGAACGACTCCGGCAATTAAAAACTACTCTCTCTTCTTTACGATGGATCGTTTTCTCGACAAATCCGGGGCGGTGCACCAGGCCGACACGCAATTCTTCGTCAACGCAACATTCAAGGATCTGCTTTCGCTCAATGGAATCGGCGAGGCGGTCGGACAGCTGCGTACCTACTCGATCCCGGCCGGCCCGGCGTGCACGGGGCCAATCCTCTTCCAATCCAGCTTTACCGGCTATCCGTGTTATCTTGACGGCGTCACCCAGCCCTTCAATCTCTATCAAGTTCCGATCGGATACCGCGACGGCACGCCGACCCCAATCGACACCAGCTACTCCTGGGGACCGTTCGGAAATAATTACGTGCATCTGTTCACGATCGCGACGAGCCGGCCCATCGGCAGGCGCATCAGCCTCGGCTTGGAGTACGACGGCACCTATGAGCGCGCGTTCTCCAACGGCGTACTGGACTCGCAGTGGCTGCGTCGCATCTCCGTCGGCTACAACATCAGCAATGAAAGCTCGCTGACAATAGGACTGCGCGACATCAACGGCCGCGGCGGTTTCGCCACGCAGATCGGCAATAATCTGGCGATTGCCTTTCACGAACGGTTTCTCAAAGGCAACGAGCTCTACGTGAACTACGGAAGCCCGGCCGCCGGCGCGACGCTCAACCGCTTTATCGTAAAGTACGTCTTCCACGCCGGCGCCGACGCCGGTACTTAGTGCGGAGAAGCTAAGCCGGCGTGCCCTCGCGCACGGCCGAACGCAGCGTCGTGCGCAACTCCGGCGTGTCGGCGTGCTTGTGAACCGCGATCGCGTGCTGCGCCGCCGCCTCAACCAACTCGACGTCGCTGTCGGCCGAAATTGCGATCGTGCAGCTCATCTCGCTGGGGTACTCGCGGCAATCGATGAACTTCCGAGCCATGGGAGCCTCCTCTATGGTGAGACCAGGACCGCGACGGTTCGTCGGGCGCGAGCCGGCCGCCTGGCCTGTCGTACGGCGCGCCGTACGGGCAACCCCGGATTGATGATGAGACTGAGCGCTTAAGCGATCGCGAACAGTGCACTGTTGACATAACGTTCGGCTGTATCGGCCAGCAGCACGACTATCATTTTGTCTTCGGCCTCTGCTCGCGATGCGATTGCGAGAGCCGCGGCCAGCGCGGCTCCCGAGGATGGTCCGGCTAGCACCCCCTCCTCGCGCGCAAGACGGCGAGCGTGCGCGAACGCATCCTCATCGGTGACCCCGACGATTTCGTCGAGGATCGACCGGTTCAAGACCGATGGTATGAATCCCACACCGATGCCGGGAATCTGGTGGCTGCCGACAGTACGCCCGGATAATACGGCAGCATTCGCAGGTTCGACCGCAACGATGCGCGCCGTAGGCTTTCGCTTCTTGAGCACCTCACCGACGCCCGTGATGGTACCGCCAGTACCGACTGCAGAAACGAAGATGTCGACGCCGCCCTCGGTAGCGTTCCAAATCTCCTCAGCAGTCGTTCGGCGATGGAGTTCGGGGTTAGCCGGATTGTTAAATTGATCGATGCGAAGAGCATCTGCTCGTTCGTCGGCGATTTGTTGCGCCCGAGCAACGGCATCGCCCATCAGGATGCCCTTCGTGAGGACCACCTCTGCGCCGAGATGACGCAGCAGCGCAACGCGTTCGGCCGACATCACCTCGGGCATCGTAAGGATGAGACGATAGCCGCGAATCGCGGCTACGAATGCGAGCCCGATGCCGGTGTTCCCGCCGGTCGCTTCGACGATCGTCATTCCCGGATGCAAGAGGCCGCGGTGCTCGGCATCATCGATCAGTGCCACGCCTAGCCGATCCTTCACGCTGCCGCACGGATTGCGCATCTCCAGCTTCGTGAAGATTCGGCCGGGGAGTCCCTTCGCGAGCCGCGCCAGCTCGACGATCGGCGTGTTGCCGATGGTCGCCGTGAGGTCCGAGAAAAGGTTCGTCGTATCGTCTACTCGATCAGTTTTACTTCGCCGGCGCCGAGATGGTAGACACCACCTACGACGAGCACATGCCCCGACTTCGCACCATCGGCGAAGATCGGCGGGCTCGTTCGTAGCCGCGTCATGGCTGCGCGCACGTTCGCTTCGACCGCGGCATCCTGCGAACCGCGCCGATGCACGACATCCGTGATCCCCGGCGCGATCAGCCGTTCGATCACCGAGAGGTGCGTCGGCAACGGCGTATTGGCAGCGATCGCGGAGTAAACAGCCTTGACGGCCCCGCAGCCTTGATGGCCGAGCACCATGACGAGCCGCGTTCCAAGGTGCTCGACCGAGTATTCAAGCGACGCGATCACCAAATCGTCGGGATAGTTGCCGGCGACTCTGGCGACGAACAAATCGCCGAGCCCTTGCACGAAGACGAGGTTGGGGATGACCCGGGAATCCGAGCAACCTAAAATCGCGGCGAACGGTGCTTGGCTCTCGGTCAGCAGTTCGCGCTTCTCCGCGACCTTGCTGACGGTCGGAAAGTCGTTGTCGATGAAGCGCTTGTTTCCGGCCATCAGCCGCCCGAGCAGTCGCTCCGGCGAAGCTTCGGCTTGCGCTGGCTGTGCGGCGCGGCTCGGTTCCGCTCGTGAAACGCTCAGCGCCGCGAGCGAGCCCGCCAAAAACGCCGCGCGATTGACTTTCATTTTTCAGCGCGGATTCGGTTCGGGCGTCGGTTCGTACAAGTAGGGGTTGTACCGGGCCCGCGGCGCGGCGCGCGGCGCGGGCGGCGGAGAACAGATTGCCTCTCCGATCTGCACGAGGCAGGCTCGCTCGGTGACGCGATCGATTCGCCACAGCTGATTTCCGGCGTGCACGTACCGATAGCGGAAAAACAGCTCGAAGATTAATACCACGACAACGATCGCCGCGAAGATGTACCAAACGGTCCGGATTGGCATCGTTACGCGCTATTCTGGCGGTCCATTGGGGCCTCCTACGGCGAGGAACGTTACGATGTCCCAAGCGTTGCGAATGCCGATAAAGATCAGCAACAAAACGCCGCCCGCAAGCGCGAACAACGCCGCTGCCGGAACGACCGCCAGCGCCGCGCCGCCGGCGAAGATCGCGCCGTAGGCAAGCAATGGCAGACCCGAGTACCACGCCCAGTCTTCGAGGTCCGGAACGTAGACGGTCAGCCGCCTCGTTCGCAACATCACGCGAACGACGTAGATAACGCCGTAGAGACCCGCCACTGCTATCACCGCGCCCGGATAAACCAGCGCTCCCCATGGCGCGCTGAGGATCGCCGATACCAAGAGCGCTCCGCAGAAGTGCAGCACCGTCGGCGTGCTGAACGTCGCGAGGCCGTCTTGACTTCGGCGCGCGCGTTCCACTCCCGTGACCAGCGTAATCACGACGAACATCAAGCCGATTAGGGCAGCCGACGACGAACCGACCGTGACGAAGAACGGCGACCACGGAGCAAGGAGCGATGGTGCGTTCGCCGGCATGTTACGTGTCGCCAAGCGACGCCGCGGCTTGCGCGGCGGCACGTTCGCCGGTTTCGAGCGCGCCGTTTACCGTGCCGCCTTGACCATCGGTTGACGCCGCCTCACCTGCAAAGAAGAGCTTCTCACCGACCGGCTCGGCGAGCACGGCTCGCGCTCGCGAGCCGCCGACCGCAACGTAACTGTACGCACCGCAAGCGAATGGATCGTCGCTCCAATCGTGCATCTCACCGCCTTCAAACTCGTTCTGCGCCAGCCCGGGTTCGCCGAAGAGTTCTCCGAAACCGTCGCGCGCGCGTTCGATGACCTCCGTCGGCGCGATGCCGTGCAGCGCAGTCGCCTTGGGACCAGCGGCCCAAGCGACGATGAGTTCGCTACGCACCGGCAGCTGCGTCCAATACGCCATAAACGGCAGATCTCTACAGCGGAAGAAGCCGGCGTCGCGATATCGTCCGTTGCGAAGCTGTTCCCAGAAGGCAGTGCGAAACCATAGCACGACCTTCACGACGTGACCCATCTCGATCGACGCGATCGCCTGACTTTTTGCCGGAGGCAGTTCGGGCTCGAAAACGACCCCGCGCTCATCGCCGCGATGACGTAACACGCTCACGGGAAGCGTGACGACGGCGTTTCGCGCGCGAATCGTCTGTGACGCGCCGCGCGAGCCGATCGCATCGACGATGACGTCACGCTGACCCCACGCAATTCGCCGGACTCGAGTCGCGCAGCATACCTTGACTCCCGCCTCGGCGCAGGCAGCGCGCAGATGCTCGAAGATCGGCGCGTAGCCGCCTGCCGGCCGAGCGCTTGTCCAATCGACTCCCGAGCGCCATTCATCCGCGATCGCGCGAACGCTCGCGATCGCCGGATCGGCGGCGTCGAATCCTTCAACGAACCCGCGCGCCCATTCGACCTTTTCCTGCATCGCCTCGCTGCCGTCGGCGCGTCGCAGGAACTGCTCGACGCTTTCATCCGCGGCGAGGGATCTCGCTTTATCGAAGAAACCTCCGGCCAATGGGAAGTTGTCGCGCTCGGGTTCCAGCTCGCCGCTACGCTCTACGTTCCACGATTCGCCGGTCGCGGTGGGGATCGACACAATGCCGATTTCGCGCAGCAACTTCATCGTCTGCGGCGCGGGGCCATGGATAAACTCCGCGCCCAGTTCAGCGGCCCCGACGTGTCCGGCGATGGAGCGCGACCAGACGCGTCCACCAATACGGTCGCGCGCCTCCAGCAGAATTACGTGGAACGAGCGTTCCGCGAGCGCGCGCGCAGCCGCCAATCCGGCGGCGCCGGCGCCGATGACGATCGCATCCGCGTCCATGACGCCAATATACCATTTGTCGCCGCCACGGTTCGCGGAGAGGGACGCGGCGCAAGCATTTGGTACGATGCTCGGTATGGATGAGAACAGAATCCGCGAAGGCGTCACGAGCGCGGATGACACCGGCCTCATCGCGGGCGAAGAGCTCATCACCGAGGCCGAAACGATGCTGCCGCTCGAGCGACCGGTGCCGCCCCACCACGATCTGCACGCGGCGCTGCCGCGCGAACACGCCGGGCACGCGACGATCGACCGTCTTCGAGACGAGGTTGCCGCAGCGTCACCAAATCGCCGCTCGATCGAGGCCCACGTGAGCAACTTGCGGGCACTGCCCGAGCTTGAAGCCATCGTTGCCAACTGGTGGGATGATCCGAAGACTCAGCGGTTCATCGCGTACTTGAGTCAAATTGGTCTCTAGCCGCAAAGCTCAACGCATCCGCTTTTGACTCCTTTTTGATAGCCATCCCCGCTGCGTGTCCTACGATGGAAGAATGAGCTGGGCCGCGCGTATCTCGATCGTGCTGGCCGCGCCGATCGCATTCGGCGCCGCCGCGAGCGCTCAACAGAGCGCCGCGACGATGTTTCGCGGAGACGCGGCACACCACGGTCTCTATGAATCGCCGGCGCCGGCGTTGAAATCGGTACGATGGCGGTTCCGAACGCCTGGGAAGATTTTCTCTTCGCCTTCGGTGGACGCCGGCGTCGTTTTCATCGGCAGCTCGGACAACAGCGAGTACGCGGTTCGCGCATCGGACGGCACGCAGGTTTGGAAGTTCGTGACGAAAGGGCCGGTTCGTTCGTCGGCTGCGATATCGGACGGCACCGTCTTCTTTTCGAGTGCGGATGGGAACGTCTATGCGGTCGATGAGATCGCCGGAACGCAGAGGTGGCGCTTCCAGACGGGCGGCGAGCGCCGTTTTAGCGCGCCCGGAATTCACGGGATGCAACCGCGGACGGAAATCATGCCCGATCCCTACGACTTGCTTCTGTCGTCGCCGGCCGTATGGAATGGAACCGTCTACGTCGGAAGCGGCGACCACAATGTGTACGCGCTCGATGCACGATCCGGCGCGATTCGCTGGAAGTTTACGACCGGAAACGTCGTGCACGCTTCTCCCGCCGTCGATGGCGGCGCGGTTTTCATCGGCAGTTGGGATCGATACTTCTACGCTTTGAACGCGCGAACCGGTGCGCTCCTTTGGAAGTTCGCAACCGGCGACGATCGCGATATCTACAATCAGGTCGGAATCGCCGGCTCGGCCGCGGTCTCGAACGGTGTCGTTTACTTTGGCTGCCGGGATAGCCACTTCTATGCGTTGGACGCCGGTACGGGCGCGTTGGTGTGGAAACGCGACCACCATGGCAGCTGGGTGATCGCATCGCCCGCGATCGCTGCCGGCACCGTCTATTACACCACCTCGGACGAGCAGAAATTCTACGCAGTCGACGCCACGACCGGAATCCTGCGCTTTCGGGTCGGATACGGCACGTTCGCGTATTCGTCACCGTCGATCGCCGGAAACGTCGCATACTTTGGGGCGTTCGACGGGCGGCTCTACGGCGTCGCCATCGACTCCGGAAAAGTCGTCGCGCAGTTCTCGACCGATGCCTCATCGCATCTGATGCAAGCGCATCTCAACGCTTCGGGCAACCTCGATCTCGCTACGTTCTATTCCAGCGATAGCACCGCCGCGTATCCGACGCTCGACGGCACGGTCGTCGCGTTAAACGAACTCTACGCGCTCGGCTCGATCGTCGGCTCGCCCGCGATTGCCGGCGGTACCTTATTTATCGGGACGACGGAAGGGACGTTGTACGCGCTGGATTGAGGCGTAACACGTTCGTAGTACTCTCCCGGATTGCTGCGCTGGTGAACGGGAGGGGCTCGAGGTGGCCGTCGATCCAGGCGCGCGTGAGGTCCGTGTAATGTCCGGAGCCCGGCTCGCCCGACTCGCCGCTTGGAATCGAGATGCCGCCGCGGTCCCAATCACCGACATCCCACACCGCACGAAATCCTTGAGCGAATCCCGGCTCTTGCAGGTGGATCGTATCTTCATCGCCGGCGCCTGGAAGCCAACCACCGTTCAGAAACGTGAAGTTCAGCAGCGCGAGCGGATGTTCGATGCGCGTGCCACCCGCATCTCGCCAAGCGCGCAGGTCGTAGAATGCAAACGGGATCGCTCCTCTGACGTCCAGCGCAAGATCGCGCGCCGGAGCGCCGAGCCTGTCGCGCAATGCGCTCAGCCACGCGCCGAACGCCGGCGCTTCTTCTTCGAAGAGTGTGAGCCGAAGCGCGTGCTCCAGCGCGGCGGCCTGCGAATCGGGTGCGAATCGGCCGTCCCACCGTTGGAGCAAACCCAGCGCTTCCGTACCGGCTTCGTGCACTGAATGGGCCTGCGCCAATCGCACGACGACGCGGGCGATTTCCAAATCGATGGGGGAAAACGTATCGAGCTGCATCCGCGCAAAATATGCGGCATCGTAGGACGAGCGCGAGCGCAAGAGCTCCGCGATGCGATAGGCGCGGTACGGCGGTTCGAATTGCCCGGATAAGCGGTACGGATAGGCAGAACCGTACGGTTTATTGTTTGCCGAGACAAGGATCACGTCACGAGCGGGCGCCTTCCCCGGAAGCTGCTCGAACGCCAGCGGAGCAAAGTTCTTGCGCAGATCTCTCGCGCGGTGCACGTAACGTCCCCACGCCGGATCGTTCGGAACGAGCCCCGCTGTGTGGTAGGCAACGTGGCCGCTACGATCGCCCAGAATGAAGTTCTGGGGTGAGCCGCGGTACCTCGAGAGGATTCGCAGCCCGTCGGCCGCGTCGCGCGCGCGATCGAGCGCGAGCGCAGTTGCGATCGTCGAGCGCGCCTGCGCATAGATCGGCCAGCGCACGAGGGCAATCGCCGAATAGTCGTTGTCGCTGCCGACGGAGAAATCGTGCGCGGTTCGATAGTATGCCGCTCTCGCATCGTGCGAAAAGCGAACGTGGAATCTCTCCAGTACCCATGACGCTCGGCTGAGATGTCCGGCCTCGAACACGCTCGTCGTGGCCATCTCGGCGTTCGTTGAAGCCCACGCGAGATGCTCGTTGTGCCCGAGAATGACACCCGGAATGCCCGGAATCGTCGCGCCGGCCGCGTGCACTTGCGGCGCTTGAATGTCGACGAGATACCAGATTCCTGGAATCGTCAACTCGATGTGCGGATCGTTCGCGACGAGCGCACGTCCGTCGACCGTACGGCTTGCACCGGCCGCCCACGCGTTGCTGCCGATCGCGTGTCGCTGCGACCGCGCGGCGATGACCGGCTGGCAGTCGTGCGCCAGGGTTCGCGCGGGTTGCGTCTCGCGACCACCGTCGATCGTTACGTCGTAGCGGGCATCGGACAAAGGAAAGAGCGTATCGAAACACCGCGGCCCGCGCTGCCGCCAAGCAACGTCGCGCGCGAAGACGTTGTGCCAGGAGTCGGCGAGTTCGAGCGACGCCAAAATCGAGACGGCGAGCGAATCCTTTGGCGCCCACGGCGCCGGATGGTAGAGAAGCATGCGGAACTCGACCGGCAGCGGCTGCGTTGCGGCAGCCGCGTTCACACCTTCGCTGAACGCGACGATCGCGTCACGGTCGCGCGGCGCTAGCGAATGCAGCTGGCGCACGGCGATGCCGTTGATGTCCACGGCGCGTTGCACTTTGTCGAGCGCCAACGCCTTGGGACCGAGCACCTCCGCCAGCCGGCCATACGCATAACGCCGGCTCAGGTCCAACTGAAACAGCCGATCCGACCCCTGTACGTAACCCTCGGCAAAGTAGAGATCGTGTTCGTTCGCGGCCCGGATATGCGGGACGTCGCGCCGGTCGCGTAGGATCGTCACGGGGTCGTATAATCCCGGCGCGACGATGGCGCCCCGCGTTACGGCGGCTTCGTGCAGCCCTCGTTCTACGTTTGCCACGTAGGCGCCGGCGATCGCAACGAAGGATATCGTGAGCGCGAGGGCGAGACGCTTGCTCGTGCTGCAAACCGCGGCCATCGGAGTACGGCGCGCGTTTTGCATCAGTCGAGGATCGGGTCGTTCGAAGAAGCCCATGCTTACGTTAACTCAGCGCGTCACCGCTTCCATGCGTGACCCACGGCAGCCTCTCCGGCGCCGACCCTAGTTTGGTGCGCACTCGACGTCTGCTTCTTCTCGTTCATCAGTATACGGGCTTCATTTTCGCTGCGTATTTGATCGTCGTCTGCGCGAGCGGCGCAATCCTCGTCTTGCTGGAGAATCAGATCACCGGATATCGCGATTACGCGATGCGGCGAGTTCCGGTAGGCGAACGGAAAGTTCCGCTCGAGCACATGATCGCGTCCGTCGAGGGAGCGAATCCCGGGAAAAAGGTCTACCACATTCTCGAATCATGTCCCGCCGGTTGTACCTACGACGTCAGCTTGCATTCGGGCACCGACCGGCTCGACGCCCTGGTCGATCCCTACACCGGCGCAATTCTTGAGAGCGTCGTTTGGAATACAACGTCCGTCGGAATCCTCTACGCCCTGCACGGCAGCCTGTTTCTTGGCGATACCGGTGAAGCGATCAATGCCGTCGCTGGGTTAAGCCTCGTCATCCTCGGCTCGACCGGGCTGTTTCTGTGGCCCGGCTGGCAACGACTGCGCAACGGGTTTGCAATCAAATGGCGCGGCTCACCGTATCGCATCAGTTACGACGTGCACAAAGTGACGGGAGTCGCTGCGGTTACCTTTCTGCTCGTCTGGGCGGCAACGGCCGCGGGCCAAGTCTTTTGGCCCGAACCGCCGGAGCCGATATACGCCTTATCCAACGGCCAACGTGCGCTGAGCCTCGACTATTTGGTACGTGTTGCCGACGCCGCGCTACCGGGCGAGTTAACGTTCGTTTCGATGCCCTCGAGCGGCACGATCGTCGCGAGAAAACGCGTCCCGGGCGATCCCGATCCGTACGGGTATAGCTACGTGGCCGTCGACGCGCGGACGGGCGCGGTCACGCAAGTCTACGACCTACGCACATTCCCATTACTCTGGCGCATGCGGGCGGCGATGTATGCCGTCCATATCGGCGCTCCGGGCGGCATCGGCTTACGTCTCGCCTACGCGATCGTAGGGTTCGCCCCGGCGCTCCTCTTCTCAACGGCATTCGTGATGTGGTTGCAGAAGCTGAAACGATAAGCTGAATGCAATGAGTCGCCGCTGCCCCAATTACGCGAAACCTAGATAGAGACTGCGGTCTATCGATCGAGCGTTTTGATAAAACTTTATAAAAGGTAGTCGAGAGTGCGCTGCGAAGCGTGACTGACAATGAAGTCTTCTGTGTGCGCACTCGGCAGTCTTACGGCGATCGCGGCGCTTGCGCTTCTTTCTGGTTGTTCGGCAATCGCGGTTTCACCGAACGTCGTCTCGGCGAGCGGCGCACGCCCTGCGAAAGCTGCAATGCAATCTATCTATGCCTTCGCGCCGGACAAGCCGCTGCTGGCGGTGTACGCGCGCCGCGTTCTGCCGGTGACCGGGCCGACCTCACTGCTCGAAGGCCCCAAGACGCAGCTTTCGACCGGCAACGGAATGGCCGTCGACAGCGACGGCAAGATCTACTTCGTCGTTTACCAAAACTTTAGCCGCAGCCCGCTCAAGCTGTTGGTCTTTGCGGCGAACGCGCACGGCGACGTGGCGCCCGAACGAACCGCCATTCTCGAAGGGCCGCTGTTGGCGGGTTACTCGGTTGGCTTGGCGTTGGACGGACGGGGCAACTTCTGGATAACCGCGATCGGAAAGCTTCTGCGCTATCCGGCGTCGGCTCGCGGCAGCGCGAAGCCGAACGCATCGATCGCGCTGCAGCTTCAAACGCCGAAAGGCCTGATGGCGGCAAATTCGTCGAACGTTGCAGTCGACTCCGCCGGAAACGTTTATTGCTCGTGCACGGTCGTCTTTCAAGGCGCTCAAGCCATCGGCGTTTCCGAGTACTCGTTGCGACCACGGCACCGAGTCAAGCTCGTTCGCAGCTTCTACGATTTCAACTTGCCCGAAGTTCCGCCGGCCAGCATCGCGGTGGATGGCGCCGGAACGATCTATCTTGCCTCATCGCTGCCGAACACCGGCGTATTCGCGTATGCCGCGGGAACAAAATCCGGTAACGTGCCGTATACGCGTAGGTTCGTAACAGGCTCGGGCACGATGATCTCTTCGTTAACGACCGATGCAGCGGGTAAGGTCTATGTTGCCGCCGCCTCTCAGATCATGGTCTTTGGATCTCACGCGAATGGGTACGTTCGTCCGATTCGTTCGATCGACGATCCCACGCATCTCCGCTACACGACGAGTACCTACGGGACGTTATTGAACGTCCGCTAAGCGGCGCTAACCGATCTTCCTGCGCGGCTTGCAGAGCAGATTACGGACGTCGCCGAGCATCTGCCGCAGTTTGCGATCCTTCATTGGCTCGGCAAGAAGCGGCGAGCTCAGCATCCCGGGAAACGCGATGTCGTGGCTCGCGACGGCCTTTTCGGTCAGTCGAACCGCTTCGTCGTAGCGGCCCAGCGCGATATGGATCTGTGCGAAGCAATGCGGCTCGACATACTCAATAGTGGAGCGCTGCTCTAATTCTTTGAACAGTCTCGATGCGCCCAGCGTGTCGCCACGGAACGCGTTAACGCAGGCGAGCCGGCTCACATTCGCGGCGGTCCGCGGCAACAGTTCCAAGTCTTTTCGGGCAAGCTGCAGCTCACCGCTTGCGGCGTAGACCTCGCAGCGCCCTTGACGCGCGATTCTACACGCGGGCTCGGCCTCGAGAATGTTCGTGTACGATGCGATCGCGTTCGTGAAATCGCCCTGTAAAGCCAGGGCGCTTGCGAAGATGCCCTGCGCAGCGATGTCGCTGGGCACGAGTGCGACCGTACGCTTTGCATTCGCCAGTGCCGGCTCAGACTCGCCGCGCCAGGCCTGGATGAAGGAACTCAGTTGATAGACGGCCGGCGATCGAGCGTCTAAGTTCCCCGCGCGATCTAGCGAACGTTCTGCTTCCAAGACGTCCCACTGTGCGAGCCGAATTTGGGCCAGCACACAGTGAGCCAGCGCCGATGTCGGATCGAAATAGATCGCCTTGGTGACGGCGCTCATCGCCATTGGGAGCACGTGGTCCCAGGTTGCGAAGGCGTAAAACGCCATGTTGGAACAGGCGCCGGCCACGCCCGTCCACGCGGGTGCAAACGTTGGATCGAGGCTTAGCGCTGCGTTGAAATGTTTGAGGGCGAGGCGGCAACCGCTCCGGTCGCGTTTCTCCGCGTATCGGATGCCGCTAAAATATTCACGCCAGACTCTTGGCTCGCCCCTTTGCGAGGGATCGGCGATTGCAATCGCGCCGGTCACTGCCGTGTCGGCAGCATATGTGACGCGCGGCACGAAACGATAACCCTTCCGCGGCACCGTAAGGATATATCGATGACTGTTCGCCCGCTCGTCGAGCAGTCTGCGAAGGATCCAAATGTGCTGCACGATGGTGGCGTCGGAGACGTCCTCGCGCTCCCAGACGCTGGAAATTAGCTCGTCTTTGGTGACGGTTCTGCCGGCAGCCCTGACCAGGCAGTGCAGGATCCCGAAAAGTTTCGGCGACAAGGACACGACGCGATCGCCGCACTGCAGCAGTTGACGATCGACGTCGAGGCGATGGTCGTCGAATCGATAAGCGCTCATCGTGCCTGCGGCGGCCGGTTCCCTCCGATGCGTTTAGCGCATCGGCCCTTCGGCCCGTGACGGTCCGACTGCGCGTGCAATCTCTTGGAACCTAGCGCGGTCCCCGATCGGCGTAAACCATGGAAGACTCTTGAGGAAGAGGAGTGCCGGTTCACGCTGTTCCAGGGCGCGCTCCAGATGAGCCAACCCTTCTTCGAAGCGGCCGAGAGCGACGGCGACGGTTGCAAGGTTCCACGATAATACATACTCGGTGCCCGCTGATACCATCAAATTGGTATAAATTTCGTCGGCGCGGCCTGCCTCGCCGCAGTCAGCGTAGGCTCTCGCGAGCAGCGGCAACCGAAAGCAATAATCTTCGGAACGTTCTTGCGGCGACAAGAGTAAGTCGGTGAGTGCTTCCTCGGGTTGGCCGTCGAAGAGGAACGCCTGCGCGCGGTAACGTCGCGCGATGTAGTATGTTTCGTCGCTGTCCAACAGCTTGGACATGCAGGCGATTCCTTGCCGATACTTTCCGGCATGGATCAACGCGATCCCAAGCGCCAGTTGACGCGATAGCGAAGAGGGCTCCATCAACAATGCGCGTTTTGCTTCCGCAACGGAGCGATCGTAGTCTCCCGTGCAGATGTAGTAGTCGACCGCGCTGCAACTCACGATCGAGGAGTTCGGATTGAGGCGGAGTGCCTCGCCCAGCTCCTCGCGTGCTCGCTCCCAGTCCCAATCGGCATAGAGCACAATCGCGGCGAGGACGGAATGGGCGGCAGCGAACGACGGCGCGAGGGCGAGAGCTCGTCCGACGGCATCCTTGGCCTTGCTGAAGGCGCTGGCCGCCGGAACATGCCACTGTTGCGCGAGTAGTGCGTAGGCTCGGGCCAAGCCGACGAGGGCGTGAACCTGTTTCGGATTTCGCGTCAGCGTCGCTTCGAAGACCTCGATCGCGCGCTTGAGCGCCCGCGCAGTTCTGCGCTCTAACAGATAACTGCCTTCGCAGTAGTCGCCGAACTCATCGGTATCGACGCCTTCGGGTAAGACATCCGGCCGGGCGTCGGAGTCGCGGAGATCCGGCGGCGGCGCCGTCACGGGAACCGTCAACCGATAACCCTGACGATTGACCGCCATCACGAGCCCGCGGTCGCGCGCGTGCTCGCCCAGAATTTTGCGCAGCAAGTAAATGTGCTGAGCGATATTTCCGTCGGTCACTGCGGTCTCGGGCCAGATTCGAGCCGCGATCGCCTCGCGATGCACGATGTCGCCGTTTGCCTCGATGAGCATCAACAGGATTTGAAAGATCCGCTCGGGCAGCGGTACGACGTGCGAGTCGCGCAGGAGCAAGCGATGCGCGGCGTCCAGCCTAAAGTCCCCAAAAAGATAGGCTCGCGGCGCGGGGGCCGTCGCTCGAACATCAAGCATGTTCAACATCGCACCGTGACCGTAACACGGCGGATAGCCAAAGTCATAAAGAAATGTAAAAGGCGCGCTGGTTAAAAAATGGGGCCTCCCCGTCGGGAAGCCCCATTTTTTGCTTTTGTGCGCAGGCGCGCAAACGGATTCTGCCTAGATCTTGACCTGCGCGTTGAAGTACACGTTGATCGGTGGCGGTGGTCCGCCGTTCGCACCGTTGTTGGCGCCGAGCGGGTAGTAGCTCTGCGTGTACAATGGATGGACTTTGTTAGCCGCAAAGTCGTTGATCCCAGTGCCATTGTAGAAGTTGGCCGGATAGACGGTCGAGTTGAACGGCCCGCCTGCGGCGGTATATCCGCACACCGCAGAACCCGGCGGGTTCGCCTGAGTCCACGGCTCCGACGAACCGCCGAAGCAGGTGTGGAACAGGTTCGCGCCCAGCACGGTCAGCCTGATTCGGGGGCTGACATCGTAGGCGACTTGGAGGTTGCCCACGATCAACGACGGATTCTGATACGATCCCAGCCCCGAAAAATGCCCGGTCTGCGGGTCGGGAATGTACAAGTATCCCAGCACGCCCGTGCCGATCGAGGTCGTGTCGAGGTAGTTGCACTGCAGCGGGTTGGTCTTGGGCGAGAGTTTGGTGATGCCCGTGGCCCCAGAGTTGAGCGTGCAGCTGCGCGGATCGACGCCGCTGATGTCGAGCGGACTGCCGTAAAAACCGCCTGCCTGGAACACGAAGCTTGGCGTGATCGCCACCTTGTCGTGGCGCCAGTTCAGGATCAGCGAGCTGGTGAACGGCGAGATGTAGGTGCTAAGAATGGAGTTGAGGTTCGGAGCTACGGCCGTCGTGTACGGATCATACCAGCCGTTCGGATCGAGAAGCCCCTGCAGCGGCTGATTGTAGTAGGGGTTTAGGATCGGGTCGCACTTCACCGTGATGCCGAACTGGTTTGTGCAATTGATCGGCTTGGCGCTGCATGAGGCTGGCGAGCCGTTTTGATAACACTGGCTCCCGCCGCCGGCCTTGGTCAACGAGTTGTATGCGGCGATCGCCTGATTGAGCCCGATCGTCGTGTTGGGAACCACGCCGCCGCTCGAGAGCGGTTCGTTCTGGAACTGGACCTTCGAGTTGGTGTAGGTGAACGCCAGTTGTCCTGAGAGACCGTTGCGCGTGAAGTCGCCCTTGTTGACTTGGAGCTCCACGCCGTAATCGCGGTTCACACCGACCGGAACCTGAGTCACGAACGCGGCACCAATGAACGTTTGTTGCTGCCATTGGTTGACCCACGTGAAGAACGGCGTGAGTTTGAAGCTCAGATCGGTACCTTTGAAGTGGTGTTCCAGCGACAGATCGTACTGGGCCGACGAGATTCCCGGAATCGGGTGGAACGGTGAGAAGAACCCGAGGTTCATCGTGTTGTTCCAAACCGAGCGGTCGTCACCCGTGAGGCTGAGGTACTGGACCGAAGCCGAGATCGGCGGCTGCGTGAAACGGCCGGCCGACGCCCGCAGCACCGTGTCCGGGTTGATCGTATAGGTCGCCGAGAACCGCGGCTCCCAGTAGTTCAGGTTGTACGACCCCGGCGAGTTGACCGTGAAGTTGGGCGCCGCGACGCCGTCCTGTGTCGTACCGTTAGGATGCACCCAGCCGGTGTGGGGACCGGTCGGATGGAGGGCCGTCGCCGCCGCGTTGCAATCGCCGACGACGTATTGCGCCGGCGCGGGTGGTGGCTGGCCGGGCGCAAGCGGCAGGGTGAGCACCTGGTTCGTCGCCGCGAGGATGCACGTGTAGTTCGCGCTCTGCGCGGCATAGAACGCGTCGGCCGTACCCGCCGCGTTGGGCAGGTCATAGGTGAAGTTGTCGTAGCGGATCGACGCGTTCAGCAGGAACTTGTCGTTGGGTCTGAACTGATCGCCCAACGAGAAGTTCGTGAAACGCGGTCCGACGGTATTATACGACCCGGTCGCGTTCCCGCTCCAGAGCGTATTCCACGTCGCGCCCGCCGGCCCGCCGAAGCCTCTCGGACCGTTTACGGCGTTGCTCAACCAGCCGCACGGCGTACCGGTACCGCCTTGGGAGACCGGGACGTCGCAGCTGCCCGAGCCGCCGGTGTAGACGGCCGTCGGATGGACATTCGTCCCTAACGCCACATCGTAGTAGGTGCTGTTCAAGCACGTTACCACGTGGCCGTTGTGCGCGTCGAGGCACTTACCGCCTTTCATGTAACCGATCGGCGAACAACCCGAAGCGCTCAAACATGCCGCATACGCCGACGAGTTGTTGAAGCGCGTCACCGTTGCTCGGGTGTAGTTGCCGTTGACCGTGACCAGGTTTTCGGCGTTGATCTGGTCGTTGAAGTCCAGCGCGCCGCCCGCCGTGTGGGTGAGCAGGAGATATTCGGCCGACGGCACCGAGAGCACGGCCTGATCGGTCCCGCCGAAGATCGGCCCTTCTTGCAGCCAGTCGGAGTAGAAGGTGTAGCCGTACGCCCGCAAATACGCCGATTGGCTCAGCGCGTAGGTGTACTGCAGTTTCGTGACGCCCGTATCGTTGGTGAGCGGGTTGACGCTGTTGTCGAACAGCGGGATCGGACCACCGAACGCGTGGGCAGGAGTACCGGGAGCGTAATACAAGCCCGGAGGCTTGAACGACGTCGGGCTGCTCGCGATCGGAGTGCCGAAGGGCAAGTCGTAGGCGATGTTGTCGCCGTATCCTTGGAAGGCTCCCTTCGCGCCCGGCACGCAGGCGTTAGCCATTAAGCCCGCCCACGGCACGACGAGGTTCGGACCGCACGTCGGCCGCGCGTACGGCGCGTGAAACAGCGCCCACGAGTATTGATTGAAGCCCGAACCGATGTCGTTGGGTGATTGGTAGAAGTAGTTGTTGAGCGCCGAACCGCTCCACATCAACTGAACGTCATCCCGAAGACCGTTGCGCTTTGGAATACCCATGTGCAGGTTGACCACGTTCTCGCGATCGCTGATCTGCTGCGGTAACGCATCGAGACCGCTGTAGTACTCCCAGCAGCCTGCGCCCGTCGGAAATCCGGTTACTGGATCCGGAGCCCCGTTGGTCGGCAGACCCCCAATGGGACACGACGGTTTCACGCCCTGGGAGGTTGGCGTAGTAGAGCCAGTGTAGCCGATGCCGAAACCAACGAGCACCGGACCAGAGTAGATTCCGCCGGGCGTCATGTAGCCGGCGCCGTTGGTGCTGTCGAGAAAGCGATAGGTTTGGTTGTAACCGCTCAGCCCGACGTAATAGCTGAACGAACGGTCGGGCGTCGAGCCACCGACTTCGACCTGTGCCTGATGATAGTACCCGGGCGTTCCGATTCCGAGATTCGCCGAGGCAAAGCCCGGGAACGTCCCGGTCTTGATGACTTGGTTGATGAAGCCCGCCGTACCGGCCGAAGCGATGCTGGCGGGACCGCCGCCGGTGTACACCTGGAGCTCTTGCAAGCCCAGACTCGATTCGGTGGAAGCATTGTAGTTATCGAATGCCCGGTTGACGGGGATGCCGTCGTACTCGAATCCGGTATAGAAGAAGTTTTGGCCGCGAACGTACGCTCCGTTGAAGTCCCAGCCGACGCCGCCGGGCGAAGTTTGAATTCCCGGAACCGACGCCATTGCAGAGTAGGCATTGTTGAGGTTGCCGCCTCCGCCCAATGCTGACGCCGCGGACGCTTGCGCGGCGTTGACGCTATAGAGATCGCTGCCGACGCCGGATTTCACCAGCGAAGCGCCCGCAGCCGACGTCACGCGCGCAATGGTCTTCAGCGTCTTGACCATCGTGTACGCGACGTTTTGCGTTTGGTCGGCAAAGACCGTGAGGCCGGGGAACGAGATGCTCTGGTATCCGTCCCGGGTCAGATTGATGGTATAGGTATCTGGGGCCAGCGAGAGGATGACAAAATGTCCTCCCGCGTCCGTCGTGCCAGATCGAGTTTCCGAAGGTGCGACTGCCTGCACCGCAACGCCGGCAATCGGCGCACCGTTTGCGTCTTTGACCGAACCGGTGATGTTACCAGTGACGCCTGCCAGTGCCCATGTTCCCTGACCGGCGACCAACGCAAGCAACGTCATCAGGACGACCAAAGAACGCACTAACGAGAGTCGTTTCATGCGTGTGGTTCCTCCAGTGAAAACGTTATGTGTAACGCGAACGCGTATCGCGCATGTGATTGCGCTTCCGCGAGTTACCCCTGCCTCCTATAAAGCTGGGGAAAGTGTCACATGCAGCGCCACTTTTAATTTTCTTTCAGAACCTAAGTTACAGCGAATCAATAAATATCAAGTAATTTTTATAATCTGTGAGGACTAATGCCGCGAGCGTTCCTATACTGACGATATGGCACTCGCGCCGTCTGCATGGACTGGGATGCCCCGCAATCCGATGCAATTGCGCATCGAAGCCGACGTGCGTCGGCTCCTGCGGCGCGCTACGAATCCGTTCTTGCTTGCTTCATGCCCGCTTGCCCAGGCGCTTTGCGAAGCGACGGCTATCCCGAATCCGCAGTCCGCACTGCGCCACGCAATCGATGGCGCGTTTGGGCAAGGTTTGCGCGAACCGAGACTGCGTCAGATGCTGTTGTCGGCGATCGAGGACGGTGAAGGCAGGGTCACGAATCCGAACCGCTTCGAAGTTTCGAAGCGCCATCTGCAGCGCCGTCGCGCTAAGGCGGTCGCCATTCTCGCTTTGCATATTCGGCGGCTCATCGGCCTGCCGGAGCTGGCAACTATCGAAGAGGAAAACGAGGCCGCGGCCGATCCGCTCGAGACGATCGCGGAGCTGGTTTCGAGTATCGAGCCCGCAACGGCATCGCAGTTGCTCAGACTCAACGGCCCTCACAGTGCTGCCGATGCCGGCATGCTGGCCATCCGCGAGCGCGTCGACGTTGGGGCCGATGTGAACGAGATCGCGGGCGAGTTCAACGGAGCGATTGCGGCTCCGCTTGTCGCAGTGCTCAGCGCACAAGCTAAAGAGATTAGCGGCAGGCAGAACGAGGCGGCGCAGGAGTTATGGCCGCTTTTCGGTCGCTTCGGGCGCGACTCAGTCGAGACACCCGACATGCGATTCGAGCTCGAATGGCTGGCATTTCTTCGCGCGCGCCATCGCGGCGACGCGCGCCGAATGGAACGTGTCGCGCGAAGCCTTAAGCGGCTCGCACTCAATCGCGCTTCGTGGCTGTTACGGGCGCTGGCGGCTCAGGCCGAAGCAAAGATTCGCTGCGGATTGCTGCGGGAAGCAGACGAGCTGCTGGATGAGATCGACCGGCGAGGCCTTCGCAACTTTGCCATTCTCGATCTTGCCTGCAGCAGCGCGCTTCGCAGCGAAGTCTTGCTGCAGCAAGGCGACGACGCCTCCGCGGAACGCCTCGCGACGGGAAGTTATTTGGTTTTACGGGGCCGTCATATCGCGGCATCGAGATGCCAGACTACGATTGCGCGAGCTCGCTTGCGAATGGGCAAAGCGTGGAGTTACGCGGAGCGGCCTAGCGGCACATCCGAGTGTGCCTGGGACAACCTCTCTCTGGCGGTGGAAAGCGCGCGCCATTCGATGGCCGCCGGTGATGGGTGCGGCGGCGCCCGCATCGCACAGGATGTCTACAAAATTGCGATGTGCCGCCGGTACGAAGGCGTTGCGGCGCGCGCCGCGGCTGCGGTGGCGTTCGCGTTCGAGCCGGCAACACCGGAAAGACGCGAGTGGAGCGCACGAGCGCTCTCCCACCTCCTGGTCGCGCGCGACCGCTCCATTAGCTGCGATCTCTTTCCCTTCGAAGCGGAATGCAACGAGTCGGCGCTCTTCAACCTCATATATCAAGCGCTCCTGACGGCGATCCCGCAACTCCGCATTCGCTCGGATTCACCGGCGGGTGCGGCGCGTTCGTTCCTGCGAGATCTCTACCACTACGTCGTCGGCATGCCGTCTACTCGCGAGTTCGACGAAAGCATCCGAAGACTCGATGTGAGCGCGCCGGCATTCGCTCAGTATCTGCGATATTTTGCCGACGACGCGTTCGACATCTTCGAGCCCCTCATCCAAGCGATCGTTGCGATGGACCAGCGTGCCGACGCCGAACGGCGGCTCGGCTTGGCGATGCGCGCCGTCGCCATGCTGATCCAGCCGCGTCAGGATCTCAGGCAGTATTTGGTAGGATAGCCTCCTACCATAGGGGGATGCGCGGATAGCGTTGTTGCAGCACGGCGTCGACTCCCCAGAGACGCCCCGCAGCGCCGAATCCCACCACGATGGCTAAGACGATATCGGCGGCATCATTACTCGCCGGCGACCATGGCGTCATCCCTTTCGCCAACATATAATTGAAGAGGAGCAGCACGGCGACAGCCGCGGCTAGCCTCGTCGTTAGCCCCAGGATCATCGCGATTCCCACAAATGTTTCGCCGACCATCACCAGCACCGCGACAACCGTCACGTTCGGAATAACAATTGCGTGCGCGAACGCTTGATACCAGCCCGACGCATTCGGCAACATCTGAGCGAGAAATGCTCCGAGGTGACTGGGGAAGCTGCCGCTCACGATTTTAGAATACGCAGCGACCGAAAAGATGATGCCCAGAAAAATGCGCGGTAGTATCAATACTTTCCGTGAGATCATGTGACTGCCCCGCTTACTTTTGTAACGATCGCTTCGTAGCGCGCGAGACGCGATATCGGTTGAAACCATGGTAAGCTTCCTAAAAAGCTGAGCGCCGGTTCGCGGGCCGCGAGCGCCTTCTCGAGATACCCGATGGCCTCGCTCAGCTTACCCAGCCCGGTCGCGACGATCGCGAGGTTCCAAAACGGCACGTATTCAGTTCGGGCCGCTTCGAGCAGTTTCGAGTATATTTCCGCCGCGCGATCGAGGTCGCCGCCGTCCGCGTAGGCCCGCGCCAGCAGCGGTAAGCGGACGCTCAGATCGTTAGGTTGTTCGCGCGCAAGCAGCTGCAAGTCCACAATCGCGTCCGTCGGCCGGTTGTCGAGCAGATAGGCTTGCGCGCGATAACGGCGCGCGATGCGGATGGCCGAGTCGATCTCGAGGAGGTTCGAGAGAATCGTGATCGCGCGCTGATAGCGCCCCGAGTGGATGAAGACGTTCACCAGCAAGAGCAGGAACGTCAGGGACGCCGGCTCGCCCTTCAATGCCAGCTGGGCTTCGCTCATCGCGCGGTCGTACGAACCGGTGCAAATATGAAGCCACGCGGCGTTGTTGCGCACGAAGGTCGACGCGGGATCCAGCTGCAAGGCCACGTCGATTTCGCGCTGCGCTCGCGTCCAATCCCATTCGCCGAATGCAAAGAGTTCCGACAACACGGCGTGAGCGATGGCAGAATCGGGGGTCAACTCAAGCGCTCGTCCGACCGCCTCCCGCGCGTTCCGAAAGGCCGGCCCTGCCGGAACGAAACCGCATTCTGCAAGCAGCACGTAAGCTCGCGCGAGTCCGACGAGTGCGGGCGTGTATTTTGGTTCGACCGCGAGCGCCGCATCAAAGAACTCGATCGCGCGCTTGAGTGCCGGCGCGCTCTGCCGTTCCAGCAGATGAGTGCCCTGACAGCAGTACACCAACGGCTCGAGTTCTCTGCTCGTCGCGCCGAGCACGTGTTCGACCGCTACCGGAAGGGTGAGCCGATAACCGCGGCCCGACGCCGCTACGATCGGCGAACCGTCGCGCTTCGTCTCCCTCAGCAGACGGCGTAGTTGGTACACGTGTTGCGCCAAGTTTGAGTCCGTCATGACCACGTCGCGCCACACGACCGATGCGAACGTCTCCTTGTCCACGACGGCCCCATTCGCTTGAATCAAGAGAGAGAGCACCCCGAAAAGCCGCTCCGGCAGCTGCGTAATTTCGGAACCGCGAATCAGCCGGCGACGAGTTGTGTCGAGACGGAACTCCCCAAACGCAATCGTTGCAGCAAGCCGGTCGCCTGGCGGTACCGTGCTCCTGACCAAGCGCAGCCCGCTCGACGGCGGATCGGTCAGTCGCGGATGCGGATGGGACGTCACGATTGAAGCATAGAGAATTGCCGCGCACAATGTCTCGATAGACCGATCCTTGGGGCCAAGAATTGAGGGTATTGAGATCGCCGCAACGGAATCGTGAGGGAAATGAGCACGCTCGCGACTGGGCGCACCCAGCTTGCGTCGTATTCTTTCGATCCGGCTGCCCGGTCATTGCATCGGAACGGTGACGAGATTCTGCTCTCGCGCAAAGCGCGAGCTCTTCTCGCGCTCCTGCTGGGCAACGTCAACTCGCTCGTTCCACGCGACAGAATTCTTGCTGAGATCTGGCCCGAAGGTTTCGTGCAGGACGGCAATTTGACCCAAACGGTCTACCTCTTGCGAAAGGCTCTCGCTGCCGATTCGAACGTGACGATCGAAAACGTGCCGCGCCGCGGATACTGCCTGCGTCTTACGGAGAAGCAGTGGCCCGATACCCAACGTCGACGATCCACGCCCTTCGTCGTCACCATTGGCACATTGATGCTGATCGTTCTCGTCGGCGCCGGCGGCTGGATGAGCCTTCGCGCGACCGGCGCTCGGCAGCTGCCGCTTAGCGCGCGCGAGGACATCAACCTCGCAACGTATCATTTCGATCGGTTCGTCGACCTTAGGCTCGCGCGATCCCATTTCGAACGGATCATGAGAGAAGCTCCCGGCATACCGGAGGGTTATGCGGGATCGGCACTCGTGGACGCGATCGACGGTTACGATTCTCCGGATCGAGATCGGTACTGCGCCAAGGGTCGTGCTGCGGTCGCTCACGCCATCGCCCTAGGAAGCTCGACGTTAGGCCACGTCGCCAGAGGCATGCTCGACGTTACCTGCGATCGATCGCTCGCGCAAGCCCGCCGGGAACTGGACGAAGCCCTCGCCATGACTCCGTCGGATCCAATGGCGCTGACCGTTCGCTCCCGGATTGCCGTTTGGCAAAATCAACCGCGAGACGCGATCTCGTTTGCCCGCAAAGCCGTAACAAACGATCCGACATCGCCCGAAGCCCTGCTTATCCTGGGCATCGCCTACTACAACGATGCCAACTTTCATAACGCGGTCGACACGTTTCAGCAGCTTCTCGAGCTCATGCCGAACCGATCCGCTGCGCTCGAGTTTCTCGAGCGCAGCTACGACGGGCTCGGCGATTTTGCCAACGCCGATAAAACGCTGCGCAAGGCCCAAGGTGATCCGAGCAACGCAAGCTGGGTGTGGCCGGCACGCGCCCGGCTCTTGGCGCTGACCGGACGTCGCGACGACGCCATCGCAATGCTTCGCGCCCGCGCTGGCCGCTCGGATCCACTCTCGCTTGCGGCGGCGTACACGGCAATGGGCGCCGATCGGGTAGCCATTGCGAACCTGAAAGTCTCCGCCTCGCGGCACAGTCTCGGTACGCAGCTCGCGTGGTTAAATGACTTTCGTTTTTCGGCCCTACGTCGCAAGCATCCGGAAGTTAACGCCTCGCTCGTAACCTGGCGCTGAGCCCACTACCGGAATACGGTCAATGCAGGGCGAGCCCGATCGGGAAATTTAATCCCGTCGCCGATCCTGAGATCGTCCGCGTGGGGGCAACGTTACCGTTTGCGGTTTGCGGATAGCTGGTAATGCTATTCGCCGTCGGGTTCGTCACGGTGATCGACCCATGGTCTAAGACGATACCCGAAGGGCTCATGAGTTGCGTCAAAGAGCCCGCAATCGTTCGGATCGGGCTCACGTTTCCATTCGCGCCCGCACCGAATACAAAGATCGCTTGGGCGCTGTCATCGGCGACATACAAATTATGAGTGGCGTCCATTGCAATGCCGACAGGGTTGACGAGCATCGAGTTGCTTCCCGAAATAACGGATGTCGGGGCGGCGTCGCCCCGCGCAGAGACCGGATACTCGCTGATGCTGTGAGAATTGATGTTGCCGACGAACAGCTGCGAGCCTGAGATCATGAGAGCCGCGGGCCGAGAAAGCTGCGTGTGCGGACCCTGAATATGGCGCGCTCTCCTCACGCAACCGTTAGCATTGCCGGCAAAAATCGATATCGAGTCGCTCTTAAGATTCGCCACATAGATTTTTCCGGCCGAATCGACCGCCACGCCATCGGGCAGGTTCAAGCCTCCGCAGGTTATGACCGCAACCGGGGCGACGTTCCCGGTCGAGCCCACGGCGTATTCCGTCACCGCGCTGGTGCCGAGGTTCGTCACGTAGATCGTCGATCTATGGACGGCCAGATTGATTGGTGCAGTCAACTGCGTGTTTGCGCCCGTGATCGTCGCGAGCGGTGCAACGTTCCCATTTGCGGATGAACTATACTCGGTGACGCTATTTGCGCCGTTATTGACCGTATACAATTTCAGTCTCGACGCGTCGGGTCGCACGCTCGATGCTTGTTGATCGGAAACGATTGGCGGCTGAACCGGACTCGAATTCAGTTCGTGGGCACATGCCCCGAGTAGGATGACAGATGCAAGGCGCATGATGAGTCGCATCACAATGGGTACCTCACTTTCGTGAAAGTACATAACGCGACTTCGAGGGTGCGCCCTCTCCGCTTTTACAAAATAAAAATGAAGAATTCTGAAGAATGCCGCGAACGAATCTGCATGACGAAACTCACGCTGTTCGGCGCTTGCGCCGTTGCCCTTATGGTTGTGTTCTATGCCTTCGAAGATCGAGCGCCACGGTTCACTCTCGGCTTCGCGTTCGCGTGCCTCGCAGCGTCGGCGTACGGTTGGCTTGCCGGAACCTGGCCGTTTGGCGTGGTCGAGGCTATCTGGGCGCTCGTTGCCCTCCGAAAGTGGCTGACGAGACGCGCTGCGTGACCTACGGTCCGGTTGCGATGAACCAGGCGCCCGGGCGCGTTAGCGGCAGGGAGAAAATCGGCGCCGTCGTGCCGTTCGCGCTCGCATTGTAGACGTCGACGGACCAGCTTCCATGATAGTTAATATCGCTTGCGTAGAGGAAGGTTTTCCACACGGCGACATCCTCGACCCAACTGTACGCCGACTCGAACAGGAGTGTGCTCGTCGGCGCGCTTCCGTGGCCGGCTCCCGGTGCGTAGACGTTGACGCCGTTCTTCGTGAGGAATTGGCCGTCGAGCTCGTACAGATTTTCTGCCGGATCCGTCGCCAAGGCTTGAGGATACGTCATGCCGACGGTGAGAAAGCCGAAGCCCCTCGGATGGCTCCCGGGGTCGGCATACTCTTGCACCAGGTCGTAGGCAGAATTTGCGACATACAGGAGGCCGTCAAGGTCCATCGTCAGGCCGTTGAGGTACTGCCCGCCCATCGGCATCGCGGCCTTGGGTTGAGCGAATCCCTGCGCGTCCGGCCCGTAGGCGACGACGCCAAGGCACGGGTACATGACCGATCGACGCACTCGAAGCATCCGGGGAGCAACACGAGCCCCTGAGAAGTAGGTCGTGTACGCCACGAACAGATCCCCCAATCGGTTTACGGCCAGGGCCTCGACTTGCGTCGGTCCGGAGTACGGGCTGCTGCAGCCTGGGATGTTCACCGGGAAGTTGATGCGTCGTACAGGTCTGGCAATGCCCGGCGCAAATACGACCAGCTGTTGGTTGGTCCAACTATCGCCGTACACCGAACCGTCGGGACCAACGGTGATGGTATTGAAGCGCCCCGGGTACTTAAAGTCCGGCGTGCTCGATGGGATGCCGTCGTTCAAAGGGAACCTCAAAATGGCGTACGGGCGCTTCAACGTAGCCACGAAGAGATGACCGGTCACCCGTGCCGCGGCGGCGACGGGAAACACCACGCTCGCAACGGCAACGATTACGACGGCTATCCGGGCGCTTCTCATCATGCTAATACGTGATGGTAGCACCGCTTCTATGCCGGAGTCATCAAGATTCCTCAAAGGCCGAGAGCACCCGATGGTCCACCCGGCGCCCACCCCGCTACATAGGAAACGCCGTAATCCCGACGAGGTTATATTGATGGCCGAGGCCGTTGCTATAGCTGTATTGGTAGGCAAAGCCGGGATAGGCGTACACATCGACCTGGTCGGTTTGTTGATTCGCAACTTGAAATTGTAAATTCGCCTTGTCGAGCTTGCCATAGTATCCTGAAGGTTGCAGCCTCCAACGACCGAGTTGGCGGCATGAGGCGGTTTGCGCATCGCACGAATAAGTGTAGACGGCCGGGTCGAATTCGTCGAGCGAGAGCAGCGTGCCATCGTTGGCGAAGTCGAGTCCGGCGGCGTAGGGATTCTTGTATCCTCTGACAACCTGCCCCGGCATCTTGCCTCCTCGCCACACGACGAGCCCGGCGGTCGTCGAAGCCCAAACGTTGCCCTTAGCGTCGACGGCGAGGCCGACCAGCTCCGCAACCGCGGGAAGTCTTAAAACACGATTGCATGTGCTCGTGCAAACCGCGACATCGCCGGACTTGTCAGGCGGATTTCCTAGCGTGCCGACGTAGACCGTTTTCCCGAAAACTGCAACGTCGTCCGGCTGGCCTTCGCGCTCGTGCCAGGTCGCAATCCGGCGTCCGCAGCCCGGCGCGAATTCCACGATGTTGCCGTTACCGTTGGGTACGTACAGATCGCCCTTTGCGTCGGAAGCAATGTCAATAACCTGCCAACCGTGTACCGTGCACAGCGGAGGGTAGTTCTTCCGGTTGTTCGGTGGATAGATCCGGACCAAATTGCTTCCCGTCTCAGCAACGGCGAAACCCATCTTAACGGTAGGATCCTTTGTCACCGCGTGCTCCCGTAGCTGCGGACCAAATCCTAGCGGCGATTGAACAGGTGGGCTACCTCCGCCACAGCCGGCGGACGCCAGTGCAGCGAGAACTAGTCCTACCTTCAGACGGCCGCAGCCTACCCCCACAAAGCCTTTCATATCGTATCCTCGTCCTTTCGGTCAGCTAACAACGTTTTCAGGCGGAATTTCATTTGATCGCGATTCCCCAGACGCACGCGACGCCGTTAATGTAATGGTTTGTGTAGTTCAGCGACGGGGCAAGCCCCGCCGCGAACGGCTTCTTACTGGTAGGATACCAATAGATGCTCGCGTGCCTTCCGCAGTTCGAAAAATACAGATCGCCGGCGGACGTGAAAGCAAAATTCTCTTCGTAGATCCCGTGCAGACCGGTGGGATCGACGATGTCCGGCTGAGCGCCTGCAGTCAGGTGATCGCTGTTGTAGCGCACGATAGCCGAAAGGGAAGTGGAATTGTCCGACGCGTAGAGGTTGCCCGCCACGTCGAAGATGAGCCCGCCAGGCCGTTGCAGACCAGTGAGAAAGTACGGCTGTCGGTTCGAGATCGGCGCGGTGAAGACCGCGATCGAATGCTTCATGTCGCTCGCCGAGTTTGAAACATAGAAGTTCCCGTTCTTGTCGAAAGCAAGGCCCCAAGGGCTCTGAATTCCCTTAGTCAGCGTCATCGCCGGCAAAAGAGTTCCGCTCTTATTAAACGGGCCGGTATACTCGAGGACCGCAGTGCAACACTGTGTGCCGCCGGTCACCCACAAATTTCCGAAAGCATCAAAGGTCATGTGAGTCAGGCCGTTCGTGCCCTGCAAAACGAACTGATAGCGCGGCCTCGACTTCTTCGTCAGCGGCAGGTCGAAGACGTTGACACTGCCCGGATTACCACCATATCGTCCAAAGGTGTAAATCCACATGCGGCCCTCAGCATCGAATCGCATGTCGCTCGAGAACACGAGCATGTTATTTGAATTGCTGTCAATCGTCGTTACCTTCGAACGTGCGCGCAGCGGAACATTGGCGAACTGAACCTGACTGATGCCGGAGGCGCCATCGAGCGTCCAATAAACTTTCTGGGCGTCCGTCAGCGGCACGATTGACGACGCGGCCGACGCGATTGCGTTCGGCGTCGTCTCGGAAATCATTCCCGACTCTCCACAAGCCGTCAACAGTAACGCGCCGGTTAACACTGCGAAAGATCTATTCATCTCGTACCTCCTTGCGTTCTATAAATCTTGAGGAACTGACAAACTGCTTCTAGCGTCCGCGGTAGACGCCGATATAGCCCACACCGTTCGAACTATTGAACGTGTTGGCGGTGAGCCACATGTCGCCGTTTGCGCTCGCGGCCAATGCCCAAGGATGCGTTTCGCGTCCACCGATGACCGGCGTCTGAATCGGCGCCGCTTGCACGTGCGTCGTCGTGTCGAATTCGGTGATGTATTTTTGGAAGCTTCCCCAGAGCTGGTGATCGAATCCGAGCGCCATTTCGAACATCGGATGAGCGACGGGATAAACGGTCGCCGTACCTGACGTCGTCACGCTCACCATCGCGTAGCCCGGACACTTGGCTGACGTCCATAGGTTTCCGTCGCTGCCGGTAATGATAGCATCGGTGACCTGCGCGCAATTCGACGGGAGCGGATACTCGGTGATCGAGCCGCCGGTGGTGACCTTTCCGACTTCCGGCGAACGGCCATAGAAATCCACTGCGACAAACCAGACGTTGCCGTCCGGACCGCGTGAAATCCCGACCGGCATGTGCGAGTGTGCGTCGGGCAGTTGGTATTCCGTAAAGGTTCCGGAAGGCGTGATTTTACCAACCGCGTCGCGGCCGTTGTCGGCAAACCATTCGTTGTTATCCCGCCCCCACGTGAGAGCGATCACGAACCCGGACGGAATCGGGAAATTCTTGATCGATCCGTTCGTCGTTATCCGGCTGATCGCGGGATTCCCAAGCGAATCGAAACTTGTGAACCAGAGAGCCCGGCTGGGACCGGTAGCGATGATGCCGCCGGCCGCGTTCGGCGCAAACTTGGTCTGCACGCCCGCAGGAGTGATGCGGCCAATTGAACTCGTATCGGCGAACCACAAGTTCTTATCGGGGCCAAGGACGATCTGCCCGATCGGGTAGCCGCCGGGGCGACCATCCTTATAGAACGGTCCAAACGATCGCTGCGACGGCAGGTGCAACCCGGTAGCACGGTTCTGCGAACCGGGCGAAGACAGAGCTGCGTCGACCCCGTTTGGCAGCACGTGGGCGGCGCTGCACCCCGCAACGAACGCGGCGGAAAAAATAACGCCGGCAAAGGTCCGTTTGTTATTCATCGGGCACCTCGTTGGTTTCACTGAGCTCCATCCGCAACGCATCCTGCACGCGGAGTGGTTTGCCGAAAGACGCAAACTTGCGCGGAGCCTGGCTGAAATCGAAGCAGTCGTCGGCCGGCGAGCTCGCGCGCGTGTCGCTGGCGCTCAGACGCGCTAGATTGAAACGATCTTCGATGAACTTCAGGATGCTGCCATGCTCGTACTGAACGTGCGAAACGTAACCGCGTTTTGCATACGGTGAGATAACGAGGAGCGGCACGCGAAAACCTAGGCCGTCGAAGTCGACGTAC
>DASRSZ010000015.1:0-5960 GCA_035656195.1 Candidatus Cybelea sp.
CGACGGCATGATGAAACAGCTCTTCGCCTCGGCGATCCTCGCGCTTGCGCTGAGCGCCTGCGGCGGCGGCGGATACAGCGGCGGGACCGGCGGTTACGGCGGCCCCCCGGCGCCCGGTCCTACCAACCCGCCCGTCGCGCAACCGCTCAGCACCATGACGCTCAAAGGCAGCGCAGGATTCGTCAACTCCGCCAGCCACACCGTCTATGTCTTCGACGCCGACCTCGGGACGCCGAACGCCTCCACGTGCAGCGGCGCCTGCGCTCTCAACTGGCCGCCGGTGACCACCACCGCCGGTGCGACGCTCCCCACGCCGTGGAGCATGTTCGCGCGCGGCGACGGCTCGACTCAGCTCGCGTACAAGACGCGCGCGCTTTACACGTTCTCCGCCGACGCGAACGCCGGCGACGTGTTCGGCGACGGCATCAACGCGTTCGGCGGCGTGTGGCACATCGCTCGCCCGTAGCGATCGTCGTTCCCGACGGATCGATCTCGCGCGCACGCGCGGTCAACGCGGTCGCGGCGGCCGCGTCGTGCGGTGCGGCGAGCGACGCGGCGTCCATCAGGTACTTCGTGTTCAGCGGCGCGAGGTCGATCGCGCGAGCGTAGTCGGCGCTCCCCTCGCGCTCGTTGCCGAGCTGCGTCGCGAGACAACCGAGACGCCACCAGCTCTCCGCGAGCGCGTTGGGGCGCGTCCCCGCCGCGGCGAGCCGGTCGCGCAGCCGGCGTTCGAGCTCGTAGGCCTCGCGCAGCCGGCCCTGCCCAGACCACCCAGCGATGAACGGCTGCACAGCTTCGTCGTCGCCCGCGCGCAGGAACAATGCGATCGCTTCGGCGTCGCGGCCTTGCGCCGCGGCGATTCGCGCTTGCAGATCGCTGCGCGTCGGGCCGTCGGGCAATCGCGCGGCATGCGCGGAGGCGGCGGCGAAGTCGCCGCGGCGCAGCGCGTCGTCGGCCAGCACGGTTTCGACGAACGGCAGCGGCGCGACGCGTTCCATCGCTTCGTACGCGACCGTGCCGAACCGCGGCGGCAGGTGCGCGATGAGCGAGTACGGCGAAGCGGCCTGCGCGTACACGGCTTCAGACGCGAGCTGCAAAAAAGCGAAGGCGAGCGCAAGAACGGCTGCCGCGGCCGCGGCGAGGCGACGTCTGAGCACAGGGCGAGTGCGGCTGAATAGGATGGCGCGGTCGCGCTGCTCGTCGCCCGCGCACACGAGTGCGAGCGCCATGAACGGAAGCCAGAGACCGAAGATGACGACGCTCACCGTGTCGATCAAGCCCTGCACCCACGTGCCGGCAAGTCCGGCGGCGATCGCGACCGCGATGCGAGCGTACGGCGTGTCGGGCTGAAGCCGCGCGCGGAGCGCGAGAACGAAGCGCCACCAGCCGAAGAACAGCGCGGCGATCCCGACGAGTCCGGTCTCGGCGGCAATCGTCAGCACGATGCTGTGCGCGTGATGGGCGAGCGGTTCGCCGCCGGGCACGCGGACGAACGGGTAGATCTTCGCGAAGTCGAACGGGCCGACGCCGGAGAGCGGAAAGCGCGCCACCATGCGCAGCGCAGCGTCCCAGATCGAGAGCCGGGTGAAGTTCTCCGAAGGATCGTGGTGCGCGTTGAACGCCAGACCGACGGCGATGACCGCGACCCCCATGATCGCAACGGCGTAGCGCGCGCCCGCGCGGCGCCGGCGCAGCAAGACGAATGCTGAGATCGCGGTTGCCATCCCGATCCATCCCGCGCGTGAGAACGTCAGTGCAAATGCGATCGCGGCAAGAACGAGCCCGGTAGCGGCGAGATAGCGCAGGCCGAGCCGGTCGCGTGCCAGTGCGAACGCGATCGGAACGTAAACGATCAGATAGCCGGCGAGCTCGCCAGGGAGGACGAACGTGCCAATCGCGCGACCGTGCCCGATCGTGTACAAGCTCGCCGGCGTCTTGGCGAGCACCATCACGATCGCCGCCAGCGACGCGCCGGCACCCGAAATCAAGTACGCGCGTAACACCGCCGTCAGCAGCGCCGGATCGCCTACGAAGCGCACGATAATCGCATGCCACACGACGCCACCGGCGAGGATCGCGACGAACAGCGCGCCGGCAAGCGGATCGAAACCAAGCAGCGCCGCCACCGCCGCCGCGTTCGCGAACGCCGCGACCGGAAGCACCGTCGGCATCGGCTCCCGCGGCGCCGCGAGCAGCAGCACGATCCATATCCCGACGAGCAGGGCGGTGACCGCCAGCAGCGCCATCGCAACCGTTCGCGGCAACAACGACACGCCCGGCACCGCAGCACCGGTCAGCGTGATAAATGCCGGATAGAGCGGGATCAAAAAGAACGCCGCGCAAAGCGTGCTTGTCAAAAGCGGTCGTGCCGGAGTCCCTTCGATCCTAACCTCTCGCGTCTTGATTACTCCGTAGCCTGGCGCAGTAAGGCTTGGGAGCCATTCCGGGCGATACGGTCTCGGTCATTCAAAGGCGATCATGGACACGTTCAAGATTCGGGGTTAAGCACGTGGGTGCGCCACAACTATAACTGACACTCAAGCCCAAGAACGACGCTAGCGGGCGCCGACGGCTCCCGAGAACGGGACGACGCCGTTCGGCGTGCCGAGGATGCGGGTGATGATGGCGAGCGGGGTGCCGTTGCGCGTGAAGGTGGCGACCGTGCCGTCAGGGTCGGGAGACCAGGGCGCGTTTGCTGCGTAGAGTGCGTCTTTGCTCAGCGCGAGCGCGGTCGGTGCGGCGACGTTCGTTCGTGTGCGGCCCGTCGGCTACGCGTTGACGTCGTCGAAGACGTCGACCTCGATGTCGGGGTTGATGCACGAGCGCGGGCAGACGCCGTTGACCACCGCAAGGCCGTCGTCGGTTCCGGCGGCGAGGTAGAGCAGTTCGCGGTTCGGGAAACGCAGCGTCGACTTCAGCTCGAGGTCTTTCGTGGAGACGCGGACTTCGTTGTGCTCGGTGTCGGTCACCGCGAAGCGGTCGCCCGGCATCGCGACGAGCCGGTCGCCTTCGAGCAGCGTTTGGCGCCGCGTCCGGCCCTGCTCGTCGTAGACGCTCAGGAAATTATTTTGCGATAGAGCCTCAGGGTTTGCTCCGGGGCAAAGCGAGCAGGCGGTAATCCCCCTTGAGAGCCCGACACGAAAGAAGGCGGCGAAGCTAGCATAAACAAACTACCCGAGCTCGCCAAGCGTGATTCTGAGACCCGATAGGTAGAGACATCGATGAACTTTGGTCCGAAACATTACGTGCCCCTCGTTAAATGGCATCGCGGCGAACAAACCGCCTTCGTAAACCTTGCAAACAGTGTCAGAAAACGGATTACGCCTATCTTTGAAGTTGAAGAGACACCTATCGGCGATTACGCGACTGGCGCGCTGCGGAGGACGCACGAAGCTCAGCTGACCAATGCCGTCGAAGCAATCGAAAGCTGCTGGGGGAAGGGTTTGTGCTTCGTCGATGTGCGCTACCTCGAAGACGAAGCCGTTGGTCACGGTACAGGAGCACAACACTTCTATTCACAGCTATCATCGAGATCGCTTCAGTTTGTGCCTGTTGTGGCTACTACTACCAGCGGCTCCGCAATGGCGGCTGCGAACGCTAACTCGACGCTTGGAATCGCGTTGCGGCTTTCTCAAGATGACTTCCAACCCACGCCAACCGCGATTGCGGCCGTCATTACGGCACTCGAGGCGCGTCTGGGAGTTGAACGGGGTAAGGTCGATATTATCATTGACCTCGCCGATGTTGTGAACAACACTTCAGCCGCTCTTAATTCCATTGCCTGGTCTTTTGTCAATGCGATACCAAACATAAATGAATGGCGCACGGTCACGCTGCTGGCTTCAGCATTCCCGTATACCGTATCGTCTTTGCTATCTCCATCTTCTACTGGCTATGCCGCGCGGACCGAGTGGATCGTTTGGAGATCACTATATCTGCATCACCTAGCAGGAACATCGGGACTTTCACGGATGCCCTCATTTGGTGACTATGGTATTCAAAATCCCACGGAGGTCGATTTCGATCCACGCTATATGACGGTTTCAGCGCAGATTCGCTATACATTGTCTACGCAATGGTACATCGCTCGCGGGCTAAGCCTACGGGGAAACGGTGGCGGCCAATATACTGCGATGGCGGCGGCGCTTACCGCATCTCCAGACTTCATGGGCGTTGCTCATTGCTGGGGATGCGCCCAAGCAGACGGCTGCGGCAACGGAACAGTCGCCGCTGGATCGCCAGAGAAATGGCGGAGCATTGGCACCTGCCACCACTTATCGCTCACTGCCGACGACGTTACTGGACTGCCGTAGCTTTAACACGCCGATCACGATTTTGGTTAGTTCGGTCACTGAACAGTCGTCGGCAAGCCATTGCCACAAGGCCTTTCGTGGCTTCGACGCGAGACCGACAAGATCGCCCTTCCGTTTCCTAATGATATCGAGAGCTTCGTCGCGCCATAAAAGGCGAGCTAGAGATACCGGATCGACAGATGGATTGCTCTTAGCAGATCGAACGGTTCGGAGATAGCAGCTTCCTCGACGCTTCGCTACGACGATCAAACCCCAATATCGAGGCAACATTCTTAGAGCAGCAGCTGCGTGCTTTTCAGTAGCAACAAGTGTTACGCGTTCAAACACTTTTGAATAAGCATCGATCTGGCGTCCCAGTCTCTGGAGATCGTCCGATTCGGCCTTGATCTCGAATCCCCACAGCGTTCCGTTGGCCACGGCAATATCTGCCCGGCACGATCCATTCAATATTCCGAATTCATGGAAGACTCGAGAACCATTGTATGTTTCCGGCTCTTGAAAATAGGTCTGGCTGTGCAAAGCCTCCCGTATTTCTAACGCCGTCATCAGGTTCGATGCCTTCCGACGTTGGCGATTAGGGCGACTGCGACTAGCGACACGATCAAGGACGTCCCGCCGAACGAGATGAAGGGGAGCGGGACGCCGGTGACCGGCCAGGACGATGTCACCACGCCGATGTTGATGAAGGCTTGGATCACGATCAGGAACGTGCAGCCCATCGCGAGCAGCATCCCGAAACGGTCCGGCGCTTTGAGCGCGATATTGATGGCGCGAATCGCGAACAGAACGAACAGCGCGATCACCGCAACGCAGCCCAGCAGCCCGAGCTCCTCGCCGAGGACCGCGAAGATGAAGTCGTTGTGCGCTTCGGGGAGGTAGAAGTACTTCTGCCGTGAGGCGCCCAGGCCTAGGCCGAAGAGGCCGCCGCTGCCAAGCGCCAGGAGTGACTGCACGATGTGGAAGCCGGTGTTCTGCGCGTCTTTCCACGGGTTGATGAAGGCGAAGATACGCGCGCGCTTGTACGCCGACGAGCCGACCGAGAGCGCCGCCGCCGGAAGCATCACCAGCGCACACATGAACAGGTGCTCGATTCGTGCGCCGGCCGTGAAGAGTACGGCGAACGCGGTGAAGATGTAGAGCGACGCCGTTCCCATGTCGGGCTCGACGAAGACGGGCGCCGCGAGCAGCAGCGTGATGAACAGCGCCGGTCCCACGCCCTTCGACAGCGAGCGAACGTTCTCGCCGAGCTGCGAGAGCTTCGCCGCAAGGAAAATCACCAGCGCGAGCTTGCCGAGCTCCGACGGCTGGAACGAGAGTGCGCGGAAGCCGAGCCAGCGCCGTGCGCCGCCGGTCGCGAAGCCGACGTGCGGGATCAGCGTGAGCACCAGCAGCACGAACGAGACGATCACCAGAGCCGGTGCGGTCGTGCGCAGCTTGCGATAGTCGACGCGGTATGCGGCGTACGCGATGACCATCCCGACCGCGAAGTATGCGACCTGGCGCTTCAAATAGTACGCCGTGTCGTGATGGTACATGTACGCCCACGCACTCGAGGCGCTGTAGACCATGACCAGACCGAGCGCGACCAGGAACGCGATAGAGCCGAGCAGCAGCGCGTCGGGCGGCTTCAGCGCTTCGCGCGGCAGG
>DASRSZ010000016.1:0-19819 GCA_035656195.1 Candidatus Cybelea sp.
GGCCGGGGTCGCGATCGGCATTCGAAATAGAACAGTAAAAACTCCGCCCTGCGCCGGCGTAGTATGCCGCCAAAATTTGCGGCGAGGAAAAGCCGTGGATCGTCGTCAGTAGCGGTGGATCTTGTGAGCTCAGTGCGTAGGTGAGCGGCTTCCAATCGAAATGATTGTGAATCAGATCGAACTCGCCCGCGCGGCGGAAGAGTTCCGCGATGTGCAGCGCGGTAAAGACGTCTGTATTGAGCGCCGGATCTTCGTTGAGTCCGACGGGAACGACCGAGACGAGCTTGCCGTCGAAACGCGAGTTGCCGGTCGCAAAAAGGGTGACGTCCAGACCGCGGCGACGCATCCCGTCGGCAACGTTGAATGCGATCTGTTCCCAGGGTCCGTACCCCGGCGGTGGCGCCGGCCAGGAGATCGCGGCCAGCACCGCGAGCCTGCGACCCTGCAGTTTCACGTTACCGGTCGTCGTCGACGACGTGATCGTTCTGCTCGGCTACGGCAAGGTTGAAGCGCGTGCGACGAATCAAGCGTTGCATCGACAACTTGGAAAACGACGGCACCGGTGCCGTGCGCGTGTAGTCGAACATGTCATGCAGGTCGTCGTCGGTCAGATCGCGCTGCCCGAGGATGCCGAGATTCCAATTTCGCTCGATGAACTTGACAATCGCCGTCGATTCGCGGCGCGTGTGCGAGACGTACGGCACCGCGTGCGGATTATGCGGATCGTAGTTCGAGCGCGCCCAAGACGAGATCGCGAGAACCGGGATGCGAAAGCCCCAGCTGGTGCTGTCGGGCCCGCGCGGCGGCGGAACGTGATCGTACCAGCCGCCCGAATCGTCCCACGTCAGGATGAGCGCGCTATCCTTATAGTAGTTGCACTCCGCCGCAGCGTGCTGGCTCTGCACGACCGCAAGGTAAATCGAGCCGACCCAACCTGGGCCGCCCCCGCTCAAGTTGCCGGCGTGATCGGAGTCGAGCCAGTTCGGCATCACGAACGAGACCGAGGGCAGGCGGCAATTCAGGATGTCGCTCAGGATCGTTGCCGAGGGCGTGATCACGTTACGCTCCCAGTCCGGACCGTATCGAATTTTGCGAAACGCATCATAGATGTTGACGGCCGGATCGCTGGAGTCGTTGTACGCTCCGGTGTAGTACTTCCAGCTCACGTGCGCGACATCGAGCAAATCCGCGATGGTCGGCTGATCGAAGCACGGAAAGATGCCGGGCGTGATCATCGTTTCGCCGGTTCCGAAGATCGGCACCGTCGTACCCGGTTTCGCATCGCAACCCCAGATCGCATCGTTGGGATTGCCCGCCAGGCGAGGCTGCGCCGTTGCCAACGCGTAGTGACTCGGGAACGTTGGAACGAGGCGCGTCGCGAAGTTCTCATCGGCGAGCGCGTAGCGTGCGGCGAGCACGTGGTAGAGAGTCGTTTCCGAGTCGGGCAAGTACGCGTACGCAAAACCCGGCGCCGGCTTGGGAAAGCCGAGCACGGGCGTCACGGCGACGTCCGCAAAGCCGTTCATCTTGCCCTGGTTCCACTCGCCCAGCAACGCGCGATGACTGTGTCGCGGATCGGCGGGATACTCGAACGGTACCGGCCGCAGCCGAACGCGCTTGCCGTCGACGGTCGTCGTTTGTGAGGTGTTGGCCCCGGGGTAAGGCCCGCCGCGCGTAAGGATCGATGACGCAAACAGATTGTCGAACGTTCGATTCTCCTGCACCAGCACGATGAGGTGCCGAATCGGGCTGCCGGTGACCTGTTGACCCAGCAACGCCGGATTCGGCCCGACTCCGCTCGCGGCACCGCAGCGCACCGGCGCGGGTACGAATGCCAACATTAACATGCTTAAGACGAAGATGCTGCGCATGCGAATCATGATAGCGTATTTCGGCTACTGAATGAGCCCGTTCTTCAGCACGAGCTGCGGTTCGCGCAACGCGCGGACGTCTTCACCGGCGTCGCGCCGCAGCAAGAGCAAGTCCGCGGGTTCGCGGATCGCCGCAATGCCCTGGTGCAAGCCGACGAGTTCGGCAGCGACGCTGGTCGCCGCGTGCAACGCCTGTTGCGGCGTCATGCCTAAGAGCGCCCACATCAGCTCGACCTCCTGCGCATAATTTTCATGGTAGTTATACGGAGTACCGGCATCAGAACCGCCGGCGATCCGGACCCCGCTCTCGTATGCGCGCCGAATGTTGGCAAGCATCACATCGTTCAGCCCTCGGGCTTTCTCCAAAACATAGCGCGGCTGCTGTCCGTCTTCGAGATGCGCAAGAATGCAGGTCGGCGCGCTGAGCGTCGGGACGAGATAGACGCCACGCTCTTTGAGAAGCTCGATGCACTCATCGTCGAGCATCGTGCCGTGCTCGATCGAGTCGATTCCGGCATGCAGGGCGTTCTTGATGCCCTGCGTACCGATGGCATGGGCGGCGACGCGCAAACCATGGCGATGCGCTTCATCGATGGCGCCGGCGAGCTCGTCGGGTGCAAGTTGCGCGTTTCCCGGCACTGCGCCTTTTGTCAACACACCGCCGGTCGCGATCACTTTGATGCAGTCGGCGCCCGCGAACATCTGCTCGCGCACCGCTTTGCGCGCCTCCCAAGGCGAATCGACGGCGCGGCCGATCGGCCAGCCATGGCCGCCGGTCATGCAGAGCACCGCGCCGGCGGCGCGCATCTTTGGGCCGGCGATGCGCCCTTCATCGATCGCTTCGTGCACGTCGGGTGCGATACGGTTCGAGCTGCCGAGATCGCGGATCGTCGTAATACCGGCCTTGATCGATTTGCACGCATTCTCGACCGCGCGCAGCAATCGCTGATTCGGCGTCGTCGTTTGAATCATGCCCATCAGGTCGGGCTCGCCGCTCGCCTCGAGGTGGGCGTGCGCGTTGACTAGACCCGGCGTGACGCACGCGGCTTCGAGATCGCACTCACCGCTCGCGACGCGAATCTCGGCGATGCGGCCCTCGGCAATCGCGATATCGACGTTGCGTTTCGGCGGCTCGAGCGTGCCGTCGTACAGAACTCCGGCTCGGACGATCATCGTGCGGCTATTCGAAGCCGGCATGAGGCGGCCTTTTAACCCAAGGCAAAATGCGTGAGACTGCTGATTCCGTCGACAACGAGTTGCACGGCAATCGCGGCAACCACGATGCCGACAATTCTGCTCACCGCGTCAATCCCCGTTTGCCCGATTCGAGCCGTGAGCTTTTCAGCACCAAGCATGAAAAGGTAGTTAATACCGATGACGAGCAGGGCGACGACGACGAAGATTACGCCGTTACGATAGGAATTCGTATCGGTCGGATTCACGAGAGCTACGCTCGCAGTCAGCGCGCCCGGACCGGTGATGATCGGTATCGCGAGCGGAAAGACCGATGGATCGCTCTGCGGCGCCGTTTTCGCCATGGCGCCGTTCGCCATCGTACGGCGTGCTGTCGGGGCGAAGACCATCTCAAAACCAACCTTGAGCAGCAGCAAGCCCCCGGCAATCTTAAAGGCACCGATCTTCACTCCGAGCGCGTAGAGCAGTGCCTCACCCGCGAACGCGAAGGCAATCAGTGTAACTCCGGCAATGATCGAGGCGCGTTTGGCGATCTGAGCTTGGTCTTTGGAGGACCGCCCCTCGGTCAACGAGGCAAACACGGCTGCGGCGGAGATGGGGTTGATCAACGCGATCAACGTCACGAATACATAGAAAGCTTGCTCGAGGCATGCCATCAGCGCGACGTCCAATGCAGCTTCGCGTGCGCCGCTTGCGCACGCGCGATAGCCGCTTCATCGACCGGCCCGTCGATGAGCATCGTGAAGTGTCCCATCTTCCGCCGTGCAATCGCGTGGCGTTTGCCATAGACGTGTAGCACGATCGAAGGGTCGCGCAACAGGTCCGCGACACCGGCGAGATGATCGCCTGTCCCGTCGCCCAAGACATTGACCATGATCGCGTTGGAAAGCATGCGTGGCGGCGAGAGTGGAAGTTCGCAGATGGCGCGGACGTGCTGTTCGTACTGCGAGCACGGCGTGACGTCGATCGTGTAGTGTCCGCTGTTGTGCGGACGTGGCGCAATTTCATTGACCAGCAGCTCGCCTTGCGTCGAGAGAAAGAACTCGACGCAGTACGTGCCGACGACGCCGAGTTTCCTCCCGATGACTGCGGCTTGACTCTGCGCGGCTCGCACGATCTTTTCATCGACGCGGGCCGGTGCGATCGTCATCGTAAGGATGCCACGATCGTGCGTGTTTTCCGCAACCGGATAGGCTACGATCTCGTCGCGGGCGTTGCGCGTCGCGACGACGCTCAGCTCTGATGCGAGTGGGACCTTTCGCTCGAAGATTAACTCGGCGCCGCCGGCAGATGCGAGGGCATCGCGGGCCTGCGCGAGCGACGCAGCCTCCCATTGGCCCTTGCCGTCGTAACCTCCGTGCACCGTCTTCAGGATCGCGGGAAAGCCGATGCGCTCGGCCGCGTTCTCGAGGTCTTGGGCGGTTTCCACGCGCGCGAACTGCGTCGTGGCGAGCCCGGCTTCGCGAACGCACTCCTTTTCGCGCAGCCGATTCTGCGTGACGTGGAGCACGCTGCTTGCCGGCGTGACGCGATGCGACAGCGCTTCCAGACGTCGCACCGACGCGATGTCGATGTTTTCGAATTCGTAGGTAATCACGTCGCTGCGGCGCCCCAGCTCCTCGATCGCGTCGAGGTCACCATACGCCGCAATGATTTGCTCGTCGGCGACCTGCCCGCACGGCGAGTGCTCCTGCGGATCGAGCGTGATCACGTAGTAGCCCATGCGTTTCGCATCGAGCGCAAACATGCGCCCGAGCTGGCCGCCGCCGATGACCCCGATCGTCTCGACCGATTTCAATCCAGAGTGCTTGTGGCGGCGGCGGCGTGCATACGCGCCACGTACGATGCGAGCCGCTCCGCGACGCCCGCATCGTGCAGCGCGATGATGCGCGCGGCGAAGAGCGCGGCATTGACCGCACCGCCGATGGCCATCGCGGCGACCGGCACGCCCGGGGGCATCTGTACGATCGAGAGCAGCGAGTCGAGCCCGCCCACGCGCCCCGAATCGACCGGAACGCCGATCACCGGTACTTGCGTTTTCGCGGCCATCATGCCCGGCAGGTGCGCGGCACCGCCCGCGCCCGCGATGATTACCGCAAGCCCGCGCTTTGCTGCCGACGAGGCGTACTCGAACATCTCATCCGGCATTCGGTGCGCGGACACCACGCGCACTTCGCACGGAATTCCGAGCTCGTCGAGCGTCTTGCGCGCGCTCGACATCGTCTCCCAATCCGAACGGCTGCCCATGATGATCCCAACCAACGGTGCCCCTCGACTCTGCTCAGGACTCGCTTCTGCCATCGCGAGGCGCTTCGCGCTGCCTCCAAGGTTGTCATCCTTTAAAATTGTCACCCTGAGCGAAGCGTAGCGGAGTCGAAGGGCGAAGGGCTCGCTATGTCGCGTTTTCTTCTCGGCATCAACTACTGGCCGCGCCGCAGCGCAATGTACATGTGGAAGCGTTTCGACATCGACGAGATCGCAGAAGACATGATTCGCATCAAGGAGTTAGGGCTCGACGTCGTCCGGTTTTTTCTGATGTGGGAAGCCTTCCAACCCGCACCGAACGCGATGGACGGCGATACGCTGCGTCGTTTCGACGCGGTGATGGCGCGGATCGACGACGCCGGACTGCGGGCAATGCCGACGCTTTTCTGCGGTCACATGAGCGGGGTGAACTGGCTGCCCGCATGGACGCTCGAGCGCGAAACAACTATCGGCCGCTTCCGCACGATCGCCAACGATGCGGTCGTCGACCGCACGATCGGCGATTTCTACACCGATCCGGGACTGCTGCGCGCGCAGACCCTCTTCGCACGACGCGTCGGCGAGCGCGTGCGCGATCATCCCGCGTTGTTTGCATGGGATCTCGGCAACGAGTTTTCGAACTTACGCCAGCCCGAAACGCCGCAGGATGCGGCGCGCTGGAGCACGCGGCTGACGGATGCGCTGCTCGAGTCGTCCGGCGTGGGCGCGACCGGCGGCATGCACGGCGAAGATTTGGATCACGACCGAAATCTGCGCCCGTCGAGTATTGCCGCACCTTGGCCGTTTGCGACGATGCACGGCTACTCCGTCTATAGCGCGTTTGCGCGGGATCGCCTCGACACCAACGTGGTGCCGTTTCTCTGCCAGTTGCAGCAGTCGTTTAGCGGCAAAGACGTGCTGTTCACCGAGTTCGGCAATCCCGAATGTCCGCCGGGAAGCTCGCGCGTCGACGGCTTCGCCTGTCTCGACGATATTGAGATGGCGCAGTACGCATCCGGCGCGATCGACCGCCTCCATGCGCGAGGGGCGCTGGGTGCGTTTTGGTGGTGCTGGGCCGATTACGATCTGGCCCTCTCCGCACTTCCGCCGTTCGATCGGGCGCCGCACGAATTGCGCTTCGGTGTCGTGCGCAGCGATGCGAGTTTAAAGCCGGTCGCGAAAGTGCTTTCGGATGTCGCTCGTCAGGCACGCAGCGTCAAACAGCTCCTTCCGCCGATTGCCGCCGAAGCCGAGCACTATGCCGGTCTTCCGCAGAGCATCGAACGGGAATATGAAGCCTACTGCGAGGCGAATGCCTGAGAACGGACGCACGCTGATCGTCACCGGCGCCAGCTCGGGCATCGGTCGCGCGCTAGCCTTCGCCGCCGCGAGCGATGGTTATCGGGTGGTGATGGTGGCGCGGCGCGGCAATCGGCTCGACGAAACCGCGCAAACGATCCGCGGCGCCGGCGGTAGTTGCGTTGGGCTGGCAGGCGACGTCACGGCCCGCGAAATGCCCGGGCGCATCGTCGACGCTGCGCTGCGGACGTTTGGGCGAATCGACGTAGTCGTTAACAATGCGGGCAGTGGAGCCTATGGCGCGCTGCTCGAGCAAACCGACGCTGCCATCGAGGCGCAGTGGCAACTCAACGTCGCGGCTCCGTTGCGCATTGCGCGCGCGGCGATGCCATCGCTTGAAGCGACGCATGGTCAGCTCGTCTTCGTGGGAACCGGCAGCGCGAGGATGCCGTTGCCGCACTACGGGGCGTACGCGCCGGCGAAGGCGGCGATTCGCGCAGCGGCGATTCAGCTCCGGCGCGAGCTGCGCCCGATTGGCATCACCGTGACGTATGTCGATCCCGGTTTGGTCGGAACCGAATTTCACTCCACGATCGGCATCGAACGCGCACAAGGCATTCCGCCGGTCTCGCCGGACCGCGTTGCCCATGCAATCTTGCGCGGCATTGCTCGGCGCTCGGCTGTCGTCAACGCGGTTGGCTGGCAGACTGCCGGCACGGTCCTCGGCGAATGGCTCGGCACGCTCGCCGACCCAATTGTCATCTCCCGCTTCACCCCGCGTAAGGTCGCCGCTCATCCTGAGCCTCCGCGTCACCTTGAGCCCGCGGAGTCGAAGGACAAAGCGGAGCCCACTTCACTTGAAAAAGCGTTGGAACCCGTTGCGCGGCGGATGGAACGCGTGAAGCTCCCGGAATCTTTCGTGCGCGAGGCACTCGTTCCGGGATCACGGCTCGAACTCAACTCACTCGCGATGCGCTGGGCGGGAATGCCGAACAAGAACGAACGCGCCGCCCTGCGCGAAGTGGTCGATGCGCTCGAGGCCGGCGGCTATCTCGAACGTGTGGAGGAGGAAACGTGGATGGTCGTACGCGCCGCCGATTGAGCGGGATGCTCGTTGCGATATCGTTCGCGATCGTCGCTCTCGGAATCGCGCGCGCATCGGTTGGACCGGCCGAACAGCGGGGAACGTTCGCGTTGCTCGGCGGCGCGCCGAAGATCGTTTCCGAATTCTGGGCGGTGCGCGGCACAGGCCTGATCGCGACGCTAAAGATCCGGCAGTTTGCGCTCGACGGCACGACGCCGATTCGCAACTACGACGTCGATATGGAAAAGCTGATCCATCTCATCGTCGTTCGCGACGACTTTGCGACTTTTGCCCACCTACACCCGGATTTCGACGCGACGAGCGGCACGTTTTCGCAAACCTTTACGAAGGCGCCGAATCACCGCTACTACGTCTATGCCGATACGACGCCGCATGGCGTCGGGCAGCAAGTCTTTCGTTTCACCATCGAAAGCGACGGTCCGCTCGCGCGGTCGAACTCTGCGTTTGGTCCTTCGCAACCGAAAGTCGTCGTGGGGCCATATACTGCATTTCTCGGCCGAACGACGATCGTGCCGAACGAGGCTCAGAGTCTAAGGTTGACGATTCTGAAAAACGGTCAGCCCGCGCGCGATCTTGGCACATATCTCGGCGCCGCCGCACATGCCGTCTTCATCAATACGTCCACGCTCGACTACGTTCACGTCCATCCGAGGACTTCCGGCGCGGCCGGAATGGCGACAGCCATGAACATGACCATGAGCGCACAGGCGGGTCCGATCATGCAATTGGACATTCCCCCGTTGCGGGCCGGGACGTACAAGCTCTGGATTGAGTTTCGCGGTGCAAACGATGCGGTGTATACCGCGCCGTTCACGATGCTCGCACGGTAGCCCGACGCAGATACTTTAGGCCAATCGCCGCAAAGAAGAGCAGCGTTGCGAGGAGCACGATCGTCGCGCCGCTGGATGCGCGCACGTAGTACGAGAGGTAAAGGCCACCGACCGTGCTGATCGCTCCGAAGAGCGCCGCGAGCGTCATCATCGGTGGGAACCGGGAAGTCAACTGATACGCCGCCGCTGCCGGAGTTACGAGCAATGCCGCGACGAGGACGATGCCGACCGCCTGCAGCGAAACGACGATCGTGAGTGCCAGCAGCACAAGCAATATGTACTCGTACGCCGGGGCGTCGATTCCGCTCGCCTGCGCAACGACCGGATCGAATGTCGTGTAGAGCAACCCTCGGAAGAGCACGACGACCGCCGCCGCGACGACGACGCTGAGCGCGAGAATCAACCAGAGATCCTGCGGCTGCACCGCGAGAATGTCGCCGAAGAGAAAGCTCTGCAGATCGATGGCATAACTCCGCTGCTGGCTCATGAGATAGACGCCCAGCGCGAACATCCCAGTAAAGAGCACGCCGATCGTGGTGTCGAGCGAGATGCGCCCGCGCCGATGCACGAAGCCGATGCCGACGGCCGTCAACACCGCGACGACGCCCGCGCCGATATAGAAGTTTGCACCGCGTAGATACGCGATCACGATGCCGGCGAACGATGCGTGCGCGATCCCGTCTCCGATGAACGAAAGCTTGCGCAAGATCACATAGGTCCCCATGGTGGAGCAGAGCAGCCCTACCGCCAGTGCCGCTACGAACGCTCGCTGCATGAACGCATAGTGAAACGGCTCCGTGAGAACGTTCACGCTTTAATTTCCGGGTGGGCCGCGTGCGCCGCGTGCGGCTCGTGGTCGTGACGCAAATGACCGTGGGTGTGGGTGTGCTCGCGTATCGCGCTGTACGCGCCCGATTCGACGACTTCGCGCGGCGTGCCGAGCGCGAGCACGCGACGATCGAGCACGAGAAGCCGATCGAACCAATCGTCGACGCGGTCGAGATCGTGCGTCGCGGTGAGCACAGTCAGCCCATCGGCTGCGAGCCGTCGAACGATTTGACGCAATGCTTCCTCGGTGGCGGCATCGACGCCGGTCGTCGGTTCATCGAGCAACAGGAGTTTCGGCTCCTGCGCAATGGCGCGCGCGACGAACGCGCGCTGCTGCTGTCCTCCGGAGAGGTGGGCGATGGGGCGGCCCGCGAGCGCCGCCATGCCGACGGCGGCAAGCGCGCGGTGAACGATCTCTCGATCGTGCGCACTGAAATGTTGCCAGAAGCGCATGCGCGCAAACCGGCCCATCGCAACGACGTCCCAGACGGTCGCGGGGAACGACCAATCGACGGCTTCGACTTGCGGAACGTAGGCGATCGTGCCGGGCGGAAGTTTTCGAGGTTGCAATCCAAGCACGCGCAGCTCCCCGCTCGACGGCGTCAGCAGCCCCGCAATCGTTTTGAGCAGCGTCGATTTTCCCGAACCGTTCGGCCCAACGATTCCCAGCGACTCGCCGTAATGGACGGTGAGCGTCGCGCCGACCAGCGCGGTGAAGTCCTCATAGCGCACCACTAAATTCCGCGCCACGACTGCTTCGCCGTGCTTCTTCACTTCAGCGTCTTCACAATCACGCCGGTGTCGTACGCGATCATCGACGGGTAGGTTGCAACGCGCGGATCGGTTCCGACCGAATCGTCGTAAAGATCCTCAACAACTCGAATGCCGGCGCCCTGCGCGATCGCATAGAGAATTTTAGGACTGTACTCCGGCTCGCTGAAGACGCCGTGCACGTGGTGCGCCTTCGCGAGATCGATCAGCTGCGCGATCTGCCGCGGATTGGGTTCCTGACCGGGGTTGCGTTCGACGAAGCCAAGCGTCGTGATGCCGAAGCGATCGTTATAGTATTGCCAAGCGTTGTGAAAGACGATCATGAAGCGATGGGATGGCGGAATCGTGCCGATCTGCGCCCGGACCTGCTTCGTGAGTTCGGCGAGACGCACGTTATAGCTCACGGCATTGCGCCGAAAAGCTTCGGCGTGCGCAGGATCGACCGCGATGAGCGCGTCGCGGATTTTCAGCACGTAATGCTCGGCAAGCACGGGATCCATCCAGAGATGCGGGTTGAGATTCTTCACCGGTAAGCCGGCAGCGCAGACGACAACGCGGAGGTTTCGCGTGCCGGCGTCGCGCAACAACCGGTCGAGCCAGGTTTCGAGCCCGGCGCCGTTCTCCACGAGCACGTTCGCGTCGGCGACCGCTGTGACGTCTTGCGGCGCCGGCTGGAACGTTTCGGGCGACGCACCGACCGGAACGATATTCTTGACGCTCACGTACTCGCCGCCGACACCTTGCACGAATGAGTTGAGCGTCGAGATCGTCGTCGCCACCCGCACCTTGTCACCCTGAGCCTGCCGAACGGTGTTTGTGCAACCGACCAACGTGAGGAGGAGGAACGCAGCGAAGCGCCTCATCGGCACGCGCGGCATCGCCCAAAGAACTCGAGTGCGTGTCCGTCGAGCTCGAACCCGTGAATTTTGCGCAGGGATTTCGCGAACTGCTCCATCGCCGCGCAATCAACGTCTTCGACACGTCCGCACGTGGCGCAAATCGCATGGTGGTGATGACGCTCGGGCTCGCAAAGCATATAGGTCGCTTCACCCTCGGAGTCGGTGCGTGCCGTCACGTCACCTTTCGCGCGGAGACGATCGAGCGTGCGATAGATGGTTGAAAGAGAGACACGCTCGCCCGCGCGCTTGAGCTGTTGGTGAATTTCCGCCGCGGAAAGAAATCGCTGCTCGCGTGCGAGAATCGACGCGATCCATTCACGCGGACGCGTCACATAGTCGGCCCGGCTTCCCATGAAGACCTTATTTGCGAAGCGTTCGCAATTCTCCTCGCTCGGCGGGCTGGTTACTGCTCGACTGCGACCCCGGTGGTGTTGGCAGGATTTGGGATCACGTGCAACTGTTTGCCGCTCGGGAGGGCGTACTCGTAGGTGTTGCCGGTGTACGGATCCGTAACGAAGGCGCGGGTACTGTGACGGGCGAGCGCGACGTCCCATGGGTCGATTTGGCCCTGCGCGAATTTGTATTTCGGCGAGCTCGAACCCTGAGCAAACACTTTTACGGCCTTCCTGTTCGTATCCACGATAACCAGATCGTCGGCGGAGTCGAAGTCAATCCCGCCGGCTCCGTTCAACGCCGCGGGCAGCCTCTTTCCGTGAATGCTTCCCGGCGGGTACTCGTTGACATGTCCGACCGAGTGCTCGTCAAAAAACGTGATGTAGAGGTCATTGTGTGAGTCGAGTCCGACGTCTTCTACGACACTGAAATGCCGGTCGTCGATTCGCCGGCTCGGCTGTGTTTTACCCGGCGGATACTCGACCACGTTTCCGTTCCCGAGCGAAAGATTGTACTCGTTACTTACGTACGCGGTCCCGTCTTTTCCAACTGCGACCTGTATGATGAGACCATCAGGATCCGTGAGCGTTTCGAACGGCGTCGCGGCCCCTCGGTGAAGCACTTTGACAGTATTCGATCCTTGATCGACTACATAAACGTTACGCTGGCTGTCGACTGCGACGCCTCGCGGATTTGTAAAGCCGGAGATCGCGCCGAGGTGGGTTAGCGTTCGGGAATCGTAGATTTGGACATCCCCATATGAGTACCGCGCAATGTAGAGCAGCTTGGAGCTCGTCGCTGCGAACGAGATCTGGCTGTGGCCGGCGCTAGCAAATTGTTGCGTTGATTCGGGAGCCGAAATACCGCCTCCGCATCCGGCGAGCAATGCAATTGCAGCCGCCGCTCCGAGCGCATGAAATCGATGAACGTGGCGCATTTGGCCTCCTTGCATCTCGAGCGGATAGGACCGTTATCGTCTACGTGCGACGATATCGAGACTTTATGAAGAAAGGCTGAACGACAAAGGTGCCAGATGAGCGGTGCGCTGAACGACGAAAGCGCATGACATCGCTCGATCTCCGGAAACACGCACCGCGAGGACCGCGTGAAACGCTGCTCGGATTCTACTTCTTGCCGCGCACGATCGATAAGCTGCGGGCGGAGCTTCCGGGAGGCAACCTCGGCGCATACCTCAACCACGAGAGAGGATTCAGCGCGTACGTGGTGAGGCGGCTCGGCCTGGACATGAACGAGTTCCGTGACGCGGTCGCCGCGGCCGCCGATGAGGCCGAGGTGGTCGCCTGGCTGGCCGCGCGAATCGACAGCGCCACTGCACCAGCGCTCAATGAAAAGTTCGAAACGTTCGTCGTCGAACGAATGTCGGCCGAAGATCAGCTTCTGGTGCGCGAGCGCCATCCGGTGATGGCGACTCGCACCGATCTTTCGAAAGTTCTGGACATTCTCGAGGCCGAAGACCGGCGCGCTTTCCCCTAGCTTGGGCTTGGCGATGGAGTTGGCGATGGACAGGTCGCGATCGCAGCTTTCGCTTTTGCGTGGACCTGATTGCTCCAATACGCCGATGTATCGGCCCACGCCGGCAGCGTAAGTCCAACGGCTTGCGCGCGCGTTTGTATCTTTGGAATGACGTCGCCGAATGCGGTAGGAACCGTACCGCCGTCATTGTTGACGACGGTGGCAAGGCCAAGCCAGGCATCCGAAAGCATCATCGTCGGAAGCGCCTTCGCTGCCGCGCCGCACGAGGCGTTCAGCTTGGCGGCGACATCCGATTCCAACGCCAGCGCCCAGGCCGAAAAAGCTGCGACCTGCGCGAAGAACGGCGCTTTTTGCGCGTCACTCGAGCAAACGCTGTCCAGGATCTGACGCTCTTCGTTAAGGACGGAAATTACTTCGGCGATGGCAGCATAGCGCTGGAGCAGGCGGGCGGAACTCCCGCCGGGCCCATGCCGGTCGTAGTCGCGGACTTTCGTCGATGCATCGTCGATAGTCTGACCATTGCATCGATTGACGGCCACCTCAACCCGCATCGCGGCGCGAACTGGTGCGCCCGTTCCGAGCAGCGCCGCCACTGCTACGAGCACCATGATGTGCAGGAACTTCCTCATGTGTTTTGACAGGTGCCCAAGCCGACGCGTACAATCCTCCAGGTCGCCGATGCGACCCCGTGGGGATGTAGCTCAGCTGGTAGAGCACTTGCTTCGCATGTAAGGGGTCGGGGGTTCGAGTCCCCCCATCTCCACCATCGAAAACGCCTGATTCTGTAAGGAAGTTTGGCTTTTCGATCACTTCGGCAAAGCCGCAATCGGCGAGTGCTTAGAATCCGTGTAAGTCCTCGGCCTAAAGCGACTGTTCAAAACGCCGCTCCATATAGAAACCGCAGCGTTAACTTGTGGGTCCTTGCGACGGCTGTACGACGTAGATCCAATCGATACTGCGCCCGGTCGAGGCGTGGCTGAACCGAGGAGCTCACAAGGTCTTCCTCCCCGTACGAGGGTCGTCGCCGCTTTCGTGTAACAACGCTCGCGAAACGTAACTCTGGTGCATGGAGGGCGATTTGTCGCGCCTAGTTATCTTTTGTTTGTGCACACCAATCGTTGCATCGCTGGCGCTGCTACCTCGTCTTCTCGGCGCTGCGCCGACCGCTGGCGCGCCTTCCCTAAACTGGGCGGCGTGTCCCCAGATCAAGGACGCTCAATGCACGATGCTGACCGTGCCGATCGATCGGGCGAAACCGGACGTTGCGATGTTGAACCTTCGCCTAGCGCGGATGCCCGCAATCGGTACAGGACACAAGCGAGGCGCGCTGCTCATCATCCCCGGCGGACCAGGCGTCGGTATCGAGTCAACGCTGAGCGCAGCCAAAAAGCAAGTCTCCGAGTTCCGCCGGTACTACGACGTCGTGACGTTCGATCCGCGCGGGGTCGGACAAAGCGACCCCATTCGCTGTGACCCCAACGCAGTGCCTAAGCCGCCGGCGCCTTCTGCACAACCTCCGACGCGCGCACAATTTCGGACCATCGTGGCCAAGAACTCCGCAGTATTTCGCACGTGTTTTGCGTTGAGCGGGGCTCTCATGGCGCATCTGTCGGCACTCGAAACCGCTGCGGACATCGAGCGAATTCGCGGTGCGTTGACCCCGAACGATGGCCTTGTCGCGTACGCCGGCTCGTACGGAACGTTGTACGGTGCAATGTATCTGGAACGCTACGGTTCTCACGTCAAAGCTCTGGTGTTGGATGGCATCGTGGACCACAGCGTCGATCAGCCGACCGACATCACGCGTGCGATTCTCGCAATGAACGAGACATTTCAGCATATGTCGGCTTGGTGCGTCCGAACTGCCGGCTGCGCGCTCCACGGCAAAAAGGTTGGGGCGGCATACGATGCCGCTATCGCCAAGGCGCCCATCGTGCGGCTGCTGGTCGCCCTTATGCTAGCGGCAGGGCAAGATCCGCATGTCGGCTGGCCGGCAATCACTAAGATGCTCGCCGAGGTAAGCCGCGGCGACATGACCGCCATCGACGCGTTTACGAAGGCCGCGGCGGAAGCGCGGGGCAGCGGATCGCAGGACGCCCAAATCACCGCCGGAGAGGGGGGCCTGTATGCCGGTGTCGTCTGCGCCGACTACGGACCGGTGAACGACTACGACGCGTTCGTCAAAGCTGGACAGACGGCGGTCCGTGAGGCGCCGCGCTTTGCGTGGCGCTATTGGGACTGGACGCCGATGGCGCACATGGGCCCCGGTGCTGCCGATTGCACCGGCTGGTCGCGGCCGGCAAAGAATCCGCCGCACATCCTACACGTTGGGTGGCACCGAAACATCATGGTCGCCAATCCGGCGCGCGATCCCTCGACGGCACTTCCAAATGCACTTGCCGTCCACCGGCAAATCCCCGGCTCCGTTCTCCTTATCGCCGATGTCGACGGGCATCAAACCTTGGTTCGATCTCAATGCTCGTACGACGCGATGGTGAAATTCTTGAACGATCCGAAGTCGGTTCCGGCAAGGATACTCTGCAAACACTAAGGACAGGACGATGACCAGAAGAGCACTCTGCGCGATCGTTTTGGCGGCCGGCCTGCTAGGGGCGGCACCGCAAGCGCAGCTCAGAAGCGGACTGAGCGCTGCGCAAACGGCGGCGATCAACCGCATTGGGGAGACCTCGGTCTCGGGACGCTTCGCGCCGAGCGTCGTCATTGGCGTGGAGCGCGACGGAAAGACGATCTATCTACGCGCGTTCGGCGATCGCACGGTCGACCCGAACGCACCGGCACAGCCGTCGACGCCGTACATGATCGGCTCGAATACGAAACAGTTTGCCGCAGCCTCGATCCTGCTCTTGCAAGACGAAGGCAGGCTGAATGTCAACGACCACCTCTCGAAATACTTTCCTGGGATACCGCATGCTGATGAAGTGACGCTGCACGAACTCCTCACGATGAGCAGCGGTTACGCCGACTACGTCGAGGCCCCGACTTTTCTGCACTCGATGCGCCGCACGGCCCTATCGCCAAAAGAAGCCGTCGATCTCGTGAAGTCGCTGCCCCTGGATTTCCCTCCCGGTACGCGCTGGCAATATAGCAATACGGGCTACATGCTGGCGCAGATGGTCATCGAGCGTGTTAGTGGCATGACCTTCCACGATTTTTTGCAGCGGCATTTCTTCGGACCGCTCGGAATGCACGCGACGTACCTCCGGCTTTCGAAAAACGGGAAGCCAAACGTGGCCAGCGAGTGTAGCAGCTTCGCGCTGGGCCCGTGGGAACCGGCGCAGTTTTGGGACTACAGTTGGATTGGGGCCGCCGGCGCACTGGTGAGCGACGTCTCGGATCTGGAAAAATGGAATGCCGCGCTGGATGGCGGCAAGATTCTCTCGGCTCGATCGCTCGCCGAGATGTTTGCTCCCGGCCCCGGTGCGTCGAGCCCCGGCGGAGAGGGCTACGGCATGGGGATACGAGTGGGTCGAATGCCCAACGGACATCGCTTCATCTGGCATGGAGGAAACACGACTGGATCCGCCTCGCAAGATGCACGCTTTCCCGACGACCGTCTCGCTATTATCGTCCTCTCCAACGCGCCGTACTACAGCTATAACACGACCGTTCGCGCGATCTACAAGGTTCTGGTGCCTCAGCCGGCTTCGAGCAGCGCCGCGCCAGCGCCGCCGCCGCCGCAGCCAACGGGTGATCCGCAGCGCTTGCGCGCGGCGACTGCGTGGCTCAACGACGCCATCGCAGGACACCCCGATACGAGCAACGTGACCGGCGACATGCGCGTGCTGCTCACTCCCAGCCACCTGGCGGCTCTGCGAGCGCTCTCGCGGTACGGTCCGCGCACATACGAACTCGAGAGCATAGACCGCCGCAAGCCCACGACGACCTACATCTTTACCGTGAAAGCCAAGGAAAAGACGATGGTGTACGTCAACAAATGGGACGACAGTGGGAAAATCGCCGACATCCTCGTCCTTCCTGACATGGAGTTTGCAGACATCTAAGCTAACTTTCGAGTCGCTGGTGCTGGCAGCCGCATTGGGCTCCAGCATTTGCGCCGGCTTGTCCGCTCGCTTTACTAATACAAGCGAGCGCGCACGGCAGCTTACGACGATCTTACGACAATTCGCGCGGAAACTGGCGGAAAGCGCGGACGCTAGCGAACGAAAAATCGGCCTCAAAAACGCTGACGCAGCAAAGAAAATAGCCTATTTCTTGCGTTTCGTACGCATTTTAGGTTTCGAGCGGCGTTTACTTCGCATGTAAGGTCGGGGGTTCGAGTCCCCCATCTCCACCATCGGAATCGCCTTATTTATCTAAGGAGTTTTGGGCGTTTTGACTCCGCGGTAATGCGAAGCGATGGGCCGCATTTACGACAATCGTACGACAATTGGGTTCGAGCGCCCCGAAGATCCGGTCGGCGGTTTGGGCGACGCGCTTGGCCGTATAGTCGAACAGCTGGCCGTAACGCTCCAACATCATACGGGTGTCCACATAGCGCTCCGAAGTACCCAGAACGCTCAAACAGGCGAGTAAAGCACTCCTGAACTGTTTCTGCGAAACTAACGAGCTATCCAAGGCAAGTCTTTTTCAATGAAAGGAACGTAATGAGTGATCGAGATTAGACAATCTGGGGAGTCGATTCCGCGAGGCGACTGACGGAAAAAGTTGAAGGCACAGCGATTTATGACTATGTCTGCCAGAAGGCGAGTCCGCCTGATCCAAAAAAGGAACGGCGCGCGGGCGTTTTGGGGTCGCTACATTGGTGGCAACTACTCCCCTTTTCCGCACGAAGTTACGTCATTTTGATCCACGCTCGAATCGTCTTATGCACCAAGCCATATTGATCCTTAGGGTGGCAAGATAGCATAGCCCCATTGCGGAGCGGGACCGAACTGGGAACGAGTGTACGTGATAAAGACGCTCTTGCCGAAGAAAAACGGGAAGCCCCAAACAAACCAGTTCAGGTACGTGTGGGAACCGAGGTCATTAAACGCGGAGTTCCCGGAGTGACCCAAGACGTCGGCATCCGCAATGCTGAAGTATGTAACGTGACCGGTCGACATGTCCTTAGGGATGGCGGATAGCGCGGCCGGCGATGGGTTTGGGCAATAAAGATCTGTCTCGATAAACAAAGCTTGGCAGCGTGTGATACTCTCATCCTGAAAAACCATCATGTTGGTACCGGAATCGACGATCGAGCTGTATTCAAGGCCCTTGTACGTTGTGAAGAATTCAAAACTGGACCCATTATACGTAACGTACGGGCTTCCCGACGAAACAAAGTTTGGATCATTGTTCGCTTTTCCCCCATTGACCGGCTCAGTGCCGATTCCCAAGATCACGCTGCCGGAGACCGACTGAACTCCGGCACTCGGAATCGACTTCAGCAATATGAAGATCCCATTGCTGTCCTGCGGTAGCAGGTAAACTGGATTCTGAACAGTCGTCCCGTTCGGCATCGTGACACTGGTACAGGATCCGGATTGACAGGTATAATATTGAGTAAAGGGGTCGTCGGACTCGACTGGTGCCAGCCCTAATATACCATTTGCACTGTTGGACTGCGGAGTCGCCAGAAGGTTAGCGTTGCATGGGGCGGGGAGGGTCGCAGTTCCATAGGTAGGGTCGATCACTTGAATCGGTACGAGAACACGAGGTTCTCCTGCCATTTCAACATTGGCCACGTTGACAGAGCCCCAAGCGTTTCCCGTACCAAAACTAACGCACTCCGCCAGCGGCTGTCCACGGTCCGTGGGAAGCGCGATACTCAACGCCTGTTTGAAAATCCTTAGGCCCATGCTGCCGGTGTCGACTAGGATATGATCAATCGTTTGGCAGGAAGCGCTTTGCGGCGAGCATACCGTAACAGATACTTGAGGAACGTTTACGCCCGGAAACTGCGGGCTGACAGGTCCTACCTGGAACGGCACGTAGTTCGGAAACAGGCCCGGGCCCGGAGGCGCACAGTAGGGCGGACAACACATGCTTAGAATCAGGGCGCCAGCGCAGAGTGCACTCCCCTTCGCTGCGAAGGTCGCAACAACACGGACGCGACATGGCGCAGGGTCGTCGTTCAGGGCAGCACCTGGGATTGCTTGACGCCTGCGGGCATGAGGTCGGTTCGAACCGCCCGCCCTAAGTACCAGCCCATGCGTCCACCGGTCTCGACAATGAGTGTCGGCGTCTTGACGAAGCTATAGTGGAGCGTTATGTGCGCGCCGGGAATCTTTGAAGGATCAAAGCCTAGGAGCACGAGTAAATCTGGAGCACGACTTCCTCGCCATGAAACTCCAAACACAAGGTTTGTCGCCGGGTTGATGAACTGCGTGACCTGCAGATCCTTAGAAGGAAACACCTCATATCGGTAGCCAGGGACCGTCTTTACTTGAGGGGCGCCCAAGTGCAACGCTGTTCGGTCGAGCTCGAGTTTTCCAGCGCTGCCCCCAAGCGTTGCGGCGGCTGGCAATGCGGAACAAAAAACAAGAGCAAGCACAACGGGGAGGCCTCGCTGCACTTGCGTGAACGACGACCACGAACCATACCTAGAACTGCTGGGCCCTTTGGCGCGCTCCATGCCGAAGCTCCCTTCTTTGGCGCCGCGGCGACGACGCCCAAAGATCACCGGATTATCCCAACGGTCTAACCTTTTGCCACAAAACAACGGCGTTCCCTCTTCCGCCGACGGGAGGGAAGCACATGGGGTGAACGATTTGGGCTCTTCGTCGGTCGCAAGGTTCAGGAGCGGAGTTGATCTAGCGCTGGAGTTGACGGCTCCTAATGCTCTACAGTACGCAATCTAAGTTTCGCGCCGCATTTACTTCGCATGTAAGGGGCCGGGGGTTCGAGTCCCCCCATCTCCACCATCGAAAA
>DASRSZ010000017.1:0-3821 GCA_035656195.1 Candidatus Cybelea sp.
AATCGCACCGCTGACAACTCCGGATAGGCCGCCAGACGTGCTTCAATGATCGGTTTGAAGGCATCGAGCTTGGTCGGCACCGGCGCCCGCGGTCCGTACCGCACCGGCTCGTCGTCGAGATCCCGATCGAGATCCCCCGCGCGAATCCAGCGATGAATCGTGTCGCGGCTGACGCCCAGCTCGCGTGCCAGCGCGCTCTTGCTGGAGCCCTGCTCCAAATAGTGCCTGAGTAGCATTCGCGTCTCCCGTCCGAACATCGCGCCTCCGCTCGTGGAGACGCATGGTGATGGAGATCACCGGCCGGGAGCGACGCTCTCAGCCGGCAGCCAGACCGTGCTGCCGACTGTCAGATTTTCACCCGCCACAAGTGTCAGTTTTACAGCCGCCGCTAACACCACACGAACTCGTGGATCGAGCGCTGGACCAAGGACGACGAGATCGCCGGCACGTGCCGCTCGTCCTGACGACTTGGAGGAGCTTGGGCTCACTTCCACCGCCGCTATCATTGCGAGAGCGCGCCAGATTCGCCTGCCCTCGCCGAAAGGCGCCGCAAGGCGCCACACAGAGTGCCACAAAGACACGGCGGCGGAGGGCTTCATGACGTCGCGCGTCATTTTCATAGTATTCTTGACGAGTCGGGGCGTAGCGCAGCCTGGTAGCGCACCTGCCTTGGGCGCAGGGGGTCGCTGGTTCGAATCCAGTCGCCCCGACCACTCTTCAGGCCTATTTTTGAAGATTTTGGCGTACGGCCCAACGCCAAAATGCCTCTCGGCTGACAAATGGCTGACAATCGGTAGCGCCTCAAGTTCACTTACGGGCACTCCTCATCCTGTCTGAACATTCCGATCCTCGCGGTGCTCCACTCGTTTCGCGCGGCGCTCGCGTGCCTGGCGCATCGATTCCGCGAGCGAGTTCGCGCGAGCATTCATATAGCGCTGCGTCGTCGTAATGCTGGCGTGCCCCGCCAACATTTGCAGCTCGTGAACCGGAACGCCATCGTCCGCAAGTCGCGATAGGGCCTCGTGCCGTACGTCGTGCCAGTGAAGATCGATTCTCGCGAGCGCTGCCCGGTTCGACACTCGATGGCCACTCCCCTGTCGCAGTGGTTCGATGTCATTGGCCAAGAGACGCAGAGTCTCCCACGCGGATCGGAAGCTCTTCACATACGCGCCAGTAGTCGCCTCGCCGAAGACGTACGCCTCCGGACCGAGAAACGCGCGCCGCCGCAAGAGCTTTTCGAGTCGACTGCCGGGCTCAAACGGAATGACGCGCGCCACCTCGGTCTTCGAGTTCTCCTTCAAGATGCGGATCCACCGGTGCCGCCAGTCCATGTGCTTGTTCTGGATTTTCAGCATCTCCCCGCGGCGACACCCGGTGTCGAGCGCGCCGATGATCCGGTCGCGCATCTCGTCGCCCGTGGTGAACTTGACGTCTGCGTTCCTGACGTGGCCCCGGACGATCTCGTTGCACAGCGGCCGGGAGATGTTGAATGCTGCCGCGATCTCGCTTTGTTGAATGCCGGCCTGGGCGCGAGCTCGGATCTCGCAGACGTCCTCCCAAGTCAGCTTCGCGGTCCCACGAGACGGCTCGTTCAGCAGCACGCAGGCCTCGAGCAGCCGCTGCTCTTCCGCTTCCGAGATCCGCCGCTCGCGTCGTCGCTCGTTCTTCGCCGCGATTCTGACGCCGCGGCGATGGAACGCCGTTGCGGTAAGTAGATCGCGCGCGATCGCCCAGTTGCAGATGTGACGCAGCCGAGCGAGGTACCGATTCGTCGTCGCGACCGCACGATCCGCGTATCGCGCTTTGAAGTCCTCGATTGCCTCTGGCCGTTCGAGCGCTGTGGCCGGCAGAGGACCAAGTTCAGCGGTCAGGATGTTGAGTTGACTGACCATCCGGTCGCGGCTCTTGAGCGGCTCCACGTCGATGTACCGCGCGCGGTAGAGCTTCAGCAGGTCCGCCACGGCCGTGGGCCGTTCGATCACGTTTTTGGGCTCCGGCGCCGCACGCGGATCTTTGCCCGCTGCGATCTCTGCGATGAAGCTCGGTTCCCAGACCTTCTCTGCCTCCTGCTTGGACGCGACAGGTCCGGAAGCTCCTCGTGCCAACGCAAAGTCGTCGACTGGCATCCGATAGCGGACGCCGTTGTGCATCACGTCAAGCCACCAGGGGTGCTCGCAGCGCGGGCTTGCTCGGCAGCCCTTGCTGCGACACGGTTTTCGAACAGCCATACGGATCCTCCTTTTCACGGCTCGTGGGGCCCCACCCCCACTCGCGCTCACTCGCGCCTCCGCGCTCGGTCGAGCGGCAGGCGCTTCGATTTACGAGACACTCGCCGGTGCTCGCGGCGGTCTCGTCGGTGCGCCTCGACGAATCCAGTCGAGGACATCTGTCGGATGAAACCTCCTTCCTCGGACGCCGGACCGTTGCGAGACTAGAAGGCCGCGCAGGTACGCGCGTCTAACAGTCTCCTCATGGCAGCCGACGAATTGGGCAACCTCGAATGCGGCCATCAGGCGATTTGGCAGGCCGCCGTTGACCAGCGCAGCATCGATCGCGACGTGCTTGGTGTCCGCAGTATGCGCCGATTCCGGATACAAGTCTCTCTTCATGTCGTTCCTCCGCACAGCTGTGGCGCCGGAATGACACACGACGCCGATGTCTTGGGATGACGTCTCGAGCCGGTGAGGGTGTGCCGCGGAAGGTGAAGGACCTGGGCCGATCACCCTCTACACGAATGCGCGGCCGGCTCGGCTGTGGCGGATCGGAACGGAGCCCTGCTCGCGCTCGATCGTGCACCACCTCGGAGAGCGCCGATGCGTTGCGGATGTGCGCGAGTGCATCGAGCCTCTCATTGATGGCCTTGGCTATGGCAATGCGTAAAGACTTATGCGGTTTGCGTAAGAGCCACACAGACGCGTTGAACCCGTTTTCTTCGGTACCCGACGGGCGGCCGCGCGGGCGTCACCGCTGTCGCGGCGGAGATCAGCGCTCGCCGTTGAGGATTCGAATCAGCGCCTCGGCGTTCCCGAGCGCGTCGTGCACTGGATGGTGATCGTGCTTCGTTCGACGGAGACGCTTCCACTTTTGAGTGCTTCGAAAATCACCGACCAGCCCAGCATAGAAGTCGGCGATGCGTCGTCCCGAATGCCCGAACGGATTCGACTTGAAGTAGCGCCAGAAGTAGAAGTTGATCCACTGAAAGTCATAGGCCGGATTGTCTGACACGAACACCACCGGGATCCTGGGATCCAGCCATTCTCGGAATTGCCGAAACGTCTCCTCGGAGCAGTTCGTGCCGTAAAAGGTCTCCACCCGGCCATCCCGAAGGGCGTTGACATCGACGGCACCAAACTCCGTCATGTCACCGACGGAGGGCGCTCCAACGCCGAACGGCGCTTCGCAGTCAACAACGATCAGACTACCCATTGGGGGATCACCGACCGCCTTTGGTCAATAGCCGGAATCAACCGGTGCGTGATCGCGCGTCAACGAGCGCGAGTCAGCGTCCGGCGAAGCGACCGTGCGGCGCGATTGAGCGCGTGGTCGAAGCTCGAGAAACGGGTGTCGCGCACTCCAGATTCTCGGGCCACTTCGGCGAATGCAGCCAGATGCACGCTGTCATAGGCCCGCAGCCGGTAGCGTTCCGCAAACTCGCCCGCCTGGCGACACAGCGCCGACGTCAGCTCGACAGTGAAGTACTTGGGCCACTCGGCTTCGAACGTCTTCTTGGCCGACGCGAATGCGGCCGGACGAAGCGCGCGTTCTCGACGACGTCTCGCCAGCGCCGCCCGGGTCTCCGTGTACGCAACGGACGACGTGGC
>DASRSZ010000018.1:0-4103 GCA_035656195.1 Candidatus Cybelea sp.
GATCTTCAGCGGACCAACCTCCGGACGCACGAAACCCGGCGGCTCGCCGGGTCGTCGGGAACCTCCACGGGTTCAAGGCGAGAGGCCTCAAGCCCCTCCAACCTATTCAAAATAATAGGTTAACCCGGATAGGTCAAGACCCGGGTACGGCCAATAGCCGGTCCCCGCCGGCCGCTGAGCTGTTCTGAGCCGCATGGCGGCGAGTTCGGCAGTCGAGGTGGGGTTAGACGGAACGGACGAGTTTCGGGGGCTCGGGGCGTTTTCGCAATCCGCGATCAAGGCATTGACACAGCAGACATGCCACTGCCAAGCGGCGGCTGAGCGATCACCCGCTCGCGCGCTTACGCCGGCCCTTGTTTCGACCGCAATAGGTCGGTGTTTGGCTGTGGCAATTCGGGCAGAGAACGCGGAGATTCTCAATACGATTGTCCTCCGAGTCGCCGTTGATGTGATCGAGATGGAGCGCAAGGGGAGCGTCACACCACGCTTCGATTCCGCAACGGGCGCAGCGACGGGCAAGAATTCCTTCGCGAAACAGCCGTTCTTTCAGCGCTGCAGTGCCACCGCGATAACAAGTCGGACTTCGAAGCACATCTGATAGTGGCAGCTTCTTCGCCCAGTCATGAGACCGACCGCGAAGATGCGCGCTTCCGGTCCAATGCGCGGTCGAAAGCGACAGCTGGCGCACTCTACGGTGGACCATTTTATAATTCGCGCCAGCTGGTCGAAGGCCAAGGGCACGCAGAACTCCAGCAACGGAGAAATTCTCACCCACAGCGTCTTCGAAAAATCGATCATCGTGAGGCACGACGACACTGTAGTCCATCGCTATGCCAACGTCTCGGCACTCTGGAGTCCGACTTCTTTTGTTCGTGAGGTCGCGGATTACGCCATGTTCGTATCGGGCAACGAGCGAAAGCTGGCATTCATCAACATAGCGCCTCAGTTTACTCCCAAGTACTCGCGGAATTGGCGCAGCATTTCGTCGGCAATTCGCGAAATTTGACTTGAATCAAGCGCTTCCATTCGGACGAGCGCGCTCTCGGCTCCCCGGCCTGCACTATATTCTTCTAGCGCAGCGTTGTGAAGCGCTGCGCTTACAACGTTGAACTGTTCCAAATTATGCGCAACATCGGGGGGAAAGAGTAAACGGCTTCGACGATAGACCGCTCGAAACGCATCGCCAGCATTCGCCGAGGCTTCAAGCGCCGCTTCCAATTCATCTGGTCTTGTGCGGAGCACAACAATCAGGCCCCCAAGCGCGTCCCTTATGCCGATCATGCTGTCATATACCTGTTCGACTGCGGTCAAACGGCGCTCATGCAGCTTTATGAAGCGAAATTGACGCTCGTCGCGTAGTTGCTGCTCCAGGGCGTCGCTCGCTGCGCGCTGTGCCGCGAGGTCGGATCGGAGACGTTCGAGTTGGGTGTCGGCGTCGAGCTTTAGCGTGGCGCGGACACGCTCCAAGTCACGATCAGTAGCCCATTTGAAAGCGGCCGAAATGAGTCCAGCGACGATTCCTGCTGACACTGTTCCGGAAATCAGGGCCGTTCCAATAACTGAAGCGTCCATGAATACAGCCTCGTGGTCTTAGCATCGATGTGGAAGCGTAGCCGGGACATGATTGCTCAGGTTCCCGTAGGGACAGCTCCACTCGAAGGCGTCCCTGCCCCGATGGGGGTTGGTAGTTCCTTAGGCCGGCGATGGACGCCATCGCTTGCCTACCGGGCGAGCCTCGTACCGCGTGAGTGGGATGACCGGGGCTCGAACCCGGACGCCGTTGCCGGCTGCAGATTTTCGCACCGCTTCGGCTTTCGCCGCCGCCGCGCGGAGTTTGCGCGACGTTCGTGGTCCGGACTGTGCCTTGGCCTTGCCCGTCCGACGATGCATGTCCGCGCACCGGTAAACGAGTTTAGGTCGCGCCCGTCCAGTCTCTACACCTTCCGCCGTTGTTGGCGGCTTGGCTCGGCGTTGTCGTGCGGCGCGCCGCGACGAGTTCACCGAATTTGAGCGCATCCCGGCCGGTGTTTCCGTCCGGCCGGCTCAGGTTCCAAGTCTGCTGTGTCTGCCTATTCCACCATCATCCCGCCCGGCGATTCGGCGCCGGGTGCTGAGCTACCGCTTCAGTGCGAACGGCGTGGCGCGGAAGGCGGGTGAGGTGAGGTAGCCGAGGAGCAGGTCGGCTTCGCTGACGGTGAACGCGTCCTTGTTGAGCAGGCGGCAGGCTTCGTCGACGACGATGAGGCCGGCGGGTAGGATGTCCGCGCGCTGCGGGCGGATGTGCGGCATCGCCTTTCTTGCGTCCAAGTGGCGGGCGAGAAGCGCATCGATGAGGCGGTTCGTATCGGTGCGGGTCATCGTCGCGCCATCGCGGAGGCCGCCGGCGACCATTGCCGATGCGGTGAAGGCGGTGCCGCCGACGACGATCAGGTCGTCGAAGCCGCGCTTCGCGCCGAAGGGAGCCAGTACTGCGGCTGCGTCCGCGCGCGCTTCTTCTGCTAACGCGCGGCGCTCGCTTTCGTTGAGCGCGCGGGCGCCGAGTAGCGCGGGGTGACGTTCAGAGAGCCGTACCGCGCCGATTTCCAACGATTGCGTACTGCGCACCGTGCTGGTCGCGCGTGCGTGCGACGGCGTGTCGACGGCGAGCTCCGTGCTGCCGCCGCCGACGTCGAGGACGCCGATGTCGTGTTCGCCCGTGCGCGACGCGGTTGCGCCGAGGAACGAGTAGGTTGCCTCTTCCGAACCGCCGAGGATGCGCGGCATGACGCCGACGCGTGTCGCGACGTCGGCGGCGAACGACTCGCCATCCGCGGCGCGGCGAAGCGCGCTGGTGGCGATCGCGTCGACTGAGGTGACGCCGAGATCGCGCGCGAGGGCGACGTACTCGTCGATCGCCGCGAGGGTGCGTTCTCGGGCGGCGGGGTCGATCGTTCCGGTGGCGCCGATTCCGGTGCCGATTCGGGTTCCGCGGGACTCGGCGGCGAGTCGGCGGTCGCCGTCGCCGAGGACGAGCAGGCGCGTCGAGTTGGTGCCGATCGAGAACAGCGCGCGGATCACCGGCGGGCGGTTCGTCTCGTGGGTAGAAGCGACCCGCATGGCGCGCACCGTCCCGGCGATGCTGTTCGATCTCGACGGAACCCTGGTCGACTCGGTCTACCAGCACGTCGCGGCGTGGCACGACGCGCTGACGTCGTGCGGCATCGCGCTCTCGATGTGGCGGATCCACCGCAAGATCGGGATGAGCGGCGGCTTGTTCGTGCGCGGTCTGATGCGCGAGCTCGGCGTCGAGCTCGATCCCGAGGTTGCCGTCGAGCTACGGCGCCGGCATGCCGAAGCGTACGCGGCTCGGTTCAGCAGCGTCGTGCCGCTTCCCGGTGCGCGCGAGCTGCTTGCGACGCTGACGGCGTTGCGAGCGCCGTGGGCGATCGCTACGAGCGGCGGGCGCAACGTCGCGGACCGAACCATCTCGCTGCTCGACGTTCCACCGGACGTTCCGATCGTCACGCGCGACGAAGTGATGCACGCCAAGCCCGATCCCGATCTGTTCTTGCGCGCCGCGGAGAAGCTCGACGTCGCGATCGAGCACAGCATCGTCGTCGGCGACTCGGTATGGGATTTACTTGCGGCTCGACGCGCGGGCGCGCTCGGTGTCGGCTTGCTCTCCGGCGGCTACGGCTACGACGAGCTGCAAAGCGGCGGCGCGTACCGCGTCTACGAAGATCCGGCCGATCTGCTGGCGCATCTCGACGAAGTCGGAATCCGCGAGCCGGACTGATCTAGCGCCGGAGGCGATAGACGAGACCGAAACCGAGATCGTCGATCAGTTCGAAGGCTTCCGTTGCTTCGATGGTCGCGCGTTCGACGGGGGTGTGGTAGAGGAGGACGATCTCGCGGTGTTCGCCGGGGGCGCGCAGGGTGACGAGGACGTCGTCGAGGACGGGGCCGCGGAACGGGTTGTAGAGGAAAATCACCAGATCGCCGCGCGGGAACTTGTAGCGCGCCGCGTCGGCGCGGACGATCTTCACGTCGGTCGCGACGCGCTTCTGATCGCGCACCGTCGCGAGGTTTTCGCGCGCGATTTCCACCAGCGCCGGCGAGATCTC
>DASRSZ010000019.1:0-2985 GCA_035656195.1 Candidatus Cybelea sp.
AGAGCGACCAGCGGCGGCCGTCGAGCAAGACCTCCCAGACTCGCGCCGGCGGCGCGGCCGAGCTCGCTCCGGCAGTCCGTTCCCACGTCATCGCGAAGACCTTTCCATGGACGAGCCCGAGAACCCGATCGTCGCGATGGCGCAGAAGCTGCGGGCACGCCGCGACCTCGGCGCCGCGATCGACTCGGCGACGGCGACCGCAGGCGCGCAGGCGCCGCGCGGCGACGACTCCGCCAGCCGGTTCGCCGCGCTGACCGAGGTACTGACCGTCGGCGTGAAGCGGCTGAACTCGATCCTCGGGGCGCGCAGCGGCGTGACGCTGGTGAAAATGGAGAACCCGCCGCGGCTCCGCCTGCGCTTCCGCGACAAACGGATCGCCCTCGATCTCGACGCTGCCCGGCAGCTCGTCCTCATCACCGGCGCGGGACTCGACGGCGAGTACCAGTTCCTCGACAGCGAGACGCCGGCGCTCATGAACCTCTCGAAGTTCTCGACCGACGCCGGCTACCGCGACGCGCTCACCGGCTCGGAGCTGCTGAAGACCGTCGCCGAGGACGCGCAGCTCCCACGCCCTGCCCACCTCGACGGCTCGGGGCCGCTGAGTTTTTAGGAGATCCGTCAACCCCGGGGTATACCGCGCACCTATCGGCGCGTTTAATGCACAATGTACGTTAGAAAACTTCTGCGATGAGGACACATGAATAACCCTGCTGGGCCGAACACGCGAAGTTCGATAGTCGCCGACTATTTGATCAAGTATCCGCTTCGCTACTGCACGCCAGTCTACATTGGATTGCTTAAAGCTACCGACCAACGAATGTCGGCAAGCGGAACGGCATTGTTACTCCAAATTGGTGAGCGACGCTTTCTCGTTACGGACGATCACGTCTTAGCTACGTATGAGTGTGAACGTGCTGGAAACTCGGAAGTCTCCTTTCAGATCGGAGCTGCGCCGTTTGACCCCTTCAGCCGCCTCATTGACCGCAACAAGCAGAAGGACCTATGCGTGTTTGATGCGTCGGAACTAAATCTTGACGACCGTGCGCATTCAGAGGAGAACATGCCGCCGCTGGAGTTTTACCGTGTCGAGGCGGATGCGTGGCCGCCGCCCATCGTGAAACAAGGGGAGTCCATAATTTGGGCGGGATACCCGGGAAAATTTCGAAACCAAAACGGTTTCGATGTCGTTAGCGCGTCGCTTAGTTTTGCGGCTGCACCCGTGACTGGTGTACTTCCCGACTACTTCACATGCAACCTTGATCGAACTACCTGGACAACGCGATTTGGGCCCGACGATCCCAATCTTAAGCTGATGAATTGGGGCGGAATGAGCGGTGGTCCCGTTTTTGTCGACGGCCCAACGACATTAAGGCCACAGTTGGCCGGCTTCATAATGGAACACTCGCCCGCTATTGACCAATTGAAAATGAGCCATGCGGCACTAATTCGGTCCGATGGAACAATCCTTAAGGGTACGCTCTTCTAGTTTCGAGATTTGCCTCGAGCCTGGGGACTGCGTCGTATCCCGACCATTGCAGTTGAGCTCACTGAGGGACTATGCCGACTTACTTCTCCGAGCAGCGTGGACTTCGCAAAGGCTACGGAATTGTTGAACTGCGGATTCTCGTCCGGGACCTCTATAACGATCTTCTTGAGAGAGAACACCTCAAGGAGTGGTTAGGATACGAATGCATCGATGCCGGACGGGTTGCAGGGATCGGTGGCGCCGACCCAGGCCATGACGTCGTGCTTGAAGTCGGTCGCTCCGATATCTGGCCGCCTGATCCGGTTGCGGGATCGTGGCCTGAAGACGCGATATTTGACTTTCTGCAGTTCATCGGCGAGAAGGTATCATCTGCGATTCCAGATACCGGCTGGTATCACAACTATGATGGCTGCGGACGGCATGATGAACACTTCACGCCAGAGCCGGCACGCGGTCGATATGTTGAGCGCGTCAACAAGATACTGTCACGGTATGGCGATGGTTGGGAAATGCTGCCGGGCTTTGAAATCGTTGAGCGTGCTCCAGCTGGCATGAACGGTCTGCTAACGATTAGGCTTCCGGCCGATGTAAGCGCTGATACTCGTCGGCGCGTGCAAAGCGCGGCTGATAAGTTTCGACGGCGATCGTCCTCGCGGGATGATCGCAGAGATGCTGTCCGCGATCTAGGTGACGTGTTCGAATCGCTGCGAAAACAGGCCAGTGGGCACCTTAGCCGTGCAGATGAGTCAGATCTATTTCAGATTCTCAATAAGTTTGATATTCGGCACAACAACGAAACGCAGAAAAAGGACTACGATCCGATTTGGCTAGCTGGGATTTTCTACCACTTTCTGGCAATGATCCATGTGTTGACCCATCTTATCGACCGTGATATGACTTCCGGGTGAACAACGTGTGACGCGGCGCCAGAATGAACGGAATCTGCCAGTCAAGCATTCGCCTCGCGCCTCTGCAGCCACACGGCTTGGGCAAAAGCGCTGGGCGGTGTTTTCTAATGAGCTGGAATGCGAGTAGCGCGGCAGCGCTGAAGACGGAACCTTCGGAAGTAACTGGATACCGCTCCAATGTCATTTGATCCGCCGGAGCACCGTATTTGTTTTTATGTAGCGCGCGACGATGGCCCGTGACGGGCACATCGTTACCGGGCAGCTGCCGCAGTGCGGGATCGGGGCTTTGCAGATCTCGCGGCCGTGGAGGATCAGCCAGTGGTGGGCGTGGCGCCACTTCTCGCGCGGGACGAGCTTGGTGACGTCTTCTTCTACTCCGCGCGGGGTGGTTGCGAGCGTGAGGCCGAGGCGGTGCGAGACGCGGAAGACGTGCGTGTCGACGGCGAACGCCGCTTCTTCGAAGACGACCGACATGACGACGTTCGCGGTCTTGCGGCCGACGCCGGGGAGCGCTTCGAGCGACTCGCGGTCGCTCGGCACGTTGCCGCCGTGCTCGGCGACGAGCGCGCGCGCGGCGTTGACGATGTTCTT
>DASRSZ010000020.1:0-10534 GCA_035656195.1 Candidatus Cybelea sp.
GACAAAGCGAAGACGTCCTGAAGCCGCAGTATGGAAGTGCCCATGGTGCTCAACCAGCACCTGAGCGGTTCCGACTCGTTCGCACCGCCGAACCCTAGGCGGCATGCGCGCTGGGCGCAATTGTGCTCGCCGCACACCAACCGGCAGAGAGGCACGGCGAGTGCCTTCGCGATCGGTGCGAGGACACGCTTATCAATGGGTTTGCCGGATTCGATACGTCGAATTGTTCCCGGGAATATGCCCGCCTCTTCGGCGAGATCATCCGGGCTATAACCACGGGCGATCCGATAGCGGAGGACGCGCGCCGAAAGCGCCTCCACCGGCGGTCTACGATACTTGCCGATCATGACTGCGCCTCCCAGCACCACACAGAGGCTTCGATCGCGTAACTGAGCGAAGCGCGAAGGCACACGCAAGCGAAAATTACCTCGGATTCCCGCTTCGGATCGTCGAGCGTGAAGTAAAAGCCCTCACCGGCCTCGTCGACTCGCGCCTCTATTTCATGGCTGCGCAGAAATTCAACGATGAGACCCGGGTTGAAGTCCTCTGAGTCCACTAACCCCGGCGTGTTCTGATGCTGTTCGTTCGTGACGTCCGCCATCGTGGCGTGAAACTCGACAGGCGTCGCGGTCGTACGACGAGTCGAACGCAAGAACGTGACTTTACTTTGTCCGGCAACGGCTTCACAGTGCCGAGGGCTCGACACCGGTCTGTCGAACTCATGCGTTGTCATTCGATGGCCTTTCATCGGGTGACGGGCTCGGCCGGTGCTCTAACACCGGCCGAGCCGCTTTCTTTTTAGCACGCAGCGTTGGGCTTACGCGAAAGAATTGTACCACGAACATACGTTCGTAATCAAGGGTGTTCGCCTAGCTTTTTGACTCTGCGATGATACGTGGACGCCGGTGCTAGAACGCCGTTTCAACTCGCCTTGTTTAGCTCGTTCCACGCGGTTCGAGCAGTTGAGTCGCTCGCGGCGTAACCGCCGGCATCGCTGCTTGCCAGTTGAACTGAGCAAACTATTTGCGCTCGTATCGCATTGCATGGATCACACGAGCGAGGGGTACGCTACAAGAACGGTGCTATCGGAAATTCCTAAGAGGCCCACCACGAATGGATATCTTTAAGCCTTCGATAGATCCGGCCAGCCGCGGCGTAAGCGATGCTAAAAGTGGCGCAGATCCAAATCCGAATAATGTCGTTCTCGACGTTCGTGACGAGGACGAACGACAATCCGACAACCGCGAATACAACGATGCGTATCAAAGCGCCAAGCTAAACGAGATCGCTAAGAACTCAAAGACGAAGGACGACTGAGGCCAGCGTCCTCGATCCGGCGGTTTTGATCGTGCCTATGCGGAACCTGAGAGTTTCTCTTGGCAGCTTGCTGACCGATCAAGGCCGCGCCGACGTCAGCCCGCCCGGGCGCGCGCTCGTGCAGTCACGGTTCTCTTGGTAGCCCAAACGGGATTCGAACCCGTAAATTGGGGTCCCGGCCGGTCCCGGGTGCTACTGCGAAGTCACCTTTTGCAAGGGGTTTTCGCATTTTCGGCCCTGGCTTGTCCCGTCTGATCCCGTCCGATTTCGGGGCGCCTGTGAGAGCCGTGTGAGAGCGCGGGGCCTCAGAAGGTCCGCCGTGGCCCTTCCGGCAGCGTAGCGTGACCCAGCGGTTCCTTGCCGGTCGCGAGCGCGGTTCACCGTGCCACCTTGTTGGCACGGAGTTCGGCCATCATGATCGTCTGAAAGCGAATGCGGCGCTCCGTGAGGGCGGAGCGCCAGGGAGACGATACGATGGCGAAAGGCAAGCAACCGGGTCTGGACTGCGGGCACCGCGACGTCGACGGCCGTATCCGCGAGAAGCGCGACGACACCCGGATCGACACCCTCCGAGAGAGCTACGGCGAGGACTTCGCCAGGCGCGTGCGCGGAGTCGCACACCTGGGGACGCTCTTGGACCGCAGCGGCGCGGACTCGTTGAGCGACTACTTCAGGAACCACTGATGCCGCCGATCACGCCTGCGCAAGCGTCGGCGGCGCGCAAGCGGCTCATCGACGTGCGCCAGCATCTCGATCGAATGGAGCGCATCGAAGCCGTCGTCGCGGCGGACGTGAACGCCGACGCGGGGCTGGCGAATTTTGGGCGGCGCGAAGAATACCGCCGAGAGTTCGTCGCTGCCGTGGCAGCGCTGCAGGCCGCGGCGGAGCGCCTTAAGACCAAGGACAAGCGTTCCAACGCGCAGATCGTCGCCGCGTTCAAGTCGCACGAGAGCCTGTACGCCACGCACGAGCTGCGCAACGTCGATTTCCATGCCGAAGATCTCGCCATGGGCGCCGCGACGACGATCTCCGCGCAGGGGACGACCTCGGTCATCGCCCTGACTTCGGCGTTCGTCGCCCGTATGCGCGATCCGCAGGTGCGCGACATTCTCGAAGCGTGCCGCTGGGACGGGACGACGGCGCTGATGCGCCGCGCCTACGACGCGTTCGTCGCGTTGCTGTCGGAGCAGCAGGTAGCATGAGCCCGCCGTTGCCCGGACTCTGGAACCCGGATGCGAGCGCTCCGCGAGACGGCGCGTTCCGCACGGACCTGGCCCACGAATTCGGGCACGCGATCGCCGCTCGCCACTTCGGCGTGCACGTCGCGTCTATCACGCTGCGCGGCTTGGCGGTGCTCGACGGTTCCATCCGCGTGCGCGGCGCCTGCTCCACCGTGTGGTGGGGCGGACTCGGACAACCGCCGTGGGACCTCGCGGTCGTCTCGGCCGCCGGGCCGGTCGCGGAATGCCTTGAACGCGACGAGGACCCGTTGCGCGATCCGCTCGCGCTCATGCGAAGCAGCACCGAGTTCGCCGGCGATCTCGAGGATGTGCTGGTCGCGGCCGGACTGCATCACGGCGTCCCAGCGGCCGATTCGCTCGCGCACGTGCAGACCGCGGTGCGTGAAGCTTACGACATCGTCAATTCCCGGCTGCCCCGTATGCGATCGCTGATCGAGCGCTACGAAGTCGAGGCGTTCACTTCGGGCGCGCCGACCCTCGTCATCCCGTGGGACGACGAACTGGATATGTACTTCAGCATTGCGCCGCGTGACGAGCGACCGCTGACGATAGCCTGGCTCCCGGGTGCCCTCGGGCGATAACGGCGCAATGGCGACGACGCTCGGTCCGTCAGTGATAAGGCTGTTGCTCCTGATTTGCGCCGGTCGTCGAAGCGAGAAATCAAGGCGCTCGTGCGCACGTTTATGGCGTTCGCGCGCACCGCGCGTCCCGGCACGAACGATAAAGCCGGTACCGCCGAATTTCTCCGTGTTCTCGTTCCCGAGCATCTCCCGTTAGCTCAGGAAGACGACCCGTCTGGCACGTGATCGGATACGCGCACCGCGACAACGTCCGGCAGCCGCCGAGCGTCACTTCCGGGCTCGCGTCCGTCATCGGCGACTCGGAAGTACGAACGCATCATCGTGGATAAGTTGCGGGAACCACACGAACGGCGGGCAACATCAACTGATGCCGAAAGTCATGGTCCTCATCTATGTCCCGCCCGAACGGCCTGAAGAGGTCACGGTCGCGCCTTCAGGCGAGCCGACCGTCGTCCGGTCGCCCGACGTGCGCGGATCCAACTGGCAGGAGGAGATCGACGCGCGCGAAGGGTTGGTACGGTTCGACTCGTCCGACGTCGATCGCGCGGCCCTGACGCTCGTTGCATCAGGGTTGGATCAGACACGCGCCCGCGAGGCGGCGCGGGCGTGCTTGCGCGCGGTCTTCGCGGGCGCGAAGTTCGAGCCCGATCGCGGGTGACGAGGTCGAAGCGACCGAAAGACTACTCGACCTCCGCGTGCGTCCTCAGGACAAGAGGCGCTGAAGCAGCAGGCGCCAGAGGTAGTCCGCGGCTTCCTCCGCCGTAAGCAACCCGCGGTCGCCTTTGCCGAAATTCGTCATGCCGAGCGGCTGCAGCCGCAGTTCGAAGCCGTCGTCCGCCGCGGAAAGGCTTTCGTTGTATTGCATGCCCGCGCCAGCTGCATCGTACGAAAAATAGATTTCCGTCGATCGGAACTGCTTGGCGCGGAACACCCGGCAAGCAGCTCGTTCTTTGCCATCGCGGTACACCGTGGCCGTGAACTCCTCGGCGTTCTTGCGTCTGAATCGCGCCTTCACATCCGCGTTCGCGCGCTCCAGTGCTTGCAGCGAAGCATCGAAGGAGTCCGCGATCGTGTCGAACGCCTCGTAGATGAAGTCATCGCGCTCGGCGTCTCCGAACGAGCGGCGCAATTTCAAGGCCGCGCTGGCCCGGGCGGGCGCCGCCGGGGGTGTCGTGCCGGCGGGCGTGCGCGAGCCGCCCCCGCCGCGCTTGGCCCGTGGCGCCTCGATGAGCCGCCGGATCTCGGTCTCGACGTCGTGCCAGGCGTCGTCCGGGTCTGCGAATTTCGAGACCGGCGTGCCATCGCGCGGTATCGCGAGCAGGCCGCCGAGCGACGTATGCTTCCACGAGCAAGGGCGCAGGATGAGCGGAATGACGACCGCCTTACCGGCGCGATGCCGCTCCAGCGCGCGCGCCATCTCCTTTTCGTAGCAGTAGTCCGACTCGATGAACTCCGGACTGACCAGTAGCAGGATGACATCCGCCCTGTCGAGCTCGGCCGCGATCCGCGGATCAATCTCCTCGCCCGGAAGGATCTCCCGGTCGGTCCAGACGTCCACGAGCCCTTGGCGCTTCAGCAGAGCGAGCGCAGTGCCCAGGCGTTTGCGGTACGCCTCGTCGACGTGCGAGTACGAGACGAACAGCCGGGTCATCGACGAGTCTTCGTAGCGTCAAAGGCACGAGGCCTCCCGGGTGCCCCCGTCAGTACTACGGCCGCCTCCAAGCCGAGCCTCAGCCCTTCATGCTCGAACATCGTCCGCACGAAGATTGGATAGCGCCTCGTCCATGCCGATGCAGACATAGCTTTCTTCCGTCGACAACAGAGAGTCGTAGTTGTGCCGCGGGAGACCCTCTCGGTCGAACTCCTTGCGAAGTCGCAACGAAAGAAATAGCGTGGTGTCCATGTAGATGTCGGTCGGTGCGTGCTCCCGGGCTCTGAGCGCTCCTCTTACGGCGTGGTCGATGGAAATGAGCTGGGCGAACGGAAGGCCCAGCGTGTTCAACGAGACGTGATTCTTCGAAGGTGCAACATGCAGCGGGGACGCTTCGTCGTACTCGTTGCTGCCCTGCGTCAGCACCGCATACATGTCGAGGCCGAGCTCGTCTCGGAACGCCGCTCGGACGAGCGGTAACACGCCCAAGAGCCGCTCAGGGGCGTACGTATAGCGAACTCCACGCTCGTAGTGGCCGACGGTCCAGTCGCTCTTGAGCAAGAGGCTGTCCGCGAACGACACGAACGCGACCTCGGGATTGATCCTGGCGATTTCGTCGATTCGATCACGCAGACTCAGGAGCCGCTCCGGAACCATGGTACCGTCGCGGAGCATCTTCTTCACGCCTATGGCGTCGATGAGTGCAAATACCGAATACTGCTTCAAATGCAGTTTTTCGAACCAGTCGCCGCGCACGAATACGAAGGGCTTGACATCGTGTGAGCGCCGGCCCGCGGCGGCCACGAACTCGCTCCGCGGAAGCGTGACCTTAACGCGATGATGGCGGAGTTGGACGAAATAAAGCGTCAGCTCGATGGACGAGGCGGTTCGAGCGGTCGCGATCACGGTCGTGCCTGGAGCGACGCCGTACACATCGTCCAGGCTGGTCAACTCGGCGTCGTAGTCATCGATCCACTTCGCGTCCACCATCACCATCTGCTCGCCCAGAGGTAGATCGTCGAACGTGTAGACTTCAATCTCCGGGTGGCTGAATCGACGTGCCATATCGCGCACTAATTCGACGATTCAGGCGGTTCCACCCTGAACGAAGGGATCAGCGCGCGCGTACGGTCCTGGCGTGCCAAAGTTACGCGCTTCCGCTTCAGGCGGGACGAGCATCCTCAAAACGAGCGATCGGTGTGGTCATGTGCGTCATTCCAGCTTCTTGCGTCCATGCGCCACGACTTGCGGCGTGAGCGGGATGTAGACTCCCCTCGTCGGCGACGACTTATTGCGCAATAATCGCCTATCCTCTCCACAATCGGCGGGTCACATCACGCCGCGGGCATCAAGCTGCTCGTCGACCTGTGAGGCAAGTGATAACGGCGGGCTATTATGCCGTCAGCGCCATATCGCGGAGGAGCTCGTCAAGCCGGGGGCCCATAAGGAAATTCACGAGGCCTGGATACAAGCACGAGGCGAAACGGTTAAACGAGCGCTCTCAAGATTGATTGCACAGTCCGAAGCGTCCTCATTGCCTGTGCCCGACCAACACGTTCCCTTCCGTGAATGACGCTATTGCGAAGACGTACTAATTCGCTAACCTCCTCCCTGGTAAGCCCCTGAGTCAATTCCAACCTAACTGCCTCGTCGAGCAACGCACGTATCGACCATCGTGACGTCAACTCAATTGTAAGACTTTCAGGGTTCGTTGCGCGTTGCGCTTTTTCCGAAATTGCTTCTCGAAGGCCCGTTTCAAGCAAGGTGAACGCGCTGATGACAGCCGCTTGGTATTCTCCCGAGCGAAAAAGACGGTCCGGTTCATCGCGATAAGTTTGAAGTAGTGCGTCGGCTTTGTCGCGAAACCAAGCGTGAACACGCCGTTGAAAGGCTGGATCATCGAGGTTCCCATCACTCGGCAACGCGATTGTTTCAACTCCACGCTCCTCTGTGGCAGTGACGTCCGATGCCAAGAGAAGCACTGATCGCCGTTTTCTATTAAGCTCGTAGAATAGGTCCAGCTCGTAGCGCACGTGTGGAGAGGCCGTGTCTGCGACGAGAATTTCCATCTTCTGTAATGCACCAGTCAACCGGGCCATGTAGTTCGAACCGCCTCCGAGATCGGAGCCGTATATTGGAGCAAAACCAGCCGCTTCTGCGATGGGCGACAGCGAGCTTCGATACGCTCCTTCCTTGGAATGCGGCACCGCAAAATAGCATAAAGTGGTCGCAGACTCTTTTGGGATTTCCAGCTGGGCCGATGACTCATCCTCCCGCCGCAGCAGCGGATGGGTGCTCGCTTCTTGAAGCCACGCCGCATTCAGCTGGTCAAACGTATCTGCTAATATGTCCCCATATCGATGCAAAGATCCCGGGAGATTGATTACCGTTACCCCGCGTCGGGCAAACCGTGCCACGACGTCGGGGTTGGCTCCCACAGCGATCGCATATGATTCACGATGCATTCGCCCGAGCCGTTCGCGAAGTAGCTGGATGATTTGGCGAAGGTCCGGATCATCAAGGCTATACCCAATGAAAATTGCGACGCGCCTAATAAGGATATTGGCAATATACGTCGCAAATAGCGGAAACCGGATCAAGAACGAATCATAGTCCTCCTCTGTCATGATAAGGCGTGCCGGATTATTGAGATCCCCATGAATCTTTAGTAGATCTATGCGCAAGTTCTCCGCGCCGATCGACAGTTGGTCTTCAGTCATTATCGTGCGAAATTTTCGCGCGGCTACCGAGTAAGACTGCTCGATCAAAAAGTCAAAATTTGTTGTTGCTACGGTATCAAACGGCAGTCGCGCGAAGGAAAGATGTACGCGTCCTGGCTGTGCGGAATTGCTGTGCAGCAGACGACTCACTTCTTCAACGAGACGCACCCGGGAAAAGGCTTGTGAGTATGCTGACAATGCGTCGGTTGGGTTGATATAGTCGAAGTTCGGTATGGCGTCAGCGAGTATCTTTCCTAGCTCACCGAATAGCGGGACGACGCCGCCGCCCGGAACCGTCGCGTTTCGAGACAGACCAGCACCAATGAATGGGAGGGACCGGCCGTGGAAGATGTCGTCAAGAAGTGGCTTTGGAAAGTGTTTCAAATAATCCGGCAACTTGTCGCGCACCCTTTCATGAATCCGTAGCCCGTTGTCCCGATCATGCAATATTAACCGGGGCCTTCCCCCAATGACCGTCCTTTCGAGGCGCCGTCGGATGATTCCGGCCGCTTCTTCGGGCGCGGGTGAGGCCGAGCTGCCGATTCGGCGGCGAATAACACCCCGCGCCCTGCAGCCGAGCGGCGGAACTTAGTACACGACTCATGAGGTACAACCTTGCATCGCTGGGGGCTCTCGAATCACCGATCGAATTCGACGATTTGCACGACGGTTAACCGAAAGAGATTTCGGTTTTTCCGCCGGAGGAACGCGACGTTCTCAACGTCGTGTCGCGCAACTTAGCATACTTCGCGCGTTGGCCACAAGTACCGCATGTGTTCCAAGGTGTCACGTCACCAAGCAATAGAGTCTATCGCAGATACGACAGCGCGACAAAAGCTGAAATTCAAGGCGAGACTAATGTGCACCCTTGACACGCGGTCAAACGGTCCAGCGACCGCGGCCTTCGTGTTCGCTGCAGGTCAACGCCGCAGCGAACTGGCAACACAAACGTGTCGAGCGTCCATCAGATTTACAGTGGCAAGTTCGCGTACGTTGGCGGACAAAGAACTCTGCGTTGTAGACGCTCGGCCACAGGCCACCGAGAGTTAGCGGCTATGAAAACCGAACTCAGCTACGCGGCTGATCCTCTTCGCGACGCCGCCCGTCTTCCGACGCGTTCGTATGTCGCAAGCCGGCGTATCACATCAAGCCGCTCGTGATGACCTTGTGCGAACAAGAACTCGATCTCGTTGAGTGAGAGGTCCACACTAATCAAGTACTCCGCACCGCCAGACCACTGCGCGGGCCCGACCCTGAGGCGAATGCCCGTAACCTCATCATTGTCGCCTCGCAGCCTAGACAGATGCACCGTACCGCGCTCGTAGTATTCACCCGCTCCCGGTTCGTGGGTCGCCAACGTGATATCGACATCGCCCAAGAGATCCTTGCTGCCGTGGTTCTTTTGCCAACCGCGCGCTCGAATGCGCATTTCTCACGCTCCTGCGAAATATGAGCCTATTTATAAGGTAGCACGCTTCTTCAGAGCTGTAAATAGGACCTATAAACGTCGGCTTTGTGCGCCGGGCCGAGCAATTCAAGCCGAGAGCTGAGCACAGGTGCTGGCGGACGAGGTATCCGTACACTCGCAATGCCGGACCGCAACCCGATCCGACCTTGGAACTTCGGCGCGGCGTTCGTCGACCTCGTCCGTCGCGCCGGGGTCACTCGCATCCGCCTGCACGACCTGCGCGACACGCACGCTTCGCTCTCGGCGAAGGTGGGTGTCCGATTGAGGTCCTCTTGCGGCGGCTCGGTCACGATGGACCGGTACCTCGTCGTTTACCGCGACCGTGACTGTGCTGCGGCCGACGCGTTCGACCGTATCGTCTCGGGAGTCTGTTAGACGCCTGTTAGACGAGACGGCCAAAACGCGGTCGAGTGAAAGCAAAAACCGCGCCGTAGCGCGGTTCTCGATTTAGCCCCAACGGGATTCGAACCCGTGTTACCGCCGTGAGAGGGCGGCGTCCTAGGCCTCTAGACGATAGGGCCGATGGCTCCCGGGCAGAGATTCGAACTCCGATAACAGCGTCCAGAGCGCTGCGTCTTGCCGTTAGACGACCCGGGATTGTCTTCCGATATTGCGACTGCCGTACGTCTCCGTTTGGCTGTGGCAGTTCGGACACAGCATTCGCAAGTTCTCTAATCGGTGATCGTCGCGGATGCCGTTAATGTGATCGATTTGAATCGAGAGCGGTCGACCCCTCCATTCGCTTAGGCCGCAAAAGTCGCATCGATTCCGGAGCTTGCCTGCCGCCAGGAGGCGACGCTTGATAGTACTTCGACTCCGGCTCTTTTGCAAGATGGTTTCAAGCGACGGAGCCCGCGGCCGCGGAACGATAGCCCCGCGACGGACGGCTTTCGTCCAGGACATCCCGGCAAAACCGAACCGTATCTGGCATTGCCGGAAGGTGTTCCCTTCATCGTAGAAATGCTGCACCGCCGGCCAGTCGACCGTCTTTTGCCGCTCGAGCTCAGCCTGTACGCGCCCGAAGCGAATCGCCTTGTACCACGCGCTCAGCGTAAACCCAAACCGCCCCATGCAGGCATCCCGCCCGTGGCCTTCGTCCACGCACCGCTGGACCGCATCCCAGTCGTATCGCACCCGCATGTTGGCAGCTTAGCGGGCGAGCGTGCCAACAGTGCGGCACTGTGGCCTTCATACTTGCGTCGGCAGGCTTCGTTAGGGTCGCGCGCGATACTGACAGTCCCGTGCAGGCAGTCGTCCTCGTCGGCGGCGAGGGCACGCGGCTTCGGCCGCTGACCCTTGAGACGCCCAAACCGATGGTCCCGGTCATGAACATGCCGTTCCTCGAGCGGACTCTGCGGCGGCTCAAGGAAGCCGGGATCGACGACGTCATCCTTCCCGCCGGCTACCTCCCCGAGGCGATCACGTCGTACTTCGGCGACGGGTCCGAGCTCGGGCTGCGCATCCGCTACGTCATCGAGGAGACCCCGCTCGGCACCGCCGGCGCGCTCAAGAACGTCGAGCAGTTCATCGACGGGCCGTTCTTCGTCCTCAACGGC
>DASRSZ010000021.1:0-51086 GCA_035656195.1 Candidatus Cybelea sp.
CCTTAGCGGATGCTGGAGGTCACCTTTTACCGCGACAGCCACGGCCGCGTCGCGGGCCTGCGGGCTTGCGGACACGCTGATTTCGCCGCACGCGGAGAGGACATCGTTTGTGCCGCGGCCTCGGCCATTCTCCAAGCCGCTCGCCTTGGGCTGACGGAGTATGCCGGCGCGAACATCACGCCGCGGCAAAACCCGGGTGAATTAGAACTCACCTGGAGCGAACGCGATCGTGATCTGGAAAGCGTCCGAGCCATCGCCGCGACGGCCGAGCTCGCGATCGAGCAAATTGCGCAGCGTTACCCCGCGCATGTGCGCCTTCGGCGCGTCGATGTTCGCCGTGTGGCGAAACGCTAGAACTCTCAGCGGGTAAGAGAGTTGACAGGCCGAAGGAGGACGCGTAATGTCTGAAAGTTTTCGCACGACCCCACCCGACCAGCCGTGGTCGAATTCGAGCCCCGGCAACGGCTATCAGGGCGAGTTTTCCGAGCAGCGTTCGGGCTCTGAGGACGATGCCGGCGAGGCTGGAAAGGTCGTGCTCGTTGGCGTACTCGGCGGGCTGCTTTCAGCGGCCGCCTACATGATCTATCGGCGACTACCCGAGGAGCAGAAACAGCGCCTCCATTCGCAGGCCCGCTCGATGGTCCAGCAACGCATTACCGAACTCCGCCAAAACTTCAACATTTAGAGGCTCAGCTAACAGCTAGAGGCTCCGCTAACAGCGCTCAGATCGGCGCTCAACGTAGGCGGTCGCCTTCGTGGTTCAAGGCGGCGTGTGAATGCGCCGCGGAGCCATCGACGGGACCCGACGGGCTCTGCCCGTTGGGGCGCGCAGCGCGAAGCGCGGAGCGTTGTTAAACAAACGGGGCCCCAAAGTGCGAAGCAGTTTGGGGAAAAGCGGCGCAGAGGCCGAGCGCAGGATGTGCGAGGCAAGCGGCCGCCGGGACCACGAAGGCGACCGCCTACGTTGAGCGCCGATCAGGGCGCTCGCTTCGTCCTTCCAGGTGCGAAGAAGTTTCTGGCGGAGTTACCTCCGTCACTTCGGCCGCGCGTTCCATCTCGGCGATAAATGCGTGCGACGTGTTCTGCACTTCGCGCACAAAACGTCCGGCTTGGCGCATGATTTTCGGTAGCCGGTCGGGCCCGAACAGCAAGAGCGCCAGCAGCGATACGACGAGGATGTCGGGCACGGAGAACATCGAGGAGCTATGCTTCCTGGGGCGAGGAACGGGGTCCCGCGCGCGTAGTCGGCGCGGGGGCGCGCAGCGTAGATTTCGGGCGCTGCGAATGCAAGCGCCGAAAGCGGAGCGTAGCGCCAAGCGAGGCGCCCTTCGACTACGATCAGGATAAGCTCCGTGCCGAGCTAATTTAAAGAGGGCTTACCTGGGTAGCCGTGCAAGCATCAGGCCCGCCCGTGAAGATCATCTACACACGCGGCAATCGCACCGAGACGCTGGCCTCGCTGGCAACTCTGCGAAAGATTCTGAACCGGTTCGTTGCGCACCGCGTCTTCTACGAAGTCTCGAGCCGCAGCAAACGCGGTCATGAATTCTTTTCGACCAAGAACGTTTTCGTGGTGGGGCTGATCGAAGTGACGAACTTCGAGCATCTGAAGATTCTCATCTTCGATGCGAACTGCCAGTCACATTCGATCGAAATTCTCAATCCTGCGACGATGCGCATCTACGACGAACTGCCCGGCCGCGGCTTTGCGGTTTCATTCATTAGCGGCGAACCGAACGGCGTCGAAACGCGCTGCTACATTCGCGACGAGGGCGAAGAGGGCGATCGGATCCACGAACGAACCGCGCTCGAGAAGATCACGTTGCCGCAGCTCTTCGAATACCTCGAGGAGATCACCGCCGCCGAGCCGGCCGCCAAAAAGTCGAAGCGCTAGTAGCTCGAGCTCGGGCGCGCTCCTCGAGCCGCTGTGCGTGGCGCAGGGCGCGGACGGCCTCCGCGAGCCGGCCGGACCGTTTGTAGGCGACTCCGAGATTGAGATAGGCGATCGCATACTCCGCATCGTTTGCGATCGCTTTCTCGTACTGCGATATTGCGGCGTCGAGTTCGCCGTTCTCCAGCAAAAGATTGCCGAGATTGGTCACCGCGGGGGCGTAGTCGGCGATTGCCGCAAGCGCCGCCATAAAGTCGCCGCGGGCAAGGTCTCGCAACTCCAACCCGACGCGGGCGACGCCGCGCTTGTTCAGCAGAAACGCCCGCTCGGCCGGCATCGTCGCGCCTTCGAGCAAGGCGTCGAACGCCGCTTCGGCGCTGGAGAGCTGGCCTCGATCGAGCGCTTGCAGCGCGCAAGCAAATCGGTCGTCGTCCCTGAACATTGGTGGCAGCCTTATGTTCAAGATTGACCTTGTCACGCTCTTTCCGGAGCTGTTCGCACCGTTCGTCGGGCTTTCGATCGTGGGGCGAGCGGTGGAGCGCAACGTGGTGGACGTGCGCTACCATCACCTGCTCGACGAGCTGGCTGACGGCGAGCGCGCGGACGACGCGCCGTTTGGCGGCGGCGCCGGCATGGTGCTGCGCATCGAGCCGATCGCTCGCGCCCTCGATCGCATCGCAGGGAAAGCGCCGCCCGGCGAACGCCGCACAATCGTCGTGCCATCCCCGAGCGGCCGGCCATTCACGCACGACGACGCGGCACGCTGGGCGGGGCTCGATCGCCTCGTGATCGTCTGCGGCCACTACGAAGGGATCGACGACCGGCTCGGTGCGCTTTATCCGATTGAGGAGCGGTCGTTGGGCGATTTCGTGCTGACCGGCGGCGAGATTCCGGCACTCGCATTCATGGACGCGACGGTTCGCTTGGTCGCCGGAGCGCTGCGCGCCGAGTCGCTAGAAAACGAGTCGTTTGCCGATGGAATGCTCGACTATCCCGCCTATACTCGCCCGGCCACGTTCCGCGGCGTCGATGTGCCCGCAGTGCTGCTCTCGGGCGATCACGCCAAAATCGCGGAGTGGCGCCGCGAGCAGTCGCGGCTTCGCACCGCCGCCCGCCGGCGCGACTTGCTCGACGAGGCTACCGCCTTGCAGGGTGAAGCGGGCCCGTGATAGCATACGTTGGTTGTGCCGGGCCCCGCGCCCGGCTATTCCTTGCTCGGCCCTCCAACAGGCTGAGCCCTTCGACGACCTCAGTCCTTCGACAAGCTCAGGATGACAAAGCGTGAACGTTATCGATGTCCTCAATCGCGATCAAGTCAAGGCCGGAATTCCGCAATTCCGCGCCGGGGATACCGTGAAGGTCTACTCAAAAGTGATCGAGGGCGGCAAGGAGCGTACGCAGATGTTCGAGGGCGTGGTGATCGTGCGCAAGGGTGGTGGCAGCGGGGAATCGATTACGGTTCGGCGCATCGCGCACGGCGTCGGCGTGGAGAAGACCTTCCTCTTGCACAGCCCGCGCGTCGAGCGCATCGAGGTCGGCAAGCGCGGCGTCGTCTCGCGTAGCCGCCTCTACTATCTAAGCGAGAAGGTCGGTAAAGCCGCGCGCATCAAGGAAAAGAAAGCCAAAGGAACCTGACGCGCCACTCTGACACCGCTGCAGCTGCTGGAGCTTCTTTGCGTTTTCACGGTCGCGCGTTTCGCGCTCTCGACCAAGGTTTTTGCCGGCCCGGCGGTGCGCGCGCCGGCGGCGGCAGCGCGCGGGTACCTCGATGCGCTGATCGTTGCAGGACTGATCGCGCTCTTCTTGATCACCTTCGTCATCCGGACGTTCTACATTCCGTCGGTCTCGATGGTGCCGACGCTGCACGTTCGCGACGTGGTGCTCGTCGATGAGATTGCCTACCGGCTCCACCGTCCCGCATCCGGCGACATCGCGGTTTTCTCGCCGCCGATCTACTCTGCCGGGAACGAGTACGTCAAGCGCGTGATCGGCGTGCCGGGCGATACGATCGCAATCGACGGCGGCGTCGTCTACCGGAACGGAACGCCGTTGCACGAGCCCTACGAAAATCAGCCGCCTAACTACACGCTGGCTATCCGCGATTACGGCATCTACGTGAACGGCCGCGCGCTCGATTCTCGCAGCACCAACGTACCTCCGCGCGCGATGTGGCAGTCTCCGAACCGCATACCGGCCGGCTTCTATTTCGTTCTTGGCGATAACCGGAACTATTCCGACGACTCGCACGTTTGGGGATTCGCGCAGACGAGCGGCGCGTTCGCCGCCGGACCGCTGGCACCGCGCAAGGCCCGCGCGAGCTTCGCTGGGAGAGCGTTCGTGATTCTTTGGCCGATCGACCGGCTGCGCGTTTTGGAGAAATAACAACAGTGACGCCTTACGAGCTGCTCGCCATCGTGGCTGTGATCGGCGTTGCGCGCGCGATTCTGTCGCTGCGCCCCGTCGTGGCGGGTTCGTCCGGCCGAAGCACCGCGATCGCGCGCGAGTTTCTCGACCCGTTCATCATCGCCGGCATCGCGGCGTGGGTGCTCATCACGTTCGTAGCGCGAACCTACTACATTCCCTCCGGATCGATGCTGCCGACCTTGGAAATCCACGATGTTTTGCTCGTCGATAAGTTCGAGTATCGATTCCACCCGCCCAACGAGGGCGACATCGTCGTCTTTCCGCCTCCCGTTCCGACGCCCGACGATTTCATCAAACGGGTGATCGGCCGGCCCGGCGACACCCTGCGAATAGCGAAGGGAACGGTCTACCTGAACGGAGCGCCGCTGCGCGAGCCATACGTTGCCGAGAGACCCGAGTATACGCTCGAGATCCGCGGCTTCGGCATCTACGTCAACTATGGCGCGGGTTGGCAACGACTCGATCCAACCGCCGCGAACGTTCCGCCGGCATCGGCGTGGAGCGCACCCAACCGCATTCCCGCGCACTGCTACATCATGCTCGGAGATAATCGCAACGACTCCGAGGACTCGCACATCTGGGGCTTCGCACAAGATGCGGGCCGCTTCGCAAGTGGATCCCGGAGCGCCGCACCGGCGGGCTTCACCGGGCGAGCCTTCCTCATCTTTTGGCCTCCCTCTCAAGCCAAGATTCTGTAAGGCGTTAAGCGAAGACGGGTCGGCGTGGTCCGCTTCTTGCGATGGCGATCGGTAGCGAACCTGACCATGCAGCTCGCGGTGCTGGCGCTGCTCATCGCAGCCTTCTTCGTTCGCCTTCCGCAGGTCTCGGGTTTCTCAATGGAGCCGCACATCCGCTCCGGCGAATACGTGCTCATCAACACGTTCGCATATCGGTTCGGCCCACCGCGGCGCGGCGAGATCGTCGCGTTTCGCCACGAGAGCGACGCGCGCGCCGTCTTCATCAAGCGCGTGATCGGCCTGCCGGGCGATCGCATTCGGATCGACCGCGGACACGTCTATCTCAACGGCGCGAAGCGCGCGGAGCCGTACGTCCGCCACGGCGACGACCGCAGCTTCACCGAAATTAGAGTGCCGCCCGCCTGCGTTTACGTTCTCGGCGACAACCGCGCTGAAAGCGAGGATTCTCGGACCTTTGGTCCCGTGCGCGACGATCAGTTGATTGGGCGAGCGTTCGCAGGCATCTGGCCGCCGCGCATGCTGGGCGGGAATTAGTGAAGTTGGAGCAGCAGGTTCAGTGGTATCCGGGCCACATGGTGCAGACGACGCGCCGAATTCGCGAGTACTTGCGGTTGATCGACGTCGTCATCGAGGTCGTGGATGCGCGCATCCCGCGAAGCGGGCGCAGTCCGATGCTCGACCGCCTGATTGCACATCGAGCTCGCGTCGTCGCCCTCAGTCGCGACGATCTCGCCGATCCCCAAACGACCCAACGCTGGCGCGACGACCTGGCACGCCATGGATCCACGGCCGTCGCCGTCGATGCTCGATCGCAGCGCAGCGTCGCACGACTCGTCCCGGCGATCGTGCGGTTGCCGGGATCCGGAAGAGGCGCGGCACGCATCGCGCGCGCCATGATCGTCGGGCTACCGAACTCCGGAAAATCATCGATCGTGAATGGGCTTGCTCGACGCGCCGCCGCCAAAACCGAAGACCGAGCGGGCGTCACGCGGCAGCTGCGATGGTTTCGCCTGGGACCGAACGTCGAAGTGATGGATACGCCCGGAATCCTGACCCCGAAGATTTCGCCTGCGGCCCAGTGGAAACTCGCGATCTGCGGCGCCGTACCCCGCAATCGTTACGATCCCGTGGAAGTCGCCGGTGCGTTTCATCGCTGGCTTCTCGCGCGCGCACCGGCCGCCGGCGTGCCGGACCTGCAAACCTTCGCCGCCAGCCGCGGGTTCATGCGGCGCGGCGCCGAGCTCGACTATCACAACGCGGCTCAGTCGTACATACGCGCATTCAACGACGGCGTCTTCGGACGCATTTCATTGGAGGCACCGGATGACGCCGAAGCAGCGTAAAGCCCGTAACGCCTACGAACGCGAACGCCGCCGTTTGCACCGTTTGCATCGCTTCGAGTATGCAGCACGCGAGCGTGGCTACACACTCGTCGGCGGCGTCGACGAAGTCGGGCGGGGCCCACTCGCCGGTCCGGTCATAGCGGCATGCGTCGTCGCCGATGGCCCGCTGTTGATCAAAGGTCTCAACGACTCGAAGCAAGTTCGCCCCGAGTTACGGCTCATGCTTGCGGAGCTGATCAAGACGCACGTCATCGCCTGGGCGGTCGGAAGCGCCTGCGTTGCCGAGATTGATCGTCTGAACATTTACTGGGCGAGCGTTCTCGCAATGGAGCGCGCAATCGCAGCGCTGAGCTTCGCGCCGCAGTATCTGATTACCGACGCGGTCCGCATTCGGTCATTTGCCGGTCCGCAGGAACCGCTGATTCACGGCGACGCGCGCTGTGCCGTCGTTGCGGCGGCTTCGATTCTTGCCAAAGTCCACCGTGACGCATTGATGGTCGCTCTCGATAGAGAGGATTCGCGTTACGGCTTCGCGTTGCACAAGGGCTACTCGACCCCACACCATATCGAAGCGTTGCGCGCCCTTGGGCCGAGCATCCATCATCGCGCGAACTGGGCGCGCGTGCGCGACGCACAACTTGCGCTCGGCCTGGAATCGCTGGAGGCGCTGGAAGACACGGTTGGATAACGACGAAAAAGGCCGTCTTGGTGAAGATCGGGCGAGCGAGTTTCTCAATGCGTGCGGATACCGCGTGCTGGCGCGCAACGTGCGCGTTCCGGGTGGAGAGATCGACGCCGTATGTCTCGATGGACCGACGCTCGTGATCGTCGAAGTAAAGCGACGCGATAGCAGAACCTTCGGTTCCGCGTTGCGCGCCGTCGACGCGCGCAAACGCGCGACGCTGCGGCGAATCGCCGCGGATTATGCGCAGATCGTCGCGCCGTCGGCGACGATCCGATTCGATGTCGTCGCTTTGGACGGGCAGCGCCTGAAACTGCACCGAAACGCATTTTAGGGAAACTTTAGTGCGGGCCAGAGCACACTCGTCGAATCCGGAGCTGCGCCGCAGCGTTACGCCCTGGGGTTCCTTTTCGTGGGGCTACTCCGACGTCGGCGCTGACATTTTCGTTGGCTTGGGATTGGTACTGGCGTGGGCCGCGGGAGCCTCCAACGTCGCGTTTCTGTTTGCCGGCATCGTGTACGTATGCATTGGGCTGGCGTACACCGAGCTCGCCGCGACTTATCCCGTCGCCGGCGGCGGGCAGTACTTCGTGATGCGAGGCCTCGGCGACGTCTTCGGTTTCATCGCCGGCTGGGCGGTATTGCTCGACTTCACCATTGACGTAACGCTGTTCGCCTGGACCTCGGTCGATTATTCCAGCCAGCTGCTCCCGACGTTGGTCAACTCGATCCATCCCTGGGTTCATTTTATCGTCGTGCTCGGATTGGTCGTCGGGCTATGCCTCCTCAACGTGATCGGCGTGCGCGAAAGCACGGCATTCAACGGCGTCGTCTCGGCGCTCGACGTGATCAGCGAGTCGTGCATCTTGTGCTTCGGTTTCCTGTTTGCGTTTCGACCGCAGCTGCTGATTCATACGATGCAGATGAACTGGCCGTCCCCATACCAGCTCATGCTCGGTACCTCCCTAGCGATCATTTCATTCGTCGGGCTCGAATCGATCTCGCAGGCGGCGCAAGAAACGCAGCGCCCGGCTTCGATCATTCCACGAACGTCGGTTTCGTTGATCCTGACGATTCTGATCTTTGCGCTTGCCTATTCGAACCTCGCATTGGGGCTTGTACCGTGGCATCCAATCGCCGACGCGCACGGTCATCCGCTCCAGTTCTGGCAGATTTTCCCGAACAACGCCGACAATCAGGGCAAGGCCGTCGCGCTGCTCGCCGCGCAAGTGCCGTACTACGGCGCCTTCGCCGCGCTCTACGTGCCGGTTCTCGGCGCGGTGCTGCTCCTGATCTCATCGAATTCCGGCGTCTTCGGCAGCTCGCGCATCGCGTACGCGATGAGCAGCAGCAACCTGTTGCCGTCGATTTTCCAGAAAGTGCACACTAAATTTCGAACGCCCGCGATCTCAATCGTCTTTTTCTCGACGATCGCCGTGGTCGAATTGATGTTCGCCGCTGCGCCCGCGCTCTTTCCGCCGATCGCCTCGCTGTACAGCCGTTTCTTCCACGGCGAGAACGGCTTGGAGTTTCTCGCCGATTTGTACGCCTTCGGCGCGGCAACGAGCTATTCGTTCGTTTTCCTCGGCTTGATCGGCCTGCGCCTCACCGATCCGCTCAGTCCGCGCAAGTTTAAAATCCCGCTCAACGTGCCGTTCCGCTTCCGCGGTGAGCGAGTCGAGTTTCCGATCATCGCCGTGATCGGATTCATCGGAATCTTCTCGATTCTGATCTTCACGCTTCGCACGCATGCACTCGGGCGAATCTTCGGCCCGAGTTGGCTGCTCCTCGGCTTCATACTCTACCTGGTTTACCGTCACCATCGGCGGCTGCCGCTGCTGCGCTCACAGCGGCGGGATTGGCGCGGCGCCCAAACTGAAATTCTCCGCCGAGCCGGCGAGCTGGAACTGATGGACGAGTACGTCGCCAATATCAAAGCCAGCGACGCGCGGCGAGCAGCGGGACGAACATAACGTGATGCTCGTGCGCGCGCTTTTGTCCGTGGCGATCATCCTTTGCGGAGTCGTCATACTCGCCCGTATGTTGCAAGCGTTGCCTGCCGGCGGCTTCGCGATTCTGCCGGGAGTGGTGCTCGGCGCGGCAATGATCGCGCTCGGCGCGCATCGCCTCTCGCTGATTCTGCGAGCACGAGGCGTCGGCCGGTGATAGTCTTCGGGCAGGTTCACGTCACCGTCGTCGGCGCAATCGTCGCGCTGTTCATCGCGGGAACGGTTGGCTCGACGCTGTGGTGGATGTTGCATCCTCCGGTATCGTACGTGCAACAAATCGCCGCCCGCGCTGAGTCCGAGCTCGAGCGAATGGTCGGCAGCTTGATCGTGGCATTCTCGCCGGAGATCGACTCGTCGCACATGGTCGCGCTAGCGGTAAAGCTGGCACGTGGTGAACGTTCCGAGCTGCTCGCGCTCTATGTCATCGAAGTGCCGTACACCCTGCCGCCCGACGCCGAGATGCCGGTGGAAGAGCGCACCGCGCTCGACGCGCTCGGCGCCGCCGAGGCGATCGCCAACAAGAACAATGTCGCAATTCGAACCGAGATCATCAAAGCTCGCTCGACCAAAGACGCCATTCTCGGCGTCGCTAAGCGCGAGAAGGCTAACCTCATCATCCTCGGCTCGTTCCGCGAAGGAAAGTATAGCGGCGCGCCACTCGGTCACATCATCGAAGAGATCGCCGCCGACGCAAAATGCGATGTGCTTATCGGCGTCGAAGGCAAGCACGGTACGCTATTGATGGATGAGAGCGTACAAGCCGGTTAGCAAACAATTTGATTGAGGAGACTTTTGTGAACGTTAAGCGTCCGCTATCGGAGTTCTGCGCGCTCGCCGCGACCCTGGCCTTGACATTATGGCCAAGTGGCACTGTGCTCGCCGCGAACACCGTACCGGCGATCGACGCATTCGATCGTGCATTTGCGGCCATCAACGACTATACGTGCATCCTACACGTTCACGAAGCAAAAGGGGACGCAACGCAAGACCGTGTCTACCAGTATTCGTTCATGAAGCCGCACTACGCCAAGACGCTGATTCTCGACGGCGACGGCAAGGGCTCCGGCGGCGTGTGGGTCGGCACCGATCAGGTCAGCGGCCACCAAGGCGGTCTGTTTTCCGGCATTCACCTGAAGGTCGATATCCACGATCATCGCGCGATCTCGCTGCGGGGCGTGACGATTCCCGATGGTCTTCTGCAGCGCATCGTTGAAAAGTTCACGACGATTCCAGGCAAGCTGACGGAGACCGAGGGCGGAAAGATCGGCGGCATCCTAACGGATCGCGTCGACCTCAAAGTCGCCGATCCAGCATCGAACGACGGCGTCTCCGAGCAAATCATGTACTTCTCCAAAGAGACGCACTGGCCGATGCGGCAAATCCTCTACTCGGGTTCACAGGTCGTGCTCGACGAATCCGTTACCGACCTCAAAACGAACGTCGGCCTCAAACAATCCGACTTTCCGTTCTAGCTCCTCCTAATGTCATCGCGACAATATTGTCATCCTGAGCCCTTCGACTCGCTGCGCTCGCTCAGGATAGACTCCGGCGCGCAGCCGTGTCATCCTGAGCGGAGGCGCGTAGCGCCGGAGTCGAAGGACGACCACGCCACTCACGACGGGCTTCTAGTGTCATGCTGAGCCCGTCGAGCATGACGATGCCACTCACGCTTCTTCGAGGCCGACATGCTGCGTCGGCGTCGCTCGTCGCGGCACCTCCTGTGCCGCTCCTGCTGCGCTGCGCTCGCGCCACCGGCTAAGGTAAATTATGACCTCCTGTCAATGGCGCTCGCGTCAGAGCCTCCTCCGCAACACGTCGACCTCTAGAAGCTGCTGGACTCCGTCACGAATTCGCGAGGCGCCACCGTAATGCAAAATTCTCGGGAGAAACTATGGAGAGTCGCGTTGAAATTCACCGAAGAGCTGCCGGAGCTCGAGGTCGCCTATAAAGAACACTTGACTGATTATGAAGATGAGCCGCTTCCGTACATATTCTTCCCCGACGCGGTGCGGGATGTTTTGCGGCAGATGCGTTGCGGGACGCTGACCGACAGCTTTTACAAAAGACTAGGCACTAGAATCGAAAATGAGCTGCCTTCGTTACGCTCGGACGATCCGGATACGTACGACTTGATCGTCTTAGGTCTTCTGACGGAAATCCATAACAGCGATTTGTGGAAGCCTATGCGGGGTCACTTGGGCCCGAAAGCCACAGATGCATTAAGAAAGTACCTCAGCTGGAAGCCCGGACAGGCTTAGGAGCGAGCCTACGTGCCGTGGGGGAGGCTCTGACGTGAGCGCCATTGACAGGATGTCATAATTTACCTTAGCCGGTGGCGCGAGCGCAGCGCAGCAGGAGCGGCACAGGAGGTGCCGCGACGAGCGGCTCCGACACGGCATGTAGGGTCGCTCCGAGCGAGGGTGAGTGGCAGTGTCATCCCTTCGACAAGCTCAGGATGACACTAAACTAACCAACGTGAGTGGCTTGATCGTCCTTCGACTCCGGCGCTGCGCGCCTCCGCTCAGGATGACACGGCTGCGCGCCGGAGTTTATCCTGAGCGAGCGCAGCGAGTCGAAGGGCTCAGGATGACAAAGGGAAAGCTATCGCGCTAAGTAGCGTTTGCGGAGTTCGTCGAGGACCACGGCCAACAGAATCACCGCGCCGAGCAGAACTTTCTGTAGGTACGAGTCGACGTTGAGCAGGTTCATTGCGTTGTAGAGCACGCCGATGAGCAGCGCACCGAAGAACGTGCCGATGACGCTGCCGCGGCCACCGGTGAGACTCGTGCCGCCGACAACGACGGCGGCGATCGATTCCAGCAGCTCGTCGCCAGTTCCGGTTTGCGGCGATCCCGACGAGAAGAGCGACATGTATAAGAACCCGACGATCGCGGCGCAGGCGCCGCTGATGACGTAGACGAACGTCTTCACGCGGGCGACGTTGATGCCCGCAAGGCGCGCCGCCTCTTCGTTTCCACCGATCGCAAAGACATAACGTCCGAAACGCGTCCGCGTTAAGAGCACCGATGCGGCGACGATGACGACGAGCATCCAGATCACCGGCACTGGAATGCTCGGAAGGTGCAACGCACTGGTGACGCCGCCAAAGAACGAACCGATGCCTGTGTTCTGGAAGTCGCTGGTCTGCAGAGCGACCGGCCGGCCGTGCGCGAGGATGAACGAAGCGCCGAGCGCCATCTCGAGCATCGCCAGCGTCGTGATGAACGGCGGCAAGTTGAGCTTCACGACCGGTAGCGCATTGATCCAGCCGGCCAAACAGCCGACGCCGACGGCAACGATCAAGGTCAGCGCGATGAGCGGAAAGCCGCTGAGATGAGTCGCATTCGCAAAGAGCGCGGCCACGACGCCGGTCAGCGCGACGAGCGACCCGACCGACAAGTCGATTCCGCCCGTGATGATGACGAAGGTTTGGCCGACGCCCAGCACGCAGTTGTACGTAATCTGCCGCAAAACGCGGACGATATTGCTCGGCTGCAAGAACGAGCCGTGCGAGGCCGCATCGACGATCGCGACGAGGACGATGACGAGCACCGCCGCGGCGGCGATGCGCAGCCAATACGCGCGGCGGTCCCGTTCGTTCATGCTGCCGCCGCCCCCGTGGCGACCGCGATCACTTTATCCGGCGTCGCTTCCGCTCGTGTGAATTCGGCGGCAATGCGGCCATCGCGCACGACGAGGATACGATGCGCCATGCCGAGCACCTCAGGCAAGTCGCTCGAAACCATCACGATCGCCGCGCCGCGGTCGGCGAGATCGAGCATGATCTTGTAGATCTCGGCCTTCGCTCCAACGTCGATTCCACGCGTCGGTTCGTCGAAAAGAAAGACGCGCGCGTTGCCGAGGAGCCACTTCGCGAGCACGACCTTCTGCTGCGTCCCGCCTGAAAGGTTCCGCACGAACTGCTCGGTGCTGGGCGTTCGGATGCGAAGTTCGTCGATCATGCGGGTCGTGGCGTTGCGCTCGCGTGCCACATCGATGAGCAGGTCGCGATCGACGAACGCGTTGAGGTGCGCGAGCGTGACGTTCTCGCGCACCGTCATGCCGAGAACGAGCCCTTGAGTTTTGCGATCTTCGGTGATGAAGGCGATGCCCTCCGCGATGGCATCGCCGATGTTTCCGGAACGAATCGCCGATCCGTCGATCCGGATTTCGCCGCTGTCCGGCCGGTCGGCGCCCGCGATGGCGCGGACGATTTCAGTCCTTCCAGCACCGATCAGGCCGGCCAACCCAACGATCTCGCCGGCGTGCACCGAGAAGGTAACGCCGTTGATGACCGGCCTGCGCGTGAGATTTTGCACATCCAAACGAATCGGTGCGGCCGACGCGGTCTCCGAGAGCTCGGGAAAGCGCGCGTCGAGTTGTCGGCCGACCATTGCCCGTACGATTTCGACGACTGGGAAGTCACGCGCGTCGCGCGTCATGACGATTTTGCCGTCCCGCAGCACCGTCACGCGATCGGCGATGCGCGCAAGTTCCTCCAACCGATGTGAAATGTAGATGACGCCGGCGCCGCCGGCGCGCAGCCGCTCGATGATCGCGAAGAGCCGCTCGATCTCCCGATCCGAGAGCGCCGCAGTCGGTTCGTCCATCACGATGATCCGCGCCGAGCGCGCCAGGACCTTCGCGATCTCGACCAATTGCTGCTGTCCTACCGAGAGCTGCGAAACCGGAACGTCGAACGGCAGTCCCAGGCCAAGCTCGTCGAGTGCGTGCGTTGCACGGGAGCGCACCGCCGCGCGGTCGATGAGTCCGCCGCGCGTCGGCTCGGCGCCTAGACTGATGTTTGCTGGCGCCGTCAGCTGCGGCACCAGCGTGAACTCCTGATAGATCATGCCGATGCCGAGATGCTGCGCCACTTGCGGCGATTCGATCCGCACGAGCGCTCCGTCAATCAGGATCTCGCCCTGATCCGCCTGCAAAGCGCCGGCGAGGATCTTCATCAAGGTCGACTTGCCGGCGCCGTTTTCGCCGACGAGTACGTGCACTTCGCCGGCCGAAAGCGTCAGCGAAACGTCGGAGAGCGCGCGAACGCCGGGAAAGCTTTTCCCGATGCCGCGCATCTCGAGCAATGGCGCCAACTTAGGGCGCGCTCGACGCTTGTCCCAAGGAGGCTTTTGTAAAGGCTCCGACGCCGATCTTCACGGCCGGTGGCGGCTGCTTCCCCGCAAAGTAGTTGGCGATCACGTCGACGGTCGTCGATCCGATCTTAGCCGGATATTGAATTGCATCACCGAACATCTGACCGCTCGCGATGGCGGTGCGGGCTTCGGGCGTCGCGTCGTATCCGACGATTGCAATTTTTCCGGTCAGCCCGGCGGCTCGCACCGCCGCGAGCGCGCCGAGCGCCGAATCGTCGTTGATACCGAAGATGCCCTTCAAGTCGCGGTGTGCTTGAAGAATGTCGCCGGTGTCGCTGCTGGCCTTATCTCGCGTACCGCCCGAATCGACGTCGGCAACCACGGTAACGGACGGACAGCGTTGCGCGAGCGCGGCTTTGAACCCTTTTACACGATCTTGCACGCTCGTGACCTCAGGCTCGTCGACAATCGCGATGCTGCCGCGCCCACCGAGTGCCTCGCAAATAAGCGTGCCGGCTTGATAGCCCCCTTGTACGTTGTCGCTGGCAACGTGGGCGACGACGCGACCTTGTTTGCTCGTGCTCGCAATATCGGCAGTAAAGACAGGAATGCCCGCAGCGTTCGCCTCGGCGATCGCGCTGCCGATTGCCTGCGAATCGTAGGGCGTGAGAACGATCGCATCGACGCGCTTTGAAATGAAATCTTCAACCTGACTCTGCTGCTTGGCATTGTCACGGCTGGCATCAACGACGATGAGCGCGTAGCCGTGCTTAGCAGCTTCGGATCGCATGCCGGATTCCATATCTTGATAAAACTGTGCTTCGCGGTTTTGAATCGAAACGCCGATCGTCTTGTGACCCGGAGCTGCCGCGCCGGCGGAAGGCGAAGCGCTCGATTGCGACGTTCCGCGAGAGCAGGCCGCTAGCGCTATTGCCACGACGAGCGGCAAAGCAATACGAGCGAGCGCTCTTTTCAAGTTTTTCTCCTTATTTTAATGATCCTTAACGGTCGAGATATGCCCCCGCTGTCCACAACTTTCGACATTAGTCTTGTGCAATCTGTGGAGAAACCCGGTCCTGGTCCCCCCAGCGATCCGGCAGGGGCGAGCGCATGAACTTACGGGGCGACATTCCCTGCGGATTCCCACCCAGCCAGGCCGACGCGCGCATGGCCAAAAATTCGAAGTCGTGATATTGCGCCTGACCGCGCGAACGCCGCATGATCGCGACCGCCGGCGCAATTTGCTTCCAGGTATGGACGATAAGGCGTGCAAAGAGATCCATAAAGGGATCTTCGGTAACCAGACCGCGTTTCACGAGCGTGCCCATCTCGTTGAGCCAGTTGCAAGCGATCATCTCCGGATGGGAAGCCGGATCGATGAAACCGATCGTTTCCAGTTCGTGGCGATATGCAGGGTCTTCCAATCGTTGCGCAAGCTTCTCTTGAACGTAGTTCAGTGCCGCCTGCAGCTCCGGCGCGCGAAAATCCCGCTCGAGGGAAAGCAGCGCCTGCAACTGGTTCCCCGCGCGAATATGGCGCAGTTGAATTAACGCCGCAACCACGCTCGCGCAGATCACGACAAACGTGCCGGACTCGGCCAGTGCGCTCAACATTGCAGCGTCCACGCCTGGCGGTTTCTTGGCGCGGAAGCATGAGGCCCCCTAGACGTTCAGGCGACGGCGCACAGAGGGACTTGGAATGCTCTCCCTGTCGTTTTCGGCCGCGATGCTTGGCATCGATGGCTATGTCGTGCGCGTCGAAGCCGACAGTGCCGCCGGCTCGCCGGGGTTCGCGATAATCGGACTTCCGGATCGCGCGCTCGGCGAGGCACGCGAACGCGTGCGAGCCGCGATACTCAATTCGGGATTCGCCTATCCCGCAGGCCGGCTGTTGGTCAATCTCTCGCCGGCCGACGTTCGCAAAGCCGGTCCGGCCTTCGATCTCGCTATAGCTTTGGCCCTCATGGGCATCGACGAACAAGTCGATCGGCGCGCGTTGCACGAGTTCATTGCGTTGGGCGAGCTCGCGCTTGACGGCAAACTGCAGCCGGTCAGCGGAATTCTTCCCATGGTAGTAGGTGCGCGCAACGCCGGCTTCGAGAAGCTGATCGTTCCCGCGCGCAATGCCGAAGAAGCCGCGCTGGTCGGCGGCATCGAGCTCTACGCCGTTGATTCGCTGCAGTCGGCCGTCGCCGTCATCGGCGGATACGGCGCAAAGTGGCGCCGTCAGACCGCGGCCCCCTCGCTCGAGCCGACCGACGAACTCGTCCACGGGGATTTGGCCGACGTGCGCGGGCAGTTGGCGGCGAAACGCGCGCTCGAAATTGCTGCTGCAGGCGGCCATAATCTGCTGCTCGTCGGCCCGCCGGGTTGCGGAAAGACGATGCTCGCGCGCCGACTCCCTTCGATTCTTCCGGCGATGTCGCTGCCCGAAGCGCTCGAGGTCACGAAAATCTATAGCGTCGCCGGATTGCTCCTCGGCCGCGCCGGCATCGTGCGCGCACGGCCGTTTCGATTTCCGCACCACACGATCAGCCAAACCGCGCTCGTCGGAGGCGGCGCGCTTGCGAAGCCCGGAGAGATATCGTTGGCGCACCATGGCGTGCTCTTTCTCGACGAATTTCCCGAGTTTACGCGCAGCGCGATCGAAGTCATGCGTCAGCCGCTCGAAGAAGGCACGGTGACCATCGCGCGCGCTGCCGGCACGTTCACGTATCCCGCTCGGTTTCAGCTTGTTGCGTCGATGAATCCGTGTCCGTGCGGATATCGCGGCACACGTAGCGCCGAATGCCGTTGTGACGACGCAATGGTCGCAAAGTACGTGAGCAAGCTCTCCGGCCCGTTGCTCGATCGAATCGATCTGCAGATCGAAATCGCGCGCGTCCCGTTCGACGACATGGTTCGTTACGATGGCGGCGAGCGATCGGCGCGCATTCGTGATCGGGTGGTGGCGGCGCGCGAACGACAGTGCGAACGATTCGCCGGCGTGGCCGTTGCGTGTAACGCTGAGATCCCCGGAAACGCAATGCGCCGTTACTGCGCGCTCGACGACGCGGCGATGCGGCTGCTGGCGCAGGCTAGCGCGCGACGGCAGTTTTCGGCACGAGCTCTCGATCGAATTGCGCGCGTCGCTCGAACGATCGCCGACCTCGGCGCCGCGGACGCAATTCGCGCCGAACACGTGGCCGAAGCGATCCAGTACCGCAGCTTAGAACGCCTCGGCGCCGCCGCGTGATTAGCTTACGGCGTCACTTCAAACTGCGGAATCGCATCTCCATCAAGAAAGACGCCAAGCTCGCCGGTCGAAAACTGCAACCCGGCCCAAAACGGGCCGAAGTCGCCGTAACGCGCACTCGCTTCGTCGAAACGCATTTCGTAGACGAGCTTCTTGAAGACGAGCGGGTCGTCGGCGTAGAGGTCGACCCCCCATTCAAAGTCGTCGAAGCCGATCGATCCGGAAATGACTTGCGTCACGCGGCCGTGGTACGAACGCCCCACGACTCCGTGCTGGCTCATCATCTTGGCGCGTGCTTCGTATCCGAGAATGTACCAATTTTGAACTTCGCCGCGCCGCTTGCTCATCGGGTAGAAGCACTGGTACCGGCGTGCCGGAATTTTTGCCCAGAGCCGCGGCGCGACGTACGGGCTCTCGGCTTGTTTGCGCATCATCTCGTCGAAAGCCGCGATCCATTCGGGCGACTGCGGCACGAGCCCGCGCTGGTCGAGCTCAGCGTGAATCTTGCCGGTTGCGTCGTAGAGGCCCAGCTCCAAGACCGAAACGTACGATCCCTGAGGTACGAGAAACTCGCGCAGCTCGAGCTTGTCTACGAGCGTTTGCGCGTAGGCGAGGCCATCGAACGAACGGGCGTAGTGCGTGAGCATGAGGTCGGCCTTGTGACCGACGACCTGCGTTAGGCCGGCGTCGCCGTCGTTGCTGCCTTTGAGATGATCGAGCAGGTCGGCCGCGTGCGTCGTGTACTTGTTGCGCCGTTTCTGGGGCAGCGCGTCCCATTCGCGCCGGTTGAACCCGAACATCCGATGGAGGATCCACCAGCCTTCCAGCGATTCGGGAACGTTCGGATCGCGCATACTACGAGGCGGTTTCTAGTGTCCCCGAGCTAACACTTTCGTGCGCTTGACCTCGGCTTCGACCTCCGCCTCGAGGCGGTCGGGGCGTTCGCGGTATTTCGCCCACAGCGGCGGCGTGTGGGCGATATCGTTGAGGACGCGCGTGTAGACGGCATTCACCGGCGTCGGCACCCCTCGCTCGAGCCCAGCGGCGGCGACGGCGCCGTTCATCACGTCGACTTCGGTTTGCGGTTTCGCGCGGCGCAGGTCGAGCAGCAGCGACGGCGGCTTGGTGCCGCGAGCGCCCGCGATGGTGTGCGCCATCAGCGTGCGTGACAGCGGACTCGGCAGACTTGCCACGCCGAAGAGCGCGCGCACGGGATAACGCGGCAGGTCGATCGGCTCGATTGCGAGCGCGTGCATCACGGCGCGTACCTCGCGAATCATGCGAATCTCGAGTGTAAAGATCTTATCGAAGTGCACGAACCGGTTCGGCAAAACATTGAGGATCGCGCAGCTTGCATTCGCGACCACGTTGAGCGCGAGTTTGCTCCATTTCAGCGATCGCCAGTCCTCGACCACCTTGACGGTCAATCCTGTGCCGGCGAAGGTCGCGGCGAGCCAGTTGTAGGCGTTCGAACCAATCGGCGCAAGCGCCAAGCCCCCGTCTTTCGCAGGACGCGCGTTGCCGTCCCGATCGCGATCGATCGGTGTCGTCAGCGCCGCCGCAACGATGTTGTCCGTACCGAACGCTGCCGCCAGCCGCTCTTCGTTGCCGACACCGTTCTGCGGTGAAACGAAGACGCATTTCTCCGGATATCGAATCGCTTTGCGCAGGGTTTCGATTGCGCCGGCCGTGTCGTACGCCTTCGTCGCGACCAGCGCCACATCGGCATCGAACGGAGTTACTTCGTCGAGCGCGCGCGGCGCGTACGCAACGTCGACGCCGACGGCGCGCAGCAAGTCGCCCAAGTACGTGCCGACCGCGCCTTTGCCGACGATGTAGACGTTCACGTTGAAACGCCCGTCGAGCCAAAGCCTCCCTCGCCGCGTCCCGTCGGCGGTAGCTCGTTCACCAGGTCAAAGAGAGCCCGCGAGACCGGCGCCACGATGATCTGCGCGATCCGGTCTCCGCGGCGAATGACGATCGGTTCGGTGCCGAAGTTAGCGAGCACGATGTTAAGCTCGCCGCGATAATCCGCGTCGATCGTACCGGGTGAGTTGAGACAGGTTACACCGCTGCGGATCGCAAGCCCGCTGCGCGGGCGGATCTGCGCTTCATACCCGGGCGGAATCGCGATCGAAAAACCGGTTGGGACGAGCGCGCGCGCGCCGGGCAAGAGCGTCAACTGTTCGCGAATCGCAGCACACAGATCGGCGCCGGCGGCATGTTCGCTCATATATTCGGGCTGCGGCAATCCCTCGCCGTGCGCCAGACGCATCAACGCGACGCGCACGCCTTTTGCGTTCGCCACTAACTGAAAATCACTAAAGCTGCGCCAGCTCTTCGCGAAAACTCTCGATATCGCGGAACGACCGATAGACGCTTGCGAACCGAATGTACGCAACCGGATCAAGCTGACGCAACGCTTCCATCAGCTTCTCTCCAACGAGTGAGGATGGCACCTCGCTCTCGCCCCGGGCGAAAAGCTCGCGCTCCAGATCGGCCGCGACCGCTTCCATGCGGCTTTCCGAGATCGGCCGCTTCTCGCACGCCTTGCGCAGGCCGGTGAGGATTTTTTCCCGGCTGTACTGCTCGCGGCGCCCGTCTTTTTTCACGACGAAGAGCCGCGGCACTTCCATGCGTTCGTAGGTGGTAAAGCGATGCTTGCAGCGCGGGTCCAAGCATTCGCGCCGCCGCCGCACGACGGTCTCGTCGTCGCGCGAATCGACGACCCGCGTCTCACTCTTGCGACAAGTAGGGCAAGTCAGCGGTAACTCTCTCCGCCCACGGCATATCTTGTGGGTGCACGTATTATACGTTACTACGGGTAGGTAACGCAAAAAGGCCCAACGTGCCGGAGCACGTTGGAACCTGTGATTCAGCGAAGATTCTGCGGCGCTCAGGCAGCGCCGATTTTGAACATCTTGGTACCGCAGACCGGGCACTTGCCTTCTGTGGCCGGTCGCCCGTTCTTCATTGTGATCTGGACTGCGTCTTTGATCTCTCGCTTGGCCTTGCACTTGACGCAATACGCTTCTGCTGCCAACTCTGGTACCTCCGTGCGGCCTGGCTATTCCGTTGGGCGCTCGTGATTCCCCCTGAAGGCGCGCGGGTACTAGCGCGTGGCCCGCCATGGAGTGATGGAGGGCGCGATGCGGGACCCGACCTACGAAACTCGGGGGCGAATCGTCGCTGCCCGCGGCGAGAGGCCGTTCGAGGCGGCGGCACCCGGACTCTGGTGCTGCGGCGACCTCACCGGGCTGGGGGCGACCTGCGTCGCAGTCGTCGGCACCCGGGCAGCAACGCCGTACGGCCGGCGCCTCGCCCACCAGTTTGCCGCCGAGCTAGGAAGCGCCCGCTGCTGCATACTCTCGGGACTCGCGCTCGGCATCGACGCGGCTGCCCACGAGGGCGCGCTGAGCGTGGGTGCGCGAACGATCGGAGTCCTAGGCGGCGGGCACGACCACTTTTTCCCGAGGCGCAATCGTGGACTGGCGGAGCGGATTTTGGCCGCCGGGGGAGCAGTGCTCTCGCCCTATCCGCCCGACCAGCCGGCCTGGCCGGCGCAGTTCCTCGAGCGCAACGGCATCGTCGCCGCGCTCGCCGATGCCGTCGTGGTCATCGAAGCGCCCTCCCGCAGCGGGGCGCTCAACACCGCGGGTTGGGCGGCTGGACGAATCCCCGTCCTCGCCGTGCCGGGCGACGTCGATCGACGGCACGTTCAGGGTTGCCTTGCCCTCATCCGCGACGGCGCGACGCTCGCGCGCTGCGCCCAGGACGTCCTCGAAGCGCTCGGCCGGCCGGGACTGCCGTTCGCCGCCGTCGCTCCTGCCGCGCGCGACCCGGCTTCGGATGCATTGCTCCGCGCGCTCGAATCGGGCGCGTCGGAGTTCGACGACATCGTCGCCGCCAGCGGAATGAGCGCATCGGCTGCGCTCGCGGGGCTGGCGCTGCTCGAACTTGAGGGCGCCGTTGCGGCGTGCGGCGCTTCACGTTATGCGCGGGTCGCAACTCCACCGCACGGCGAAAGATAATGCGCAATGGGTCCCCGCATCAGCGACCACGCGCCGCAACCCCAGGACGCGTTGCGCGCATTCGCCGAGGCCGCTCAAAGCGTTGTCGCGGCAAAGTATCCGACCGCACCGACCGTGGCGTTCGAAGCGCCGCGCCGGCCCGAATTCGGTGACTTTGCCACCAATCTCGCGTTTGCGCTCGCCAAGACGGCGCGGCGCTCGCCGCAAGAGCTGGCGACGGAGTTGGTTGCGGAGATAGCGCAACGCGAGCCTGAACTCTCCGGTATCTTTAGCCGAATCGAGCCCGTCGCGGGATTCATCAATCTGCGTCTGGCGCCGGCGGTTTGGCACGCGGCGCTCGCGCGGATTCTGTGCGACGGCGGACATTTTGGCGAAGCGTCCCGCAAGGCCGTTCGAGTTTCACTGGAATTCGGCAGCGCAAATCCTACCGGACCGCTAGTCGTCGTGCAGGGCCGCGCGATGTCGATCGGGGCGACGCTCGCGAATGCGATGCGCTTTTGCGGCTACGACGTTTTCGTCGAATGGATCATCAACGATGCAGGAGGACAACTCGATGCGCTCGGGCGCTCGATCTACGCGCGCTATCGTCAGAGCTTCGACGCCGGCTATCCGTTCCCGGACGACGGGTATCCGGGCGATTACTTAAAACCAATTGCCGCCCGAGTTCGCGCGCGCGACGGCGACAAGTGGATCGAGAGCGCGGATTCGGAGTGGATGCCATATTTCTCCAAGTTCGGCCGCGACGAAATCGTTGCGGACCAGCAGCGCACCGCGCGTCGTTTCGGCGTCATCTACGACCGCTGGCAAAGCGAACAAGAGCTTCACGAAGCCGGCAAAGTTCGCGACGGCGTCGACCGGCTGCGCGACTTAGGTCTAGTGTACGAGCGTGACGGCGCGGTCTTCTTTCGCGCGACGGCGTTCGGGGACGACAAAGACCGCGTCTTGTTGCGCAGCGACGGCCGTCCGACCTATTTGTCCATGGACGTCGCGTATCACTATCAGAAACTGAAAGACAGCGATCGGGTCGTCGACATCCTCGGTCCCGACCACCACGGCTACATCGGGCGTCTGCAGGGTCTCTCGGCGGCGCTCGGATATCCTGGCCGGCTGGAAGTCCTGATTGCGCAGCAGGTTGCGCTCATGCGCGGGAACGAGCAAGTCGGCATGAGTAAACGCGCGGGCGACATCGTAGCGCTCGACGAGATTATCGACGAAGTCGGCGTCGACGCCGCGCGGTTCTTCTTCATCATGCTCGCCGTCGAATCGCCGCTGACCTTCGATTTGAACTTGGCCGTTGAGAAGGCCAACGAAAATCCGGTCTACTACGTGCAGTACGGCCACGCTCGAATCGCGTCGGTGTTGCGGCGCGCGCTGCCTGAGGACGTGGAGGCTGCGAGTTCGGCCTCGCTGACACCGCTCGTCCATCCATCGGAGCTGACGCTGATGCGGCGTCTCTCCGAATTCCCCACGGTCGTCGAAGGTGTGGTCGAGCATCTCGCGCCGCATCGGCTGGCACGCTACGCGCGCGACGTTGCCGGAGATTTCCACCAGTTCTACACGGAGTGCAAGATTTTAGCAGAGGAACGACCGACGCGACTCGCCCGGTTGGCGCTCTGCCTTGCATCGAAGACCGTGCTGGCGCGTGCGCTCTCGCTCGCCGGCGTCAGCGCGCCTGACTCGATGTAGTGTCGGGACTGCTCGCCGCGCTGTGGCTGCTCGGACTCTTCGCAGCCGCTCCGGCCTTGCGCACCAGCGCGAGCTATGAGATTGCCGACCGGCTGCGCGACGCGCTAATTCTTGGCGTCGCGATTCCCTTCGCGCTCGGCTTCGTTCACTTGCTCTATCCAATCGCGTGCTGGTGCACGCTGGCCGTCTGCATCGCGGTTGCGTACGCACGGCGCAGCGCCGGCGCACGTCCGACGGAGGGCGCGATGGATCCGCCGTACGTCTTGATCGCAGCGCTGGTAGCGGTCGGATGGCCGCACCTCATGCGCCCGATGCTCGACGGCGATTCGCTCTCGTACCATCTTCCGAATGCGGCGGCATGGGTGCAGGCGCATTCGCTATGGACGACGGCCACGCGGTATTGGTGGTATCCGCCGGCATCCGAACTTTTCGCAAGCGGACTCTACGCCGTCGGCAGTCCATTCGCGCTCCCATGGTGCGGTTTCGGCGCGCTTATACTCTTGGGCTTGCGCGTCGTTGCCTGGGCGCGCGACGCGTACGGGGCCGCGCCAATTCTCGCCGACGCACTCGGTGCAGCAACGGTCACGGCATATCCGCTTGCGTTTCAGGCCGGCACGCTGCAGAACGATGTTTGGCTGGCGGCCTTTTGGCTCGAAATGCTCTGGGCGCTGCGTGCGATGGAATCGCGCACGACGGCGCTGCGCACGGTCGCCGTCACCGCTCTGATCAAACCGCACGGCTGGCTGATGGCGGCGATCGCTCTGCTCGCATACAGAGCGCCGGCGCGGCTGTGGCTGGCCGCGATCGGCGCGATCGGAGTCTGGCTCGCGCACGATGCGCTGTTGTGGAAGGGAGCGATCGTCGCGCCGTCGAGCGCGACGTATGGAATCGTTTGGAGCTCGACGATCCTTGCGCACGGCGCGCCGGCGCTCGCGTTGCTCGACCGCGTCGCGCTCGCCACATCGCCGTTTGCGTTCGTAGCGTTCTGCGCAGCGCTGCTCGGCCCGGCGATAGCGCGCAATGACAGAGCCTTGAGCTGGGCCGCGTTCGGCGCCGCGCTCCTGTTTTTCGTATTGCCGTTCGGCTACAGCACGTCGGTCGCGCAGCTCGCCACCGGTGCGTCGCTGCGATTCGCGGCACCGGCAGTTGCGGCGGGAGCCGTGCTGCTCGCGATCTTGGCAAACCGAGTTACCGCGATCGCGACGCCGCTGCTGCTTGCATCGACGATCTTCGGCGTCGGATCTGTTCTGGCAATCTTTTGGAACGACGCTCCGACGCGCGCCGCACCTGGGGTCGCCCTCGTCGCAATCGCAGCGGTCTGGTTGGCTCGCGTGTTGCGACGCGCCTGGCCGATTGCGGCCGGATTGATCGCGATCGGCATCGCAGGGGAGTTTCTTGCGGGAAGTCACCCGGTCGACTTCTACGCCGACGCGCTGCGCGTGGACGGACGCTCGACCCGGTTCTATGCGTGGATCCAGGCAAGTCACCCAACTGCAATCGGCGGATGGGGGTTAGCGCTAGGAGCCGTCAACGTTCTTGCACCACAGACGCGCACTGTCGAGATCCCCGATGTAGGCGCATGCGCGTTCGCGCGAACGCAGCACCTTCTACTTGCGGCAATCGCGGAAAACGACCGCACCCCACAATTCAATGCAGCGCGCCTGCGTGAAGCGCGCGAGTGCGGCGCCGTCCGCTACGACGACGGCATCTCGGTCGTCGTCTCCCCTACCGGCGTGCGCTAGGCGGCGCTATTCCGAATCGGGCGGCTGACCGGACGGCGGCTGCGCAAGAAAGTATGCCGGAGGATACGGCGCGGGAATCGGTTGGAAGGCTCGCGGTTTTTGCTTGAAGTCGAAACTGTCCACGATGCTGTGCGCCCGCGTATCCGTGTAGCCGTGGGCAGCCGGCCCCAATGCTGAAAGATGAAATGCCTCCTCGATAAACTTCAGTATGCTGCCGAACTCGTACGGCGTGTGAGAAACGTACGCTGCCTTCGCGTACGGCGAGATGATGATGCACGGCACGCGGATGCCGAGCCCGGCGAAATCGAGTTGCGGCGGCGGCACGTTGTCGTACCATCCACCCCAGTCGTCCCAAAGCACGACGATGGCGGTCGTGTTCCAATACGGGCTCTCACCGATTGCATTGACGACTCCCGCTACCCACGAAGGTCCCTTGTCACTCCCGTTGCCGGCATGATCGGAATCCGTCCCGTCCGGGATCACCCACGATACGTGCGCGAGTCTTCCGTTTGCGGCGTCGGTTAACACAGTCGTCTGCGGCGAGATGACGTTCCGCTTCCAGTCGGGTCCAAACCGCACTTGCCGAATGGCCGCAAACGGCGACCAGAGGCGGCCTCCGGCGTACTTATCCGTCGGCGCGTAGTACTTCCACGTTACGCCCGCGGCATCGAGCGTCTCCGCCATCGTGTTGTACTGGGTGAAGCACGGGAAAGGGCCATACCCGCGCTCGACGCGTTGCGGATCGAGCAGATACGTCGTCGTGCCCTTCGGGGCATCGCAACCCCAGGGCTGACCGGTCGGGCCGTCGACTTCGGCCGCATCGGCGGTAAGGTTCGTCGTGCTCGCGATCAGATCGATGTGGGCCGTGAACGTCGGGCCGAACATCGTCGGGAACATGTGATCGGCGAGCACGTATTCGCGCGCCATCGTCCAGTACGGAGCGACCTGCTTGCGCTGGAGATACGCATACGCGTACGTTCCCGCCGGCCTACCGTTGGTGAAGAGGCTTCTGTCGAACCCATTCATATGCCCATGGTTCCAGTCGGCCATCGCATTGCCCCAATTGTGTAAGATGTCCGGTCCCTTAAACGTGAACGCGCGCAAGCGTATCTTACTACCGGTGTGTGTATAGCCGTACAGCGATGAATCCGCGCCTTTGAAACCCGCGAAGATATTGTTGAACGTGCGGTTTTCCTGAACGATGACGACGACGTGCTTGATGTATTTTCCCAGGCCGCCACCCGGCGGAGGAGACTGCGTTGGAGGCGGCATCACCGGAAGAGACGAGCCACCCCCGCCGCCGCCGCCACCAGAGGAACACCCCACCAAAGAGAGCGCAATGAGAAAAACGCCCGCGAGACAACGTGGCACGGCTAGCTCTTCTCCAGTCGTGTCGCGATCCATGGCGCCCCGAAGTAGCGCCAGAGGATCTTGATCAGCGCCGCCGCCGGAATACCGAGGATGAGACCCGGTATGCCGAACAGCTCCCCGCCGGCAAAGACGGCGAACATCGCACCGATCGGCGACACGCCGACCGATTGACCCATGATCTTCGGAACGAGCACGTTGTCGCTGATGCGCGCCATGCCGAACATGATCACCTGCACCCAAATGATCATCCAGAGGCCTTGCGGCGCCGACATGGGGATCGCGATGAGCTCGGCAATAAGCATCCCGATGATCGGGATGGCATATGCGACACCCGAGATGATTCCGATAATCAGGGAAAATTTGAAGCCGATGATCGCGCACGCGATCGCGATAACGGTGCCCGTGATCGCACTCACGATGACCTGGCCCGAGATATAGTTTCCGAACAGCTCCGTTACCTCGGCGGCGAGCCGGCGCGCCGTTTCGCGCCTGCTCGGCGGAAACATCGACGTGAATGCTTCGGCGATCTGCGAGTCGTTGAGCAGGAAAAAGAAGGACAGGATGATCGCCGAGAAAGCGATGAAGAAGGCAGTCGCGGTGTTGAGCGCGATCGCACCGATCGAGGCGAGCGTTCCACCGACCATGCCCGACATCTGTGTGGTGCCGATCTTGCCGATGTTAAAACCGTTCGCGGGGAGCTTCAGCGTCGGGAAATGCTGATCGAGCGAGGTCTCGAACGCCACCAGCCAGCCTTGAGCCGTGGCAGCATAGCTTGGAACGTTCGCCGCCAAGAGCTGTGTTTGATCGATCGTGAGAGGCACGACGATCACCAAGAAGACTGCAACGACAACGAGCAGCCCGAGGAAGACGACCGAAATCGCAACCGCCTTGGGCATACGCCTCTCCAAGCGCCGAGCAATCGGCTGTACGCCGAACGCGATAAAAGCGGCGATCAGGAAGATCGAGATCGTGCGCGGTATGTGACGTGCGAGCCACAACGCGGCCACCACGAGGGCTACGCCCGCCGCGATCCAGCCGATGCGACGCCAGACGTCCTTGCTCACAGCGGCTTGCATAGCAGACGCCGTTCGGTCCGATACCCGCCGCCCTCGTACAGGCGGCGTGCGGCCTCGTTCTCTTCGGTGACCATTAACGCCATATACGGTAAGCCCCGCCGTCTTGCCTCATTCTCGGCGGCGGCCAGCAGGGCTGTGCCCACGCCGGTGCGGCGCCATTCGGGTTCGACGACCATGTATGCGATAAACGCCTGAGGCAACGACGTAACTTCATCGGGAAGATCGTCGAGCATAAGTAAGAACCCGACGCGCCGGTCGTCGCACTGCGCGATGAGCGTTTCGTGGGATTGGCTATCGACGATTTCGCAGAGGCGATCAAAGGCGGCGCGCACCATCGGCTCGGCCGCGGGTCGCATCGGGCTGACGCTCGACATCGCGCAGCGCCGCCCTAGTGCTCTGATGAAGTCACGGTCGGCTGCGGCACGCTCGCCGGTGCGTTCGCCGATTCGGACGCTCACCGTCACAACCGGCGCGAACCGGGATCCATAATCGGTTCCCCCGCGCGGCACTGTGGGCACTCGTTTGCGTCGTACGAATGCAACGGCAGATTCAGCAGCGCGTGCACAACTATCTTGTCATCCTGAGCTTGTCGAAGGACAACCGGCGCGCGCATCACAATGACGCCGACACCGATGACCTGCGCGCCGGCAGCTCGTACGACGCCGATTGCTTCGCGCACCGACTGCCCCGTCGTCACCACGTCCTCGACCACGAGCGCACGATCTGCCGGCGAGAGCGCAAAGCCGCGGCGCAGCACCGGCACGCCATTCTCTTTCTCGACGAAAATCGCTTTGGTGCCCAGATGGCGGGCGACTTCATAGCCGAGCAGAATCCCACCGACCGCCGAGCTCACGACGACGGTCGGCTCGACCGCGCGAAATCGCTCGGCGATTGCGCGCCCTACCGGTTCGAGCAGCGCCGGATCTTCGAGTATGCGGAACTTCTGCACGAAGCGATCGCTATGCCGGTCTGAACTCAAACGAAAATGCCCTTCAAGCAGGGCGCCGCGCTCCACGAGCGCCGACTGCACGTCGAGTTCCGTACCGCTCATGCGTGTACGGTCATTTCCTCGAGAATTGCTTTTGCGGCGGCAACCGGATCGGGCGCTTCGACGATGGGACGTCCGACGACGAGGTAGTCAGATCCGGCCGCAACGGCCTGTGCGGGAGTCGTCACGCGCTTCTGATCGGCGTGCGCGCTTCCGGCGGGCCGAATGCCGGGCGTCAGCGTGAGAAAATCATCGCCGAAGAAGCGCTTGAGATCGCGCACTTCGTGCGCGCTGCAGATGACGCCTGAGCATCCCGCATCGCGCGCCAGCGCGGCCAGCCGAATCGCGTTCTCGCCGGGGCCGCCTTGGAAGCCAAGCTCGTTGAGATCTTCAGGCGCGATGCTGGTGAGCAACGTAACGGCGAAGACGTGCGGCGGATTGATGCCGAGCTGCGCGGCTCGTTCTGCGGCGGAATCGACCGCAGCGCGCATCATGTCGAGCCCGCCTAACGCGTGGACGTTGATGAGGTGCACGTTCGGACGCACGAGCTGGGCGATTGCGGCCGCGACCGTTCGCGGAATGTCGTGGAGTTTCGCATCCACAAACATCCGCACGTCGCGCGCTTCACAGTACGAGAGGATCCGCTCGGGATAGCCGTAGAGCGCCTCGAGGCCGACTTTAACGATGACGTCAAGCTCGTAGAGCCGATCGACGAGCCATTCGGCTTGCTCGGCGCTGGGCACGTCAAGCGCAACGATCAGTTGGCTCACCCCTCGTCTCCTTCGTATTGATGCGGCGTCGTAAACTCGACGTTCGCTTTTCCAACGATCTGTTCGAGCGAGACGAGGTTGCGGCGAGCTAAATAGCTTTCCAGCTCGGCAACGATGCGTTCGGGAACTCGCGGATCGGTAAAGTTTGCCGTTCCGATCGAAATCGCCGTTGCCCCGGCCAAGAAGAATTCCAACGCATCAGTAACGTTTTCGACGCCGCCTTGACCGATGATCGGAATCTTGACCGCTTGCGCCACCTCGTACACGGCGAGCACCGCGATCGGCCGGATGGCCGGACCGGAGAGGCCGCCGGTGATGTTTCCGAGCCGCGGTCGCCACGTCTCGACGTCGATCGCCATGCCTCGAACGGTATTGATCACGCCGAGCGCGTCGGCGCCAGCGGCCTCGGCTTCGCGCGCGACGGCTGCGATGTCGGTGACGTTCGGGGAGAGTTTAACGATGAGCGTCTTATCGGTCGTCGTGCGGGCGGCCCGAACGACTCTCGCCGTGAGATTCGGATCGCATCCGAAGGTCTCGCCTTCGCCGGCCGTATTTGGACAAGAGACGTTCAGCTCAATCGCCGCAACCTCGTCGCGCGCGGCCAGACGCTCGCAAACGTAAGGGTAGTCGTCGATCGAAAATCCAGCAACGCTCCCCACGATCTTGCACGGACGTCCGGCATACTTGTGCAGTTCCCGCGTGAGATACCACTCGATGCCGGGATTCTGCAATCCGATTGCGTTGAGCATTCCCGCCGGCGTGTTGGCGAGCCGGGGCGGGGGATTCCCCAATCGCGGCAGCCGTGTGACGCTCTTGAGGACGATCGCGCCGATCTTGGCAAGATCGGCGAACGGAGCGTACTCTTCGCCCGATCCATAACAGCCGCTGCCCATCAGCGTTGGGTAATCGAGTTCGAGTTTTCCGAGCTTAACCGCGAGGCTCGGTTTGAGAATCACCATCGCAGCTCGTCGGCCCAAAACACGGGGCCTTCTTTGCAGATTCGGGCGTAGACGACGTCGCTGCCGCCGGATTCGGCAGGCGGGAATCTCGGCGCTTGCGGGCTTGTCGCGATCAGCGGCACGACGCATCCCCAGCACGCGCCCACTCCGCATCCGAACGTCTCCTCGAGCGCGAGTTGCGCGCGCACGCCGAACTCACCCGCGATGCGCGCGACACCGCGCAGCATCGGCGACGGACCACACGCGTAAATCGCTTCCGGCTTGCGCGATCGCGCCAGCGCATCGGTGACCAAACCACGCTCTCCGAAACTGCCGTCGTCGGTCGTCAAGATGAGTTCGCAGCCCGCATCGGCAAAACGTTGCGTATCGACTAACAGCTCCCTCGTTCTGGCACCATAGAAAAGGCGGACGCGAGAGCCGGCCTCGAGCAGGGTTTGCGCGCAGAGCAGCACCGATGCGATTCCGACACCGCCTGCAACGACGACAACGTCGCGCGCATCACCGGAGCAATCGAAGCCGTTGCCGAGCGGCCCAACGAGATCGAGCCGATCTCCGCGGTGCAGCTCAGCGAGTTCCCGAGTGCGGGTGCCGGTTATAAAGAAGAGAATGCTCGCGAGCTTGCCTTCGGCTTCGTAGATGGCGAGCGCCGTTGCAGCCGCTTGCGCGCTTGGTGGAATCGCCATGACGTATTGGCCTGGTTGCGTTGCACTCGCAAGCTCGGGAGCTTCGAGCGTCAGCAACACCACGTCGGCCGCGAGTTCGCGCCGTTCGATGACTCGGGTCGCATGAACTCGGGCGCGCAGGTCGACTTTCGCCATCTCTTCAGGCATTTTCAACAAATTCTTAGGAAAATCTCCGAAAAGGGCGACACGCCCTTGCTACCGGAGCAGTTATACTGTATAGAGAGCGTAAATAATCGGAAAGGAGGGTCCCCAGATGGCAGGTCTTATCGTCTTCAAATCGCTAGCCGACGCACTCAGAGCGGGCTATCAGGTTTACGATCGGACTGCGGACGGTTATCTGGTCAGGACTCGCACGGCCGCTGGCTGGGCCATGGCCTTGGTCTCCTGCAAGTAGCATCGTCTTTATTCGAATGATAACGCCGCCGGCCAAGCGACCGGCGGCGTTACTATTTGTGGCCGACTTGCGTCTCAGGGCCGGTAATCGGGCGGCGAAGCCGGCTTCTCGATCTCCGGCATCGATCCGGGGCGCCAGCCGCCGTACGTGGGTCCAGGCGGCGTCGAGCTGCCCGTCGAGCTCCCCTGGGCCGCGCTCGGCCCGGCGCTTTCGGCTGAACCCAAACTCTGGCGAGCCGCTGAGGGCCCGAACGTGGCGCCGCTCAAGACCGCGCCGATGATCTGCGCGATGCCGACGAACATCGGGATCAACCCGCCCAAGAGCCAGGGACCGTATACGTATTGGCCGTCGCCGCGATACCCGATAAACCCCAGGCCGACGAGCAGCGCGAAACCGATGAACGCAACTTGAATGCCCCGCCGCAGCTGTTGTTGCGCGTAGAAATCGGTGGCGTAGTAGTACTGGTTCGGCACCGCGCCCGGCGGCGTCGCGCCCGGCGTCCAGCCGTATTTCATCGCTTTGCGCATTTCGCGCGCGTTCGGCGGCGGCACGATGCCGCGGCGCAGCATCTCCATGCGCTCCTGGTGTGCGAGGACGCGCGATATGATCCACGCGGTCACCGGCGCACCAAAAATAAAGAAGATCGCAAAGAGCGGTATGAGGTCGCTATAGTCCGTCACTGTAGGATAGCTCCGTTGGTTGAAATGTGAATCGATCCGTCCCCTGTGCCGACGGTCATTTTGCCCGAACCGTTCCCGAGGCGTATCGTGCGTTGTGCCGAATCGTCATGATCGAGTGTCGATCCATCGACCACGATGTGACCGTCGCCCGTCGAGGCATCGATGGTGAGGTTGGCGTTCGGCGCCAGTTGAATTCTGACCGAGCCGTCAGCGGTGTGAAGCGTCGCGTCCGGCCGTTCGCCGGTGAGGCTCAACTCGCGGGCTTCGATGCGCCCGTCGTGAGTCGTCGCCGTGAGCGCTCCGACCGAGACGTCGCGCAGCGCGAGGTGTCCGTCCATCGATTCCATTGTGAGTCGATCGCCGCGAACGTTGCTCGCGTCAAGATACCCGTCATCGCTACGAGCATCGACCGTACCAGTAAGGCTCGCGAGCGTCACATGGCCGTCTTGCGAGCGGACGCTGACGCCGCCGGTGATACCGGTGACGTTAGCGCCCGAACACCGCGCAATTTCAACATGCGATCCGCTCGGGACCGACACCTCGATGGCTTGCCGGCTGAAGCCAAACATCTCGATCGATAGGCGTTGGGGTGAAGGACGTTCGATGAGTACGCCGTCGCCGGTCCGGATGACGCGCAGTTGCGGATAGGGCGCGCTTGAAAAGATCGCGCCCCGCATCTGCGTGAGATCGCGTGCGTGCACCGACTCATCACTCGAGACCGTCACGCTCACGCGAGATTCTTTGTCGTCAATAACGACGCGTGGTGCAGCTCCGGCCGAAATCGGCGCTATCTGCACCGGGGTAAAATCAACGCGGTGCATGCCGGCTGCAAACGTCCTTTGCCCGCCGAGCGAGTAGATTGCCATCCCGACGACGAGGAGCTCGGCGGCTACTAGCATCGCAACGATGGAACCTCGCGACACTTAGAGCTTCGGCCCCCATCCGTCGAAGGTGGGGCGCAACGACTGCGCGGAGTTCCACCTATCCGTCGGCAGCGTCGGCCGCAAGTTGTCGGGCCGGATGCCGTCGGGAAGGGTTTTGTTGGGGATATTTGTCATCGCTGGGTCGGTCCTCCGTGGAAGTTCATGCCCTAGTTACGCCCCGCGCCGCGCGATGTTTCGTCCGGAAAATCGGCGGTCCGAGCGAAACAATTCGCGCGCGTGGAGCGTACGGAGGGCGTGTCGGCAGTCCTGGAGTGTCATCCTGAGCCCCTCGACGGAGCCTGTGCTGAGCCGAGTCGAAGCGCTCGGGATCAACTACGTCGAAGGACGCCGCCGCGCCGGGTGAACGCGGGGCCTGAAGACGGCAGCTTGGTCGCGATGACCCTTCGGGGCGACTCCGAGGCGTTCACGACGCTGGTCGAACGGTACGACCGGGCAGTCTACCACCTCGCCTACCGAACGCTGCACGATGTGGAGGAGGCTCGCGATGCAACGCAAGAGGCATTTTTCAAGGCTTTTCGCAGTTTGCGAACCTTCAAGCCGGGATCGAAGTTCTCGACCTGGATCTTTGCGATCGCCTATCACGCGTGTTGCGACCGTCTCAACCGGCGAAGGCGCTATGCAAGCGAGGAGCTGCCGGAACGCGCCGATCCGGGCCCTGGGCCCGAGCAGCAAGCCATCGCGATCGACGAAGCGACGCGACTGCGCGCCGCAATCGACGCGCTCCCTGAAAGGTACCGCGCGGTGGTCACGCTCTTCCATCTCCAAGATAAACAGTACGAAGAGATTGCGAGTGTTCTCGGTTTGCCGATGGGTACGGTGAAAACGCATTTGTTTCGCGCAAAGGAGCAGCTACGCAGGCTTCTGGGCGGAACGGAGGTAACGGAATCATGAACATGGACGAAGCATACGACGATCTCGACCGAGCCATCTTGGCGCTCCCGCTTGAGGAGCCGCCGGCCGGGCTACGTGCCTCGATCTTGCTCGCTACAGCCTACCGTCCCGCACCGGTCTTCTCGATGCTGGAGCTCGCCGCGCTGGGCGCGCTGGGGGCAGTCGCGATCTGGCTGATCGTCCTCTTGGTTCTGGGCGGCGGATCGCTCTTCGTCCACACCCTGGAAACCATTGGTTCCGTCGCCTCCCGGGCGCTCTCCAACGCCGCGACACTCGCATGGCTGGCCGCCGGCGGCGCGACGGCGCTGTGGCTCTCACTTTTCACCGGATCCCAACCCGTCGTGGTCGCCCCGCACAGGTCCGGACGGAGGGCCGGCCGATAATCCTTCTGCATGGAGAAACGCGTAGCGCCGGACCGGCGCCCATATAGAGTTCTCGTCATCGAGGATGATGCGGCGATCAGCCGCGTCCTGCAGCTCGAGCTAGAGCACGAGCGCTACGAGGTCGAAGTCGCACGCGACGGGTTGTCGGGCCTCGAAAAAGCGCTGAAGGAGCCCGACCTCGTGATTCTCGACCTGATGCTTCCGCGGATGGACGGCATCGAGGTCTGCAAACGGATTCGCGCCAAGAGCCGCGTGCCGATCATCATGCTGACCGCGCGCGATCGAGTGCCGGATCGCGTCGCCGGCCTCGACGTCGGCGCCGACGACTACGTGACGAAGCCGTTTTCCACCGACGAACTGCTCGCCCGCGTTCGCGCGCGTCTGCGCGAGCGCGCGCCGCAGGGCAACGTGATCGAATACCGCGACGTCGTTATGGACCGCGACCGCCACGAAGTTCATCGCGGCGGAAAGCCGATCGCCCTCACCGCCAAGGAGTACGCGCTGCTCGAATATTTGCTCCTCCACCGTAATAAAGTCCACACACGCGACGAGCTCTTCAACGGCGTCTGGGGAAGCGATTTCCTCGGCGATTCGAATCTGATCGACGTCTACATCCGGTACCTGCGCGGAAAAATCGACGACGGATTCGATGACAAACTGATTACCACCGTGCGGGGTGTGGGCTACACGATAAAGGATTAGATTCCGCTTGCGAGCTAGCCGATGTCGCTAAAGTGGCGGATTGCGCTTGGGTATTCGCTGGTGCTCATCGTCGCAATGACGGTGATGAGCGGGATTATCGTGTGGCGTTTTCAGCAGATTCTTTACGATCAGGCGGCGATAAGCGTGAATGCGACGATGCGCGCCATCGTCCAGTTCGCGCAGCAAGCGACGACGCCGTTTTCGCTCGAAGATTCCTCGCTGGGTACGCTGCAGTTTCTCTTCAACAGCAACAATCTCACGACATGGAACTCGGCGAACAGCTTCGTTCAAGTCGATTCGAGCGACGGCTATCCGCTGGCTAAGACGGCGAATCTTGGCGCGCTGACGATACCCGCGAATCCCAAGCTCTCGGCGTCGCACGACGTCGCGTTTCGCCAGGTAACCCTCGGCGGCCGCCCGTTTCTCGTCGAAGATCGGTATCTGCGCGAAGGCGTCAATGCCGCGATCATCCACGTTGCCGAGCCGCTTGACACGCTGCAGCGTACTTTCGCGCGAGCCCGCGAAGCGATCGGGATCGTGCTCGGCGCGACCGCCGCGGCGGTGGTGATCTTTTCGATTGTGCTGGCATCGCAGGCCACGACCCCGATCAACGAGCTCTCGCGCGAAATGCGCGAGATCGGCTCGGATCGCTTGGCGATTGCGGCGGGTCCGGGTGCGTTCGATGGCCGGCAAGGCCGATTGCGCCGCCGGCGAGACGAGGTGGGACGGTTGGCCGCGAGTTTCAACGACTTGCTAGCGCGGCTCGCGGAAGCGTTCGCGCGCGAGCGGCAGTTTATTTCCGACGCGTCGCACGAGCTCAAGACTCCACTCACCTCGATCAACGCCAACGCCCAAATGCTGCTTCGGTGGGGCGATCAGGATCGTACGGTTCGTCGTGAAAGCTTAGAGACGATCGTTCGCGAGAGCGCCGGGCTAGCCGGCATGGTCAACGGCATGCTCACGCTTGCCAAAGCCGATCGCGGCGATGAGATACCAAAGGAACCGGTTTCGCTGGCACAGATCGTGAGCGAGGCCACTCAAAATGCCGCGCCTCGCGCCGCCGAAAAGCAGATCGAGTTGCGGTTCAGCCATAACGGCACCCCGACCGTCTATGGCGACGCAAACCTGTTGCGTCAGCTCGTCGGAAATCTGATCGATAACGCGATCAAGTTCAGCGAGCGCGGCAGCGTCGAGGTGAGCGTCGGCAGCGATCGGGGATCGGCGTGGGTGGAAGTCGCCGATAGCGGCCCGGGAATTCCCGAACAAGAGCTGTCGCACGTATTTGAGCGATTCTATCGCGCCGATAGAGCACGCTCGCGCACCGTTCCCGGCACGGGCCTCGGCTTAGCGATCGTCCGCTCGATTGCTCGAGTTCATGGCGGCGAAGCGATGGCGGGCAAAGCCCCCGGCGGCGGCGCGCGCTTTCGCGTAATCTTACCGCTCGTCAAGGCTCCGTTCACCGATCTCTCATGATGGCCCCAACGCACTCCAGATAGAATGAAATCGTGCGCGAAGCATTGAGGCGGGGAGCAATCGCGACGCTCCTCGCCTTGCTCACTTCTGTGGCTCTCGCGGCCCCGGTCCGGGCCGACGAGCAGTTTGACGTTGGCCCGTCGCCGGTGCTCAACGTCCAACTCAACCGCGGGCAGCTGAACATCCAAACGTGGGATCGGCCGCAAGTGGTGATTCTTTCCGACCGGCCGGTCGAGGTGCAGCACCTTGCTCCGGATCAGGTCGATCCGCGGACTCCCCGGCAGCTGCAAATTTCGTCGCAACAGATTCAAACGCCGCGCGGCCCGGTAACGCTCCCGGCCGAGTCGTTCGTGCTTCCCGAACTGCCCGGCGCGCAGCATGACGCGATCGTCGCACGCGGCGGTGGCAACGTGACGATAATGATTCCGCGCAGTACCGCAATGGTGCTCGCGAACGTCCGCTTCGGCCACTTGACCCTTAATGACTATCATGGTGTCTTCGTGACGCACGTGCGGGCGGCGGGAATCAGCCTCAACGATGTGGGCGGTACCGGCTTCGTCGAATCGTTGCGCGGCCGAATCGTCGCGACGAACTCATCGTTCGATCGGTTGCGCGTCCGCACGGCAACGGGAAACATGCTCTTCCAAGGCTGCACCGCGCATCAAATCCAGGCGACCAGCACCTACGGATCGATCGTGTACGATAACGGACACTTTCAGCCCGGACTCGCGCGCTTCGAATCGGAACACGGAAACGTGGCGCTAGGCGTGCGCGGCGGCGCGCAGATCGGCGCGCACAGCGGATCGGGACACGTCGTCTCGAGCTTTCAGAACGGAGCGCACGTCCGAGGAAATCCGGTGACCAAACAAGCCACGGTCGACGGCGGCGGACCGGTCGTCACCGCAACCTCGCGCAACGGCTCGGTCTATCTCTACAGCGGATCGATCAACGAACATCCGCACGTGCGTCAAGAGCTCAACGGCAGCACTCGCCTCCCAAGTGCATTCCCGAACGCGATGCCACGCCCGACGGTTCAAATGCGCCCGCCGGCTCAAATGCGCCCGCCGGCTCAACCGCGCCCACCGCCTCAACGCCCGCCTTTCTAACTTACGGCCGCGACTTCAGTTTCGAGATCTAGAACGAATCCGTCGTAAGCGGCGATTGCGCGCATTCCCAATTCGTCTTCCAATTGCTGCGCGAGCTTTGGCGGGTCAGCTTCCAGCATCTTCGTCCCAAAATGTTGAAAGACCGCGACTTTCGGACGCACTTCGGCCACGACTCGCCGCGCGTCCGGCCACGTGAGGTGATCCACGTTCATCGCATCGCCGTACCGCAAAACGTTGACGATCAAAACATCGGGATGATAGCGCGCGTAATCTGCGGCGAGCCATTCGACGTACCGCGCGCAAGGGAGATAGGCTACGCGCAGCCCGTTGTAGACGAAAACGAGTCCATGGGTTTGCACGGCGTGGACATGTTGCTTGGTCGTATACAGCTCGACCTCGCCGATTCGATAGGGTCCGCTGTCCGGTTCTAAGTGCTCGAGGCGCTCAACGAAGCGGCGCACGTAGGGCAGCACGACCGGTTCGACCTCGAACGCATCGGCGGGGGCGAGCACCGCGCCGCGGCGCCGGAAGCCGCCCGAAGTCATCGCTTCGATCAGGGCATTGACATCGCTCGAATGATCGAGATGTTTATGCGAGAGCACGATTGCTTCGAGCTCGCGCGGATTACATGGCGGGACGTGCGAGAGCGCGCGGACGAGCGCGCCCGGGCCGGGATCGACGTGGATCTGCGTGCGATCGAATCGCATCCACATTCCGCCCGACGCGCGCAACTGGCGCGCAACGACAAAGCGCGCGCCTCCGCTTCCGAGGAAGAGTACCGAACTAGGCAAGCACGGGCAGTTTTTGGAATGTGCCGCCCAGCACCCCCGCAGATGGCCGCCCCAGCCAGCGTTCGAGCACGGTCGCGTAAACGCCGCGAAAATCGACCGTATAGCGCACGTTGCCCATGTTGGTGGCGGCGAGATCGGGCAGGCTCCCGTAGAGGCCGCCTTTGACGCCGCCGCCGATCAGAAAGAGCGGCGAGGCTTCGCCGTGATCGGTGCCGCGACTGCCGTTCTCTTCGACGCGCCGGCCGAACTCGCTGAACGTCAGCGTCAGAACGCGCCGGTCGTTGCCGTGCGCGGCAAGGTCGTCGTAGAATGCGCCGACCGCGTTTGAGAACTGCGTCAGCAGCAGATCCTGCGTCTTCTTCTGGCTCACGTGCGTGTCGAACGACCCGTGCTCGACGTAGATCGCCTTCGTTCCTAAGTTGCTTCCGATGATCTGCGCGGCGAGCGCCAGACTGCGTCCAAGCGCGGTGGCGGGATACGACGCCTTCGTCGTATATCCGGCGATGAGCTTCGGCAGCTCTTCGGAACTGCGCTGCGCGTTGCCCTCGACCTCCATCACGTGCGCTAAATACGGCGAAGAGAACGGCAGGCGTCGATCGCGCGCCTCCTGCGAGAACGCTCTGCGCGCCAGCAGATCGCGATCCGAGGCCATCGCATACTCGCCGAGCGCGGGAATCGCCGGGATATCGGTGTGCTCCGCAACCATCACCTCGGGCAAGACTTTCGACACCGCCACGCCCTTGAACAGATTCTGCAGCGAACCGGAACTCTCGTCGAAGTAGCGCCCGAGCCATCCGGTATGTTGGTAGCGATCCGGCGCCGCGGTCTGCCAAATCTCGGTCGAGCGGAAATGCGAGTGATCGGGCTGCGGGTAGCCCACGCCCTGAACGATCGCGACCATGCCCTTGTCGTAGAGCGCCTTGAGCGAACGCATGCCGGGATTGAGGCCGACTCGGGCATCGATCGCGAGCACGTCGTTGCGATCGATCGCGAGCCCCGGACGGAGCTGATAGTATCGCGCGTCGCCGTGCGGCACCACGCAGTTTAGTCCGTCGTTGCCGCCGTACAAATTGATCAGAACGAGGCACCGGCCGGCGCTGCCCGGCAATCCGGGCAGCGGCGTCTGCGAGAGCGCCCGCGCAAAGACGTGGTCCGTGTTGGCGATTACCGCCAAACCGGAGGCCGTTGCGAGGAGAAAGTTGCGCCGTTTCATTTCTTTAATTCAGTTGATACGCGGGCGTTGCCATCGCGAGATAGACCGCCCCGCTGACGCGTTGATCGTAGTTCTCCGCCGAGAGCGATGCAAGCGCCGCGCTGCCAGCTCCACCGAGGTACGCTTCGAGCTCCTCAAGGGACGCCGGCGCCACATCGCCTTGCAAAATCGTTTGCGCCAGCTGCCGCGCCGCGCCGTGCGAGGCGACCGGCAAGCCACGCAGCCACGAGGATGACGTCAGCGTTTCCGATCCGAGCAGCTGCGTGAGAAAGTTCTGCCGCGCGATCATCGTGCCGCTAGTCAGCCAGTTCTGGCCGCCCGGCCAGCCGGCGACGTTTGGCGGAAAGAAGAGACGCTGACCCATTTGCACGAGCGCCGGCAGCGCGCTCTGATCGATCGCCGAGAGTCCGAGCGCCTTGTACGTCCCGACCACGAATTCGACCGGGCTCTTCACCAGGGCGCGATACGCTCGCGGACTATAAAAGACATTGCAGCTCAGAATCGCCGAAACGACCGGCGCGAGTTCGAAGTCGTGCTTCCGCAGGAGCGCGGCAACGCCGTCGACGAGCTGCGGTTCGGGATCGTTGTAGACGAACCAGTTGAGCAGGCTAGCGGCAAAGAAGCGCGCGCACTGCGGCTGCGCAAAGATGATGTTCACGATGTCGTCGCCGGTAAAGTTGCCGGTGCGACCGAGAAACGTCTTGCTCCCCGAATCGTGGAGCGCGGGATCGAACGTGGCGGTGTCCGCGCGGCGGTTGATGGTCCACCCGGTCCAGGCGCGCGCCGACTCGCGCACGTCATTTTCGGTATACGCGCCGATGCCGAGCGTGAACAGCTCCATCAGCTCGCGCGCGTAGTTTTCGTTCGGATGGGCTGCGACGTTCCAAGCACCGTTGAGATAGATCAGCATCGCAACGTCCTTGGAAACGTCGCGCGTCAACTCGCGCAGATTGCCGAGCGCATACCGACGCAAGAGCGCATTGTAGTTGTAGGTGATCCGCGGAAAGAGCGGCGTCGCGATCGTAGTAAAGTGGCCATGAAAATACAGGGTCATCTTCTCTTGCAACGGCGCCGGACTCGTCAGCATTCGGTTCATCCACCAGAGCTGCAGCGCGAGAATGACTTGCATGTGCTGGCGGAACGTCATCGGGCGCCGCCTCGGCATCTGGGGGGCGTACATCGAACCCTGCATCGGATCCATTGCCACCGCCGGCGGACGCGTTGCGGTGACGAGCTCCGGCGGCGGCGCGATCGAATCCACCGACGGAACCGAAAGCAGCGACGCGACTGCAGCCCGCGCGCTCATTCCCGCATAGCGGCGGACGTCGTCCGGCGTTCCGCCGAAGCCGGCGCGTCGCAGCAAATGCGCCGCACCGCGTTCACCCAGCGTTTCGGCGTACGGGTGCAACGCGGTGGAAAAATCGGGGCGACCCTGCGGGCGCAGGATGCCGCCGACGTCAATCTTCGCCTGTGCGGCCATCGCTTCTACGTACTCGCCGTCCGTCGATCCGACCTCGCGTTTTCGTGAGGTCTAACCGGGCCCTAAGCCGAATGGCCTGCGGCGATGGCCGTCTTGGAATCACGCCTCGAGCGGCGTTCGCAGAACTTTGAGAGTAATGCGCAACGGATGGACCGGTTAGTCGCCGAGTTGCGCGAGCGGCTGGTCGCCGTGCGCGCCGGCGGCGGCGCGGAGGCGGTTGCAAAGCATCGGCGCCGCAAGAAGCTGACCGCCCGCGAACGCGCTGAGCGCCTGATCGATCCCGGCTCCGATTTTCTCGAACTCTCGCCGCTCGCGGCCTTCGATATGTATGGTAACGACTCGCCGGCGGCAGGGATTCTTACGGGAATCGGCATCGTCGAGGGTCAGCACTGCGTGATCGTTGCGAACGATGCGACCGTCAAAGGCGGCACGTATTATCCCATCACAGTGAAGAAGCATCTACGCGCGCAAGAGATCGCCGAGCAGAACCATCTTCCGTGCATCTATCTGGTCGACTCGGGCGGCGCGTTCTTGCCGCTGCAGGCCGAGGTCTTTCCCGACCGCGATCATTTCGGGCGCATCTTTTACAATCAAGCGCGCATGTCGAGCAAACGCATCGCGCAGATCGCCGCCGTCATGGGGTCCTGCACCGCGGGCGGTGCGTACGTTCCGGCGATGAGCGACGAAACGGTGATCGTCAAGGGTGAAGGCACCATCTTTCTCGGCGGGCCGCCGTTGGTCAAGGCCGCGACCGGCGAGGAAGTGACGGCCGAAGAGCTCGGCGGCGCCGACGTGCACACGCGAATCTCTGGCGTTGCAGATCATTTCGCCAACGACGACTCGCAGGCGCTGGCGATGGTCCGCGAGATCGTGCGCAATCTCCATTTGGAGCTGCCGAGGCAATGGGACCGCATCGAGCCCGCGCCGCCGAAGTACGAACCCCGCGACATGTACGGCATCATTCCGGCCGACAGCCGTACTGGTTACGACGTGCGCGAAGTCGTCGCGCGCCTCGTCGACGCGTCGGAGTTCCACGAGTTCAAGTCGCGCTACGGCGCCACGCTGGTCTGTGGATTCGCGCACATCGAAGGCCACCCGATCGGCATCCTCGCCAACAACGGCATTCTGTTCAGCGAGAGCGCGCTCAAAGGCACCCACTTCATCGAACTCTGCGCGCAGCGCGGCACGCCGCTGCTCTTCTTGCAGAACATCACCGGCTTCATGGTCGGCAAGGAGTACGAAAATCGCGGCATCGCCAAAGACGGGGCAAAGCTCGTGATGGCGGTTGCGTGCGCCGAAGTTCCGAAGTTTACGGTTGTCATCGGAGGGAGCTTCGGTGCGGGCAACTACGGCATGTGCGGACGCGCGTACGCGCCGCGCCAGCTCTGGATGTGGCCGAACGCGCGAATCAGCGTGATGGGCGGGGCGCAGGCCGCAAGTGTGCTCTCAACCGTCAAGGGCGATCTGACGCCCGAAGAAAAGACGGCCTTCGAGGCGCCGATCCTCGAGAAGTACGAACGCGAAGGCAATCCGTATTATTCGACCGCGCGCCTATGGGATGACGGCATCATCGATCCTCTCGACACGCGCCGCGCGATCGCGATCGGCCTCGACGCCGCGGCCCACGCACCGCAGCCGCGCACGCAATTCGGCGTCTTCCGGATGTAGGCGGCATCTCTAAGGTTTGAGCGCGCCCATGGGAATCGTTGGTGGAAGCTTGATGCTGCCTAGCCCGGGCGGCGGCGCGCGGACGATCTCATGTAGCATATCATTCCAAGCCTGAGTGAGGATCGGAAGCAGCGTGACGAGCCGATGGATGCCGCCCGGCTGGGAATAGAACGAAACGTCGAGTCCGGCGGACTGAAGAAAGGCGGCGGTCGACGTCGGATACTCGGTTGGAATGCTGTCGTCGGCGCTGCCGGTCAGCACGTAAAACGGCGTCTTGCGCATGAAGGCGGCGACGCGAGAAGAATCCGATCCCAACAACGCGCCGGCGATGCACATCACGGCGGCCCACTCGTTGGGATGAACCGGTCCGACTTCAAAGACCGAGAAACCGCCCATCGAATAGCCCGCGAGAAATTTCTTGCGCGGATCGATCGCAAACGCTTGCGTTGCGGCATGCAGCGCGTCGTAGACGTCATCGACCGAACCGCGAAAATCGTAGTAGCCGCGCCCCCACGGCGCAACGACGATCGTGCCCGTTTGCTCGGCGAGCGCAGCGATGTACGGCGGCGCAAGCAGCTGCGTCTCCGATTGCGGATGGCCGTGGAGCAGGACGATGAGGGGCGCGGGATGCGACGCGCTGTAGCTCGAGGGCACGTAGACCGCGGCCGGCTGCATCGTTCCGTCGCGCGACGAGCGCACCAATGCTTCGCCGAGACCATGAATCGACGCCATCGACCGGTACGAGCCGGCGAGGAGTTGCGATGCTAAGCTGAGATCGAGTCCGGCGGTTTGATGAACCGTTTGCGACCATTGCGCCGCGGCATACCCTTGCGGCACGGTCGGATCGTCGAGTAACTCCGCATCGTCTTTCAGACGCAGATAGTAATCGAAGGTTGTCTCGTGACCGGCAATCGGCGCGATCGCCGTCATTTTCGCGAGATACGCGGCCGCCGTATCGAGCAGGGAGACGCGCAAGTCAACCGCGGAACTCCCCAGTAGGAGAGCTAGAGCAACGGTGACCAGCGCGCCCCTGGTCATGACAGCCCGTTAACGCTCAGACGGCGGGGCTTGTGACTAGATGCCCGCGTACCACTCGTAGCCTTCATCTTCCCAGTAGCCGCCACGCCCGGCGCCGATGTTCGCAAAGGTCCCGACCACCTCGATGCGCGCGATCCACTTCGCGCTCTTGTACCCCAGCTGCGTTGGAATGCGCAGACGCACTGGCGCGCCGTGATCCGGATCGAGCGGCGCATCGTTGAGACGCATTGCCAGGAGCGTCTGCGGATGGCGCGCTTGATGCAGATCCAGGCTCTCATAGTAAAGATTCCCGGTGCCGTCGTTGTCCATGCACCGAAAAACCACGTAGCGCGCATCCCTGCGCGGCTCCGCGACGTCGAGCAGCGTTCCGAGCGGGACGCCGCTCCACTTCCCGATCGCGCTCCAGCCTTCGACGCAGTCGTGGCGGGTGATTTGGGTCCGCTGCGGCAAACGCTGCAGCTGCCCGAGCGTCAACGCCTGCGGCCGCTCGACGGCACCGTCGACCACGAGCCGATACGCCGCGAAATTTCCTTTGAGCAGCTCGGTGTAGCGCGCGTCGGACGGCGTCTCGAATCCATTGACGCGGAAGTGCGCGTCGATATCGCGCTCGCGATACTCCCGTGCCAAGCCGCGCGCGTCGATCAGCGCGTGGTTGAGCCCCTCGACTGACGCGAGCATCCGTTGAAATCCGGCATTGCTGTTGAACGGCGAACTCAAGGGGCCGCAACCGGCGAGCGTGGAGATCGCTGATGCAACGAAAATCCGGCGTTTCATTGTGGTTGGTACCAGCCCGTTATCATTGAACGCATCTGGTTGATAAAACCTTGCGTAAGCACTTGGAACGTGTGAATCGCGAAGAATCCCAAGAGGAGCAGCATTCCCGCAAAGTGCCAGAGTCGCGCGAACTGCCGCCCGCCAAATATAACGGTCAACGGATTGGCGATCGCATCGATGCCGGGCGAAAGCGCAAGGCCCGTCAGCACGACCAGCGGTGCGATCACGAGCAGCACGCTCGTATACGCGGCTTTCTGCAACGGATTGTAGGTGCCGTGCGGCGGAGGCGCCTTGCGCAGCTTCAAATAGTACGCTTGCATCGGCCAGAGCTTTGGGATGTCGCTCGGCCGCAATACCATTTCGCGCAGGTTTCCCTTGATCGCGGTTGAGAGCAGCCACGCTAGCCAGCAAAGCGCTGCAATCCACGCGAAAAAGAGATGCCAGCGACGGCCGTCGGCGAGATCTTGGTACCCCGGGATCGTGATGGGCGCCGGAAAAGCATGGGCGCCTTGCGAGCCCATCCCGTCGTTCGTCCAGCCGAGCCAGCCCGTCGTTATGAACGTCCGGCCGAAGAGCGTCGTCGTGCCGACGCCCTGCGTCGGCGATCCGATCGCGAGCACGCGCCGCGCCGGATCGCTCTTATCGGACGCGTCGAGGTTCGGCGAAGCGTTGAAGATCTGCAGCCCACTCCCGACCAGCACCAAAAGCGCAACGACCCAGACCCAGTGACTCGCGCGAGTCAGGAGCGTGTAGCGGTAGAAAGCGGGGCGGCCGGTCTTCATCATCCCGAGTATAACGCGGGCGAGGCCCGCTCGGATGACGCCGCGAACCCTGACCGGCCATGGCCGAGAGCGTTCACCTCGCCCTAGCCGGTGGAGTCGCCCACGTTTCGCTCGCCCGCCCGAAGGTGCGCAACGCCTTCAACGCGGAGGTCATCGAGCAGCTCCACGAGATCTTCACCGATATCACCGCGTCGGACGACGTGCGCGCCGTCGTGCTGGCCGGTGAAGGCGACGTTTTCTGCGGCGGTGCGGATATCGGGTGGATGCGCAGCTCGCTCGACCTGAGTTTCGAGGCCAACGTGGCTGACGCCGAACGTATGAGCGACATGTTCCGCGCGATCGACAACTGCTCGAAGCCCGTGATCGGGCGCGTCCATGGCGCGGCCTTAGGCGGCGGCGCCGGCCTGGCCGCCGTCTGCGACATCGCGATCACCTCCGATGACACGGTCTTCGGTTTCACCGAAGTCAAGCTCGGAATCATTCCGGCCGTCATCTCGCCGTTCGTTTTGGCGAAGATCGGCGTATCCCATGCGCGCGCGCTCTTTCTCACCGGCGAACGCTTCGACGCGCGAGCGGCCAAAGAGATCGGTCTGGTGCACGAGGTCGTACCGCTCGCCGATCTCGATGCCGCCGTCGACCGGCGATTGGCCGAACTCTTTACGGCGAGCCCATCGGCAGTCAGCGCGGCGAAGCTGCTCGTGCATCGCGTGCTCGATCACTCGTACGACGACTCACGAACGATCACGACGCGCGCGATCGCGCAGCAGCGCGTTAGTCCCGAAGGCCAAGAAGGCTTACGCGCCTTTCTGGAACGTCGTCGCGCCTCATTTGCCGAGCCTTGATTAAGCGACTGCTCATCGCCAATCGCGGGGAGATCGCCGTGCGCGTCGCGCGCGCCGCCCGTGAGATGGGGATCGTTCCGCTCGGGGTCTACTCTGAAGCCGATGCACACGCGTATCATCTGCAATTTGTCGACGAGGCTCGCTGCATCGGCCCGGCACCCGCCACGCAATCGTACCTGAACGCCGACGAGATCGTGGCCGCCGCGAATGCGATGAATGCCGACGCGCTCCATCCCGGATATGGGTTTCTCTCCGAACGCGCGCCGTTCGCGCACGTCGTCCGCGATGCCGGCCTGATCTTTGTCGGACCAACGCCCGAGGCCATGGCAGCCATGGGCAGTAAGATCGAGGCCAAGCGGCGCGTGCGAGCGTTCGACGTGCCGACGGTGCCCGGATACGACGGCGACGATCAATCGCGCGCGGCGCTGCGCGAGCAGGCGCCGCGCATCGGCTTTCCGCTGCTCATCAAGGCGAGTGCGGGCGGCGGCGGCCGCGGGATGCGGATCGTTCAGTCAGACACGCAATTCGATGAAGCACTCGAAGCCGCGAAGCGCGAAGCGCTGGCGGCATTCGGCGACGACACCGTGCTGCTCGAGCGCTACCTCCGCGACCCGCGGCACATCGAGTTCCAAATTCTTGCCGACGCGCACGGTACGACGATCCATCTCGGCGAGCGCGAATGTTCGATTCAGCGCCGGCACCAAAAAATCGTGGAGGAGGCGCCGTCGGTCGCGCTGACGCCGGCGTTACGCGCGGAGATGGGCGCAGCCGCCGTCCGCGCGGCCGAGTCGGTCGGTTACGTGAATGCGGGCACGTGCGAGTTCATGCTCGATACCAACGGCGCATACTATTTTTTGGAGATGAACGCGCGTCTGCAGGTCGAGCATCCGGTTACCGAGCTCGTCTACGGCATCGACCTGGTGCAGTGGCAGCTGCGCATCGCAAGCGGCGAGCGCTTGACGTTGTCGCAAGCCGACGTGCAGCCGCGCGGCTGGGCGCTTGAAGCACGCTTGTATGCGGAAGATCCATCGAACGACATGCTCCCCGCAACCGGCACGATCGCGCACTGGTCGCTGCCCGAAGGTCCCGGCGTTCGCGTCGATGCCGGCGTCACGGCAGGTAGCGAGGTGAGCCATTACTACGACCCGATGCTCGCCAAGCTCATCGTTTTCGGCAGCGATCGCTCGACGGCCATCGCGCGCCTCGAGCGGACGCTCGAAGAGTGCGTGATCGACGGGGTGCGTACGAATCTGCCGTTGCTGCTCTGGATCGCGCGCGACGATGCGTTTCGCGCCGGCGAAACGACGACGAGCTTTCTGGATCGGCGGCTCGACGAATCGATCTTCACGCGCACCGAACCTCCCAACGAAGCGGTACTGCTTGCGGCCGCGGCGCTGCTCGTCGACGGCCGCGCGCCGTGGCGAGTCGGTGACGTCGGATTGCCGCTGCGCTTAGCGCACGGCGACAGCATCGCGGAGCTGATAGCCGATGCAACTACCGATTCGCAAGCCTGGCGAATTTCCGGCGATCGTGACGGCGAACTGCGCGCGCAGCGCCGCGAATCGGTCGTGCACGCGAATTTCGATGATGCGTCGGTTTCGGGCGCCGTGACGTATGGGAGCCATACATTCAACGTCCATCTTGATGGGCGCGCGTGGTCGTTCACGTTCGCCCCACCGCCCTCGACCGACGCCACCGGCGGGGCGCACGGTGCCGTCGCCGGCGCCCACGTCACCGCACCGATGCCCGGAAAGATCGTCAAAGTCGCGGTGCGCGAAGGCGAGGCGGTCGAAGAGCGCGCGCTGCTCGTCGTTCTCGAAGCGATGAAGATGGAGCACCGCATCGAAGCCCCTGCCGCCGCGGTTGTTAGTTCCGTGCTCGTCAAAGAAGGCCAAATCGTCGCCGCCGCCACTCCCCTTGTCACCTTGAACCCTTCGTCCTCTGTCGAAGCGTGACGTTAGCAAAATCAGTCACCATTTTCGAAATGGGCCCGCGTGACGGTCTGCAAAACGAGCACGCCCTCATCTCGACCGACGATAAGGTTCGGTACATTGACCTGCTTTCGGCGAGCGGTCTGAAGTGGATCGAAGCAACGTCGTTCGTCAGCCCGAAGGCGATTCCACAGCTTGCCGATGCCGCCGAAGTCTTTACGCGTATCCGGAAAGCGCCAGGCGTACGCTATCCGGTGCTCGTTCCGAACCCGCGAGGCTACGAACGTGCCCGCGCAGCCGGTGCAGACGCCATCGCCGTCTTCACCGCGGCGTCCGAAAACTTCACGAAGCGCAACATCAACATGTCGATCGATGAGTCGCTCGCGACGTTCCGCGAAGTAGTGCGCGCGGCGAAGACCGACGGCGTCTGGGTGCGCGGCTACGTTTCGACCGCATTCGGCTCGCCGTTCGGCGACAGCGTCACGCCCGAAATGGTCGTCGACGTCAGCGTCAAGCTGATGGAGATGGGCTGCGACGAGCTGTCGATCGGCGACACGATTGGTGTCGGCGTGCCGAGCCAAGTCGATGCGCTCGTTCCGCTGCTCGCGAAAAAAATTCCGCTGGATCTGATCGCGTTGCACCTGCACGACACGCGCGGCACCGCACTAGCCAACGTTTACGCCGGCCTACAGCACGGCATCTCAAAGTTCGACGCCTCGTCCGGCGGGCTAGGCGGCTGTCCGTACGCTCCCGGCGCGACCGGCAACGTAGGCACCGAGGATGTGCTCTATCTCCTTCATCAAATGGGAATTGAAACCGGCGTCGACATCGCGAAAGTTCGCACCGCGTCACGCTTCATCGCAACCGTCGTCGATCACGCCCTGACGAGCAAAGCCTACCAAGCCATGGAAGCCGCCTCAGCCACATCAATCGCCTGGATGTGATTCCGATCTAGAAAGTAACGCGTCGCACGCACGGCGAACGGTATTAGTGAGAGGAGTTGGTATGCGTCGCTTGAGTATTGCTTGTTTTCTGCTGGCATTCGGACTGGGCGCGTGTGCGGCATCGCAGCCGGCCGGACAAGTCCGAACGTATTACATCGCTGTCGACGAAGTCAACTGGAACTATGTGCCAACCGGCATAGACCAGATGAGCGGAAAACCGTTCGATGCCTATCAACGAGCCTTTGCCATTCGCGACCCCCATCATATCGGCAGTGTCTATCGCAAGGCCATCTATCGCGAGTACACCGACGCCACGTTTCGCACGTTAAAGGTCCGTCCGCCGAACCAGCGATATCTCGGCATTCTTGGACCGATCATCCACGCCGGGGTAGGCGACACGATCAAAGTCGTCTTCAGGAATAACGCGTCGCGTGCGTACAGCATCCACCCGCACGGCGTGCTCTACGGAAAAGATTCAGAGGGAAGCGCCTACAACGACAGTACGACCGGCGCGAGCAAGATCGCGGGCGCGGTCCCGCCCGGCCGGACGTATGACTACACGTGGCAAGTTCCCGAGCGCGCAGGCCCGGGTCCGAACGATCCGAGCTCCATTGTTTGGTTCTACCATTCGCACGTAGACGACCAGAAAGACGTCGATGCTGGTCTGGTCGGCGCGATCGTCGTCACGGCACGCGGCATGGCGAGGCCAGATGGAACGCCGAAAGACGTCGACCGCGAGTTCGTCACCCTCTTTAACATGTTCGACGAGAACCAAAGCTGGTATCTTGACGAGAACATCGCGCGTTACACACCGGCGGTCAAAGGCGCCGAAAGATCTGCGGAAATTCCGGTCGACCTCGACAATGACTTCTCGCTCGTCGGCACGGCCTTTGTGGATTCCAATCAAAAGTATTCGATCAACGGCTATATCTTCGCCGATGGCCCGATTATGGTAATGAAAAGTGGCGAGCGAGTGCGATGGTACCTGCTCACGGTCGGCAACGCAATCAACTTCCACACGCCGCACTGGCACGGGAATACGGTGCTATGGGACAAGCAGCGCACCGACGTCATCGCGCTCTCACCCGCTCAGATGGTGACGGCCGACATGGTTCCGGACAACCCAGGAACCTGGCTCTTTCATTGCCACATCGCCGACCATATGCGAGCCGGCATGACCGCCCGGTACAAAGTGATGCCTTAAGTTACGATGCTACGCTTGCGTCATCGCAGGGCGAGGGGAATGACGAAGCGCGTGGCGGTGTGTGACTCGCTGTAGAAGCTGATCTTGTTGTCGACCAAGCCGGCAGCGATCCCGATCGACCGCACTTCGGCGTCGGTCGGTGACGCGCCGCGTCCCTTAGGATGAAAGACCCAGAGCGCGCCGTCCGCTTTCAAGTGCACGGCCGCGCGCCGAATCCGCCGCAGATCGCGCGGCGCATCGATGCGCACGAAGATGACATCGTAACGGGTGCGAAGCGCTTGCGATGCCGACTTTGCTAGGCGCGCATTCAGCCCAGTTCTAAACGAGTCTTCGTGGCGGCCGACCAGCGCCACGTGCGCTTCCGCGACGATACCGAGTTTTTCGAAGAGCGACCGCGCGGAATAGTCGCGTTCACCCGCGGCGTTCATAACAGATCGAGGTTCTTGGGCTTCGGCGGAATTTCCGTGTAGGCCATCGGGCGATCCCACCAGTCGTGCCGGCGCATCCGGATCATCGCCTCGGTGGGCGGCGGCGGCAGGCCAAGTTCGAGCGCGGTCGCGTAGGCCGCGACGTAACGATCGATCATCCGCTCGAGACTGAACTCTCGTTCCACATGCGCGCGGCAGGCGCCGCGGTCGAGCGAGGAAAGACGTGGCACCTTGCTTACCGCCTCGTCAACGCCCTCACACAGGAAGCCGGTGACGCCGTCGACGACGATCTCGGGCATCGACCCCATCCGGGCGGCAAGTACCGGCGTGCCGCAGGCCATTGCTTCGATCGTCGTCAGACCAAAGCGCTCGGGACGCGTGGTCATGTGCACCAAGGCGAGCGCTCCGGCGAGCAGCTCGTTGCGCCCCTCGCGCTCGACCGCACCGATGAATTGGACACGATCGCCGTCGATATGCGGTTCGACTTGCTCGCGGAAGTACGTTTCATCGTGTGGAATTGCCGCGATCTTCAATCGCACTCCGGCGCGCTTCGCAATTTGGATCGCCAGGTGCGTTCCCTTCTCCGGATGAAAGCGGCCGAGAAAGCAGAGATACTCCCCCGGGCGATCGCTAAACGTAAACTGCGCGGGATCGACGCCGTTGTAGGTGGTCGCCAGATACGCTAGGCCGGGGTCGCGATCGGCATTCGAAATCGAACAGTAAAAACTCCGC
>DASRSZ010000022.1:0-7121 GCA_035656195.1 Candidatus Cybelea sp.
GTGATCGTCCGCGACACCACAATCCCGCAGACCGCGGCGCGCGCCGTCTTCGAGCTGCGCAGCTAGGTCGGCATAGAAGTCGGCGACGATGATGGCGAACCGCTTTCCGCTCGCGTCGGGGAGCGCGGGTTTCTTCTCGCCCTTCTTGCGATTCTTCTCAACCTTCATTCGGAACCAGCCGGGTTCGGCGCGCCGAACATATGGCCCATCTTGTCGCGCTTCGTCTCCATGTAGTGCACGTTGTGAACGGTCGGCGCGATCTGGAGCGGAACGCGCTCCTTGATCGTCAGCCCGAAACCTTCGAGCCCAGCAATCTTCTTCGGGTTGTTGGTGAGCAGCCGCATCTCGCGCACGCCGAGATCGGCGAGGATCTGCGAACCGATCCCGTAGTCGCGCTTGTCGGCCGGAAGCCCGAGCAGCGTGTTCGCCTCGACGGTGTCGGCGCCGGCGTCCTGCAGCGCGTACGCGCGCAGCTTGTTGGCCAGGCCGATCCCGCGGCCTTCCTGGTGCAAGTACAGGAAGACGCCGCGGCCTTCGCGCGCGATCGCGGCCAACGCGGCGTCGCGCTGCGGGCCGCAGTCGCAGCGCAGCGAGTGGAGCGCGTCGCCGGTGAGGCATTCGCTGTGCACGCGTACCAGAACGTTCTTGCCGTCGCCGATGTCGCCCATCACGAGGGCGACGTGCGCGGTCTTGTCGGTCTTCGTCTCGAACGCGATCCCGCGGAAAACGCCATGCACCGTCGGCAGCGTGAACTCGGCAATGCGCTCGACCAGCTTCTCGTGCCGCATGCGGTACGCGATCAAGTCTTTGACGGTGATGATCTTGAGGCCATGCTTTTCCGCGAACGCCTTGAGGTTGTCGCGGCGCATCATCGAGCCGTCTTCGTCCATGATCTCGCAGATCACCCCGGCCGGATACAGCCCCGCGAGCTTCGCGAGGTCGACCGACGCTTCGGTTTGCCCGGCGCGCACCAGCACGCCGCCTTCGCGGGCGCGCAGCGGAAACGTATGTCCGGGGCGAAGGAAATCGGCCGGGCCGGATTTCGAGTCGACCAGCGCGCGGATCGTGTTGGAGCGGTCTTGCGCGGAGATCCCGGTGGTGACGCGGCCGCGCGCTTCGACCGAGACGGAGAACGCGGTCCCGAGCGGCGCGGTGTTGTCGTTCACCATGTTCGGAATCTGCAGCGCATCGAGCCGTTCCGACGTCATCGGAACGCAGATCAGCCCGCCGCCTTCCTTGCGCATGAAGTTGATCGCCTCGGGGGTGACCTTCTCGGCGGCCATGACGAGGTCGCCCTCGTTCTCGCGGTCCTCGTCATCCAGGACGACGACCATCTGCCCCTCGCGCACTGCGGCGATCGCGGACTCGATCGAGTCCATGGAGCTTCGTTCGTCCGCCAGCCGCTTGCCCAATCCCGGCAGCACCGCCGCCAACGAGCGCACGGTCCGATACGACGGTTCCCGCCGCCCGCTGCGCAAGAGCGAGATCGCACCCTCGGAAAGCCCAGCCTGCTGAGCGACCTGAGCAGCCGTCAAGCCGGCCGCGGTCATCGCCGCTTGCAGCTCGTTCGCGAAACGCTCCATACCTGCTAAGACTCGCTTGGAGCCTTTTCAGTTGTCAAGATGATATATCTTAGGCACCAGCGAGGTAAGAGACGGAAGCGCGAGATCTCCGTTGCGGTCGGGCGCCTCGCGGGCTTTGGGCGTCAAGTTGCAGGACTTGTTAGACGAGGCCGATGCTCTAGCGCGTGGCTAAGGCCACCCGGCAGGCTGGGGAGCGGCACGGGCCAACGGACCCCGGTATGGCCGCGCCGAGCCCTCCACCTAAACCGCCGCACAAGCCGCTCATGGGCGCCTTGGCACGGTTTGTTGCCGTGCTAGGCTGGCTTGCGACAACGATTCCGCTCCTCATTGAGCAGTGGTGGATTCTCGCGATCTCTGTAACGCTAATTGCGGCGGGGGTTGCGATTGCACCGTGGGGACTGCAGCACGCTCAACACGTCCGGGCGACGCGCGAGGCGCCTTCCGCATCAGTCGCTGGTCCGCCACTTTTACACCTGCTCTATTCGGACGACAAGTTCCACGTTTACAACGAGCGCACGAACGCGTATCTCGAACTCTGGGGGACACAACTCGGGGACGGCTCAAGTCCAAGAGTCATCGGACCGAAAAAAGAAATTTCGCCCGGAGCGCCATACGATCTGTTCGTATCGCCAACCTTGAAAGCGAACATGTTGCGGAACGTTCATCCCGGACAATCGCTCTCGGTGCCCCTCATTCTGTATCTCAAGAGCGATGGCGCGAAATATGTAGCGCGCTTCACTCTCGTCATGCACAACATTCAAGGTGTGATAAGCATTGACACTCAGCTAGATGCTGTGGAGCGAGAGGATTGGTTGGACGATTCGCCGCCGCGCCCGACGTCGAACTCCGGCATCCCCACCGCGACGGCAGACGCGCATCTAGCACACCTTGCGAACCAACTCTTCGCGTTCCTCGCGAGGCGACGCGGCTATCACCCGAACGGCCTAATAGCGGGAGCGTGGCTGGAAACCGGCACGGCCGCGCAGTTAATGTCACGCTTTTTCGCATCGGAAGAATGGTGGAATCGCGCCGTAGCGTACGACGCAGAGACGCTCCAGCAGTATTTGTCGCACTATGCGAAATCGGTGCGTGAAGTTCGCGACGCTATCGTAAATCCGCACGCGCCCCCCGACCCGACGATGGACGCATTGATCCTTGACCAGCCGCGCCAAGTGGTAGAAATTGCAAGCATCGCAACGTACTTACGCACGCTGGCGGGAATTGAGGAACCAAAGTCGGCCCCGAAAGCGCCCTCCACGACCGCCACTAGCGCCCAGGACGCGATGGCCGCGAAGCTTACCGAGCTGGTCGGCGAGCAGCGCGCACGGCTTAAAGACCGCGCCTGGGCGCTGTCGCTGGAAATTGCGAACATGCAGGGCGATTATCCCTGGCACAAGTTTCAGGTCGAGCAACGCGACGACCCCGAGTACGGCCCCGCCGATCCGCTTATGGTTCAGGCGCTGTCGGACGAAGCGGTGAAGGTCGCGCAAGATTACCGGGAGTCCGATTTGGACAACCGCATCCATACGTTCGTCGCCGACTGTAAGCGGATCGGCGTCGAGGACCCTGGATTAGACGCCGTGCTGGCAACGGTTCGACCGATGAACCGGCTTGTCACGATGGAACAGTTGGCGGACGTTGGAAATCGTCTCGCGCTGTTTCCGGGGAAGATAGATAAGGCACCATGAGCGACGACGCAGCTAGACCCCGACGAGGCGATGGAGCGATTCGAGGACTTCGGACGCCAGATTCCGCGTGTCCAAAGAGGACTTGAAGCGCGTCGAGGAATCCGAGGATGGAGCCGTGGTCGAGGAAGTCGAGGAGACAACGATCACGGAGGAGGAGGACTGATGCGCGCGTTCGCGGCGCGTCCCGGGCGCAGCCGCCAACGGAGGTGCGAGGATGTGAGCGCCTTGTATGTCAACCGCCGACCGTCCGCGCCGTGCAGCGCTTCCGCAGACCTATCCGCGTCCACGCCGTCACGGGCATTGAACCGGAACACGGATTCGTCCAGGTACGAATCCAAGTGAAACGGCCGAACGGCGATATACGTTCCGTGCAGAGTACGCTTGACGCAGGACCAGAAGTCTTCAATGGTATTCGTGTGAACGCGGCCTTCGAGGTATGCGAGCGAATGGTCGATGAACTCGCGGATATAGTCGCGATCGGTGCCGATAGGAGCGCAGCGCGTCGGTGTAGAGCGTCGAGCCGGGGACGATATTCTCATAAATCTTCGGAATCAAAGACGACGCCTTGTGATTCGGGATGACCATCGCGCGAGCACGGCTCCTGCCCTTCGGCCCGCGCTGAATCATTCCGAACACCGTCGCCTTGCCGGTTGCCGGGCCGTGCGCGAGTTTGCGTTGGCCGATGGGCGTGACGAACACGCCCTTGCCCTTCTGCTTGCCGCCGACGAATGTCTCGTCCGCTTCCACTTCACCGGAAAGCGGCATGAGCGATTCGGCCTTCATCGCCAGGCGAATCCGGTGGACGCGGTTTTCTGCGTCACGCCGACCGCGCGGCCAAGCTCGTGCGAGGACGTGCCGTTCTTCGTATTGGCGAGCAGCCAGAAGGCGGGCATCCACTTCGTGAACGGGATCGGCGAATGCTCAAAGATCGTCCCGACGCGGACGCTAAACTGTTGCTTACATTCCTTGCCGCAACGTCGTCTCCGGGTCGGTTCTCTACACCGACACCCTGCGTTCGTACCGCCAAGCGGATCGGGAATATATCTACCGCTTTATCGACCATTCGCTGCGATTCGCCGAAGGCCGCGTTCACACGAACTTTTGGCCCGCGTCAAGCGGACGTTGCACGGTACGTACATCGCGCCGCGCGCATTCCACTTCAAGGCCGAACCTGACGAATCGCTATTCCGGTTCAACAACCGCGAGCTGCCGGACGGCGCGCGGCTCGAATAGGCGCTAAAGGGTGTCAAGGGTCGTCCCGTGACGTATGCCTACCTAACCAATACGCACAAGTTGTGGCGCCTCCCCCGGTCGCACTAGGCGGCGCGACGCTCGCCCTGAACCCGCTTCAGGACTACACCGCGTAGTAGTTACTCGGCCGACTCCTCGCCCTCGATTGCCGGCGCACCAGCAGGCGGCGGGCCGAGCGCATCCCGGCCGATCTCCTTGGCGGCTTCCTCGGCCTTGCGAATGTCATCTTTCGTCACCGTGAGGATTTCCGAGACGAGAGTCTTGAAGCGATCCAACGAACCTTGCTGGTCACGACTGTTGTCCATGGCAACCTTATCTTGGGCGCGACCTCGGACGGTGTCGACGGTGCGGGCAGAGCGAACATTTCTCGCAAGCTGGCTTGAGATAATTCGAAACGCGCGCTCGTCCCGGCGAGAACGCCGAAAGTCGGGTTCAGGTTTACGGTATCCGCTATGATGTCAATCCGGTGGGGCTTCTCGCAAACATCCATGAAATGGGCCGAGATTGTTCCCCCGTTTATCTCGGCGGCCGTTCTACCACGGATGAGCACGGCGAGGTACCCATCAAGAATTTCGCCCGGCTGGATGGCGGTCGTCGACTTTCCCGTAATGTCGTCATCCGGGCCAAGCCGAAACATGCCGGTACTTGTGGGGAGCGCTATTTCCCCAGATAAATGATCGGGTGTATAGAAGTCCTCTTTACCCTGCACCGTCAAGCTTACGGCCCACCTATTGAGAGCGCTCGGCGCTGCGGGATGCGGATTCCGGAGCGTTATCGGGAGCACCAGCGCTAGGCTGTTCACTTGGGGCAAGGGAAAATAAATTGGCCCCGCGACAGCGCCTTTTATGTTCGGCGTATTACGTTGCTGTTCAAGGGCCAATTTAGTTAGCGTCACGCGCGATTTGCGTAGCTGTTCACGGTACGCCTGGACGAAGGCGATCGGAACTGACACGACGACCCACCCGACCGCGCCTACTGTTAGGCCCTGCACGACCATGGCCCAAATGGTTACCGCGACACTCGCCGTCGTTGGCGTTGTCGGTGCTGTCGTCACCGCGGACGTTTGCTGGTGCGCCAGTGCAACGAACGCGCCAAGCGCGAACAAGATCGCGACGGGCCAGCTACCGCTCATTGCGGCCTTCCAATGCCCCGCTGCCTCGCCGACGATATGACGAAGATCGACCCAAAGCCCGGGGGAGCGATCCATGGCTTAGATGCTTGGCCCCAGCGCCGGAATCGCCCCCCGATGATCCAAGTATATCGTCGTGGCAGTTGTCAAGACGATGTGCTTGGCGCCCGGCGAACGCGGGCGCGGCGACGAGGACGGTTCGCCGCGAGGACCTCGTCGAGTGAGCGCGCGTCGTGCGCCGGGAAGAGGTTGCCGAATTCGTTCTCGGCGCGTAACGCGTACGCGATTCGGGCGACCGTCTCGAGGCTGCCTTTCCCGCGATTTTCGAAACGCTTGACCGTCGTGATCGGAATGCCCGCTTGACTAGCGAGGTCGATCTGGCGAAGTCCAAGGGCGAGACGCCGCTCCTTCGCGCGGCGGCCGGCGGCTTCGCAGATCTCGATCGGCGATGAAATCGTAGGGTCCATATGTGGGCTATTAACCGCCGAATGCTGAGTTGGTATGCCATATATGAACTCCTATTTTACGAAAAATAAGCGTGCCGCCTGAGCGACGCCGCATCAGCAAGCTGTCGAGGTGACGACCAGTACCTGGCTTATCTTGACACATTGCGATATATCGTTATAGTATTGCGACATGATGAATGAGTTAGGCCGGGCATTCTTCCGGCACGGTCACCGTCACGGGCCCGGAGGGCGCGGGATGCGCGGTATTTGGGGGCTTGCGTTCAGCAAGGACTACGGCTGGGAGGCCGGGTGGATTCAGCGGATGCGCCGCGGCGACGTCAAGTTCGCGGTACTAGAGATCCTCGCCGAAGGGCCGCAGCACGGTTACGAGATCATGCATGCGATCGCCGAGCGGCGCGGTTCCAAGCCGAGTCCGGGGTCGGTCTATCCGACGCTGCAGATGCTCGAGGACGGCGGCTTCGTGACTTCGGAGCAAGTCGACGGCAAGCGCACGTATACGATCACCGATAGCGGTCGCGAGCTGCTCGCCAACCGCGAAACGGAAGCGAACACCGAAGACGACGGTGACGATCAGCCGAACGCGCGCCGGCGCGTTTGGGAGTCCGCCACGAAGTTGGGAGCCGCGGTGATGAGCGTGCGCGACAGCGACGACAAGACGCTTGACCGCGTTCGCACGATCCTGGACAAAGCTCGCAAAGAGATCTACGCGATCCTCGCCTCTGACGAAGCGTAGCAAAGGCGTCGCCTCGTCCATGGAATAAAATGGGCGCATGACCGGAATCCGGCGATTGCACGCCGTAACGATATTGCTCGCAGCGATCATGTGCTGTTCGCCCGCGCCGACGACGGCGGCAGAAATTACAACGCGGGCATTGCCGGGCGTGCAGTCCGAAGCGACTGTCGCTTCGTGCGGCAATCGCGTCGTCATTCTCTCCCAAAGCCGCGGATTTCTATCGGTGACGCGAGATGGCGCCATCCAGCCGCTTACCGGCGTCGATCACGC
>DASRSZ010000023.1:0-71879 GCA_035656195.1 Candidatus Cybelea sp.
CGATACCGAACTCCCCCACCGACCAAAAGCTCCACCATCTCTCGCAAAGCGGCGTCGTCGTCAATCCGTCGCAGGTCGGCGCCCAAGTCTCGACATCATTGTTGGGTGCGGATATGGAAGTGTGGTTCGATATCACGCAGCCGGGCCTGGCTGCGTCGTTCGTACGAGCCGGAATGACGACAACGCGGTGGCCGGGCGGACACAGTGCCGATCGCTACCACTGGAAGACGAATAAGTATAGCGTCGGCACCTGCGGCACCGGCTTTCGTGTGCCGAAGCCGAATCCGAACTCGACGTTCGATCACTTCATGCAAGACGTCGCTTTACCGGCGCATCTCGACGTTGCGATCACGGTGAACTATGGGTCGAACCCGAAGTGCACCGGCGGCGCTAACCCAAAAGAAGCCGCAGCCTGGATAAGGTACGCGAATGTGACCAAAGCTTATAACTTGACTTGGTGGACGGTTGGGAACGAGCAATATACGCCAGACTCGTTGGACTTGCGCTCGAAGCCGCACGATCCCTCGGAGTACGCGCAGATCGTCAACGCGGATTACTATCAGCAAATGAAAGCTGCGTCGTCGATACCCATCAACGTCTGTGTCGATGCATCTATACAAAACATAGCATGGGACACGACGGTCTTCAGTCAAGCCCAATTTGATTGCGTCGAGGTGCATTACTATCCGCAGAAGGGCACCAGTGTCAACGATGCCTTTCTGCTCAACAACGCGGTCCAGGGTTTAACCGCGAGTATCAAAACGATCCAGGGCCAGCTTGCCACTGCGGGGCGGGCCGGGACGCCGATCTATCTCGGAGAGATTGGGTCGGCCCTCCCTCCCGGCGACAAGCAAGAGATGTCGATCACGCAGGCGCTCTATGCCGGGCAAATCATCGGGGAGATGTTGAACGACGGTATCGCGCGGGCGACCTGGCACAGTGGCTTCGGCACCTGCGATCCGCCAAGCAAAGGCGGGGACTTCAGTCAAACGCTCTACGGCTGGCAGAACTTCGGCGGAACGATGATCTTTTCGGGTGGGACGCTTCGCAATCATTGCAGCAACGAGAACGTGCCGCTTGGGACGTTGTTGCCGACAGCGGTCACATATGAGGTGGCATCGCACTTCGTCCGTAACGGCGAGCACATGCTCGGCGTTTCGGTCGTTGGAATGCCGGACATTCGAGCCTACGCGACGACGTACAACGGCGGCTATGCGTTGATGCTCTTCAACCTGAGCCAAACGTCCTGGCAAAATGTGCCGGTGACGATCGACGGAAAGACGTCGGGCTCCGGGGGACCGGCGTGGAGGTACGACAAGGCTCGTTACGATGCATCGAAAAACAACGTATGGAAAGGCCCTTCGTCGTGGAGGCTATCGAGCTGGCAGAACAGCTTCACCATGAGGCTGCCGCCGTGGAGCATGACCGTCGTCCAAACGATGTAACCGTTAGTCTACGTCGATTCCCAAGCCGTCGCGCACGTGACCGATGATAGCGGTAAGCGACCCGCGCACCCGCAACTCGTGCGAAAGCTGTTCGACGCGATCGGGTGCGATGCTTATCAATAGGCCGCCTGAGGTTTGTGCGTCGGAGAGACCGGTACGGATGGCCTCCCGTACGGACGGCGCAAACTCCGTAAAGGCAGCGTGCGTTTCCGCGTTGTGACGCGTGCCGCCCGGCACGATCCCAGCCGAAATTAGATCGAGGACGCCGGACATGAACGGAATGGCGTTGGCATCGAATACCAGGCGGACGTTTGAGCCGCGTGCCATGTTTTCGGCGTGACCGAGTAGTCCGAAACCAGTGATATCCGTCGCGGCGTGCACGCCGGCCGCGAGCATTGCTTCCGACGCGCGGTCGTTGAGCATCGTCATCCAGCCGACTGCTTCGCGCAGGTCGTCATCAGAAATCGCACCTCGTTTGAGCGCCGTGGTGAGGATTCCAGTGCCGAGCGGCTTCGTCAAGACGAGCACGTCGCCAATGTGCGCGCCCGCGTTCGTCACGATTCGTTTTGGATCGACGATACCCGTTACAGCCATGCCGTACTTGGGCTCCGCATCTTTGATCGTGTGACCACCGAGGATCGCGACGCCGGCGCTGCGCGCGACGCTCGCGCCGCCTTCCAAAATGCGAGCGAGAATCGCGAGGTCGAGATTTTCCGGGAAAGCAACGATGTTGAGCGCCGTTAATGGGCGCCCGCCCATTGCGTAGACGTCGGAGAACGCGTTTGTTGCTGCGATGCGCCCGAAGTCGTACGCATCGTCGACGATCGGCGTGAAGAAATCGACGGTTGAGACCAGCGCGACGTCCTCGCGCAACAGATAGACTCCGGCATCGTCGCTGCCGTCATAACCGACGAGCACGCGATCGTCGACGGCCGGCGATACGCGTTCCATGACGCTGCGCAACTCGGCTGCCCCGAGTTTTGACGCACAGCCGGCGCAGGAAGAGAGTTCCGTTAGGCGGATGCGTGCGACGTCCATCGAAGCAGTATTCGATGCCAAGGCAACTCCTATTCCTCCCCGGACCGGTCATGGTTGCGCAGCCGGTCATTGAAGCACTGGCGTGCCCGCTGATCGACCATCGTGGTCCGGAGTTCGCAAAGTTGTTGGGCCGAATCGCCGATGCACTACGACCCGTTTTCGGGACGACGAGCGACATCGTGCTCCTGGGCAGTTCCGGAACCGGCGCGCTCGAAACTGCCGTTGCCAATCTCTTTTCGCCCGGCGAGCGCGTGCTCTCGTGCGCCGTCGGCGTCTTCGGCAAGCGATTCGCGGCTATTGCCGAGCGCTACGGCTGCTCGGTCGAACCGCTCGAAACGCCGGTAGGCACGGCACTCGATCCGCGCGCCGTCGAAGCACGACTGCAGCGCGACGCGGATCGGCAGATCGCGGGCGTGTTACTCACTCACAACGAAACCTCGACCGGCGTTGCAAACGACATGGCGGCGCTCGCTCCAATCGTGAAAACACACGGCGCGATAACGTTAGTCGATTCGATTAGCGGGCTCGGCGCGTCGGCTCTTCGCATGGACGAATGGGGTTACGACGTCGTCGTTGCCGCTTCACAGAAAGCCTTTGCGGCGCCGCCGGGCGTGGCGATGCTGGCGGCGAGCGACCGCGCCTGGAATCGAATAGCGAAAACGCACTCGCCGCGTTTTTACTTCGACTTGCACCGCGCGCGTGAAGCCGCACGGCACGGTCAGATGCCGTGGACGCCTCCGATATCGATCCTCTTCGCACTCGACGTCGCGTTGCAGCGCTATCACGCGGAGGGGATGGAATCGGCGTGGGCGCGTTTTGCTCGCTTTGCGGTGGCCATCCGCGCCGCGCTCGAACGCCTCGGCTTCACGCTCGTTTCGCAGGCGGATGCGCATTCGCCGACCGTCGTTGCGGCCTACCCGCCCGCCGGCGTCGACGTCGCGGCGCTGTTGCAACGGCTGCGCGAGCAGCAGCGGGTCGTGCTCTCCGGTGGGCAGGGTGAGTTAGCCGGAAAAATTCTTCGTTTCGGCACGATGGGCGACATACGCGAGGTCGATCTTCTCGGCGCCATCGGCGCTATCGAGCTGACGTTGCTGGATATGGGCTACTCGACGACTCCCGGAGCCGCGTCTGCCGCCGCGATCGAATCCCTGTCGGGCCGCGTTACAACCGGTGTCGCCTAAAGTACGGCATCACGAACGGACGCGCGAACCACGGGATCGTCGAGAGAATTGCATCGTCAATCGGCGCGTCGTAGGTGACGAGGTACGGTGCAAAGCGCGATTCGTGCAAACCCGCGCGAATATCCGGCGACAGCGGAAAGAACAGCGCGATAAAGAGTACGAACCACAAGAGTATCGCGCCTTTGGCGAAACCGATGAACGCGCCGCCCAGCGCGTTGCCCAGCCCTAGCACCGGAAGCTTCGCAATCGTCCCGAGCGCACGCGCCACCACCAAGATGACGACGTACGTCAAGAGGCCGGTACCGAACATTCCGATGACGTGCGCCGATCCAGGACCGAGCTTCGTGATTCTCTCGATTTGCGGATCGAGACTGCCGTTGTAAAACCACGGCGTCACCAAGGCCGCCGTAACCGCGACTGCGCCGCCAAGCTCGGAAACGAAACCGCGCGAATATCCCTTGTACGCAGCGATGGCCAGCACGATCGCGATTACCGCATCCGGCCAGGCGAAGCCGCCGATCACGCTCGAATCGTCGCTCCGAACTGCCGCCGCAGCGCGTCCGCAACGGCGGCCACCGCGGCGTCAGCCTCCTCGTCGGTGATCGTTGTATCGAACCGCGCCATCGTGATGCGCACCGCGAGACTCTTGCAGCCGGCGCCAATTTGCGGCCCGCGATACTCGTCGAAGACTCGAACGCCGGTGCAGAACGCACCGAGGGCGCCGGCGACGGCCCGCTCGATCTCACGCGCGCCGACGCCGAGATCGACGACGAGCGCAACGTCGCGATAGGTCGAAGGAAACTTCGACGGCAAACGGTAGCGTGGCGTTTCGTACGCCGGCAGCGCGGCAACATCCAGGATACCGACGTAGGCGTTGCGCTCCAGGCCGAACGCTTTGCTCAACCGCGGATCGACGCCTCCGATCGTGCCGACCTCGCGTCCGTCGACCGATACGCGCCCGGTCTTGCCGGGATGAAAGCCGAACCTCGCCCCGGGCGAGGAGTCGGATTCGCGACCCGTGATGTCGCGCAGCAATGCCTCGCAGTCGCCTTTGAGGCGCAGGAACGACGTATCGCGCCACTCCGGCTCGGCGCCCCCCTCGGCCGTGAAGCCGAACGCGATCGCGGTCTGCTCGACGATACGATCTTGCTCCGTATGAAAAATGTCTCCGATTTCGAAGACGCGCAGCGGTTCGTTCGCGGCAAAATATTCCAGCAAACCGGGCAGAAGGGAATCGCGGAGAAACCGCTGCTCTTCGGAGAGCGGATTGCGAACTTCGATTGGCGCTTGGTGCGGTGTTAAGCCGGCGCGCGCGAAACGCTCGAAGCGCCCCGCTCCGTGAAGCGAGTAGGTAATCACTTCGTGGTAGCCCAGCGCAGCCAGCCCGTGCGCGATGCGGCGCTCAAGATCGAACGCCGCGCCGGAAATCTCGTGCGGCGGCACCGACGGTACGATCGCTTCGATGCGATCGTAACCTTCGATGCGAGCGACTTCTTCAACCAGATCGGCGGGGATCGTGAGATCGCGACGCCAGAGCGGCGGGGTGACCGAAAGTGCGTCGCGCGCCGCTGGCGCCACCGTACAGCCGAGCGCGGTAAGGTGATGCTCGATTCGATCCGCCGGAATTGCACTACCCAGCAAACGTTCGACGTCGCGCACCGGAAGCGCGATAGGTTGCGCGGGCGCTACGTCAGCGCCAAACGCGTGCGGGCGATATGCCGTCGCGCCGAAGTTGCACAACAGCTGCGCCGCGCGCGCCGCACCGATGTCGGTTAACACGGGAGCTAACGATTTTTCGTGACGCGCCGAGGCCTCGGTGCGCAGCGTCAACGCCTTCGCCATCCGCCGTACCCGCGCGCCGTTGAAGTTTGCCGCTTCGAGCACGATCGCGCGCGTCTGGGCGTTGACTTCGCCGGCGGCGGCGCCCATGAGACCCGCCAGGCAGAGCGGACGTTTCTCATCGGCGATCACCAGCGCTTGCGCGCAGAGCTTACGAGTGACGCCGTCGAGCGTCACGATCGTCTCGCCGTCGCGCGCGCTGCGCACGACGAGCGTTCCGCCGCCGATCGCCGACGCATCGTAGAAATGCAACGGTTGTCCCGTCTCGAGCATGACGTAGTTCGAAACGTCGACGAAGTTATTGATCGGCCGCTGTCCCGCCAGTGCTAGCCGAATGCGCATCCACGCCGGCGCAGTCCCGACGCGCACCCCGTCGAAGCGTTGAGCGACGAACCGGTAGCAATCCGGCGATTCTAAAGCGACGTGCGGCGTTTCGCCCGGCGGCTCGGTTGGTGTTCCAGGATTGTCGAACGACGGCAAGCGCAGCGGAAGCCCGTACGATGCTGCCAGCTCGCGCGCCAGTCCCGTAATCGACATCGAGTCGGGACGATTTCCGGTAATCTCGACGTCGAGCACGTCGGTCCGCAAACCAAAGAGTTCGACGGCGTCCGCTCCAAGCGGCACCCCCGCGTCGAGCTGCATGATTCCGTCTTCGAACCACTCCGGCGGCAAGGCCAGCTCGTCGGCGGAGATCAGCATCCCCTCCGAGACGACGCCGCGCATCGTGCGGCGTTCGATCCGCAGCTGTGGCAGTTGCGCGCCGACGGTCGCGACCGCGATCGTTTGGCCGGTCGCGACGTTATCGGCCGCCGTCGCGATCGTCAATCCGTTCCCGCCCGCGACGTCAACGTGCGCGATCTGCAGGCGATCGGCGTTGGGGTGCTTTTCGAGCGAAACGATGCGGCCCGTCACGACTCCCGCGATCGCGGGGCGCCGTTCGATCTCGGCAACCGGAAAGCCGAGCATCGCCAATCGCTCGGCGATTTCTTCGACGTCGTCCGGCAGTGCCGCGAACTCTCGCAACCAGCTTATCGGTACGCGCATCCGCGGTTCTCTTTCAACTCAGCTGCGCGAGAAAATCGGGATCGCTGTTGACGAAGCGCCGGATGTCGTCGACGTCGTAACGCGCCAATCCGAGCCGTTCTACTCCGGCGCCGAACGCCCAGCCGGAGTAGACGTCGGGATCGTAGCCGACCTCGCGGAGCACGTTGGGATGGACCATGCCCGCGCCGCCGAGCTCGATCCATCCGGACCCGCCGCACATGCTACAGCGCGGGCTGAGCGATTGCGACTTACACTTGGGGCAGGTCGTGTCGACTTCGGCGCTCGGTTCGGTGAACGGAAAATACGATGGACGAAACCGCACGCGCTGATGCGCGCCAAAGAGTTCTCGGCAGAGTCCGGTCAGCATTCCCTTGAGGTGGCCGAAGTGAATGTTCTCCGCGACCAAGAGTCCTTCGACTTGATGGAACTGAAAGAGATGGCGCGCGTCGGTGGCGTCGCGCCGGTAGCACTTTCCGGGCGCTACGATCGCAACCGGTGGGCGGTGGCGCTGCATCGTTCGAATCTGCACCGGCGAGGTGTGGGGTCGAAGCAAGAGCGTGTCGGTCAGCCAAAATGAATCGAAGCTTTCGCGCGCCGGATGGTCGCTCGGAATGTTGAGGGCATCGAAGTTATAGTAATCGGGCTCCGCCTCAGGGCCGACGACCACCGCAAAGCCGTGACGCATGAAATAATCGCAGCTCTGCTCGATGATGCGGCGCACCGGATGAATCGAGCCGAGCGTCGCCGGAATCGCCGGGAAGGTTACATCGATCGACGCCGCCAGCTCGGCTTCGAAACCGCGCGATTCCAGCGCGGCCCGCGCGGCCAGCCAGCGTGCTTCCATCGCCTCGACCGCGGCGTTGATCGCTTTGCCCGCCCCGGGACGTTCGTCCGCCGCCAGCGTGCCGATCGTTCGGCGGATCTTCGTTACCTCGCCGCTTCGTCCAAGATACGCGACGCGCACGCGCTCGAGCGCTTGCGGGCCGTCGGCGGCATCGGCGTCGCTTGCAAAGCGTCGCTGCAGCTCCGCGAGTTGTTCCGTCAGTTGTGCCATAACAAAGCGCCCGGTCTATTCTCCTCTACCGGGCGCTTCCAAATTCGGCTCCGTTTTCTTGCGGAGTTCCCAACCTTTAGGTGGCGGTAGGCGCCGCGTACAGCCTTCGGTAAGCCAAGTAGGCGTCGATCGAACCCGTTTGGGCGAATAGCCTCCAGAAGAGATTGGACGTTGCCATTGCGGTTGCACTCTCCTTCTGAGCCGTCGGCTGCAGGGCGGCCCACTTCACGGAATGGGCTGAGTATACCATGCGACTTTTTGCGCCGGTAGTCTTGACTTTTTGGCCTGGTTCTACTCTCTTGACAAGGTTTGGCTGAGCCCGCTCGGCAGTAAACGGCGGGTCGCTTCGTAGAGTGCAATCGACCCTGCGACTCCCGCGCTGAGACTCTCGGCTCGGCCAGCCATCGGAATCGCCAGAACGCGCTCGCAGAGGCTTTCCCAGCGTCCCAAGCCGTGCCGCTCGTTGCCCACGACGAGCCGCGGCGCGGCCGTCCAATCCTCGCCGGAGAGGGGGGCACCTTGCGCGGACAATCCCAGGAGGGTCGCCCCGGCGGCGGCCGCTGCGGCCGCCACACCTGGGGGCTCCGCGACCGCCACCTGCAGCCGGAAGATCGCGCCCATTGCGCCGCGGACGACTTTGGGATGAAATGGGTCGATGCCGCGTCCGCCAAAGACCACGCCGCAACAGCCGAAGGCATCCGCCGAGCGCAGCAGGGTTCCGGCGTTGGCGGGGTCGTTGATGTCGGCAAGGACGAGCACTGGGCAGCTTCCGCTGAAAATCTGGGCGACCGCCTGCAGGCGGATGGGCGCGACCGCGACGATGCCGCTCGGAGTCGTGAGGTCCGAGATGGTTGCCGCGCTCCCCGGCTCGACGATGAAGGTGCGAGTTCCACGCTCGTCCAGCTCGCGGACCAGCGGCGTTGCATCGTACGCAGCCTGGGTGGCGTAGATCTCTTCGATCGGATAGTCGGCCGCGCGGGCCTCTTCCAAGAGCGTTGCCCCCTCAAAGGCAAAACGATGCTGCTCGCGGCGTCCCTTTGGCGAGCGCAAAACGCGCACGCTCGCAAGCCGATGGGCATGAACTCCGAGGGGCGTTGCCATCCGTTAGCGTGCTCGCAACCGGCGGGTGAACCATGCTCGCGCCGCGATCAGGATCAGGCCCGCAAAGATTGCCGCGAGCATGATGGCGACCTTGTCGTTAAAATGATGCGGCACCAGCAAACGAACGGCCAGATAGACCGTACCCACAAAAATGGCGAGAAAGAATGCGAGCCAGCCGATCTCGGCCGAGATCGACGACGGCGGCTGTGGCATAGTAGGAAGCTTACGAGGCGTGGTGTGGGCGTTCCGCCAAAACGGCGCTCGATGGAAGAAGCACCTCGAGTTCTCGCCTCCCAACGTTGCTTCGAAGGCCGCATCTTCAACGTTCGCGTCGATACGGTGCGTTACGGCGACGGAACGGAACACCGAATCGACGTGGTCGAACACACCACATCCTTGGCGATTATCGCGACGCCCGCGCCAAACCAGCTGGTTCTCGTGCGCCAGTACCGCCATCCGGCGAGTTCGATGCTGTGGGAGATTCCGGCCGGCACGGCCGAACCGAACGAAAGTTCGCTCGATGGTGCCAGGCGCGAGCTACGCGAGGAAACGGGGTATCTGGCGGGCCGCATTCGAGCGGTCGGGTCGGTTTGGACGACGCCCGGGTTCTGCTCGGAACTGATGCATTTTTTCCATGCCGATCGGCTGTCGGCCGGCGCGCTTGCATTGGATGACGACGAGCGAATCGAGGTCGGCACGTTTTCGCAAGAGGCGGCATGGCGCCTGGTCGCTGATGGAACGGCCGATGCAAAAACCGTGCTTGCGCTATTCTGGCTGCAGGGCGGCAAAGATACGTTCGGAGGGGACTTTTATCGATAGTTAAACTACGCACTTACATCTGCGTTGCTACAGACGCGGCGGAATCGGTCTTGGAGGTTACCGGTGGAAATACCTAGCGACATTGATGCCGTGCTGAAACGATTGCTGGAGACGTGCAGCGACGGCGGGGAGCAATCGGTGCTCGCACCCGAGGACGAAGCCTACTTGGGTTCGCTCATCGCGGCGGTTAGATTGGGGCGTCGCGCGGTGCTGATCGTTGAAGATGCGGACGAGCGTTTACGATACATGTTCAGCAATGCGACGCGTGCGGAGGCCGTAACGATGTTGGGTAAAGTGGTCGAGGCTACTGGACGACGCTTGGCGGATGGAGACGACTAACTACTAAACCTTTAAGCTAATTCCGTTGATCTTGCCGTCCTTTGTGACTTCGAACTCATAGTGGTACTGGGCTCGCGGAAAGCCCACGAGAAACTCGTACATCGTGTCGCCGTTTGATTCGGCCGTGCTGGAGATCGGCACGATCGTCAGCAACGGCCCCAGCGCGGCAAAGTTTTCTCGAGCGACGAGATCGTCGCTCAAGTATGCACTGAATGAGGTTGTGAGCTCCGAGCGGTCGAGCTGACGGGACGCCAGACGTGTGAGCCACTCTTTAGCTCGCATCACGATCGCATTGTCGAGATGCGTCGAGGTTGGCGGCACGAGGATATCCAAAATGCGCGCGCCAAGCTCTTCGGGGCCTGTTACGTTTTCGCCGTGCAGCGAATCCGCATTCGAAAAGACGATGACGCCCATGTGTTCCTCGGGCAGAAGCGCGTTCATCGCGCGGTAGCCGGAAATTTCGCCGTTCGACCAGACAAACGTTTTGCCGCCGCGCCGGTCGATCACCCATCCCATGCCATAGTGCGTCGGACCGCTGTTTGCGCTCGGCGTGAACATCGTTCGAACCGCATCGACGCGCATCAGCACCGGCATCTCGATATCCCATTTAGCCAGGTCGTAGATCGTCGAGACCAGACCGGTAGCTCCGCCCAACCACGCCGGATCCCAAACCGGCGCCGTTGTCCAACCTTGTGGGCTTCGAGTATATCCGGTCGCGTGGGACGGCGAGATGCCGTTGTCGCCGGCCAGAAACGTGTGATTCATGACGAGCGGCAGGAAGATGTGCTGTTCGAGATAGTCGGAGAGCGGGACGCCGCTCGCGCGTTCCACGATCAATCCGGCAAGAAGATAGTTCACCGGATTGTTGGCGTAGACGCTTCCAGGTCGCGCGACGGGGTTCAGCCGGTCGATCGAAGCGAGAAGATCGCTCATCTTGATCGTGCGCGTCAACTCGGAAGCAATGTTCGGAAGCGACGAATAATTCGGAAGGCCGGACGTTTGCGACAGCAGTTGCGCAATTGTAACGTCGGTTCCTAAGTGAAACTCAGGAACGTATTTCACGACCCGATCGTCGAGACTCACCTTACCATCCTGGACGAGCAGTAATACTGCCGCTGCGGTAAACTGCATCGTGAGACCGCCGGTATAAAACTCGGTATCGGCCGTCATTGGGGCGTGCTTGGCGAGGGTTGCGAATCCAAAGCCGCGCGCATAGACGAGCCGGCCGTCTTCGATAACGCCGATCGCAAGCCCGGGCGTCCGCCCGTTATGCACTTCGTCCCTCGCCAGCCGGTCGATACGGTCCGAAATCGACGGAGGCAAGGTCAGCTCGCTGTCGGCCAGCGCCGGTAGGGAACACGCGACGAAACCGACGACAAGAACCGCCGCATAGACAGCGACCCACCGTCTCATAGCGCAGAGATTATAGGTTCGCGACACCCGGCCTTCCGCAGAAAGGGCCTAATTATCGGTCGGTGGCTTGCCTTGCCAGATTGAGCAGCGCGCCAAACGCCTTTTGATCCGAAACGGCTAAGTCCGCCAGGGCCTTGCGGTTCAGGCTGACGCCGGATTTTTTCAAGCCGTGCATGAAGACCGAGTATGAGAGGCCTTCGCGGCGAACCGCAGCGTTGATGCGGCTGATCCACAAGGAACGAAAGTCGCGTTTGCGTACGCGGCGATCCCGGAATGCATACGCGAGGGATTTCAACAGCGCTTCGTTCGCAACTCGGTAGTTGCGGCGCCGCGCGGCACGGAAGCCCTTGACGAGTTTCATGACCTTGCGGCGGTGCTTTAGACCGTGGACGCCGCGTTTGATGCGAGCCATTTTTGGGAGCCTCCGTTACACCAGGTAAGGAATCGTCGGCGCGAGACGTTTCAGGTCGCCCTTCGCGGTCGGCTGATCCTTGCGGAACTTCCGCTTGCGCTTGCGCGACTTCTTGCTCAGAATGTGGCCGCAGCCGTCGAATTGATGGCGGTGCAATACTTTACCGGATGCGGTCACCTTCACGCGTTTGGCGGTTCCTCGATGGGATCGAATCTTAGGCACTGGTTTGCTCCTTCGCTTGACTCTCGCGTGCGATCGCTTTTTGGTCGCGTTCGCGCGCGATCGAAAACTTCGGCGGACCCGTGGGCGTCATGCGGGGCGCCAAAATCATAAACATGTTCTTTCCTTCGAGCCGCGCTTCGCGCTCGACCGTCGCCAACGGCGCCATGTCCTCGGCCATCCGGTCGAGCAGTCGGCGACCGAAGGACGTGTACGTGATCTCACGCCCGCGGAACATGATCGTCACCTTGATCTTGCTTCCGTCGAGTAGTAATCGTTCGGCCATGCGTGCCTTCGTCTCATAATCATGCGTCTCGATCTTCGGCCGCAGCTTCACTTCTTTCAGTTCGAAGTGGCGCTGTTTCTTGCGCGCGTCTTTATCTTTTTTCGATTGCTCGTACTTGAGCCGGCCGTAGTCGGCGATCTTGCAGACCGGAGGCTGCGCGTTCGGCGAGACCTCGATCAAGTCGAGCCCGGCGACCCGTGCGCGCGCCAGCGCGTCTTCGGTTGGCAAAATCCCGAGTTGGTGGCCGTTTTCGTCGATCACCCGAACCGAACGAAGACGAATTTGATCGTTGACGCGCAGGGGTCGTGCTATGAGCTCATCTCCAAAATAAAAAAGCGCTGCCGGAGCAGCCCCACTGCGGAACCAGCCGAGAGTTCCTTAAAGTGAAGACCGGATAACCCGTGAGCATCCGGTGAGCGGAACGAGCCGCTGCTTCGGCCCGCCAACCATATCACGCGCCGCAGGGGGAATGTCAAGGCCCCGGGTTGGTAGCTTTCACGGCGTCCGCGAACCGCTCGAGGAGGTAGGCGATCGCGTCGTCGTCGATCACCAAGGGCGGAGCGATCCGTAGGATTCGCTCGCGACACTCCTTGGCAACAACGCCGCGTTCGAGCAGCGCCTCCGAGAGCCGCTGCGCCGGAACGGTGAGCTCGATTCCGACGAGCAGCCCGCGGCCGCGAATCCCCGCGATCAACGGCGAAGCGATCGCGCGCAAACCCTGCATGACCTTCGCGCCGGCATACCGCGCGCGGGCCGGAAGCTTTTCGGAGACGATCACGCCGAGTGCCGCCTGCGCGACGGCCGACGCGAGCGGATTCCCGCCGAAGGTGCTGCCGTGGTCGCCGGGTTGAAAAAGACGCATCAACGCGTCGCTCGCGAGTGTAGCAGAGACCGGATAGAAGCCGCCGCCGAGCGCTTTCCCGAGTATCAAAACGTCGGGCTTGACGCGCTCGTAATCGCACGCGAGGAGTTCGCCGGTGCGTCCCAATCCGGTCTGGATCTCGTCCGCGATGAAGAGCACGTCGTGCTCGCGACAGAGCGCCCACGCTCGCTTCAGGTAGCCGTCGGGCGGAACGTTGACGCCGCCCTCGCCTTGAATCGGCTCGACGAGCACGCCGCAGGTGTTGGAATTGATCGCGCGCTCGAGCGCGTCGGCATCTCCGAACGGTACCATGACGAATCCGGGCACGAACGGTCCGAAATGCTCGCGATACTCCGTCGTCGAGCTGGCGCTGATCGCCGCGATCGTGCGTCCGTGGAAGTTATTCGAAAAAACGATGATCTCGGCTCGGCCGTCGGGGATGCCCTTCGCCACGTATCCCCAGCGCCGCGCCAACTTGATTGCGGTCTCAACCGCTTCGACTCCGGTATTCGTTGGGAGCGCCATATCGTATCCGCATAACTCCGTCACGTCTTTCAGGAAGCCGGGCATGCGGTCGTTGCGCATCGCGCGCGATGTAAGCGTTACTCGTTTTGCTTGCTCCACCAGTGCCGCGTAGATGCGAGGATGACAGTGTCCCTGATTCACGGCGGAATACGCGCTTACACAATCGAGATACCGCCTGCCGGCCACGTCCCACAGCCAAACGCCTTCAGCTCGCTCGACGACCAAATCGAGCGGCGCGTAATTGTGCGCACCGTAGCGTTCCTCTTCTGCGACGAGTTCGCGCGCGCGATCCGAGAGGAGATGCATCCGTCGGCTGTTAAGGACTTTTCCTTGACTACCTGCTTTTCGCTGCTTGACCGGCTCGTGGCCCGCGATCACCCGGGCGTCGCCGAGAAGGGGCGGACTCTCGCGTACGTTCATGCGACGCGCCGGCCGCGTGCGATCGTGTTGCTGCATGGACTGAGCGCATCGCCCGCGCAGTTCGAACGCGTGGCGCGCGATCTTTTCGAGCGGGGCCATAACGTGCTCGTTCCGCGCTTGCCGCGGCACGGTCATTCGAATCCATTATCGACCGCGCTCGCGCGGCTGCGCGCCGACGATCTGTATGAAGCCGCAATGCGGCACGTTGCGATCGCGCAGGAGTTGGGCGAACGCGTGACCGTCGCCGGTTTTTCACTCGGGGGGTTGCTGGCGGCGTGGATCGGGCAGCACTACGCCATCGAGCGATGCGTTCCGATCGCGCCGTTTTTCGGCGTCTCGCTGATTCCAAATCGCTTCATGGGTGCGGTTGCGGACCGGCTGTTGCGCTTGCCGAATCGCTTCCATTGGTGGAATCCGATTCTGCGCGAGCGGCAGACGAACTTCAACGGCTATCCGCGCTATGCGACGCACGCGATCGCGCACTCGTATCGCATCGCGCGGTCGTTGCTCGACGAAGCGCGTACGACTCGGCCGCGTGCCGAACATTTCACCATCGTAACCAACACCGCCGAGGTTGCGGTCAACAATTATGCGATCCGCCGTCTTTACAAGAGCTGGCGGCGGCAATGTCCGGGCGCCGTCGAAATGGCGCGAATCACGGGTCTGCCGCCGTCGCACGACATCGTCTCGCCGCTGCGGCCGTGGCGCCTCGCCGATCGAGCCCACCCGCATCTTCTCCGCGCGATCGATCCTCAAATGTAACTCCGTAGCTTGGGCCAAAACGTCGCAAGCGGAGTCGTAATTCCCTCGCAAATGAAAATTGGAAAGCCGTTTTCGAACGGTCTGCCCCAGGGATTGCTGAAATACGCGACGACGCGGCGATCTCGAAAGAGATGCTCATCGCATTCGCCGTGCACGTCGATGACCACGTCACCGCTGTAGCCGCGAGTCCCCCACAGCCAATATTGATTGTGACCGGAGAGCACCGGCGGAAGCTCATATTGCGATCCAAAGAAATCGATGGCCGCTGCTTCGCCGTAGTTGCTCGCCAGAATCGCCGCTTGTGCACGCCGCTCGGGTGGCAGCGAACGATAGATCCGCGCGACGACCGCCGCCAGCTCCGGCCACCCATGCATGTCCGCCAAATCCGGCGGCAAGCTTCCGATGTCGGTGCGTTCCGCGCGGGCGATATTCACTTCTCGCTGAAAGAGGTTCTGCGCAATCCGATCGTAGGTCGTCAGCGTTCGTTCCGGCAGCACGGGCATGACGAGCGGAACGAGGAGAATCCCGCAGACGAGCGCGTAGCCCGCGAGCACTGGGCGCCAGAACGTGGCACGTTGCGTCCAGGCCTCGATCGTGACCGCGCCCGCAGCAATCGGAATCGGGTAGACGTCGCCCGGGTAGTAATGCTTGGCGTGCAGCGCGATCATCTCGACGATCAGCAGCACGTAGGCGACGCCGAGAAAGCGCGCGTCGGAGCGGCGGAGCAGCGCGATAAGCCCGATGAACCAGACCGGCGCTAGTAACGGATGGGTGATGAGGAACTGCGTCGCGACGTAGTCCGGCGGCGAAAGCGGCACGTTTTTATATTCGGCGGCGTCGCGCAGCAGCGTCCACATCGGATACGCGTGTCCAGCCTGCCAGAGAAAGTTCGGCAGCGTGAGGACCGCCGCAACGAGCACGCCGCCGAGGAACCGTGGGGTAAAAAGCACGCGGCGTTGCGGAAGCACGAGCGGCCCGGCGACAATCGCCGCGGCAAAGAAGATCGCGCTGTACTTGCTCTCGATTGCGATGCCGAGGACCGCGCCGACCGCGATCCACAAGCGCGGGTTGGCACCCTTAACGATGCGCAGCACGAACAATGCCGCCAGCGGCCAGAGCCAGAGGCCAACGGCGTCGGTCGTCAGTTTAGTGCCGAAACTCATCAGGACCGGCGTCAGGGCCGCGACGATCGCCGCGAAGATCTCTGCGAACGCGCCGCCGCCCAACTCGACGACGAGCAGACAGGTCGTGTAGACCGAGGCGGCAGCCAAGAACGCGGGCACCGCCCGTAGTAGAAAGAGCGAGTGTCCGAAGAGTTGCGATCCAGCCGCCAAGAGCGGCACGAGCGGCGGTTGATCGACGTATCCCCAGGCCGGTCGAAAGCCGCAGATCACATAATAGAGCTCGTCGCGAAAGAATCCGTAATGCGGGTTTGCAATCAGATGAACGATCAACGTCAAGATAGCGGCCGCGAGCGGCACATATCGGGCGGCGCGATGGCGCATGCTGATTCATAGGGTACGCGGACCGTGTCACCCTCTGCGCGATCTCAGGGAAGCTAGGAGAACGAATGAAAAAGCAAGTGCCGCGGCGCTGTCACTGGGCGAGCGGGGAGCCGATGATCGCCTACCACGACCGGGAGTGGGGCGTCCCGGTCCACGACGACCGGACGCTATTCGAGATGCTCTGCCTAGAGGGCGCGCAGGCCGGCTTGAGCTGGGAAACGGTGCTACGCAAGCGCGATCGCTATCGCGAGCTCTTTCGGAACTTCGATCCTGCGCCGGTCGCGCGCATCACGCCGGCGCGCGTCGAGAAGATTCTGAAGGACACCGGCATCATTCGCAATCGCGCGAAGGTCGAATCCGTGATCGGCAACGCGAAGGCACTTCTCAAGGTGCGAGCAGAGTTCGGGTCATTCGACGCGTATATTTGGCGTTTCGTCGATGGCACGCCGATCGTCAATCGGCGCAAGGCCGGCGAGGTTCCGGCATCGACCGAGCAATCCGAGGCGATGAGCCGCGACCTCAAGGCGCGCGGCTTTCGCTTCGTTGGTCCGACGATTTGCTACGCGTTCATGCAAGCCGTTGGGATGGTGAACGACCATCGCATCGATTGCGCCTGGTACGACCGCGTTTGACTAAATATAGTTGCGCAGTTTTGGCCATAGCTGCGGCAACGGCGTTCGGATTCCCGTGCAAAGCATGATCGGAATGTTCTGCTCGTACGAAATCACCCAGGGTGGATTGAAACGCGTCATGAGTCGCGCCGTTTGAAACAGGTGCGATGCTGCGCCGCAGTCGCCGTTGACGTCGATGATGACGTTCCCGCTGTATCCGCGCGGACCCCAAAGCCAGTAGTTGTTATGTCCGGAAAGCGCCGGCGGCAGTCCGTACGCCTTGCCGAAGAAATCGATGGCGGCGGCCTCGCCGTAGTTGCTCGCGACGACCGCCGCTTGGCGCTGCTGGCCGGGCGGCAACGCGATGTAGATTTGCGCAACCTTTGCCGCAAGCTCAGGCCAGCCGTGCATGTCGGCCCAATCCTCGGGAAGCGCCGAGGTGCGGTTGCGCTCGGTTTGCATCGTCGTTCGCTTGACATGCAGCACGCCGCCAACGAACGCCGCGTACCGGACCATCGATTGCTCCGGCAGCACCGGCAGCGAGAACGGGAGGAAGAAGCACCCCGCGACGACCGCCACCGCGGCCACGGCGGCTTGCAGCCACGCTCGGTGTTGTGTCCATCGCTCGATCGCTACGCCGCCGGCCGCGATGGGGATCGGATAAACGTTGCCCGCGTAGTAATGCTTAGCGTGGAAGACAATCATCAGGAGCGTCAAGACGACGTACGTGCATCCCAGAAAACGTGGTGCGCGATTGCAGAGCAGCCAGATGAGTCCAACGATCCAGATCGGCGAGAGAAAGAGATTCGTAAGCAGAAGTTGCTGAAACAGATAGAGTCCGGGAGTCGCCACGAGATTTTTACCGTTTTGGCCGTTGCGCAGCAGCTCCCACACCGGGAAACCGTGGAAGGCCTGCCAGAGAAAATTGGGAAGCGCGATCAGCACCGCAAGCGCCGCGCCCGCCAAGAACCAGCGTGATAGCAGCACCCGGCGCTGCGGCGCGAGCGCCAGGCTCGCAAGCAAAGCAGCGGCGAAAAACAGAACGCTGTACTTACTCTCGAGGGAAACACCGATCGCCGCTCCTGCGGGGAGCCATAGCCTGGGGTCGCCGCCGTTGACGATCCGCAAAACGTAGAGAGCGGCTAGCGGCCACAGCCAAAGTCCGACCATATCGGGTCCGACTTTCATGCCGAAGCTCATCAGCACGTTGGCGAACAGGAATGCGATCGCCGCGAGGATCTGCGCGAACGCACCGCCGCCGAGCTCAATGGCGAGCAAACACGTGACATACGCTCCGGCAGCGGCAAAAATCGCGGGGACCGCGCGCAGCAGGAAAAGCGAATGGCCGAACAGCTGCGAACTCGCGGCTAACAGCGGTGTGACCGGCGGTTGGTCGACGTAGCCCCAGGCCGGGTGAAAGCCGCAAATAATAAAATAGAGCTCGTCGCGGAAAAAGCCGTAGTGCGGGTTGCCCGCGAGATGGAGTGCCAGCGTTGCGAGCGCCGCAATCGCTGGAATCCGCTGCGAGGGGTTAGGTCGGATCAAATGCGCCGGTCAGGATCATCTGTTCCGAGAGCTCGCGCGCTTGGCGATAGCGAGTGCGCGCATCGTCAGGCGCCTCGGGCGGAAGCTCGTTCAAAATACGTTCGAGCTCCTCGTCGAACATCGCGGTCAGGGACGGCGGCGTATACTCGCCCGGATAGCGCAGCCGCTGTGCGATCATCAGCCGGTAGATGCGGTCCGTGGCGAGATCTTCCATGTAACCGTCCAACAGGCTCGCGCCGCGCCCTTCGAGGACGCCGTTGCGATAGCGAATCACCGTGCGCACCGCGGCGCGCGTACCGTCGAGCGTTGTCGCTCCGACGCCTTTGGGCCGGGGGCGCAGATCGGGATGCAGCGTCTCAAGCGACGGTCTTCGATCAAGCTGATTCGGATATGGGAATTGCGCGACGGCGATCGCATTCTGATCGGGGTGGCCGGTCCAGGCGCCGTCCATCAGACAGGCGGCTTCGTTGTGCTTATCGCGCTGCAGCACCGCGAGCGCGCGCGCGTTGAGTTCCGGATCCTCTCGGCTTGGATAGAGCGCGGTCATCCCGCCGATGGCGAGTGCGCCGTGCTTGTGAGTGAGCTCCGGTAAGAGCATGCGGACGTTTTGAAAGAACGGCACGTCGATCGGAATCGTGTTGCGATCCGGCAACAGCCACTCGGGATCGCCCAAATTGTAATGGATGAGACTCGCCATGTAATCCCAGCGTCCCAGATTGAGTCCGACGATGTACTCGCGCAAATTGAAGAGAAACTCTTCGATTTCGTACGCAATGGGGTGCGACTCGATCAGCGCCATCGCTTTGATCGAATCGCGCGGCCAGCCTTTGGCATCGATCAGCGCGTCGAAGACGCCCTTCCACCACAACGCCTCTTGCGCCGATTCCGATTTCGGAATGTAGATGCAGAGTGGATGACGCAGACGCTGGTAGTCGAGACGGAAGATCAGCAATGCCAGATCGAACAGCGACGCGCTGGTGAGGACGTGCTCGATGACGCCCGCCTGCGATAGGTGGAGTCCCCGAACGCGGTTCCACACGACGGTTGCACTCGGCGTTATTCCAATCGTGCCGCCACGCTTGGCGTCGTGATACGTTAGTTCGCCATAGAGCGCGGCGACGATGTTGCGATGGCCGAGCATCAAATGCGCCCAGGTGTTAGCCATCGAGTCTTCCAGATCGAGCATGACGCCGGGCGCGCCCGAGTTCAGCATCTTCACGCAGAGCTCGGCATCGTCGGCGGGGCCGGTCATCTGGTTCCGCTGATCGCTGCACCATTGCGGCAGCTCGACGCGCCGGGGCGAACGCGTCGCCTCCGAGGCGGGAAGGTACGTCGGGAGATCGCCGGCATGCGCGCGAGCGAGCCGCTCCTTACGGGTTTGCGCGAGACGTTGCTGTTCGGGCCCCAAGCGCCGGTGGAGCGGTACGTAAAATTCCGCGAACCCCGGCGGGAGATCGCGTTTCAGCGCAACGCCGGCCGGCGCGATGTTCACGGGATAATGAGGGAAAATTGCTCGGCTTCGGTCGAGCCGAGCAACGCCGTGGTCGAAACGCGGCCTTCGCCGACGACGGCGGCAACCTCATCGAAGTACCCGGTACCGACTTCGCGCTGATGACGCGTCGCAGTATAACCCAGCGGTTCGCTCGCGATCTCTTGGGCTTGGAACTCGGCGTACGCCGTCATGCCGCGTGCTTTGAAATCGCGCGCCAGCGCGAAGAACGAGTAGTTGAGCGTGTGGAAGCCTGCAAGCGTGATGAACTGAAACTTGTAACCCATCCCGCCTAAGTGTTGCTGGAATGTCGCAATCGACTCCGCGTCGAGTTTCTTTTTCCAATTGAATGACGGCGAGCAATTGTAGGCGAGGAGTTTGCCCGGATAGCGCGTGTGAATGGCATCGGCGAACTGCTGAGCTTCGGCAAGATTCGGTTCGGCGGTCTCCATCCAAAGCAGGTCGGCGTACGGCGCGTAGGCCAGACCTCGCGCGATGCACGCTTCGATGCCGGGTTTCGTGAAGAAGAACCCTTCCGGCGAACGTTCCCCGGTAAGAAAGCCGCGATCGATCGGATCGACGTCGCTGGTGACGAGTTTTGCGGCGTTAGCGTCGGTGCGCGCGATCACGATCGTCGGCACGTCGAGCACGTCGGCCGCCAGGCGCGCTGCGAGCAGATGACGGATCGCCTGTTGCGTCGGAATGAGCACCTTGCCGCCGAGATGCCCGCACTTTTTCTCGGAGCTGAGCTGATCTTCGAAATGAACGCCGGCAGCGCCGGCCTTGATCATGCTTTTCATGAGTTCGAAGACGTTGAGCGCTCCGCCGAACCCGGCTTCGGCATCGGCAACGATCGGAAGGTACCAGTGGGCGCCGCCGCGCCCTTCGAGCGATTCGATTTGATCGAGCCGCGCGAGCGCGTTGTTGAGCCGTTCGACGAGAACGGGGACGCTGTTGACGGGATAGAGGCTCTGGTCCGGATACATTTGGCCGGCGAGATTTGCGTCCGCGGCGACTTGCCAGCCGCTGCAATAGAGCGCGCCGAGTCCCGCGCGCGCAGCTTGCACCGCTTGGTTACCGCTCAGCGCGCCTAACGCCGTCGTCGGCACGTCTGTATGCAGGTCGCGCCAGAGTCGCTCCGCGCCCATTCGCGCCAGTGTGTGCTCTGGCACGATGCTGCCCGCGAGTCGAGCAACTGCATTGGCGTCGTACCGGCGCTCGACCCCATTCCAGCGCGGATCGCTTTTCCATCGCTGGGTCAGCGTCCTCGCGCGCCCGTTCGCATTCACCACAGAGAACCTCCGAGTCAAAATGGACTGGTCTGGCCTAGGCCTTGGTCGATATTGGATGCTTCAATCAAGAACGTTGGACTGGTATATGCTATGGTTGCTTGCCTTACCTGCCGTCATGGTTGGATCGCATACAGTTCGTGGTACCCATCGAGTCGCGCATAATCGCGCGCGCCCGGAAGACTGGTGACGCTGTGCGGATTGACTAACACGAAGACGTTGTGTTCCTTCGCCCAGCCTCGGTAGAGATCGACGCGCAGCGCGTTATCCGACACGATGATTCTACCCGGAAGCGAACGATCGACGTACGCTCCATACGCGAGCGAGGTTGCATCCAGCCAATCGCTGACGATCACGCCTCCGGGCGGAACGTACGGACGCACGGCGTCGATGACCCACCGGCCGCCTTCCTTCGGCGGGTGAGCAAAGGACCCGCGCTGCCGCTCAAATGCAAGCCCGGCGCCGATTCCGAGAAAGAGAACGAGTGCGACGTGCAAGACCCGGGCAAGGTCGGCTCGCGATCGCGGCGTCAGCGCTCCCAGCAACGGAACCGCGAGCCACGATACCAACATTCGGTATCGACCGACATCGCTCTCATTAGGATAGACCACTGAGAAGAGTAATGCCGTCGTACAAGCCAGCGCGAGGACGAGGGTCATTCGCCAGTTGCGCCGCCATGCGATCGCAGCTCCCGCCGCAATCAAGATCATCGCAAACGTGCCGTACTGGTCGTGAAGTCCGGTAATGAACGCCCAGAGCGCGCCTTCGATGTGCACCGGATTGAGCGAGGCGAGGAAATACCCAGGGGTTTGAAACTCGCTGCCCGTGAGCTCGAGAACCAGCCCGTGCAAGGTGCGCGGGTCGTTATAGTTCCAAAAGATGCCGCCGCCGGCGCCGGGCAGTGCGCCGGCCGGATCGATCTGATGCGCCACGACGAACGCCGACCGCAGCGGAAGGTACGCGTAGAGCATCAACGCTGCGATGACGAGGAGCAACGAGCCGGCTGTTAATTTCGCTGACGGTTTGTGTGGAGCAACCGCGGTTCCGATGAGAAACGCCGGCAGTATCCAGAGTGCGTTTGGATGGGCCGCCATCCCAAGACCGGCGAGCGCAAACGCCGCGGCAAACCATCGCCCGTTTCCGCCGCGCATCCAACGCAAGAACGCGTAGATTGCCAACGCGGCACACATCACGGCGAGATCTTGCGCTTCCGCACGCGCGGCGTGGGTCCAAATATTCGGAGTGAAGGCAAACCAAAGCGTCGCCGCGAGCGCGACCGGCCGGCTCGCGCCGAGTTGACGCGCGACGCCGTACGCCGCAGCGCACGTTACCGCCATTGCAATTCCGCTCATCGCATTCAAACGCCACGCGATCGAGCCGATCGGCACGACGTGCGACCAGACGAAACCGAGCAGGACGTAGAACGGAAATCCGGTCGGGTGGGCGATGCCCAGAATGTAGGGAACGCCCTGATGCTCGGCGGTGTCCCAGGAAGCCGGTTCGGGCGAAGCGCTCAGAACGTAGACGATCGCCGGTACTGCAAACGCCAGCCATTTCACGCTAGAGGAACATAGGTTCCTAACGTCGGGAGCGGCAGCGATGGTCGCGTCGAGAGATCGGGGCGCACCTCCACGTAGCTCGCCAGTGCTCGATCCATCAGTTCGAGGGCGAGGTCGAGCTGCGGGTCCTTACCTTCGCGATAATCGTGTGGCGCGATGTCGACGTCATGGTCCGGGTCGGTTCCGTAGTTCTCAACGCCCCAACCCGCGTCGACGAACCAGAACGAGAACTCCGGCTGCGTCGTGAGCGTACCGTCAACGAGATGGTGGTACGGTTCGATTCCGATGACGCCGCCCCACGTGCGTTTGCCGACGAGCGGGCCAAGCTTATACAGCTTGAAGCAGTGACTGAAGATGTCGCCGTCGGAACCTGCGAACTGATTCGTCAACGCGACCATCGGGCCGCCGACCGACTCGGGCGGATATGGGTGCGGCGCGCCGTATCGAGGTGTGTCGTAACCGACCCGTTTGCGCGCGAGTTTTTCGAGCAACAGCGGCGAGACGTGGCCGCCGCGGTTGTAGCGAACGTCCACGATCAACCCTTTACGATCGAACTCGCTCAGATAGCCGCGATGGAACTCCGAGAATCCCCACGGCCCCATGTCGGGAATGTGCAGGTAACCGACGCGCTCGCCGGTGCGCTCGTGGACGATGCGGCGGTTCTCTTCGACCCAAGCGCGGTAACGCAGCGCTGATTCGTTCGCGAGCGCCTTCACCCAAACGGTTCGTTCTTCGCCTTTCTTGTCGTGCAACGTCAGCGAGACGTTCTTTCCGGCGGCGTTGACGAGGAGGCGATCCGGCGACAGCTCACGCGACAGCCGCGTACCGCCGATCGCGACGATGCAATCGCCTTGGTGAACGTTCTGTCCCGGCTCGGCAAGCGGCGAGTCGGTCTCGCGATTCCAGGAGTCGCCGCGATAGATGCGCTCGATGAAGTATCCGCCCCGCGACTCGTCCCAGCTTAAATCGGCACCGAGAAAGCCGCGTTGATATTGCGGCGGCTCGCGGTAGTCGCCACCCCATTCGTATGCGTGCGACGTGCCGAGTTCGCCTTGCATCTCCCAGATGAGATCGGAAAGCTCACCACGCGTGCGCACGCGTGGTAGCAGGGCATCGTATCGATCGTAGACGCGATGCCAGTCGATGTTGCTCATGTCCTCGACCCAAAACTGTTCGGATTGAAGCCGCCAGGCTTCCCGATACATCTGGGCCCATTCATCACGCGGAACGATCTCGACGCTCGCACGGTCGAGATCGATCCAGCCGCTTCGGCGGCCGGGCTCGGCCGGCGGCTTCTGCTCCTCACCTTCTTCGGGCAGCTCGTTGAGCGCATCGAGGGCGCGCAAGCGATCGCGCGACCGATAGATGAGTGTCCGGCAGTCCCGTCCGAGCCGTATCTCATCGCATTCGGTCGCGATCGTCGCGAGACGCTGTTGCTCGAAGTCATAAGCTAACAGCGTGCCGTGACCGTTCTCGTCGAGCTCCTCGCGGCGCACAGGTTTGATTCCCTTCACCGGAAAGCGCGTGAACAGCACCCGTTCGCGCGCGGCCACAATCTGGTTGTAGTCGCCTTCGTCGATCGGAAAGCCGAGCACGCGGCCGGTGATGCCTTCGAAGTCGATGTCGATATCGATCGGCTTCTCAGGTTTGTTGTTTCCGCGCTCACGCTCACGCACGCGGTCGTGATCGTGGTGAATCGGCTTTGGCTTGGGTACGAAGGGCGACGCGACGTCGTCGCGCAGCGTAACGACGAATGGACGACTGGCTTGCGGGAAACTCAAGTCGAACTGCAGGGCGTCGTAGACCGGATTAAAATCTCGCGTTGAGATGAAGTAGAGATACTTTCCGTCGGGATCCCAAGCCGGCGATTGATCCATTCGCAGCGGCGAGGTAACGTCGTGAACCTTGCCGGAGCGCACCTTCAGGACGCGAATGATCGACGTGCCCTGCGTCGGCCACCAAACGTAAGCGACGAAACGGCCGTCCGGCGAGAACGACAAATCTTCGATGCGATGCGACGGGCACGTGTCGAGCACGCGCACCGTACCGTCCTCGACGTCGAGCGCGCAGAGCTCGTGGCGGTGGTTCGCGAACGCGACGACGCTGCCGGTCGGAGAGCAGACCAAGTCCGTGACGCGCCCGATGTCACCGCTGGTAACCAGTTTCGGTTCGCTCGGAACGTCGGCGCCGCAGAGCACGATCTGCTCGTAGCCGTTGACGTCGGTGACGGCGACGAGTTGCTTTCCGTCGTGAAACCACTGCGTGAGCCGAGTTCGCGCTCGATTGCCGGCGCCGTATCGGATCACCGCCCCTTCAAAGAGCGGCATCGTAAACTGCTGTCCGCGTGAGTCGAAGGCCAGCTGCGTCCCGTCGGGATGCGGAGCAAACTGCGTCAGCGATTCCGCGACGTTCTCGAAACGCCGGGCGGTCTGTGGGGCCGGCGAATGCGTTGCGATCTCGACGTGCGCGGCCGTTTGCGTCGCGAGGTCGTAGAGTCCGATCTCGGCGCCGGCCGAATAGATGATACGCTTGCCGTCGGTTGACGGGAAGCGCACGTAATATTCACTCTCGTTCGTATGCCGGCGGATCTCGCTGCCATCGAGCAGGCACGAGTACAGGTTGCCGATGCCTTCGTGATCGGAGAGGAAATAGATCCGATCACCGATCCACATCGGCCAGCATGGATTGCCGTCGGGCAAGGGTAACCGAGTAAACGTGCCGGTACCGGCAGCGTCAACCCATATTTCACCGGCCGTGCCACCGCGATAGCGCTTCCAGCGGGCTGGGTCGGCGGCATTCCGGCCGATCGCCAGCCGTCCATTTGGACCAAACGAAATCGCTCGAGCGTGTCCGAGATTGAGTTCGCGCGGTGCGCTGCCGCCGTCCTTCGAGATCGCAAACGGGCGCGTCTCTCCTTCGTACCACGCGGTGGGGTTGGCAACGAAGTAAATCTGGGCGCCGTCATCGCTCCAGCCAGTCGTCCACGCCAGCGTGGGGCCGAGAAACGTCAGGCGGCGCGGCTCTCCGCCGTGCGCGGGCATTACGTACAGCTCCGGATTCCCTTCATCGGTCGAGATGAATGCAATCGACTCGCCGTTGGGCGAGAGTCTTGGAAACGAACACGTGCCGAAACTAACCGTGAGCCGAACGGCATTGCCGCCGTCGCGCGAAACGCTCCAGAGATCGTCCTCGCACACGTAGACAATGCGATCCTGCGCTATCGACGGATAGCGATAGTAACCTTGGTCCATAGTGGAGGAAGGGTTATTGGTGCGGCATGGCGCCGCCTGTCGAGTGCAACAGGCGACCAAGCGTACCGACCAATTCCGCCGCGTTCTCGATCTGCGTGAAGAACGGCACCAGTCGCGGTATCGTCGAGCGCTGTTGAAACGGCATGATCGGACCGTTCCACGCGAACTGGGTCGCCGACTGACCTGCCAAGCTGCGGAACAGGAGTTCGGCCCCCAGTGCGTTCGCCCAACCGAACTCGGGACGCGTGTAGCGCCAGTATCCGTCCGGATAAAAGCTCTCGTGGATCAAGCCGCTCTCACTGTCGGTTTCGGCAAGCGTCGTGATTGCCGTCGCCACCTCAATCGATGAGGTTGACGTGATCGCCCGCCCGATGATGCCCAGCGGCCAGACGTAATCGTATGGCGTATGCGGACTTCCGAGTCCCTGCGCGTAGCGCCCCGAAAAGTAGAACGGGTTGTCCATGCTGAGCGTAAACGTCCGCGTTGCCAGATACGTTGGATCGTACGTCGAGCACCAATCGATATACGGCAGGGTCGTCAGGTTGGGAATGTTCGCATCGTCCATCAGGTTGTATTTGCCGTAACCGTCGGCTTCGTAGGCGTACATCCAAACACGCCGGCCGGCATTGAAGAAGCGTCCGTATTGTTCGATTCCGATCTGAACTCGCGCGGCTAGCGCTCGCGCCGCGCCGGCCAGAGCGCCGTCGCCGTAACCATCGGTCGCCAGCTGCCGGACGTCGCGCAGAGCCACGACCGCCATTGCGTTTTGCGGTATGTTGAAGCGATATTGAACCGGATCGTCCGATGGGCGGAAGGCGCCCCAAATCATGCCGGTCGCGGCGTTGTACGCGTCGTTCGAGTACACGCGCTCTGGGTAGCGATACCGGCTGCAGGAGCGATGACGTTCCTCGCATCCGTAGGTCGAGACGACGAGTTGCAGCGCGCGATGCAGATCCGGCGTAAAGACGGTCGGATCGTGCGTCGAGCGCCAATAGACTGAGGCGAGCACGACGGGCCAGGCGAGTGAGTCGATCTCCCACTTGCGCTCCCAAACGCGGTAGTCGGCCAAATGGGCGTTCGCATATGGATCGGCGATGATGTTGCGAGCGTTGCGTTCGATGACGCCGACGAATCGTGCTCGCAACACCGGATATGCGATTTGGAAGCGAATGTACGGAATCGTTTGAGCCGACGAGTCGCGCAACCACATCACCGGTATGTCGCCGGTTTGCACGTACGTCGTAGCGTCGTCTTCAAGGAAGAAGTCGTGCAGCAGTGTGTGAAAGAGCGCGGCGGTTTGGATATCGCGCACCCGTTTGCCGGTCAGCGGTACGACGAGCGTTTGCGCGTGGGCGGGCACCGCCGTGAATGTGAGGAGCACGGCCGCGCAAATCGCCGCAAGGGCTGAGAAGGTCCGCTCTTGCAGTAAGCCGCAAGGAAGCACGCATTGGTAAGTCAACCGTCGTTTACCGAACTCCTACGCGATTTTGAACTGCGCAAGCCGCGTGCGCTTGCGAGGGCGATTTCCCATGCGGAAGCCGGACGCGGCGGCGACCTCGTGCGGGCCCTCTATGCAAAGACCGGGCATGCGATGACGATCGGACTCACCGGCCCACCGGGCGTCGGCAAATCAACGCTCGCCTCGGTGCTCGTGCGCAAGGCGCGGGCGTTGGGCAAGCGCGTCGGCGTCGTTTCCGTCGATCCGAGCTCGCCGTTTTCGCATGGCGCCCTGCTCGGCGATCGCATCCGGCTGGCCGAACATTTTACCGACGAGGCGGTCTTCATCCGCTCGATGGCGAGTCGCGGACATCTCGGCGGACTCGCCGGCGCTACCGCCGATGCGGTGTTGTTGATGGACGCTTTCGGCTTCGACGTCATCATCATCGAAACGGTCGGTGTCGGGCAGAGCGAGGTGGCGATCGCGGAGCTCGCGCAAACGACGCTCGTCGCACTGCAGCCCGGGAGCGGCGACTCGATCCAAGTGCTCAAAGCTGGCATCATGGAGATCGCCGACATCTTCGTCGTGAACAAAGCCGACCATCCGATGGCCGATCAATTGCGGCGCGAGATTCGCTCGATGATGGAGATGCTGCAATGGTCCGGCTGGGTGCCTGAGCTGGTCGCGACGCAGGCGCTCGCGGGAGAAGGCATCGAGGAGCTTTGGAGTGCGATCGAACGGCACACGGCATATCTGAACGAAACGGGGGAAATCGAGCAGCGGCGGCGGGAGGCGTTCTTGCACCAAGTGCGGCAGCTCGCGATGGGACACTTGGAACGGCGTCTCGACCGCGCGCTGCGCAGCGACATGCACGACGACATCGACCCGTACGAAGCGGCAGATCGAATCCTCTCGGTCTTCGCGCCATAGCTTGGTTTTGCCAAAGCTTGCTTTTAGGGAAAATTATGCTCGTGCGTCGAAAGGCTCGGCCCCTATGGCTCCTTCGACTCGCTCCGCTCGCTCAGGACAGGCCCTCATAGGATGAGGCTGATAGAACATTCCAGTGGGCTGGGGGCGCAGCCGACGCCCGAGTTCGAGGAGCAGCGCCGTCGCTGGGAGGAGGCATCCGCGAAAGGCCGGGTACGCAAAGGGCCCGGCGCCGGCGCACTCGACCGGACGATTTCCGACGTCCCGCTCCAGAAGGTCTACGACCCGCAAGACGTTGCGGAGCTGGACCTCGCGCGCGATCTCGCCTGGCCGGGCGAATATCCGTACACGCGCGGAATTCATGCCAACGGGTATCGCGATCGGCTGTGGACGATGCGCCAGTTCGCCGGATTCGGCACCGCGGCGCAAACCAACGAGCGCTATCACTTTTTGCTCGAGCACGGTCAGCACGGGCTTTCGGTCGCGTTCGACATGCCGACGCTCATGGGCTATGACTCCGACGCGCCGCAATCGCGCGGCGAAGTCGGCAAGTGCGGCGTTGCGATCGATTCTCTGGCGGATATGGAGCTGCTCTTCGACGGCATCGACATGGGCGAGATCACCACGTCGATGACGATCAACGGACCTGCCTGCATCGCGCTCGCTCAGTATATCGCCGCGGCCGAGAAAAAAGGCATTCCACGCGCTAAACTAGGCGGCACGATTCAGGCCGATATCCTCAAAGAGTACATCGCGCAAAAGGAATGGATCTTCCCGCCGCGACCACACATGCGCATCATCGTCGACATGATCGATTTTTGCACGCGCGAAATGCCAAAGTGGAATACAATCTCGATCTCCGGCTATCACATTCGTGAGGCGGGCTCGACTGCGGCGCAGGAGCTTGCATTCACGCTTGCCGACGGCTTTGCGTACATCGAGGCCTGCATGGCGGCGGGCATGGACGTGGATTTCTTTGCGCCGCGCCTTTCGTTCTTCTTCAACTCGCACATTGACTTTTTCGAAGAGATCGCTAAGTTTCGGGCTGCGCGACGGATCTACGCGAGGCACATGCGCGGGAAGTACGGCGCGCGCAATCCCCGTTCGTGGCAGCTGCGCTTCCATACCCAAACCGCGGGCTGCAGCGCAACGGCGCAACAGCCCGAAAACAACATCGTCCGCGTGGCTTTCGAAGCGATGGCCGCAGTGCTCGGCGGGACGCAATCGTTGCACACGAATTCGATGGATGAAGTCTTGGCGCTCCCGAGCGAGAAATCGGTTGAGATCGCACTGCGTACGCAGCAGGTCTTGGCATACGAAACGAACGTAACGAACGTTGTCGACCCGTTGGGCGGCTCGTACTTCGTCGAAGCTCTAACCGCGGAGATGGAGCGCCAGGCCGAGGCGTACTTTGCGCAGATTGCCGAGTACGGCGGAGTAATAGAAGCCATCGAGGCGGGTTTCTTTCAGCGCGAGATCGCTGAAGCGAGCTATCGGTATCAGCGCTCGATCGAACGCCGGGACCGGATCATTGTCGGCGTCAACGCGTTTTCCAAGGACGAGGAGCGCGAGGAAATCGAGCTGTTGAAAATCACCGAGGCGACCGAACGCGAGCAGGCCCGCGCGGTGCAGCAGGTTCGCGGGCGGCGCGACTCCGCCGCCGTTCCGATTGTGCTGGAGCGCCTTCAGGCCGCCTGCGCGGATCCGAAAGATAATCTGATGCCGCACTTGATCGATTGCGTGAATGCCTACTGTACGGAAGGCGAGATCGTTGAGGCGATGGCCGAGGTCTTCGGGCGGTATAAGGAGACGCCGGTACTTTGATGCGGCACAAACACGGCTTTCGGTGCCGAACCGATATCGAGCTCTATCGCATGCGCCGCACGCTCAAGCAAGTCGTGCGCAAGCTCGAGGAAGCGCTACATTTGAGTCGCCACCGCGACGGAATAGGACATGAACGACCGACCGCTGCGCATCGTCATCGCTAAGGCCGGCCTCGACGGACACGATCGAGGCGCCAAAGTAATCGCTCGGGCGTTGCGCGACGCCGGCATGGAAGTCGTCTATACGGGCCTCTTTCAAACGCCCGAGGAGATCGTGCAGACCGCGATCCAGGAAGATGCCGACGGAATCGGTCTATCGATCCTGTCAGGCGCCCATATGACGCTCTTTCCACTCGTCGTCGAGCAGCTGCGGGCGCAAAATGCCGAGGACATCGTCTTTTTCGGCGGTGGGACGATTCCGCCGGACGATGCCAAGCGACTGCGCGAGCTCGGCGTCCGCGGAATCTTCACGCCGGGCGCACCGCTGCAAGAAATCATCGACTTCGTTCAGACCGAGTGCGGTAAGCGAAGAGCGCTGGTAGGCTAATGTCGGCAGTTCGCACGCGCGTCGCGCCGTCGCCGACGGGCGATCCGCACGTGGGCACCGCCTACGTTGCGCTGGTCAACTACTGCTTTGCGAAACAACACGGCGGCGAGTTCATTCTCCGCATCGAGGACACGGATCAAGCCCGCAGCACCGCTGAGAGCGAGCGCTCGATTCTCGAAACGCTGCGATGGTGCGGGCTTTCGTGGGATGAAGGCCCCGACGTCGGCGGCCCGCACGGACCGTATCGGCAGAGCGAGCGCTCGAGCATCTATCGCGAATATGCGGAAAAGCTGTTGGCCGCGGGCCACGCATTCAAGTGTTTCTGCACGCAGCAGCGACTGGAAGAGATGCGGGTCGCTCAGCGGGCTGCCGCGCAGCCGTCGCGCTACGATGGCCTCTGCTTGACGTATCCGCCGGAAGAGATCGCGCGGCGCGAGGCATCCGGCGAGCCGTATGTCGTGCGTCTGCGGGTTCCCGACGAAGGCGTCTGCGTCGTCGAGGATCTGCGTCGCGGGCCCATCGAGTTCGATTACGGCAGCGTCGACATGCAGGTCCTAATGAAGTCGGATGGTCTGCCGACGTATCATCTCGCCAACGTCGTGGACGATCATCTCATGGGGATCACGCACGTCTTTCGCGGTGAAGAGTGGGTCTCGAGCGCACCAAAACACCTGTTGCTCTACTCGTACTTCGGCTGGCAGCCGCCGAAGATGATGCACCTTCCGCTGTTGCGCAATCCCGATAAGAGCAAGCTGAGCAAACGTAAGAATCCGACCGGGATTCTCTTCTTTCGCGCGATGGGGTACTTGCCCGAAGCACTGATCAATTTTTTGGCGCTGCTCGCCAACGCGACTCGCGAAGGCGAAGACGAGTTGATGGATCTGCCCACGATCGTTCGGCGCTTCGAGGTCGAACACGTTCCGACGGGCGGTCCGGTCTTTGATTATGACAAGCTCAATTGGCTCAACGGGCGCTACATTCGCGAGCGTCTCGATCCCGCGTCGTTCGTGCAGCGCGTGCAAGAGTGGGCGATCTCGCCGGAGCGTCTGAAGCGCCTCGCCGAAGTCGCGGCGCCGCGCATCGAACGGCTGAGCGACTTGGGGCCGCTCTTGGCATTTCTCTTCTCAGGGCGCGTCTCGCTGCGCCCCGAAGATTTCCAAAACGTCAAACTCGACGATCTCGAGGTGCGCCAAGCGTTCGCGCTCGCGCTCTCGGAGCTGGATGCGCTTCCGGCGTGGAACGCCTTCGCGATCGAAGGGGTGATCAAACGTATCGCCCAGGCGTTGAATAAGAAAGCGCGGGACGTGGCCCGCCCGTTTTACGTTGCGATCACCGGAAGCCCGACGTCGATCCCGCTGTTCGATTCGATGGAGCTCTTGGGCCGTGACATCGTTCGCGAGCGTTTGCGCAACGCGCTCGACCTGTTGGGTGCGCCCAGCCAGCGCGAGCGGGACGAATGGCAGCTGCTGTTGAGCCCCGAGGTAGCGGTGTGATTCGAGCGATCGTTCTGGCCGCCGGTAAGGGAACGCGCATGAAGAGCGCCCGGTCGAAAGTTCTGCACGAGATCTGCGGGCGGCCGATGCTCTGGTACGTGCTGCAAGCACTACGCGCCGGCGGCATCGACGAAATCGTGGCCGTAGTGAACGACGAGGTCCAGGCCCAAATCGCCCGATTCGGCGTTACCGGAGTGGTACAGCCGGAACAGCTCGGAACCGGGCACGCCGTGCGCATCGCGCTGGAGCGGCTCGAGCTACGCACGCCGGGGCGCATCATCATTGCCTGCGGTGACATGCCGCTGGTGCCGCCGGATCTCTTCCGCGCGATGGCGGGTTCGCTCAACGCCGGCGGGCGGAGCAATCCAGTGATGGCTTTGGTGACGGCAAAGATGCCGCTGCCGTCGAATTTCGGGCGCATCGTCCGCCGTAATGACGCCGTCGAGCGGATAGTTGAAGTCAGTGACGCAACGCCGGATCAGCTCGCCATCGACGAGATGAACGCCGGCATCTACGCGTTCGACGAGCACGCGTTGCGCGACGCCGTCATGCAGCTGCGCGACGATAACGCCCAGTCGGAGTACTATCTCACCGATGCTGTCGAGTATTTCGTCAATGCGGGAAAGAAGGTTCGGCCGGTGCTCGCACCCGATCATCTTCAGGTCTTGGGCATCAACGATCGCACCGAGTTGGCCGTCGCCCGCCGGGAAATGAACGCGCGGCTCTGCGCGCAGCACATGCGCGACGGCGTCACGATCGTCGATCCCGAAACAACGTACCTGGAACCCGAGCTGGAGATCGGCAGCGACACGGTCATCTATCCGAACACGGCGATCTCGCGCCTATCGCGGCTCGGGAGCGGCTGCATCGTCGGTCCCAATAGCCGCCTCTCGAATGCGAAGCTCGGCGACCGTGTGACGATTCGCGAGAGCGTCGTCAGAGATACGATGATCGGCAACGACGTGGCCGTCGGCCCGTACGCGCACGTGCGCGGAGAAACGGTGCTGGCCGATCGCGTCCACGTCGGCAACTTCGTCGAGATCAAGAAATCCGAACTGGCGGGTCGCGTGAAGGTCAGTCACCTGTCGTATCTCGGCGATGCGACGATCGGCGAAGCGACGAATATCGGCGCTGGTACGATTACCTGCAATTTCGACGGCCAACAGAAAAACGAGACGATCGTCGGTCGCGACGTTTCAATCGGCTCGAACACCTCGCTCGTCGCGCCGGTCCACGTGGGCGACGGCGCGTTGACGGGAGCCGGATCGGTCGTCACCAAGGACGTTCCGCCCGGCGAACGCGTTGCCGGCAATCCGGCCCGCCCCCTGCCCAAAAAGTAAGACCCTCAGGGCCTAGCCTTCTGGGTTGACGGCGTAGGCTCCGCAATGACTAAATAGCTTGACTAAGTTTGGTCAAGCCAATATGCTGGAACCATGAAACGCGCGAGCATCGGTGAGGCAAAGGCGCACTTCTCGGCGCTCGTCAAGCGAGCTGAAGCCGGCGAAGAAGTTTTGGTAACACGCGATGGAGTGCCCGCCGCGCGCATCGTGGCGGCGACAGCTGCCAAAGAGCGTTCGTTCGCCAATGACGAGGGCCTTGGCTTTGTGGCCGATGACTTCAACGAACCCCTGCCGCCCGAGCTGTTAAAACAGTTTTACGCGTGAGGTTGCTCCTCGACACGCAAGTCTTTCTTTGGATGTTCCTTCATCCGGGAAAGATCAAGCCAAAAATTTGGCAGCAGCTTCGGAATGCGGAAAACCATCTCTATCTCTCGGCTGCGAGCGCTTGGGAGATCGCGATTAAGGTTCGGATTGGAAAAATGAGGCTGCCGAGCAACCCGGCGCTCTACGTCCCGCGAAGAGCGCGCGAATCAAACATTCTATCCCTGCCGATAACCGAAGAGCACGCGCTCGCCGTGGCCGAACTACCGATGCAACATACCGACCCTTTCGATCGAATGCTTACTGCCCAAGCTCAGCTTGAAAGTCTTACGGTAGTAACGACCGACCCAGCCTTCGAGCGATACGACGTAAAGTGTATCGTGATATAGGGCGCCGGGTCGCTCGCGCGGCTGTCGTCGCTGCTCTACTCCTGCTCTTCGGAGCGAGCGCTTCGGCAGCGATCGAGCGTCCTAACGCGCTGGATCGTCGCGTCGATGCGCTGACGCAGAGCCAATTGATGACCCAGCCCGCCATATCGCTCGTCGATCCCGCGCGCCAAGCCGCGGCGGTGCGGCGCGCCCATTGGACGCTGCTCGGGTGGATTCTGGTTCAACTCTTTGAAGCGGCGGCGCTCTTCTATTTGTGGAGCTCGGGAAGGGCCGCGGCGCTACGCGACTGGCTGCGGCGCCGCATCCGCTCGGAATGGAGCGTGCGCTTTCTTTTCGGCGCGGCGCTGGCGCTGGTCGCGCGCCTAGCCGCAATTCTTCCTTCCTTTTATCTCTATCGTGTCGACCGCGTCTTGCAGGTGTCGGAGGAACTGACTCGCACCTGGGGGGCGTACTGGATCCTTCACACGCTCGCGGGCATGATCGTTGCCGGCCTGATTGCCGCGATCGTCCTCTGGCTGGCCGAGCGAACCCACCAGTGGTACCTCTACACAATGGTCGGGGTTCTTGCCGCCAGCGTTGGCTGGTCCTATCTGTATCCGTACGTTCAGCGTTTCGGCACTCACGCTATTCGCCCGCTGCAGGCGACGCTCGATACGCAGGTTCGAGCCATGTTCGTGCGCGTTCATCTCACGCCGGTTCCGGCGGTCGAAACTACGGACAACTCTCCTGCGGGGCAGGTCGTGGTGCTCGGTTTGGGAACTCCCCGGCGGATTCTGCTCAGCCATAGCGTCGCGGTCGCCGAGACGGAGCCCGAGATCGAATATCAGATCGCGTACGAACTCGAACGCGTCGCACACGGCGATCTCGTCACGGTAGCGCTCATCGAAGGCGGCGTGATCATCGTTTTTGCGGCAATCGCGATCGTGATTGCCGATCGCATCCGGTTCCGGCGCGACGACGATCCGCTTTCGCGTCTGGCGATCGTCGGCGCGCTGCTTGCGCTCGTGTACCTCGGTGCCGTCCCCGTTCGCAATGCCGCGCTGCGCTCGTATGATTTCGACGCCGACCGGTACGCCGTTGCCGTCACCGCCGATCCCTCGGCCGCGGTGCGCGCGCTCGTGCGGGCGAGCGATCAGCGCATGATCGAGGTTTGCCCTGAGGGGTCCGCGACGCTCTTCCTTTATACTGCGGCCGGAATCGGCGCGCGCGTCGCCGCGATCAATCACGTTCCGAGCGGCTGTCGATAGGGTTCGGCTCCCACGAATTGATGAAGCGCATCGCCGCTTCAAGGTCGCCCCCGATCCAAAGCTCGACGCCATCCGCCGCTGCGGCAATCATTTCGGGAACCGCTTTTCGCTCCGCGTCGCTGAACGGCCCGATCACGTGATCGATGGCGTCGAATTCGGGGCGACCGACGCCGACTCGAATGCGCGGGAAGTCTTCGCCGATCGTTGCAATGACCGAGCGCAGCCCATTGTGCCCACCGTGTCCGCCGCGCAGCCGCATGCGCAGCTTACCGAACGGTAAGTCCATGTCGTCGCTGACGACGAGTACGTCTCCCGGCGGAACGCGGTACCACGAGGAAATCAAGCGAACCGGCGTGCCGGCAAGGTTCATAAACGAAGTCGGCTTGACGAAGACGATCCGGCGTTCCGAATCGAGGGCTTGATGTGCGCTGTCCCGTTTCCGCCATTTCGTGATTCCATAGCGGCGCGCGACTTCGTCGACGACCATGAAGCCGACGTTATGGCGCGTCTGCGCGTACTCTTTTCCGGGATTGCCGAGACCGACGACCAGCCGTTCGGCCAGCTACTGCTCCTCTGTTGCGGGCGTCGGTTCGCCGCCGATAACTTCGGGTTCGACGACCGCTTCGGCTGCCGGTGCCGCCGCTTCTTCGAGTTCGCGCGCCGTGCGCGACGGCTCGATCGCGACGACAATCGTGTCGGGGCTCGTCAGCAGCTTGAAGTCGGCGGGAAGCGCAATGCTGCCGGCGGTTACGTGCTCGTGTACGCCGAGCGCCGTCACGTCGACTTCGAGGTGCTCGGGGATACGGCTCGCCGGTCCCTCGACTTCGAGCTCGTGCGTGATGACGTCCATGACGGCACCGGAATTCCGAACCCCCGCGGCGACGCCGACCGTCACGATCGGCAAGCGCGTGTTGATCGTTTCGTCGGCTGAGACACGTTGGAGATCGGCGTGAAGAATTCGCCGCGAAACCGGGTGTAGCTGGAGCTCGCGCACGAGTGCCGTTTGCCGCTTGCGGCTGCCATCGGTCAGCGTGATGATCGCGTTCCGCCCGCCGTGCGCAAGCAGCTCGCCGAAGTCGTGGGCGTCGACCGCGATATGCTCGGGTGCATCGCCGTGACCGTACAACACCGCCGGAACTTTTCCGGCCGCGCGAACCGCGTGTGCGCCGGTCGTACCGAGTTTGTCTCGGGGCTCAATGGAGAGTCTTAAGTCTTTTTTCGCCACGGTTGCCTTACTTTAGACTGCCGCGACGGCTTCCGGCGCAGGCTGCAGCACACCGGCCGGCGCCTCGTCGCCCGCGAACAGCTCCGAGACCGAACGGTTGGTCGTGATACGGTTGATGGCGTCAGCAAAGATTTGCGCGATGGAGAGCTGGACGAACTTCGGGTGGTCTGCCCCGCCTGGGAACGGGATGGTATTGGTGAACAGCACTCGCTCGATCGCCGACTCCTCGAGATCCTTGACCGCGTCGCCGGCGAAGATGCCGTGCGACGCGACGGTGAAGACGCGGGTGGCACCCCGCGCCTTGATGGCGTTCGCGGCCTTGGCCAGCGTTCCACCGGTTGAGATCATGTCGTCGACGACCACTGCAACCTTTCCGGCCACGTCACCGACGATGTCGGTGACCTCGGCGACGTCCGGCTCCGGCCGGCGTTTGAACGCGATCGCGAGCGAACTGTTCAGCCGCTTGGCGAACAGTTCGGCCCGGTGCACGCCGCCTGCGTCGGGCGAAACGACGACGATCTTGTCGTCGCAGAGACCTTCTTTTTTGAGATAATTGCACAGCACGGGCATCGCCATCAGATTGTCGACCGGAATGTCGAAGAAGCCTTGAATCTGCGCGGCGTGCAGGTCCATCGTGACGATGCGGCGCGCGCCAGTGACCTTCAGAAGGTTCGCGATTACCTTTGCCGAGATCGGCTCGCGCCCTTTGGTCTTTTTGTCTTGCTTCGCGTAGCCGTAATATGGAATCACTGCCGTGATCCGTGCCGCCGAGGCTCGGCGCAGCGCGTCGATCATCAAGAGCAGCTCCATCACGGCGTCGTTGACGCCTTTGCCGTTGGGAGCTTTGCAAACCGATTGGATCACGAAGACTTCGGCGCCCCGGACGTTCTCGTGAATCTCGATCCGCGTTTCTTCGTTTTTGAACTCCGAAACCGTCGCCTTGCCGACGTGCAGGCGCAGCCGCTTGGCGATCTCTTCGGCCAGTTGCGGATTCGAGTTGCCGGAGAAAAGAAGCGGCGGCTGATTCACGGCCGTACGCTTCGCTGGATGAATCGTTCGGCCCTCGGAGGCTGTTTGAAGGAAGGCATGGCTACGGAGTTCACCTTAGTCTCCCCCTTTGCGCTCGCCGGGGATCAACCCAAGGCAACGGAGGCGTTGGCCCAAGGGGTCGTGCGCGGGGACCGCGCCCAAACGTTGCTCGGAGTCACCGGCAGCGGCAAGACCATGGCGATGGCGCGCACCCTCGAGATCGTGCGCAAGCCGACGCTCGTCTTGTGCCATAACAAGACGCTGGCCGCGCAGCTCTGCGCCGAGTTTCGGGAATTCTTTCCCAATAACGCGGTCGAGTACTTCGTCTCGTACTTCGACTACTACCAGCCCGAAGCATACGTGCCGTCGACGGACACCTACATCGAGAAGGATAGTTCGATCAACGACGAGATCGAGCGGCTCCGCCACTCCGCCACGCAATCGCTTCTGACCCGCCGCGATACGTTGATTGTGGCCTCGGTCTCGTGCATCTTCGGCTTGGGCTCGCCGTCGGATTATATGGAAATGTCGGCGCGAGTCAGGGTAGGAGAACAGGTCGACCGAGATGTTTTGTTGCGCAAGCTCGTCGACATGCAGTACCGACGTAACGATCTCAATCTCGTGCGCGGCACGTTCCGCGTTCGCGGTGACACGCTGGAGTTCGTCGGCGTCGATGAAGAGCAGGTCCATCGCATCCAGTTCTTCGGCGACGAAATCGAAGCGATCAATGTCGTCAACATGCTGACCGGCGAATACATGGAGAGCAAAGACGAGCTCCTGATCTTTCCGGCGAAGCACTTCATCACGCCCGAGGAGAAGCTCCGCCGCGCTATCGTTTCGATCGAAGCCGAGCTCGACGACCGGCTCGCGTACTTCAGACGGAACGGCAAGCTGCTGGAGGCGCAGCGCCTCGAGATGCGAACGCGCTACGATCTCGACATGCTGCGCGAAGTCGGCTACTGCAACGGCATCGAGAACTATTCGCGCCATCTTACCGGACGCGAGCCCGGCTCGACGCCGTGGTGTCTCATCGACTTCTTCCCCAAAGATTGGTTGCTCTTCGTGGACGAGTCGCACGCCACGCTTCCGCAAGTCCACGGCATGTACAAGAACGACCGGACGCGCAAGGAGACCCTGGTCGAACATGGTTTCCGGCTGCCGAGCGCGCTCGACAACCGGCCGTTGACCTACGAGGAGTTCGACGAACACATCAATCAAGTGGTTTACGTATCGGCCACGCCGCGCGCGTACGAACGCGAGCGCAGCACGCAAGTCGTCGAGATGGTCATTCGGCCGACCGGTCTGGTCGATCCGGGGGTCGAAGTGCGGCCGACTCGCAACCAGGTCGACGATCTCATGGAGGAGATCGCGGTGCGCGCGGCGCGCAGGGAGCGCGTGCTGGTAACGACGTTAACCAAGAAGATGGCCGAGGACCTCACGGATTTTCTCATCGAAAATGGGCTGCGAGTGCGATATCTACACAGTGAGATCGATACGCTCGAGCGCGTTGCGATTCTGCGCGATCTGCGCGCCGGCGTCTTCGACGTATTGGTCGGAATCAATCTGCTGCGCGAGGGGCTTGACTTGCCGGAAGTCTCGCTGGTCGGAATCCTGGACGCGGACAAAGAGAGTTACCTGCGCGACAGCACGTCGCTGATTCAAACGATCGGGCGGGCCTCACGAAACGTGGACGGCAAGGTCATCATGTATGCCGACCTCGTCACCGAGTCGATGGCTCGCGCCATCGGTGAAACACGCCGCCGCCGCGAACTGCAGCTGGCCTACAACCGCGAGCACGGCATCGAGCCGAGATCGGTGCGCAAGCAAATCCACGACATCCTGAGCATGGTCGGCGCCACCGAAGAGAATACGGCAAGGCTCAAGCTCGACAAGCTGCCTCGCGACGTGGCGGCGAAGATGGCCCGGGATTTGGAGCGCAAGATGCGCGAAGCGGCTGCGAATCTGGAGTTCGAAAAGGCGGCGGCGCTGCGCGACGAGCTGATCGAGCTGCGCCGGCAGATCGGAGGAAACGAGTCCATTCTCTTTGGCGGAAGGGCCCCAAAGATTTTCGAGACTGCGCTGGCTGAGCTCGTCGGCAACTGAGGTGACGGCGTTTACCCGCTCGATCGTAAGCGTCCCGCAGCTAGTCGCGGAACTGCTGATCGTCGCCGGCGTCGTGGCCTGTTCGGTTGCGATCCACGCTTTCATACAGCGTCGCCTCCGCAGCGAGGTGTTGCGGCGCAACAACGACGTGGCCGGATACCTCTTCTCGGCAGTAGGGATACTCTACGCCGTGGTGCTTGGCTTCGTCGTCGTGGTAGTTTGGCAGAAGTATGATGCAACGGTTTCGAACGTCGAGAACGAGGTCAACTCCGTCGCCGACTTGTATCATGCTGTGGACGGTTTCACCGATCCGACGCGTTCAGAAATTCGGAGCGAACTGCGCCGCTACGTAGAACTCGTGATTCGCGTCGAATGGCCGACGATGGCCCGCGGGCAGCAGGTTTCCCAAGCCGGAGCGGACTTGATCGACGACGCTTTCTACCGTGTGAACAACTTTCCATCGAGTAATTGGAGGCAGTTTGCGGCGCAGCAGGGTGCAATGCGTATGGCAGAACGGCTGGTCGACGCTCGTCGCTCGCGGTTGATCGAAACGGTGCCCGCCGTTCCATCGGTGTTGTGGTTCGCACTCATCGCCGGGGCGCTCGCGATGATCGCCTTTTGTTATATCTTCGGCGTCGAGAATCGCCCCGCGCAGCTCGTGATGACCGCCATTTTGGTCGGCCTCATCGGAATGCTGTTCATCGTCATCAACGCGTTCTCGACGCCGTTCTCAGGGTCGGTACGGATCTCACCCGACGGTTGGCTCTACTTGCAGCAACGTCTGCCGCACATTCAATAGGATGGATCGTGCGCGCCGCATCGATCTCGTGCTCTTCGATTTGGACGACACGCTGCACGACGACACCTATGCGTATCACAGCGCCGCCGAAGAGGTTGCGAGGGAAGTGGCCGCCGAGCACGGCATCGACGCGCTGGCGCTCAAAGCGGCGTATGTAGCGGAGGCCGAGGGCTTTTGGCACCGCCTCTCCGCCGACGATCTGAAGACCAAGCTCGCGAGCATTCGCGCGAGCGTTTGGCGCGCGAGCATGTGGCAAACTGCGCTCGAAAAAGTCGGCATGGGCCACGATCCGGAGCTCGCGCAACGCAGCGCCGAGCGCTACCATGCCTATCGCGCGAAATACTTTACTCTCTTTCCCGGCGCGGTCGAGCTTCTGCGCGAGTTGCGCGAGCTCGGCATGAAGCTCGGAATCGTTACCAACGGACTCTCCGAGACGCATCGCGAGAAGATCGCCTTGCTGCAGATCAGCGAGTTTTTTGACGCGGTTTTCTTGGCCGACGAGGTCGGAATGGTGAAGCCCGACCCGCTGCTCTTCGCGCACGCCTGCCGCACATTAGGCGGCGCGCCGGCTCACAGCGCCATGGTGGGCGACCGGTACGAGCGCGACATTCACGGGGCGATCGAGGCCGGGCTCTACACGGTTTGGCTCAACGTCCGCGACGAGAAGCTGCCGCCCGGCGCGGCGCCTCCCGATGCGACCTGCGGCTCAATCGCGCAAGTCGGGCGCATACTTCTACGCTCCGGTCGGGTATCGTAGATAGCAGTGCCAATCGATTCCATCGTTATTAAGGGCGCGCGCGAGCACAATCTCAAGAACGTCGATCTCGTGCTGCCGCGCAACCGCTTGATCGTCGTAACCGGCCTTTCGGGTTCCGGGAAATCCTCGCTTGCCTTCGATACGATCTATGCCGAAGGCCAGCGCCGCTACGTCGAGTCGCTCTCGTCCTACGCGCGCCAGTTTCTCGGGCAGATGGAGAAGCCCGACGTCGACTATATCGAAGGCCTCTCTCCGGCCATCTCGATCGATCAGAAGTCCACATCCCGCAATCCCCGCTCGACGGTCGGTACGGTTACCGAAGTGTACGATTACCTCCGGTTGCTCTACGCGCGAGTCGGCACGCCGCATTGCTATCAGTGCGGGCGCGAGATCAGCACGCAGTCGAGCGACCAGATCGTCGATTCGATCATGGAGCTGCCGGAAGGGGCGAGGATGACGCTGCTGGCGCCCCTGGTGCGCGGGCGCAAGGGAGAGTACACCAAACTCTTCGAGGAGATCGCCAAGGAAGGCTTTGCGCGCGTTCGGGTCGATGGTGAAATCAAAGAACTTCGTGAAAAGATCGCGCTCGATAAGAAACGCAAACATACGATCGAGGTGATCGTCGATCGGCTGGTGATGAAACCCGCGATACGCAAGCGGCTCGCCGATTCGGTCGAAACGACGCTGCGCCTCTCGACCGGCATCGTCACGGTGCTTGTCCTGAGCGAGCGAAGCGAGTCGAAGGGTGATCGGGAGCTGACTTTTAGCGAAGCGTTTGCGTGCGTCTACTGCGGCCTCTCGTTCGAAGAGCTGGCGCCGCGGCTCTTTTCGTTCAACTCGCCGTATGGGGCGTGTCCGGCGTGCAGCGGCCTCGGCGAAAAGATCGAGATCGATCCGTGGAAGGTGATTCCGGATCGCAGCAAATCCATCGGCGACGGCGCGATCGTGCCGTGGAGCCGCGCGCTGGGCAGCGGGCGCTATCCTTCTATGAATCCGTACTACATGCAGCAGCTCGAGCGCGTGCTGCGGCGTTATCGCGTGAAGATGACGACGCCGGTGGAGCAGCTCTCCGATGAGGTCCTCGACGTTATTCTTTACGGCACCGACCACGAGCAGACGTTCGCGTATACGTCGCGCGGCGGCAAAACGTGGGAGTATCGCGCGTCATTCGAAGGCGTGCTCAACAATCTGCAGCGCCGCTACAGCGAGACGTCCAGTGAATTGGTTAAAGAGGACATCGAGAAGTACATGTCGGCCTCGACATGTCCGGCATGCAAGGGCGCCCGCCTCAAGCCCGAAGCGCTGGCTGTGACGATCGGCGGCCGCAACGTCGACGACCTCACGCGGATGTCGATCGAAGCGCTCGAGCTGTTCTTCCGTACGCTCACGCTGACCGAACGACAGGAGAAGATCGCCCACCAGATCGTCAAGGAGATCCGCGCGCGGCTGGGATTCTTGACTAACGTTGGCTTGAACTACCTGACGCTGGCGCGCTCGGCGACGACTCTTGCCGGCGGCGAATCGCAACGCATTCGGCTCGCGACGCAGATCGGAAGCGCGCTCGTCGGCGTCTTGTACATTCTCGACGAACCGTCGATCGGTTTGCACCAGCGCGACAACGACCGGCTGCTCGCGACGCTGGCGACATTGCGCGATCTCGGCAACACTTTAATTGTCATCGAGCACGACGAGGACACGATGCGGACCGCCGACGTGGTCGTCGACATCGGGCCCGGCGCCGGCGCCGAGGGCGGCGAGATATTGACGTCGGGCACGCTCGCCGACGTCATCGCGAATCCGAAATCGGAGACCGGCGCGTACTTGTCGGGACGCAAGTTCATTCCGATTCCGAAGCGGCGGCGCGAACCACGCGGGTGGCTCGAGATCAGCAATGCGCGCGCGAACAATCTGCGCGGCATCGACGTGCGCGTGCCGCTCGGCATTTTTGCCGCGGTGACGGGCGTCAGCGGCAGCGGGAAGTCCACGTTGGTCAACGAGATTCTCGTGCGGGCGCTCAATCAGCACCTTCACCGCCAGCCGCCCGGTGGAACCTACGGCACCGTCAAAGGCGCAGCGCAACTCGATAAGCTCGTGGTGATCGATCAATCCCCGATCGGCCGAACGCCGCGCAGTAATCCCGCGACGTACACCGGAACCTTCGACCACATTCGCGAGCTTTTCTCGCTTATTCCCGAGTCGAGAATGCGCGGTTATACTCCGGGACGTTTTTCGTTCAACGTCAAGGGCGGCCGTTGCGAGGCCTGCCAAGGCGACGGTATCATCAAGATCGAGATGCACTTCCTGCCCGACGTCTACGTTCCGTGCGAAGTCTGCAAAGGCCGCCGTTATAATGCGCAGACGCTCGAAGTCAAGTATCGCGGCAAGACGATCTCGGACGTACTCGAAATGCGAGTCGACGAGGCGAGCGAGTTTTTCGCTAACATCCCCCGGATTGCTGGGAAACTGCGCACGATCTGCGACGTCGGCTTAGGTTACATCAAAATGGGCCAGCCCGCGACGACGCTCTCCGGCGGCGAAGCCCAGCGCGTTAAACTCGCAACCGAGCTCTCGCGCCGTTCAACCGGGCGCACGTTCTACGTTCTCGACGAGCCGACGACGGGTCTGCATTTCGCCGACATTCACAAGCTGCTCGAGGTGCTGCAGCGCCTGGTGAAATTGGGCAATACGGTGTTGGTGATCGAGCATAACCTGGACGTCGTCAAGACGTCCGACTATCTGATCGACCTCGGCCCGGAGGGTGGCGATCGCGGGGGAACGGTGATCGCAACCGGCACCCCTGAGGAAGTTGCGGCCAATCCCGCTTCCTATACGGGGGCGTACCTGGTTCCAGTGCTTCGCGATCAGCGTGCGGTCGGCCATCACCGTCCCGACGACGCGGAGCTCGAGCGCTTGGAACAAGAGAATCTCTTCGCGCTCAACGATCTCGCGAAAAGTGGTAGAGTCCCGGTCGAAGCGTAACGCTGCGACCCGCGTCGACCGATTGCGGGCCCAGATCGAAGAAGCGAACCATCGCTACTACGTGCTCGACGAGCCCGAAATCATCGATGCCGAGTACGATGCCATGCTGCGCGACCTCATCGAACTGGAGACGAAGCATCCCGAGCTGCGCACGCCCGATTCGCCGACGCAACGCGTCGGCGCGCCCGCCTCCGAGCGCTTCGCGCCGTACGAGCACGCGCGACCGATGCTGAGCTTAGCAAATGCGGCGTCGTTCGACGAACTGCGCGCCTTCGACGAGCGCGCCCGCAGGTTAGCCGGCCGGGCGGTGCAGTACGTTTGCGAGCTGAAGATCGACGGGCTGGCAATCGCATTGGATTACCGAAACGGCTCGCTCGTACGCGGCGGAACCCGCGGCGATGGGCGGATCGGCGAGGATGTGACGGCAAATCTTCGGACAATCAACACGATTCCGCTGCGACTGCGCTCGAAGTCGCTACCTGAGTTCTTGGAAGCACGCGGCGAAGTTTATTTACGCAAAAGTAATTTCGAGCGGTTGAACAGCGCGCGCGAGCGCGAGGGGCTGTCGGTCTTTGCCAATCCCCGAAACGCCGCCTCCGGCGGCGTTCGTCAGCTCGATCCGGCGCTGACGGCGCAACGGCGCCTTTCGTTTTTTGCCTACCAGCTCGTGGTCGGCGATGGTGCTTTGCAGACGCAGTGGGAGGCGTTGCGCCGCCTCGAAAGCTTCGGGCTTCCCGTCAATCCGAACATTGCGCGCGCGGCAACGCTCGATGGCGTTCTCGAATACTGCGAGCAGTGGGAGCAAAAGCGGGACGAGCTCGATTACGAAATTGACGGCGTCGTCGTGAAGGTCGACGATCTCGTGCTCCAGGAGCACCTCGGCGTCGTGGCGCGCGACCCGCGCTGGGCGATTGCATTCAAATTCAAGCCGCGTGAGGCTCGCACGAAGCTCATCGACATCGCGGTGACGGTCGGGCGGACCGGAACGCTCAATCCTAACGCTGTGCTCAAACCGGTGCGGATCGGCGGCGTCACGGTGAAGAGCGCCACGCTCCACAACCGCGACTACATCCAAAACAACGACATCCGGATCGGCGACACGGTACTGGTAACCCGCGCCGGCGACGTCATTCCGCGCGTCGTCGGTCCTGTGTTGGCCGAGCGCACCGGCAAGGAGCGCCGTTTTCGCATGCCCGACCGATGCCCCGTCTGCGGAAGCGACGTCGATCACCCGCCGGGCGAAGCGATGTCGCGCTGCACGAACGCAGCTTGCCCAGCGCAAGTCTACGAACGCGTGCGTCACTTTGCGTCGCGCGGCGCCATGGACATCGAGGGTTTGGGCGACGTGATGGCCCAGCAGCTCACCGAGCGTACTCTCGTGCGCGACATTGCCGACATCTATCGCCTCAGCGAGGAATCACTCGCGCAGGTTCCCCGCACCGGACCCAAGAGCATCGAGAGCCTCCTGCGCAACATCGGCCGCTCGAAAGAACGCGGCCTGGCGCCGCTGCTCTATGGTTTAGGAATTCGCTTCGTCGGCACGCAGACCGCGCAGATTCTGGCCAACGACTTCGGTACGATCGATGCGATCGCCGACGCGCGCGAGGAGGAGTTGCAGCGCAGCGAAGGCATCGGGCCGGAAGTGGCCGGCAGCGTCGTGCTGTTCTTCAAACAGCCGGCGAATCGACAAATGATCGAGCGGTTGCGCCGCGCCCGCGTCAATATGACGGCGCCCAAACGCACCGCGCGCGCGGCCGGCAAGCTCGCCGGCAAAACATTCGTTCTAACCGGAACCCTTCCGAACCTCACGCGCGACGAGGCCACCGCACTCATCGTCGCCGCCGGCGGTAAAGTCACCGGCTCGGTGAGCAAGCAGACCGATTACGTCGTTGCCGGCGACGAAGCCGGCAGCAAATTGACGAAGGCCGAGCAGCTCGGCATTGCCATTTTGGATGAAGCCGCGTTGCGCAAGCTCTTATAGTGTCACCGAATTCTTTGAAGCGGCGATGGAGGCGACGGCTTAGGCAACGCCTCGCCGAGCGCTTCGAGGACGTCACCGGCGACGACGCCGATGCGGCGCTGCTGCGCTACGCGGAGTCCGGCTAAACCGTGCCAGTACGCGCCGGCGCGCGCCGCGTCGACCGGCGAGAGCCCTTGCGAGAGGAGGGTTGCGATGATGCCCGTGAGCACGTCGCCGGTTCCGGCGGTTGCGAGCGCGTTGGTTCCGGTCGGGTTGATGTGAACCGTTGCGCCGTCGTAGACGAGCGTGTCGGAACCCTTGAGCAGCGTTGTGATGCCCGTGCGGTCGACGAACTCGCGGATGCGCTCGACACGCGTGCCCGGTGCGATCGTTCCGCGCCCTGAAAGACGCGCGAACTCGCCGGTGTGCGGCGTAACGACGCCCGGTTTATCCCGCAACAACTCGAGCCGTTTGCTCAAATGGAACAGTCCGCTCGCGTCGATGACGATCGGCAGTTGATTCGCTTGCAAGAAAAGGCTGACGATCTCGCCCGTTCGTTCGTCGAGCCCCAAACCTGGACCGATTGCGACGGCGCCGTTGCGTTTCGAGATCTCCAGCAGCTCCTGGACGATCGCTTCAGGAGCGGCATTATCGGCGAGCTCGACGACGACTTGTTCGACCAAATGCGCTCGCAACGTGCCGGCGACCGAACGCGGCGTCGCGACCGTAACGTAGCCGGCGCCGGCGCGCGCCGCGCCTTTGGCACAAAGAACCGCAGCACCGGGAAACTGCAGCGATCCGGCAACGATCAACGGCGCTCCGGCCGCACGCTTATCCATATCGGGCGCGCGCCGTGGCAGCAATTGAAGGAACGCATCGTCGTCGAGCGCCGCGAAAGTGCGAGGCTGCGCGGCGAGCGTTGCATCGTCGATGCCGATTTGCGCGCACCACAGGTCGCCCACGTGCTCGCGTGCGGGTTCGAGCAGCAATCCGGGCTTGACGGCCGCGAGCGTTACCGTGGCGCTGGCGCGAACGGCGTCGGCGGAGACCGCGCCGGTCAGCGCATCGATGCCGCTCGGTATATCGATGGCGAGGACGTGCCGTTCGCGCGCGTCGAGCGCTCGCGTCAGGTGACGGTAGTGTTCGGGCAACGGCAAGTGCGCGCCGGTTCCGAACAGGCCGTCAACGGCGATCGCGTCGGCAAGGAGTTCGCGCGCTTCGCGTTCGTCGGCGGGCAGATTCAGAATCCGTACCCCGGCGCGTTTTGCTCGCGCCTGGGCCGCAGCGCGCGCGGTCGAAGGGTGCGTGGAGGGATCGGCCGCAACCGTGCAATCGAAGTCGTAGGTTAGCTCGGCGAGCGCGGAAAACGCATCGCCGCCGTTGTTGCCCGGGCCTGCGAATGCGACGATGCGCCCGCGGCGCTGTGCCATCGTGCGCAGGCGCTCGGCGATGCGCATGCCGGCGTTGCGCATCAGCACATCCTCGCCAACCTGTGCTATGCCCGCGGCGTCGGCGGCGCGCATCTGCTCGGGCGTTAAGACGTAGATCACGATTCTAAGATGACGATCGCGGCGGCCATCTGCGACGTGTGCGTGATGCTGAGGTGAATCGCCCGTACGCCGCGTGCCGCCATCAAACGTTCGGCCCACTCGCGCAGCTCGATCGTCGGCTTGCCGCTGCGTTCGTGTGCGACGCCGACGTGGCGCCACGGAATGGCGTGTCCGAATGCCTTTCGCGTCGCCTCCTTCGCCGCAAAGAACCCGGCAAGCCGTTCGTGCCAGTTGCGCTTGCGCATCGCGTACGCCATCTCGCGTTCGGTATAAATTTTTCGAGCGAACCATGCGAGCTTGCGTTCGTCGAAGCGATAGCGCGCGACGTCTGCCATGTCGATGCCGACTCCAACGATCACCCGGCAAGTTTCGCGGGCGCGACGGTCGAATCTTTCACTAGGAGATGGACCGGATTTGCATCGTGCCGATCAACACCGTTGACGCTGCGCTATTAGATCGTCTCGCAGCCTGTCTCGAAGAACGCTTTCTGGTAAGCGCCGGCGTCGAGCGTTCGCTCGTCGTGCCGCGCAGCACGCTCAACGCAACGCGTGGCCAACTCTTCGTCTCCACGCTTACCGCGAAAGTTCGACGTGCGAATCCCGAGGCCGGAGCGGTTTTGCTCGCAGTTACCGACTTCGATCTCTACAAGACATCGCACAGGTTCGTCTTTGGCGATGCCGATGACGAGCAGAGCGTCGCGGTCGTCTCGATCCACCGGCTGCGCTCGGAGTTCTATGGTGAGCGTGCGGACGCAAATCTGCTGTTTCAGCGGACGCTCAAAGAGTGCATCCACGAGCTGGGGCATGCCTTCGGATTGAAACACTGCTACAACGCGCGCTGCGCGATGTACTACTCCAACTCGGTCTTTGAAACCGACAACAAGATGCCGAATTTTTGCGAAATCTGCGACCGCCGCTTGAGTCGTGCTCGTAACGAGAGATAGGAAGGTCTGATTTAGTCGAGGTCAAGGAGCCGAGGGTTGAAGTTTACTATGGTAAATGAAGCCCGAGGCGACACAGAGATCGGCTAAATCAGGCCTTTCTAAGAACGCGGGCGTCGGCGAGGGCGATCGTTTCCCGCTTACCGTCGTCGCGGACGATTCGTAAGCCTCCGCCGCTCGCGAGGCCCTGTGCGATGCCCTCAAAGGGTTGAGCGTCATGGTCGGGTTGGATGCGATAGCGGCGACCGGGAAGCCCGGCGCCTTCGTCCCAGGCGCGGATGATGCGTTCTGGTTCGTCGAGCATCGAGAGCGAGCGTTCGTATTCGACAAGAATCGCTTGGAGAAGTGCGCCTCGGTCGATCGCGGCAACCTCGTCGCAGAACGCGGGAGGTGGCGTAATGCTGGTGGCGGCATCGCGCCACCGGTGAACGTTGATGCCGACGCCGCACGCCACGTGCGCGGTCGTGCCCGTAACGCTGGATTGGCAGAGGACGCCGGCGACTTTGCGCTCATCGAGCAACAGATCGTTGGGCCACTGCAGCGTCGTCATGACGCCGCACCGGCTCAACCCGGCGCGCACCGCGAGCGCGACCCAAAACGGAACGGCCCAGAGCTTTTCGGTGCCGACGGCAAGCGGCAAAATCGTCGTAAAGAGCAGCGCCATTCCCGCTGCGGCCTGCCACGGTCGCCCTTTTCGTCCCGCACCCCGGCGCTGGTATTCCGCGACGATCGTGTGTCCGCCGAAGCGCTCGTCGTCGAGCCGCGCCGCGGCATCCGCATTGGTGCTTTCGGTCTCTTCGACGTATGAAATGGATGCAAACGCAGTCCCCGCGAGCGCGCGAGCAACTTCCGCGTAGGGGCCGGCCTCTCTGGTCACGTATTGCGCGCTCCTATGGCCATCGAACGTACGTTAATTCTTTGCAAGCCGGACGCGGTTTCCCGCGGGCTGATCGGCGAAATCACGGCGCGGATCGAACGCCGCGGCTATGTGATCTCGGCGATGAAGCTGCTGCAGCTTGACGGCGAACGAGCCCGCGAGCACTATGCCGAACACCGCGGCAAGGCGTTCTTCGACGATCTCGTCACATTCATTACCAGCGGCCCGCTCGTCGCGATGGCGGTCGAAGGCGTTGGCGTCATCGAAGGCTGCCGCCAATTGATCGGAGCGACCGATCCGCTCGCGGCCGCCCCCGGCTCGATTCGTGCCGACCTCGCACAGACGATCGGACGAAACCTCGTGCACGGCAGCGACGGCCCCGCGAGCGCGGATCGCGAGCTGCGCCTGTTCTTCGAGGATAAGGATTTCGTTTCGCGCCGTCACGATCTCGAGCGCTGGATCAAAGAGTGAGCGTAACGATCGAAGGAGTTCACGCGCGCGAGGTGCTCGACTCGCGTGGGAATCCAACCGTCGCGGTGGCGGTCGGGACGAGCGCTGGAGTTGTTGAAGAAGCACTCGTGCCGTCGGGCGCATCGACCGGCGCCAACGAGGCGGTCGAGCTTCGCGACGGCGACGACCGCCGGTACAACGGCAAAGGCGTGCGCAAAGCAGTGCAATCCGTTAACGAGATCCTCGGGCCAGCTATCAGGGGGCTCGACGCCACGGCGCAGCGTGAGATCGACGAAAAGCTGATCGAGCTCGACGGCTCGCCGAACAAGGCGAATCTCGGTGCGAATGCGATTCTGGGCGTTTCGCTGGCGGTTGCGCGCGCGGCGGCTGCGAGCTTGTCGATGCCGCTCTTTCGATATCTCGGCGGACCGATGGCGGCAACGTTGCCGGTTCCGATGATGAACGTGATTAACGGCGGCAAACATGCGTCCGGAGCGCTTGAATTTCAGGAGTGCATGATCGTGCCGCTCGGGGCGCCGACCGAAGCTGAAGCGGTTCGTTACGGTTCGGAAGTCTTTCACGCGCTCGGACGTTTGCTGCACGATCGCAGCCTGCCGACGCAAGTCGGCGACGAGGGTGGCTACGCGCCGCCGTTGGAAACGCCGCAACAAGCGCTCGATCTTATCGTCGCCGCGATCGAGCTCGCCGGTTATCGTCCTGGGAGCGACCTTTCGATTGCGCTCGATCCCGCGTCGAGTGAGTTTTACCAAGATGGTCTGTACTATCCGTTGTCGCGCGATCGTGCGGCGAGCGTCGACGAGATGATCGCGCTCTACCGAGAGCTGTGCGAGAGCTATCCGATCGTATCGATCGAGGACGGGCTTGCCGAAAGCGATTGGGCGGGCTGGCAGAAGCTCACGGCGGAGCTCGGCGATCGCGTGCAGCTCGTCGGCGACGACGTTTTCGTGACGAACATGCAGTTCCTCGAACGCGGAATCTCCGAAGGCGTCGCCAACGCGATCTTGATCAAGGTTAACCAGATCGGAACGCTCAGCGAAACGCTCGACTGTATCGCGATGGCGCAAAAAGCTGCGTATGGAATCGTGATTTCGCACCGGTCGGGCGAAACCGAAGACACGACGATCGCCGATCTTGCCGTCGCCACAGGCGCCGGCCAAATCAAGACGGGTTCGCTTTCCCGCAGCGATCGCACGGCGAAATACAATCGTTTGATGGCGATCGAAGAACAGCTTGGGGAGGTCGCTCGCTATCCAGGTCGCGGCGCGCTGCGCGTATGACCGCAACCGACGCAAAAGATCTCCGCAAAGCGACGCCACGCAGCTCGTTCGCCCGCTGGAAACCGGCGGCCGACCGATTCGATCCGGTTGCGCTACTACGAGAGACCGAGCAGGGGCGGATTCCGGAGCTCTTGCCTGAGCGGCACGAGCGCATGCGCGCCGATCCGTTCGCGTTCTATCGCGGCGGTGCGGCGTTGATGGCGGCCGATCTCAATGGGTGGCCGGTGACGGGACTGCGCGTGCAGCTCGGCGGGGACGCGCACGTGATGAACTTCGGCGGTTACGCGACGCCCGAACGCAATCTGATTTTCGATGTCAACGATTTCGACGAGACGCTCCCCGGACCGTGGGAGTGGGACGTCGCCCGATTGTGCGTAAGCGCGCCGCTCGCTGCGCTGGTGCGTTCGTTTGGAAAACGAGCCGGCGAAGCGGCGGCGTATGAAGCGGCCCGGGGCTATCGCTTCCACATGCGCGCGCTCGCCGTGCGTTCACCACTCGAGATCTGGTATTCACGCGTCGACGTTCGCGGGACGCTGGCGCGTGAGCTGACGCCGCCGAGTTCGGCGACACACGTGAAACCGACGCAAGAGCACGAAACAATGGCACGCAGCACGATCGAGAAATATCGGGAGACGCTGCCACCGCACGTGCGGGCCCTGCTGGACAGATACCATCCCGTCGACTTTTTCGAGCATCCCGTCGGGGTGGGCAGTGTCGGGCTGCTGACGATCATCGCGCATCTTCAGGCCGATCCAGGCGAGGCGCTTTATCTGCAAATCAAGGAAGCGCAGGCATCGGTGCTCGAGCGGTATCTCGGCGCGTCGGCGTTTCGCAACCACGGCGAGCGCGCCATTGTTGGCCAGCGGCTGATGCAAGCTGCGACCGATCTGTTCGTCGGCTGGACGAGTGAGGGCGAGCGCGACTTCTACGTTCGCCAACTGCGCGACGGAAAGGCCTCGCTCGACTTGGAGCGGATCAACGCCGCGCAGCTTGTCGATTTTGCAGGCCGCTGCGGCGCGGTGCTCGCTCGCGCGCATGCGCGCACCGGCCATCCGAAGGAGATCGCTGCGTATCTCGGCACGAGCGACGTCTTCGAAACCGGGATGGCGGGCTTTGCAAGCGTCTACGCCAAACAAGTCGAACGCGACTACGAGGCGTTCTGTCGGGGCCTGTAGCTCAGTGGTAGAGCGGCCGGCTCATAACTGGTTGCGCGTAGGTTCGAATCCTACCAGGCCCACGGGACTTTGAGCACGGATTAGCGCCTAAACCGTACTACTGGTCACGAATTGGTCACGGAGGTGAAAAATCGCCAACCTGATCGCAACTGCTGCTTCCCCCGATGTGGACTGGATCGCGAAGTACCTGATTCCCGCTCTGATTGGGGCTGTAAGCGGGCTTGGCGGTGCCGTCTTGGGCGCGTGGGCGACGCTTCGAAACGGGGAGCGCCAGCGCCGGCATGATCTTACGCTTGAGCAGCAACGTCTTGCGGACAGCCGGGCAAGCGCGCGGCGTGAAATCGAAGCGCGGCTCCGCGAGTTTGCAGGTCACGTTGCGCGATACCGTGAGTTCGGCACTGGCGAGCTTGCGGCGATGCAATCGACGTTTGACCGGCTCAACAGGCTTATGGAGTCAGACACCGGCGGCCCCGCAGCGCTGCCTTCGGACCAGATTGCAGAGGACGTTTACGCGATGCTTGAAAAAACGCGATCTTAGTCGAATAGACCTGGAGCGAGACGCCATGCTATCGCGGCTAAGTTGGATTGGCCTCCACGGCGAGGACGGCCAAAGCCTCAGAGCCATCGATCTGCTTGCGAAGGTTTGCGGATGGTACTGGCATCCGCCGCAGCCATCTACGCCCGCCGCAGCCGATGTCGCCCAGTTGTTTAACCAAACCAACGACGAAGCCATGTGAGGGTTATCGGGCTGCGCATGGGTCGGGGTGCTGGCAATGATGGTAGGGTGTTCGACGAGCAGCACCGTCACGGCACAAACGACAGGGCTAGTCGTCGCATCACAGGAGGTGGCATCGACGGAAACTGCGATTGCCGGCGCGTTCTACTGGAACGCGCAGCAGCTGTAACGCACGCGCGTCCAAGGCTAGGCGCGCATCCTGAAGAGTGAGCGACTTTAAGCCTAGGACTTTAGGAGGCTGCAATAGGGCAGTTTGCCACGACTTTGACCCGTGGCGCGATTGTCCCGGAGCCACCCGTAACAAGTCCAATAGCTTAGCCCGAAGGCAGCGTAAACGCGCGGCGGGAACGGGATTTCGATGCCTCTGCCCGCCGAAATCGTGAACCTGCTAACGTCGCAGAATCTCCACAACCTACTGCAAGGGTTAGAACATTAGGTTGAGGCGCGCCTACCGGGAGCGATTGGGAATACCATATGGCGCGGAATCCGCAGGAAACTGGGACCACTCCCACCTTCCCCAGTTTAAAAATGGCGTTGACTCTGCCACACTCTGCCAGCAAGATTCCCGGACTCTCGACAACCTGATAGTCAACCGGCTTAACGCGGAGGGTCGACTTGACGTGAAAGATGACGCCCTGAGACTCGAGGTTCAAAAAAGTGAAGGACGAGGCACGGCTTAGCTCGTCGGAATTCGGGAATCTTCTGCGCCGATACCGCCTTGCCGCGGGACTTTCGCAAGAGGCGCTCGCCGAGCGTGCTCGGATGAGCACCAACGGCGTCGGTGCCCTCGAACGCGGGTATCGGCGCACGCCACAGCACGAGACGCTCGCGCTCTTAGCTGATGCGCTGGCGCTCACTCAGGAGCAACGCCGGGAGTTTGAGGCGGGCGCGCGCTCTGGAGCTCCGCGACGCGTAGGTGCAGGCTCGGTTGCCGGGGGTTCGTGGCGAGACTCGACAAACTTGCCGCTGGCTCTAACCAGCTTTGTCGGCCGTGAGCATGACGTCGCGGAGGCTAAAGATCTTCTTGCGCGCCACCGGCTGCTAACTTTGGTTGGTTCCGGTGGCGTCGGCAAGACGCGGCTTTCCTTACAAGTGGGCGCGGAGCTGCTCGATCGCTTTACGGACGGCGTTTGGTTTGTCGATCTTGCGCCGATTTCCAATCGGGAGCTGGTGTCGAGCGTGACCGCGCAGGCGTTGGGCATGCGCCAGCAAGGCCGCCGGGTCGACGAGGCAATTCCGCAATGGCTCAAGCGCAAGCAACTGCTCCTCATCTTCGATAATTGCGAGCACGTCGTGGAGACGGTGGCCCAACTCGCAGCGTCGATCCTCACGACCGCGCCGGACGTTCGGCTACTGGCTACGTCACGACAGGCGCTCGACATCGCCGGCGAAGCCGCGCATCGGCTTCCATCGCTCCCGCTTCCGGACGACATTGCCGGCCTGACGGCGGACGAGGCGTTGCGATACGGCGCCATAGTGTTGTTCGCCGATCGCGCCACGGCCGCCGATACGCGATTTGCACTCACCGAAAACAACGCGCCCATCGTCGCCGACATCTGCCGGCGCCTTGACGGCATTCCGCTGGCGATCGAGCTTGCCGCCGCGCGCGTCAAATTGCTCTCCATCCCCACTCTGGCGCAACGGCTGGACGAACGCTTTCGCATCCTCACCGGCGGTGGCCGCGACGCGCTGCCGCGTCAGAAGACGCTGAGCGCTCTTATCGACTGGAGCTACGACTTGCTCGCGCCGCAAGAGCAGCTGTTGTTCGCGCGCCTGGGCGTCTTCGCGGGCGGCTTCGGCTTGGATGCGGCCACGAATGTCTGCGGCGGCGCTGGCCTCGATGAGATCGACATCTTGGATCTGCTCGGTTCGCTGACCGATAAGTCGCTGGTCCTCGCCAACGTCAGCGGCGAGCACGAGCGCTATCGGCTGCTCGAATCTACCGCTGCCTATGCGCTCGAGAAACTGAGTGCGGCCGGCGCGCGCGAGACGCTGGCTCGGCGGCACGCCGAGTATTTTCGCGATCAAGCTCTCGCCGACGACAAACGTTACGACATGGGCTCGACGCTTGCGTGGCTTGCCAGCGTGGGGCTGGAGCTGGACAACTACCGAGCGGCGCTGGCGTGGGCGCTGACGCAAGGCAACGATGCCGTCCTGGGCGGGGCAATCGCCGGCGCATTGTCACAGCTTTGGGGCTTCGCCGGGTTGACCGTCGAGGGGCGCTACTGGATCGGGCTTGCGCTCGAGCGGGTGAGCGAAGCCGAGCACCCGCACATCGCGGCCCGCCTGTGGTTGGCGTTGGCCAGCCTTTCATCCGGCCAGCACAAGCACGACGAAGCCGAGCGGGGGATGCGGCTGTATGCGTCGGTGGGCAATGCCCGCGGGACCGCTCGCGCGCAGCGGATCATCGGCATCGCGCTCAATCAGATGGGGCGGCTTGATGAGGCGAAGGCGGTGATCGAGCAGGCACTTGCGACGGCGCGCGCGATTGGGAACGCGTCGATTGTGGCAGGCTGTCTCAGCCTACAGGGGAACAACGCGCGCCTTCGTGGCGACGTTCGCGCGGGGCGTGAGCTCCACGCGCAGGCGCTAGCGGCCTTCAAGGCGCTAGGGGACGAGTCGGGGACCGCGCAGGTGCTCAGCAATGCGGCAGAGCTGGAATTTGACGACGGGCATCCCGAGCAGGCGTTGCGCGCCGTTAGCGAAGCGCTCGAGATCCATGTGGCCGCCAAGAACCCAACGGGCATCGCCATCGACCTCAACAACAGCGCCGCGTATCGCATCGCTCTTGGCGACGTCACCGCAGCCCGCGACTCGGCGCGCGAGGGATTACGCGTGGCGCGGCAGGCACGAGTCGAGGTATGCCTCGCCGTTGCGCTGCAGCATCTTGCGCTACTCGCTGCGCTTGGCGGCGACGCACGACGCGGTGCGCAGCTGCGCGGCTACATTGACGCGCAATACACGGCGCTGGGAATGCAACGCGAACCCACGGAGCAATGGGGCTTCGACAAGCTTATGGCCGTGCTGCATGAGATGCTCAGCGCTGATGAGATCGCACAGCTCGCGGAAGGCGGGGCGGCGTGGTCAGAAGATCAGGCCGCGGAGGAAGCGCTGAAGGTCTAGCCCCGCATGTCCTGACCCGCGCACCGTTGCCGCGAGGGCATCCGGCATAGCATTGCTTTGATGGCTTAGCCCGCTACGCACCTGATCGGCGTCGATCGCGCAGCTGCAAAGCGCGCATGGCCGCCTCGCCCCGTTTGGGGGTGTCTCGTCTTGGCGGCTCTGGCTATCTATCCCGTCGTCACGGTTACCTCATGGAGCGGATGGCGCATCACCTCAAGGCCGAATCAAAAATTTCGGAAAACGTGCTGCGAGAATCATTATGGCGTTCGCGCGGGCCATTGGGGCCGACGGCCTTCGGAGTTGCCGCGCGTGCCCATTGCGTTCCCTAGGAACGACGCGATCGCTGGCGCATGTCTAGGATTCATTCGCGACAGCCAAACGCGCTACGCAGGCTCTATTCTTTCGGGCCATTTTAACTGGTCACGGGATTGGTCACACACGAACCTAACTCGACCTAAACGAACCACGCCGAACCCCAGGCTTCCAACATGTTCCTACACGCGAAACGCGGTTGAGTTGAGCGAGCCGAAATGAACCAAAGCGAGCCTCAAGAGATTCGAATCCTACCAGGCCCACCACAAAACGGTCTTTGTGCGGATCGACGCCTGCGGCGATCATTAACGTCGCATAGGTATGGCGGAGATCGTGCAGGCGGACCTTCGGCAGATCGGCAGCGTCACGCAGGCGAGCAAAGTACATCCCGAACGAAGTCGGCACCCATGGCTGACCTTCACACTCAAAGACCAGCGTGTCGGCGTTGGGGCGAACCCCTGCGGCCATGAACCGTTGCGCCTGCTCGATGCGATGACGGCAGAGCCGTTCTCGCGCGAAGCCCGCCATAGGTAGAGAGCACCACACGAGGCGCCTGGCGATCCGCGACGGCAACGACGACGCTGCCGCCTTGGCACATGCACGAAGTCCGAGTGCTATCGGTATGCGTTACCTCCCGGCGCCGCAACGGTCACAGTCGGCATAAACATATTAGTGATGAATCTATGAATTTGCCTGCCCCCGCGCGGGTACTTCCAGACGCCGATGTTCCCCGTTGATTTGCCCGCAATCATGATCCCGACGTTCGGCTGAATCCAGGTCCTGTCGCGCCAGCGCGGTTCGGTGAAGCCAGCGGGTTTGACTATGCCGACAAGGGTCGCTTGTGAGCCGGAAACCTTGAGCCGATAGATCCAATGCGTAGAGCCCGTCCCGTCTAAGGCTGTGACCGCTAAGTACTTCCCATCCCACTGAATGGCGTACGGCCGGTCGAGCGAGAGACCGACGGAGATCGGCATGAATTCAGTTTTGCCTTTGAGCAGTTCGGCTAGATAGTAGTCGCTACTTGTGGTGGAAATGCCGAGCAAGAAGAGATCTCCGCTGCCATCGTAAGCGACCGACATGAGGACGTCGGAACCGTGTATATAGTTGTATTCTATTGGTGGTTCCTGAAAGTCAGGAAAAACAACAAGATCGAATGGAGAGGGCAGCCACCCGGTAGCGACCGTCGCTACGTTTCCGCTCGCATCATCGACCGAGCAGCCACCTGGAGTCGGGGTGCCGTGCTGAAAGCTAACCGTACCAGAGGCTAACGTCGAGCCGTACGGGTACCTTGAGATGTACGTGGTTTCGCTGACGTTTCCGGTGAAGAAGACATCACCTTTGGCGTCGGAACAGATGCCGTCGGCAGTCATAGAGGGCTGCACTTGAAATTGATCGATCATTTTTCCAAGCTCGTAATCATAGATGAGCGCACTACGCTCATATGCGTAAATCAAAGCATGCTGCGAGCCGGACGCCGGCTGGACTTTCTTGCCCGTAGTGACTAGGGACGTCGTGCCGGGCCCAGCGATCGGCGACTGATATCCGCCGCATCCGGTGAGCAGTGCTGCTGCGACACTAATGCTTAGGGCGTATTGGCCCGCGATTACGATTCTCATCTGCTGTGCCTCCATTAGCCGGAAAGGTCAGCGGCCGGGACGTTCGCTTCGCGCTCGGGGTCTTCCGCCAAGCCGCCGTTGTTAAAGGGCGATGCGGAAGACCATTCCGTGGCCGTAAGCGCCACCTGAATCCGTCGTTCCATAGAGCGCGCGCGCGTTAAGACCTAGGCTTACACGCAAAGTCGCGGCTGGCGCTTGCCGCTTTCTCCTTTGGAAACGGGGACTGCCCGACGAAAGCGTAGACAACGTCTACATAGGCACTCTGCCCGCTAGGGCATGTCTGCCTGCCGGTCACGATGAGCAGCATATGGTAGTTGAGAAAGTGCCCGCCGGCGCAGCTCGGCTCGCAATCGTTTACTACTTCTGTACCTTTGCCGGCCGCGAACGACTCACCCCATCCTGTCCATTGAATGTGCTCGATGCGAAAGTTCGCATCGGCGCACGCGAGTGTTATACTCGTTGGCTTGACGACCGGGCGCCCTAGGCAATCGGGAAGAGCGATCGTCGAAGTTTGGGCTACCCCCGCGCTTGGATAAAATCCTACGACTGCTATCGTCAATACGATCAGAACTGCGAAACGCATGGTTCCTCCTAATATAAACGCTCGTTTTACTTTTGCATTACGCTCCGACGCACGAATCCGGACCGAGAATGCAGAACGGTGGTCCGGATGAATCCGGACGAATCACCCGCACCGAAACGCGTCCCACGGTAACGAGATGAGCAACCTGAGCGAGGCGTCTACACACGAATCGCAGCAAGCGTGAGCGAATAACAACGAGCGAGGGTGAACGGCAGAAACTTCCAATCCTACCAGGCCCACACCAAACATATTCCGAGAGCCACTAGAGCACCGGCATACTTGAATAAACCAGTGCTCTTTATTTGTGACTCCTCCGCGTAAACAAGAAACGCTAATATCTCTTTGCTGCCACCGTGCCGAGCGGTAGGTCGAAATTGCCCACAAAGACCGCAATCGTTGAACCGCCGGCCGGGTACTTGAAGACCTCGCCGCCATCGGTACCCGCGTCCGCGCAATAGACAATGCCCGTAACGATCCAGGTCTGCGCGCAGTCGCTGGAACCCGTGAGCGTTACGGTGCCCTTTAACGTCGCCTGCGTCCCGCTGATCGTGTACCGATACATCGCGTTCGCTATTTGGTCGGTGACGGTCAGGTACTTGCCATCCCACTGCACGGAGCCGGGGAACTCTACCGTGTTGCTGGTTGTGATTGTGTGGACTTTCTTGGTGCCCTTCGGGATCTCGTCGAGCTGGAAACCAGAGCCGCTGGTAAAGCCGTCGAAGAAGAGATTCCCGTTGGCGTCGTAGCCGTCGAAGTATTCTCGGGCCAACGGCGTGGGGATGTGGGTGCCCGAGCCGCTCGCGTTCTTGAAGATGACGATGTTCCCGGCATTCGACCCTGCCAAGATCCCGACTGCGAGGTCGCCGGTGGTATTCATGGCGCAGCTCGATGGCATTTCACCGGAGGGGACAGAGAGCGTCTTGATCGGCTTCTGGGGGACCTGGTACTCCGTGATCTGATTGTAGCCCGCGACGATCCAGAAGATCTTCTTGCCATAGCCGTAGAGGACGTTCGTGCACCCTTGGCCGCCGACGTTAGTGATCGTACCGATCTGCTTAACGCTCTTCGGATAGTTGAAAATGCTGGCGTAGGTACCGTAGTCGTTGATGATGTACTCATGGGTCGTCAACCGCGCAAGCCGATCAGGAACAAGCGTCGCGTAACGGGGCAGCGGGCTCAGATACGGGCGCGCTGCCGTTACCAGCCTGCCGTTCACTGAGAGCGTCCTACCGATGTATGCGCCATTGAGCGCAGCGTTTGAGGGCGCGACCGCCGAGCCGCCGCCGCACGCCGAGCATATCGCGAGTGCAACCAGAGCACCGGCGTATTTCATTAAACCAGTCGTATTCATTCGTTATTCCCTTCTAAGTAAAAACGATCGCAGGTTATTTCTCGACCGAGACCGTGCCGCTCGGGAGATCGAAGCCGCCCGTAGGGTCGCAAAGAGCTTCTTTATCGTGCTAGTGCCGCCGACCTTGCGCTCGATGACAACGCGGCACCCGACACGACGACCTATTGATGAGTCACAACAGATGAGTTGATGCAATCGCGACTGGGATCGATGAGCAACGAAGATGAAGTCATGTTAGCGCGTCGGCATCTACGCGTGGGATAACCTACGCGCGCTTGGTCTTACCGCCAGACCAAGCGTGTCACGAGCTCCTTAAGAGTAAGCGACCGCTAGCGTCTCGGCCCACGACTGCACGGCCACGGCCCGCCGGCAGTCCGTCGTCGCAGTAGAGTTCATTTATGATGACTTAGTGCTCTTGCAGGCAACGAAAGAAGTGCTTCGAAGCCAGCTTCGTCATCACTGCGTTAGGATCGAGGTTTAGGATGCCAACTTTGAACAATCGCGTGCTTCTGCTAATCGCGGGAGCACTTTTTGCAACTTCGGCGTGTGGAAGAAACACTACCATTCCACAAGTCTCCTACACGTCGCAGGTTTCTGCGCCAGCCGCGAGTTCCGTCGTCCCAAACGACACGACCTCGATTTTGAAAAAACTTACAAAGGACGTCGAAATCGGCTCGACGGTGGATCGCAAAAATGGCGACATGGGCCCGCGCGCAATCTCGCTGGTCCGATCGACCTTTGGGCTCAAGAAGGGGCAGATGCTCGTTTGCAACTTCGACGACTCTGCGGGCACTGCTGGGAAAGGTACCACGATCGAAGTATTTGATCCGCACCCGCACTCCACGCCAGTGACCTTTACGCAAAACGCCAAGGTAGAAGGGTGCGACGGCGATGCAGTCACTGCGGCAAATCAGGTCTTCGGCACGGGGCTGGTCAGCCGTCGCGCCGCACAGTTCGATCAAGCCGGCAAGCTCAAGGGGAGTTACGGTTCGCCCATCCAGGTTCCGTTCGCTGACGCCGACGCATTCTGCGGTCTGGCTTACGCGCCTGAGGACGTCTACGTTGCGGATTCCAAGACCGGCTCAATTGTCAAGTTGGCGTTCCTTCCCGTTAGTCGCGGTGGCAAAGTGAAAAAGACCCAAGTGATAACCGGTTTCGGGATCAATAAGGGCTCTGGTTGGAGCGTTTTGGGCCCATCCGGAATTCAATACAATGGCACAAGAACCGGTAATCTTTGCAACGACACACTTTATATCGTGGATGGGGTCAATAACACGGTCGTCGCCGTTTCGAATGCCAGCAACTTACTTCAGAAGGACGAGATCGTCGTGCAACCAGGTGGAAAGAAATTCAAGTGCGCTCACCCGAAAGCCACGTGCGCGACGCTCGTCTATAGTGGCTCTCCGCTGAATGCGCCCGTAGCTTCTGCTCTTCTACCGAACGGAAACCTCATCGTTGCGAATTCCCAAGGTGGAAACAAGCTTGTGGAGCTGACGCCGACGGGAAAAGTACTTGGCACCAAAGCAATCGACAAGAGCACGATTGCGCACGTCTTCGGACTCCTTGCGACCGGCACGAGCGATAGCAATACAGTGCTGTTCTATACCGATACCAAAACGAACACGCTGCGAGAACTCGAGCAATAGAGAATCTTAATAGCACGCGAGCGGCCGCCCCTGAAAGGCATTAGCCGTGTGAGCAAGTAGGACGAAAAAGCCGCAGTTAGTCTGGCGGGCAGAGCCGGCAATGCCCTAGAAGTGTTTTTCAAGGAGATTCTCATGCTACGACGCTTTCTTCTCTTCTTAACTGCATTTGGTTGGCTGGCAGGATGCGGCGGTCAGTCGAGCACGCCAACGAGTCAGATTCTACCGGGTCAACCACGCGCGGGCGCACCTACCGCGCCATCGCAGCCGAGCATTCTCCGAGAGCTTCCCGAGCCGCCCGAAGTGAAATCGGTGCATGGCGTAGCCAAGGTCTCACTGATCGTCAACCTGAGTGGACAGACTGGTTATCCACAGTTCATCTTCAACAATATGAACCAGACCGCACCGACGATCCGCGTGAATCCGGGCGACACCATCAAAATCGACGAAAGTGACTTCCTGCCTCCAACCAACGGAGACAGTCACGACATCAATATTCACTATCACGGCCTCGGTACGTCGCCCAACGCGCCAGGCGACGACGTGCTTGGAATGCTTGCGCGTTCCGGCCAACACCTTCACTACGTCGTGTACGTCGCAAGAAATCAGGAGCCTGGGCTGTACTGGTACCATCCGCATGTGCACGGACAAGTCAACTTTCAAGTGGGTGCGGGCGGAATGTCTGGTGCGATCATCGTCAACGGGCTGGAGCGCCACTTTCCGAAGTTGGCAAAGATGGTGCAGCACGTGATCATCGTTCGAGATACCGGTAGCGGTAAAACCTCGAAAGAGTCCGAAAGTATGCCGGGCATGGACGACGGCATGGCGGGCATGGAGCGCGTGCGTCCGAAAGTGATCAACAATGAGCCGTGCGGACCCGAAATGGGATTCACCACGAGCCTCAACTACATCTCTCAGCCTTACATCACGATCGCTCCCGGCGAGAAACAATTCTTCCGCGTGATCAACGCGACCGGTCATAAGACGCTCAAACTCGCTGTTGACGGAGAAAAGCTAACGGTCGTTGCAATCGACGGCTTTGCACTGGATAGTTATCCCGGCACGCCTCCGACGCTCGTCGAGCCCTATGCAATCGTTCCTCCGGCCGGGCGAGCGGAGTTCGTTGTAACCGGTCCGCGAAGCCCCTCGGCAAAGTTTCGGACCCTGTGCTACGACACGGGCCCAGGTGGCGACCGCGATCCCGAGCTCGTTCTGGCCAACTTCAAGCAGCCGCCTCATGAGCAGAACGAAGGGCCCGCTATATCGGGACCCATCACGGCAGGCGAACCACTGCCGCGAAACGTGTACACGACGCCACTTCCACCGGCTTCAGTCAAACGTGTCGTGAGATTTAGCGAAGATAACAAACACTTTTTGATCAACGGAAGAGTTTTTTCAATGCAAGCTCCCCCGATGTTCGTGATACACGCCGGAACCGTTGAGGAGTGGCAAATCGTGAACATCAGCCCCGAGACCCACGACTTTCATATTCACCAGTTACACTTTGCGGTCAAAGAGATCGACGGCGTCAAGTTGGCACACCCGTTCTGGGCTGATAGCGAAATAATTCCGCACCGTCACAGTAACGGCAAACCTGGTACGCTCGTGCTGCTCATGGATTTTCGCGATCCTGTCATCAAGGGAACCTTCGTCTTCCATTGTCACATCCTCGATCACGAGGATAAGGGCATGATGGCGAAGATTCAGGCGATTTAGATGCGGACGCGATCTTACGCAGTTGCTACGGCCATTGCAGTGGTTGCAGGCTGCGCTGGTCCGCAGCTGCCCAGCGCAACGCCGGACGCGCTTCCCAAAGAGATCGGCGTGAGCGCAGGTTCCGCTCACGGGCGTTCTTGGATGACGCCCGACGCACAAAGCGGGGATCTCCTCTACGTATCCGACACCAACGGCAGCGTCTATGTGTACTCATATCCGGCGGCCAAGCTCGTCGGGACGCTGACCGGCTTTGCAGGGCCGTCGGGCTTGTGTTCCGATCAAGCCGGCGACGTGTTCGTCGTCGACACGCCTGCGGTCGCGATATTAAAATACCCGCACGGCGGCAAGAAGCCGATCGAAGTGCTCCACGTTTACGGCTATTATCCGTCAGGCTGTTCCGTCGATGCGAAGAGCGGAGACCTAGCCGTTGCGAACTACACGAGCAACCCTCAATTCGGGCCCGGAAGCGTCACGATTTTTCGAAAAGGCAAAGGCATGGGCCAAAGCTATCAAGATTCGAGCTTCAACGAATACTTTTTCTGTAGCTTTGACGCGAAGGGCAACCTGTATGTTGACGGTACGAACGCCGCCACGAGCCAAACGCAGTTCGCCGAAATGTCGCGAGGAAGTACGTCGTTCACCAACATCACTCTAAATCAGACGCTCGGACCCTATCCCGGCGCAGTTCAGTGGGATGGCAAATATGTGGCGCTCGACGATGCAACGACCGATGTGCTCTATCGCATCAAAGTAATCGGCTCGAATGGAACCGTCGTCGGAATGACGCGGTTCAAAGGCGATCATAGTACGCTCGTTTCGCAGTTTTGGATCGCTGGCCGAACTATTGTCGTTCCGTATGGAAGGCTGACGCGGTCGGTCCGCAAAATGGGATTCTGGCTTTATCCCGCTGGCGGCGCACCCAGCAAGAGCTTCGATGCTCCAGCTGGCGCCTCCGAACTCTTTGGCACCACGATCAGCGTCGCTCCGAAGTAGCGACAGGCGGGCAAGGTGTCGCTTTAGCAGGCCGGGTAACACTGCTTCCCCGAAGCCCTTGCGCGCGGCGCCATCGTCTATCGGTTAGGACATCGCCCTTTCAAGGCGGAAAGACGGGTTCGATTCCCGTTGGCGCTACCAGAAATCTGCTTGTCCTGTACGGGAAAACAACTGCGAGCGCACCGGGCGCGAAAGGAGTCAAGTCGTGATTGCCTCCTTTGGCTTTCTACGGAGACCAGTTCTTAGTCTGATGTAGCGAAGGGCGGCCGCCTGAAGCTGCCCCGACACAGCGACGTCGGTAGACTCCGAGCTGACCGTTGACGCACAAACTGAACGACCAGTCGGTCTGTGCAAGGAAGCTCTGCGGCATGGCCAGCGCCTTGCACGATAATCAGCTTGCCATTGGGAAGGTAGGGAAGCTCTTCTCGTGCATAATGCGGCGGTGTTGCCGGATCGTCCGACCCGGAAATCATTAACACCGGCACGTCACTATGTACCGGGGCGTTGAAGTTCGATGGCATAGGAGGAACATTCCAGATGGAGCAGGCTCGCCTTTGGGCAAGGTATCGGAGGTTAGTTGCAAAGGAACCTTTGGCGGCTGCGGTCATCTCGGAAGAAGACACAAATGGAATCCAATCCGAGCAACTGTACGAAAGAAACGCTCCCCAGTTCAGAGCGTGCGCTAGCCCCAGGCTCACCGCACTAATCAACTCGCTAAGCGGAGTGTACTCGCCGCGGTAAGCTTTCTCTATAATGTATGGAATATAAGCCGCGTTATTTGGATCGTCTAAGACTTGACGCAGCTCATCTACAAAGACCTCTTTTGACAATCGTGCGATCTGCCATTCATGCGTATTTGGGCTCCTTATCTTCATCGCGACCAGCCCTATGTTGAAGCGTCGCAAGACGGCGTAGAAATGACTGGCGAAGTTAGGGAAATGTGCATTGCACGCGGCGTCTCGCTTGCAGTCGCGGACCAAATCATCAAGTGCCTTTTGCGCTCCCTCTGGAGCGCCCGGCAGAGGCTGGAATCCAGGCGGTGCTACACCGATCAGAACGGCGGCATCGACGGACTCAGGGTGTCGACGCATATAGACCAACGAGAAGAAAGTGCCGTCCGATGCGCCGTAGAGAATCAGCTTCTCATAATGTAATGACGACCGTATATCATCTAGGTCATCGACAGCGTTACTGGTATTGTATTGCGCGAGATCGTGACTCGACGAGCTAGCGACCCTACAAGCTGATACGAGCGTATCCGGCCAAAGCTGCAAGAAGTAAACGCTAGGATCAGACACTGGAGTGAAGTCGCATTTGAACGGATTGGAAGAGCCCATACCGCGATTGTCAACGAAGAGTATGTTGTAATCAGCTCTCAGGGCCGATAACGCTTTTGCGAACTGTCCGTCTGCCACCGACTCGGCAAACCCAGTGGCGCTCTGCCCAGGTCCGCCAGCTAAGAAGGCGATCACGTGCTGGCTCGGCCGAGAAGCTTTCAATAGGACCAGGTGCAAACCGATGATGCGGCCTTTCTGCGATCGGCGGTTTTCAAAAACGCCGAACACGCCGCACTCGGCCGGTATCTGTGCTTTTCCAACTGTGCAGGAGCGTATATGCAGCCCCTGAACAGTGGTTTCAGCATCCGGCAGAGCTCGCGAAGGTCGAGGAACACAAGCCAACGCGACCAGCATTGTTAGACAGAAGCGGATCCCCGCGCGTACATCGAACATCCTGGCTATATCCACATTGTCGTGCGTAGCGTTCTTTAGTTTAAGGCTGTTTAGCACCTGCGCAACGTTGGTCCTGGGTGACTACGCGACTATGATTGACAGACTGATGTTCCTTTGTTCCGCGACGACAGCGACGACGAAGCGTCGTGCGCCGCGGCAGGACGCGTGGACGGTTCATCACTCAATGATTAACTTCATCGCACTGAAGTCGAACGTCAATGCCGACGTACGAAAAAACTCATGCGACAGCGCGCCGGCGACAGCAAACGGAAACCGGCCGTACGGATCCCCCGAGGGGGTAAACAAACCGGAAACGTCAGTCCGGTTGAACGAGCCGAGTGAGACGGTGGCGGCGTTAAACGGAACGACGCGCACTTCGCCGCCTCCGCCGAAACCTGAAGAGGCCTTCGATTCATCCGGAGTGATATTTGCTGCCGCAAGCGACGCCTTCGTTAGCGCTATGCCGATCCCGGCACCGCCTGTATCGATGCTGAAGAGTCCATCGAAGGTGCCGTTTACGGTTGCTCGCGCAAAGATAAAGTGATCCGGCACCAACCACATCGGAACGAACGCCGCATTCCGCGCCCGTGCGGCTGCCTCAAACCGCTCGGCGTCCGAGCGCGGGCGGAGAACGAGTTTTCCATCGCGATAATCGAGCGTGGCAAGGAATTGGCATAGCAGCTTCGTTCCGATGACGCCGTCGTACGAGCGGCCCCCAAGCTCGGTGGGCATCGCGGACGGAAGTTCCCCTACCGGCACGCCGCGAATTAACGCTCCCGGGAATTCTATGGAGCCGACGCGCCCGGCGAAGACTTGCGCCTTCATACCGCCGGCGAAGACGCCTTCTCCCGCCTCATGCATTTCCACGCCCAAGCGTGCGGCCGCGGCGGCCGTGAGCTCCACGCCGGGCGCTCCCGTGTCGATGAGGAAGAGGCCGTCTTTGCCGTCGATCGTCGCGCGGACCATCGGCAGTGGGTCGGTCGCCACGAACGGGATGTCGGTTTCTCCTTGATTCATGGAAACGTCGAAATCGCCGGCCTTGCCTTGAAGCTCTCGCAAGGCGCGCATACGGCGCTGCGCGCGCGCGTCGGTTGGGTTGATTTGCAACGCTTTGGCAATATAGGCTCGCGCGGCCGCCAGATCGCCGCGGTAAAGGTCGATCGTTCCTAGGCCTAAGAGCGCGTCAAAATCTTCGGGTGAAGCCGCGACGGCTGCGCTATACTCGCGAAAGGCCCCATCGAAGTCGCCACGCGCAAATGCCGAATCGCCGGAGGCCAACGGCGAACTCGACTGCGCCGTTAATGCTGCAGCAAGCAGCCACGGTGCCAGGTTCATCGCCGGAATCCTACCGCAAAATGGCTGGCGATGCCAACTGATTTATGATACCGTGAATCAGTGCTGGTCAATGGGATTACGCCCGGCTCGATTCGCTTTACGTTCTCGCCGCTACAGGAGGTGACGCGCGCCATCAAGGTCTTCGTGGAACCGCGCCCCCACGCCGAGCAGATGGGCTGGCTTCGGTACGCGCGACGGCACGCGACCCCAGGGTTGAAACGAGCCGCAAAGCGCTTCACGTGTCTGTTGACGCCGACACCGGAACTATTTCCAAACGTTTTCCCCTCGAGTAAGGCAGCGACGTTCGCTCAAGAGCTCGCACTGCTTTCGAAAAGCAAACGCGCTTTTCGCGAGGCCATGGTCCGCCGCTTCATCGGCAGGTCCTTTCTGATGCGCGCGGAGATCACCGTAAAAGCGCGCGCCGAGGCACTCGCGTGTCTCGCGCGTGAAACGTCCGCGCGCAATTCGGAGGAAGCGCTCTCGAAGTTCTGCGACCTGCTCAAGGAGTTCTTCGAGCGTTGCCTTGCGCCGCATTGGAATCATTTCGAGTCGGCAGCGCGCCGCGATTCGCGTGCCCGCGAAACACTGTTGCAACGCTTTGGTCTCACGTGCGCCCTTCGCACGTTGACGCGCGAACTCACCGCAACGGGCAATCGTCGGACGGCGGCGTTGGAGTTCGGCGAAAGAGAGTCGCGGGGCAAGCAGCTCGAGTTTGCGCCGAAGGGGAGGCTCGTGTTAACGCCTTCGTACTTTATTTGGCCTCATGCCACGTTCGTCATCTTGCGAGGCGATACCGTAGATGTACGCATAGCCTACCCACTGGCATCGCCGGTGCCCCTCGCGCAGCGTGCTGTACACTGGAAGGGCGCCGCAAAGCGGTTTGCAGCTCTTGCCGATCCGACGCGCCTGCATATGCTCGAGCTGCTCGCCAATCGCAATCTCTCGACGCGCGAATTCGCCGGAATGCTCGGGCTCTCGGAAGGTGGCGTCTCGCGCCACCTCTCGATTCTTCGCAATGCGGAGCTCGTCACATGCGCGCGCGAAAGCTATTTCGTCCTTTACCGGCGCACGCAACTCGCGTCGAGCCTTCTTAGCAGCTTCTTGACGGCAGAGCAAGAGGTCCACGTTCGCAGCGGCTAGGTTCGGGCTCAAACGGAAGAAGCTTAGGAGCTCATCGCGCTGCTCGAAGCCGGGTTCCAGGGCGTTCGCCAAGCCATGCGGACGCAAAGCCGCTATGTCGCCTGGACCTACCACTGCGGATTCGCTTGCGAGTTTGCGCTCTCGCGACCCGACGCGATCGCAGCGTCGCTGCCAGAAATGCCGCTCGCAGAAGCCCTCGCCCCCGACGTACGTACGCAAGGCGAGTATTCCGATGAGCCGGTGGCCGTCTTCGTTTCGATTGAGGTGCCCGCGACGGTGAAAGCCTCCATCCGCAGATACGTAGCCGCATGGCTTCTAGGCGACAGCGCCGACGTTGCGCTGACAAGAAGCCGTTCGCTCCTCTAACGGCGATCTAACGGATTACGCAAAACTCGCCGGGATTCGAAGGGACTAGACGGAACTCAAAAACGCGAAAACCCGTATAGGAAGGGAGTTTCCGGTAATCGACGCGAGTGGCCGGGACCTCGATTCACGGGTTCGATTCCCGTTGGCGCTACCAATGGAGAGAGCCGAGAACACCAATGAATGCGGGCGTTTTCGGCTCTCTCGATTTTTTCGGCGCCCTATCGGGCGCCCTGTAGCGCGTAATCGGCCGTAATCAGGCGGATTCGCGATGGCGTTCCGCGCTCGTCGCGGGCGCTTTCTTTGCTGCGTCTCTCCGCTCGCGTGAATCCGCAAGCGGCGATGCAGATGGGGGCGTATGCAGCTCGTTCCATAGTCGATGATCTTAGCGGTCGGGAGCGCAAGGCGTTCCACTACGCCGACAGGCGCGAAATGCTACGATCGGGGCGAGAAGAGCCGTCGCCCGAATCGCGTGGCCGTTCCAGGCTCAGTTGAGCGGGACTTCGGCGTGGCTCGCGTGGCTCTTCATCCATCTCATGTTCCTCACGGGCGCTGATCGGCGGGCGTCGGTGCTCTTGACGTGGATCTATAGCTACGTTACAAAGACGACGCGATCGCGCATAATCGCGAGCATCGACGAAAACATCCCAATCCAGCCGACCGTAGAGAGCAAGCGATTTTGCCTTTAGGATTTTCGTCGTGACCTTGGAATAAGAGGGCGGACGGTCGCGATAAAGCGGGTGAGTAAGGGCGAACGGTTATCCTTTCCCCAGGTAAGCGATAATGGAAAAGGTACGTTCAGATCCGCCACGGGCAGCACCGTTATTCCCTCGGGGCAGCGCCAGCGTGCCGTATCAATGACGATACCGACGCCCGTCCCATGCAGGACGAGGCTCAGGATCGTCGCTTCATCCCATGCCTCTTGCACGATGAGCGGATGCTTTAGCCCACCTTGATAGCACTCGCGCATCAACCGATCGTGGAGCACCGGGTTATCTCTTCTTATGAACCACACAAATGGAACGTCAGTCAGGTCGTGTAGTCTGATCTTCCTTAGTTTCTCCAGGGCGTGACCCGTTGGCACTGCTAAAGCAATGTGACGAACTGCTACTTGTATGTGGTCTAAGTCCCGACCGATCTCGCCTGTATCCGTGACGAGATTAGCTAAGAAGCCCGCGTCCAATCGACCCGCCCGGATGGCTTCGATTTGTTCTCGTGATTTCATCGGCTTTAGCTGTAACTCGGCATCGGGCTGCTGCTGACGAAACAGCCGCAGCGCCTCGGGTACAATGCCGCGCCATGCGGAGTTCTCAGTGAATCCAACGCGGAGCGTTCCCGTCTCTCCGCGCGCTACGCGACCTGCGCGCTGAGCAGCTTCTTGAACCTCTTGCAAGATTCGTCGAGCGTCTTCCATGAATTGCTTGCCGGCAGCGCTGATCCGCACGCCGCGAGGCAATCGGTCGAACAGCTGAACCCCCAGCTCCTCTTCCAAGTCCTGGATTTGTCTCGAAATCGCGGGCTGGGCGACGTTTAGGCGCTGCGCCGCACGCCCGTAGTGTTGCTCTTCAGCTACGGCCACAAAATACCGCAAGTGTCGTAGTTCCATGCGATACCTCATAGGTATTGGTACGATACGAACAGTGTTTTGGACGTATCAATGCTTTTCTGGCATTATAAGTCCGTAGCCTCGCCGCAAGCAACTGCGAGGAAAAGGCAAGGGGTTATCGGCATGAAGACGACTGTCGAATATCAGCCCATGCAGGCCCCACTGGGCCTAAATTTGAGTTGGCGCACCGCTATCACCGGCGAGATGCGCTCGCTTGGCGTTCGGTACAGTGTTGGTCTTCTGGACTATAGCGGCTCACGTGAATCTACGTTCCTGATCCCCGATGCCTTTTTCGGCTGCTCCCTGGAGTCGAATGTTTCCGAGGTGTCGGAATATGCAATGGACGACTATAGGGACAAGCGATTCGAGTACTCGAATGCCGCACAACTTTGCCTCTACCTCCTGGCCGGAGAGCCCTTGTCCACTGTGGGAGAGTCAGACCGCAAATCCGTTCTTGACCCTCCCTCTGCGGGAGGGGAGATGCTAGTTGTGCCGGCCCGCGAGAAAAAAAGCTTGCTCACGTCGGCTGAACATGACAGAGGAGGATTAAAATGAAGCTACTTGGATTGGATCACGTCGGAATCGTCGTGCGCGATATCGACGAAACCATCGCTCGGGCGGGCGCCACCGTTGACGGCAGAGCCGTTGGCGAGCGTTTTGTCTCCGACGACATCGACTTGCAAGTTCTGATGGCCGGCAAATCGGCCTTGGAGTTGATCGAGGTCCGCAATGCTGGTTTCGGCATGCCGAGGCTCAAGGATGGCGAGACTGCGGTCATCGGCCATTTCGCGATTGAGGTCGACGACCTCGACGACGCCAAGGCCGAACTGACACGCCGAGGCGTCGCCTTGGAGGGCGAGACCGACACCGATGCGGTCCGCTTCATCTTCACGGTGCCACAGACGACGTTCGGCGTGACGGTGCAGCTCATGGATTACAAGGGCCGCCGACAGGGCG
>DASRSZ010000024.1:0-10181 GCA_035656195.1 Candidatus Cybelea sp.
GCCGCCGCGCGCGAACCTCGCGCCGTCCGGCGGTCCGGGCAGGTTCAAGTTCGTCTCGGGCGCGCCCGACGACCGCCCTTGCGCCTCGGAACCGTCGACCTGAACCGAGCCGCTCCGTGACTGAAGTTCAGGAGCAAACGAATTGGTGCTGGGCCGCCTGCGCGCGGATGGCGGCCGGCACGTTCAACCTCGGCGCGCCGAAACAGTGCGAGATCGTGACGAGCTACCTGCCCGGCGCGGTCGCGTGCTGCATCAACGGCGCGACGGCGCAGTGCAATCAAGCCTTGGACGAGCTCCGCATCCCCGCGCTCTACACCGCGCTGAAGATGAGCGCCGAACCGCTCGGCTCCGATGCGGTCGACGTCACCGAAGCGGCGGTGCGCAGCGCGCTCGCCGGCGGACCGGTCCTCGCCCTGCTCGACCTCGGCACCTTCCACTTCGTCCTAGTGCAAGGGATGACCGCAGCGATCTACCACGTCGCCGATCCGAAGTACGCGAACGTCGTAGACGTCCCATGGTCCCAACTCGAGACCGCATACGGCAACGGCAGCTTGGCGCAAGCGTGGAAAGTCCGCCGCGCGCAACCGCGACCAGGCGGACGCGCCGGTTCTCGTGTCGCGCTCGCGAAGCGAAATCCATGAGAGCCCGAACAGGCTCGGCAGCGGCGATCGCTGCTCTCATCATGGCTGTGGTACCGGTCGTCGCGCACGGATCGGACGACGCGCCTGTGCGCGCGGACTGCTCGACGCGCTCTGAGGCGGACTTTCCCGGTGCCTACAAACGTGCGGAAAACCTCGTCGTCGGGCCGCTCGCGATGATCGGCGCCGGTGGAGACACGAGCGCCGCTACGGTCGAACGGTTTGGCGGTAACAAGTTCCCCGTGCTCGTGAGAGCCGGCCACACCGTGACGATCAGCGTGCCGAACACCATCCGCGCAACCGCGTCGCTCGGCTACGGACCGCTCCCGCAGGGACAGGTGAGCGCGCGCGACGGCCACGGCACCGTCACGTTCGTCGCCTGTCGTCAGGACCAGCCGTCGCAGAGCCGTGCGGATGGACCGGTAACGTTTTGGTCGGGCTTCGTCTTTGCCACCCAGCCGAGCTGCGTCCCGCTCGACGTTTACGTGGACGCCGCGAAGACGGCGCAACGCGTTGGATTGTCACTCGGTCGTCACTGCACGAAGTCGGAGATTCACGGACCGCCGCGATGATATGCAACCAGTCGAACATCGGCTTCGGCGACCGTCCCGTGATGCGCGTACGCGAACCAGGTAATCCCGACGCCCGGCACGAGCGTTAGGGTTTCTTCGTCCGGAAGCGTATCGTAGCCCAAGACGTACGCTGAACGCGACGGGCTTTCCGCGACTTGCCAGCCGTACAACGTATCGCCGCGCGGCGCCTCGCCTTTCGGGCGGTAGATGTCTCCGGTTTTCAGCGGCGTGTCGAACCAGGTATCCTCGTCGAGATTCGGCGGAAGCGCTTTGTGGCCTGACTTCGTAACTTCGGCGAACAGCGTTTTCGCGTCGTGGCGAATCGAATAATACCGATTCTGCACGCGCAGCAGCAGATAGCTTTCGGTGCGTTTGCCCGGCGACCACCACTCCAGATCCCACACGCCGCCGTCGAGCAATGCGCGCGCAACATCGCCGTCATCGAACGCGGCCACGACTCGCGATGTCCAGCGCACCGAGTTGCTGCGCGGTGGAGCGTGCTCGCGCGTCCACTTCACAGCGCCCTCGTACGTCCACATCGTCCCCTTGACGAACGGAAAGACCGCATGGTTTCCAGGCGCCGGAGCGCAGCCCGCCGCCGCCATGACAACCGCTAGCAGCACCGACAACGCCAACCCCGGAATCTTCATCGCTCGAGCTCCGCTCGCTCCGCGTTTTGTTTGAAGGAGATTCGCGTCGCAGGTCGCCCGCTCCCGGTGTCCACTCGCCATTCACCGTGATCGAAAACGAATTGACATGATGCAGATTTAGTTACTGTGTCCGACAGAACAGAAATTTTTTTGCGACGTCGAACACTTGTACGGCCTTCGTGCTATAATACTGGAGAACGACGTCACGCTAGAACGTGTCGACGCTCGCAACAACTGAAGCGGCCCGGTCAGCGCTAGAACGCTGACCGGGCCCGTCACCCGATGAAAGAGACATCGAATGACAACCCGCCAGTTCGACGCGCCCGCGTCGAGCCCCCGGCCGGCATTCTCCACACAGAAGTGCAGCCGCCGGTCCATCGTCCGAATCGCCTGGCTCCTCGCCCGATTCGTCCGCCACAAGCCCGTCCGCTACGAGCTCTATAAAGACCGCTTCGGAACCCCAGTGGACGCCTTCCGATGCGACCTGGCCGCGCTCCACGACGCCGGAATCTACCGCGGCACCGAACGCCTGGGAAGCTGGAGCGACGTGTCATGAAGAACGTCGTCCCTTTCAGAGCCTCGGAAACATTCGAACGCTACGGCATCGACTGGACGAGAGAGCCCGCGTCGGAGCCAGAACAGCTCCTTCGCGAGGCGTTCCTAAACTACGAGAGCTGCTGCGGCATGGACGGCCTGATCTCCATTCTTCTGCTGTCGATCGTCTCACGGCGCCAAGGAACCGTCGCGGCAGATCTCCAGGCCGCCGCGGACTTCGCTGAGATCATGCTAGCCATGAAAGCGCGAAAGCACCAGGACGACACCCTACCGGCAATTCATTCGTTTTACAAAGAATTCGGGTCAACGGAAGTCACCGATGTCGCGTTGTTGCTCCACGGCGTGATCAGTCGTGGACGACCGGAACGCACTGGTCGCGAACGAGACCGAGTGCGCCACCTTCGTTCGGTGGAAGACGGCGACGTCCAACGCTCGTAATCTCATCGTTGCGAACGAAAAGGGTGGCCGTATCACAACGCGGTAACTGAGGTAGGGCTATGAACGTTGTGCAGCGCGCGCTGAAAGCCGTCGAGGCATTTTTCCGCCTCATGGTCGGCGACACGTCAATGCTCGCGCAGCCCGACCTCTCTCCGCTCGACCACGTCCCAACGGTGGACGAGCTTCTAAACGGGGCCCGTCGAAACACACGATGAACGGCGCCGACGCGCAATTGCGCCTGGTCGGTACTACACCCGGTTTCTGGGCGGCGCTTTCGAGCGCTTTTTTGAAGCCCACGAGTTAGGACGCGAAGCGAGCCCGCCGCGCTGGCGGAGCCGGCCGATGGACTGGGGCGGAACGCGATAGGAGTTCAAAGCATCCTTTCCGGCGGTCCGACCTCTCGGAATGTCGCAATATCGCGAGTAGGGCGAGGCGCGGGTCGGCCAACTGTACATCATTCTGCGTTCCCAAGCACGACGTAATCCAAATCTCGATATACCACTACGCGGACGAACGGCTCGATGTTAAGATGCGCGTCTCGCAACCGCATAAGGTCGTCCACTACTACGGGGTCCGGGTGGAACCCGACCATCGGCATCACAAGTCGGAGTCCACTGGTGTACCGATACTCACCTGATTTCTTGCGCTTCTTCTCGATCCACGTATCAACGAAGTCCACGATGTCGAGGACGGGCACGGGCTGCGCCAAGGACCCGACGTTGATTTCCCACCCGGTGCCGGGAACCGAGCCGAGCCTGAGCGAGACTCCGTTTTCCGAGAGGGCGCGCTGCCGTGCCGGAAGTGTCACATGGACATCGCCTTCGGTCACACCGAGAAGGCCGTCGTCAATCCATCCCAGTACGCCGTCGACAATTCGTTGGCGTGAAGCGCGACGCGGTTCGGCACTCTGCACCACCATCAAGTAACGGCCCATCATCGCGGAACTTCGTGCCCGAGAAGAAGCAATCGCCTCTCGAAGGCCCTTTTGAATCTTGGCACTTTCGGCATCGCTGCGGTAAATCGTCTCATAGACGATTCGTACAACCTCCACGCCGCCGAGCGAACCATCGGGATAACGCACATCTAGATCTGGCTTATCGTCGAAAGCCACAATCTCTGCGGGCAAATCCTTCGCCAGCCCCAGACCAAGTAAAGCGTGTTCGCCTTCTTGCCGCTGCTTCTCCGGCTCGGTCTCGTACGCAGAAGGGCTCGCCATCAAGCGAGGGATTTGCCCAAATGGCGTTCCGCGATACGTGACCCTCCCGACCTCAGCAAGTAAAACGCGGTAGGCCTCAGGTATATTTCCAAATTGACGAAAGTCATCGAGCGATACAGGGTCCTGCGTCATTTCCCTCATTAGACCGCGAACGCGACCTATAGGATTCGGGTCGATACAATCCAGGGCACACTCGTAATCACGCTGCTGAACCAGTAACTTAGGCCGGTTCCGTGAGCCTCCGGCGGCTCGCTTTTGCGAGAGCTGTCGTGCGGCTCACGGAGGATGAGTTGAAGCATAAAGAAGACGCGCGCCAACATTGAGCGCATCCTAGCGGTGCACCGAGCGTACTTTGCCTCGAATCGTTGAAAAAGGCCGGCAAGCATATAACACCGCCGGTTAATGCAACGCGTGCGAGACAGATGCTCGCAGTCGGCGCCTAGGACTGTTTAATGACCCCCTCCCGCCGGCGAATCCGCCAAAAAAACCAAACATAAAACGGCTGCATAAGCGCATGTCCTTTACCTGAAATTTGGGTCAAGCACCACCGCCGCCGCCGACATGATTCCGCCGGTCTCATCCACCCGATTTTGCGAGCGCTGCTGCGAATGGGTGCCGCCGTTGGCCTGTTCAGAGACCGCTTGAACGGCCCAACGCGACCGCGGTAGAACGTGCACTCCGTGCGACAGGGAGCATCAAAGAAGGCGCGCACACGCTTGGGTCTCTTCCGCCTGGCTACGCAAGAACGCCCCGGAGGCAATGAAGATCGCCGCGGACGTCGTGCGGTCACGCCGATGGTCTGGCTACATCGCCGAGTACCGGGAACTCGCACAGCGGCTGGACCGTAATCCGGGCATGAGCATCCCCACGCTCGGAAAACAATCTGTATCAGAAGATCTGGCGGAAGTGGGGTTCGGCGACGGCATTTTTTGCCGAGGCCGGCGTCGTACCTGACCTACTTGGCCCGACCGGAAAGGCCCGAACGAGGAAATCGGAAAAAAGACGCGCGCCCGGCTTCCCCATGACCAACCGGCCATGTTGTCGCCCGACGCTACCGTCACAGAAGCGATCCGGACGCCGGGTGCCGAACCCCTCCATCGTGCCATCCGTCTGGCACTGCGAGCAGGGAGTATCGGGACAGCACGGTGAGCACGGCGATCAGCATCCAGACCGCCTTCGGTGACGTCGTCGACGTCATCCGTGCCGCCGTCGACCTCGGAGCCCGCAAACGCAGCGGTCGGCGCTCCACCGCCGAGAACCGCCTCATCAAGCGGGCCGAGCGGCGCCCGCCGCTCGACGAAGCCACCCGTGTCGCGTTGACCGCCGCCATCAAGGCCGGCGAGGACCCGCTGGGCGAGGCCCTCCAATCCCTACACGACCGGGAGAAGCGCCGCAAGACCGGCATGTTCTACACGCCGGCGCTGATCGTGCAACCAATGGTCGGCTGGGTACTGCGCGGTCAGCCCGACCTCGTCGTTGACCCCGGCTGCGGTAGCGGCCGATTCGCGGCTGAGGTTGCCCGGCGCTCACCCCAAACATCATTGCTCGCCATCGACAAAGACCCGGCTGCGACGCTTATCACGCGCGCGGTCCTCGCCGTGCTCGGCGCACGTTCGTACAAAGTTCGCCACGCAGATTTCCTGAAAGTGAAGGCTAGAAGCATCCGCCCCAATGCACGCACACGAGTGGGTTGGGTCGGCAATCCGCCGTTCGTGCGGCACCATGCGTTCGCGCGTAGCGTCAAGCAGCACAGGCTGAAGATTGCAGTCGCCGCTGGTCATGAATCACTGATGACGGCCGGGCTGCACCTGATGTTCTTCGCCAAGACGAAGACCTTGGCGCGCAAGGGCGATGTCGGCTGCTACGTAACGAGCGCTGAATGGATGGACAACCGGTCAGGTCGGTTTGTACGCGAGTTGTTCTTGAACGGGCTCGGCGGTACGCACATTGCGGTCATCGACCCCGAGACATTCATCTTTGCGGGCGTAAAGACGACGGCCGCGATAACACGGTTCGTCCTGGGCGAACACGCCGGGCCCAAGCGCTTCACTTTGGGCGTCGCGACCGACGCCCTAGCCGCGCATCTTCTTGACGATGATGCCGGGCACGTTGTTGGGACCGGGCGCCTTTTACACGCGCGGGGATGGACCCACGCCGTGACCAACCCCGATGCGATGGAGTACCACGGCCCGACCATCGGTGACTTGTTCCGCGTGAGCCGCGGGACAGCGACCGGCAGCAATGCGTTTTTTGCGCTGACCCCCGAGCGCGCCGAGGAACTTGGCGTCCAGAAGTACGGCGTGCCAACTGTGACCCGGGCCGAGGAAATCATCGCCTCGGCTGGCGAGCTGCGGCGCCGATCCGGTCTCAAGGTCGTTCTCGACATCCCGAAAGCGCTTGAGCGCCGCGGCGATCCCGCCCTCGATGCCTATCTCAAGACCGGCGAGAAACCCGGTCCGGATGGCACAACGGTCTCGGCCGGATCGAACGCGCAGAAGCGCACGCCGTGGTGGGTGCTTAACGTCTCCAAGCCAGCGATTGTGGCGACCTACATGGCGCGTCGGCCGCCGGCATTTGCCACGAATCCCGACCGTCTCGGGATCCTCAATATCGCGCTTGGGCTGGTGCCGAAGATTCCACTTACCGACGCCCAGTTGCGCGAGGTCGTCGACGCGCTCAACGCCGCGGCTCCGACGTTTGAGTCACATGCAGTGACGTACTTCGGCAACCTTAAGAAGTTCGAACCAAAGGCCGTCGCAGCGCTGCCTCTTCCGCGATCGCTCCACGGGCTGCTTCAGCAGAATCACAGATAATCAGTCCGGAGTGCTACGCACGCCGCAAAACGTACAAATATTCCCTTGCCATGGACCGGGCTGCCAGCAATTCCCACAAATCCAACTAAGGTCGTTGTTCCACGGATCGGGACGTAGCGCGACTACCCGTCCATTTGTCACCGTCTCGACACCATCTTTTTGCTCAAGGACACGCCAGCCGGACTTATCGACCTGCGCGCGCCGGATGATGTCCTGCGATTGCTCGATAGAGATGGCGCCGCTGATGAGCGCCGTCTCAAACTTCAGCAGTATATTTATTTCGCCGTTGTTTGCCCGTACGCGCTCCGCAATACGTTGCGCTTCAGGCGCAACCGTAGCAATGTGTTCGAGCGTTGCCAGCATGGCGGGTGTGTGCCGGTACAAGTCGTCCGTCTTACGACGGTTGCATAACATGTGCGCGGGTACCCAATTATGAAAGTGTTCGATCTTAAAATCAGCCGGTAACCCGTACTTCGCAATGATGTTCCGGAGGTCGGTGGCTTCTGTGCCCTGCGGGATGACGTGGTCCACGGTAAGGTTGATATATTCGAACGGTCGATTACACCAATAGCATCGCTCGCCGTACGCTGAATAAAGTCCGAATCGCACTTCTGGGTCTGATGTTTTCCACGTCATTTCAAGCGTACCGCTCGCGACTTCAATGGGTTGAGTAGGCGAAGGACCGCCCGAGGGCGGTCCTCCTAATCGTCCGAGCCCTCTATCGCTAGAAGAACTCGTTATTATCGATGTGATGGGCGAGCCGAACGGCACGAAACCGAGGGTGCTGCCCGCACTTGTTGCACGGCGGGAATTTGCTTTGATAGATGACCGTGACCTCGTGCTCTTCCGTGTGATTCGGATCGTGGGTGACTTTGTAGATCCCTGACGCCTCGACGGTGTCGCCGGGCTTGTAGATCTTGGCTTTGACTTCGGCGCTCGTTGCCATAGTTTCGCTACACCTGCACCACGTCGGGGCGCTCGTCGGTCTCGTCGGACGTCTCGCTCTCGTCCGCGCGGATGATGGGTTCGTAGCCCACCGCACGTTCGATGGCGCGAGCGCCAGCCTGGATGTTCTTGTGGCCGGTGGAGACGCGCTTGCCGTCGGCGGACACGACCCCGCAGTCTTTCCAGAACTGCGCGTCCTTGCTCCAGTCGATGGAGCCGAGACGCGACACGTAGGTGTCGAGGTTGTTCTTCTCGGTCGGGTCGTTCTCGATGTCGTACCACATGCGCGCGAGCATCGTGAGGCCGGCCGCGGTCAAGCAGATGAACCCCTTCTCGCGGTATGCGGGGACGGCGGTTTTCCAGTGCTCGGGCTGGAGCGTTGCGATTTCCTTGAAGACCGGAATCGACTCGGTCGTACCGCGGTAGAAGGACACGATGCGGTCACGCAGCGCCTTGTACTTCGGGCTGTCGGTGTACTCGAGTTCGGTCTTCGAGATGACGTTGAAGCGGTCGTCGTTCAGACCGTAGTCGCCAGCGAGGAAGACCTTGACGACCTGACGGATGGTGTTCGTTAGGAACAGCGCAGCCGACTTGCCGGAGAGGTTCTTCGACGTAGCGTCGATTTTGCCGTTGAAGAGTTTGACGTCTTTGATGACGTCGAGGACGAGCCCGTTTGCGGGGTTGCGCCTGTCGTACACGGCGAGTTGCGACGGCACGACAGGCTTGGTGCGAGCACAGTCGGCGAAGTCCTGATGCGCTTGCTCATCGGTGTCTTCGAGGGTGATCATGACGGCGAGCGACGAGGAGTCGAACAGCCGCTGCTTCTCTTTGTCCGTCTTGATGAGGCCCTGCGTCTTGTCGAACGACTCGACACGGTGCTGACCATCCGAGATGGCGAACCGTGCGCTCGCAGGGATGACGAGGAACGCCATGGTCGTCACCCACGGCATGTCCGACTCCATCTTGACCATGTGGATCCGGACGTTATCGGCGATGTTGATCGTCGCCGGCGGCAGGATAAACGTGCGGCTCAGGTTGTCGCTGACGTATTCGGCGATGGCCGTGACATGGCCCATATCGATGGGGCGGTTCCGGGAGCCCTCAACCTCCTCGATAGTGCCGCGGTCGGGCGCCGAATTGTGCTCGCGCCGCTTGTCGAGTTGGTTCATGGGGATGGCGGTCGTGAACATGAACCGCTTACCTTGGCGGAAGACGGTCGCCGGGACCATCAAGCCCCCGGTCTGGCCGGCCTCCTTGACAGCGATGTCGTAGGCTTCTTGGAGCGTCTCATGCTCGCGGGGGTGCAGGTCACTCAGGGTACGAACTGATGTAGGGCTCATTTTGCTTCTGTTCCTTGCAACTGGCACAGGTGGTGAAGTGGGTTCGGGGACGGCGGCCGGGCCTTCTGGTCGGCGTCCCTCTCTTTGGCCCGAGCCGCCGTCTGGACGAGGCAATTGATCAACCGGTGATGGCTTCCTGCGTCCCGGGTCACTTTTCGCCGGAGCATAGTTCCGGGAAGCCGGAGCGAGGCTCCGGGCCATCGCCGCCGCCGAGGTGGTGCTGAAGGGCGAGGCGGAGCGCGGACATGGCTTAGAGCCCGTCCCTTGCAGCCGCGACCGTCGAGGCGAATTCACTCGAGTTTTCTGTAGCCCGAGCGGCCGACCGCCGCTACCGTAGTCCCAATCGGAGCCTATCTACATCGTCGGCGCCGTCCTCGTTGGATAGCGCCAACGCGCCGGTCGAGATCGTCGACGCACGCGACGACCTCCGCCACGCCACCGAACGCCAGGACCACCGGCTCGACGTTGAGCGCCAACGCAATCTTGAGACCGACGAGCAGTTCCGGCATCGTGCTCGTTCAAAATGCGGCCCTGACGGTTAGAATGGCTAACCCGGCGAATATGCGGAATTCGGTGCCTGACGAAATCGGATTAAGCGGAACTCAAGCAATAAGCGGAATGACGCGACCCGGCTGGGACGAGTATTTTATGGAGATCGCGCGGACCGTGGCGACGCGGGCGACCTGTCCGCGGGCGCGGGTCGGGGCGGTGCTGACCCGGGATAAGCGGATTCTCACAACCGGGTACAATGGCGCCCCCAGCGGGATCCCGCACTGTACCGATGTGGGATGCATCATGGTCGACGGGCACTGCCTGCGGGCGACCCATGCCGAGGCCAACGCGATCGTGCAGGGGGCCGTGCACGGGGTCAGGACCCAGGGGGCGACGGCGTACTGCACCCACCAGCCCTGCGCGGGCTGCTCGAAGCTGCTGATCAGCGCCGGGGTGGTGCGGATCGTCTACCAGGACGCGTATCCCGATGAGGTCGCGGAGGGGCTCCTCGCCGAAGGCGGG
>DASRSZ010000025.1:0-15962 GCA_035656195.1 Candidatus Cybelea sp.
GTCGGCGAACGGGTAGCTGTAGAAATGACTCGGCACCCATCCGCCGAGTCTCGGCGCGATGATTCCGTAATATGTCGCAAGCGCCGCGACCGAGGCGAGTGCGAGTCCGCCGCCGGCGACCGCCAGCGCGCGAGGTTGCGCGGCGTAACCGTCAAGCAAACCCTGCCCGTGCGAGTGGCGCGTTCGGCTTTGCAGTGCGATCGCCATCAAAACGACGCCGAACACGGCGAGCGTCAGCGCCGCATCTTCGCGCAAACCAACCCCGGCGAGGGCGCAGAGTCCAAACCAAAGCCAGCGTCCCCGGTCTGCAGTGACAAACAGCGCCAATACGAGCGGCGTGAAGAGTCCGAGCTCGTGAAACTCGTCGAACCCGAGCGCGAGCAGCGGCGGATAGAGCAGCGTGACGTATCCGAGCGCGTCCGCCGCCTTCTTGCCGGCATACGGAAGCGCGAGCGTTGCGACGAGCGGCGCGCAGACGACCGTCGCTGCCGCCTGCAGCAGCTGGAGCGGCAGCGCACTGTGCGTGACGGCAACCAGCGGCCAGAGCAGCGCGAGCGACGGCGACCAATGGTAGCGAAAATGCGAGCCGGCTTCGACGCCGTTGCGCATTCCGCCGAACGCGTCGGCGACGATTTGCGCAAACGTTCCGGTGTCGGAGCCGTACGTCCACAGCTTCGCACGCACCAGCGCGAGCACGGCAAGTACGATGAACTCGACCGCGGCCCAGCCGATGAGTCTCATCGGCAGGCCGTCCGCACTCGCTCGACCAACCGCGCAGAGCGATGAAACGAATCTGCGTCTTTTGCGGATCGCATCTCGGCAACGACGAGCGGTACGCGGCGATGGCTCGCGATGCGGCACAGGCAATCGTGCAAGCGGGTTACGGGATCGTCTACGGCGGCGGCAGCGTGGGACTGATGGGCGTGGTCGCGGATGCGGCCCTGGCTGCCGGCGGCGAAGTGATCGGCGTCATCCCGCAGGCGCTGGCGCGCACCGAGATCGCTCACGAAGGACTCGCCGAGCTGCACATCGTTGAGACGATGCACGAGCGGAAGGCGCTCATGGACGATGCCAGCGACGCATTCGTCGCGTTGCCCGGCGGATACGGCACGATGGACGAGTTCTGCGAGGTGTTGAGCTGGCGGCAGCTTCGCATTCACGATAAGCCAATCGGACTCCTGAACTACGAAGGTTACTACGACGCATTGCTCGCGCTCTTCGACTCGATGGTTCGCGAGGGCTTCATCGGGCCGCACACGCGCGCGCTGTTCACCGACGCGCCGACCATCGAAGAGCTGCTGGCAAGAATGTTCGAGGGCCAGACGCTGCCCTAAGTCATTCAGACAAAGCGGTCGCTACGATGCGCTCTTGCTCGACCGCGTGCTGGCCGGCATAGCCTTCGCTCGGGCTCGCGCGGTAACCACGTCCGATGTACTCGATATCGAAGCCGTCGCGCTTGCCTTCGAGCAGCCGGCGGCGCACGAACGCGCGAGCACCCATATTCTTCGGCTCCTCTTGCACCCACAGGATCTTTTTCAAGCTTGGATAGTTGCCGATCACGCGATTGATATCGGCTACCGGCAATGGCGCGAGCAGCTCGATTCGCGCGATCGCCGTGCGCCGCAACGCGGCGTAGGAGGCGTGCGCGACGAGGTCGTGATAGATCTTGCCACTACACAGGATCAGCCGTTCGATCTTGTCGCGATCGAGCGGGCGCGGATCGTCGATCACCGGCACAAAGCCGCCCTCGGCCATCTCGTCGATCGTGCCCGCGGCACTCTCCACGCGCAGCAGCGACTTCGGCGTCATGACGACGAGCGGCACCGCGATCGGCGACCGCGCCTGCATGCGCAGCAAGTGGTAGTAGTTGCTCGCGATCGACGGCGACGCGACGCGCAGATTCCCCTCGGCGACCAGCTGCAGAAAACGCTCCGGACGCGCGCTGGAGTGTTCCGGACCGCCGCCCTCATAGCCGTGCGGCAGAAGCAGCGTCAAGCGCGACGACTCGCCCCACTTCGCCTGCCCGGCGGCGATGAATTGATCGACGACGATCTCCGCTCCGTTGAAGAAGTCGCCATACTGCGCTTCCCATAGAACGAGCGCCCCCGGTTCCTGCGTCGAGTAACCGTACTCGAATCCGACGCACGCGTATTCCGAGAGCGGACTGTTGCGAATCTCAAACGACGCCTGCTCGGACGCAAGGTGTTGCAGCGGTATCCAGACACCATCCGATGCAGTTGAGGAACTTGCCCTGAGCGGAGTCGAAGGGTGGAAGACGGCATGCCGATGGCTAAACGTGCCGCGCTCGGTGTCTTGACCGGTGAGCCGAATCGGCGTGCCGCTGGTCAGCAGCGAGGCGAATGCCAACGCCTCGGCCGTTCCCCAATCGACGCTGCCCCGTTCGGCGATCGTCGCGCTGCGCCGCTCGAATTGACTGCGCAGCTTGCGATTGAGCTCGAATCCTTCCGGAACGGCGATGACCGCATCGCTCCATCCGAGCAACTCGCGACGATTCGCCGGGGGCAAGATCGTGCCGTCGAACGTGTTGCTTCCAGAGATCTTGCGGCCGTGGATATGCGACGCCAGCGCGCCCTTGACGGCACGGCGGGCTTCCTGTAAGCGCTCCGTGGCCTCCTCCGATATCGCGCGGGCCTGTTCGGCGGTGAGAATTCCCTGATTGACGAGCTTGTTGGCAAACAGCTCGCGTACCGTTGGGTGGTTTTTGATCCGTTCCACCATCTGCGGCTGCGTGTACGCCGGCTCGTCTTGCTCGTTGTGGCCAAACCGCCGATAGCCGATCAGATCGATCAACACGTCACGCCCAAACGCGCGGCGAAAATCGATCGCTAAGTGGACAGCCGCGATGCATGCGTCGACGTCGTCGGCGTTGACGTGCACGATCGGAATATCGAAGCCTTTTGCCAAGTCGGACGCGTATCGCGTCGATCGAGCATCGGCGGGATCGGTCGTGAAACCGATTTGATTGTTCGCAATGAGGTGGATCGTTCCGCCGGTTTCGTAGCCGGGAAGCGACTGCAAATTCAGCACTTCGGAGACGATGCCTTGCCCTGTGAAGGCCGCATCCCCGTGAATTAGGATGGGTACGGCGCGCTTGTGGTCGTGCGCCGGCACGCCGTGGCTGTGATCGGTCTGCAGCGCGCGCGCACTGCCTTCGACGACTGGATCGACTGCCTCGAGGTGACTCGGATTGTTGGCGAGTGTGACGTGGATCGGCTTGCCTTTCGACGTCGTGAAAACGCCGGTTGCACCGTGGTGATACTTGACGTCGCCCATGACGTCGTCGTCGCCGAGATTGCCGCGGTACTGCGCGGCCTCAAACTCGGTCATGACCTCTTCGTACGGCATGTTCACGACGTGCGCGATGACGTTGAGCCGTCCCCGATGGGCCATGCCCAACACCGCGTTAGCCACGCCGTCGTCGGCGAGCATGTCGAGCATCTCCTCGAGCATCGGCACCATCACGTCAAGGCCCTCGCCCGAGAACGTCTTCTGCCCGAGGAACGTCTTGCGCACGTAGCGATCGAATGCTTCGACGCGCGTCAGCCGCTGCAAGAATTCGATTTGCCGCTGGGGCGACTGCTTGATCTTATTCCGCTCCGACTCGATGTAGTCGCGCAACCACATACGCTGGTTGGCATTGGAGATGTGTTCGATTTCGTAGGCGATCGTCGAGGCGTACGTCTCGCGCAGGCGCGGCAGAACGTCGGCCAACGTGTTCCCCGGCACTTTCACCCGCAGCACGCTGGCTGGAATGGCGCTCTGCAACGCCGGCGTCAGACCGTACGTCTGCGGTTCGAGCGAGGCATCACCGACCGGCTCGACTCCGAGCGGATCGAGATTCGCGGCCAGGTGGCCGTGGCGGCGATAGGCTGAGACGATCGCCATGCCGGCGGCGACGGCGCGCAGCATTTCGTCCGACGGCGGCGCGGCGGCGGTACCCACCGGTGCAAGCGCGATCTGCGGCACCGGCGCCGCTTCCAATCCGAGCGACGTAAAGATCTCTTCGTAAAAATTATCTCTACCTTGGAGCAGCTCGTCGACACGCCGCAGATACTCACCGGACTGCGCGCCCTGAATGACACGATGGTCGTACGTACTCGTGAGCTGCATGACTCTCGCGACGCCGAGCAGACGCAGCGATTGCTCGTTGGCGGTTCCGAATCCGGGCGGATAGCCGATCGCGCCGGTCGCGATGATCGCTCCCTGCCCGACCATCAGGCGCGGCACCGATGCAATCGTGCCGATGCCGCCGGGATTGGTCAGGGTAAACGATGCGCCTTGCAACTCATCGGCGGAAAGCTTATTCTCGCGGGCTCGCGCCACGAGATCTTCGTACTTGGTGCGGAAGCGTGCAAAATCAAGGCTGTCCGCATCTCGAATAACCGGCACGACCAGCGAACGCGATCCGTCCTTGCGCTCGGTGTCGACGGCAAGGCCGAGATGGATGCCCGGCTCGACGCGTATCGGCGCGCCGGATTCGTCGCGACGAAACGAATTGGTGATAACCGGCTGCTCGTGCGCGGCGCGAACGAGTGCGAAGGCGACCAGGTGTGTAAACGAGATTCGCTCGGTGCGTCCCGCGGCTTTGACCGCGCCGTTGAGCTCTTTGCGCCGAGCGTCGAGCACATCGACCGGAACGCTGCGAAAACTCGTCGCCGTGGGAATCGAGAGGCTTTGCTCCATGTAGCCGGCGAGCGCGGCAGCCGGTCCACGCAGCGACGTCGCTTTGGCATCGGGCGGGATAGGAATCGAGACCAGCGGTGCGCCGGTTGACGGTTGACGGCGCGCACCGTCCGCCTGTGCGAGCACGTCGGACCGCAGAATGAGTCCGTTCGGTCCGGAGCCGCGAACGCGCGACAAATCGACGTCGAGTTGCCGCGCAATCCGCTGGGCCGGGTAATCTGCCACGCCGCCGGCGCGCGATATGAGCTCGGGCGAAGGCGGCTGGGGCGGAGGTTGAACGGTGGGCGCGCCGTTGCGCGCGATCGCGGGAGCGGATGCGGCGCCGTCGCTCTTCGACGTATCGATCTGCGCCAGCACCGTACCGACGGGAACGGTTTCACCTTCGCGCGCGAGAATTTGCGTGATTTGACCGGATGCCGTCGCGGGAACTTCGACGTCGACTTTGTCGGTGGTCACCTCGACGAGCGCGTCACCCTCGCGGACGAACTCTCCGACTTTGCGACGCCACTCGACGATCGAGCCTTGCGTCACCGACTCTCCCATCTCGGGGAGCGTGACGCTCACCACCGTTTGTTCCAAGGCAGGCTTTGGTTTCGCTACACGCTGCTAAAAGAACTTCGCGGGCATCGGGTGGGTGACGACCAGGGCATCCTTGCGAAAGCGCGGCCGCGGATGGCTCAGCACGAATGCGGCAACGTCGTATGCCTGCGCAAGCGAGAGCGAGCCCGGTGCATTCTGCGGCATATTGTAGCGAACGAAGCCCGTCATGCGGTCGATGTGCGCCATCCCGGCGCCCTGGTTGAACGAGCGCGCGCCCCAAAGCGGCGGAAAGGTTCCCGAGATGCCCGCGCCGTCGGCTTGATGACACGCCGCGCAATGCTGTCCGTAGAGGATCGCGCCGCGGCTCGCATTCGGCGACGCGCTCGGCAGCGGTTCGACGTACCGATCCGAAGCCGACTGTTTTGCCCCAATCGGCGTGCCTCGCGAAAGCCACGCGATGTATGCCACGATCGCGATCATCGCCTTGCTGTTGTACGCCGGCGCCTTCCCGTTCATGCTATAGAGGAAGCACTCCGCGATGCGATCCTGCAACGCGATCACGCGATGCGCGCGCTTGTTCCACTGCGGAAAGCGTCCGTAGACGCCGACGAAGCTTCCGCCGCGCGCTTGCGTACCGGCGGCGATGTGACACGCATCGCACGACATGTCGGCGCGGACGTAACCTTTCATGAGCCGGTGCGTCTTGACGATGAGCGCGTATCCATACTCGATCGACTGGCCGAGCGGTCCGCTGGGAAGATCGTGCGGATCGTAGAGCGCCGGGGCGCTGCGCGTTCCTCCGCCGAAACATCCGCTCACAGCAAGTACGCTCAGGACTGCAATGAAGACTCGCACGGCTCTAGTCTATTCCTCACGACGAGGACGAACTCCAGGCGCGTCAAAGTGGCAGAATAGATGACGGCGCCGGAGATCGACCCGACGCGAGCGGTTTCCGAAAGGTTGAACCGCCGCGCCTTAGTCGGCATCTCGGCTGCGGCCGGACTCTTCGACGACGGGCGGCCGGCGACGTGATCGTTATTGATGCTTTGGTTCTGTTCGTCGCCGGCGGCGCGATCGGTGGGGCAGTCGTTTGGTTTGCGACGCGCGCCGAAAACGCGGCGCTCCGCGTCGCGCTGCACCATGCCGAGCAGGCGAGTGAGAAGGCGGTCGAATCGCTGCTGGAACGGGCGAAAAATGAACTTCGCGAGGCGACCGCCGCGCGCGCGGGTGAGCGCGTCGGCGAGCTCGTCTCGCCGGTGGCGCAGAAGCTTGGCGAGTTCGACCGACTTCTCGGCGAGCTCTTGGGGCGCACCGACAAGCTCGAAAACGCGACGACCAACCTCTCGACGCAAACCTCGACGCTCGTCGCCGCGCTGCGCAACCCGGCTGCGCGCGGCAAGTGGGGCGAGATGCAGCTGCGCAACGTCGTCGAGAAGGCGGGAATGTTGCCATACTGTGACTTTTCCGAACAGCAGACGATCGTGGTGGACGAGATGCGCGTCCGCCCGGACATGACGGTCAACCTTCCCGGCGAGCGCTGCGTCTTCGTCGACGCCAAGGCGCCGACCGATTCGATGCAGGCGGCGCTGGAAGCCGCCGACGACGACGCGCGAAAAGCGCTCGTCAAGCGGCACGCGCGGGCACTGCGCGATCACGTCGACGCTCTCGCGCGGCGCGGTTACCAAAGCGCGAAAGGCTCTGTCGGCTTCGTCGTCATGTTCGTACCGGGCGAAGCGTTCTTGAGCTCGGCCTGCGGCGAAGATCCCGCGCTCATCGAGTACGCGTTTGAGAAAGGCGTGCTCGTCAGCGGCCCGCTGACGCTCATCAGCCTGCTGCGCACCTTCGCGACGGGATGGCAGGCCGTGCGACAGGAAGAGAATGCAAAGCGCATCGCGACCATCGGAAGAGTGCTCTACGAGCGAGCGCTGAAGTTCGCCGAACACTTTGCGGAGATGCGCAAACATCTGGAACGCTCGGTCAGTGCGTTCAACGCCGCCGTCGCCTCCTACGAAACCAAGCTGCTGCCGCAAGGCCGCAAGCTCCGAGACGAAGCCTCCTTAACCGGCGACGAGCTCGCCGAAATTCCGCCGATCGACGTCGTGCCGCGCGACGTTACCGCGCTCGATACCGGCGAGAGCCCGAAGCGCCTCCCGCGCTCGCAGCGTCTCCTCTAGCTACTATTTTTGGGCGTGGTCGGCTTTCCAGGCTTTGAGCGCGTTCAGCGTGTTTTGCACGTGCTGTTCGGGGTCGAGGTTCGTATACGTGTAGATGATCGTTCCGCCCGGCACAATCACGTACGAGGTTCGATTCGCATACTGCGGATGCGAAGCTAGCACCGCGTCGTAGGATTTCATCACCGTCTGGTTCGTATCGGCCGCTACTGGGAACTTGCTGCGGCAGTCGCTTACCGAGAACTTCTGGAGCTTGTCGATTGGGTCGTGCGAGACGCCGATCACCGTTGCGCCGAGCGCCTTATATTGATCGATCGCGTCGGCAAATTCGTGGGCCTCAATCGTGCAGCCGGTCGTAAAAGCGGCCGGGTAGAAATAGAGCACGACCGGCCCATTCTTGAGCGCGTCGGCGAGGCTAAAGGTATAGACGTTTCCGCCTTGGCTTGCCTGCAACGTGAACGCCGGCGCCTTGCTGCCGATCGACAGAGCCGCCAAGGCCGGCGCGGTGAGCGCGGCCGCCGACAGCAGCGCGGCTGCTAAAAAAAGACGATTTTTCATAGATGGTCCTTTCAAAGTTGTATGCATCGTCATCCTTCGACTGCGCTCAGGATGACAGCCGAGATCGCCCTTCGACTTCGGCGCTTCGCGCCTCCGCTCAGGATGACACTGGAGATCGCCCTTCGACTGAGCTCAGGATGACAATGAAGGGCGTTAGACCTTGAACTCTACTTCGCCAAACTGCTTCGGATCGTAGTTCTGATCGTTCGGCGGGCGGGGCGTATCTTTCCACCACGCGCTGTACATCGCGATCCATTCAAAGTTCTCGAACAGATACTCGTTGCCGCGAACGCGCCGCAAGCGCGCAATGAACGGCCGAATTGCGTTCCAGCGGGTACGCAGCATATAGCCGACGGCATCGACGAGGAGCGAGGCATCGAGCACGCGGCGCCGGGCTAGGCAGGCGATCGTCTCGACGTATTGTGCAACCAGCAGCAGCGCGTTTTCGTCCGGTGAGCCGGCGTAATCTCGACGAATGCTCTCGTCGTCGGGATAGCGGTGGTCGATGCCTTCCAATTGCGAAAACGCGCTTCCGATCGCGGGATCGGTTATCCGGCCGATCGCGTCGAGGATCGCCAGCGCATTGCGTTCGTGCTCGAGCTGTTTGTTTTGCCTCGTCAGCAACACGGTCGATAGGCCGAGCGCAATCAGCGAAACGACGACCGAAGACGCCGCAAGAACTTGCTCGGCACTCACGGCATGGAGCTCAAAGGCCCATCAGGCGCGCCAAGACGAGGCGCTGGACTTCGTTGGTTCCTTCCCCGATTTCGTTGATCTTCTGGTCGCGGTACATGCGCGATATCGGATATTCGTCCATGAAGCCGTAGCCGCCGTGAATTTGCAGCGCATCGTTGACCACGCGATGTGAGAGCTCGCCGGCGAAAAGCTTCGCGAAGCTCGCCGCCGCGACGTAATCGCGGCCTTGATCTTTCTCCCATGCGGCGCGCAGCATCATCAGCTTGGCGTGTTCGATCTGAGTCAGCATGTCGACGAGTTTGAATGAGATCGCCTGAAACTTGCTGATCGGCTTACCGAAAGCCTGGCGTTCCTTCGAATAAGCCAGCGCCTCGTCGTACGCACCCATTGCCAGCCCGATCGAAAGCGCCGCTACCGAGATGCGTCCGCCGTCCAAGATCGAGAGAAACTGCCGATAGCCCTCGCCTCGCGGGCCGAGCAAATTCTCTTGCGGCACGGCGGCATTGACGAACGAAAGCTCACGCGTATCCGATGCGCGCCATCCCATCTTGCGGTACTTTCGGCTGCGCGTAAAACCCGGCGTCTCTTGCGGAACGATGATGTTCGATATCTCGCGCGAGCCGTCGGGGCGTCTCCCGGTAACCGCCGTGATCGTCGTGCCGCCGCTGATGTCGGTTCCGGAGTTGGTGATGAACGCCTTGGTTCCGTTGATCACCCACACGCCCTCGCGCAACTCGGCTTTGGTCAGCACGTTTCCGGCGTCGCTGCCGGCGTTCGGCTCGGTGAGACCGAAGCCCCATAGCTTCTCACCGCGGGCAAGTGGAACGAGATACTTCTGCTTCTGAGCCTCGGTGCCGAAGAGCAGGAACGGCGTCGCGCCCAACGACACGTGAGCGGCCATCGTGATCGCGGTGGAGGCGTCGGCGCGCGCGATCTCCATGACGGCCAGCGCGTAGCTCACCGTGTCGGCGCCCGCGCCGCCGTATTCCTCCGGAAACGGCAAGCCCATGAAACCGAGCTCGGCCATTTTCGCGATGAGATCGTACGGAAAGCTCTCGTTGCGATCCATCTCTTCGGCGCGCGGCCGTACCTCCTCGCGCGCGAACTCACGCGCGAGGTTCTGGATCGCCTTTTGCTCGTCGGTTAGATCGAAGTCCATGCCGAAGGTATAGGCCGGAACAACAGGAAAACCCCCTTCTCATCGATGATCTCGCTCCGCGGCGTATCGCTCGTGTATCCGAACGGCGTGCGCGCCATCGACAACGTCAGCCTTGAAATTGCCAAGGGCGAATTCGTCTTCCTGGTAGGTCATTCAGGAACCGGCAAATCGAGTCTGCTGCGGTTGCTGTACCGCGAGGCAAAGTCCACCGGCGGTGAGATCACCGTCGACGGTATCCGCGTCGATCGTTTGCGCCGCAATCGGATTCCGGCGTTACGGCGCCATCTCGGCGTCGTCTTCCAAGATTTTAAACTCTTGAGCGATAAGACGGTGTGGGAGAACGTCGCCTTCGCGATGCAAGTCACCGGCGCGCACACGCGCGACGTGATGCGCCAGGTTCCGCGCGTGCTCGATCTCGTCGGCCTCTCGCATAAGAGCCGCATGTACCCAAGCGAGCTCTCCGGCGGCGAGCAGCAGCGGACCGCGATCGCTCGCGCGCTGGTCAACAATCCCAAGATTCTGCTCTGCGACGAGCCGACCGGAAACCTGGATCCCACGAACACGACCGAAATCACGGCGTTGCTGCAGCGGATCAATCTCAAAGGCACGACGGTCGTCGTCGCAACCCACAATCAAGCCGTCGTCGATCGCATGCGCCGCCGGGTCGTGCGTTTGGACGATGGCCGTATCACCGCCGACGAAGAACGGGGTTACTACTACCTTGGACTCGGGCAAGGTCAAGTTCTTTCTGGGTGAGGTGTTGCGCAACTTTTCGCGCAACACCGGGATGCAAGCGACCGCAATAGGTACGGTCGCGATCACGATCGTCTTGCTCGGCCTCTTCATGTTCGCGCGGGCTGAGCTCGCCAAATTGGGCGCCACGCTGCTCGACCAAATCGAAGTCTCGGCCTACTTGAGGCCGGATGCGACGCCCGCACAAGTTGCCGCGGTCGGACGGGTTCTCGCGCAAGATCCGCGTGTTGCAACGGCGCAGTTCGTTTCGAAGCGGCAGGGTTTGGCCGAGTTGCGGGAGCGGACGAAGGGCACGATCGACACCGGGCTGCTCACCGAGAATCCGTTGCCCGACAAGTTCCGCATCAAAGTCCGCGACCCCGACGACGTCGCGGCCGTCGCGGCGAACGTTCGCCGGTTAGCCGGCATCAACAACGTCGTCTACGGCCAGAAGATCGTGCAGCGCTTGCTACAGCTGGGCGCGGTGCTTCGGCGCGTTAGCGTCGGCGTCATCGCCGTGTTCTTTGTCGTTGCCGGCATCATCATTTCGAACACGATCCGGCTAACCGTCTTCGCGCGACGCCGTGAAATCGCCATCATGCAGCTCGTCGGCGCGACGAATACGTACATCCGCCTGCCGTTTATCTGCGAAGGCCTGCTCGCCGGATTGATCGGAGCGTTGCTGGCGGTGGGACTGCTCGCCATTGCGCGCGCCACACTCTTGCCGCGCCTGCTCGAAGCGCTGCCGTGGGCCCAACTGACGGCTGCGCCGCTCGATACGCGCGTGCTCGCCGGAGAACTGATCCTCGTCGGCGCCGCGATCGGAATCGCCGCATCGTGGGTTTCGGTCGGGCGCCATCTTCGGACGTAAATTGACTCGGCGGCTCGCGGCGCTCGCAATCGTTCTCGCGCTCACTCCGGGGCTCGCGCACGCCGGCGGGTCGGGGATCGAACAGCGCATCGCAAAAGAGCGTGCCAAGGCACAAGCGATTTCAGCCCGGCTGCACGCGAAACGCGCCGAACTTCACGTGGTCACGCTCCATTACAACGATTTGCAGCGACAGCTGGGCGAAACCAACGCCGCGATCGCTACCGTCAGCGGCCGAATCGACACGATCTCGTCGCAACGCGACTCGACACAGCGCCGCATCGACTGGAACACCGTCCAGCTCGATGCCGCCCGGCGATCCCTGCGACTGCACGACGCGCTGCTGAAGCGACGCCTCGTCGACATCTACGAGTACGGCGACCTGACCTACGTTAATACGCTGATTGCGGCGCGTTCGTTTAGCGAGTTCGTCGAGCGCTGGGAGGATCTGCGGCTGCTCATCGCCACGAACGAACGCACGGTGCGCGCGCGCAAGGCCGCGCAAGCCCGGGTCGCGACGATCGAAGCCGATCTCGAACGGACGCGTTTGGAGCTGCAGCAAGAGGAACAGGCGCAGGAAGAGGCTCGCAGCCAACTCGATTCGCTTGCCGGTGAGCGCCGCAACCTCGTCGAGTTAGCCTCGGTGCGCCGGCGCAGCGTCGCCTCGCAAGTTGCGCAGATCGAGGGCCTCTCGGCCGCCGAAGAAGCGTCACTCGAAGGCTTGATTCTCGAGCGCGAGCGCGAGATGGACGCGGAACGGCGCGCGGCCGGTATCGCGGGAGGCGTCGAGAGTGGAGGCGCCGGCGCGTTCTCCTGGCCGGTCACCGGGACGATCACCTCGCCCTTCGGTTGGCGTTCGAACCCGTTCGGCGGCTCTCCGGAGTTCCATCAAGGGCTCGACATCGCCGCGCCGATGGGAACGACCGTAACGGCCGCGGCCGGCGGAACCGTCATCATGGCCCAATGGTACGGCGGCTACGGGAACTACATTTTGATCGATCACGGTGGCGGGTACTCGACCGGATACGGTCACCTCTCGGCGATTTACGTCTCGAACGGGCAGTCCGTCCAGCGCGGGCAGGCGATCGGCGCGGTCGGCTCGACCGGCCAATCTACCGGGCCCCACCTTCATTTTGAGGTACGAATTGCGGGTAAACCCGTTGACCCGGCTCCCCGCCTGCATTAAGACTTAGCGAGTACTCTCCAAAACAGGAAACTCGTCGCGGCCGAAGCCGGGTACTGATACAACATACATGACCCTCCCAGTTCGCCTTCTGCTTACATCGCTTCTGATCATCGCGCTCGCAGTCGCCGGCGCGATCTTCATCGGTTACCGCACCGGCATGCTCGCCGGGGAATCGGTGCTCCAAGTCGCGACCACGGGAGACGTTCGCGATCTCTTTGGGCCGCACGATCCCGCCGCGGTCGTCGCCGATCTCGCTCTGCGCCGGCTTGAGATCTCGTATTACAAGCCGATCGATCCGCAGGCTCCAATCGCCGGCGAGATCGCTGCGTTGCGCAGCTTCCTGGGTGCGAAGAGAGTCGGTCATGCAGCGTTGCCGTCCGAGCCGGCCACCGGCAATCCGAGCCAAGACGGCGAGCGGGCCGCCGACGTACTCGCATTCGCGCAGCAGCACTACGGAGCGAACGTTGGGTTGAACGGTCGCGACGACCTTACCGACGCGGCGCTGCGCGGCATCATGAACTCGGTGCGCGATCCTTACACCGTCTATCTCTCGCCCCGCGAGATCAAAGGCCTCAACGAATCGCTCTCGGGTGGAAACTTCGGAGGTATCGGGGTTTACATCTTTCAGCTCAAGGACGGACGCGTCGTCATCCAACCGATCGAGCAGATGCCGGCGTCACGCGCGGGCATGAAACCCGGCCAAGTCGTCGATACGGTCGATGGCAAACGGGTCCGCGGTCTGCCGATCGATCGCGTCGAGGAGATGATTCGCGGCAAAGCCGGTACGATCGTTCGCTTGCAGGCACACGCCTATAGTGGGCCGCGCGTCGAGCATTCATACTCGATCGTTCGTGAAATCATCCACGTACCCACCGTGCGAGCGAAGATCGAGCAGGGTATCGACTACATTCGTTTGTCGGATTTCGGAACGACCTCGGGCGCAGAGATGCGCAAGGCCTTGCTTGACGGACACGCCGCCGGTGCGCGCGGATACATTCTCGATCTCCGCGATAACGGCGGCGGCTTGCTCGACGCTGCAGTCGAGATATCGAGTCTGTTCGTCCCGCAGGGGACGATCGTCTCGACGATACGGCGCGACGGGCAACGCTCCAGCGCACAGGCGCTCGGCGATGCCATCGGCGGCTTGAGCCCGCTCGTCGTCCTGGTGAATAAATACACTGCCAGCGCCTCGGAAATTACGTCGGGTGCGCTAAAGGATTACGGCCTTGCGACCCTCGTCGGAACGCGCACCTTCGGAAAGGGCGTCGTGCAGAGCATCTTCCCGCTTCCCGACGAGACCGCGACCCAAGGGGCGCTCAAAATCACGACGGCGCGATACCTGACGCCGGCGGGACACGACATACAGCACCATGGAATAGAGCCGGACATCGTCGTCGAGCAGGACCCTAACCCGTCGCTCATCGACACGCCCGCCGACAAGCAGCTCGCCGCCGCCAAGGCACGTTTACGCGCCCTCATACGTTGATTTGGAGAACATGAAACGCACTCTCTCGCTCCTATTGGCCGGCGCGTTCGCCGTCGGCTTGATCCAGCTGTCCTCGGTCTCGGCCGCGCAGCCGGCGCATCTCTCGGCGGTTGACGCCAGCGAAGTCTCGACCAGCTACACCTACCTCCTCGACAATTTCTACGAGAAGGTCGACCCGCAGGCCGTGCTCGATTCGGTACGCACGCAACTATTGACGGCGATGAAGAAGGCCGGCCTCAAACACGGTTCGCTGCCGGTCTTGCACGCGGCGGAGACGCCGGCCGGCAACGTTCGCGAGATCGACCGTGATATCGAAACTGCGGCAAGCGAATCGGCACGCAAGATCAGCGCGCACGATCTCACCTACGTCGCTCTCGACGGAATGATGAGCTCGGTCAACGACCGCTACACCGTATTTTTGACGCCCAAGGAGTTCGCCGGGCTCAATCAGGGCCTCGACGGGGGCGATTTCGGCGGAACCGGCATCGTCATTCAAGTGGACGACAAGACGAAGTACATTTCGGTTGAGAACGTCGTCCCCAATGGGCCTGCCGACAAGGCCGGCATCGAACAAGACGATTTGATTACGACGATAGACGGCGCGTCGACGAAGGGCTTGAGCCTTCCGCAGGCCAGCGCAAAACTCCGCGGCAAGGAAGGCACCCGGGTCACGCTCACGATCGTGCGCGACAGCGCGGCGTTGCCCACGATTACGATTACGCGGGCGAAGATCCATCAACTGAGCGTCTACGAGAAGCTGCTGCCCGGCAAGATCGGATACGTCGCATTGACCGTCTTTGGGCGCGACACCGGCAGCGAGCTGACGACCGCGCTCGATCGCCTGCAACGACAAGGTGCGCGGGCAATCGTCCTCGACCTGCGCGATAACGGCGGCGGCTACCTCGAAGCTGCCGTCGCCGTCAGCTCGAAGTTCATTCCGAGTGGTCCGATCGTCTCGGTCGAATCACGCGCTTCGAATATCACGACGCTGGACGCCGATAATACCGCGATCAACCCGATCCCGCTGGCCGTGCTCGTGAACGGTTACACTGCCTCGGCGTCGGAGATCACGTCGGGCGCAATTCAGGACAGCAGCGTCGGCACGATCATCGGAACGAAGACCTTCGGGAAAGGCGTCGTTCAAACGATCTATCCGCTGCCCGACGGCAGCGCGATCAAAGTCACGACGGCACGTTACTTGACGCCGCGCAATCGCGACATCAACCACCTCGGCATTACACCCGACATCGTCGTCGGCGAGAACAAGCATCCGCGCTTCGGCACCCCGACGCAGGACGACCAGCTCACTCGCGCGATCCAGTACCTCGACGATAAACTGGCGCACCTAACCCAAGAGAACGGCGTCTAAGTCCCTCAGCTAGCCTTTCTTCTTCGAGCCTGCTGCTGAGCGTTTACGCTTGGGGGCGGGCTCTTTGGTTTTTTCTTCAGTCGCTTTTTTGGGCGAGCTCCGTGGGCGCTTCGGCTTTTCGTCGGGGGCCGGTAGGGCGAGTGCACGAGGTGCTCGGCGCCGGCGCGCCGGCTTCGTGCGCTTCGGTTCTTCCGCCGGAGCCGAAAGACTCGGCGGCGGCGCGTCGACTGCGGGCGGCGTATCGCTGCGCCGCGCGATCGCTCGCGACGGCTCGGGCGCAGCCGTCTCGCCGGTGGCGTGCGCCACGCCATCGGAGGCAACCTCAAAGATATGCCGATCGGGCATCGGCCCCGCCGATGCAGCGGCACCTCGGCCTCCCCGGCCGCGCCGGCGACGGCGGCGGCGGCGCTGCTGTCCGGTGGGTTCGCTCGAAACCGCGGCGGGTTCCGGCTGCGGTGGTGGCGTGAACGCGATTTGGCCGTTCTCGCGACCT
>DASRSZ010000026.1:0-3168 GCA_035656195.1 Candidatus Cybelea sp.
TCTATCCCGCGATCTACGACGTGACCGTGTGGGTCGTCCCGAACCCGCTCGGCCAGTTCGCCGACGCGAACCCCGCCGTCACGCCGAGCCCGCGCGCGGGCAAAGGCGAAGACGACGCAATGTAGTGTTCGCGCAAAGTGCAGTGTTCGCGCAAAGTGCGCGAACACACGCGCGCTTTGCGCGCGTCGCGCGCGCGGTGTTCGCTGGGTTCGCGTCGTTTTGCGTGTTGACGGCGCAGGCGCCTTTGCCGGAGCCGGGTGCGTCGGCGTTGCCGGAGATCGGGAGGACGCATTCGCGGGGGCTTTGCACGACGGTGCGCGATAGTGTTGCACCGATGGTGCTCGGGTTGATCAAGAGCGATGAGCTCGTCGGGGCCGGACATCGGGCGCTCCTCAAGACGTCGGCCGATCTGCGCAGCGGCTCGCGCGCTGCGGTGGACCTGGACCAAGTGTACATGCGGCATGCGGTCGATGCGATGGCGCACAACCTCGGCGTGATCGACAAGATCCTCGCCGACGAGAAGCGCTTTCCGAAGAAAACGCCGGTGACCGACGACGAACGGACCGCGCAGCAGATGAAGGCGCAGATTCAAGCCGTCGCGATGCGCCAGCGCGCGGCGCTCAACACGATCGCGAACGCGCTCGACGCCGAGGACCTCGGCCGGATGCAGAACGACTTCCCGAACGGGATGTCGGCGATCAACACCGACCCGCGTCCGCCGAAGGGCGTGGTGAACCCGCCGCGCGGTCCGGACAGCGAGGGATCGTTCATCGGCGTCGCGGGGCTCATCATGCCGCAGGCTTCGATGCCGCCGACCGGGACGGCCGCACCGCTTCCGCGCGGCAACACCGGCACGATCGGCCACACCGTGTGGGACCGTCTCGCCGCTGCGGTCGAGATGCACCAAACCGCGATCGCGGGCGCCGAACAGCAGCTCACCCCGACGATCGTCGCGATCTCCGTCGCCTGCCGCAGCGAGCTTTCTCCGTCGGCGGCGCCCACCGTCAAACCGTAAGGCCAACGCGGACTCGAAGCGACAGCTCGAGATATCGGTCGGATAAACCGACCAGCGAACCGAAGCGAGCCCGCCGATGACTTCTCCCTCCTTTCTGATCGGGAGTGCTCTTTTGACTGTTTAGACAAAAGACGGTAAACTGTCAAAATATGACTGAACGAGAGCTGCTGGAGCGCACAGAGCGCCTGCTCGCCGAGCTGCTCGAGCGGCCCATACACACGACAGCGCCACGTGAGGCGCTCGATGCGACGTGGGCGACCGGCGAGCACGTTTTCCTCGTCGAGGCGAAAACGTCGGCGCACAGCATGGCGCACATCGAGCAGGGCGTTCGTAGACTCCAGAGCGCTGCTGACCGGCATCCAGGCGTCATTCCTCTTCTGGTCGTCCCCACGATGGGGCCAGCAGGTGTGCGCCTCGCTAAAGAGGCCGGCATATCTTGGATAGACGCCGGGGGCAAGGCAGACATAGCGGCTCCCGGGCTCCGCATCCTCATCAAACACGGAAACAACGCAAGTCCGCCTCGCAAATCCGGCACGTTCAGCCCTCGGGCTTCGAACCTCGTCCACGTGTTGCTCTTGAAGCCCAAGGTCGAACACACCGCATCCGAACTAGCACACGCGGCACGCCTCGACAACGGCTACGTGACTAGGATACTCGATGCGCTGGTCGAGGAAGGCTATATCGTGGAGCAACGACGAGGCCGACAGCGCCGCATTCACGTCGCGGAGCCCAACGCGTTGCTGACCGCGTGGGACGAACACTACAAACGCCCGCAACCATTCGCTTATGCCCTCCTCGCCACGCGGGACGGGTTCGCGACCGAGGCCCGAGTCGCGGAAGCTTTCCATGCCGTGGATGTGCCGTATGCGCTGACCGCGCTTTCGGCAGCGGCGGCGTACACCAGATTTGGTTCCTTTCGCCGAGTGACCGCGTATGTGCCCCGCGACGGCTTGACCATGGATTCGGTCGGCTTTGAGATGACTACTGAACCACGGGGGCGCAACGTCGCCCTTGTGGCGAGCCCCATACACTTCGAGATCGGTACGCGCACGATCGCAGGACGAACCTACGCAAGTCCGATTCTGACCTACCTGGACCTTAAAGCCGAGGCTGAGCGTGCCGAGGAAGCTCGAACGGAAATGAAGCGCGTCATCGAGGACCTTTGGAATGAATCGTACTGAGTGCACTTCCGAAACGGTTGATCGAGCGCGCGCGACGGCTCTGACGGTCGCACAAGTGATCGGCGATTTGATCCACGACACCGTCGTCGTTGGCGGACTCGTACCGACCCTGCGATATCCCGATGCATTTGATGCGCTACTCGGCCCGCACGTCGGTACGCACGATTTCGACCTGGCGCTCGACCTAGCTATATTCAACGAAGAACGCTACGCGGAAATCGACAAGCGTCTTCGCGATGCGGGGTTCGCTCCAGACAAGAAGGAAACGACCGGCGCGCTGGTACGTCAGCGATGGTCGTATCGTGAATCCGCCGCGACTGTCGAATTCATCATGCCGCCCGTTGGCGACCATGAAATGGGACTTCAATCGCTGACAAAAGAGCTCGGCGCACTCCGAATGATCGGAATCGACTTGGCTTTGGACGACCGAACCTTCTTCACCTTAGCGGGAAGAGATCTCCGGGGCTATACCGTAGAACGTTCGATACCGGTATGCGGCGATGCGCCGTTCGTGGTGCTGAAGGGTCTTGCTCTTGGCGGGCGAGACAAGGCGAAAGACGCGTATGATCTGTGCTTTGTGCTTCGGCAAGCACCGGAAGGGCCTGAAGGCATAGCAGAGCGTCTTTTTCCGCACAGTGGGCACCCCGCCGTCGAGCGCGCGCGTCGCTACCTCGATCGGGATTTTCGCGCGATCGACGGCAGAGGGCCACGTTTTGTATGCGAATTTCAGGGCGATCCGGGGAACGACGACCTTGCTGCCGATGCTCTCGCGTACGTCCGAGCTCTTCTAGATTCATTTCGATAACCTGAAAAGAAAAAGCCCGCGGCGTGCGCGGGCTCGTTCGGTCTTACTCGTTCGACCAGTAGTCTTTGAGGGCTTTGCCGCGGCTCGGGTGGCGCAGCTTGCGGAGCGCCTTTGCTTCGATCTGGCGGATCCGTTCGCGGGTGACGCCGAACTCCTGGCCGACTTCC
>DASRSZ010000027.1:0-2995 GCA_035656195.1 Candidatus Cybelea sp.
GGTGGGCTTCCGCGGCGGCGAGCGCATCGACAACCGCGAGGTGCTCGAGTACCCGTGCGAGGTCTTGATCCCGGCCGCGCTCGAGAAGGTGATCACCGCGCAGAACGCGCCGCGCATTCGCGCGAAGATCGTCGCTGAAGCCGCCAACGGGCCGACGCTTCCCGAGGCCGACGAGATCCTGTTCGAGCGCGGCATCATGGTCTTGCCCGACATCCTCGCCAATGCCGGCGGAGTGACCGTGTCGTACTTCGAGTGGGTCCAGGACCTTCAGGAAAATTTCTGGGAAGAGGACGAGATCAACGAGCGCCTGCGCAAGAAGATGGTGCGTGCGTTCAACGAGACGCTGGAGCAAGCGCGGCGCCGCAGCGTCAACATGCGCCGCGGCGCCTACTGCGTCGCGATCGAGCGCGTCGCAGAAGCCACCGAGATGCGCGGCCTGTATCCGTAGGTACTGAACGCTCCCAGCCGAAGGCGGCAACTCGCGTCTCGGGAATCAACCCGTAATGCGCTCCGGCGATTCGTCAGACGAGGATGCTGAATGGCGACGAGTCCATTCCTGGACTCAATCGGCACTGGATCAGTTGTCGCGTGAGCCAGAGTCGGACTTCGAAAAGCGACGCAATGAAGTTGTACGTGAGGACCTTCTACAAGCGGCGCCGATCGTAGAGGAATTGCGCGGCATAGGGATTCCGTTGTGGGAGATCGGCGAGCTCGGAAACGTCCGGTTCGCCTATCCCGCAGCGGTTCCGATCCTAGTGAAGCACCTCGCGTGCGACCTGCGCGACGGAGTAGCATTGGCCCTGGTGCATGCTTTGACGAAGCCGTACGGGCCAAGCGCTCTCAATGCGGTCCGCGAATTTCTTGAGCGGCGGGCGAACGCCTTGTCGCGGAGCGACCTCTTTGCCGTCGGCAACGCGCTCGCCGCGAATCTGAAACGCTCGGATATCGCAACAGCGCTCGAGCTCATCAAGAATCCCGCGTATTCGCTGGCGCGCGAGCCGATCGCCCTGCGAACCGCGCGCTGGCGTAGCGACGACGTTGTCTCCGCACTTCGCGAATATCTTCGCGGCGGCGAGAGCCCGTGGACGGCGATTCGCGCTTTGCGCTTGGCGAAGGCCTGGAGTGCCGCAGATGAGGTTCGGCCGTACGCGGCCTCTGAAAGCGCGGAAGTCCGAAACGAAGCAAAGAAATACGCGGAGGCGGCAGCCAAGGCATCGAAGTAGTCGCGCGTGCGGCTACCGGCGGCAGCAGAAAGCGAATTCTTGTTCGAATCAGTACCCTTCTTGTTCTATGCCGCGACTTCGGAAAGACGATCGGGCTTGACGTGAACGGCAATGCGACGAGTGTTCTGCGGGCAGCCTAACTCTCCAGACTCGAAAGGCGGGGAGCAAAAGATGGAGGATGTCGTCGCGGTTCGATTTCAAGACGCAGAACGCGGTGAAGGTGGCGTATTGACGTGGGGACGCGTGTTCGATCCAGTCGACCCCACACCGCTCTTGGAGGCGATCGCGCGGATTCTACCGCGCGCCGGGTTCAAGGCTGCAAGTGATATTCGGATTTGCGGAAGCTTGCGAGAGGCAAGGCAGTTCCAGTACTTCTACGAAGGCCTTGTTCACTTCAGCGCTCTTGGAGCGACCGAGGACGTTGGTGATCCAGACTGGCTTAAGCTGCATCGAACCGACGACTGCATGCTCCAGGATCTGTATCGCTTAGGACTGCTGATGTCGGACTAACCGCTCGCTCCTACGCCCGCATCGCTGCGATCACCGTTACGGCGAGTCGGAGCAATGACGGTTTCGCGGTGTAGGCGAAGAAGTTGCGGCCGACGCTGTCGGCGCGGCGGTGGGTGACGAACCACGGGGGCGTGGGGAGCAGGGTTCGTTCGCCGTCGCCGAGGGAGCGCGGGAACGGGGCGAAGGGGGCGCGGACGATCGTTTTCTGCGGTTTGTCGAAGAGGTACGCGTTGTGGACGACGCCGATTCCGCTGCCGACGTCCTCGATCGTGTTGCCGGGGTAGGCGCCCCAGCTCGCGGTCGCGAGCGTGAAGCCGACGCCGGGCCACGTGTTCACGGTGATGCAGCCGTAGCGCAGCTCGGCCAGAGCGTCTTCGAACGCAGGGCCGAGCTCGCGCATCGTGCGCGGGTGGATCAAGATCGCCGCGCCCAGCGTGCCGTGCAGACGGTCGTTGCAGAATGTCACCGCGTTGCGCAGGAACGCCGCGGCGCCCGCGCCCGGCAAGGACGTCTGCGCGAGGACCGGCGCAAACGCTTCGGTCGAGAACAGCAGTTCGGCGGGGTTCGTCGCGTCGAGTCCGCCGACGTACGTGCGGTGAATGCCGTCGATCGGGATCCCTTCGGCCTCTGCCTCCGGGTGCTCGTGCTCGACGGTTTTCACGCGGTCGGCTGAGCCAGGGTAGTACGACGGGCGCGGCGGCGCATGTTCGAGTGCCTGGCGGACCTTCTCCAGGAAGCGCGGCGCGAGGTCCCACGAATCCGCGGTAATCACCACCTGTGCGGCGATGCAGTTCGCGCCGGCGTTGTGCAACTTCTGCGTCGCGACGTGCGCGGCTTGGAACGTGAGATCGGGCTCGCTCCACGGACCCGGGACCACGATCACCGGGGTGACGTTGCCGAGCTCGCTGGTCACGCGCTTCGTCACGGCAGGACGGCGTTCGCGTTTGCGCGTCTCGCCGTCGGCGCCGCTGCCGAACACGATCGCGTCGTGCGTGCGCTCGCCGCCCGTCAGGTGGATCGCGTCGACCGCGGGGTGCGCGACCAGATACGCGCCCACGTCGGCGCCACCGCCGGTGACGCGGACGAAACCTTCGTCGATCAGCGAGGAGAAGATGCGCGCGAAGATCGGCATCAGATACGCGTTGACCGGGTTCAGCTTCAGCATCACCACGCTGCCGTGCGCGTACAGCGCGTAGAGCACGTCGAGCGGCGGGATGCTGGCGATATTTCCGGCGCCGAGCACCAGCGTCACGAACCCGTTG
>DASRSZ010000028.1:0-3349 GCA_035656195.1 Candidatus Cybelea sp.
GGCGAGGTACTCGGCGAGCCGGTCGAGCCGCCGCTCCCAGGTCGCGCGCTGCTTCGCGAACCAGTCCTCGGCCCGCCGCAGCGCCGCCGTCTCGATCCGGCAGGTCCGCACCCGGCCGACCTTTTCGGAGTGCACCAAGCCACAGGCTTGGAGCACCTGTACGTGCTGTAACACGGCCGGGAGCGAGATGTGGAGCGGGCGTGCCAGATCGCTGATCGAGGCCGGCCCGCGGGCCAGCTGTTCGACCATCGACCGTCGGGTCGGGTCGGCCAGCGCCTGGAGCAGGGGGTCGATCGTGGCGGTCATTTCAGTTAAGCATGGACTTAAGTATCATAGACCGCCGGCGGGTGTCAAGCGCCAAAGAAATCTTTGATCGTCCTCTGAGGACCGGGCGCAGCGCCGTGCCCCATGCTCGCCGCATGAGACGTCAATTGGGTTTGGTCGCGGCGGTCGCCGCGCTCATGGTCGCCGCACCTGCACCTGGCCGCGCCGAGCCGCCGGACCCCGCCGTGCGGCAAGGGTTGAAGGCGGTGCAGTTCCTCGTCGGCCGCTGGAACTGCGCGCATACGGTGGGCGATTTTGCCGGCACGTACACGACCAGCTTCGCGACCGCGCTCGACGGCGAGTGGCTGAAACAGCGCTACGACTTTCCGGCGACCAAGACCGATCAGGCTTGGTACGGCGAGTTCTACTGGGGCTACGATCCGCGCGTTCCGCGCTGGGTGCGCTTCGGTGCGATGAGCAACGGGATGTACTTCGGGATGGTGAGCAAGAACGCGAACGCCGAGACGATGGTCTTCGACTACCGCCTTCCCGGCGCGGGCACGAGCGCGACGTGGACGAAGAAGTCCAACACCGAGTTCACGATCGACGGACCGAGCTACACCGAGAACGGGAAGCCGGTCACCGAGCACCACGACTGCAAGAAGGCTTCGTAGGGGCCGCGCCGCCGAGGCCGAAGCGCCGAGGCGATGGGCCGTGGAGAACTGAGCCGCGCGGAGTTCGAACGCGTGGTGAGCGAAGCGCTCGAAACGCTGCCGAAGCGCTTCGCCGACATGGTCGAGAACGTCGTCATCGCGGTCGAGGACGAGCCGAACCGCGAAGACCTCGAGAGCCTCGATGACGACGACGACTCCGAGCTGCTCGGAATCTACCGCGGCGTCGCGCTGACGGACCGGAGCTACGACGAAACGCCGTTCTTACCCGACGAGATAGCCGTGTTCCGCGGTCCGATCAACCGCGTCACGAGCACGCGCGAAGAAGCGCTGCACGAAGTGCGCGAGACGGTGATTCACGAGCTCGGACACTATTTCGGGCTCGACGACGAAGAGATGCCGCACTAATGCCGGGGCTTGCTAAATATCGCTCACGAGAGCGTGGTGATAGGCGGCTGCACCATCCGGCCAAAGTCGCGCATCGCCTCTTACGTACAAGTCTAAGAACTCACCGAATCCGTGAGCCACAACGAGTGGAGTTTTTCCAATCGCGCCCATGAAATAAACCGTCCCAGGCCCAACCCCGCCTTGCCCGCTAAGGTCGATGGCATACCACCATGACAACTCACGATAGTCCGCGAAATTCATTGCCCACGGGAAATCCTCATCGGCTTTGACCTCCGCCAGCTGGTAAAAGTCATAGGATTCGTGGTCTTGTCCCGCACTCAGGGGTGCTCGCGTGCCGTTGGTCGCCTTGTAAAAGCACCACATGTCCTTTGGCAGCGTGACGTCGTAGCGCTTTTCGAAGGCACGAAGTTCATCGTCTGTGACACCGGGAAGGTAGTCGACACCGTGAGCTTTCCAATGCGCTATCACTGCTGCGACGAATGTATTCATAGTCTTCGGTCAGGCCAAAGCTCGAGAATCCTCTCAAGGTACCGCAGCCTGGGGGCGAGCGTCTTGTTATTTTCTAGCCACGGGTCGCTCGCTTCGCGCACATTCTGCAGGCAGCCAGGTTGGCGGCTGGGTTTCACGCTAACCCCTCAATAGGTGGTCGGAGAAGTGCGCCATATATCGCTTACACCGCGAGATTGAACGGGCCCGAGTTCCTCGTTCCAAAGCTCTCTAAATTCAAGCCCCGGCAAATATCGTCTTTCGACGAGGGCTTTAAAGTCCTTTTCGTCGGGAACCGTGCCCTGTACGGCGAGTAAGGTACTCCAATTTTCCGCCGGTCGAATCAGTGACCGCTCCGGCAAGCGGTCTTTGTCAAATACGAAGTGCTCGATATCCATAAAGCTTCCATCGCCGAAACGCGGGCCGTCAGACAACGTTAGATCGATGCAGCTATAGCTGGGAAATGGATTTACGATGGAAATCTCGACGCCATTGACATCCGGCACCGGCAGAATTTCCGCGACCTCGGAAATCAATTGTTCGAGGTGTGAATCGATGGGTTGCAAGAGAGCGAACGAACCCGGTGCGGTGCACGGCAAGAATGGCGCAATTGGTCGCCGCCTATTTAGGAATTCGACCGCGGGACGTCTGTCGTACCAGCGTTGCGCCTTTTTAGATCCGTCAAACTGCCAGAGCGTCCAGTCGACAGGTTCTGAAGGCGCGACGGTACGATAGCGGTTGTTGCCACGGGAGGTCGCCGGCAGCACCTCGAAGACTCTTACCACGGCTTACCGCTCCACGGTCGAATGCGGCTCATGATGCTTTCACGAATACCTTGCTGGACTTTCTGAAATGCCTCGATGGCTTGCGCCTTATCTTTCACGTTCTTAAACAATCCGTCAACCCATCGATAGTAGTCATCCGTATGCAAGCGTTCGTGGAACCATCTTGGAATCGACCTCTTGTTTGTTCAGGGTAGTCGTTCCGTAATCCGTCGTGCCGGTGGTAGGCGCGCCGTTGGTCCGCCGCGTCGTTGTGACCGCAACCGGATGAACGCCGATCGTATGATTCTCGGCATCGGAGGACGTAGTCGCAGTCGTGACCGTCGTCGTGCTGATGCCGACGGTGACGGCGTCGCGCGGCGGCGGCAATTGATATGTGTAGAACGTGCTAGACGTACCGTTGTGGCCCGCCGCCCGGCCGTTAGCGTCGAACCTGAAAGTGTCGTCCGACCCTTTGCGGAAAAGTCTGCCCGTTCATCTGAGAGCTGCTGCCCGGCAGTTTAGGTCTACCCGCACGCCGTTCACGTAGTCAGCGAGATCCAACCGACGCCGGATTCCGTCGGCGGCGAGTGGAACCGGCACCATCGCAACGACGGAGCTTTTCAGAATTGCTTCATCTTTGGCTCAGAGTTGCTTCATGTTTGCGACCTAGTCTCGGTGCTACTACCGAGGGAGGTTTGCGAAACGATGAACTCACGACTCGCCGCGCTGATGTGCGCGGCAGCTGTTCTGGTTGCG
>DASRSZ010000029.1:0-1766 GCA_035656195.1 Candidatus Cybelea sp.
CGGTATCGACGCCGAAATCGATCAGGCAGGCGATCTCGCCGACACCGATCTCGTGCAGCCGTTGCACGGTTGGAATGCAGCTCGTCGGCGATCCGATCAGCGTCGTTTGGGTCAAGTAGCGCTTGAGTATTTCGTCGATAAGAGCGTCGGGGTCCATCTCCGCGAACTGAGTGCCCGCCTCCCCGTCTTCGATTAGAGCGCGTCTGACCTGTGCATGTGACGCAAGGTATTTCCGCAGCGGCCCGCGGGAAAGATCGATCGCCGCATCTTCGGCCTCGGCGACGAACGTGTGCAACATAACCGTCACAATGAACTGGGCCGGGTCGTGACCGTGAGCGGCCAAGCTCGCGCGGTATCGCGAAATATTTTCCGCGAGTTCCGGGATCGACTGATTGAGCAACGCGGTAAGCACGTTGACGCCCAACGCACCGGCGGTTTCGAACGTTCTTGGCGAACTGGCCGCGGTCAGCCAGAGCGGGGGCGCGTCCTGGATGGGACGAGGTCGTATTTTGACCGCCGTATCCGCGCCCCTGCCATTGCGTCGAACGACCGGCTCTCCTCGCCAGAGCCGCCGCACTTGCGCAACCGCATCCACCATTAGCGCACTACGGTTTTCATACCTGTCCGGGGCAAGGACGAAGTCATCGGCGAGCCAACCCGGCGCGAAGGAAATTCCAGTCCGTCCCCCAGACAGATTGTCAACGACCGCCCACTCTTCAGCGACGCGTATCGGATCATGCAGGGGCAGCACGACGCTTCCGGCGCGCAGTTTGATACGTTTCGTCAACACCGCGAGCGTTGCACTCAGCACGGATGGGTTGGGATACGCCGCTGCGACGTCGGTGAAATGCCGTTCCGGCGTCCACACCGCAGCAAAGCCCAGTTGATCGGCAACCTTTGCTCCTTCGACGTAGAGCCGATAGATGTCGCGGGTCGCGTCCAACTCACCTTCGGCAAAGTAGAAAAGGCTGAATTGCATCGGCGCGCGCGGCGAGACATCCGCGTCGTGCTTCGGCGTCACATAGGCGGCCAGCCGCTTCTCGCCTTCGATATCCTTGACGAGGACCACGGCTTGTCCCACGTCGCAGTGCTGCTGCAGCGCGCTCTCGATTTCGCCCAGCTCAATCCGGAATCCACGAATTTTGACTTGATGATCGATTCGTCCGACATACTCGACTTCGCCGTCGGGGCGCCGGCGAGCAAGATCGCCTGTGCGGTAAAGCCTTGTGCCGTCGCCAAAAGGATTCGGACCGAAGCGCTCTGCGGTTGGCGCAGGACGACCCAAATAGCCGCGCGCAAGCCCTTCACCGCCGATGTAAAGCTCGCCGACGACGCCAATGGGTACCGGGTGGAGCCCGTCGTCCAGGATGTAGATCTGCGTGTTCGCTAGCGGCTTACCGATGGTCGCGCGTCCGGCCGGCAGCAGCTGGCTTGCCATCGACCAGACCGTTGTTTCCGTGGGTCCGTAGAGATTCCATGCGTCAGCCGATTCAGCCGCCAGCGCGGCGGCCAGGGACGAAGGGATCGCCTCACCTCCGCATAGCACCTTCTGCCCATGTCCCCGCCACCCGGCGTCGTGCAGCACTTGCCATGACGCAGGGGTCGCCTGCACCACGGTTGCGCTAGTCGTTTGCAGCACGTCCCGCAGAGCATGGCCGTCGGCAGTGGCGGCGCGGGGAACGACGACCAGCCGCGCCCCAGTGAGAAGCGGTAAATAGATTTCCAACGCCGCGATGTCGAAAGACAGGGCCGTTACTGCCGCCAAA
>DASRSZ010000030.1:0-4476 GCA_035656195.1 Candidatus Cybelea sp.
CGGAATTGTACGCGGTCTGCGGAGCACCGTCGTCGGCGCCGTCGAGGCTGGAGAGTTCGAAGGAAGGCCCGAGCCCGGGCCACTGAGGCTGCATCATCACTGCGCGTCGTCTCCTGGAAGGGTTGGTCGCCCGTCCATCACACGCGACGTCATCGTCGACTAGGGCACCTGACCTTCCGATGGAAGCAGGGTAACCTAGCGTCGTACCGCATTACCTCCCAATTCGACAAGACGGGGGGAATCGATGTCGTTCCTCGCACCTCGGTTCGACGATCGCGCAACCGAGATGAACTCCGGCGACAACGGCGCCGATTTTCAGCGCTTCGTGTGGGAAGTACTGTACCTCGGATACTTCGACCGCGAACTCAGCACGCGTGCCGTGCGACCGCGTTTTACGCGCGGAAACGACGGCGCGATCGATCACATCGTCGAAACGGACACGGGCCTATTCGTCATCGAGTGCAAGTTTTTCGGTAAGGACCGAGAGGGCGATCCACGCACCGAGTGGAGCAAGCTCGCCGGACCGCTGCACGACCGGCTGCGCGACTACGCATCCCGGCAAACGGTGGATGCCGTTCCGACGATCTCCACGCCTTGGTTCGACCGGCGGCAGCCAATTCAGGGATACTGGTTCTGCACGAGCGGCATCTTTCCAAACGCCGGGGCGCAGAGCGATTTGCGGCGGAAAATCGAAGCATTCTTCGCCGAGATCGCGGCAGAGTACGAGCCCCTCGCCCACCTCGCCCGAGTGCGCGTCACGGTTCGCGAGTGGAACGACTTCGAAGGCGCGCTCAGCGTCCTGACCTCGCTGCGCTACCGGTGGTTCGGCGGACTTCCCGACGGCGTCATGCCGCTGGAAGGCGAAGTCGGCGCGCACACCTTCCGCCGTTTCTTGAGCGAGAGAGGGTTACCGTACTTTTCGCGCGACCTGTTTAACCGCGAGAACGAACCGTCTGGGGGCGAGCCGATTGAGGACGAGATCTCGCTGCTGGCGCGAGCGCTCGATGAGGACGCGCGCGGGTTCGTCATCGCCGGAGTCGGCGGGGTGGGAAAGACGCGGCTCGCACTCGAGCTTGGGCGCAAGGCGGAAAACCTCCGATGGGAGGTGCACCGCGTCTCTAACCACATCTCGGCGGAAGCCGTTCAACAGCTCGCCCGGATGCACGGTTCGATTGCAAGGGTTCTGCTGGTCATCGATTACGCCGAGGCGACCCAGAATTTGACTGAGCTCGTCCTTGCCATGCAGCGCGCAAACGAGGACGGCGGCCACAACTTTCGCTTCATCGCGACATGCCGTTCGAGCTCGCTTCAGATGGTTAGGGAGGCACTGGAGGACGTCTCGCCGGAACTCGTCGAGCTCTCTGGAGCGACGTCCGAAAACTACGCGAGCTGGATCGTCGGAAAGATCCTCGCGTACGGCGGCGTGACCGGCGCCGATACGATCGCGGCAGCTTGCCGGCGCACACCGGTGCTCGCCGCGTTTGCCGTCTTTCTCTTTCAGCGCGACCGCGAAAACTTCGACGAGCAATTCAGCGGCCTCCGCCGCGAAGACGACTTCGCCGTCTGGGTCAACCGGCGGCTGCGATTCGCGCTCTCCGCGCGGGGCGTGAAGGGGACCGCCGCCGATCGGCTGTTGGCCGTCGTCGCGATATGTTTGCCGCTGAGCTTCGCCGACTGCGAAACGCTGCGCAAGATGGGCGACCATGCGGCCGATATTCTGGAGGTTTTGGAGTGGGATCGCTGGATCGAGCGCGACGGCGACAGGCGAGTCGCGGCGCATGACATCTTTGCGGACACCATCATCGCGCGCTACGTCTTTCAGAATTCGGTGGCCGTTACCGATCGGTTGGGCGACGTTCTCATGGACGCCCTCAGGCTAGGCGCTCTCGGCCGAGCGCTTGTGGCGCTCGGCCGAGTCTCGGCCTGGGGCGACCTCGACGCGATCGACGGTGCCCAAATCGTGACGCGGCTCTACCGGTGGAGCTCAGCCGAGGTGCTAAAGAACCGCGTCGGGCTCTTTACGAGCCCGCTCATCACGCCGCGGAGCGCGATGAGCATCCTCGATGATCATCCCGACCTCTCCGAAGCAATTCGTGACGACCCCCGCTGTTATGGGCGCTTGGCGTACCTCGCCGGCCGGATCGCCAGGTCCGATGACGAGAAGTCGCGCGGCGACGCCGCCGAATCGATTGCGCCGCTGCTTGACGCTGCACTGAAGCGGAACATACGCTATTTGCTGGTCCTCCGGGAGGCACTTCCGCTGCTGCCGGAGCGTTATCGGGACAGGGCACTCGCCTGGATCACGCAGCATCCGACGCGACCGGACACGCGTTACATCCTGGTTGCCTGGATGCGCGCGGGGCTTCCGCTGCGCGAGATCAGCGCATTTCTCGATGTTTGGCTGGCGGCACGGGCCGTCACCGAGCCGGAGACGTATTCGGTGCTTTGGAACTGGCACAAAGCCGGCGGCGCGCTCGCCGACGTCGAGACGCACACCGTCTCGTGGCTAGGTCGATTCGAACTGCTCGAGGGTGCGACGTTCGCTTGCACGTTTTGGCTCTACAAGGGCGGTGATCCGAAGAAGATCGAGTCGCACGTCGTCGCTTGGTTGGAACAGTACGTGACGACGGAACGAGCGGGGTACCTTCTTTCGTCGTGGATCGACGCGTGTGGCGACCTCGACAAGGTCGGCCGATACGTCCTCACGTGGCTCGAACAATACGAGACGGTCGAGCAGGCGGCGTTCGTCTACGCCGCATGGCTAAAGACGCGCCGTCCGTACGGGGACATCGAGCCCTATCTCCTCAATTGGATCGAGCAGAACAAGACGAATGCTACCGCTCAGCGAGTCTATACCGCTTGGCTGATCGCGGAGCGCGACCTCTCCGACGTCGAAACGCTGATCTTGAACTGGCTGGGCGAGCATGAACGACGCAAGGATGCGCTTTGGATGTACCGCGGGTTCCTCAAAGCGGGAGGCGACCCGGACAAAGTCGTTTCTCACGTGGTCGCCTGGTTTGATACGTGGGGAAAGATCCTCGACGCGAGCTATGTCTTTCGAGCATGGCTCAAGGCCGGCGGGGGAACTGCGACCGTCGAGAACTACATGGTTACGTGGGCGCGACTGCACAGCACCGCGTACGATGCAACGTTCGTCTTCCGCCCGTGGCTGATGAACGCGGGGTCGTGGTCGCTGATCGAGGGATTCGTCCTGAATTGGCTTTCGCGGCACGGCCAGGTTCATGAAGCACACTATATCTACGCTGCGTGGCTAAATGCGGGTGGTCCGCTCGCGACCGTTCAACCGTTCCTGCACCACTGGATGAATCGCTACGGGACTTCCGAAGAGGGGATTGCGGTATATGAAGCCTCGCTGAACAGCGCCGAGGCGCCATCGTAAAGACGAGCGGCGCGGAAAAAATGCTCAGTACGTCGAGCGGCCGCCGGAGAGATCGAACACGGCGCCGGTCGAGAACGAGCACTCCTCGGTGCACAGCCAGGTGACCAGCGACGCGATCTCTTCGGCCCTGCCGAAGCGGTTCATCGGGATCTTCGACTTCATGTAGTCGATGTGGGACTGCGTCATCTGCGCGAACATCGGCGTCTCGACGGCGGCGGGCGTCACGCAGTTCACGCGGATCCCGGTTTGGGCCAGCTCCTTGCCGAGCGATTTCGTCAGCGCGATCACGCCCGCTTTCGAGGCGCTGTATGCGCTCGCGTTCGGGTTGCCTTCTTTGCCGGCGACCGAGGCGATGTTGACGATCCGCCCGTAGTCGGTCGTGCGCATCGGTTCGACGACGGCGCGGCAGACGTGAAACGTTCCGGTCAGGTTGACGTCGAGGACGTCGCGCCACGCGTCGAGCGGATACTCCCACGTCAGCACGTTCGGGCCGGTGATCCCCGCGCTGTTGACGAGGACGTCGATGCGGCCGAGCGCCGCGAGCGTGGCGTCGCGCGCGCTCTCGACGCTTGCGTAGTCGCGGACGTCTACGAGTGCTGTGTGCGCGTCGTCGAGCGCAGCGGCTGCTTCTGCCAGCGCGTCGGGGCGAGCATCCCAAATGCTCAGCTTCGCGCCGGAGACACAGAGTCGCCGAGCGATCTCCAACCCGATTCCGGAAGCTCCGCCGGCAACGACGGCGGTACGGCCACGGACGTCCAAATCGTTCACGGAGCCGAGGGTTCGGAGGGGTCGCCGAAATGCTTGCCGCGCAGCGCGCGCAGGTTACGCGCTCGTGGGCCGCCTCGTGGCGCGTACCGGCCGCCGCAGGGTCGGTTAGGCACCGAACCCAGGCCTACGGCTTGCCGCGTTTGCGTCCCCGTGCTGGCTCGTACTCCCCGGCCGCACCGACCGCCGGTGCGGCAGGATCCGGCCCCAGGTGCCGATCGCCGCGTCGAACACTTCCGTGGTCGCGGCATAACACTCGCACGATCGCGACTCCAGCAACGGACGATCGACGATGCGAACGCGCCCTCGCA
>DASRSZ010000031.1:0-58996 GCA_035656195.1 Candidatus Cybelea sp.
CGATCCGTCGGTGCAGGAGCCGCGATACGATCCGATTCGCGCGGATCGCCTTTTCGACGATGCCGGATGGCAGCGCGGCGCGGACGGCGTGCGCCGGCGAAACGGAAAACCGCTGCGGCTCGTCTACGTGCAATTTCCCGAAACGGCAACCGGCGTTCGCGTCGCGGCAGCCGCGCAGGCGGCGCTGCATCAGCGCGGCGTCGACGTTGCGATCAAGGCGGTCAGCAATGCGCAACTCTTTCTGCCGCGTACCGGCGTACTTGCGATTGGAAACTTCGATCTCGCCTACGTACCGTGGACGATGGGCGCCGATCCGGACGACTCGTCGGTGCTGGCCTGCGGAGCGGCCTCCAACTACATGCGCTGGTGCGATTCCGGGGTCGAGCGGTTGGAGCGCGCGGCGCTGACGACGATGGATACGCGAGTGCGCAAGCAACTCTATGGCCAAATCGCGCGAATCGTTGCCGAGCAAGTTCCGATTCTCTATCTTTTCAACGCCGACTACGTTTACGCGTACAGCAAGCGTCTGCGCGGCTTTGCACCGAATCCGTTTCTTCCGACGTGGAACGCTTATGGGTGGCGGCTGCGTTGACGCGCAACGCGGGGATTTTCGCGTGGAGCGTGCGAAGGCTCGCCTTCCAATGAGCGTCCTCGGAAGAGCGGCCTCGTGATCGAGTTTTTCCTACGCCGGCCGCTCTTTGCCGCGGTGCTCAGCTTCGTCGTTCTCCTGGCAGGCCTGATTACGATTCCGAGTCTGCCGGTCTCGCAGTACCCGCAGATTTCACCACCCACCGTGACGGTGACGTCGCAGTACCCCGGAGCCAGCGCGACGATGGTCATGCGCTCGGTCACGACGCCGCTGGAAATCAACATCAACGGCGCCGACGGCTTGCAGTACTTGCAGTCGTATTCCAGCGCCAATGGTACCAGCGCGATCACGTGCACCTTTGCGCTCGGCACCGATCCGACGACCGATCAGACCAACGTCCAGCACGGTGTCGACCTCACGCTGTCGCAGTTGCCGAATGCCGTCCAAGCCCAAGGCGTCAGCGTTCAGAAGAGCTCCGGCAACATCACGATCGCGGTGGCAATGCTCTCGACGAGCTCCGCAGTCTCGGACATTGCGGTCAGCAACTACGCGGACCTCAACGTGATCGAGGAGCTCAAGCGCGTTCCCGGCGTCGGCCAAGTGCAGGTGCTCGGCGACCGCACCTACGGCATGCGAATCTGGGTCGACCCCCACAAACTCCAAGCCAATAACATCTCGCTGGATACGGTGATCAATGCGATCAAGCAGAACAACGCCGACGTCGCGGCGGGTGCCATTGGCCAGCCGCCGACGACCGGTTCGCAGGCGTTCCAGATTCCGATTCAAATCAACGGACGGCTGCAGAGCCCGGAGGAGTTCAAGCAGATCGTCGTTGCAGTGCAACCCAACGGAGGATACGTGCGCCTCGGCGACGTGGCGCAGGTGCAGCTCGGGGCGCAAAACTATGTGACCTCGGCTCGCTACAACGGGCAAACGGCGGTCGTGCTCGCAATCCTGGGCCAGCCAACGGCCAATTCGCTCCAAATCTCAAAGAACGTCCGCGCGACGATGGCGCGCATCGCGCAGCACATGCCGGCTGGAATCGCCTACAGGATTGCGTTCGACACTTCAGACTTCGTGCGCGCATCGATCAAAGAAGTGCTCGTAACGCTCTTGATCGCGATTCTGCTGGTCGTTCTGGTCATCTTCGTCTTCCTGCAGAGCTGGCACAGCACGCTCATTCCATCGATCACGATCCCGGTCTCGCTGATCGGCACATTCGCAGCGATGAAGCTGCTCGGTTTTTCGATCAATACGTTAACGCTCTTCGGGCTAACGCTGGCGACCGGCCTGGTCGTTGACGATGCGATCGTCGTGCTGGAAAACATCGTGCGTCACATCGTCGACGACAAGACCAATCCGTTCCAGGCGACCGCGCGCGCGATGCGGGAGATCGGCGGCGCCGTTGTCGCGACCTCGCTGGTGTTGATGTCGGTCTTCATTCCGGTTGCCTTCTTGCCGGGAACGACCGGCCTGCTCTTCCAGCAATTCGCGTTGACGATGGCCGCGTCGATCGGCATCTCGCTCTTCACGGCGATGACGCTTGCTCCGGTATTAACGTACACGTGGGTCCGCGGTCCGGAGGCGACGACGAACCGGTTCATGCTCTGGTTCAACCGGCGGCTGCATTCGCTCACCGCGTGGTACCAGGCTTTGGTTCCACGGCTCATTGCGCGCCAACGTCTGATGATTGCGATCTTCGTCGGTGGAATCGCCCTACTCGGCGTGATGTTCAAGATTACGCCGCAGGGCTTTCTTCCCAACGAAGATCAGAGTCTGCTCTACGTCATCGTGACGCTGCCGATCCAGTCGTCAATCGATCAGACGACGGCGGCGGTCAAGAAGCTCGAAGCGATAATGCGCAACATGCCGCAAGTCGAGGCTATCACGTCCGGCATCGGCTTCGGCTTTGCGAACAACGGCTCGAACCAAGCGACGATGTTTGTCGTGCTCAAGCCGCTTTCGGAACGCCATGGAACGCAGAGCAGCTCGCTCAACGTGCAATACGATGTATATCAGCAGTTCTTGAAGATGCCCGGCATTACCGCATTGCCGGCAAATCCGCCGGCGATTCCGGGCTTAGGCGCGACCGGCGGCTTCGCGATAGAAATCGAAGACATCAACAATCTCGGCCTTCCGACGCTCAACAAGGTCGGCAATACCATCCTTGCACAGGCGAAGAGCGACCCTGCGCTTTCGCAGGTGCGAATCCCGACGACGTTGGTCGGCCCCTACTTGGTGACGACGTTCAACCGGTCCAAAGCGCTGGCGTTCGGCGTCACGCCGCAGGCCTTCTTCGACACGATCAATGCGACGACGGGTTCGACCTTCGTCAATTTCTTCGATTATGGAACACGCTCGTATCAGGTCATCGTCCAAGCGAACAGCAAGCGGCGGACGACGCCGCAAGATCTCTCGCGCATCTACGTTGCCAACCAAGCCGGCGCGATGATGCCGGTCAGCCAGTTCCTCAATACGTCGATCGTGCAGAACAACGTGGCGATCATGCGCTTCAACGAGTACAACTCGTATGAAATCGATGGATCGCCGGGCTCACGTGCGAGCTCCGGAGAAGCGCTCAACGCGATTGCGCGGATCACCGAAAAGAATTTGCCCAAAGGCATGGGGTACGAATGGAGCGGGATCGCGCGCCAGCAAGTGCAGAGCGGCCCGCAGACGATCGCGGTCTTTGCAATGGGTCTGCTGTTCGTGTTCCTCGTGCTGGTGGCGCAGTACGAAAGCGTGGCGACTCCGTTCGTCATCATGCTGGCGGTGCCGCTCGCGTTGCTCGGTGCGGTCGGTGCGATCTACATCCGTCGCCTCAGCGAGCTGGTCGGCATTGCCATTCAGTCGGCGTTTGCCGGCCATCTGGTTCTGATTCCGATTACGTCGTCCGACATCTACGCGCAGATCGGCTACGTCATGCTGATCGGACTGGCGGCCAAGAACGCAATCTTGATCGTCGAGTTCGCCAATCAGCTGCGGGAACAGGGGCTCGACGCCATCAGCGCCGTGACGCAGGCCGCCGCGACGCGCTTGCGCCCGATCTTGATGACCTCGATCGCCTTCATGCTGGGCATTATTCCGCTCGCGTTTGCGCACGGCGACGGCGCCCAATCCCGGATCTCCCTCGGCACCGCCGTGCTAGGCGGCATGTTGATTTCCACGATCATGAATTTGGCGATCGTGCCGGTGCTCTACATCGTCGTCATCGAACTGACCGAGCGCAAGAATCCCAAACCGCCAGCGCCGCAACCTCAAGATCTGCCGCCGCCCCCGATGGCGGCGCCTACAACGCTTTGACCGCCGCCGTCAGCGCGTCGACGGAGGCTTTGGCGTCGCCGAAGAGCATCGAAGTGTTCGGCATTTCGTAGAGTGGGTTCTCGATTCCGGCGAAGCCCGAACGCATCGATCGTTTGAGCACGACGCCGTTGGCAGCCTTATCGACATCGAGAATCGGCATGCCGTAGATCGGCGAGGTCTTGACGTTACGCGCTGCCGGATTGGTGACGTCGTTGGCGCCGATGACCAGCGCCACGTCCGCGGTGGGAAACTCGAGATTCGCGTCGTCCATGTCGAGCAGCTGATTGTAGGGAACGTTCGCTTCGGCGAGCAGCACGTTCATGTGACCCGGCATCCGCCCTGCGACGGGGTGAATCGCGTAGAGCACCTTGACGCCCCGCTTTTCGAGCTGATCGGCGAGCGCTTTGACGCTGTGCTGGGCTTGGGCGACCGCCATGCCGTAGCCGGGAACGAAGATAACCTTGCCCGCGTAGGCGAGCATGATCGCGACGTCGTCGGCGCTCGCGGTGCGAATCTGCTGCGGACCTCCGCCGGCGGTTGCGATCTCCATCCCGCCCTTGGCGCCGAACGCACCGAAGAGCACGTTGGTCAGCGGCCGGTTCATCGCGCGGCTCATCGCGACGGTCAGAATCGTTCCGCTCGCGCCGACCAGCGCGCCGCAGATGATCAGCAGCGTCGAGTCGATCTCGAAGCCGGTAATCGCTACGGCGACGCCGGTAAACGAGTTGAGCAGCGAAATCACCACCGGCATATCCGCGCCGCCGATCGGCAGCACGAAGAGCACGCCGATCAGCAGCGCCCCGAAGAGCAATGCAACGTAACCCCACGCGGGCAGCGCGCCGAGCGTGACGATAAACCAAGCCGCGAGCGCGAAGATTCCGAGGAGCACGAGCCCGTTGACGAGCTGCTGTCCGGCATACGTGACCGGGCGGCCCGTCATCACCTCTTGCAGCTTGAGAAATGCAACGATCGATCCGGCAAAACTGACCGATCCAATGATCGCGGAGAGCACCAGCGCAACGGCGATGACGTCGTTCATCGACGAGCCGTGAACGACGTAATGCTCGACGGTCGAGATCAGCGCCGCGGCGCCGCCGCCCGCGCCGTTGTAGAGCGCGACCATCTGCGGCATCGCGGTCATCTTCACTTTGAGCGCAGCCACGATCCCGACGGTCGCACCGATCGCAACGCCGAGCAGCACCGCCGGCCAACCGATGCCCTGCGTTCGCACGAGAATAGCGACGAGAGCGATGGCCATCCCGGCCATCGCAAAGCGGTTGCCGCGCCGCGCGGTGGCGGGCGAGTTCAGCTCGTGGAGACCGTAGATGAAGAGCGCGATCGCGAGCAGATTTGCAAGATCGACCGCAACCGTCACTTGCCGCTCTCCCTGCGGCGGAACATCTGCAGCATGCGTTCGGTCACCGCGAAGCCGCCGAAGACGTTGATTGCGCCGAGCGTGACCGCCGCGATCGAGAGCACGACGAGCAGCGTCGAGTGAATGCCGGCGCCGACCAGCGCCGCGACGATGACGATCGCGCCGGCCAGCACGATGCCGTGAATCGCGTTGGTCGCCGACATCAACGGCGTGTGCAAGGTCGTCGGAACCTTCGAGATGACCTCGAAACCGACGAAGATCGCGAGCAGCAGCACCGTCAACAGCTCCATGAAGTGCGAAATATCGATCATGATGCGTTCCCGCCGAGCAACACTTTGCCGTCACGCGCGACGACCGCGCCTTTTGCGACGTCGTCGCTCATGTCGATCTCCAGATTGCCGTCCTTGATCCAGGGTGAGAGCAGCGCGTAGACGTTGCGCGAGTACAACCGGCTCGCGTCGGCCGGCATCGTGCTCGGCAGATTCGTCGTTCCGACGATCGTGACGCCGTTGGGCGAGGTCACGGTCTGATCGGCGACGGTAAGCGCGCAGTTGCCGCCTGCCTCGGCTGCCAGATCGATGATGACGCTTCCCGGTTTCATCGCTGCAACCGCTGCTTCGCTAATGAGCACCGGCGCCTTACGGCCGGGAACCAACGCCGTCGTGACTATGGCGTCGTTGGCACCGATCTGCTCGACCATCCAGGCGCGCTGGCGCTCCTGCTGCTCGGCCGTCAGCTCTTTGGCATAACCGCCCGCGGCCTCGGCATCGGCGCCGAGATCGAACTCCAGAAAGCTTGCGCCCAGCGATAGGATCTGCTCTTTGACGACCGCGCGCACGTCGTAAGCGCTCACGACCGCGCCCAACCGGCGCGCCGTTGCGATCGCCTGCAATCCGGCGACGCCGGCGCCGAGAACGAGCACCTTTGCGGGTGGAATCGTGCCGGCTGCGGTCGTGAGCATCGGAAAGAACTTCGGCAGCGCCTCGGCGGCGAGCAGCACCGCCTTGTACCCCGCGATGTTGCTCTGCGACGACAGTGCATCCATCGACTGAGCGCGCGTGATGCGCGGGATCATCTCCATGGCGAGCGCCGTCAGCTTTGCGTCGGCAAGCCGTTGCACATAGCTCGGATCACCGAGCGGGTTGAGAAAACCGACGACGACGCTCCCGGGACGCAGCGCCGCGAGCACATCGTCGCTCGGCCGTCCAATCGTTACGACGGCATCGGCGGTTTCGGCGAGCGAGCGTGCGTCGTCGGCGAAGCTCGCGCCGGCGTCGGCGTAGAGCGCGTCGGGGAACGCCGCCGCGTCGCCGGCGCCGCGCTGCACGCGCACGTCGACGTCGGATTTGCGGAGACGCGAGACGGTTTCGGGCACGAGCGCTACCCTGCGCTCTTTTACCGCGCTCTCGCGTGGAACGGCCACGATCATTGCCGGGCTCATACGGCCCGCAAGCTTCGGCGCCCTGTTATCCGATGCTGATGACGTTGCGAAGTACGCCGATGCGTTCGATCTCGACGTCGACCAAGTCGCCGTCGGCGAGAAACTCGGGCGGATTGCGCGCAAACCCGACGCCTTCGGGCGTGCCGGTGGCGATGACGTCACCGGGCAGCAGCGTCATCCCTTTGCTGAGCTCGGCGATCAGGCGCGGGATCGGAAAGATCATCTGCGACGTATTGCTGTGCTGCTTTTGCGTTCCGTTGACGCGGAGCTGCAGCTCCAACGATTGCGGATCGCCGAGTTCGTCGGGCGTGACGATCCACGGACCGATCGGACAACTCTCGTCGAGGCTCTTTCCTTTGAACCATTGACCGTGCGCGCGCTGGAGATCCCGCGCGGTGAGGTCGTTGAGCGCCGTGTATCCGAAGACGACGAATAACGCCTCGTTTTCCGGCACATCTTTACATTGTGTGCCGATGACGACCGCGAGCTCGGCTTCAAAATCGTATTCGTTCGAGATGCGAGCTTGAAAATGAAGCGTTGAATCGGGAGCCGCGATCGTGGTTGCGGCTTTGGTGAAGAATGTCGGGACGCTTGGGAGTTTTAGCTCGCGACCGGCTGCGCGCGCACCCTCGCGCGCGTGCTCGAGATAGTTGCGGCCGACGGCGAAGACGTTATGCATTGGACGCACGGGAGCGTCGAGAACCGCATCGGCGAGCGGCACGAGATCGCCCGCCGTATGCCGCGCGACGCGCTCGCGCGGCGCGAGTGCTATATAGTCGCGCAGCGTCGCGGTCGCAATTGAGCGGATCGCGTTGCCCTCGAGGACGCCCGGCCGCACGCGTCCATCGCGCGACCGGAACGTGACGAACTTCAAAGAGGCGGAAGAGGCTTCGAGCTTGGGCTGGGCGAGACGCCTCGGATTTCGTTGAGTGACGGAAGCTTGGCGTTGCGCTCTTGCTGTTTCTTCTGCGCTTCGACCGCGGCTTTCTGCGCCTCAATTGCTTGTTGACGGGCGTGTTGGATCATGACGTCCGCTGCGCCTTCGTCGTTGGCCCAGCTTCCGCCGGCTGAAATCAGCGAAACGCGACGCGTGACGTTCGTGGTCTTCGGATCGTAGTCGTACGTGACGCGGTAGAGGCCGACTTGCGCGGTGCCGTTGGGATGCCGAATCCACATCTGCTCCGCGTTGCCGATCGTTTGAATGTTGAACGAGCGCACCTTGCACTGCTTGGTCGACTTGACGCGGACGACTTGGCCCTTTTTGTTTACCTCGACGACCACCTCGGTGTGCAGCGGCACCGGCGGGAGATGAATCTTCACGGAAGGCTGGGGACGCGGCGCCGAGCTCGGCTTGGGCGTCGTTGCCGGCAACACCGGAACGGCCGTCGCAACAACGAGAACGAGTGGGTATGCCGCCCGAGCGATTAACCTGAAAATTAAGCGAGAGCGGCATACCCGCTCGTTACGGAAAACCAAACTAGTTGCGCGAGAGGACGGCAAATGGATGGCCGCACGACCCACAGGCGACCACGACTTGCAAGTGCGGCTTCTCGCGCACCGCTTGCGCGTCACTCGGGCCTTCTTCGAAACCGCAGAAGCGGCAACGCGTCGAAGCGGGTCGTTCTCCTGCAGCTGGTTCGTCCACGGTACGCGCTTTACGCGGGCCTCGCACTTCAACCTGCCGAAGCAGCCGGCGGTGCAACTCCCCCGTCTCGTCGCCGTAGCTCTTGCGGCCGCGTTGGTCACGAGCGCACCCGCATCGGCCGAGCGGGCGATCGTCGATCTTCACCGCCTGGATGCATACTTTCAACTCTTTGCCGCCGATTCGAGTGCGCCGTGGAAGCCGACTACAGTTCGCTTGGACACCTACTCGAGCGCGCCCGTCGCGTTTTCCGTCTATCAAGTCGATCCCGCGGAGGTGCTGAGCGCAGGTTACAACGCTCGTTCGCGTGCCGTGACGACCGCTGGGCATCGTCCATTGCTCTCGTTTACGTTCTCACCACCGGGCGTATACCAATTTCAGTCGAGTGAAGTCAGCGTACCGCTTGGTTCGCGTGAGGGTTTCTTTGTCGTCGAAGCCCGGCGCGGCAATGTCGGCGAGCAAGTCTGGGTCAACCGTTCGCGCATCGGCATCATCACCAAGGAGACGCCGACGGGTCTCGTACTCTACGGCGCCGATCTTGGAACGGGAATGCCGCTGGCACGGATGCGCGTCCAATTCGTCGTCAACCGGTCGTTTGTCACGGCGCTGACGAATAGTGAAGGCATTATTAGCTGGAACCGTGGGTCGCGTCCGGTTTTTGCGCTCGCGCAATGGGGCGACAGCTACGCGTTCTTGAGCCTCTTGCCGCAAGCGCCGCTACCGTCGACGATCGTGGGCGTTCGCACCGATTCCGCGGTTGTCCACGCGGGCGACGTCGTGCGCGTGGTAGGATTCGCGCGGACGCGTTCGCGCGGCATCTTGCGCGCCGGCGCCGGAAGCGCAATCGTTGCGATTCGCTCGGGCGCGACCGCGATCGCCGAGCAACGCGTTCCGCTCGACGCTGCCGGTGCATTCACGGCCGCGTTTACGCTACCGGAGAATGCCGCCGCGGGCGAGTACGCGGTGCTGGCCCAAGCCGGCGGCGGAATCGGCGGCGCGACCGTACACGTCGACGCGAACGCCGGCGGCGTCTCCCTGCGTGTTAGCGTTGCTTGCAGCGGCGCATGCGATTCGCGGCAGGACGTTCCATTGCTGGTGCATGCTTCGCGAGGCGGTGTGACGGTCAACGTGACGGTCGTCCGATCGCCGCACGTCGACCTCGGTTACGCCTTCGAAAACGAGCCCTGGGGCACCACACCCTGGTTTGAAAGTTCGGTACAAACCGACGGAAACGGGAATGCGACCGTAGCGATCCCGCGTCCCGACGACGAGCTTGCTTCCACCTATGGCGTGCGCATCACATCCGGCGGAGCGACGGCCGACACGCGCGTCATCGTGCCGACTGCCGCGGCCGCGATACGTTTACAGCTCGATCGTCGAGAGCAAAGCATCGGCGCGCCGGTCGGGTTCGACGTCTACGCCGAAGAACTCGATGGCAAGCCGCTCGCCGGCGCGACCGTCACCGTGCAAATGGCTCACGGCGCGTCGGTCGCTCAACAGCAGGTGCGTCTCGATGCCGATGGACACGCGCGAGGAGCCTTCAGCTCGCCGCAACTTGGCACGAATTTCGTCTTTGCCGCCGTCGATCGCGGCGGGCGCGCGACCGACGCGGCGCAAGTCCAAATCGATCCGCAAGCCGCGGCAGCGACGACCGAGGGCGGCAGTCCGAGCGTTCGCATCGGTCTCGATAAGAACACGTATCGCGCCGATGAGGATATCGCGGTTGCCGCCGACGCGCCCGGCGCGCAAGGCGACGCGCTCATCACGTTTGAGAGCGCGCTGGGACTGCAAGTACGCGTGCTGCGCGCTTCGGGCGGGCATGCGGTCGCGCACTTGCGCGCGGTCGACGCCGCGGGCGACCTGCGCATCGGCGCCGCGTTCGTGCGGGACGGCACGATCGAATGGAACACTGTGCCGCTTACGCTGACCGCTCCGGGCCGTCCGCAGGTCGCCCGCCTTACGCTTTCGAGCACTCAATTCGCGCCGGGTGCCGCGGCTAAAATCGGGCTCGATGACGCTGCTGCGCAGCACGGAACGTTCGTCGTACGCATCAGCCGGAGCGCCCCCTCGGGGAGTGCGCTCTTTACGTCGGCGCCGATGCTGTTGGCAATCGGTGTAACGACGACGCAGAACAGCGCCCCGGAGATGCTTACATGGCATCCATGCGTGAACTCAACCGGCGATCGCGCACAGGTCTTGGGCTTCGTGCGCCGGACGCAACCGCCCCCGGAGTCGCTGGCACAGGCCGACACCGAGGCCGTTACGTGGAGCGTCGCCCGCGCCGGACCCGACGGAATCGCGCTCGCGCTGCCCGAGCAAAGCGGCCGATATACCCTCTCGGTGCTCGGGATCGCCGACGATGGAAGCGTGAGTGCGGGTTCGTCGACGGTCGTCGTGCGTTAGGAGAGACGCGCAATGTCGTTGATGCTGCTCGACACGTATGGCCTCGTCTACCGCGCGTTCTTTGCACTTCCGGGCTTGACGACGAGCAAAGGCGTGCCGATCAACGCCGTTTACGGCTTTACGATGATGCTCAACAAGCTCATCGCCGACGAGAAGCCAACGCATATCCTGGCCGCGTTCGACAAAGGCATGCCCGCCCACCGAGTTTCGCTGTTTGCGGAGTATAAAGCGCAGCGGCGCGTGATGCCGGATGAGTTGCGCACGCAGTTCGCGTTGGTTCGCCGGCTGCTCGAAACCTATCGGATTCCCATCGTCGAGGTCGAGGGCCAAGAGGCCGACGACGTCATCGCGACGCTTGCGCGTCAAGCCGAGGAGGCCGGTGAGCAGACGACCGTCGTCACGGGCGATCTCGATCTTCTGCAGATCGTCGACGACCGCACGACCGTGTTAACGACACGGCGGGGCATCACCGAGCTTGGCCGCTACGATCCAGCTGCCGTCCGCGAACGCTTCGGGCTCGATCCTGCGCAGCTCCCCGATTACCGCGGACTCAAAGGCGATCCGTCCGATAATCTGCCGGGCATTCCCGGCGTGGGCGAAAAGACGGCGAGCCGGCTCTTGCAATCGGCGGGTTCACTCGATGCGCTCGTCGCCGATCCGTCGTTGGCCGGCAATCCGAAACTCGAAAACCTGATCCGTCAATACGGAGAACAGGCATGTCTCTGTCGCGCCGTTTCCGTCATGCAGCGCGATCTTCCGGTGCTCGTCGATTGGGAGAGTAGCCGCTATACCGCGCCGTCCAACGGCGAGCTCTACCGCCTCTATAGCGAGCTCGAATTCAAAACGCTGCTCTCGAAACTCCAACCGCCGTCGGACCTGCCGCTCTTCGAAACCGGCACGAAGCTGAGTGGGACGTATCGGAGTTACGTACCAGCGGTCGATCCTCCGGAGTTCGATCGGCTTGCACAGGAAATACGGACGTTGGGGTCCGCCGGCCGAGTCGCCGTCGCACTCCGTGGCGATGCGCTGGGCATCGCGGCAAAAGCCGGCGAGGGCATCAGTTTCGCGCGCGGCGCGCTCGCCAAGGAACCGGTGCGCAGGGCTCTCGAGCACCTCTTGCGCGCAAATTCGCGCATCGGAGCGTACGACGCAAAACGCGTCCTTCACGTTTTGCGCACCGGCGCCGTGAGCGATGCGCGCTTTGCCGACGACGGCATGATCGCCGTGCATTTGCTTGACCCATCTCGTGGATTTGCCGAGATCGAAGACGCCTCCGCACAGTTCCTTGGAGCCGAACTTCCCGACGACGCCGCGGCGCATGCCGACGCGACGCTCCAGCTCATCGACAAGGCGCGCGCCGAACTCGAGAGCCGCGATCAGCTGCGCCTCTACGAAGATCTCGAGGTCCCGCTGGCGCCGGTTCTGATGAATATGGAAACGGCCGGCGTCAGGATCGACACCACCGAACTTGCAACCATCGGCGCCGAGGTCGAAGCCGCCGCGGTGCGCTTGCAGAAACAAATTCACGACTTCGCCGGCGAAGAGTTCAATATCGGATCGCCCCAACAACTCGGCAACGTACTCTTCGGAAAGCTTCAGATTCCGGGCGGCAAGAAAACCAAAACCGGTTGGGCCACCGGAGTCGAGATTTTGCAAGGCTTAGCGCGCGAGTACCCGATCTGCGCGCTCGTACTGGAGTGGCGCGAAGTTACGAAGCTCCAAAACACCTATATCGACGTGATTCCGCGGTTGATAGACGCGCGCGACGGGCGCTTGCGGACCGAGTTCAATCAAACGGCGACGGCTACCGGGCGCCTGTCCTCGACGAATCCGAACTTGCAAAACATTCCGGTTCGCGGCGAGCTTGGGCGGCGCATTCGCCGCGCCTTCGTGGCGCGCGACGATCGGTATGTGCTGCTGGCGGCCGATTACAGCCAAATCGAACTCCGTCTGATGGCGCACCTCTCGGGCGATGAAGCGATGCGCCGCGCGTTCGCGGACGGAGCGGATATCCACGATTTCACGGCGCGTCAGATCTTCTCCGTACCGGCCGATCGCGCGGTCGACGCAAATCAGCGCAGAATGGCAAAGAGCGTCAACTTCGGTCTGTTCTATGGCATGTCGGACTTTGGGCTCGCGCAGCGGCTCGAAATCAGTCGCGCCGAAGCCAAAGAGATCACGACCGCTTATTTTGCGCGCTTTCCGCAGGTGCGAGAGTATATCGAGCGGACGATCGACGAGGGCCGCCGCACCGGTTACGTTTCGACGATCCTCGGACGACGCCGATATATGCCGGGCCTCGTCTCCGGAAACTACATGCTGCGCGCGGCCGCCGAGCGCGAAGCGACGAATGCGCCCCTGCAAGGCAGCGCCGCGGACCTCATGAAGCTGGCGATGGTGCGCATCGATCGCGCGTTGGCCGAAGCCCGTCTCGACGCAACGATGCTGCTGCAAATCCACGACGAGCTGATCTTCGAAGTCGCAAAGAGTGAGCTGAGCCGCGTCGCAGCCCTCGTGCGCGAACACATGACGAATGCATATGGGTTATCCGTGCCGCTCGAAGTGACGCTCAAGTCGGGGCACAACTGGTACGATGTCGAGCCGATGCGCGACGAGACGTTCGAGCGTGTTTAGGAACCTGCTCGCTCTCGCCGCGGCGCTGTTGCTGGTGGCGTCGCTGCCGGCGATCGTCGTGCACGCGCCGCGCGCCGACCTAACGCTCGAAGTCGCGCGCACGGAAACGCAACGTGAATATGGATTGATGAATCGCACCGGCCTCGCGCCGCACACCGGGATGATCTTCGTCTTCCAGAGCGATGGGCGAGTCGAGTTTTGGATGAAGAACACCCACGTGCCGCTCGACATGGTCTTCATCGCCGCCGACGGAACCGTGCGCCGCGTCTTCAGGGACGTCGCGGTCGCCGATCCGGCGCTCCCCGACGATGCGATTCCGCGCGAATCTGCCGACGCGAAATACGTGATCGAGCTGCCCGCCGGCGAGGCCGCGGAAGACGGCATCATCGCCGGCCTCCGGCTCGATCTGCGGAATGTTCCCACGCCGGAGTAGGCGCGATTCTTAGAGCATGCCGGAGCTGCCCGAAGTCGAGACAATCGTGCGCGGCTTAGCCGGCCGGATCGTCGGGAAAACGATCGAGGCCGCCGAGCTGCGCCTTGCCCGGATGGCGATTGCGGCCCCGAATCTGCGGTTCGAGCGCGCGGTCGCAGGCGAACGCATTGCCGGCATCCGCCGGCGCGGCAAGTACGCGGTCATCGAACTCGAATCGGGGCGGTCGCTGGTCACGAGCTTGCGCATGACCGGCAGGCTCGTCGTCGCCGCGGCGGAGTCGCCCGAACAGCCGGCGACGCACCTGGTTTTGCGGTTCACGGGCGGAGATCGGTTAAGGTTCTCCGACGTCCGGACATTGGGGAGAATGCGGCTGGTGGCTGCCGGCGAAGCATGGGACCGGCACCTAGGAATCGAGCCACTCACGCCAGACTTTACAGCGCAGGCCTTTGCGGGTATGCTGGCGGGGCGGACGACGCCGGTAAAGGTATTGCTCCTCGATCAGCGGCGCATCGCAGGCATCGGCAACATCTATGCGTGCGAGGCGCTCTGGGAAGCTCGGATTCGTCCGAGCCGGCCCGCTCGGGCATTGTCGAAACCGGCGATTCACCGCTTACGTCGCGCTATCGTCGACGTCTTGCAACGCGCGATCGAAATGCGCGGAACGAGCGTCGATGACTACGTAGACGCGGACGGCAAGCAAGGTAGTTTTCAAAACGACCTCGCCGTCTACGGCAGACTGGGCCAGCCGTGCCCGCGCTGTAACAGCCCCATCGTACGAACGGTGCTGGCGCAGCGCGGAACCTGGTGGTGCCGGCGATGCCAACGATAAGATTATGAAAGTGGGAAAAAACCAATCTCTACAACCGAAGCTGCTCCGATTCACCACGAAGAAGATCAACTAGCGCTCGAACAGCGCCTCTACGAAGAATCGCTCCGGGTTCTCGATGAGGGGCAAGTGCTCACCGGCACGATCGTCCAGAAAGACAAGGACGAAGTGCTGGTAGACGTCGGCGGAAAATCCGAAGGCGTCCTCCCGTTCCGCGAGTTGTCGCTCGCCATCGACCCCAGGCTATTGCGCGTCGGGGACACGCTGGAAGTCATGGTCCACCGAATCGACGAGATGGACGGCACGCTCTTTCTATCGGAACGTCGAGCGCGCGCGCTAAAAACCTGGGAGAAGGTGATCGAGGCGCACGACCGTGACGAAGTGATTGAAGCAACGGTCACGCAGGTCGTGAAGGGCGGCGTTTTGGTCGACCTCGGCATGCGCGGCTTCGTGCCGGCATCGCAGATCCGTCGCCAGCCCGTCGGGAATCTCGACGAGCTCGTCGGTCAGCATCTCCGCCTCAAGGTGATCGATCTCGATCACAAGCGCCATCGCGTCGTGCTATCGCAGCGCTTGGTATTGGAAGAAGAGCTTCAGGCCCGCAAGCAGGAGCTGCTCGACACGCTCGAGGTCGGCCAAATCCGAGAAGGGGTCGTGGTGCGGCTCGCCGATTTCGGCGCTTTCGTCGATCTCGGTGGAATCGACGGGTTGATTCACAACAGCGAGCTCTCGTACGCGCGCATCAAACATCCCTCAGAGGTCGTAAAGATCGGCGACGTCGTGCAAGTTGAGATCATGAAGTTCGACCCGGATGCGAAGAAAGTCAGCCTTTCACTCAAACACGCGCTTCCGGATCCTTGGGATCAATATGCCGACCGCCTCTACGAAACCAACAAGCTGACGGCGCAGATCGTCAAGGTCACGCCGAACTACCTGCTGGTAGAAGTAATCCCCGGCATTCTGGCCATGGTTCCCAAGGGCGAGTTCGACGCATCCGCACAGTTTAATGCCGGCCAAGAAGTCGAAGTCACGCTGCTGGCGATCAACCACGCGACGCGCCGGATTACCGCGTCGATTCAGCACGTCGCGGACGTGCCGCCCGAGGAAATCGAGAAATACGCGGTCGAGGAAGAGATCGGCGAGATTGAACCGCCGGCCGCTTCAGTCTCGCCCCCGCCTCCCGCCGAGTAAAGCCATTCTGTGCCGTGCGCGTTGGTTTGACCGGCGGCATTGGTGCTGGGAAGAGTGAGGTTGCAGCAATTTTCGCCGGCCTCGGCGCCTTCGTCGTCGACACTGACGCGATCGCGCGCGAGGTCGTCGTTCCGCACAGCGACGGTCTGATGGAGATTGCACGAGTCTGGCCGCAAGTCGTGCGCACCGGCGCGCTCGATCGCGCCGCGCTGGCGGAGATCGTCTTTAGCGACCCGTCGGCGCGAGAACGGCTCAACGCGCTGCTCCACCCGCATATTCGCCGCCGCGCGATGGAGCGCGAAACTCACGCAAAGCCCGGCCAGATCGTCGTGCACGTCGTGCCGTTGCTCTTCGAAACGGGCTACGATCGGCTCGTCGACAAATCGGTCCTCGTCATCGCGCCGCTCGAACAACGGATCGCCCGCGTGGTCGAGCGCGATCGCATCGACGATGCGCGCGTGCGCACGCGCATGGCAACGCAAATCGCTCCGGAAGAGGCGCGACGGCGGGCCGACTTCGTGATCGAAAACGACGGCGACCTCGATCATCTGCGCATGCAGACCCGCGCCATCTTCGAGGCGCTCTGTTAAGGATTCGATAAGAATCCGCGCCCTGGGACCCGGATTGCCCCCAGGTTTGGCTCCAGATAGGCACTTTCTCAGCGAATCCTGAGTTTACCGAGCGCTTGTATGGGAAAGAGTACACTTACCGAGTGTCCCCCAGCGGACACGACACCAAGAGAGGATTTAAAATGGCACAAGACTCTGGACAAGCCGGCGGTATGAGCGTTCGCGAGGCAGGCCGTCGCGGCGGCGAGCGCGTGAAGGCCAAGTACGGCTCCGAGTTTTACGAAGAGATCGGCCGTAAGGGCGGGGAGGCTACGAAGAGTAAGTACGGTCCCTCGTTCTACGAAGTGATTGGTCAGAAAGGCGGTCAGCGCCCCAAGCGTAAAGCCGCGGCATCGTAACGGCGAACGTCCCGTAAAACCGATGGCTGAAAAGCACGACCATGCGGCCAAGCGCGAGATGTCGGTGCGCGAGGCCGGCAAGAAGGGCGGCGATACCGTACGCGATCGTTACGGTTCGACGTTCTATGAGGACATTGGCCGCAAAGGCGGTAAGGCGACGCGCGACCGCCACGGCGTCGAGTTTTATGAGTCCATCGGTCAAAAAGGCGGCAAAGTCGTCAAGGAAAAGTACGGCTCGGATTTCTACGAAGAAATCGGGCACAAGGGCGGTCAAAATGTCAAAAAGCTGATCGCCGAAGCCAAGAAGAAACTCGGTCCAGAGAACGCGTAGATCAGGTTACGTACCGGAACGGCGGTGTGTGAATGCGCCGCGGAGCCATGGATGGCGGGAGCGGCGTAGAGGCCAAGCGTAGCGACGAGCGTGATGCGAGGAGCAAGCGGCCGCGGGTCCGGTACGTAACCTGATCTACGCGTTCTCTTAGTGCTGGACGGTGACGGCGCCGTTCAGCTTTCCGAAGTGAATGGTGTTGTCGTCGAAGTTGACTTTAATGCCGTCGATTCGCAGCGTTTGATCGCCCGAGTGGACGTAGCTTGGATGATCCATGCGAAGGAGTTTCGCATCGTTGGTCCACGTGACGTAGTCCGTATCGAACGAGCGACGCTGCGGGTCGTTGATGCGTTCGATGTGAACCTTTCCGACCGCAGTGAAGTCCAACGTTGAGATGTTCAGCCGGACGTGCTGCGCCGATATCCGCAAATAGGGTTTGCCTTTCCTGAACACGACGCCATTGCGGACGCCGTCGACGCTGCCGCTCATCCCATCGGGTGAGAGCCGGGCGTGGTCGTAGTCGAAGCTCCACGATTTCGTGCTGATATGGTTATTCAGCACGTGTCCTCCGTGCAGCTCGATGGGAGATTGGGTCGGGGGCAGCGGCGGGATACCTCGCCCGGCCAGCACGATTTCCACGACGACGTAGGTCAAGAAGAGCGCGCCCGCAATGATGCCAAGTCGCCGCCACAGCAGTTTCTTTTTATTCATCGCTCCGCCACTCATCGGCGATTGCCTCGAGCTCGGCTCCATGTTGCGGCAGCAAATGAAGCAACGGCAAAGCGTAGAGTCCCATTAACAACAGGGCGATTTTCGTCGGACCTATTCGCGAAAACAGCGTTGTGACACGCGGTCCGACTCGTCCCCTGACGACCGTTCGGCGTCCTAAGGCAGAGCGAGCCTGCCAGGTACCGTCCGGAGCGATGATTCCGCTTATTCCGGTCGCGGCGGCCCGCACGACGTAGGCACCGGTCTCGACCGCGCGCAGCTGCGCGATTTGGGCGTGGATGTACGGCCCAGAAGTCTTCCCAAACCACGCGTCATCCGTGCTGATGACCAGAAGCTCGGCGCCTCGGCGCACTTGGGCATACGCGAGGTCGGCGAATGCCGATTCCCAGCAGATCATCGGTGCGATGGGTAGCGCAGTCGTCGGATAAACGCCGTCCGCCTTGCCGGGGGTGAGCCCGCCGTTCAGCGCGCCGATGTATGGCAGCCATGACAGGAAGGACCGTCCAGGAAACCATTCTGCAAATGGCACTAGTTGGCGCTTGTCATAGATCGCGTAGCCGCCGCTCGGCGCAAAAACGTAGAGTGCGTTATAGATCGATGGGCCGCGGATGTCGAGACTGCCCACGACGATCGTCGTGCGAACGCTGCGAGCGAGATTCTCAAAGCGCGTCAGCAAAACGGGATTGAGGTCGAGATCCGTCGTGATCACTGTCTCGGGCCAAACGATGAGCCGCGGATCCTTCGACGAGCTCAGAGCCGCGCTCGCGGTGCGCGTCATTGTCGTGTAACGGTGTACCGCCAGATCCAGCGAGGTCCATTTGAACGATTGCGCGATGTTGCCCTGAACTGCGGCAACGGGAATCGCCGGCGGCGCAAGCCGTCGCGCCGGCCAAGCGATCCAACCGGTTGCCGTTACGATCGCGATGGCGCCGACTGCAACCGCGAGCGAGCGCCACGTGCGCCGGTGCAACGCGTTGGCAAGGTATGCGCCGAGCACGCAGACCGCGAACGTGATACCGTACGTGCCGGCGTACGCGGCGATCACCCGCAACGGCGAGTCCGCCTGGCTATAGCCGAGCTGATCGAAGGGCATTCCCAAAACACCGATTGAGCGCAGCCATTCGCAAACGGTAAATGCAGCGGCCGCACAAAGCGGAGCGACGCTCGGACGCATGTGCCGATAGGAAATCGCCGCCAATGCACCGGCCAACCCGATGAACGGCGCTTCGATAACCGCCGGGCCGAATGCGAGAAATGGTCCGAACGCACCGATATAGCGTCCAACCGTATGGCCGACCCAAGCAAAATCGAGCGCAAAGAAAATGATCCCCGCAAACCAACCCAGCAGCGCCGCGCGCTTCCAGGAAGCACCCTGCCAAATCCAGAACAGCGCCGCAGTCCCAAATGGGACGAGCCAAGCTGCGCCGATTTTTGGAAATGCCGCCGCGAGAAGGAGCGCCGCAATTGCAGCAACTCCCGCGTCGCGCAGCAACGCCGAGGAGAGCATGATTCGCAGATTGAGTTTCGGTTTTGTCGTCGTATTTATAACGGCGTTCATCGTTGCGGCGTGCGGTCGTCAGGTGACGCCGAACCCTCCTGGTCTAGGACCGGGCGGCGCACCTCTCGGATACGTTGCCATACACTTTGACGTCGCATCGGCGTTCAACTTCACGAACTACCGATACATGATCGTGTTCAACACGACCGGCAGTGGGATCACGCCCTCGACCGACACGCTGCAGAAAAACTGGGCCGGGTACTCGTTTGCCTTGATGGCGTTGGGCAACGGATTGACGTCCTCCGCCCAAGCCGTGCAATTCGTCCAGAACAGAAATCCGCACATCCCGCCCGCCTGGCTCCCCCTGGGCACGACGCCGCAGCAGTTCTCGTACAACCTGAATAGCAACGGCACCGGCACTCAGTTTTCTCTGCTCGCGCAGAAATCGATTTTCCGGGGGATCGCGTCGCCGTCACCTTCACCGAGCGCCAGTCCCTCAAACAAATGGACGTTCAACGCATTCGTGACCCAGGCGACCGGCCAGGGCGTGTGGACCTTCGCGGATTCAATGGGAGTCGGCGGTCCGGTCGACCCCCAGTTCGTTTCGCCGATACTCTGCATGACCGAGCCATTCGACAACACGTACTTCGCTAGGTACACTCCGGGGGATCCGGCTGCGCAAATCTTCAGCGTCGAGATCTCGAACAATCCGCCCGCTCCGGCGCCCTGTCCGTAACGATGCAAGAAGCTCCAGTCGAATGCAGTCACGATCCGTGTAACTGTTCCGTCATCGGACCGGTAGCCGGCGGCGAAGTCTACTGCAGCGACTTCTGCCGAACTGCCGCCGATCAAAGCCTCGAATCCACGACCTGCTCGTGCGGTCATCCCCAATGCGACATCGCGTAACTCGCAACTGATTTAGCCAGTCGCGTTCGAACGAATGTGTCCGAGGTCGAATGCGACTGGCTAAATCAGGATTGTTCAGAAATTAAAGCTCGTTGGGACGACCTGTTGCGGGGAGCCGATCTGGAAGACCGCGGTTTGCGTCGGAAACGCTAGCAAGTTGAGGCCGACGTTGATCGCTTGTTGTGATTCGTTGTAGAGCACCATGAGTTGGTAGCAGTTGCCGATCGTGCGCGTGTAATAGATGATTTTGTCGGCCAAAAACTTGCCGAGTCCGAGCGACGGCCGCCAGTTGATGTTGGTAACGAACTGCAAGGATGCATCACGGCCGAACGGCGTGGATAGTTGGAGATTGCTCGTTTCAAAGCCCATGCCGGGACCGGGAATGAACGAGCCGCTGAGCAGCACGACCGAGCGCGGCGACGGGTGGGCCGTCAGCTGGTAGCTCAACGGCTGGGCGATGCCGTCGAAGTTGGTCGACCAGCCGACCGATAGCGCGTAAACGTCGTCGTTGAAGATCCGGACCATATCCTGCGCGTTCTTGATGTTTTGCAGCGGTTGTTGATCGAGGTACTGGAACGGCACGAGCGCCGGACCGTTGTAGTTGGCTTCGTTATAGGTCAGCGTGTTGACGATGTGCCGGCTGATCGGCGTGGTGAGGCTGAAGTCTTGCTCGATCGACGCCTTGAGATCGCCGGTGCCGTAGGCGTACTGATCCACCGTGACGGTGCCTTGGAAGTCGCTGCCCAACACCTTCGCTTCGACCGGGCCCGCGACCAGGTTGGCGTCGCCGCGCCAGGTTGCCAGACTCCGCGGTTCGCCGGTTCCGGACGGCTCGCTGTACTCGCCGAACGTCACCTGCGCGGACAGCGGGAAGATAAAATGCTGGAAAAAATTGCTCGGCCGGACTTGGAACTCCGGAATCTTGTTGATTCCCACCGCCTGCAGCGAATAGATCTTGTCGAATTCGAACTGATAGTCGGCGCCCGTGGTATTGTATTGCATCAGATAGTCGAACTCGGATTGATTGCTGTACGACGAAAAGCCGCCGAAGCTGGCGTTGCTGTCACTGTGGTTGTACGTCGTTGTTTGGTTGAGATTCTGATTGAACTGACGCGTGTCCGTAAAGGTGAAGCTGTTGCTGCTGGACTGCCCGCCGACGGAACTGTGGCTTAGGCTGTAGTTCTGCGAGGCCTGAGCGGTTTGGTGGACGATGGCGCCGCTGATCGTCTCGTTGGGTGGAATGCTGACCAGCGGCCCGTAGTTCGACTGATACGCGAATTGAAAGTTGCCGCGGAGGTGCTGTGAGAAGTTCTCCTGTTCCTGCGCGGCGAGATTGTACTGGCGCGAGCCGCCATTGTTGATCGTGTAAACGTTGATGCTGACGCTGCGCCGGCCTTTTTTGCTTGAATAGAAGCCAACGTAACCCAAACCGAGGCCCAGCTTCGTGAAATAATTAACGATGTAGTAGCCGTAGTAATATTGATCTTTGCCGAACGGAACCTGGATCTTGATCCAGGCGCCCTCATATGAGTCGTAACCAATTTCCGGGAACCAATGCGCGCGCGCGCGCTGGTTCTCCACGGTTCGCAACGGAATGATCAGCAACGGTAGGTAGAAAATCGCCGCCAAACCGAGCCAGAGGACGGCCTTGTGAATGACGATCTTGTCGCCGGGGTAGACTTCCATATCCTTGCCGGTGATGTGGTAACCGCCGCGCGGATTCTCGCAGGTCGTTACATACGGATTCAGGCCGTGCGCCGTGCCGTCGGGATCGGTGTGCAAATCCGAAGCCGAAAAATGGACTAAACCGCGCTGCACGCCCTCGTCGCTCGCTCCGTTGCCGTTGAGCAGCTTCGCGGTTTGCGCGATGGTGTCGAAGATGATGATGTCGCCGGTCAGGACCGAGTTGTGTTGGTGGTTGACCAGAAACGGGTGGCCGGTGATCGTGATCGTTCGGACTCCGTCGAAGTGGGCTTTCTCGCCGACGATCTCTTCATCACTGTAGTAGATGTGGACGTTCCCAATCGCATCGCTGGGCTGTCCCTGCGCGCGATTGCCGCTCCACCTGTCGGAAATGACCGCTACGTATCCGGGTGAGAGTGTTGGTGCCCCGGTAGGTTCAGGCGTCGGTTCGGGTGTCGCTTGCCCGGCCGGCGGAATCGGGGGCGGCGTTTCGCCGCCGCGCACCAGAAAGATCGGTTCGATCGATGGCGTCGGGTTGGGAGTCGGCGTTGGAATCGGCGGCGGCCTGACCGAGGGAGTTTGGCCCGGGAACGGCCGCGGCGACGGGTTGAGCTGGTAGGTGCCGTTAGTTGCGCCCGCGGGCACGCCCGGCATTCCGGGCGTTGGGAATGGGCTCGGTGTGACTCCGGGCGTCGGCGTTGTGATCGGCGCGGAGCCGGCCTGAGCGACCGTCGCCGGTTCGTCGGCATAGTGCTGGGCGCAGCTCTGCGTGTTGAAGAGCTGCAGCGCGAGTTGTTGCTGATCAACGGCGGCTGCCGGCGCGGAGAGTGGAAGCGTGCCGGCGGCAAACGTAGCAAGGGCCGCAACCGCGGCTATGCTGCGGTATCTTCGCTTCCCGAAGAGCACGCGATCAGCGCTCTTCCAGCAGGAGCAAAATCGCACCCGCGACCCCCATGATGATGTTCGGCAACCACGCCGCGATGAACGGATTGATCGCGCCGTTGCGTCCAAACGCGGCCGCCGCCGACGTCATGAGGTAGTACGCAAAGAATGCGATGATTGCCAACGCAATGCCGAGAGTACGTCCGCGCTTGCCGAAACGCAGCGCGAGCGGGAGTGCGACGACGATGCCGATGAAACAGGCGAACGGCCATGCCAGCTTGTCGGCCAAATTGATCTGCAGGTTGCCCATTGCCGTGCCGCCGATTCCTTGAGACTGCAATGCATTCACCTGCGTGCGCAGCGACTTGCTGCTCATCGTCCACGGATCGTTGTTGACCTGGCTGACGAACTGTGATGCCGTCTCACCCAGCGGGAGGCCGATCGAAACGTTCTTGATGTGCTGCTGGTTGGTGAGAAAACCGTCGTTGTTGTAGCGCGTATCGACGACGTCGTGCAAGACGAGTGAACTGCCGGCAACCGTCGCTTGGTGCGCTTGGAGCGTTTCGTTCCACGGCCCGAACTTCGCCGGCTTGAAGATCTGCACGTCCACCATCGTCTTGTTGTCGGGCGCCACCTGCGTCACGTAAAAAACATTGCCGGTGTCGGGATCCTTGCGAAAGAATTGCGGCTCGACGGGGAGCGCGTCGGTGTGATAGATGATTTGGTAGAAGGTTCGAGTCGATAGGTCGACCGATGCCGGCGCGATCCATTCGTTCATTCCGTAGGCAATCAAGAACATCGCGACGCCGAAGAGCAGCGGCGCAAGCGCGATGCGGGTGACGGGGATGCCGGCCGTCCGCATTGCCGTGACCTCATTGTCTCCCATCAAGCGACCCATGGCTAGCAACGCCGCGAACAGACACGCGAATGGAAAGGCCATCGGTATCGCTTGCGGTATGCGGAAGATCACGAAGCGCAGCACCAAGAAGATCGGCGCGTGCTGGTTGATGATGTAGTCGGCGGCGAGGAAGAAAATGTTGAGCGCCCAGAACAGCAGGAAGGCACCGAACGCGAACATGAACGGACTAAACATCTCGCGCAGCAGATAGCCGTCGAGAATCGGCAAACGCAAGAGCGTCGCGCCGACACGGGGAAGCGGCTGCCGGCGCGTCAGCGTTGCCAAAGAATCAGTAGCTGCGGTACGCGTTCAGCACGCGCACGACGTACGCGCGCGTCTCGGCATACGGCGGCACGCCGTGGTAGCGATCCACCGCGCCCGGGCCGGCATTGTACGCGGCAACCGCAAGCGTCACGTTGTTGTGGTAGTGGCGGAGCAACGAGTGAAGATAGCCCGAACCGCACTGCACGTTTTCGGTAGGGTCAAAGGGATTGGAGATGCCGCAGCCGGCCGAGGTACCGGGCATGAGCTGCATCAGCCCTTGGGCACCGGCCACGCTGATCGCCGACGGGTTCCCGGCTGACTCGGCCATGAGCACGGCTCGGACCAAGCCGGCCGGAACGCCGTTAGATAGCGAGGCGTTGGTGACCAGCGAATCGAGCGTCCCCGGATCGAGCGAATGGGAGGCATACGGCAGGTAGCCTCCACCGGCACACCCGTAAAGTAGGCCTACGAGGCTGCAGATTCCCAGCAGTCGGCTCATCGCGACTGCGCTTTTCTTCTCATCCGGCAGCCAGGCCTGGCAGCCAAGCCGCTACCGAAAGGACGATCAATCCGATTCAACGCCAAAGGAGACTCCGCAACTTTCCGATGGTTTTTCGGCAGGGGCATCGCTAGAGTCATATCCATGTCGAAAAAGAACCAAAACTCCGACCTCATCCGCGATGTCTGCCGGTATGTCGAGGATCATAGCGATGAAGGCTTGACGCTGGCTGAGCTTGCCTCGGTCGCTTCGATGAGCCGGTTTCATTTTGCTCGCACCTTCAAAGCCGTGGTCGGGGTAACGCCCAAGCAATATCTCGCGACCGTGCGCTTGCGTAAGCTCAAAGACGGCTTGGGGACGGGCAAGTCGATCGACCGGGCAGCATACGACGCCGGCTACGGCTCGCCGAGCCGGATCTACGAAAAGGCCGCCTCGAGCCTAGGGATGACGCCGGCGCAATATCGGCGCGCGGGTGAAGGCGTCGCGATCTCGTACGCATCGCTGCCGACTCCAGCCGGCTTGATGATGATCGGTGCGACGGATCGAGGGATTTGTTTCGTCGGGTTTGGCGAAACGAAGGATGCCTTAGTGAAAAGCCTGTGCGCCGAATACCCGAAGGCCCGCATCGACGCGATGCGCGAGCCGTACCATCCGGATTTTCGTGCCTGGGTCGATGCGATCGCGCGCCATCTCGCGGGTGAAATTCCACGCCTCGACTTGCCGCTGGATGTTGCTGCGACGGCGTTCCAAATGCGCGTCTGGAAATATCTTCAGACGATTCCGTCAGGCGACGTGCAGTCATACGGTGAAGTCGCAGCTGCGATCGGCGCGCCAACAGCGGCTCGCGCGGTCGCACAGGCGTGCGCTCGGAATCCGGCCGCGGTGCTCATTCCATGCCATCGAGTAATACGAGGGTCGGGCGAACTGGGAGGATACCGTTGGGGTTTGGCGCGCAAGCGCAGCCTGATCGATCGCGAACGCGCTGCAAAAGCGCGAGTCGCATCATGAAGCGCTTCGACCTCATCGTCATTGGAACCGGCAGTTCGGGCACGGCGGCGGCATCGCGTTGCGCGCGCGCCGGATGGAAGGTCGCGATCGCCGACGCGTTGCCGTACGGCGGAACGTGCGAACTGCGCGGGTGCGATCCGAAGAAGGTGCTCGTCGGCGCGGCCGAACTCGTCGATTGGTCGAGTCGAATGAGCGGAAGCGGCATCGCCGGGGAAACCCGCATCGATTGGCCCGCGCTGATGCGTTTCAAGCGGTCGTTCACCGAGCCGGTTCCTCCGGCGCGCGAAGCGAGTCTTCGCGAGCTGGGCGTTACGACGTATCACGGCGCGGCGCGCTTTACCGGCCGTTCGACGATGACCGTTGCGGACGAACCGTTGCAAGCGAATCACGTCGTGCTCGCCGCCGGCGCGCGACCGGCATCTTTGCAGCTTGCGGGTGAAGAGCACTTGATCACCAGCACCGACTTCCTCGATTTGGAGCGACTGCCGCCGCGCGTTGCGTTCATCGGCGGCGGCTACATCGCATTCGAGTTTGCGCACCTCTCGGCGAGAGCCGGCGCGACGCCGGTTATTTTGCAGCGCGGTCCGCGCGTCTTGACCGGTTTCGAACCGAAGCTAGTCGACGAGCTCGTGGAGGTCAGCAAGAGCATCGGAATCGACGTGCGGGTCAACACCGCCGTGAGCGCGATCGAAAAGCGAGAGAACGGCTTTATCGTACGGGGCGCCATCGGCGCCGAAGAGATTGCGATCGAATGCGACCTGGCGGTTCATGCCGCAGGCCGAGTCGCCGATCTGGACGAGCTCGATCTCGAAGCCGGGGGCGTCGAACGTACGCGCAAGGGCGTTGGCGTCAATGAGTTTCTGCAAAGCCGGAGTAATCCGGCTGTCTATGCGGTTGGCGACTGCGCGGACGCCGGCGGACTTCCGCTGACGCCCACCGCCGCGTTGGAAGGCGACGTCGCCGCGCGAAACCTGCTCGAAGGCAATCGCCACACGCTGGATTTTTCAGGCCTTGCCAGCATCGTCTACACGATTCCCTCGCTCGGCATGACCGGACTCACCGAGGAACAGGCGCGCGACCGCGGTTTCGAGTTCACCGTCCACGAGGCCGACACGACGTTGTGGTATTCGTCGCGCAGAGTTCGGGCGAGGCGCTCGGCCTACCGAATCGTCGCCGACAAACGCACCGGAAGAATTCTAGGCGCGCACGTTCTCGGGCCGCACACCGAAGAACTCGTTAATGTCCTTTCGCTTGCAGTTCGCGCCGAGATTCCAGCGCAGCGACTCGCCGAGGTGCTGTTTGGGTACCCGACGGCGTCATCGGATATCTCGAACTTTCTAGCGCCGGCATAAAAAATCGCCGGGCCGGCCGCTACGGGCCGGCCCGGCGAGCAGATCGCTGCGTGCGCTTACGTAACGCTGATGCGTTTCGGTTGCGCTTCGGGACGGCGCGCCAGCGTCAGAACCAGCATACCGTCGCTGACTTTGGCTTCGATCTTTTCGGGATCGACGTCATCGGGAACGGTGACGGCAAGTAGCCTAAGCTTCTTAGCACTCAGCCATATAGAGTGCTAATCCGACCGGAAACCTAACGGCTCCGAGCGCGCTTCTTTCGAGTCACGGCCGCTTTTCGCGCGCTCTGCTTCCGGTGGGGCTGTGGGTGAACCCCGAGCTCCCTCCACGACGTCTCGCTCAGATCGACGCCGTAGTACTTTGCCGCCTTCTCGATGTTCGCGAACGCCAACGCGCGGTCGCTCTCCGAAACGTCGGTGACCTGATCGAAGCGGGCCACAGCATTGCGCACGTGTTTCGCGTCAGTCAGCGGCTCTTTGCGTTGTTTTGGAAACGCAAAAACGCCGTCGGGAAGATCGCTCTGCACCGTCAGGCGACCATGCTTTTCATGCGGCTTCCATGTCGTTCTCATGCCCTGCGTCATACCCGCATTGGGACATCCCAAAAGTGGCGTCGGCGCGCGGAGCGCCCCGACTGCACGCAGGCAGAAAACCTTGCCTTCACCGCCATGGGGGCGTATAGTGGTGGAAAGTAGTGCCTAGTGGTGCCGATCGGAGGACTTTGTGCACGCGGAGTTGCCGCGTTTTGCGGGCTCGGAGCAGCACGCCCTTGACCACAAGGGGCGCATTATCGTGCCCGCACGCTTCCGCGAGCGTCTCGGTCCCCAATTCGTCCTGACGATCGCCCCGCCCGATACGTGCCTGGCGCTCTATCCGACCGCCACGTGGGTCGAGTTTTGCGGCCGGCTCGAATCGGTGCCGCGCAAGGACGAAAACTATCGCCGTTACGTGCGCTATCTGTTCGCCCACACCGAAGAGGTGGCGTGCGACGGCCAGGGGCGGATGGTCGTCCCGGCCGTGCTGCGCTCCTATGCGGGCATCGAACGGTACGTCGTCTCCGTCGGTCTCCTGACGCGCGTCGAAATTTGGGCCAAGGAGCGCTACGAGTTCGCAACGCCCCCCGAGGGCGAGGTTCCCGCCTTCATGGCCGAGCTGGGACTCTAGGCCGCCGGCGATGTGGTGTGATAGTGCACGTTTCGGTGCTGATGAGACCGGCCTTAGAGTACTTGGCGATCCGGCCGGATGGGATCTTCGTCGATGCAACGTTTGGCGCCGGCGGTCATTCGCGTTCGATCCTTGGGCGCTTGGAGCGAGGCCGTGTGATCGCGTTGGATGCCGATCCATCGGCTGCTGCGCGGGCGGAACGAATCGCCGATCCCCGTTTCACGTTCGTCCATTCAAACTTTCGGGAGCTCGATGCAGTTCTGGATCGATTCGCTATCGACTCGGTGGACGGCGTCCTGTTCGATTTAGGAGTCTCGTCAATGCAACTTGACGATCCCGAGCGCGGCTTTTCGCTCGGCGCGGCCGCGCCGTTGGACATGCGCATGGACCCGCAAGTCGGGCGGAGCGCCTACGAAATTCTTGCAACGTCGAGTGAGAGCGAACTGGCCGATATCTTCTTTCAGTTAGGGGAGGAACGCGCGGCGCGCCGCATCGCCCGTGCCGTCGTGATGCGGCGCACGCGCGGGGGGTTGCCGAATACCACCGCCGAGTTCGCTCAACTCGTCGCAGGGATCGTGCAACGCCCCGGGCGGCGGGAGCGAATCCATCCGGCGACGCGCGTCTTTCAAGCGCTGCGGATTGCAGCCAACGATGAGCTCGATGCCCTGCGCGACGGGTTGGAGGCTGCCGTCCGGCGCCTTCGCAAGGCGGGACGAGTCGTTGCGATCAGCTTTCACTCGCTCGAGGACCGCATCGTGAAGCGAACCTTCCGCGACGATGAGCGCCTCGACGTCCTGACGAGACGTCCGGTGCTCCCCGACGAACGCGAGCTCGCCGAAAACCGGCGCGCACGCAGCGCAAAGCTGCGCGCCGCCCAACGGAAGGCGAGCTGAATGGTTCAGCCTCGCGTGGTGCGCGCGGCGACGCAGCGCCGCATCGTCCGCAAGCGGCGGGCTCGCTACGTCGGAGTCGCGCGCATTTTTGCTGCGATGATGCTCGTACTCGTTCTGCTCATGAGTTACGTCGTGTTGACGTCGAGCCTGACCGGATTGAGCTACGCGGTGGCAAAGGCAAAAGCCGAGCGGGAGGCGCTCCAGGAAGAGACGATGCGGCTCGACGATCGGATCGCGGCACTGCGCGCCGACGAGCGTCTTTCGGCGCTGGCAGCTCGTCTCGGCATGAGCGAGCCGCAGCATTTTGCGGTGATCCGCATTGAAGCGCCGCGCGTTGCGCGAGCTCGGCTGCCGTTCCCGGTGCTTTCGTCGCTCGCCGGGTTTTTCGTACCGAGAGTCGCTCGCCAGCAATAGCCGGCTGCTCGCACTCGTAGAGGATGCATCACCGGACCTTTGCACGCGTCGCCCCGATGCGCGCGAGGCTCTTCTTCTATGGCTGCATGGTCGTGGCGCTCTTTCTCGCGTGGCGGTTGTGTGACGTCCAAGCGCTCAAGGGTGCGGTCTATGCGCGAGAGGCGCTGGCGCAGCGTTCGGATACGGTTGAGGTCTTCGCGCGGCGCGGCAGCATTCTCGATCGCAACGGCAACGTCATGGTGCGCTCGATGCCTTCCGAGAGCGTCTACGCGATGCCGCGCGAAATCCTCGATCCCGACGCCGTCGTTGCAAAGTTGTCGAGGGTCGTGGGTAAACTCGATCCTTCCGTCGTCGCGGCCCTCCACGATCGGCATCTTTGGTTCGTTTGGCTCGAACGTAAGGTGCCGCATGAGGTCGCGCAACGCATTCGCCGTCTCGGACTGTCGGGTGTCGACGTTAAAGAGGAAGATACCGGATTGCGCGTCGACACAGCCGGACGGTTCGCCTCGACGCTGCTCGGTTTCGTCGGCACCGACGAAAACGGCCTCGACGGCGTCGAGTATGCGTACGATGACATGTTGCGCGGGCGGTCGGGCCACGTCATGCTCGAAGCCGACGAGTTCGGCCGGCCGATTCCGTTCGGCCGCGAACGCGTAATAACGCCACCTCAACCCGGCGCGACGCTGCAGCTGACGATCGATCCGTATCTGCAATTCGCCGCCGAAGCGGCGCTCGCGAAACAAGTGCGCGCCTTTCACGCCCTCGACGGTACGGCGATCGTGATGGATCCGTGGTCGGGCGAGATCCTGGCGGTGGCGAATCTGCCCGACTTCGATCCGAATCGCTTCTGGAAATTCAGTGATGCACAACGACGCGATCGCGCCGTCATGGATGCGTACGAACCGGGTTCGACCTATAAGCTGATCACGGCGGCGGCAGCGCTCGAATCGCACAAGGTCACATTGAGCACCCGCTTCCCGGCCCACGATAGGATCCAAGTAGGCGGACGCACGATTCACAACGCGGAAGACGGTTTCATGGCCGGCACGGGCGGCAGCGAGACGCTCGAACAGATCGTGGAATATTCGCACAACGTCGGCGCAGCGGAAGTCGGGCTCTCGATTGGAGCGAAGACCTTTTACGCAATGGAACGCAAAGCCGGTTTTGGATCGCCCACCGGCGTTGGTCTGCCCGGCGAGAATCCCGGTATCGTTCCACCTCCGCCGGAGTGGAGCGGCTCATCCTTGGCGACGATGTCCTTTGGGCAGGGCGTTTCGATCACACCGCTGGCGCTGGCTCGCTACTACTGCGCGATTGCCAACGGCGGGCTGCTTATGCAGCCGCGCATTCTGCGCGCGGTTTACGATCAGCGAGGAAAAGTGCTGGAGCGCACGTCGCCGGTGGTAGTTCGCCGCGTGTTCTCGCAACGCACCGCAAAGCAGCTGCGTACCTTTTTGCGCGCCGTCGTCTTGCACGGTACCGGTGATCCCACCGCGCAAATCCCCGGGTACGCAACCGCTGGCAAAACCGGGACTGCCGAGATGGTCGTCGATGGCGCGTATCGGCCCGGTTACTACGCGGCGGCGTTTGTCGGCCTGGTACCCTATCCTCACGCCCGTTACGTTATCTACGTTAAAGTCGAACGCCCGATTGGTTCATACTACGGCAGCGTCGTTGCGGCGCCGGCGTTTGCTGCGATCGCACGCGCAGCCATGCTGCACGCCGGAGTGTTGCCGAGCGCAGATGTTGCGCGCAATGGCCGGTGAGCGGGTGCGGGGCACTAGCGTCGCGCTCGCGACGTTGCTGGAACGTCTGCCGGCCGCGCAAATCGACGGCGACCGGAAGCGGCTGGTTACGGGCATCGAAGTCGACTCACACGCGGTTCGGCCGGGCTCGCTCTTCGTAGCGCTGCGCGGCAGCCATGTGGATGGCCACCTCTTCGTACCGCAAGCGATTGCTGACGGCGCAGCCGCACTGCTCGTCGACGCGGAGCATTCGCTAGCGACTCCACCGGGCGTCACGGTGGTGCGCGTTTCCGACACTCGGCGCGCGCTCTCGGCCGTATCGGCCGCGTTCTACCAAGATCCTTCGCGCAGCCTCGACGTGATCGGCATCACCGGCACGAACGGCAAGACGACGGTGTCGCGGATGATCGCGGCAATTCTCAACGAAGGCGGCATTCCGTGCGGCGTCATCGGAACGGTGGGAGCCGAGTTCCGCGCGCAAACGTGGCAGCTGCGCAATACGACGCCGCTGCCGCCGGAACTGCACGGGTTGCTCGCATGCATGCGCGCGGACGGCGCCCGCGCCGTTGCGATGGAGGTGAGCTCGCACGCGTTGGCGCTGGAGCGCGTCGAGGATGTCGCGTTTAGCATCGCTGTGCTCACCAACGTGACACGCGATCATCTCGACTTTCATGAAACGCTCGACGCCTACTCGGCCGCAAAACGACGACTTTTCGAACTCGCGCCGGCATGTGTTATGAACCTCGACGACAGCTATGGTGCGCGCTGGGCGGTGGACGCTGCGGCAGCCGGACGCGAAGTGATCTCGTACGGAGTCAGCTCCGGTGCCATGCTCGTTCCGACTGAGATCGTCGTCGCGGTCGACCACAGCCGGTTCACCGTCAACGATCAACGCTACGAGCTCCGCCTGCCCGGACGTTTCAACATTTGGAACGCATTGGCCGCAATCGGCGTCGCGCGGAGCCTTGGCATCGCGGCTGCGGCGAGTGAGCGCGGACTAGCGGCACTCGAGCGTGTTCCCGGGCGCATGGAGCATTTCAATGTGAACGGCATCGACGTCGTGATCGACTACGCGCACACGCCCGATGCTCTCGAAAACGCGCTGCGTTCGCTGCGCGAGACGGCGAAGGGCACGCTAGCCGTCGTCTTCGGCTGCGGCGGCGACCGCGACAAAGGAAAACGATCGCAGATGGGCGCGGTCGCAGCCCAACTCGCCGATCGCATCTATCTCACGAACGACAATCCGCGTACCGAAGAGCCGGGCGCTATCGTCGAGGCGATTGCCGCCGGAATCGGTTCGCACGCGTACGTGGTTGAGCTCGATCGCCGCCAAGCCATCGAGCGCGCAATCGCCGAAAGCCAGCCGGGCGACGTCGTGCTCATTGCAGGGAAGGGTCACGAAACCTATCAGATCGTCGGCGAGCGAGTTCTGCCCTTCGATGACGCCACGATCGCGCGCGAGGCCCTCTCCGCGCGCGGTGTGCTGCGATGAACCTGCCGCTCGATCTCGCCGTGCGCGCAACCGCCGCGACGCTCTACGATCGCGACGCCGCGCCGGCCACGCTCCACGTGAGCACCGATACGCGGACCCTCGAACCCGGCGATACGTTCTTGGCGTTGCGTGGCGAACGCTACGACGGCCACGACTTTGTGGCTGAGGCGGTCCGCTGCGGCGCCGCCATGCTCGTCCTCGAACGATCGGATGCACGCCCATCGGGCGTCGCGACGATGATCGTCGAAGATACAAAAGCCGCGTACATGGCGCTCGCCGGCGCAGCCCGCGACCTGTTCGCCGGACGCGTCATCGCGATCACCGGTAGCGCCGGAAAAACGACGAGCAAAGAGTTTCTTACTCAACTGCTCTCGACCGTCCACGGCGATCGCGTCCTTGCCGCACCGGGCAATGAGAACAACGAGATCGGCGTGAGCAAGCTGCTGTTGGATGCCTCGAATGCCGCGCACGACGTCATCGTTGCCGAGATGGGCGCGCGTCACTACGGCGACGTTGCCATGCTCGTCGAGATCGCGCGGCCGGAGATCGGCATCATTACCAACATCGGCGAGGCGCACGTTGAGATCATGGGCTCGCGCGAGCGATTGGCCGAGACGAAGTGGGCGCTCTTTGGCCGGGGCGCGCGCGCCGTGTTGAATGCCGGCGACCGCGTCTCGCAATTACGCGCGCGTTCGCTGGAGCATTCGCCGCATTGGTTCGCCGCCGTGACCGACGAATCGCAGCTGAAAGCTCATGCGGAACTGCCGCTGCTCACCGCTTTGATCGGAGATCGCCGCTTGCTGAATCGCGCCCAGCACGCGACGCGCGAAATCGATGTCGCGGTCCGCGTTCCGGGCTTGCACAACCGCGCAAATCTTGCGGCGGCGATCGCCGGCGCCCTCCAGCTCGAGACGCCCCTCGAGCGGATCGCACCGGCGCTTGCGAACGTGCAGCTGCCGGGCGGACGTTACGCAAGCCTCACGACCGATGGCGGCATTCGTCTCATCTACGACGCATACAACGCGAATGCCAGCAGTATGGTCGCGGCGCTCGACGCATTCGCTTGCGAAACAGCATCGCGCCGCATCGCGGTGCTGGCAAGCATGGCGGAACTCGGCGACGAATCGCAAGCACTGCACGAGCAGGTCGGCGAATACGCGGCCGGAAGAGTCGACGTGCTCGTCGTGCAGGGAGAGTTTGCGCCGGCGCTCGCGCTCGGAGCGCGGCGTGGTGGTCTGCGCTCGGGGCAGATCGTCACCGTGGCGGGCAATGCCCAAGCGGCGCGCTGGTTGCGCGAGCACGCGCGCCGGAATGACGCCGTTCTCTTGAAGGGCTCGCGCAAATATAAGCTGGAAGAGATCGTCGAAGAGTTAAAGGATTCCTTGGGCGCGTGAGCCTCGCGATGCAAAGTCTCGTCGTGAAGCGTTCGGATGTTCCGTCCGGCGTGACCGCGATTCCGGTACGGACTCCGCTGGTGCGCCCCGGTGACGATCTCGTCGCCATCGTGAAACGGGCGGTGGACGGAATCGCGCGGCCCGGCGACGTCGTCGCGGTTTCCGAGAGCGCCCTGGCAATCGCTCAAGGCGAAATGATCGCTGCCGAGCACGTGCGCCCATCGAGGCTGGCATATGTTCTCGCTCGACGGGCCGGCCCGCTCGCGACGATGAGTCAGCCCGAATCGATGCAGCTCGTCATCGATCGAGTTGGGAAATGGCGGGTGGTCTATGCGACGCTTGCACACCTGATCGCGCGGGCGCGCGGGCATCGCGGCGCGTTTTACGATGTTACCGGTGATGCCGTCGCGGCATTTGACGGCTACACCGGCACGATGCCGCCCTACGAGCGCGCGATCGTCTTCTCCCCAAAAGATCCAACGGGCTTCGCCCAGTCGTTTCGAGAGCAAACTGGCACGGCGTGCGCCGTTGTGGATGCCAACGATCTGGGAAAAGCCAAGGTGCTCGGTGCATCGGCCGAGGTCTGCGACGAGATCGTTGCGGCCGCATTGCTCGACAATCCCCACGGCAATAGCGACGAGCAGACACCGGTCGTCGTGCTGAAGTGGCGCGGGCGCGGACCCAACCCGCTGCTGATCGGCGGGACAGCGTGAACTTCGCATTGCGGGAAGTGCTCGTCTATGCACTCTTCGGCTTTGTTGTGGCGGCAGCCGCCGGGGCCGTGCTGCTCTTATTCTTAGGCCGGCTGCACGTGCGACAGCACGCTTACGAGGATGCTCCGCGGACGCATCAGGGAAAAACCGGAACGCCGACGATGGGCGGTCTCGTTTTCGTCGTCGTTCTTCTCGCCGCGCTTGCCACTGTGCACATTTCGCTCTTTACCGACCTCGTTTTGCTCGTCGTGCTCTGCGCCGGAATCGGCGCAATCGACGACCTGTTAATGGTCCGCGGCGCCGTGACGCGCGGCTTGCCTGCACGTACTAAGTTTCTCGCCACGGCACTAGCTGCGGTTATCTTCATGCGAGCGATCGACGCCGCCTGGGGCAGCCTCCCGCGCGATGTGCTGTTTCATGCGGGGTCGTTTGCGCTCGTGGCACCGCATTGGCTTTGGCTGCTGCTCGGCATTGCGGCGATCACCGGAACGATCCACGCCGTGAATCTTACCGATGGGCTTGACGGCCTAGCGGCCGGAACGATGATTCCGCCCCTGCTGGTGTTTGCGACGATTGCCGTCACCGTGCAAATTCCGGCGGCAGCGGTTGGCGCGGCCATCGGGGTGGGTGCGTGCGCCGGGTTTCTCATCTTCAATCGCCACCCAGCGAGACTTTTCATGGGCGATACGGGATCGCTGGCGCTCGGCGCGCTGCTTTCCGGAGTCGCGATTCTCACCGGCGAAATGCTGCTGCTGTTGATCGTCGGCGCGGTCTTCGTCTCAGAAGCGCTGTCGGTGATTCTGCAAGTTTCCTATTTTAAGTTGACCGGCGGAAAACGGATCCTGCGGATGAGTCCGCTGCACCATCACTTCGAAGAGGCCGGATGGCCCGAGATGAAAGTGACCCTCCGCTTCTGGCTTGCATCCGTGCTCGCTTCGTTGCTAGGATGGGCCATCGTGCGATGAGCGAGATCTTCCGATTTGACGCCGGCGAAACGATACTGGTTATCGGCCTGGGTCGCAGCGGATTGGCGAGCATCGAAGTGCTGCGCGAATTTGGCGTCACGCTCTATGCGACCGATGAGAAACCGCCGCACGAGCTGCGCGAGGCGATCGCGGCGGCAAACTCTTTCGGCGCGCGCTTCGTCGAAGCCGGCGCCGTCGGCAGCTTGGTCGAGCGCCTGACCTATGCGGTGCTCTCCCCGGGCGTGCCGCCCACATCGCCGCTCGTGCGCGAAATGCATCAAGCGAACGTTCCGGTCATCGGCGAGATCGAGCTGGCGTACCGCCTCTGTAACGCGCCCATCATCGCGGTTACCGGAACGAAGGGGAAATCGACGACGACCGCGCTGATCGGGCATTTGTTGCGCGGTTGCGGTTTGGAGGTTCGCGTCGGCGGCAACATCGGCAACCCGCTGATCACCGAAGTCCTCGGCGTGCCCGCCGACGCGTGGATCGTCGCGGAAGTCTCTTCATTTCAGCTCGAGACGATTCGCGCGTTCAAGCCGCGCGTCGCGGTGCTGCTCAATCTCTCGCCCGATCATCTCGACCGGTACCACTCAATGGACGAATACGCCGAGGCGAAGTACCGCATCTGTGCCAACCAGTCCATGACGGATTGGTTTGTCGGGAATCTCGACGATCCGGCAGTGCGCGCGCTCGGCTGGCGCCAGGGCGCGACGCGCGTGCAGGCCAGAGAGTTGTGGTTCAGTCTGAACAACGCCGAGGCGACCATGCACGTGCGCGACGGCGTGCTGACGTACGCGCCGGTCGCAGGCGATCCGCGACCGATTCCGATTCTTCGGCGCGACGAGATTCCGCTGCGCGGCGATCACAACGTCGAGAATGCCATGGCCGCGCTATTGGCTGCGCTAGCCATCGGCTGTTCTCCGGCGTCGCTGCGCGCCGCGATGAGCACCTTCGAGCCGATGTCGCATCGCCTCGAAACGGTTGCCGTCATCGACGGCGTAGAGTACGTGGATGACTCGAAGTCCACCAATCCGGCGGCCGTCACCGCAGCGCTGCGCGCTTACGACCGGCCCATCATCTTGATCGCCGGCGGGCGTTCGAAGGGCAGTGCGTTCGTCGCGCTCGGCGAGCAAATCCGAGACCGCGCGAAAGCGGTGATCGCGATCGGCGAAGCGTCGAAAGAAATCTTGGAAGCCGTAAAGGGCGGCGCGGCGGTCGAGGCCGCCTCGCTTGAAGAGGCCGTGCAACGAGCTCGCGGATTCGCAGCACCAGGTGACGTCGTCTTGCTTTCGCCCGGATGCGCCTCGTTCGATATGTTCGCATCGGCCGACGAACGCGGCGAGCAGTTCGCCGCGGCAGTCGCCGCGCTGCGGGAGCCGGCGGGTGCATAGTTTCGCGACGCCGCGCGGGCGCCACGCGGCACGGCCCGCCGAGTTGCGATCCTATGCCCTTGCGCCGCTCGACATTTGGCTCTTCACATCGGTCGCCGCATTAGTTGGGATCGGCTTAGTCATGGTCTTTTCGGCGTCGAGCGCGACGGCATATGCGCAGCACGGCGATATCGCGTACTATCTCAAGCGCCAGCTGGTCTGGCTCGCGGTGGGGTTGGCCGGCGCGTACGCACTCTATCGCCTGGATTACCAGCGGTTGAAGCAGTTCGCACCGTACCTCTTGCTTGCCGCGATCGCCGGTCTCGCGCTCGTTTTCGTTCCGCACGTCGGGTTTGGCGTCAACGGAGGGCGGCGTTGGATCGGTACGTCGAGCCTGAGCTTCGAGCCGTCGGAGTTCGCCAAGCTCGCACTGGTCATTTATCTCTCCGCCGTCTTGTCGGCGCGTGGCGAGCGTATCACGTCGCTCGTGCGCGGCGTCGTTCCGCTCTGCATTCCGGTGGCGATCATGGGTGTGATGGTGCTCAAAGAGCCCGACATGGGTACCGCGAGCCTCTTGTTCTTTACCGCCTTCACCCTCTTCTTTGCGGCCGGAGCCCGTCTCATCCACCTGATTGCCGTTGCGCTCGCGACGGTGCCGTTTGCGGCAATCACCGTGCTCGCGAGCCCGTATCGGCGCGCGCGCGTCTTTGCGTTTGTCGATCCCTGGAAGGATCCGCTGAACACCGGCTTCCACATCGTCCAGTCGTTGTTTGCGCTCGGCAGCGGCGGACTCTTCGGCGTGGGGTTGGGTGCGTCGCGTGCAAAGTTCTTCTATCTGCCGGAGCAGTACACCGATTTCATCTTCTCGGTGCTCGGTGAGGAGCTCGGTTTGATCGGAACGCTGGCGGTCATCGCTCTCTTCATCACGCTAGCCTATCGAGCGGTCAAAATCGCGTTGGCAGCGCCGGATCGCTTCGGATTCTTTCTGGCGATCGGATGCGCGGCGATGATCACGATTCAAGCGTTCGTCAACATCGGCGTGGTCTCGTCGTCATGGCCGGTGACGGGCGTGCCGCTGCCGTTCATCTCTTTCGGCGGCAGCTCACTCGTCGTAAGCCTTCTCGCCGTAGCACTCATCGCGAACGTAGGGCGGCATCGGAAGATCGGCCGCGCGTGACCGTCGTCTTCGCCGGCGGCGGTACGGGCGGCATTCCCCAGCGCGCTTTGCGCGCCGGGGACCCCTTGCGATTTAACAGGCACTCCGGTGCTGCGCACCTCCGCGCCCCCCAGCAGCAAAGCTGCCGGGGCCCTCAATCGACATGACTGTAGTTTTTGCCGGCGGCGGTACGGGGGGGCACATTTATCCGGCAATTGCAATCGCAGATGCGCTGCGGGATCGCGGCGCCAAGGTGACCTTCATCGGAACCGCGGATCGGCTCGAGGCGGCGATCGTACCGAAAGCCGGGTATCCGCTCTCGACAATTGCGAGCCATTGGTTGCCGCGCAGGCCGTCGCTCGACATCGCGCGCACGTTCACGTCGAATCTGAAAGGAACGTTGCAGAGTCTGCGGCTACTCGCGTCGCAGCGTCCCGATATCGTCATCGCGACCGGCGGCTACGTCTGCTTTCCGGTCGCGCTCGCCGCGCGGATTCGCCGAGCGGCACGCCTATCGCGGGCGCGGATTGCGTTGCTCGAGCCCAATGCGGCGCCCGGTTTGACAAACCGTTTGCTGGCGCCGCTCGTCGACGAGATTTGGGACGCGCAAACAACCGGCATTCCGATACGTGAAGCGCTGCGCCGGTTGCCGCCCCGAGAGCAAGCCATCGCGCGGCTTGGACTCGATCCGGCTCGCCGCACGCTGGTGGCAATGGGCGGGAGCTTGGGCGCGCGCGCGATCAACGACGCGCTGCTTGGCGCGATCGCGGCCGGAGCGATTCCAAACGGCTGGCAACTCCTGCATCTCACCGGCGAACGCGATTACGATCGCGTGACCGCGGCCGTGGCTGGACTCGAGGCCGGGCACGCGAGCCGACCGGTCGTGCGGCCGTATCTCGACGACATGGCAGATGCCTACTCGGTCGCCGATCTGCTGCTGACGCGGGCCGGCGCGTCGACGCTGGGCGAGTTGATTGCGCTGGGCAAACCCGCGCTCTTGGTTCCGTATCCTTTTGCTGCCGAGGGTCATCAGGACGCGAACGCAGCGCGTCTCGAATCGGCGGGCGCGGCGGTGGTGGTCGCCGATGCCGAGCTGAAGGCCGGCGCGTTGTCGGCGGTGCTCGCGGCGACGACGATGCCCGAGCGCCTGGCGGCGCTGACCGAAAACGCGCGGCGACTGGAGGGAAGTGATCCTCTCGTCGCGATTCTGGCCCGGATCGAATCCTTGGTAGCTCGAAAGAACAAGCGGTGACCTATCACTTCATCGGCGTCGGCGGCATCGGCATGAGCGCAATTGCGCGCATTCTGCGAGCCCGGGGCGAGGAGGTCTCCGGTTCCGACGTCAGCCTCACGCCGCTCGTCGAGCAGTTGCGCGCCGAGGGCGTCCGCATTACGATCGGTCATCAACCGGAGAACGTCCGTGACGCGCAGACCGTCGTCGTCAGCTCCGCGATTGATCGGCGCAATCCGGAGTATATGGCGGCCGCGCGACGCGGGATTCCGCTGTTGCACCGCGGCGAGATGCTGGCGCGTTTGCTCGCGGACCGTCGCGGCATCGCAGTCTGCGGAACGCACGGCAAGACGACGACCACCGCGATGACGCATGCGGTGTTGCGTTACGGCGGCGTCGATGCCGGCCTGGTCCTGGGCGGGATCGACGGCTCGCTCGAAACCAACGCATATAATGGTCGTTCGGCGTGGTTCGTCACGGAAGCCGACGAGTCCGACGGATCGTTTGCGCTGCTCGAACCGGCGGTTGCGATCGTCACGAACATCGAAAACGATCACCTCACCAGCGACGATGAGCTGCCGGGATTGGCGCGCGCGTTCGGCGAGTTTCTTGGGAAGCTTCCCGACGATGGCCTCGCGGTGATCGGCGTCGACAATCCACTGGCGGGTTCGCTGACCTCGCACGATCTGCGCGCGCCCATCGTCACGTTCGGATTGGGCTCGCGCGCGTCTGTGCGCGCGTCGAACGTTTCGTTCCGAGACTACGGCTCGCGTTTCGACGTGTCGGCTGGTGGGCTGCCGATGGGCGGCATCGAGCTGAGAGTTCCCGGCATGATGAACGTTCAGAATGCGTTGGCAGCGATCGCGGTCGGCAACGAGCTTGGTTTGCCGTTTGCTCGGATCCGCGCGGCGCTGCGGGCATTTCGCGGCGTACGCCGGCGATTCGAAGTCTTGGCGTCCGACGAACGACTGACCGTGGTTGACGATTACGCGCACCATCCCACCGCGGTGCGCGCGACGATTGCCGCCGCCCGCCAGTGCCATCGCGGCGAGCTCATCGTGGCCTTTCAGCCCCATCGCTACACGCGCACTGCATTTCTATCCCGCGAGTTCGCCGACGCGTTGCGCGGTGCCGATCGCGTCTATCTCGCACCGGTCTACGCTGCGTCCGAACCCGCCATCCCCGGCGTGAGCGAGCGATCGATCGGAGAATCGCTCGCCTCGGTTGGCGCACAGGTGAGGTATGTCGAGAGCGTCGATCAACTGGAGACCCGCATCCTGGAGGAGACGGAGCCGGGCGCGATGGTCCTGATGCTCGGCGCCGGCGACATCACCGACGTCGCCGCGCGCTTGGCGCAACGGCTGCGGGCTCCAATCGTCAGCGGCGCGGCTCGAGCATGAGCATGACGACCGAGCGGGCTGTCCACACGCTCCTCGATGAGTCGGATCGCGACACGCTGCGCGAGATTTTCGGCAATCACGTTTCCTTCGACGAACCGCTCGCACCGTACACGTCGTGGAAGATCGGTGGTCCGGCCGACGCGCTGGTCACCGCGAAAACTGAGCGCGAGCTCGCGCGACTGCTGCGCTTCTGCTCGCAGCGGCGGATTGCGTGGTGGGTTTTGGGCGGCGGAAGCAACGTGCTGATCGGCGACGGCGGCGTCCGCGGCATCGTGGTCCGGCTCGCCGGCGATTTTGCCGCGGTCAACGTTCGCACGGATGGCGACGAGGTCGTCGTCGAGGCCGGCGGCTCGGCCGGGATGGCGCTGGTGACCGCAAAAGCCGCATCGGCGGGAGCGTCGGGCATCGACTCGCTTGCCGGCATACCTGGAACGGTGGGCGGATCGTTGCGGATGAACGCCGGCACCGACCGCGAGATCGGTGAGTTCGTCCGAACGGTTTGGGTACAGTCGCCGAGCCGGCCCGAGCCGCACTCCGTCAGCGTGCGATATCTGTACCGGCACTCGACGCTCGAACGCGACGTCGTCGTTTCGCGCGTTACGCTCGCGTTCGCCCGCGCTCGCGCCGGCGGCGTGCGCCAAGAGATGCAAACCCGTCTGATACGGCGGAAAGAGACTCAGCCGATTGCGCTGCCCAACGCCGGTTCGTGTTTCCGCAATCCTGACGGTGAAAAAGCCGCGCATTTGATCGAAGCGGTGGGCGCTAAGGGATGGCGCGAAGGTGGCGCGGAAGTTTCGCCGCTGCACGCCAACTTCATTAATAACGTGGGCGGAGCGACGGCCAAAGACGTCGCGATGCTGCTCGCGCGGGTCCGGCGAGCGGTGCGCGATCGCTTGGGTGTCGAATTGCAACTCGAAGTGCATCTCGTCGGAGTCTTCATCGATGCAACGTAACGCCGCGACGAAGCGTAGGGTCGCCGTTGTCATGGGCGGCGATAGCGCCGAACGTGAGATCTCAATGCAGTCCGGCTCGGAAGTTCTGCGCGCATTGCTCGCGCTCGGCTACGAGGCGTATTCGCTCGACTATGACGAGCGATTCGTCGAGGCGCTTCGCGACCCGCGGCCCGATGTCGCCTTCAACGCACTCCATGGCCCGGGCGGAGAGGACGGGCACATCCAGGCCATCTTGGAATACCTTTCGATACCCTACACCGGGAGCGGATTGGAAGCGTGCGCTCTTTCAATGGACAAGCACCTCACCAAGAAGCTGTTAGCGGCGGAGGGTTTGCCGACGCCCGTTTGGGATCTCTTCGATCTGACCGGCGGAACGCTGCCGCTCTTGCCCGGATCGCTCGATCTTCCACTCGTCATCAAGCCTCGCTTCGAAGGATCTTCCGCGGGGGTCACGATCGTGCACACGCACGAAGAGTGGACCAGCGCGATGCTCGAGGCATCGAAGACGTACTCCACAATCCTCGCCGAAGAGTACGTTGCGGGTCGTGAGTTCACATGCGCCGTCTTAGGGGAAGAGGCGCTCCCGATCGTGGAGATCGTGGCCAATCGCGACGGCTATTATAGCTATGAAGCGAAGTACGAACCCGGCGGCAGCACGCACATTGCGCCGGCGCAGATCGACGAAGACCTCGCCGCACGCCTGCAGATGCTCGGTTTATCCGCGCACCGCTTGTTGGGTTTGCGCGACTATTCTCGCAGCGACTTCATCGTTACGCGCGATCATCGCCCGTATCTGTTGGAGATCAACTCGCTGCCCGGCTTGACGCGGATGAGCCTCGTTCCGGATGCGTGTGCGGCCGCCGGCATCGGATTCGAGACGTTGATCGATCGCCTCGTCGGCTACGCGCTCGCGCGCGCCGAGCTGCGCGACGCGGTCGCCTAGGGCTGCGGGCCAAGTCCGACGTTTCCCACACGCGGCAGGAGTCGAACCTTTCCGGCCGTCGAAAGAGAGTCGGCTCTGCGTATCGACGGAGCCCGCGGGAGTGCCCGCGCGTTGCATGCTTGCCGTCCATGGAGGAAATCGTTGCCTACCGTTGTTGATCGTGGCCTCGAAGGTGTCGTCGTCGGGACCACTGGGCTCAGTAGTGTCGAAGGAGCGATCGGGCGCCTGACCTATCGTGGTTACGACATTGACAATCTCGCGCCGAACGCGACGTTTGAGGAGATCGTCCACCTTTTGCTGTACGGTAATCTTCCGAACCGTCACCAACTTGAAGTGCTCAAGCGCGAACTCGGCTCGCGTCGCGCGCTGCCGGAACCGCTGATCAACGCGATGCAAAACTTTCCGAAGACGGCCTGGCCGATGGAGGTTTTGCGCACGGTCGTCAGCGGTCTCGGCCTCTTCTCCCCGGTCAATGCGCACGGCGAGCACCTCTCCGACGTGCATATTGCGATCGAACTCGTTGCAAAGACCCCGACGATCGTTGCGGCGTGGGACCGAATTCGTCGTGGCCTCGATCCAATTGCGCCGCGCCACGACCTCTCCCAAGCCGGAAACTTCCTCTATATGCGTACCGGCAAAGTGCCGCATGCGATTGAAGAAGATGCGCTGGATACGTATTTCGTGCTGCTCGCCGACCATTCGTTCAATGCATCGACCTTCGCCGCGCGCGTCGCCGCCTCGACTCGCGCCGACATGTACGCGTCGGTAACCGCGGCGATGGCGACATTGCAAGGAGACCTGCACGGCGGCGCCGCGAGCGCGGCCTATCAAACGCTGGTCGAAGTAAAGACGCCCGAGAATGCCGAGCGCTACGTTCGCGATATCCTCGATCGCGGCCAGCGAATCATGGGCATGGGGCATCGCGAATACAAAGTCCGCGATCCGCGTGCGCGCCACCTCGAGGCGATGGCGAAGGAGCTCTCCGAACACGTCGGCGCAAGCCGGTGGTATGAGACCGCGCACGCCCTCGAGGAAGCGAGCCGCAAGGTATTGCAAGAGCGTAAACCCGGGAACACGATCTATGCAAACGTGGACTTCTATACCGCGCCCGTTCTCGCCGATTTAGGCATTCCGGGAGATGAGTTCACGTGTCTCTTTGCGTGCGGTCGAATCGCGGGATGGACGGGTCACGTTCTCGAGCAGCTCGCGGATAATCGCCTGATTCGCCCGCAAGCGACCTATGAGGGCCCCGCGCCGGGTCCGTACGTGCCGATCGAACAGCGTACGGCGAACGGCGTCCGAGGGTAGCGGACTTCAATGGTCGTCGTGCCGGCAATCGATTTGCGCGGTGGAAAATGCGTGCGGATGAAGCAGGGCGATCCGTCGACCGAGGTCACGTACGACGGTGATCCGGTCGAACGCGCGAATGCGTTCGTCGAAGCCGGCGCGCGCCGCTTGCACGTGATCGATCTTGACGGCGCGTTCGGCTCGGGTGAGAATCTCGCGGCAGTCGAGCGGATCTGCAAATCCGTCGATGTGCCGGTGCAAACCGGCGGCGGCCTACGGGCGGTCAAGCACGCCGAAGCGGCGTTTGCCGCCGGCGCGGCCGAGATCATTTTGGGCACGCTGCTCGTCGAAGACGAGCGGCTTGCGCGTCACATCATCAGCCGCTTTCCCAGCAAAGTGATTGCCGCGATCGATGCGCGCGGCAGCGAGGTCGCGACGCACGGTTGGCAGGAGCGCTCGCCGGTTAACCGCGACGCGCTCGTTCGACGCGTCGCGCAGTGGGGCGTTCTACGCATCATCTTTACGGAGATCCGGCGCGACGGCATGGGCGAAGGGTACGATATCGATGCGCTCAACGCCATCGCGAATGCCGCGGAAATCAAGGTAACCGCCAGCGGTGGTGCGCGGAATATCGACGACCTCAAGTTGCTCAAACGCTCGGTTCCGGTGACGGTGGACTCGTGCATCGTGGGGAGCGCGCTCTACAACGGCACACTCGATCTCAAAGAGGCAATTGCCGCAGTAGCCTAATCAACGTACTCGCGGCGCAGCTCGCTCGGAAGGCGCGTCACGATCTCGTAATTGATCGTCTCCGACCACGCTGCCCAGTCATCGGCGCCGACGACCGCATCGCCGTCGCGACCGATCAGGGTTACGGTCGAACCGACGTGAGCACGCGGCGCATTCGAGAGATCGATTTGCGTCATGTTCATCGCGACTCGTCCCACGATCGGGCATTTCGCGCCGTCGACGATAAACGCACCCCGGTTGGAAAGCGCGCGCGGAACGCCGTCCGCGTAGCCCGCGGGCACGACTCCGACGCGCATGTCGTGCGGCGCGTGAAAGCTGCCGCCGTAGCCGACCGATGCGCCGGCGGGAACCGTGCGCACGACGACGATTTGGGAGTGGTACGAAAGAGCCGGTTCAAGTTCGAGCGGCGCGCTGCGCATCGCTTCGCGCGTCTGCGGCGAGGGCCAGAGCCCGTAAAGCGCGATCCCGAAGCGCGACATATCGAGCCGGGTTTGCGGCCAGAGCATCGCCGCAGCCGAAGCGGCGATATGGCGAAGCGGCGTCAGCGACCGCCGGTCGAGCAGTGGCGCGACCCGCGCGAGCGCGCGCTCGAATGCGCCAAGCTGGTGCATCGTGTACGGTGAATCGATCTCTTCGGCGGAGGCAAGGTGGGAAAAAATTCCGGCGATTTCGATCTCGGATAGCCGCAGAAACTCTTCGAGCGCATCGACCAGCTCGTGCGGCTCGAACCCGAGCCGGTTGAGATCGGTGTTGACCTTGACGTGAACGGCTGCGCGGGTCTGACGCTTTCGCGCCGCGGTGCAGACGAGTCGAAGGAACTCCTTGGTATTCCAGAGCGCCAACTCGACGTTGGCGGCCAACGCGTCGTCGATGGCCGCCGGCGGAACCGGACCGAGAACGAGGAGCGGGGAACTAACACCGCCGGCTCGCAGCGCGATCGCTTCGTCGATCGTGTAGACGCAAATTCGCGCCGCCCGCGGCTCGATCGCCAGCGCCGTCGGCCCCAGGCCGTGACCGTATGCGTTCCCCTTGACGACGAAGGCAGCGCGTCGCGCCCCGACCAGATCGCGCAGCAGCTCGGCATTGTGGCGCAGCGCACGGAGCGAGATTGTAAGTCCGCCGATCACGCCGAACGCTTTTCACGCACCGCGGCCGATCTCCATGGCAGGTTTGAAAAATTGACAAGGAGGCGCATGCTCGCTTAAGGCATTATGCCTCCGCGAAAGCCGCTTGCACTCCTTGGCGGAGTCTGCTAATATGGCACTGCTAGCGCTCTCGCGCTGAGAGTGCTAAACCCCTGTAAAAGCGATTAATTTCCAAGCTGTGGAGGTTTCCGTGAATCTCAAGCCCCTGTTCGACAACGTCGTTGTCGAGCACGTAGAGCAGGACGACAAGACGACCGGCGGCGTGTTTCTTCCCGACACCGCCAAAGAGAAGCCCCAGGAGGGCATCATCCGCGCCGTTGGCCCAGGCCGCGTGACCGACAAGGGGAGCGTGGTCGAGATGCACGTCAAGGTCGGCGATCGCGTGCTCTACCGCAAGTACTCGGGTAGCGAAGTGAAAATCGACGGTACCGAGTACCTCATCATCCCCGAAAAAGACATTCTCGCCAAAGTCGACAAAGTGCCGGCCGGCGTCTAAGGAGTTCAACGTTTAATAATGGCTGCAAAGCAACTCGTATTCGATGAAAGCGCGCGGCGCGCGCTCGAGCGCGGTGCGAACATCCTCGCCGATGCCGTCAGGGTGACGCTCGGGCCGAAGGGTCGCAACGTCGTGCTCGACAAAAAATTCGGCTCGCCGACGATTACCAACGACGGCGTGACGATTGCCAAGGAGATCGAGCTGCCCGACGTGTTCGAGAACATGGGGGCTCAGCTCGTCAAGGAAGTGGCGTCCAAAACCAACGACATCGCCGGCGACGGAACGACGACGGCGACGGTTCTCGCGCAGGCGATCATTCGCGAAGGCCTGCGCAACGTGACCGCCGGCAGCAATCCGCTGCTGATCAAGCACGGCATCGATAAGGCCGTTGAGATCACGGTCAACGAAATGGAGTCGTTCAAGAAGGACGTCGACACGAAAGAGAAGATCGCCCAAGTGGCGTCGATTTCGGCCAACGACCCGGAGATCGGTGAGTTCATCGCCGAGGCGATGGAGAAGGTCGGCAAAGACGGCGTCATCACGGTCGAGGAGTCGAGAACGCTCAAGACCGAGGTCGAGACCAAGGACGGCATGCAGTTCGACAAGGGCTACATCTCGCCGTACATGGTGACCGATTCCGAGCGCATGGAAGCCGTGCTCGACAATCCGTACATTCTCGTAACCGAGCGCAAGATTTCGGCGATCGCCGACATCCTGCCGCTGCTCGAGAAGGTCGTTCAGGTCCAGAAACCGTTACTCATCGTCGCCGAAGACGTCGAGGGTGAGGCGCTTGCAACGCTCGTCGTCAACAAGCTGCGCGGCACGTTCACGTCGGTGGCCGTGAAGGCCCCCGGTTTCGGCGACCGTCGCAAGGAGATGCTCAAAGACATCGCCACGCTCACCGGTGCGACGGTGATCTCCGAAGAGCTCGGTCTGAAGCTCGACAAAGTGACGCCGGATCAGCTTGGCCAGGCTAAGCGCGTGACGGTCACCAAGGAAGAGACGACGATCGTCGACGGCAACGGCAAGCCCGATGCCATCAAAGGCCGCATCGAGATGATCAAAAAGCAGATCGAGGAGACCGATTCCGACTTCGACCGCGAGAAGCTGCAAGAGCGTCTTGCCAAGCTCTCAGGCGGCGTAGCGGTTATTCAAGTCGGCGCGGCGACCGAGACGGAGCTCAAAGAGAAGAAGCACCGCATCGAAGACGCGCTTTCGGCAACGCGGGCCGCGGTGCAGGAAGGCATGATCCCGGGTGGCGGAGCCTCGCTGATCCATGCGATCAAGGCGATCGACAAGTACGAGCCTCCCAAGGCCAACGGCCACGCGTCGACCTGGGCCGACGAAAAGATCGGCATCAGCATCGTGCGCAAGGCGCTCGAAGAGCCGGCGCGTCAAATCGCCGACAACGCGGGCTTCGAAGGCTCGGTGCAAGTCAACGCGGTTCGCGCCAAGAACGCGCCGTTCGGCTTCGATGCGATGACCGGCGAGGTCGTGGACATGTTCAAGGCCGGCATCGTGGAGCCGCTCAAGGTAACGCGCGCGGCACTGCAAAACGCCGCGTCGATCGGCTCGATGATTCTCACGACCGAAACGCTCGTTGCCGACAAGCCGGAACCGAAGAAGGAACCGTCAATGCCCGGCGGCGGCGGCATGGGCGGCTACGACATGATGTAGTCTACGACTTCCTCAGCGGCAAGCTCGCGTAGCGAGCGCAGTCCTGAGCGAGCGTAAGCGAGTCGAAGGGGCGCGTGTCATGACGCGCCTTTTCATTTATTGTCACCCTGAGCGAAGGCGCGTAGCGCCGGAGTCGAAGGGCGGTCTACGCTCCCGGTTCGACGAGCGCCGTCTCGGTCGCCGCTGGCTTGACGAGCGGCCGGTCGTAAATCGTGCCGTCGGGTTCCCGGATGCCCTCGAACGTAATCGTGGCGTTCCGGACAACTCGACGGTGCTCGAGATAGAGCGTCGCGGGCGTGGTTTCCCGCGCGATAAACGGTGCGCCATTCATTATTGAAAAGTCCACCGTCCATGGCACGTCCACTAGCGGGCGAATCGTGAAGTTTCCCGCGATGATCGCCTTTCTGGGCAAGTAGTCGTCGCTGTCAACCCAGAGTTCCCGCAGTCGGTTATCTTTTGGACGTCGCAACGGCGTCAACTTCAAGTGATATGTTGGCACACTGCCGATCGTTGGCATATCGATCATTGCAACGCGATAATCGGGAGACTTTGCCGATACCGTTGCAATGACACGCAAAGTAGTCGACCCTTGCGGCGCGGTTTGTTCAGCAGAACGATAGAGCAGTCCGAACATGTAGGTGGGCGAGAGCAGCGGCTCACCAAGCAGATCAACGGCCGGCGCAGGATGCCCAGCCGGAATTGCCGCGACCGCGGGCGCGAGTCTGCCGGTTGAGAGACCGACCGTGAAGTAGAAATTGACGCCCTGCGGAACCGGCGGCGGCTGCGCCAGTTGCTCGTCGCTAATCGGAAATAATCGAACTGCGCCGTCGGGGAGGTCGCAGCTCGCGCGATAGTGATCGACGGAGGGCTTTAAGCCGTCGAGCCCGCTCACCGCAATCGTGTAATCGATGCGCGAGGGGTACTGTGCGCTCGCAGCGGCTGAACGAGCTCGCTGCCAGATCGAATACGCATTGGGAGTTTCAGGTGCCGCGCCAACCACGATAAGCGCAATCCTTAGCCGGCTGAGGTTCGCCAGAGCTTCGGGCAGAGTAGCGTATTCACCGGATCTCCCGCGAGCGAGTCGACCATCTCTTGCGTGACGTTGAACTGGATGCTGCTCGGCCATCCTCCCCACGGCATCGGAAACGGAATCGGAATTCGGACGTAGTGGTATTGATGCGTCGGCGTGCGCAGGCGCAGTGCCAGCATTTCGGGTACGCCGGCGTTCTCCGAGGGGTCCGTATAGAACCATGAATAGTACGCGTCTTGATCGTTCTCGACGACGAGGTGCGAAGGCAGCGGGTCCGGGACCGGCTTGTCGCAAGCGACGGCGCGCTTGTCGAAGAGCACGAACGTCGGCTGTACGTACAGGAAGGACTGCGGTGCCGTACCCGACAGCAACGTTGGCTGCGGCGGAGGCACGGGACGGTCGTTTAACGTCTCCACGATGGTCCGATCGTGATCGGGCATGAAGAAGAGATAGTCCGCAGCGGAGCAGCGGTACTTCGGAGCGTCGACGTCGAGCCGGTAAATCCCGAAGGCACTATCGAATTCGACGATCGCCTTTGAATCGTCGCCGCGCTCGATGCGATAGACCCGGTCGACTTGGGTCCGCCCAATGCGATCCACCACGTGAACGTGCAATGCGACGCTCGCATTGGGCGCCGCGCGAGCAATCGCACCGCAAAAGCTCACCTGCAGGACGACGTGCGAGAGTCCGAGCATCGCCGCGTCGTTCTTGTGGCCGGCGTCGCAGGCCTCTGGGGCGCGAGCAATAAACCCTTAAGACGATGCCCGCGCGCGCAGTCAACGATTTCACGATTCGCGTGGCTACGGTCAACGGCTCAGGAAGCCAATCCTCGAACCTCGTTCTGACCAACGCCATCGCGCGGCTCGGCATTCCGGTCGCGCCCAAGAACGTCTTTCCCTCGAACATCGAAGGCCTGCCCACTTGGTTCGACGTGCGTGTTTCCGCGCTGGGCTATCAGTGCCGCGCACGCGACTTCGACGTGCTCGTCGCACTCAACGCCGCGACGTGGCAGCAAGACGTCGCGGCCGTCAAGTCCGGCGGTGTGGTCGTGCACGAAGAAACGTTTCCATGCAAGGGCGATACGTTGCGCGAAGACCTCCACTACTACGCCGTTCCGTTCACCGCGCTTGCGAAGCAGCACTTTGCGGATAAGGGCGACCTTCGCAAATATCTGATGAACATGATTTACGTCGGTGTGCTAACACAGCTTCTGGAGATTCCGGCAAGTGTCGTTGAGGAGAGCTTGCGCGCTCAGTTCAGCAGCAAGCCGAAGGCGGTCGAGCTAAATCTTTCAGCCATCAACGTCGGACTCGAATACGCGCGGCAGCTCGAGAAGCACGATCCCTTCCGTTTGGTGCCGATGAGTGGAAAGACCGACGGGCTGATGTTCATGGAAGGGAATCGCGCGGCGGCTCTGGGGTGTGTGATGGGTGGCTGCACGGTCGCAGCGTGGTATCCGATCACGCCGTCGTCATCCCTTTGCGAATACTTCATTCAGTATTGCGACCGCTATCGCGTCGACAAAGAGACCGGTGAGCGCAACGTAGCAGTCGTCCAGGCTGAAGACGAGCTGGCCGCCGCCGGGATCGTCTTCGGAGCAGGTTGGGCGGGCGCGCGCGCGATGACCTCGACGTCAGGCCCGGGCATTTCGCTCATGGCCGAGTATGCCGGATATGGTTACTTTGCCGAAGTTCCGGGCGTAATTTTCGACGTGCAGCGTGCCGGCCCATCGACTGGATTGCCGACACGAACGATGCAAGGCGACATTTCATTTGTGTACACGCTCTCGCACGGCGACACGAAGCATATCGTACTGCTGCCCGCGACCGCCAGCGAAGCGTACGAGTTTGCGATGGAGTCATTCGATTTAGCGGAACGTTTCCAAACGCCGATCTTCGTGCTGAGCGATTTGGATTTGGGTATGAACGCGTGGCTCACGCCGCCGTTGCGCTACCCGGAGAAACGGTTCGACCGCGGCAAGCTGCTGGCAGCGGACGACCTCGGCTCGATGAAGTCGTGGGGGCGCTACCGCGACGTCGACAAGGACGGTATCGGGTATCGGACGCTTCCGGGCACGAAACACCCGAACGCCGGATTCTTCACTCGCGGCACCGGCCACGACGAGGAGGCCCGTTATTCCGAGCAGCCCGACGTTTGGCAGCGCAATCTCGATCGGCTCAGCCGTAAGCACGATACCGCGCGAACGGCGGTGCCCGCGCCCGCAGTTGAGGATAGAGGGCGCAAGGTCGCGATTCTCGCCTACGGTACGACACACCACGCGGTCGTCGAAGCGCGCGATTACCTGCTCGACGCCGGAATCGAGCTCGACTACATGCGGGTGCGCGCGTTGCCGCTCTCGCCCGAGGTCGCGACGTTCGTCAAGCGTCACGAGCGCATCTACGTCGTCGAGCAGAATCGCGACGGGCAGCTCTACGGAATTTTGCGCACCGAGCTTCCAACCCATTTGATCGGCCGGCTGGAATCGATTCGGCACTATAACGGCGTGCCGATCGACGCTCATGCGATCATCGATCCACTCCTCGAGGCCGAACGCCCGCCGGCCGTCGTTGCGGAGTAGTGCTTAGTCCTTCGACAAGCTCAGGATGACAAAAGAAATATTATGACAGCTAACCTCAACATCATCGGACTCACTCGTGAAGTCTACAAAGGCCTGCCGACCACGCTCTGTGCCGGCTGCGGGCACAACTCGATTACCAACCACTTGATCAAGGCGCTCTACGAGTACGGCGTCGAGCCGCACAAGCTTGCGAAAATGAGCGGCATCGGCTGCTCTTCGAAGACGCCCGCGTACTTCGTCGAGCAGGCTCACGGCTTCAACGGCTTGCACGGACGCATGCCGTCGGCCGCAACCGGTGCGAAGCTCGCCAATCGCGAGCTCGTCGTGCTCGGGATCAGCGGCGATGGCGACACCGCCAGCATTGGGTTGGGGCAGTACTGCCATATGATCCGGCGCAATCTCGACTGCACGTACATCATCGAAAACAACGGCTGCTACGGTTTGACCAAAGGCCAGTTCTCGGCGACGGCCGACATCGGCTCGACGCTGAAGGGCGGGAAGGCCAACGAGTATGCGACCATCGATGTGTGCGGCCTGGCGATCGAGCTCGGCGCGACCTTCGTCGCGCGATCGTTCTCTGGCGACGGCAAGCAGCTCGTGCCGTTGCTTCAAGCCGCGTTTTCGCATCGCGGCACGGCGATTCTCGACGTCATCAGCCCGTGCGTCACCTTCAACGATCACGAGGGCTCGACGAAGAGCTACGCCTACGTGAAGGATCACGACGTGGTTCTGCACACCGCCGACTACATCGCCGGCGGAAAGGAGATCAACGTCGACTACGAGCCGGGAACCGTACGTGACGTCGAACTCGAAGACGGCTCGCACGTGCTGCTGCGCAAGCTCGATGTGGATTACGATCCTACCGACTGCATCGGCGCGCTGCGAACGATCCACGAAGCGCAAGCTCGCGGCGAGTTCGTTACCGGCTTACTCTTCGTCGATACAACGGAACGCGATCTCTGTGAGCACGAGCATCTCACGCGCACGCCGCTCGCGCAACTCGACGAAGAGGCGCTGCGGATCGGCCGGGATGAATGGGAGCAGATGATGGAAGTGGGTAAAGCGTCGAAATGAAGCGCCTCCGTACCGCGCTATTTGTGCTCGCGATGTCGGCGTATGCGATTCCGGCGGTTGCGGTCGTCATGCACGGGCATGTGTGGCAGGCGACCTACGTCGCGGCGTATCAGCCGACGTTTGGCGCGCAGCGCGTGCCCAACTCCGGCACGCTCAAGCTCAAGTTCGATCACGGCATCGTGAGCGGCACGTACGTTTCAGAATCGGTGCGGCCGGATCCACTCTACGGACGCATCGTCGCGGTCAGCGGCAACGTGAGCGAAGGCCGGATCACGCTCATCTTCCAAGCATCGGGCGGATTTACGGTGCGTGGTACGATCGCCGGCGACGGTGAGATCTCCGGCACCGCGACCATCCGAGGGAGCTTCTACAGCTTCCTCGCCAAAGTCAAATCCTCACCTTAGACGATCTCATCGCGGCGTTGCGCGGCGCTTCGTCGGTGTTCGTTTTGACGGGATCGGGCATCTCGGCGGAGAGCGGACTGCCGACGTTTCGCGGGGTCGGCGGATTGTGGAGAACGCATCGCGTCGAGGAGCTTGCATCGCCGGAAGGCTTCGCGCGCGACCCGGTGCTGGTGTGGACTTGGTACAACGAACGCAAGGCGGCGCACGCGCGCGCTAAACCGAATGCGGGTCACTACGCGCTCGCGCGGCTCGAGCGTTCAATCGCAGACTTGACGCTCGCCACGCAGAACGTCGATTCGCTGCATGTGCTGGCCGGATCGCGCAACGTAGTCGAGCTGCACGGCGACTTGCGCGAAGCCCGCTGCACCCGATGCGATGCACGCCGCCGGCTCGACGGTAACGGACTCCCACTTGACGAGATTGACCACGCCTGCGGCGGCCGGTTCCGCCCGAATATCGTCTGGTTCGGTGAGCCGCTTCCGCCGGCAGCGTGGAGCGCCGCCGCGGCAGCCGCTGCCCGCGCCGACGTCATTCTCGTCGTCGGGACGAGTGCAGTGGTTTATCCTGCCGCCGCGCTGGCAACACACTACAACGACCGAGCCTTTGTTGCGGAGATCAATCCCGAAGCGACTCCGATCAGCGATAGCGTCGACTGTGCGTTGCGCGGTACCTCCGCAGAGTTACTGCCGCGGATCGTGAGCGGCGTGAAGGGTGCCCGCGCGGGCTGACGCAGTGCGGCGCGCAAAGAGCGCGTAGATCGGCCAGCCGGAGAGCAGGATGATCAGGCCTATGGAAGTTTCGCCCGGCGATTTGATGACGACGTCTCCGACGATGCTCCATGCAATGACCAGAAACAGCACCGTCGTTACCGGATATCCCGGCATGCGAAAGGTCGGCCGGGGCGCGGATGCATCCCGAGCGTCGCGGTTTCTAAAAACGATCAGTGCGATCGCCGAAAGCCCGAAGAAGACGTAGTCGACGCAGGTGACGTAGTTGAGAATTTGATCGTATCTTCCACTAAGAGAGATCATTATCGCGACGGCGCCCTGTAGAACGATTGCGATTATCGGTGCATGCGTCCGCGGGTTCACCCAGGCGAGTTGCTTGAAGAACGAGCCGTCCGCCGCCATTTGAAAGTAGACGCGCGGCGAGGTAAGGATCTGGTTGCTCAGAAATCCGAGCGTCGAGAGCGCGATGACGATCGCCATGATTCGCAGGCCGACCGGTCCAAAGGCGATCTGAGCGATCGCAGATGCCGGCGTGTTCGTAGCGGCGAGACCGCCGACGCCGAGCACGCGCAGACAGACGGCGTTGACTGCGAGATAGAGAACGACGACGCCGATCACGCCCACGACCATGCCCCGCGGCAGCGAGTAGCGTGGATCTTTGAGTTCGGCTGACATAAAACTCGACGTCTGCCAGCCGCTGTAGGCAAAGAGCACGGGTACGAGCGCGAGTCCCATCGCGGCGAGCATGCTTCCGCCGGTGGGCGATGCCGGTTGCGCCGCGGCCGCGCCGTGCGGCGCGAGCAAGCCTACGGCGACGAAACCGCCGATTGCGAGGATCTTTACGACCATAAAGGCGTTCTGCGTCGTCGTTCCGGTCCTGACGCCGAGCGCATTGATTGCGGTGAAGACCGCGATCGCAAGCACCGCGATGATTTTTATCACGACTACCGATGTCTGCCATCCGGTCAGCGGCGTGAAATAATTTGCGAATGTGACCGCGGCCGCCGCCATGCCCCCGCTCTGCGAGACGAGCAGCAGGGTCCAGCCATACATGAACGCGAGCGCTGGATGAAACGCGTCGCGCATATACGCGTACAATCCGCCGTCGGTTGGACGCCGGGCGGCAAGCTCGGCGAAGATGCCGCCGCCGAGCAGCGCGATTGCTCCGCCCGCGACCCAGACGAGCATCACGAGCAGCGCGTTTGGAATGAAGCGCGCAACCACGGACGGGTTCATGAAAATGCCCGAGCCGACGATGCCGCCCATCACGATCAGGGCGGCGTCGCGCGTTCCAAGGCGCCGGAGCAGCTTAGGCGAAGTCTGCATGCATGTTTGCGATTGCGACGATCTTTCTGACCGCCCTGGTTACCACCGTGGCGCAGTTGCCGCCTCCTGGGGCGCCCGGCATGATGCCGGCGCAACCGCCGCTTGAAAGCGGAGCCTGCCTCGATTCAGCACGCGCGGTGCCGCAAGTGCTCGTTCCACCGGTTTCGCGCAGCATGCAAATCGTCCGCATCGACGAGGTCGTTTCGACGGCGACGATGACGCCGGGTGAGATCATCGGCTTTCTTTACACAACCTCGGATGGGTCGACCTGGCTTGGGCAGCGCAGCGGCGACTACATCTCGCCCGCGAGTGCCAGAGCAATTAACGCCATCCTCGCCTCGACGCGCCTGCCGGGCGAGAATGTCACCGAGTTTCCGCCCATGACCCGCTACGGCGTGGCGACGAAGTATCCGCGATTCTTCAAGGTGCGTACCGCACCGGGCGCGATGAGCGCGCTGCGTTTTCAGCTTGTCCAGTGCGTCGTCTGGCCGCCCGGGCGAGCGCTTCCCGACCCAACCATGTAAGCGTTAGCAAACAACGCATCCGAGTGCCAGACTGAGGGGTTGTACAAAACGATGGAGTTCGTGGTGCGAACCCGCCTTGCGGCGTTCCAGCCCAACGCGGATGTCTTCGTCGACGAAGACCAGCGGCGCGTCGTCGCGGTCATTGAAGTCGCCGGCGCGGACCCCGAGACGCTGCGGATTGGCTTTGACGAGCGGTCGCTTTTTATCGCGGGGCGGCGCCGGGAATCGGCCCGCCTGCGGCATGGCTCATTCGTGCAGAAAGAGATCGCGCACGGCGAGTTCGTCAAACGAATTTCGCTTCCAGTCGCTATCGAATACGAGGCCATCACGGCCACATATGAAGACGGCCTGTTGATCGTCGTCGCACCGATCGCGCTGACGGCGTACATGCCGACGACGCGCACCGAGCTGCATCTCATGGTAAAAAGGACTCACTCGTAACAGCGATGGCTCAAAAGCCCAACTCTACCGTCGTTCCCGCAAACCTGATCGGCATTCTGCCGCTCCAAGAGGCGGTGTTATTCCCGCACACCGTCATTCCACTCGCGGTCGTCAAGAAGCCCGGCATTGCCTTGGTCGAGGAGGCGTTGCGGGAAGGCAAACCGATCGGGCTGGTCGTGCTGAAGGATCGCGAGATCGAGGATCCGGGCCCGGACGACGTGCATCGCGTCGGAACGATCGGCGTGATTCAGAAAATGCTCAAGGTCCCTGACGGGACGCTGCGTTGCATCGTTGCGGGCCAGCAAGTTTTCAAGATCGAGCAGTTCACGCAAGTCGAACCCTACATGGTCGCGGCGTATACGGAGCTTCCCGATTCGACGGTCGAAAGCGAGGAGCTCGTCGCGATGCAGCGCAACCTCGCCGGGCTCTTTCAAAAACTGCTTTCGTATCTGCCGCAAGCACCACGCGAGATGGAGATGGAAGTCGCCAATATCACCGACCCGGTGGTGCTGACGTACTTCGTCGCGTCAACGATGCGTCTCGAGACCGCCGATCGTCAAGCGTTGCTCGAGGAGCGCGATACCGCAAAACGGATGCGCAAGCTCACGATGCTGTTGACCAAAGAGCTGGAAGTCGTCGAGCTCGGTCACAAGATTCAGAGCGATATCCAGCGCGAAATGGAGAAGAATCAGCGCGAGTTCTATCTGCGCCAGCAGCTTCGCGCGATTCAGGAAGAGTTGGGCGAGGTCGATCCGCAGCAAGCCGAGACCAACGAGCTGCGTTCGAAGATCGAGGCGGCGTCGATGCCGCCGGACGTGAAAAAGGCCGCCGATCGCGAGCTCGACCGGCTATCGAAAGTTCCGCAGGCGAGCCCTGAGTACAGCGTGATTCGCACGTATCTCGATTGGCTCGTGACGCTCCCATGGAAAGCCGAAACGACCGATCACATCGACATCAAGGCGGCGCGCGAAATTCTCGACGAAGACCACTACGATCTCGAGAAGATCAAGGACCGCATTATCGAGTACCTGGCGGTCGGAAAGCTCAAGAAGAAGCTGACTGGCCCGATTCTCTGCTTCGTTGGACCGCCGGGCGTGGGCAAGACCTCGCTCGGTCAATCGATCGCGCGCGCAATGGGGCGCAAGTTCGTTCGCCTCTCAGTCGGCGGCGTTCACGACGAAGCCGAGATCCGCGGCCATCGGCGTACGTATATCGGCGCCATGCCGGGCACGATCGTGCGCGCGATTCGCGACGCAGGTACGCGCAATCCCGTGATGATGATCGACGAGATCGACAAGGTCGGCGCGGACTTTCGCGGCGACCCGCAATCCGCGCTGCTCGAGGTGCTCGATCCGGAGCAGAACAACAACTTCCGTGACCACTACCTCGACCTGCCGTTCGATCTCTCGGCGGTGCTCTTCATCTGCACCGCGAACACGCTCGATACGATCTCGCCGCCGCTGCGCGACCGGATGGAGATCATCACGCTGTCCGGCTATACCGAACTGGAGAAGCTTCAGATCGCCAAGCGTTACTTGGTCAAAAAGCAGCGCTTGAACAACGGGTTGCGCGAAACGCAAGCGCAAATCAGCGATCAGGCGATTCGTGCCATCATCAACGACTATACGCGCGAGGCGGGCGTGCGCAATCTGGAGCGCGAGATCGGGGCAGTCTTCCGTAAGGTCGCGCGCAAGATCGCCGAAAGTCCGCGTTACAAAGCTCGGGTAACGCCCGCGAATCTGGTGGAGTATCTGAGCAAGCCGCGCTTCTTCAATGAAGTGCGTAAGCGCGTCGCCTCGGTCGGCGTCGCGACGGGAATGGCATGGACGCCCGTCGGCGGCGACATTCTGTTCATCGAAACGCAAGCAATGCCGGGCACCGGTAAGCTCGTCTTGACGGGTCAGCTCGGCGACGTCATGAAGGAAAGCGCGCAGGCTGCCGTCTCGTTCTTACGTTCCCGCTCGGCTGAGCTTGGGCTGCCGGAAGAGTACTTTTCCAAGCACGACATTCACATCCACATTCCGGCCGGCGCGACGCCGAAGGACGGACCCTCGGGCGGCATCGCGCTGGCAACCTCGATTGCTTCGATGCTTACCGGAATCAAGGTCGATCCGAATCTGGCGATGACCGGAGAGATTACGTTGACAGGACAAGTGCTGCCGATCGGCGGTCTCAAAGAGAAGGTTTTGGGCGCAAAGCGTGCCGGCATCACGAAGGTTCTGTTTCCGCGCCGCAACGAGATGGATCTCGACGATATTCCGAAAGAGGTGCGCGACACGATGACGTTCGTGCCGGTCGACGAGCTCTCCGAAGTGCTCTACCACGCCCTCGGTAAGCGGCTCATCTCGCCGGTTCCGCTTGGAGATCAGGCAAAGGTCAGCAACGTGGTGCAGTTACGGCCGCCGTCACCCGCGAAGCGCCGCAACGGCGTGGTGAAACGGGTGCGCGACCGCAAGAGTCAGGCTAAGCGATAGCGAAGGCTTTCTAAGCGGGAGCAGGTCGCGGTGGCCGCTTCCGAGCGTATCCTTGACCTAAGCGATTGGGTACAAGGATGCGCTCAACGTGCTTTGGGGATCACACAGTTCGCCGAGGCGGCGAGGGCCTCAACAGCCAAGCATTTTACCGCGCAAGGAGAGTCCCGTGGCAGCTTCATTACAAGCGACGGATCGATCGCTTTTCCGCCTGATAATCGCTTCAATCGCTGTCGCACTCTGCGCGGCGTGCAGTGGTTCCAACCCGCCGGGCTCAGCGATACCGAACTCCCCCACCGACCAAAAGCTCCACCATCTCTCGCAAAGCGGCGTCGTCGTCAATCCGTCGCAGGTCGGCGCCCAAGTCTCGACATCATTG
>DASRSZ010000032.1:0-209052 GCA_035656195.1 Candidatus Cybelea sp.
ATATCGGCAGCCGTTCACCGCGTTTGCAAACGCGCCGACATCGCGCATGTCGCCGGCGACCGTTTCGGCTTCGTTCAGGATGACATTCGGACAGCGCACCAGCGCGCGCACGGCGTATCCGGCGGCGACGAGTTCGCGCAAAACGTGCGAACCAACGAATCCGGTTGCACCGGTAAGGAACACTCGATCGCCGTTCAAAGGTCCCGCCGCCTAACGAACGGTACTACGCGAGAAAGGGGGATCGACGATGAAAGTTCCACTCGTGACAGTTGCAGCAATTGGGGCCGTTTTCTTCTCCGGATGTGGCGGAGGCGGTATTGCCGGGAGCGTACCGTCGTCGGCCGCCGGCGTTTCGGCACCGGACGGAATCGCTCCGGCGAATGCGGCTTCGGGTGCCTATTGCCGGCAAACCGGCGGTCAAGTCGAGGTCCGGCGCGCGGTTTACGGGAGCAATGGATCGAAGCTGCTCGTCCTCGGGGGCATCACGAGCTTTTGCCAGTACACGAGTAAGAAGGACGGATCGCGCATCCACATTTTGCTGAGCACGCTGTATACGACCAAACCGACGCTGGCTGCGCTTGCGTACATTTTAAAACCATCCATCGGTTCGTGCCAAGGGAACCCGGCGTCGTGTTACTGCTCTCTTCTCGGCGGATCCGATCAGTTCGGCGGCACCAACGGCGCCGGAGGAGGCTGGTACGAAAAGAAAGGCATCGATCAAACCCTTGAAGCCTGCATGTTTCCGGATATGTCGTCGATCGATTCCTGGGGACTCACCTATCACGCGAACGGCATCATTCGCGGCATCAACCTGGAAAAAGTAATGCGCTATAAGTATCCGGGTAAAACATAACCGATCCGAGGATGGGCCTGCCCAACGGCTACCACGCCGTACCGCCGGGTAAGTTGGCCAACGTTCAAACGTCGCTGGAGATGCACGCGAAGCCGCCGCTTCGTCCGAGTCCCCAAGGCCCCTGGCAGCTGCAACGCTTCGAGCAGTTGGATTTGCCACGATACCGGGCGCTGGTTCATCGCGTGGGCGACGATTATTTGTGGGGCACACGGTTGTCGATGTCGGATCCGGAGCTCGAGCGCTTCCTGCGCGACCCTCGCGTTGAAGCGTACGCGCTCGTCGCCGACGGTAACGACGAAGGCGTTTTAGAGCTCGACTTTCGGGTGAACGGCGAAGGCGAAATCAGTCTGTTCGGCGTCGCCGCTCCGTTGGTGCACACCGGCGCAGGACGCTGGCTGATGAATCACGCCATCGAGATCGCCTGGTCGCGCCCGATCGTCCGCCTGTGGCTGCATACGTGCACGCTCGACCACCCAAACGCGCTCGCCTTTTACCAGCGCAGCGGCTTTCGTATCTTCAAGCGCGAAGTCGAGATCTACGACGATCCTCGCGTGCTGGGAATCACTCCCAAACGCGCGGCGCCGCACGTCCCCATTCTTTAGGAGCATTTCCTGGTCCCTCAAATCCGCACCGTGATCTCGGATTGACATGATTGACAAGCTGCCAAGGAATTTCCACAACAACGAAACCGACAAGTACGGGAAGCTTCAGCGCATCGACATTCCGGCCGAGATTCGTGACAACGAGCCGTGGTTTAATCAAACCTTGACCACGGTGAACGACGCCGTCATTCGCCTAGGTATCTTCGAAGGCGACTTCCCGTGGCATAAGCATGCCGAACAGGACGAATTCTTCTTGGTGCTCGAGGGCGAGATCGTGCTCGACGTTGAGTCGCGCGAACCCGTGCATCTACGGAGGCACGAGGGCTATACCGTTCCGAAGAACGTCAGTCACCGCCCGCGCTCGCCGAAACGCTCCGTCGTTTTGATGGTGGAATCGGTCGGGATCATTCCGACGGGAGACTGAGGCGGGCCAGTTCAAAGACCTCGTCGAGCCGGAAGCCGAGCTGGGCGTAGAAATCCGTCAAATGCGGCTCCCGGCGCGGCAGCTCGACCATGATGCTCGCCGCATGCGTCGCTCGCGCATACTCGATCGCTCGTTTGACTAAACGCCGCCCGAGCCCGCGCTTTCGCGCCGCCTCTGTTACGTAGAGGTCGCTCAAGAACCAAATGCGGCGACAATGCCACGACGACCATAACGGATAGAGCTGGATAAAACCAACTACATCCTCGCCGGTCCGTGCCACAAAGATCACCGAATCGCCGTTCGAAAAACGGTCTTCCAAGAAACGCCGCGACGCATCGTCGCGCCGCCCATTGGTGAAGAAGCCGCGATAAGCATCGAAGAGCGGCACGATGGCCGCGACGTCGTCCCGACTTGCGCGCGAGATCATTAGGTAAGCTGCAGCTAACGCCCGATTGCGAAGAGCGCCATCGCGAGCACGAGAACAAATGCAATGATCCCGCTGGCATGAATTGCATGGGCGGCGTGGTAGTGCCGTACGCCGCCGTGATGCGAGACGACCCACAAATCGACGATCGAGACCGCGATTCCGGCTGCGGCCAAGATGATTATCAGCGCCAACGCATGGAAATACGCCGCAGCTGCGAGCGCGACGCCAAGGGCGACGTCACGAATGCCCGTCGCACGAACGAAACCCGCACCGCGGTGGCCTTCCACCGAGACGCCGTAGTGACGCGCCAACGAATGCGGCGCCAGCAGCGCATACAGCCCGACAGCCGAGAGCACAATCGCAATGGCCCAAGCGAGGTAAAAGACAGTGCTCAGAGAGTTAGCTGCCGAACGCGGCGCGAACTGATTCTTTGAACGAGGCCGTCGTATGCAGGACCGCGGTCGGCTCGTACCCGCAGTGCGCCATGCAGTTCTCGCACGACTCGTGCTTGCCGCGGCCGTACTTCGACCAGTCGGTTTCCTCGAGCAGCTCTTTATACGTCCGCGCGTAGCCCTCTTTGCTCATCAGGTAGCACGGGCGTTGCCAGCCGAAGACCGTGTAGCAGGGTATGCCCCACGGCGTGCACTCGAAATCGACCTTCCCCTCGAGAAAGTCGAGATAGAGCGGGCTATGATTCAGCCGCCACTTCTTGCGTTTGCCGCCCGCGAACGCAGTTTGGAAAATCTCACGCGTGCGCTTGACGCCCAAGAAGTGCTCCTGGTCGGGAGCCTTTTCATAGGCGTACGCCGGCGAGATCTGCATCATGTCGACCTTAAGCTCGTCGTTGAGATAGTCGAGCACTTCACGAATCGATTCCGGGCCGTCTTGCGTGAAAAACGTCGTGTTGGTGAAGACGCGGAAGCCACGCGACTTTGCCTCTTTGATCGCATCGATGGCCTTGTCGAAGACGCCCTGGCGGCAGACCGACTGATCGTGCCGCTCGCGCATTCCGTCGAGATGGATCATCCAGACGAAGTACACCGACGGCTTGAAGAGATGGATCTTCTTCTTGAGCAGCAGCGCGTTCGTGCAGAGAAAGACGAACTTCTTGCGCTTGACGAGCTCCTCGACGATCTGCGGCATCTGCTCGTGCACGAGCGGCTCCCCGCCGGCGATCGAGACCATCGGCGCGCCGCACTCTTCCACCGCGGCGATGCACTCTTCTACGCCCAGGCGTTGACGCAAGATCTCGTCGGGATGCTGAATCTTGCCGCAGCCGGCGCACGCCAAGTTGCATTGAAGCAGCGGCTCGAGCTCGAGGACGAGCGGATACTTCTTTTCGCCTTTGAGTTTCTTACCCGCGACGTACTTCGCGACGGCGATTTTCTGTTGGAGCGGCATGCTCATGATTGGATTGCTGGTTCCTTCAGGCTTTGGTCGCGCTGTCCTTCGTCCTTCATCCTTCGTCCTTCGACTGCGCTCGCTTCGCGCACTTCGACGAGCTCAGTGTCAGGATGACAAGACTGGGCTGCGCTCCGCCGGGATAACAAGGCTGGGCTGCGCTCCACCGGGACGACAAGCCATGGCGAGGGCCATCGTTGGAAAGAGGTGGCGATAGAGGTGATAGTTGATGTAAAAGTCGCGAGGGAAGCCCGTGCCCGTGCACTCGGGTTCGTCCCAGGTTCCGTCGCGCCGCTGGCGTTCGCACAGGTAGGCAAGACCCCGTGCAGCGGCGGGATGTTGCGCTAGACCCGAAAGTTGCAGCGCGATCACCGCCCAGGCGGTCTGTGAGGCCGTGCTTCGGCCGATGCCGGCAAACGATTCGTCGGTGTAAGAATGGCAAGTCTCGCCCCAGCCGCCGTCGACGTTCTGAACCGACACGAGCCACGCCGCGGCGCGGTCGATCATATCCTTGCCGGTACCCAATGCTTGGAGTGCCGAGATCACGCACCACGTGCCGTAGATATGATTGACGCCCCAGCGTCCGTACCACGACCCCCACGGCTTCTGCGTCGCGCGCAGATACGCTAAGCCGCGGGCAACATATCGATTTTCCGCATCGTAACCGAGCGCCGCGAGCATCTCGAGCATGTGCGCCGTGACGTCCTCGGTCGGCGGATCGATCATCGCGCCGAAATCCGAGAATGGCATGCGGTAGAGCAGCTCCCGCGTGTTGTCGCGGTCGAACGCGGCCCACGCGCCGTTGCGCGAGTCCATCGCCAGCGTCCAGCGTCGCGCACGCTCGATCGACCCGGCAACTTCGCCGCGAACACCGCCCTCGAGAAGCGCGAGCACCACGATCGTCGTGTCGTCAATGTCGGGATATGCGTCGTTGTCGAATTCGAATGCCCAGCCGTTGCCGCGCGTTTCCTGGCACTTCATGCGCCAGTCGCCGGGCGCATCGTCGGGAATCTGTTCGCGCAGCATCCAGTTCACCGCGCGGCGCATCGCTGGATGCGTGGCGTCGAGCCCTGCAAGCGCGAGCGCACGCACGGCCCAGGCGGTGTCCCAGACCGGCGACATGCAGGCCAAAAAACGCCAGCCTTCCGCGTCGTCGATCGTGAAGCGGCGCATTCCCTCGATCCCCTTGCGCATGACCGGATGATCGAGCCCGTAGCCCATCAGGTTGAGGGCGATCAGCGAATAGACCCAGGGCGGCTGAATGCCTCCCCAGCTCCCGTCTGCCTCTTGACGTTCGATCACCCATTTCGCAACGCGTTCGCACGCTGTTTCACGATGTGGCTGAACAGGCAGCCTTTCGTACAGCTTTTGCAGGCGCTCCGCGTACAGCAACCAGTGTCGCCGGCCGCGGACGCGCCGGCATTCCCGTTCGGTTCCAGGTGCGACGATCTCGCTGACGTCGACGCCGAGCTTGCGAACCGGCTTTTTCGAAACGACGATCGTCAGCGGCGCGACCGTCCCGCGCGCCCAGCAGGCAAAATCGTAGAGATTGAACGGCATCCACAACGGAAAGTCCACGATCTCCGGCGGCAGCGACGGAACCCCGGACCATGGATACGCGCCGAAGAGCGCCAGCCAAATCTTGGTGAAGACGCGCGCGTTGACCACGCCGCCGGCGCGCAAAATTACGTCGAGCGCCTTGCGCATAGGCGTGCTCTGCATGTCGACCCCGAGCACTTTGAGGGCAACGTACGCTTCGATCGTCGTGCTCAAGTCGGCAGGACCATCGTAATAGAGCGCCCACGATCCATCTTCGCGCTGGTTACGCAAAATGTGCGCGACCGCGCCGGCCCGAAACTCGTCGATCGGCAGACCTAAGAACCGGAACAGCAGCACGTGCTCCGCCGTCATCGTCACGTTCGTCTCGAGCTCGCCCGACCACCAGCCCTCCGTGGACTGGTTTTGCAACAGCCACTCCACGGCGCGCTTCAAGGCTGATTGCGTCGCGGGAGAACCGGATGCGTTCGGGCGAGGACCGTCTGACCGAGCGCCGGAGCCGGATGCGGAAGGCGCGAGGCAGTCGATAGGAGCGCGACACGGAGGTCGCGCGACGAATGTGTCCGAGTCCGAATGCGTCCGGCTCTCCTGCGACGCAATCAGATGCGAAGCAGCCAGAGTGCCGCTGCGGACCGCGGACTCCATCGTGTCGGGCCAGCCGGTTTCCGTCCACGAGCCGGCGATAGCGATGCGTGGATTACCGGTGCGTTGTGCGGTGCGCGATGCGCCGATGCGCGGAAGCCACGTTGCTTCCGGATTGCGCGTGACCGCGCCGCGCCTGAGGTTGGCGTCTTTGAGAGTGGGCAGGAATGCTTGGACTTCGCGCCATGCGAAGCCCTCGAGTTCTGCGGTCGGAAGGCGCAGGTATTCGCCTGCCGCGCTGAAGCTGCAGCATAAATAACCCGGTGCCTTTTCGAAGATCCATTGGAGCGGCGAGTCGAGCGCCGCTGCGAAGTCGAGCCCAATGCTTGCCGCATCGTGCCACAGATGGACGTCGATGATCGGATACGCGTCGTATGCGTCGAGATTGTTAACGCCGAAGCGCTGCGGATCGCCGAGTATCGCGGCGACCTGGCGCGGCGGCACCGCGAGCACCACGGCGTCGAATGCAGCCGTGTCACCTTGAGCTTGCCTAAGGGTGACGCCGGTCTCGTTCGGCGTTATGCCGGTAACGGGGCTCGATAAATGAACCGCGTCGAGTTTTGTTGCGGCGGCCACGGCGAGATGTGCGAGCGGCACTTTCGAGAATCCGAAGCGCGCCGCGGCGGCATCCCGCAAGAATGCCGTCCGGAGGACAAAGATCGCGTCGGAGGCAGCGACGCGATCGAATGGCGCGTTGAGTGCCGGAATAAAGAACGGATCCCAGAAGGCGCGACGCTCCGCCGGGCCTTGGTTGTTCTCCTGTAGCCACTCTTCGAAGGTTTGTAGCTCCAGCGCCCTTCGACTACGGCGCTTCGCGCCTTCGCTCAGGGTGACACGTTGTGGATGACACCGCAGGAGGGCGCGGGCGATGCGGAGTTTCTCGCCGAGCGTGAGGTGCGGATAGATCGCAAACGATTCCAGGAGCTGAAATGGCGCCGGGAGCAGACCGGCGCGCAGGCGTCCGGACTTTCCGTCGCGCGCGAGAATTCGCGCATCGAAGCGATCCTGCAGCCGCAGCTGACCATTCATCCCGACCGCTTGCGCGAAGGCGATGAAATCGGTGCAACACGCCAAGAAGACGTGCTGTCCGTTATCGACCTCGACGCCGTCGATCTCAAACGACGTCGCGCGGCCGCCGAGTAGACGGCTGCGCTCGAAGAGCTCCACGCCGATGCCGGCATCTTTCAGGCGGAGCGCTGCCGACAGGCCGGCAAGCCCGCCGCCGACGACGGCTATGCGCTCGAGAGCCACGACCGCACGACAACCCGCAACTTCTCCGTCTTCGAGAGCGCTGCGCGCGCGCGCAACGGGAGCCCGGGGTCTCGCTCGATTTTCTTGAGGAGTTCCTCGTAGATGCCCGCCATGGTCTGAACGCAGGCCGCGGGACGGCGCGGAATGTGGCGCAGCACCTCGTAGCCGGTCGCAAAGTAGGTTCGCGCCCGCGCAACGCTGTGGGCGATTAAATCGGACCACCCGGGATAGATCTCGCCCTCGGCAAGCGCAGCTTCGGGGATGCCGAACCGCACGAGCTCGTCTTGCGGCAAGTAGATCCGCTTCATGTCGACGGCATCTTCGCGGACGTCGCGCAGGATATTCGTCAACTGCAAGGCCAGTCCGAGCTGGTCAGCGCGCTCGAGTGCGACGGGGTCGTCGAATCCGAAAATGCGCACGCACATGCGTCCGACGACCGATGCAACGAGATTGCAATACGCCTGCAGCTCTTCGAACGTTGCATACCGCGACCGGCTGAAATCCATCTGGACGCCGTCGACGAGCATCTGCAGCTCCGCCTCGGGAATCGCATAGCGTTCGATCGCCTCCGAGAGGACCCGCAGGATGGGATCGTCGCCGTACTCTCCGCGCGCACAGCGCGAGATGCGGTCCCGGTGGATGGCGAGCCGCGCGGGAAGATTCTCGATGCCGACCGCGTCGGCTTCGTCGTCGACTTGGCGCGCGAAGTTGTAGAGCGCGTAGATCGCCATCCGCTCGTGATACCCGAGCGAGATGAAGCCCCAATAGAAATTGCCTGCCTCACGTTTGGCCATCTCACGGTTGAACCGCTCGGCGCGATGTTGTTCCGATCGCGGCATCGCCATGCTGAGCAGGGCACGTTGAAGATTGATCATCGAATGTTTGTCATTGATGCAGGCCGGCTTCGAGCAAAACTCCCTAGTGCGGCGCGGACCACGAGGGATACCTTCGTGGGCGCCGAGACGCTCGGTCGCTCATGCTCCGTCCTATACCCGATCGCCTCGATTGCATCACAGATCGCCAAACCCCCCATGCGATAGAGCGCAAGTTGGAGCCGCAGCGGCCGGGGCACGTAGTGCTCGAGCGCCGTTCCGGAGGCGAGGAGCATGCGGGCATGCTTCACCATCGCCTGCGTCGCATCATCGATTCCGCCTGCCGCCACGTCGCTCTCGACCAGATAGCGGCGTCCGGCGACGGCGTCGCGGCTAACGTCCTGCGCGTGATTCGCAAGCTGGAGGCCGATGCAGACGTCATCGGAAAGCGATTCCGCCTCCGCATCGTTCACACCGAAGACGCGCAGCACCATTCGTCCGACCGGCGTCGCCGAAAGCCGACAGTATCCAATGAGCTCGTCCCACGTTCGATAGCGCGTCACGTATTGATCTTGGACGTTGGCGGAGATGAGATCGAGAAACGGCTGCGCCGGCATCGCGTGATTCGCAACGGTTTGCTGAAGCGCGAACAGGACCGGATGCACCGGCGGCATCGTGCAATTTAAGAGCGCTTGCACTTCGTTGCGCCATGCATCCAGACGCACGAGCGCGCTTCCGTCGGGACTCTCGTCGCCGAGATCGTCGGTGGTGCGACAATACGCGTAGATACGCGTCAGATCACGCCGGGTGCTCGCGTTAACGAAACGCGATGCCACGCTGAAGTTTTCGTAGTGGCGGCGAGTCAGTATGCGGCAGTATGCATCGGCCGCTTCGAGATTCAGCGTCACCGGCGCGGCTTGATCGTCGGGCGTAACTCGCTCGGAGTACGGGCTCCCACGCAAAACATCGCGATCCGAAGCGTTTCAATCAGCTCTTTCGCGAGTTGGGAAGCGCACTCGAAACCTTTGGCAGCGGCGCGCAGAAACGGACCGGCGATTCCAACCAGATCGGCGCCCAGCGCCAGGGCCTTCGCGGCATCGAGACCCGATTTAATCCCACCGCTCGCGATCAGCAGTCCCGCCGGCGCTGCGTCGCGCGCATCGGTCAAACATTGCGCGGTCGGAATTCCCCAACCCGCGAACGCGGCAGCGACACGCGCTCGCCACGGTTCGGTAATGCGGTGACGCTCGACTTCGCTCCACGACGTGCCGCCGGCGCCTGCGATGTCGATCGCGGCGACACCGGAATCAAACAGCGCGCGCACATCGCCCGAACCGATTCCCCACCCCACCTCTTTGACGACGATCGGGAAATCGGCTTCGGCACAGAGACGCGCGATCTGACGCAGCAGCCCGCGAAAGCACGTATCGCCTTCCGGCTGCAAGGCCTCTTGGAGCGGATTGAGATGGAGCACCAACGCGTCGGCTCGCAGGAGTTCAACGAGCCGCCGGCATTCGGCGATCGCGTAGCCTTTGTTGAGCTGAACGGCGCCGATGTTCGCAAGGAGTGCGATGTCGGGTGCTTCGGGGCGTACGTCGAAACTCTCAATCGAGCCGGGCGACTCAAGTAAGGCGCGCCCGGATCCTAGGCCCATTGCCAAGCCGTGACGCTGAGCGACGCGCGCAAGCTCGACGTTGATTGATCGCGCTTCAGGCGTGCCGCCGGTCATACACGAAACCAGCAGCGGCGCGGCAAGCCGGCGTCCTAGAAACTCGCGCGAAAGATCGACGTCGTCGAGGTCGATCTCGGGCAGCGCGCGGTGCTCGAACCAAAACGCATCGAAGCCGCTGCCGACACCCTTGCCGCCAACGTCGCACTCGAGGTTGATTCGGAGATGCTCGGCCTTTCGAGAGGGCGTCGCCGTTTTAAGCCGCTCGCTGCGCAACGTACCGAACAACTTCCTCGAATTCTGCGACGCTGCTGCCTGAGGCGTAGCGCGAAATCGTGGCAAACGCCTGGCGAGAATAGCGCCGCGCGAGTCCAGCCTCGTGAGCGAACTGGGCGGCGGCCAACAGTCGCCCCGCGCGTGCGAAGGATTGGACGACGCGCTCGGAGGCACCGCCGATCACCGCGCCGGCCTGCATCGCCGCGCCCGTCAGCGCGGCGTCGCCAAAGCCGTCGTCGTCACGACGCTCGATCGCAATCAAGACAGCCTCGCCGGCGAGCCGAGCAGCCTCGAGCCGGCGGCCGGGGTTTCGAACATCGCTGGCAAGGGTGTGGAAGGCGATCGCGCAGAGCGCGTCCCCTGCGTTAAGGCTTTGACCCAGTCCCCAGCGCGCCTGCGCGGCCGCCGATCCCATCATCAGCTCATCGTGCAGCAACCTAAAGCGGTCGAAGAGATCGAAGGCGGCCGCTACCGGCACGGCATCGGCCAGATCCCCCTTATTGGCGGCACACGCCCACAGCACCAGGCCGGGACGCACCGGATCCCGCACGTATTGCAGCGGCAAACGCTCTTCTATGATCCGTCCTGCAACCGAGACGAACGAAAAGTCGATTCCACGGAGGTACCGTGCAACGCGAGCGCGATGATCGCTCAGAGGAATTTCGGTCGAAAGCCCAATCATTCTCTGGGCTGTTCGACCGTGCGCAGCACGCGTGCCTTCCTTATCCAGGCTGTCTCGCATCATGGGAGTAATCGAGTGTACATCGGGTCCAACGAACATAAGGAGCTTTTCTGTCGCTCGTTCATGGAGTCGCACCGCGCGTACGACCCCCAGGAGTGGCCCTGGCCTGAGCTCGCCGGGATTTCGCTCGCACGCTTGCGAGCGATTCCAATTTGGACGATGGCGTTGGAGGTCGAGATCGGCGCCGGCGAAATGCTGGCCGGTTTCGCAAAGACCGAGCCCGATCCCTTAGTTCGTCAAGCGCTCGAGCTGCAGGGCTATGAAGAAGACCGCCATGGTCGGATCTTGCAATGCATGATCGACCGGTATGGACTCAAGGTCGCCCCGCAGGTCCCGGACCAGGAGCCGACGCGGAGTGCGTTCATCGACTTCGGTTATAACGAATGCGTCGACTCCTACGCCGGCTTCGGCATCTTTCGTCTGGCGCGCGAAGCCCGAATTCTCCCGGATGCATTGACAACGTTGTTCGTGCAGCTGCTCGTCGAAGAAGCGCGGCACATCGTCTTCTTTGTCAACTGGGTCGCGTGGGATCGCTACCGGCGAGGCTTGCGCGGCCCGGTCGCGCAGGCGCTCCCGGCGCTCGTTAACTACGGCGCGGCGATTGCGCGGCGCGTTAAAGGCGGCACGCAGATGCAGAGCGGAGATAGTAACAGTCAGCAGGACACGCTCGACCTCTTCGGTGACATCCTCAACGATCTCACGCCCGCAATGTTTCTGCGCGCCTGCGTCGAGGAGAACGAGCGCTATATGGCGGCGTTCGATCCGCGGCTGCTGCGCCCGCGCGTCATTCCCGCACTCGGCAAGTTTGCGCTGGCGATCGTTGAAGCAATCGACTGGATTCGCGCCGCCTTCCGGAAACCGGCGACGCGCTCGACGTAAGTCCGCTAAAACTTAAAATAAATAAAACTTGGCGATATGCCAGGCCAACTTAGCATCTCGAGCGCCAATAACAGGCCTGCCAAAGTCCCGGCCTGCGCGAGCGGTCGCAATCGCGGCCATGTCGGTGTGACTCCTAAGCGGTCGAACAGCAATCGCACCGCCCCAAACGCGACGATGCCCGCCGCTAAGACCGTTTGCCAGCCGGTGAGCAACGCCGGCCCTGGACCGCCCACGAGCAGCTCGCGGTAGACCGTCAACGCGATACCGAAGGTCGGTGAGCGAAAGAGCACCCAGCCCAACGTGACGATCGTAAACGTTACGAGCACACGCGCGACCGCAACCGCGCCGCGTGGCCCGCCGCGTTCGTGACCGATGCCCAAGATGCGCTCGATACAAAGCATCGCGCCGTGGAACCCGCCCCAGGCAACGAAGGTCCATTGCGCTCCATGCCACAAGCCGCCCAAGAGCATCGTCAGCATCAGATTTCGCAGCGTCTCAAGCCGGCCGTGGCGGCTACCGCCAAGCGGAATGTAGAGATAATCGCGCAGCCAGGTTGACAGCGTGATGTGCCAGCGATGCCAGAAGTCGGTGATGCTCGTCGCTAGATACGGCATTGCGAAGTTCTCCGGAAAGACGAACCCGAACACCCGCGCGCACCCGATCGCAATATCGCTGTAGCCCGAAAAATCGAAATAGATCTGCATGCCGAACGCGAACACCGCGCTCCACGCTGCCGGTGCTCCCGGATGCGCAGCAATCGAGTCGAAATAACCATTGGCTACGGCGGCAAATTGATCCGCGACAGCCATCTTCTTCACCAAGCCGAACCCAGCGCGCGCGAGCCCGTAACTAATGTCTTCGGGCCCGGGAGCACGCCACGAGAACAGCTCCCCGAAAAAGAGGCCGGCGCGGACGATCGGCCCCGCGAGCAGTTGCGGGAAGAATGCCAAGTAGAGTGCGTAGTCCGAAAGCTTGCGCACCGCGGCCATCCGTCCCCGATAGACGTCGACCAGATACGAGATGCTTTGAAACGTGTGAAAGCTGATGCCGATCGGCACGAACAGATTGACGAGCCAAGGATTCTGATGCATCCCGATCAGCGCCGCTACCGTGCCGCTCGCGAAGTTCGTGTACTTGAAGCTGCCCAAAAACGCGAGGTTCGCCGCAACTCCCACGGCGAGCAACGCGCGCGGATTCCAGCGTCCGCCGGCGCGCGATCGCTCGAGCGCAATCGCGATCAGATAATCGCTGCCGGTCAAGATCCAAAGGAACAGCACGTACCACGCATTCCAGCGCGCGTAAAAGTAGTAGCTAGCAAAGAGCAAAACGATACGACCGGCGCGACGCGGAATAGGACAGGCGTAGAAGAGCGCCGCCACGATCGCAAAGAACAGCCAGAACTCGTACGATTGGAAACGCAGCGGGATACCGATGCCCGCCGCTGCGGTAAGCCACGACAGCTCGCGACGCTGGCGCCTTTGTTGTGAGGGCGCCGGCGGCGCTGGATCCTGCGCTGCTTGCGGCGCATCCGCGAGCATGTGCGTAACGTCGGCGCCGAGAAATCGGCTGAAGCGCAGGCTGCCTGCACGATTGAGATGATCCTCGTCAGCGAACAGCTCGGGCTGCTCGAGCGCGACGTACTTTTGGGACGGAATTAGTCTCGCATGCTCGTCTCGCGCGATCTCGACGAGGGAGCCGCTGGCGAGTTCCGCCGGCAAGCGATGCGCGGGTCGCGTGGGAATCCGAACGAAGATAACCGGGGTTCCAGCCTTCCGGTATCGCGATGCGATCGGCGTCAGCCACTCCAAGCGATAACGCGCATACGATGGGCTGGGCTTGGCGACGTGCAGCACCTGCGTTGCAATCGCCGTGCGCTCGACATCTGGGAGACCCGGCGGGTAGATAATGGAGTCCGTTGCGAAATCGACGCGCATCCCGGCGAGCGTTTCACGTCGCGGGTGATCGGCGAGCGGCGCGTACGTTATGGCATCCCGAACGCGCTCGAGCTCCACTACCCGAGCGACGGGATCGGCTGCCAGCTCCTGAAAGTCGTCGCGGAGTTCCGGCCCTCGCAAGAACAGGTCGATGCCGTGCTCGACGCGTTCGCGCGGATCCGAAAACGAACCGGCCAGCTTCGGAAGATCGCGCAACCCGGTTTGGAAGACGATGTACCGCAGGTCCAGCGGGCGATCGTCTCCGTCTAGGCTGCCGATTGCGCTGTCGTTGTCCGCATAGGTATCGACTGCGATGACGACCGCCCGAAAACGATTCGCGGCCGGGTCGATCGCGCGGATGAAATACGGCCAGCAGCGCGGCGTCGTGCCGGGAACTCCGCCGTTGAGGAAGCGCAAACCGCGCCCTGCAAGACTCGCGACTCGCGGATCGAGGGCCGAGTAGATCCTCGAGTCTCCGAGCACGAGAACGTCCCGCTTGGGATCGGCCGCGAACGCCGTGTAGGCTGCGATTGACGCCTCGAAGCTGCCCGTGCTCGAGGACGGATCCAGGATGCTCCGGTAGAGACTCGTGCGAAACGCGACAACGTCGACCAGCGCAAAGATTGCAAACGCCCCCGCAATGAGTATCGCGCCGGTTGTCCCGCCCCTCGTCATTCCGTTAATGCGCTAACGGAAATCCACGTTGAGTTAGAATATGCGCCAACGCCGGCGGCTTCCGTTGCGAGGGGTCGCAAGCCCATGTCATGATGGACCGACCAGGGGGATGCGCGACACATTCATCCACCGCTGGCAAAACCGCGCGGCATTCTTGGCAGGCCGCGCACGCCTCTGGTTCAGCCCTCCAAAGAGCTAAGATGCGGAAGCTCGATCGAGCTTCCGCATCGCTGCAGGTTGACGTTCCAGTGAGGCTGCGATTTCGGCGATACGCTCCAAGACGACCGCATGCCGACCGCGTAGCGCCGCGTCATGCGTAGCGACCCACGGCTCGTGGGCATCCCCGATCAGCAGGTCCCCTCGGTAGACGCGCGAGGCGCTCCGGTAGTGCGCGTAGGCCGCTCGTAGCTCGCCTCGCGCGTACTGCTCGTCGGCATCGTCGGCGTGCGATACGAAGCGATTCACGTCAACGATGACATTGTCGAGGTCGATGGACAACTCGTCGACGGTGTGAAAGTACGCGTCGACTTCTCTGAAGCCGACGATCTGCGCGATCGCCTTGCGAATGTTGGAGCAGACCGTGCGTAGGCTGCGGGCTGCCAAATGCCGTTCGGTTTCGGGCCAAAAGACGTGCCCGAGTTCGTTGCGGGAGACCGCGCCGCCGGGTTGCAATGCGACGTATTTGAAGATCTGCCGATCCCGTCGCCGAATCCACTCGATCGGCCGGCGGTCGATCTCCGCCGCAAACCAACCAAAGAGCCGAACCTGCATCGGGCTCGCGGCGTGCGGGCGCCGGCCATAGCGGTCGTAGATCCGGCCGCGCGACAGCGCGCGCAGCGGTCGATAGCCGTCTCGCGTGTGGATCACGAAGAGCCCTTGCTCCTCGAGCGCCTGCAACTGACGATGATCGTCGAGGCGCGAGCCGCTCATCAACTTCAGCACGAGATCGGCGTCTTTTTCGGAGACGCGAGCCAACGCCCCGCCGATGAACTCGTTGAAGAGGTGCCCGTGGCGCATGCGCCAGTTTTCAAAAGCTTGTCCTAGGCCGCAACTGTCTTCTGCGGCTTTGCGTAACGCACCGCTGACGACTTGGGGCCATCCGTCGGTCGCATCGAGCATGCGCGCGATCTCGGCGTGGGTGAACGGCACGTTGCAGCTTTCTGCGACGTGCCGGATTTCAGCCGCATCGAACGCGAGGCGCTCCGCGTCGCAGAGTGACGCCGTTCCCTGCGAGACCAAACGCGCAACCTGAAATGGCGTACGCGTCCGGCATGCGATCAACAACGCGACTTCGTCGGGAAGATCCTCGATGAGCCGCAGTATGGCGTCAACGCCGTCGGCGCCCGGAATGTCCTCGCAGTCGATTGCGACCTCGAGCGGCGCGCGCGTCGCGAGCGCTCGCACTAACTCCTCGTGCGAACCGAAGGCGGATCCAGTTCCCAATGCCCGCGCCACCGAAGCCCAGAGCTGTTCTCCGTTCGAGTTGGCAGTAAGCGCGCAGTAGAAACCGTTGGCGGAGACGTGGCGCAGGTAGCCTACGATCGCCAGCGTCTTGCCGAAACCGGGCGGCGCCACCAAAAACCGAACCGGAACGCTCCTGAAGCGTCCCAGCCATTCTTCCAGCTTCGGTCGCCGAACTATTGACGGCCCCAGCCGGGGCATTCCTGAAGTCATGACTCCCTAGGCGCGCTGGTCAAGTTAGTAACGAAATATACACGTTTTGATCATATTTGCCTTCGAGGCACCGAAGATTGCCGGGCCGTCTACCCCGAATTCCTGGGGGCGGCTCCGAATTTCTTTAGGGAAGAATGGCGGAAAGGGCGGGCCCACGCATCTCGGGCCGCCCGATCAACCGCAGAATATTCGCGCCGAAGGGTCCAAGGTGCGGGTTCGCCAGCGTAGTTCGTAGTTGAGCTTGCGCAGCGCGTTGCGGAGCTTGATGCTCAGCGGCTGCCCAGCGGCGATTTCCGCGGTCAGCCGGTGGTGAGCCTCCAGCTCTGGACGCAGGCGTTCCAGTGTTTCGACGGCCGCGTCTGGATGCGCGCCTGAAAATCGCAGCAGACGCGGGTAGACCGGCCGGAAGTAATCGGCCACGTCGAATCCATCAAGTTGCTCTTCCCTCAGGACGTTGCCGGGCGCTCCAAGCGATGAGTAGTGGCGTCCCTTTTCGGCATGCCGGCGCGGCGCCAGCGTGTGACCGTAGTGCGCGTAGACGTACGGCAATGCGATCCGCTTGCCATAGAGCTCGCGCAAATGCTCGTGCACCGCGCCGTCCCAGCGCAGCTCCGCGCGATAACGAAAGAACATCATTCGTCGCTCGATCGACGTATAGTAGTCGAACGATCCAAAGAAATGCCACGTGTAGCCGTCGACGAAGTCGTAGCCGACCGGGACGCGATCGAGGCGTTTGGCAATGCCGCTTATTGCTTCGCCGTGAACTTCGTCGGCATCAACGAAGAGGACCCACGCGCCAGCGTTGCGCTCACGGTGGAGGCGTAGACAGATATTGCGCGCCGCATCGAATCCGGCAAACGGCGTGCGATCCACTAGGAGCCGGCTCTCTCGCGCGAAGCGGCTCGCCAATAAGGCTTCTCGATGTGGTGACGGATCGGGAGCGTTATCGTTGACGATCAGCAGCGTTGCGGCTTGCGAAATCGAATCAAGCATCGCCGGTAAGAATGGTTCCGCGCGCCGGCCTAAGATCAAATGCGCCGCGATCGAGACCCCCTTCGTCAGGATGACACCATGGGAAAAGCTTCGAAGTTGCCGCGATGCCGCCTTTGCGCCTGGCCGTCGACGCGCGCGTCATCGCTGAAGATGCGCGCGGGATCGGGCGTTACGCGCGCGCCGTGCTGCGCCGCCTAGCCGCACGAGACGACGTGAAGCTCACGTTGCTCGCGGATCCGCCGTTCCCGGCGCGGCGCCGGACGGCGTACGCCGGCGCGTTGGGCAGCGACGCGTTTGCCGTACGCTCGCGCGTGTCGGACGAGCTCGATCTGATCTGGCACCCCGCAAACGGGACGTTCTTCTCCTCACACGTACCCAGCGTCGCGACGATTCACGATGCCGTCCCGTTTCGCTTTCCCGACCCCGATCGCAGACGGCGCGAGCATGCCCAGCAGCCGTTTCTTCGCTCTGCGTGCGGCGCCGCGCGCATCATCGCAGTCTCCCAGTTCGGCCGCGCCGAACTCCACGAGCTTCTGGAAATTCCGCTCGAAAAAATCTCGGTCATCTATCACGGCGTCGACGCTTCGTTCGCACCCGGCGTGCCGCAACCGCTTCCGCACGCTTTGCAGATGCGACGCTTCTTGCTCTTTGTCGGCGATCCGATCGCCGAGCCGCGCAAGAACTTTGCGCTTCTCTATGAAGCCTACCGCCGCGCCTGGCCCGCAGACGACGCGCCGGCGCTGGCAGTGGCGGGCCCGCGAGCGCCTCAACTTCCCGGCGTCATCCACTTGGGAAGGCTCGGCGACGACATCGTCGCTGACGGCAATCACGTGCTGCGCGCATGTTATCGCGGTGCACTCGCCCTCACGCTCGCATCGTACCACGAGACTTTCGGCATGCCGATGCTCGAAGCCATGGCGTGCGGGACGCCGGTTGTAGCATCGCGCGCGAGCGCGTTACCCGAAATCGCCGGCGAGGCGGTTCTCTACGCGCCCCCCGGCGATGTCGCCGCATGGACGGCTGCGTTGCGGCGCATCGTTGACGACGTGCCGCTACGCGAACGGCTGAGCGCCGCCGGCTTGCAGCGAGCACAACAGTTTTCCTGGGATGAAAGCGTGCGCCGGCATCTCGAGGTTTTTTGGGCTGCGGCGGAATGATTCGACTCGGACTTGATGCCTGGAACTTGCCCGGCGATCACCGCGGTATCGGGCGTTATCTGCGCGAGATCCTGCGCGTGTGGTGGGAACGCGAACGCAATCGAGTCGAGGTAACGCTCATCGTGCCGGAATGGCACACTTGGACGGCGCGCTCGCGGTACTTGCGGGAGGTGGACGGACGGACGTATCGGGTCGTTTCGCGGCGTTGGCACGGGCGCGCGCGGCTCGATGCGCTGTGGTTTCCATTCAACGGATGCAGCTGGACGAACTTCAGTTTGCCGGCGACAGGGACGTTACACGATGCCTCGAATTTCGCGGTGCCGGGCTACGCCCCGCAAACTCAAGCCATATTTCACGCCGCAGCACGTAAGTGTCGCGCCCTGATTACCGACTCCCATTTTGCGCAAGGCGAACTCGCACGCGCGCTCGAGATCTCGCTCGAACGGCTCGTACCGATTCCCCTCGGAGTCACTCCGGTGCGACCGGAAGCCCCGGCGGCGATCGACGCCCGTGCGTTGGCGCCGTACGTCTTATACGTCGGCGAGGCGGAATGGCGAAAAGGATTCGATACGTTGCTCGCCGCGATGGCACGCGTCGCGCGCTTGCGCAACGATCTTTCGCTCGTCGTGACGACCGATCTGGACGGTTGGCAGCTGCCGCCGGATGTGCGGGTCCGCCAACTCGGATACGTCGACGATGACGCGCTCGCGGCTCTCTATAGGGGCTGCAGCCTTCTCGCGTTCCCATCGCGCTATGAAGGCTTCGGGCTGCCGGTGCTCGAGGCAATGAGTTACGGCGCACCGGTCATCGCCTCGAATGCGTCGGCGGTGCCAGAGGCCGGCGGCGACGCGGCGTGCTACGTCGATCCCGAGGATGACGCCGCGCTCGCCACCGCAATCCTGCGCGTTCTCACCGACGATCCGTATGCCCAAGAGCTACGCCGCCGCGGGCCGATTCACGCTGCAAACTTTACGTGGGAGCGCACGGCATCGGAAACGCTCTCAGTCATTGAGGCGACGGTGAGGTGATCGCGTTGGCGACCGGTCTGCTGTTGCGTAAGGGGCGCGTGCTGCTGGTCGCGTCGAGCTACCCTAATCATCCGCAGCCGCTGTGGAATCTTCCGGGCGGTCGTCAACAGCCTGGTGAGCTTCTCCTCGAGACGCTCGTACGCGAGGTTTTTGAAGAGACCGGTTTGCGCGTGCGCGTGAAAGAACTCGCTTACATCAGCGAAAGCTACGATGGAGCAGAGCACTTTATCAATGTGACGTTTAGAGTGGTGATCGCCGGGTCACCCTTCGACAGGCTCAGGGTGACACCGAAAGGTTGCCCTTCGTCCTTCGACACGCGCGCTACGCGCGCGGCTCAGGATGACACCACGCGCGCTACGCGCGCGGCTCAGGATGACACGGGGAGAGATCATGTCGTTGAGGTAGCCTGGGTACCGCTTGCGGATGTTGGCGCGCGGATTTCGGTCCGCGTCGTTCGCGAGCCGTTGCTGGCATACTTGCGCGGCGCGCTTGCGCTACGCTACTCCGGATCTCACGATGCCGGCGTTACGATCGAGTGGCCTGCCGATTCAAAGTAACTCCGGCCACCCAGCGCTCCCGGTCTATCGTATGCAGAATCACGTCGACCGTCTTGCCCGCAACGGTTGCGCCGCGCGTCAGCATGCCCTCATCGTCAAAGCCGTTGCGACGCAACACGGCCCTCGACGCAAGATTTTCCGGCAAGCAGTAGGCGCGGATCCGGCGCACCTGCGCGCGGCGAAAGCCCTCTTCCACGAGCGCGGCAACCGCTTCGCTTGCGATTCCCTGTCCGCGGTGCCCTCGTACGACACTGTATCCAATCTCCCCGTTCGATCGGTCGGACTCTGCAATCCGCAGCGAAACCCAACCTAACGGCTGAGGTCCGTCCAAAAACTGCACGATCCATTCAAAGCGTCCAGCCACGCCGGCTGCCAGGCGCGTCGGCCGCGCGCCGACCGCACGAAGGAACTGCGCGCGGTTCATATCCGGGAGGTCCTGATAGTCGCGCAGGTCCGGCTCCTGGAGAACTTCCCAGAGCAACCCCGCGTTTGCCGCCGTCACCGGCACGAGCCGCAGGCGCGCGGTTCGAATCGTCCTCATGCAGCGACGTCCATCTCTTTCGCTTCTACCCGTCGCGCGTGATGAGGGCAACAATGGATTTGGCCGCCGCATATGCCGGGCGCGCGCCGGCGTGGGTCGACTTCACCGCCACGGTCGCCTCGCCGCCTCGGTTCTTTTACAGTTCGCGCACGCGCTGCACTCACGAGGCGTTCGACGTACAGAGCAGCGCCGGCAAACTCGAGGTCGTCGACAATGTCAGCATCGCCCCCCGTTGCCCCGTCGCCTTGGGTGACCGCGTCGAAATCCGCGGCGAACTCGTGCACGATCCCGGTCGACTGCCGGTGGTTCACTGGACGCATCACGACCCGTCGCGTCGCCATCCCGACGGGTTCATTCGTCTGGGCGGGCGGCTGTACGCTTAGGGACGCGCGTTTGCATCCGCAGCAGGTCGGGAATCGTGATAAACCGGTAGCCCTGTCGTTTGAGCGCGGCGACGATTATGCGCGTTGCTTCGACGTCGGCGCTTCGGTCGCACAGGCGCGGCGCCGTGTGGATATGCGCGCAAACGATTCCGCGGTTGCCGTCGTGCAGATCGATGATCGCGCCGTCACCGGCGTAGCGCAGGACGCGCGCGGCGATGACGCGAGCTGGCGGATATTCCCAGTCTTTCGCGAGCGGGACCGACCACATCACCGGCGTGTAGCCGAGCTTGCGTGCTTCCTCGAGCACCAGCCAATCCCGAGCGCCGAACGGAGGTCGCATGATCCGCGTGTGGAGCCCGGTCGCCGCGAAGATCGCCTGATCTGTGCGCTGCAGGGTTTGGCGCAAGCTGTTTTCGCCATAAAGCAGCAAATGGCCGTGACTCCAGGTGTGATTGCCGATCGCATTGCCCCGTTCAGCTTCGAGCCGCACGACGCGCGGGTAAGCTTGCACCGCGCGACCAACCACGAAAAACGTCGCGTGAACGCCTTCGGCGCGCAGCACGTCCAGGATTTCATTCGTGTACGGAGGATTCGGGCCGTCGTCGTAGGTCAGCGCGATCACGCGCGCGTTGCGCGGTCCTCGAACGAGCGTCTTGCCGAACAGCTGGTTCCCGGGACTTTCTGCGATTTCGTAGCCGATGAAGGCAGCGGCGGCGAGCAGCGTCATGCCGAGCGCGACTCGAAATGCTACGCGGCGTTTCACCCGTGCATGCCGCGTATGCGCGACTGCGCGATCCCGACGTTGTGTCGAAACTCGTCGGGGCCGAAATCACGGAAGTCTTTGACGATCTGTACGTACCGCGGGTCCGCTACCTCGGTGCTCTGCATCCTGAGAAGATCCTTCGGTACGCCCTTCGAGAGGTCGATCGAATAGTGTCGCGTGACTTTTGTCGCCCAATATTGCGGATTCGTAAAGGTTACGGTGCGCTCGCCCTGCTTATAGTCGGCGAGTTGTTTGACGTAGACCGTATATTTCGCGTCGAAATTGGCCAATGGTGGCCGGTTCACTAGCTGCCAAATGCCGTCTTGATCGAGACGCCCGAAGAAAAAACTCACGTCGTGGATCCGCGCCGGTGGGGCGCTCACTGTGATTTCGTGTCCATTGTAGCCGCGAATTTGATACTGGAATCGTGAAACTCCCTCGACGTCCGACATGCGGTACGCCTCCTCGTAGATCGGCGGCTTTGGATACCGAATGGAGAGCCGCGCATACAGCTCGCTCGGCGCTTTTTGCGCGTGAATCGCCGGCGCAAAGCGGCCCATTTCTCCGGCGCCGTAGATCCGCCACCCCAACGCCAGCATCACGATAGATAGCACAACGATAAGAATCTCGATGGGGAAGCGGCGCATGACGGCGGCTACTTTACCGGCGCGCCGGCTTCCTGGTCGAGCACCCGGTTGACCAACCGGTCAGCCAGCACGTTCTGCTTGCGCGGAACATGCGCGATATCGATGCGCTCAAACGCGGTCAACAGATTCAGCGCGCGTCGATACAATGGCTGCAGACCAGCGTGCTTGACGCGGTACTCGCCGCGCAGTTGCTTGACGACGAGCTCGGAATCCAAGCGCACGTCCAGTCGGCGTATTCCACGTTTCCGAGCCGCCTCCAAGCCGAGCAAGAGCGCGGTCCATTCCGCGATGTTATTCGTGGCGACGCCCAAGTGGGCCGCGATCTCTTCAAGCAGCTCTCCGTTCGGGCCGATCAGCACCGCCGCGCTTGCCGCGGGGCCCGGATTACCCCGCGATCCGCCGTCGGCAAAGAGCGTCGCTTGCATGGATCGCCTTTCGTCGCGCGCAGGGTATAGACCGCCCGGCTGCGGGGTACACCGGTGCCATGAAGCATCTCTCTTCTCTCCGAGCCGCCGCTCTCGCCGCCGCCATCGCGCCGGTCGTCGCGCTATCATCGCAGCCAGCGCTCGCCATCACCAACTCGACGTTCTACGGCATAACCGTTCACGTTTCGTCGAACAACATCAAAGTGCAAAACCCCAAGACGAAGGAGACGTTGAGCTTTCTGATCGTGCCGAAGTTCGATCAGATCTTTTCGGCCGACGGCAAGACAACCTATCAAATGCGAACGGTCAAACCGGGCCAGTACGTCGGCATCATCTACGACCAAAAGGCGCTGGGTGTGCGCCACGCTGACAAGATCTACTTGCTGACTAACGCCAATCAGAAGATCGGCAGCCAATAACTCGGGGTATGCCGCCCTCGCTTAATTCTCAGGTTAATCGCTCGGGCGGCACACCCACTCGTTCCTAATAGGTATCGACGGGTAGCCGTGAAGGCGGCTCTCGCTCGAAGTACGACTTCGAATAGGTCGATGGGATTCGAGTAAATGGACGCGGTGCTTGACTGAAGTCGAAACAATCGATCAGGCTGTTGGCGCGGTAATCGGTTGTGCCGAGCTGGCCGAGACTCCAGATGTCTTCGATGAACTTCACGATGCTGCCGAACTCGTATTGAGTGTGCGAAATGTAGCCGGGCCGACCCGCTACTGCTTCCCGCGCGTACGCCGAAACGAGCAGCATCGGGACGCGCATGCCCAGCCCTTGGCCGTCGAGTTGCGGCGGCGCCGCGTGATCGTACTCTCCTCCCCAATCATCCCAAACGACGATCACGACGGTTGAGCTCCAGTACGGGCTCTCTCCGATCGCGTTGACGACGCTTGCGATCCAAGCCGGCCCGTGACCATAGTCGAACCCCGGGTGGTCGGATTCTCCCGCGTTGGGAATCACCCATGACACGGCCGGGAGTTTGCGCCCCGCGATGGCGTTGAAGATGGCTGTCGGTGGTCTGACGACGTTCGTACTCCATTCGGGCCCCTGGCGCACGGCCGCAACGGCATCGAATGCATTCCATACCGAGCTGCTTGAGGTGTTCGTAAAATAGCGCCACGATACACGCCTGGCGTCGAGCAAGTCCCGCAGCGTCGGATACGTGAAGCACGGGAACGGCCCTCGATCGAAGAGATACGAGCCGTTCGAGGTGATCAGCGAGGTCACGGTCCCGGGCGGCGCGTCACATCCCCAGAACGGCGGGGTCGGAAAATCGATGACGTTGTCTCCGTTGCGGCCGATCGGCGTGCCGCCGGCAATCAAATCCTGATGCGCGGTAAAGCTGCTACTGCCTTGCGTCATGAACATGTGGTCGCCCAAAACGTACTGATGGGCGATCGTCCAGTACGGCGCGATATATTGCGGAGCGACGACCCGGTAGGCATACGTGCCTGCCGGAACCCGCGTTCCTCCCGGCAGTTTCCGCGCGACCAGGCCAAAGCCGTCCATCTTCCCGCCGTCGAGCTCTCTTTGGAACGAGACGTGATCGTGCCCAAGCTCATCCGAGCTGAAGCTTGCTTCTTCCAGATGGACGCGAATGTCGCCGTGCGACGTCTGCATTACACCGGACCTGGCGCCGTCGGCGCCCGGAAACGTCGCGAAGAAATTGTCAAAGCTGCGGTTCTCCTGAACCATCACGACGACGTGCTTGATGAACCGGCTCGGCGGCGGGCTTGGGCCTGGGCCTCCGCCTCTACCTTGGCCGCCTAACATATTCGAGCCGGACGAACCCGAACATCCGGCGAGCGCGATCGTGCTCGCCAGCAGACAGGCCAACAAAGTCACGATCCGAAGGCTTAACACTTCCGGTGCTTTCATAGCCGCGCCCCTGTCTTCGCAAATGCCCGCACCGTATCCTCACAGATGACTAGGGTTATCCCATCCGTGCTTTTTGCGAGAATGCATCAAAAGGCATGGTTCGACGTTCGCGCGAAGAGCGCGCCGTCACAGAAGCGGAGTGAACATTGTGAGCGTTCGTACCACCGCCTTAGTTTTCGCCGTCGCGGGAATGGCGATCGCCGGTTGCGGCGGCAGTTCTGCGCCGGTCCCGGTAACGCAGACCAGCTCGGGCGCTTTGCGATCAACGAGCACCTCGAGCCCGATTGCGCACGTCGTCATCGTCATTCAGGAGAATCGAACGTTCAACGATTTCTTCGCAACCTTTCCCGGTGCCGATGGAACGACCACAGCCAACATCGCAGCCCAGCCGAACTGCAGTCCGCCGATCCAAAAGGGGACTATCGCGCTCACGAAAGCGAATCTCGTCGTTGCCACCGATCTCGTCCACCGCTGGGCGGGATATCGAGCGGCGTACAACCACGGTAAGATGAATGGCTTCGACCGAGTTGTCGACTCAACCGGAAAGCCGGAGTGCACGTATCCGTATCAGTACACCGATCCGCAACAGATTCAGCCGTACTGGGCGATGGCATCACAATACACGCTGGCCGAGCACATGTTCACAACGCAAGGCAGCGACAGCTTTACGGCGCATCAGGACCTAATTCGAGGCAGCAGCGCCGTTTCGCCCGGCAAAGCCATGGTCGACCTTCCGTCATGTTCCTTTTGCTGGTGGGGGTGTGATGCCCCAGCCGGAACCCACACGTCGCTGATCACCGCCAGAAACGTCTACCTACGAGGTCAGGGGCCGTTCCCATGCTCGACAAAGTTCACGGGGTCGTATAACACGCTGCGCGATCTGCTCGATGCCAAAGGCATCTCTTGGAAATACTACCTCCCGCCGGCGAACAAGATCTTCGGTAAATTCATGAGCGCGTTCGACGTCGTTGCTGCGGTGCGGTACGGGCCGGAGTGGAAGACCAACGTCATCACGCCCGAGACGGCGATTTTCAATGACATCTCCGGCGGATCGCTCCCCGCCGTGTCGTGGGTGATACCCGAGGAGCTTAACTCCGACCATCCCGGCGAAGGGATGGACAACGGGCCTTCGTGGGTTTCAAGCATCGTCAACGCGATTGGGACGAGCGCCTATTGGAACTCCACGGCGATCGTCATCGTGTGGGACGACTGGGGCGGATTCTATGATAATCTCCCTCCGGCACAAGTCCGATACGGAGGTTTGGGATTCCGCGTTCCGGCGATTATCGTTTCGCCGTACGCTAAGCCAGGCTATGTCTCAACGACGAACTATGAGTTCGGCAGCATACTTAAGTACATCGAGCAAAACTGGAGTCTCGGGTCGTTGGGAACGAGCGATACGCGTGCCAGAAGCATCAGCGACTGCTTCAACTACTCGCAGGCGCCGATTCCGTTCAAACCGTTCGCGGCGAAGCTCTCCAAAGAATACTTCCTCCGCGAGAAACCGTCGTACAAGCCGACCGACACCGACATGTAGCGACGAGCGATGGCACCGGTGCTTCGGTTCGCCCTGATCATCGCGGGAACCGCGCTGTATCTGGGACTCGCCGTCGTCGGTTTTGGCGGATTGCCGGCATTTCTTGCGCACCCCCCGCTGGTTGCCCTCGCCACCGTTTTGATCGCGCTCGCGGTCGTGGCGTTCTTTGCCGGCGGAAACATCAGCCCGGGCGTACGCGAGGATCGCGGCAATCGTTGGGTGCTCGGCGCGATCATCCCGATGGCGTTGGCGGCGGCGTTCCTGCCGGCATGGAGCGACCGGGTCGGTTTTTGGGCGATCGACGGTGACGCAGTCCGATGGCTCGGCGTCGTGCTCTTCGCGATCGGCGGCGCCTTACGGATTGCGCCCGTCTTCGTTCTCGGCAATCGGTTCAGCGGGCTCGTCGCCATTCAACCCGGACATACGTTGGTAACGGACGGACTCTACAGCGTCATCCGCCATCCGAGTTATCTTGGACTGCTCGTCAGCTCGTTGGGCTGGGGCCTTGCGTTTCGCTCAGGCGTCGGCGTGTTGCTTTCGCTGTTGTTGGTTCCCGTAATCGTCGGGCGAATCCGCTCGGAAGAGACGTTGTTGAGCGCGCAGTTCGGCGCCGAGTACGATGCATATCGCGCGAAAACGTCGCGCCTCGTTCCCGGGATTTATTGATTGGGATCCTCAAAGAATCCGACGACCGTGTTACTGGAATCCACAACGAACATGACCCCCTGATTACCTTTGTCGAAGACGGCACTGAAATGATACCGCCGATAGCCTTGCAGCTCGTCCGCGCGAACGTAGTCTAAGTGGCGGTAGCTGCCGAGATTCGCGAACGAACCTCGAATCTGTGAAAGAACTTGAGGCGTCAAGCCGTTGCGCACCTGATCCGAAACGTTCTTCGAAGGAACGCGCCCGGCCAGAATGTCCGTGAAGAATGAGCTGAAGCGTGCGCTCAACGTACTGTCGGGTGGCGGCACCAAATTCGGGCCCGGCACCAACGTCGGCGCGGGCTGAGCGGTCTGCTGCGCGAGAGCTGGGAAAGTGCCGGCACCGATCATTCCGAGGAGCACCACGGCGATGGCGAGTCTCTTGAGCATCCTTGTAAGCCTTTCCAAATTTAACGTAGGCGTTCGACCGCTTGTTGTATCCGCCGAGCGCGCGTTTCCGGCTTGCGTGCCTGCTCGATCCACTCCACGTATTCTTTGCGATGCGTGTAGGCGAGCCGGTCGAAGCGTTGTCGCATGGCTGCACGCATGGCTCGCGCAAAGTCCGGCGGCACCGCGACCTGACGCTCTTCGCGATCGGCGCGTATCGAGATGGTAATGCGGTTGCCCTGGTCGATCCCGGCAGCCCGTCGCAGAGCGGCCGGAATACCGATCATCGGACCCAAGCCCATGTTACAGATCGTGGTGCGATGCGTAACGCCGTTGATCGTGATCGCGACCGGGACGCGGATACGCCCGCCGAAACCCTTCATGATGTGAGCCGGAACGAGCACAAAGGTCGCAGAAGAGCCTTCGCTACCTTGCACAGGTGCCCGAAACTGATGTGCGTCGACGCCGGATGAAACCATGATCAAACGATGCTGTCCTCTCATCGCGATTACGCTCGCCGTCGTAACTTCCTCCGCCGTCCTAGCTGTCCCGCCGCTGCAACAGATTTACGATGCGGCCTTTCGGCGGATGCAATCGTATCCGGTTCCGGCGTACGCAGTTTGGACGGCGACGTGGCGCATTCGAGCGCACCCCATGGGCTACTATACCGGCGAGCGAACCTTCCTGGAGGTCCATCGGTACGCGGTGCGGCTTTCGGACGGCATGGAAAACGCCAGCGACCCGCTTGCCGGCGGAAAGCTTCCGCCTGCATTGATCGGACCGCAGTTTCTAGGGCCGTTCGCGTGGAGCTTGCGTTCCTCGGTGCACGTTCCGCCCGCCGATAACGCGGTGGGTCTGCGGCCGGATGTCGAGGGACTCAAGACGATCGCATTCGTCGTCGCCATTGCAAAAGCACCCTACGACGTTAGCTTGGCCGGAGTCGAAGATCTCGATGGTCACAAGACCTATCACCTCGTCCTTCGACCTCGAGAGGATCCGCTCAAGCACAATCTGCGCGATCTCTGGATCGACGCAAGTAGCTATGATTTGCGCAAGGCGCACTTCGTCGGTACGTATGCGCCGATGCTCGAGGCACCGGCCTCTCCCACCGAGGCCACCGTTTATTTCCGTAGCGTCCTCGACTGCTGGGTCGTTTCGCGCGCCGTTTGGACGTATGATAATCCGCCGATCTCCTATCAGTTTGACGTGGTCAACAACGAAATCGGTCTCATGGCGGAGCTTCCCGATCGGCTCTTCGACGCGGCGGCGTACCGCCGGCATCAAAGCGCCGGTGAGGCTGACTATCTGGGCCCCCTGCTCGAACGGATGCGCGCGTCGACCTCTCCGACTCCGGCAGTGATGACTTCGCCGAACGGGTAAGTCGCGTGCAGCCGCCGAAGTGCTCAACCTCCACGGAGGGAACGTCTACGAGAAGGAGTTGCACATGGTGCGTTGGTTTTGTGCGGCCATCATCGCAGCATACGGTCTCACCGCCTGTTCCGGATCCCGTCCGAGTGCGTTAGGGGGCGGACTCCCGGCTACGACGTTCGCCGCGCGAGCGCATAGCCACAGCTCGCCGACGATCCAGCACATCGTCATCATCGTTCAAGAGAATCGAAGTTTCGACAACCTCTTCGCAACGTTCCCGGGCGCCGACGGGACGAAGTGGGGCCACATGAAGGGCCGAGGATTGGTGAAGCTCCGCGTTGCCAATCTCGTGGAAAAATGCGATTGGGGCCACTCGCGCGACGGCTTTATAGGCGATTACGACGGTGGAGCAATGAACGGTTTCGCCCTCGAAGGCGGAGGGAGCGCCTGCCCAGGCAAGGCCGGCATCGGTCCGTACCAGTACGTGAATCGCACGCAAATCCAGCCGTATTGGAGCATGGCCCGGCAATACGTGCTCGCCGACCACCTGTTCCAAACGCAAGGCACCGGCAGTTTCAGCTCGCATCAAGCGCTCATCCGCGGAGGCACAACGTTCGATCAGTACCAGACGCAGGCTCTGATCGATTATCCGACCGCCTCACCGTGGGGATGCGACGCGCCAGGCGGCACGGTGACCTCGATGGTGGTCTGGAATGGAACAAAGATCAAATACGAGTACCGTCAAGGCCCGTTCCCGTGCACCGATCGGTTTCCGTCGTCGGGTAGCTATTATCCGACGCTGCGTGATCTGCTCGATGCCAAATCGGTTTCCTGGAAGTACTATTCGCCGCCGGTGCTCAACGGCGGGCAGGGGCACGGGACGGGCGCGCTCTGGAACGCCTTCGACATGATCGCACCGGTACGGGACGGTTCCGAGTGGACGAACAACATTCCCGGCCCACCGTACTATGAGAAACAGATTTTCTACGATATTTCAGGCGGAACGCTCCCCGCGGTCTCCTGGGTTATTCCGGAGCTCATCAATTCGGATCATCCCACGAACGGATACGATACGGGACCTTCTTGGGTTGCGAGCATCGTCAATGCGGTCGGTCAAAGTTCTTACTGGAACTCGAGCGCGATCGTTATCGTTTGGGACGATTGGGGCGGCTTTTACGATCACGTTCCGCCCCCGTTCTTCGATCATTGGGGAGGCTTGGGCTTTCGCGTTCCGATGATCGTCATCTCGCCATATGCTCGGGAAGCCGTATCGAGTAAGCCCGGCTACATTTCGCACATCCAGTACGAGTTCGGCAGCATCCTGAGATTCGTCGAGGATAACTGGGGCTTGGGGCGGATTGGAACCACCGACACGCGCGCGAACAGCATTCTCGATTGCTTCAACTTCATGCAGCCGCCCCGCGCGTTCAAGCCGTTCGCGGCGCCGTACGTACGCTCGTACTTTTTGCGCCAGCGGCCGTCCTATAAGCCGGTCGACTCCGACTAGCGGCGTTATAGGCCACTGGCTACTGCTCGTCGGGGGGCCGGTAGTCCGGCTTTTGAGTAAGGAAAAAGTTCGCGTCCTTGGGTGCTTTGATGGGCACGAACTTACGTGGTGTCTGCGAGAAGTCGAAACAGTCGCCGGCCGGCGACGTCGCGCGCGCGTCCGCGGCTGCCATCTGTTTTAGGCCGAAGAGATCTTCGGCAAAGCGCAAGACGCTGGCGGTTTCATAGTGCACGTGTGACACGTAATTTTTCTTCGCGTACGACGAGATCACGAGCAGCGGAACGCGGAAACCCAAGCCGTCGTAGTCGACGTGGCGCGGCGCGACGTGATCGTAGAGCCCGCCCCAGTCGTCCCATTGGACGAAGATCGCCGTTGTATTCCAGAACCGGCTCTTACCGACCGCATCGACCAGCGCCGCCACCCAGGAGGGACCGAGCCCGCCTCCACAGTTCACGTGATCCGAGTTGTTGCAGATCGGCGTGATCCAAGTAAAATTCGCGAGCTGCCCGTGCGCCACGTCGGTGATGAACCGCTTCTGCGGCGTGAAGATGTCTTTCTTCCAGTCCGGTCCGTAATAGATGTGCTTCACGGCCTGGTAACCCGACCAGAAGCTTCCGGCATCGCTCGAAGGACTGCCATAGTGACTCGTATAGAAGCGCCAGGAGAGATCGGCATCATCGAGCTCGTCGCCCAGCGTTTCGAAATCGAAACATGGCCGCTCGGGCGGCCCGTATTTTCTATCCGCTTTTAACGTCGCGACTCGATCGGTCAGTCCGCCCGGGCACCCCCATAAGCTGGAGGGCAGATCGACGCTCGCCGCCGCCTGGGCCGCGATGATGTATTGATGCCCGACGAAGCTCTCATCAAGGTGCGATTGGAACATGCGGTCGGCCAAGACCCACTCATGCGCCATATCGAAGTACGGTTTCGACTCGCTGTGCGGCACGTAGACGTACTCCGGAAATTTAATTCCCGAAGGACCGCCAAAGCTTAACTCTTGGTCAAAGCCATCCATGCGGCACCACGTCCCGGGAAACTTGCCCTTACCGTGGCACGCTGCGAAGAAAGCGATGGCGGAGTGGTCGATGACATACTGATATGCGAGACTCACCGGCGCTAGCTTAACGATCTGGCCCATCGAGTTCTCGCCGCTTGGAACGGTGTCCGCGCCCGGATAGCCCTGGAAGAGATTGTCGAAACTGCGGTTCTCCTGCACGATGTACACGATGTGGGTGATCTTCCCGGCGCCCGAGCTCGCCAACGTCCGCCATGTCGTGCGACCCTGCATGAACGGCACCGACTGCGCTGCGGAGCAACCGGCGAGCGCGAGAATGATGATGAATGCAGGCAGGCTGCGCATAGCGTCTCCAGTTTACTCGGTATCGGGCGCTAGGCCCGAGGGTTTCTGGTGGAAGAAAAACTCGAGCGAATACTTCGAAGGAATTACTTTGAACTTCCGTGGCGGCATCTTAAAATCGAATGCGCCGCCGATACTGGTGGATTGCTGGTCGTTGGTCCCGAGCGAGCCCAAGTTAAAGACTTCTTCGATGAAATTCAAGACGCTGCCGAACTGAAAGAACTTGTGATCGACGTGGGGTTTAACATACGGCGAAACGATCAACATCGGAACGCGAAACCCCGGTCCACCCTGCCAGTAATGCGGTTTCGGCGGCAGAACGTGATCGTAAAATCCGCCCCAATCGTCCCAAAGAATTACAATGACCGTGGAGTTCCAATACGGACTTTGGCCGACGGCGTTGACGATCGACGCGACCCAGGATGGCCCGGTATCGCTCGGTTGCTGAGGGTGGTCGGAGTTGAGGCCGTCGGGCGTGATCCACGCGACCGCAGGAAGCCGCCGTTTGGAGATGTCCGTGAAAAAGTCCAGATTCGTGCGGGTAACATTGGTCTGCCATTCGGAGCTGTACCGCACGGCCTTGATCGCGTCGAATGCGCTCCAAATCCCCGGCGAGTTGCCGTGGCTGTGGCTCCGTTCCAATCTAACCGGCAGCGCGTAAAACTTCCACGAAACACCTTTGGCATCGAGCAGGTCGCGCATTGTTTTATACGTGAAGCACGGAAACGGACCGCCGTAGGGGAGAACTTTGCCCGTGTATTTCTTGATCACCGCCGTACGAACGGTCTTGTTTGCGTCGCAACCCCAGGGGAAGTACGAAGGATTGTCGATAACCGCAGCGTTAAAAGCGATCTGCGTGCCGCCGGCAATTAAATCCTGATGCCCGGTAAAGCTCGAGCTCGCCTGAGTCGTGAACGTATGATCGGCAAGCACGTACTGCTTCGCGATGTCCCAGTACGGCGCGATGTGCGCCGGGTCGACGTATTGGTACGCGTACGTGCAGATGGGTGTGCCGCTGCCGTTCGTCCCCGTTAGCGCCAGATCGAAGCCGTCCATCCTGCCGCGATCGAGCTCGAGCTTGAATCCATCGTACCGGTGCGCGAGATCCGTGTTCATTAAAAAGTTGTGCGGAAACCCCGCGCCGAGCAACGAAACTTTGGTTAGGGGAATGCTCGTCGGCCGTGTTACGACGGTTTGGCCGGCCGCACCGCAGGCCTGCGCGATCGTCGGCGACATTGCAGCGGCTCGTCCGGTCCTTGTGCCGTCGGCCCCCGGAAACGTTGCGAACAGATTGTCGAAGCTGCGGTTCTCCTGAATGACGATGACGACGTGCTCGACCGCATCGCTGTAGTTTACCGAGTTGCGCAGCTGCGGCAGCAGCGGTACGTTCGGCGATCCAACGAATGAGGTCCCCGAGCAGGCGACGACGCCCGCAATCGCCGTCAAGAGCACAAAATAACGCGCAGCGCTCTGCCGCAATGACATACCTCCGTTCTAGCCGCGCCTACTTGGCTGAGCGCGTACTCGGTCTCCTGCGGCCCGCCGCTCGCAAAGGAACGCCATGGGGCAAAGAAAGTTAACCTTAGTATGGTTTCCGCTCACGACGTCGCACTCGTGATGCACCACTACGCATCATCGCCGAATTTGCCGAGATCGCAACCGGCATCGGCGATTTAGACACGGCCGTCGCGGCGTTGGTGCCCCGGTTCGGCTTCGAGTAGGCGTTCGGTATCTCAGTCGTAGCTCTCCCGCACCGTTTCTAAGAGCGTTTGCCCATACTCGATGACCACACCGTCGCCATCGAGCACGTCGACACCAAAGCCGGGATAGAGGCTGACGAACCGTTCTTGCTTCCATCGTGCGACCGACCAACGGTCGCGCGCACCCTTCTCATACGGCCATGGCGGCATGCCTTCGCGGTCGGAGCGAATGTCGCGGCCGTCGGCGGTGCGAACGCGAACCTGAAAGCCTTCCACTCGCGCGACCTTCATCTCGAGCGTGCCGATCTTCATTTAAATTGGTCGGGCTGACTGGATTCGAACCAGCGATCTCTAGTCCCCCAGACTAGCGCGATAACCAAGCTTCGCTACAGCCCGTTCTGTTTTTTCGCGTGTTTTCTCACGCGCGATCGCGAACCGCCAACGGCATCTTTGAGCGATCTGCCCGCGACGAATGCCGGGACGTTGCGCGCGGCAATCGCTATCTTTTCGCCGGTCTTGGGATTCCGACCCTCGCGCGCGCGCCGCGCGCGAACGACGAAGCTCCCGAATGGCGTCAGCGCGACGCGATCGCCTTTTTGTAAGGCGCCTTGGATCTCGTTCAAGATCAGTTCGACGATATAACCAGCCTGACGCCTCGACACCTCGGCTTGGTCGGCGACGGCATCAATTACATCGGCTTTCGTCAACGTCGCATCTCCTACTCGAGCGGCACGATCGGGCGATCGTTCAACGGGTGGCCGCCTCGGGGATATACGCAGGCAGCATGTGCCCTCCTTCCTCGGCGGGGCAAGCTATGCGGCAAGGATTTCGCTCAGCGCGCGCAGCGCCAGGATGTAGCCGGTGGCGCCAAGTCCGCTGACGACGCCGCGGCAGGCGGCCGCCGTCACGCTGGTGCGGCGAAACGGTTCGCGCGCCGCGACGTTTGAGAGATGCACTTCGACGACTGGAAGTCCGATAGCGCCAATCGCGTCGGCGATTGCGTACGAATAGTGAGCATACGCACCGGGATTGATCACGACGCCCGCATAGACGGCGCGAGCCGCGTGCAGTGCGTCGATGATCTGGCCCTCGCCATTGTACTGTTCGCTGCGCACTTCCAGACCTAAACCTTGCGCGGCGGATGCAATCAGGGCATCCAACTCGTCGAGCGACTCCGTTCCATAGAACTCCGGCTCTCGTTCCCCAAGCAAGTTGAGGTTTGGTCCGTGCAAAACCAAAACGCGCATTGTCCTCGCTTCTTTGGAGGAAAAGCGCGGGCCTCCGCACCAGAGGCGCTCATGGCCGATACGCTCCTCACCGCATCGGCGCCCGATGCGGGAGTCGCACTGGCCGCCGCGATCACGACCGATCTCGTTCGCGAAATTCGAGACCGGCACGACCTTTGGCCGACCGCCACCGCCGCTGTCGGCCGCATCACGACCGGCGCGGCGCTCTTGCGCGCCAACCTCAAAAGAAACGAACGCATCTCATTGCAAATCGCCGGCAGCGGGCCGCTCGGAACGCTCGCCGCCGATGCGTGGCTGCTCGACGAGGGCACGGCCGGTGCACGCGGATACGCGCGCAACACGCGCGTCGATCTTCCCGTGGATCCACGCGGCAAGTTCGACGTCGCGGGCGCGGTTGGCGCCGGATCGCTTCAAGTCACTCGCTCGAGCAACGTCGGTCAGCCCTACGTGGGCGTGGTGCCGCTGCGTTCCGGCGAGATCGCGGAAGACTTGGCCGTCTATCTCGCGAAGTCGGAACAGATTCCCAGCATCGTTGCACTCGGCGTCTTGGCAAACCCCGACGGCGTCATCGCCGCGGGCGGCATCCTCGCGCAGGCGCTCCCGGGAGCCGATGAGTCCGCATTAGCCGAGTTGGAACGACGGGCGGCGCGAATGCCGCCGGTGACGCAGTTGATTGCCGATGGAGCGAATCCAACCGCGCTGGTGCGCGAACTCGCCGGCGCTTGGGAACTTCGGTCGCAACATGAAATGGACGTGCGATTCGCGTGCCTGTGCAACCGCGGCAAGGTCGAAGCCGTTTTGCGGGGATTAGGCGCCGACGAGCTGTTGCAGCTGTCGCGCGAACGCGATCGCACGGAGGCGACCTGCGAATACTGTAAGACGCGTTATTACTTTACGACCGGCGAGATCGAGGCGCTGGCCGTACGCGGATGAAGCGGCGCGAACCCACCGAAAGGACGGCGGGATCGTGGGCCGTCCATGTCTGATTCGGATCGCGAACGAGCGCGCCATCCACCTTGACGGCGTTGCCCGAGATGAGCCGCTCGGCCGCGCGCCGGCTTTCGGCGAAACCGGCTTTCACCAAGAGCTCCGAGACGCGCTTGCACTCGCCAAGGTCTATCTCGGGAAGTTCCTCCGTCGGAATTTCCTTGCGTTGAACGGTTCGTTCGAAAAACTCGCGCGCCGCGGCGGCGGCCTGCCGTCCATGGTACCGTCCGACGATCTCCTCGGCGAGCCGTTTCTTTTCGTCCATCGGATTCACGCGGCCGGCGGCGAGGTCCATCGCCAGCCGCTCGGAGTCGAACTTCGAACGAAACGCGGCGAGGCGTGCATAGACGGGTAGCAGGTCGTCCGAAATTTTCATGAGTTTTCCGAACTGCTCGGGCGCCGGCTCGGCGACGCCGACGTAGTTGCCCAGTGATTTGCTCATCTTCTTCTGCCCGTCGAGGCCAACGAGCAGCGGCACGGTCGCGCAGACCTGCGGGAGCTGACCGAACTCGCGTTGGTACTGGCGGCCCAGGAGCAAGTTGAAGAGCTGGTCGTTGCCGCCCAGCTCGACGTCCGCCTCAATCGCAACCGAGTCGTATGCTTGCGCAACCGGATACAGAAACTCGTGGATCGAGATCGCTACACCGGCATCGTAGCGCTCGCGAAAGTCGTTGCGCTCGAGCATCTGTGCAACGGTCGTTTTCCCAAGCAGCTTGACCAGATCGGTCAGGCTAAGAGCATCGAGCCACTCGGAGTTGTAGCGCACCTCGATGCGCTCGAGGTCAAGCACGTTGGCGGCCTGCTCGCGATAGGTCTGCATGTTCGCGTCGATCTCCTCGCGCGACAGCTGCGGGCGCGTCACGTTCCGGCCGCTCGGATCGCCGATGCGCGCCGTGAAGTCGCCGATGATCAACGTTACCCGGTGACCGGCATCCGCGAAGCGCTGCAGCTGATGCAGCACGACCATAAACCCAAGATGCAAATCGGCGCTGGTCGGGTCGATCCCGAGCTTGACGCGCAGAGGCCGGCCTAATCGAAGCCGCTCGTGAAACTCCGAGACCGTTTCAATGTGCTCGAATCCTTCCAGTAGATCGCCCGCATCGAGAACGCTCACGTGCGCAGCTCGATCATCGTGACCCCCGTCGAGCCTTCCTCTTCAGTCCCGTAACGCAGGCTTTTGACGCCGGGGTGAGCGCGCAAGTACTCTTGCAAGCCGCGCCCCAGCATGCCCGTGCCCTTGCCGTGAATCAAGCGTAACGGCGAGTTGCCCGCAAGCAGCGCGTCGTCGATCCACCGCTCGACGATCGGCTCGGCTTCCGCGTAGCGTTTGCCCCGCACGTCTAAGGCGGCGCTCGTGTGCGCCGCGGCCGTCAATAGAGTTTGCGCGCCGCCGGCGCCGGCATGTGCCGGCGCGGCGTGCGCTTCGCGGCGAATGTCACGTTTCTCCACCAGCATCTTCATTGACCCGACCGAAACCAGCACCCTGTCGTCGCAATCTTCGGCGACGATCGCCTCCTGATTCAACGAAACGATCCGGACGCGATCGCCCATCGAATACGCTTGCGGCTCTTGGCCGCGGTCTTCCTCGGAAATACCGAGCTCGCGGCGCATCGCATCGACTGCCTGTGCGAGCAGCACCGATTGTGAGCGCGTCGCCTTGCGCTGTTGCAAGTCGCGGACGAAATCGCGCAGGCTCTGTGCCATCCGCTCTTCCGCCCGTGCGCCAAAAGTGCGCCGTTGCGCGTCGAATTCGAGGCGATCCTGGCGAATTCGATCCAATTCGCGCGCAGTCTCGCGGCGTTGGGCTTCGAGTTCGGTCTGCGACTCGCGAAGCTCACCGCTGCGCGTCGCCAGCTCGGCCAGAGCAGCCTCGTAGTCTCGCTCGCGCCGCTCGAGCAGAGTGCCGGCTCGCTCGACGATCGCCCGATCGATTCCGAGCCGCGCGGCGAGCGGAAACGCCAGCGACTGGCCCGGGGTTCCGACGTCCAGCTCGAAGGTCGGGGCGAAGGTTTCCGGGTCGAAGCGGACGCTCGCGTTGGCGACGCCGCGCGTCGCGTGCGCAAAGAGCTTGAGCTCCATCGAGTGCGTCGATACGATCGCGCGCGCTTCGGACTGCAGCAACCGTTCCAACATCGCGCGCGCGAGCGCCGCGCCCGCGCTTGGTTCGGTCCCCCCGCCGATCTCGTCGATAATCGCCAGCGTCCGAGCATTGGCGCCTTCCAACACCTCGCGCATTCGCTGCAGGTGCGCGGAGAACGTCGACGCGTTCGCGACGAGCGATTGTTCGTCGCCGATGTCGGCCACGATTCGCTCGAAACGGCCAATGCAGCTGCCGCGCGCAGCCGGAATCTGCATGCCGCAATAGGTCATCACGACGAAGAGCCCGGCCATTTTCAAGGCGACGGTCTTTCCGCCCATGTTCGGTCCGCTGATGACGAGCAGCCGAGTATCTTTGTCGAGGGCAAGCGACTGTGGCACCGCGCGGTCGTCGAGCAAGGGATGACGGCCGCGCTGGATGGCGATGGCGGCGTCCTCGCTCAGCTCGGGCGGGACGCTGTCGCTGCGTTGTGCCGCTTCAGCTTTGGCCGCGAGCAGATCGATGGTTGCCAGCAGTTCGACGTTGGCCTCGATTTCGACCGCGCAACGCCCGACGTCGCGTGAGAGCCCGTCGAGTATTCGCTGGACTTCGCGCTCCTCGTCGAGCTGCAGGGTGCGGACGCGGTTGTTGGCGTCCAGCGCCGCGAGCGGTTCGACGAAGAGCGTCTGTCCGCTCGCGCTGGTATCGTGGACGATTCCAGGCACGCTTCCGGCGGATTCGGCTTTGATCGGTATCACGAAGCGCCCGTCACGAATCGTCACGATCCGATCTTGAATCGCCTTCGCATACTTCGCGGAGTTCAGAATCGAGCCGACGCGATCGCGGGCGTCGGCCTGGGCTTGTGCAAAGCTGCGGCGGATGCGCGCCAATGCCGGCGAGGCTCGGTCGACGACGGCGCCGCGCTCGTCGATCGCATCGACGATCGCGCGTTGCAACTCGCGCAGCGGCGTATAGCCGGCAATAACCTCGGCCAAATCGGGATGTTCGCGCACTGCCTTGCATGCAGCGGCGGCCGCCGCCAGCGCATCCCCGATGGCGCGCAGATCGCTGCCGGCGAGCGTGCGGCCGACCTGCGCCGCGGCGGTCAGCCCCGCGGTTTCAACCGCCGGCATCACGTGCAAATCGGCAGCCGTCAGCAGCAAGCGCACGCCTTCGGTACGCCGTTGTTCCCGGCGCACGCTATCGAAGTCGGCGTACGGCGTCAGCTCGGCTGCAAATGCGCGGCCGCGCGCGGTCCGCGTCGCGCGAACAACGCGCTCGCGGACGGCGGCGAAGTCGAGCGCCTCGAGCGTTCGGGCATCGGCAAAGGACATCGCGCTAGCGCGAAAGCTTGTCTTTCATCAGCGCATTGACCAGCGCGGGATCGGCCTTTCCGCGCGATGCCTTCATCACTTGGCCGACGAGAAATCCCAACACGTTGGTTTTCCCGGCTTTGTAGTCGGCAACGACTTTGGCATTGGCAGCGAGCACTTCGTCGACCAGCGGCTCGATCGCTGCCCGATCGCTGGTCTGGGCGAGACCTTCGCGTTCGACGATCGCCGCCGGCGAGCCGGCGCCGGACCACGTCCGCGTCAGCAACTCCTTGGCAATCTTCGAATTGATTTGCTTGCCCTCGACGAGCGCGATCAGCTCAGCGAGATGTTCCGGCGCGACGCGTGAATCGGCAACCGCAACGCCCGTTTCGTTGGCGAGACGGGATAGTTCCCCCAGCACGAAGTTGCTGGATTGCGCCGGGTTCCCGCTCAGCGAAACCACGCGGTCGAAGTAGTTCGCCAGCGCGAAATTATCAATCATTTGCGTCGCCTGCTTAGCGCCGAGTCCATACTCGCCGGTGTACCGTTCGAAGCGCTGCCATGGAAGTGTCGGAAGCGTCCCAGCAACGCGCCCCACGTCCCTTATGGTAATTTCCATCGGCACGAGATCCGGGTCGGGGAGGTAGCGGTAGTCGTGCGCTTCTTCCTTGCTGCGCATCGAGTGCGTGACGCCGTTGATCTCATCCCAGCCGCGCGTCTCTTGAACCACGCGGCCGCCCGAGCCGAGCACCCCGACCTGTCGCTCGATCTCGCTCGCGATCGCGCGTTCCACCGAACGAAACGAGTTCATGTTCTTGATCTCCGTCTTTGTCCCGAGCTGCGCCGAGCCGCGCAACCGGACCGAAACGTTGGCATCGCAACGCAACGACCCTTCTTCCATTTTGACGTCGCTCACGCCGAGTGCCAGCAACGTCCGGCGCAACGACTCGAGGTACGCAATCGCCTCCTCCGGGCTCTGCAGCTCCGGTTCAGAGACGCATTCCATGAGCGGAACGCCGGCACGATTGAAGTCGAGCAGCGAGTACGAGCTGCCCGCGATGCGACCGTCGCCGGAGCCTGCGTGGGTCGATTTGCCGGTATCTTCTTCGAGATGGATCCGCGTCAGACGGCACTCTTTTATTGTACCGTCCTCCATCCAGTATTTGACCGAGCCGCCCACCGTCAGCGGCATGTCATACTGCGAGATTTGGTAATTCTTGGGCATATCCGGATAGAAGTAGTTCTTGCGGTCGAACTTCGAAAACTCAGGAATCCGTGCGCCGAATGCGGCACCGGTCGCAACGATCAGCCCGAGCGCCTTCGCATTAGGGACCGGCAGGGCACCCGGTAAACCCAAACAGACCGGGCAGACATTCGTGTTGGGCGGCGCGCCGAACTCGTTGCGACAGCCGCAGAACATCTTCGTCGCCGTTTTGAGCTCGACGTGACATTCGATGCCGATGACCGGTTCGTATTCGACCATCATACGTTAACCTGGGCGAGCAACGGCTTATGCGCGAGTGCATGTTTGGTGGCTTGCTCGTAGGCGTGCGCCCCGCCGAGCAAGAGCTTCTCGCCGAAGAGCGGAGCCGTCAGCTGCAGGCCGATCGGCATCGGAACGCGTCCGCCCTCCGGCGTTACCCATCCGCACGGAACCGAGAGCGCGGGCAATCCCGCGAGCGCCATCGGAATCGTGTAGTAGTCCATCAAGTACATGCTGTACGGGTCGCTCTTCGCATTGAATTCAAACGCCGGGCAGCTGGCCGCCGGGCATGCGATCAAATCGCAGCGCGCAAAGGCGGCCTGGAAGTCCCCGGCCATCAGCGTCCGAACTTTTTGCGCGCGCACGTAGTACGCGTCATAGTAGCCGCTCGAAAGCGCGTAGGTTCCGATGAGAATCCGGCGTTTGACTTCAGGACCGAAGCCGGCGGCCCGCGTCTTATCGTACATCTCTCGAACGTCGGCGCCCTCAACACGCAAGCCGTAGCGAACACCGTCGAAGCGCGCCAGGTTCGAGGAGCACTCCGCCGGCGCGATGAGATAGTACGTCGGTACTCCGTAGTCGACCGTCGGCAGCAATACTTCAACCAGCTCGGCGCCGAGGCGCTCGAGATCGCGATACGCCTCGCGATAGAGACGATCCATATCCGCACCCAGCGCCTCGGTGTCGAACTCGCGCACGATGCCGACGCGCAAGCCGCGGAGATCGTCGCGCAACGCGTGTGCCGTCGGCTCGACCGGGCGGTCGATCGACGTTGCATCCATCGGATCGTAGCCGGAGATCGCGTCGTAGGCGAGAGCCGCATCTTCGACGGTACGCGTGAGCGGGCCGATCTGGTCGAGACTCGAGGCAAATGCGATCAAACCGTAGCGTGAGACTCGACCGTACGTCGGCTTGAATCCGATCAGATTGCAGAACGCGCCCGGCTCGCGAATCGATCCGCCCGTATCGCTGCCCAATCCGATCGCTGCTTCAAACGCGGCGACGGCGGCAGCGGATCCGCCGCTCGATCCACCTGGAACGCGCGACGGATCGTACGGGTTGCGGGTAACCCCGAGCGCCGAATTTTCGCACGAGCTGCCCATCGCGAACTCGTCGCAGTTGGCTTTCCCGATCGGAACCGCCCCCGCCTCGAGCATCCGGGCCACGGCGGTCGCGGAGTACGGCGCGATCCAGTTTTCCAAGATCTTGCTGCCGCACGTCGTGCGCGTTCCGTCGAGACACATATTGTCTTTGACCGCGATCGGCACGCCCGCCAGCGGCAACCGTTCGCCGGCGCGGATGCGCTGGTCGATTCGCGTGGCGTGTGAGCGCGCCAACTCGTCGAGCACGGTCAAGTACGCTCCAACGCCGCGCTCGACGTTACGGACGTGCGCCAGCGTTGCCTCGGTGATCTCCAGCGCGCTGGCGCGCCCGGAGCGGACCGCCTCGGCAATTTCGGCGGCGCTGCCTTCGATCAGCGCGCGTGCGGTCATCGTCTACTCCGCGATGATGCGTGGAACGCGGAAGAATGCGCCTTGCCGCTGCGGCGCTTGCGCCAAGACGCGCTCGCGGTCGAGGCAGGGGCGTTCACAATCTTCTCGCGTTACGTTGCGCGACTCGACGACTTGGGCGGTTGCAGGAACCCTGGTGACGTCGAGCTCGCGCAGCGCGTTGACGTGGCCGAGCAGATCGCCCAGCTGTTTCCCGAAGCGTTCGATCTCTTCATCGGTCAAGGCAAGCCGCGCCAGTGTGGCGACATACCGAATATCGATGCTACCGGTTGACACGATCGGAATACTCTAACTCGACGAGCGTCTCGACGTGACCGGTTTGCGGAAACATATCGAATGGTTGCACGATGGCGAGGCGGTAGCCCTTGGCTACGAGGAACTTTAAATCCCGTGCGAGCGTCGCGGCGTCGCACGAGAGGTACCAGACCTTCGGCACGCGATGGTGCGCGATCGCCTCGAGCGTCGCCTCGTGACAGCCTTTGCGAGGCGGATCCAAGAAAACGACGGCCCCGTCGACGAGCGCCCTACAAACACTGGGCGCACCGGTCATCCGTTCGACTCGGCCGGTTTCAAACCGGACCTTCCGCTCGAGCCCATTGCGGCGCGCGTTGGCGGTTGCTTCGGCGGTCGCTTGCGGGCTTTCTTCGATTCCTACGACGCTCCACCCATATTTGGCGAAGTACAGCGAAAACGTTCCAACGCCGCAGTAAAGGTCAACGATCCTCCCTGGATTCGCCAGATGCGGTTCGAGAAACTCGAAGATGCGCCCGACGATCTCGACGTTGACCTGAAAGAACGATGCTGCCGAAAAACGGTAGCGCACGCCGCCGATCTCCTCTTCGATTTCAGGGCTTCCGGCGAGAAGCTGGTGGCTGCGGCCCAGGATCGCGTTCGCGCTCGGCGGATCGTACGAGTTGGTGACGCCCGCGACGTCGGGCATCTCCGCCATCAACAGCGGCGCGACGCGCCGCGCCTCGTCGGACCGTCGACCGGTCGTAACGTTCAGCACGATTTGACCGGTTGCGTTCGCGCTGCGTGCGACGAGGTGGCGCGCATCGCGCAGCAGGCGGGCCATCGGCGCGGTTTCGCGCGTGGCAACGAACCGGCGGAGCACGCTATTTAACGACGCGCTCACAACCGGGCAGGCATCGATTGCGACGACGTCGTGCGAGCGTTGCCGGTAGAAGCCGAGCACCGGCGCGGCGCGGTGGTCGACGATCAGCGCCATCTTGTTGCGATAGGCTCGCGGATCGTTCATGCCAATCGCCGGCGCAACTACGATCTCGGCAAAACCGCCGATCCGCCGCAGCGCATTCGCAACCGTCTCTCGCTTCCATTCCAGCTGCGTCGCGTAGTCCAGATGTTGCAGCTGACATCCGCCGCAGATTCCAAACACCGGGCAGAACGGCTGCACGCGGTGCGGTGACTCGGAGAGCAGCTCGATGAGTTCGGCGACGGCGTAGCGCTGCTTTACTTCGGCGATCCGAACGCGCGCGCGCTCCATCGGCAGCGGTCCGAAGCAAAAGACGACCATACCCTGGGCGCGGCCGACGCCCTGGCCGTTGGCCAGCAGATCGGTAAATTCCAGTTCGAGGTGAACGCCTGCGCGGAGCGTCGGGGAATGCTTAGGCGCTGTGGCGCTGCTCGTCAAGCGCTTTGAGCAATGAGTTCGCTTCGTCGATGAGTTCCTGAATGCGCTGAGTCGTGGGGTCTTCGCGCCGGCCGACACCGCCGTAACGGATTGCCGTATAGGCGAGTGCGGCTCCGAGCACAGCGACGCCGACTCCGAACCCGATCCAGAAAAGCGTGCGCGATTGCATGGGATTGTTATTCGCGCGACGTCGTCCCGCCGCCTGTCAGCACGACGTCGTCCACAAACTGTTGCGTCGTACGCTGTTGATAGCCGTCGCCGTGGACGCCGAAGTAGAGCCAAAATGTACGACCCGCGTAGGCACCGAGGTTCCACGTTCCCCGAACCCATGCCGGCTTATAATTCACGGTCTTATAGAGATTCACGACGACGCTGCCACTATCATCGAGCAGATCGGCCTCTTGGTAGGCAAAGCTCGTGTCGGATTCGTTCGAGAGTTGATAGAGCTGCGCGGTCAGTACGCCCGCCGGCGGGATCGTTATTGCCTGACAGACGCCCGAGTTTCCGACCGGCTCACCGGAACCGCTGCGAGTTCCAGAAAACTCATCGTACCCGCCGCTGTACGGATGGCTGATCGTGACGCGAGCGCTCTCGTCACCGCAATCGTACCAGCCGCCGTCGATCTTCCCAGTTTCGAATCCGGGGTTCGTGACGAGGTTGCTCGCGCTCGGTGCGCGCGGAGCTGCTGCGTGGGCGCGCGGTACGTTGTAATGTCCGGTAACCTGCCGGCGCCCTGCAGTGTCCGAGGGATCCGCCGCGAGCGTCAGAGTCGTGAGGAGCGCGACAACCGCGCGATCAGCATGCAGAACTGAGGTGCTCCATATCGTTGAGCGCAATGAGACGTGCGCGTCGGCCATCGATGGCGATCCGCGTGATGCCGGCGGGTGCAAAACGGTCGAAGTCTCCACCGGTTCGCGTCAATTCTAGTTCCGCGAGAAAGGCGTGGAGAGGTCCGGCGTGTGTCACGACGACGATTCGCGCGCCCGGATCCTGTCTTTGTAGGTCGTCGAGAAAGGATCGGACGCGCCGGCGTACTTGCGCGAACGTTTCGCCTCCGGCCGGTTCGTAGAGCCGCGCTCCCGTCGGCCGATTGCCCGTGAGCTCAGGATAGGCTGCGACGATTTCGTGCCACGTCAGCCCTTCCCAGCGTCCAAAGTCGAACTCGCGCAGACGCGGATCGGCGATGATCTCTGTGCCGCTCGCATCCCCGATGATTCGAGCCGTGTCTAACGCGCGAACCAGATCGCTCGAATAAATTCTGTCGATCCGCTCGTTTCGTAACGCCGCGGCAATCGCGTGCGCATCGACGAGCCCGGCGGGCGAAAGCGGGATGTCACTCCGACCTTGAAACCGCTCGAGTGCATTCCACTCGGTCGGCCCATGCCGAATTAGTATCAGTTCCACGGCAGGATGCACAAAATCGTCGGGAGCCCCGAGCGGAGTCGAGGGGGCGGAGTGCCTTTGAAACAAATGGGAGACCCCAAAGCGACTGCGTCGCTTTGGGGAGAGGTGGCAGAGCGGCCGAATGCACTCGCTTGGAAAGCGAGCAGAGGTGATGAGCCTCTCGAGGGTTCGAATCCCTCCCTCTCCGTGTTAGGCACCGGCGACTCTATCCAGGTGAGCCAGCCAAAAATCGAAGCTTGCGCGCGCTTGCGCCTCGAGCATTGCGTCACCCGGAACGACGTCCCGATGCAAAGCGCGCGCGAGGGTCGCGCGGCTTCCATAGTTCGCGTCGATTACGACATCCGGAAGCTGTAGCTGCGCCACGAGACTCTCCGGAAGCGAAGCGTCGGGCGGCAACGTGCTGAGCACGATTTCGGGAGGATTCTCGCTTGGCCAAGGCTTGGCTTCAAGACGCCGGCACGCTTCTTGCGCCCGCTGCGGGTTGGGTCCCCAAACGAACGCGTACGCATCATTATCGTGCAATTCCGCGAGAATCGCGCGCGCGGTAGCGCCGTAGCCGAGCACGCCGATTCGCTTCAGCGAAACCGGCTCATCCAACAACGCTTCGATCGCGGTGCGCGCACCGATTCCATCGGTATTGGTCCCGATAATTTGCCGACCGAAAAACAGCGTGTTGACGGCCTGCGCACGTTGGGCCTCTTCAGTCAGCACGTCACAAGCGCCCAGCGCTTCTTCCTTTAACGGATAGGTCACGTTGCAGCCGGTGAAGTCTTCCGCCCGTAAGCGCCGGATCGCCGCGATCGCCTCACCGCGGGGAATCCGAATCGTGACGTAGCTTCCGTCGATTTCGGCTTCTTCCAAAAAGCCGCGGTGTAAGCGCGGGCTTGCGCTGTGCTCGATCGGGTCGCCGATGACCACCAGCTTCACGATCGGCGCCCTCGCAGCATCAGACGCTCGAAGAACCGGAAAATCTTCGTCACGGCGAAGTCTTTGAGCTCGATCGGTTCCGTGAGAATCGTGTAGTGCCCGCACAACTTCCCACCGAGCACGTCAGTGAACAGCTGATCGCCCACGACGGCGATCTCGCGCCGGCGCATCTTTAAGCACTGCTTCGCGCGTAAAAAGCCGAACGGTAGCGGCTTGAGCGCGTTGGGAATGCAGGCGACGTTGAGTTGGGCCGCGAGGGCCCGCACGCGGGCCGAGAAGTTGTTCGAGAGCATCACGATGCGGAATCCGCGCTCGTGCGCCCGTGCCACCCAAGAAACGTGCTCTTGCGCCAGTTCGGTCTCGCCAAAGCCCAGCAGCGTGTTGTCGAGGTCCACGATTAGGCCCCGAATTCCGGCCGCCTCGAGCTCTTCGTGAGGAACGTCATGAAGACGCGGAGCGAAGCGATCGGGCCCGAGCATTTGCGCTTGGCTTTGCACCGTTTATCCTCGGTATCCTCGAAGCTCTCCACACCCCATCCACCCGGCCGCCCGCCCGCTTCGTGCGCTTCCACCGGTTTCTTGCGCTGCCCACATGCCGCTCACAAGGATTTCGAGACTAACCCCCATATCTTGTGGTAAACTGTTGAGACCGGCACTATAGGTGTCCCTATCGGCGCCGGCGAACCGTTGCAAAGCGAACGTATGTTCGATAGAATCGAGGGACCTCCGCATGAAGTTCACGCGCACGTATTCTGCCCCCGGGGACCCGTATGCCGGGATCACGTTTGAACCGCGCACCTCGCGCATCGTCAATCCCGATGGTTCGCTCATTTTCGAGGCGACCGACGTCATGGTGCCCTCGACCTGGAGTCAGGTCGCGGTCGACGTCCTCGCCCAGAAGTACTGCCGTAAAGCCGGCGTTCCCACGGCGACCACGCGCGTTGCGGAGGAGAGCGTCCCGGAATGGCTCCAGCGCTCGATCGCGGACGGCCCAGCGCTGGAAGCGATGTCTCGGGACGCGCAGTTCGGCTCTGAGCACGATGCGCGCCAAGTCTTCAATCGCCTAGCCGGATGCTGGACCTATTGGGGCTGGAAGCACGGGTACTTCGATTCCGAAAACGATGCGCGGATCTACTACGACGAGATGTGCGCGATGCTGGCGCGCCAAATCGGCGCACCGAACTCACCGCAGTTCTTCAACACCGGTTTGCATTGGGCATACGGCATTTCGGGACCGGCGCAAGGCCATTGGTATGTCGATCCTGCCGACGGTGTAGCAAAGGCGTCGCAAGACAGTTTCTCGAGAGCGCAAGTCTCGGCGTGCTATATCCTGGGCATTGAAGACGATCTCGTCAACGAAGGCGGCCTTTTTGACGGTGTAATCCGCGAGGCACGCATTTTTAAGGGCGGCTCAGGCAGCGGTGCTAATTTTTCAAAAATTCGCGCAGCCGGTGAGAAGCTTACGGGTGGCGGAACGTCGAGCGGACTCATGTCGTTTCTCAAAGTCTTCGATCGCGCTGCAGGCGCAATCAAGTCCGGCGGAACGACTCGGCGCGCCGCCAAGATGGTCGTGCTTAACGCCGATCATCCCGACATCGAAGAATTTGTCAATTGGAAGGTGCGCGAGGAACGGAAGGTCGCAGATCTTGTCATCGGCTCACGTATCTTCGAGCGCCGCCTCAATGCGATTATTGCTGCTGCACACGACACCCGAGTACCCGAACATGCGCGGCTCGATCCGACGCTCAACGCTTCGTTGCGTCACGCGATTCGCGACGGGATTGCTTCAGGCATTCCATCGGGAGCAGCCCAAAACGCACTCGATTACGCGCGGCAGGGTTACACTCGTATCGAGGTCGAGCAGTACGACACGAACTGGGATTCGGAAGCGTACGTCACTGTTTCCGGGCAAAACTCAAACAACTCAGTTCGCCTTACCAATCATTTCTTCGAAGCGCTCGAGCGCGACGATGATTGGCTCTTAACCGCACGCACGACCGGCGACGTCGTCAAACGCATCAAGGCGCGCGATCTGTGGGAACAAATCGCTGTCGCCGCATGGCAAAGCGCCGATCCCGGCTTGCAGTTCGACGATACCCTGCAAGAGTGGCATACCTGTTCGAACGACGATCGCATCAATGCTACGAATCCCTGCAGCGAGTACTGCTTTATAGATGACACTGCTTGTAATCTTGCAAGTACCAATTTGGTCAAGTTCCTAAATGACGACGGTAATTTTGATGCGAAGCGATTCGCGGATGCAGTACGTTTTTGGACGACGACGCTCGAAATTTCGGTCACGATGGGCCAAATGCCCTCCAAACGAATCGCCGAAAAAAATCATGGCTACCGTACGCTCGGTCTTGGCTACGCGAACCTTGGTACGCTTCTGATGCGAATGGGTCTGCCGTATGACTCCGAAGAAGGCTTTGGCTGGTGCGCCGCAATCACATCGCTGATGACTGGGACTGCGTATCGAACCTCGGCGGAGTTGGCCCAGCAGCTCGGTTCGTTTGCACGCTTCGAGGCAAACCACGAGCCCATGCTTCGAGTAATTCGCAACCATCGCCGAGCTTCATATGCCACTCCGACAAGCGAGTATGAAGGCCTCACTGTTAAGCCTGTAACGCACGCGCCCTCGCTCTTTACTCAGGCCACGTGGTCTCTTGCTCGCAAGATGTGGGACGAGGCGCTCTCGATCGGCGAAGTCGCCGGGTTCCGCAACGCGCAAACCGTGGTGATCGCCCCGACTGGCACCATAGCTTTAGTCATGGGGTGCGACACGACTGGGATCGAACCGGACTTTGCGCTCGTTAAATTCAAGAAACTCGCGGGTGGTGGCTATTTTAAAATAGTCAACGAGTCCGTAGACGCAGCTCTTCGCAAACTGGGCTACTCGCAAGAACAGATCGACGCGATCGAAACGTACGCGAAGGGCACTGGAACGCTGGATTCTGCTCCACATATCAACCGTGCGACGTTGAAGGCCAAGGGCTTCGATGACGCTGCGATCGCGCGAGTAGAGGCTGCACTGCCGACCGCGTTCGAACTCCCGTTTGTCTTCAATAAATTCGTTGTCGGCGAACAGTTCTGCAAAGAGCAACTCGGCCTCACCGAGGAGCAGCTCAGTGATTGGAACTTCTCGATGCTCCGCGACGGCCTGGGATTCACAACCCAACAGATCGAGGAAGCATCGGCATACATCTGCGGACGCATGACGGTCGAGGGCGCGCCCTATCTCAAGGATGAGCATCTCGCCGTCTTCGACTGTGCCACCCCCTGCGGCAAGTACGGCACGCGCTACATAAGGCCGCTCGCACATGTCGATATGATGGCAGCAGCACAGCCCTTCGTGAGTGGGGCAATCTCGAAGACCTTGAATATGCCCCAAACAGCAACAGTCGAGGACGTGAAGGAAGCATATCGCTACTCTTGGGAGCGCATGATCAAAGCCGTTGCGCTCTACCGCGACGGGTCGAAGCTCTCGCAGCCGCTGGCCGCGTCGTACGATCTCAACGGCGAAGGCAGCGAACAGGAAGCATCGGCCGGAGCACCGCCTCAGCCGTTCGCGCAGCCGCTGCAGATTGCTGAGAAGATCGTTTACCGCTACATCGCCAAGCGGCGGCCGATGCCGCAGCGCCGCAGCGGTTACACCCAAAAAGCCACGATCGCCGGCCACAAAGTCTATCTGCGCACCGGTGAGTACGAAGGCGGCCAGCTCGGTGAGATCTTCATCGACATGCACAAGGAGGGCGCGGCTTTCCGCTCGTTGATGAACAACTTCGCGATCGCGATCTCGCTGGGTTTGCAGCACGGCGTGCCGCTGGAGGAGTTCGTCGAGGCCTTCACATTCACGCGCTTCGAGCCGAACGGCCCCGTCATCGGTCACGATCACATCAAGATGGCGACGTCGATCCTCGACTACATCTTCCGCGAGCTTGCAGTGAGCTATCTCGGCCGCTACGATCTCGCGCACGTCCAGCCGTCGATGCAAATGGATGCCATGGGCCCCGAAGCGCAACAGGACTACATCGCCGAGGAAGAGGCCGGCGTGCAAGTACGCACGGCCGGCGTCGCGGAGAGGTTGCATCCCGTCAGCACGCATCTCCATCCAGGGCAGGAAGGTCCGCAGTCCTCTGCGAGTCCGATTGTCGCGTCGCCTCAGTCACCGACGCATTTCACGCCGTCTGGGGGATCCGGCGGCGGCACAGCGGTGGCGACGCTCGTGCGAACCGAAGCGATAAATGCCTCAAGGGCTAAGGGTTACACTGGTAACGCGTGTTCCGAGTGCGGACAGCTCACCATGGTGCGGAACGGCGCGTGCGAAAAATGCGATTCCTGCGGAGCCACGTCTGGATGTAGCTAATCGGATCATTCAGGGTTTTTTCATTCCGCTGTGCTACGGGGAAAGTATGAGACGCAGCGTGAGTCCGTTCTATATTTTTGCCTTCGTTGCGGCGACGACTCCCTTGGCCGGCGCGGCCGTCGGGGACACGATCTATTCGCAGCCCGGCGAGCGCATTTCCATCGGAAGTGGTCGTTTGAACCTATACTGCACTGGGTCCGGCTCGCCGACCGTCGTGTTCGACGGCGGGTGGGGCGATTGGTCACCTTCGTGGGCGATCGTGCAGCCACGAGTCGCTCAATGGACGCGGGCATGCTCGTTCGATCGTGCCGGATACGGATTTAGCGACGCGGGTCCGATGCCGCGCACGAGCGTCCGCATTGCCGACGAGCTCCACACCGCATTGCACAACGCCTCGCTTTCAGGACCGTACGTTTTGGTTGCGCATGCGTTCGGCAGTTACAACCTGCGAGCCTTTGCAGACCGGTATATGCGGGACGTTGGCGGAATCGTTCTCGTCGATGCCGATGACGGTGACGTCGAGCCCGCGAAATGGCAGGCGCGCGATGATCGCAATTTTCGGAAAATTATCGCCACTATGCGACTTTGCCAAAATGCGGTAGTCAGAGGTCTGCCGCTGCCGCCGCTGCCGTCACCAAGCGGTCTTCCGCCGGGAACCTGCGCCGCCCAGTTCTTCCGCGGTTTACCCGAAAAGCGCTTCTCGAACGAACTAAATTCCGCACTCCTGCACGAGGTGCAAACACAATCCTCTCTCTACGCTGCCACAATCTCCGAAATGGAACAGATGCCCTGGGATGAAGCATACTTGCAGCAACACGTAACATCGTTTGGTTCCCGGCCGGTTCGCGTCCTTACCACTTGGCATTTCGGCCGTCCGCCGGCCACGCCGGCGAGCGTTCATCGTGAGCGCGTGGCGTTCGAGCACGATTCCGCGCTAGCGCAGGGCTCGTGGCTTGGCCTCTCGACGAACGCACGCCAGGTTTTCGACTACGACGAGAGCCGTCAATACATCCAACTCGACCACCCGCACATCGTCCTTGAGGCGATTCGCGAGGTCTTGGATACGATGCCAGGCTCCCATATCTAATCGGCAGCGGTTTGATAGCGCGCAACCCGATCGTTCGGGGTACACTCGACTCATGAAGGGCGCGGCGGTTTTTTGGATCGGTGCCTTGGCGTCACTGTCACTCGTTTTGGCCTCTGTGCCAAAAGCGAGCCCGAGCGCAGTCCTCCAGACCCGATTGGACGGCTACGTCATGGCAGTGCAGGCCTCAATTGAAGCGCAGGAACTGTGGCTCGATCTCGATACCGGCGGCCTTCACACGATCGTCGATAGCGGGACCGCAAAAGCGCTGAACTTGCCAATCGCCGGCACGCTGCAAATCGGGGGTGCCGGCAAAGGCGCCGTTGCGGCCTTCAAGCTGCGACCTTTCGCCATACGCTTGCAAAACATAACTTTTCACCCGAGCGATCCGCTCGCAGTGGATCTATCGCACGCGGGCAGCGCCATCGGTGCGCGCGGGTTATTGGGCTTCGACTTTTTCTCGCAGTACGTCGTTTCGTTCAACTACGACCACAGCACGGTCGCGCTTTACGATCCGGCAACGTACCGCTATGATGGCGCTGGAGTCCGTATCCCCCTGGTAATCCGACCCCCAAGAGCCTTTGTATCCGCTGTCGTTTCGGCTCCGGGCGTTGCGCCCGAGCGTCACCTCCTGCGCCTAGACACCGGCTCGAGCGATTCGGTCGACGATGACATCATACTCCGGTCGAACGAAGTCAAGAAGACCGTTACCGGGGGCGTCGGAATCGGGTCACGATTCAAAACGCAGATCGGAGCGATTTCCTCGCTCCAAATCGGGCCGTACACGCTCCATAACGACCTTCTTTCGGTAACGGGTGGGGTCCAACTCATCGGTAGCCAGGTGTGGCATCGGTTCAACATCGTCTTCGACTTCTCACGACGATGCATGTACTTGGAACCCAGACGCAGTCCGCAGAAGTAGAATCCAGAAAATTGTACGAATACGTCTTCACGACAGCCACGCAGAAGGAGTCGTGTTTTGTCTATTTCGAGAAAACATTTCGTTGCGACCGCCACGCTGGGAGCGAGTGCCGCCCTAGCGCAAACAACGACCAGGGCAGAAGCCGCGAGTTCGCCGTTGCACTTTCACATCCTTAAACCCGGGGAATACGACCACGCGCGGATGTTGCGCACCATACAGGTCAACAAGCGCAACAAGCAGGTCTTTCAATCCGTTACGCCCCTGACCGTCGCCGGTATTGCAAGCCTTTATCTCCACATGCAAAACGCGCTCAACGCGTTCGAGTTTTCGTACGGGATGGGCCGCGGCAGCCTGGCCACGCTTGCGGTGTTGACCGGCAAATCGACCGCGTACTCCCTCAACGATGCGATGTGGACGAAATATGGGTTCGGCGCAGCGTTCGATCTCGCGGCAACGAACGTGTACTACCCTGCCGCCAGTCTCAAGGAGAACGGTGACCCGGACGATCCCGCTACTGCTTACCAAGACCCCACGGCGCAGGCCGTCCTTCACCGCGGCGGCGCGTTCATGGTTTGCCACAACGCGCTGACCGTCGTTGCCGGCCTGCTCGGCACGAAAGCCGGCGTCAAGCCGGAGGCCGCGCTCGACGACTTCATGCACAACGTTTTGCCTGGCTTTCAAGTGGTTCCGGCGGGCGTCGCGGCCACGCAACTGGCGCTGGAGCACGGCTGGCACAACTATCCACTGATTTAGCGCGAAGGTTTTTCGAATTCTTGGCGCGATAATCTGAGCATGACGCGTTTGTGGCCTGCCGCGATTGCGGCGCTAATCCTGGCTGCACCCATTGGAGCCGCCGCGGCGGCGCCATCTTCGCCTTCACAGCAGCTCATGAGCAAGTTGAAGTGGCGAAGCATCGGGCCATATATCGGCGGCAGAGCTGTGGCAGTCGCCGGCGTTCCGACCGACAGAGACCTGTTCTACTTCGGCGGCGTTCAAGGCGGGATTTGGAAGAGCACCAACTACGGCCAAAGCTGGGAGAATGTCAGCGACGGCAAGATTCCGGGCGTCGCGGATCCGATCGGCGCACTCGCCGTTGCGCCGTCGAATCCGAAGATCATTTACGCGGGAACGGGCGAGGCCGATGTTCGCAGCGATTTCGACACCGGCGACGGCGTCTACAAAACCACCGATGCCGGAAAGACGTGGTCGTATGCCGGGCTGCGTGACACGCACATGATCGCCAAGATCGTGATCGACCCACGCAATCCAAACGTCGCATACGCCGCCTCGATGGGTCACGTCTTCAAGCCGAATCCCGAACGCGGCATCTTCAAGACGACCAACGGCGGCGCTACGTGGCGCAAGGTGCTGTTCGTCGACGAGCGCACCGGCGGCGTCGACCTCGTGATCGACCCTCGCAATCCCCGCGTGCTCTATGCCGCGATGTGGCAGGCGCAGCGGGTGCCGTGGAAGCTGACCAGCGGCGGGCCCGGCAGCGGCATCTACAAAACCACCGATGGCGGCGCGCACTGGACAAACATTTCGAGACATCCAGGTCTACCGGGCGGCATCCTTGGTAAGATCGGAATCTCGGTTGCGGCGAGCAATCCGCGTATCGTCTATGCGATCATACAATCGCACGACGGCGGCGTCTTTCGCTCGAACGACGCCGGCGCGACCTGGAAGCGCACGAACGCCGAGATGAAACTGCGCCAGCGCGCTTTCTACTACACGGCGATTTTCGTCGATCCGACGAACCCGCAGGTTGCGTACGCGCCCGAAGTCGACGGAGTCTACAAGACCAAAGACGGCGGCAAAACGTTCACGAACATTCAAATGCCGCACGGCGACAACCACATCGTCTGGATCAACCCGCGCGATCCGAAAGTTCTGCTCGTCGGCAACGACGGCGGCGGCACGGTTTCGGTCGACGGTGGAGACACGTGGAGCAGCGAGCGCAATCAGCCCACGGGTCAGTACTACCACGTCGCACTCGACGATCAATTTCCGTTCCACGTTTTCGGCGCCGCGCAAGACGAAGGCGCCTACGAAGGCCCGAGTGCCGCGGTGGGCCCGGGGATTGGTCCGGGCGAGTGGCGTTCCGTGGCACTTGGCGAGAGCACTTTCGTCGCACCCGAGCCGGGAGACAAATACATCACCTATGGAAGCGGCTACTACAGCGCGTTCGCGCGGTTTAATTACTTGACGGGCGAACAGAAAAATGTTAGCCCGTGGCCGCGGTATATGTCAGGCGCCAGCTCCGCCGAAACGAAGTATCGCTTCGGATGGACGCATCCGATCTTCTTCTCGCCGGCCGATCCACGGGAGCTCCTGGTCGCGGCGCAAGTCGTCTTTTCGAGCATGGATCACGGCCAGACGTGGGCGGTCCTGAGTCCGGATCTCACGCGCAACGATCCCAACACCGAGGGGCCGACGGGTGGACCGGTCGATTTGGACGCCACCGGCACCGAAACGTTTCCGGATCTCTCCTCGCTCGCCGTTTCGCCGCTCGACGCGCGAACGATTTGGGCAGGTTCGGCCGATGGTTTGGTCCACGTGACCACCGATCACGGAGCGCATTGGAGAGCGATTACGCCGCCGGAGCTTCCGCAGTGGGCGCAGATCAGCTCGATCGAGCCGTCGCACACCGACAAGGGAACCGCGTACCTCAGTGCGTCGCGCTATATGTGGGACGATTATCATCCATATGTCTACGAAACGACGGACTACGGCGCGCATTGGACGGCGCTGACGAATGGGCTTCCGTCCGATCAATACGTCTTCGCCGTTCGTCAGGATCCGCGCGAACCGGCGCTGCTCTTTGCGGGTACGCGCAGCACCGCCTACGTCAGCCTGAACGGCGGCGCGAATTGGCAGCCGCTGACGCTGAACCTCCCGGGCGTACAGGTCCGTGACTTCGCCATCGATTCGCGCGAAGGCGAAGTCGTCGCCGCGACGCACGGGCGGGCATTTTGGATTCTCGACAACTTGGTGCTGCTCGAACAGCTTGCGAGTCAGAGCGCGTTCAGCACCGCTAATGCGCAGCTGTTCGCGCCTGAAACGGCGTGGCTCTCACAAGCCTACGGCGGACCCAATTTCTCGCTTCCCGAGTTCGGAGATAATCCGAAATACGGAGCCACCGTCTTCTTCAACCTGCCGCCCTCGTATAATGGGCGAACGCCGGCCACCCTAACGTTTCTGGATTCGAGAGGCGCGACAGTCCGTCAATTCGTCCTGCACGTCAAAAACCAACACGAGCGGAAGCTCACGCCCGAGCAGGAGGCGGATCTCGACGCCGTGCAGTCGCGCGATCGCGATCTCAAGGAATCCACGATCGTCAAATCCGGAATGAACGTCTTTCTATGGAACTTACAATACGAGCCGGCGTATGACGTGACGGGCTTCCGCGTCGTTTTCACCGATGATTTTCCCGACTCGTCGGACGGGCCCACGATCGTGCCTGGAAAGTACACCGTCGTGCTCCAATACGGAACGACACAGCTTCGAGCTCCGTTGACGGTAGAGCTCGATCCGCGGATTCATCCCGCGCCCGGCGAGTTGGAAGCACGCCTGGCGCTGGAGATGCAGATTCGCAATGCCATCGACAGCTTGGATCGGACGATCGCTGCCGCCATGAACGCTCGCAGTAAGCTCCCGGCGGCAACTCGCGCGCAAGTCGACGACGCGATTGGCAATCTGATTCAGTTCAACATTCATTCGAGCGAAGGCGATCTTCTCCACGAAACCAAAATTCGCGAGCAGCTTGGCTTCTTGATCAATTCGCTGGAAGGCGCATACCGCAAGCCGACCCCAGCCGAATATGCCGCCTACGACGATCTCGAGCGACTCGCCGTCGCCGGTGAGACCCGCTTACGAACCCTGGCCGCTATTTCAAGTACAGCCTCTGGGAAGTAGCCTTCCTACGAATAGCAGTAGGAATCCGATGAAGCGTCGCCCCCTTGCAAGCGCACTTGGTGCGCGCGGTGCTCGGGGTCGGACTCTATGAAGAACTTCGGATCGAAGGCGATCGCTCCGTCTTCACCCACGTCGAGCTTGGCCATCCAGCTCTTGAGGCCGTCTGGGTAGAACTGATCGTCCCACGTGCGATAGAGCGAGTTGGTGAAATAAACGCGCCGCCCGTCGCGACTGATCTCAACCATTTGGGGTCCGCCGTTGAGTGGTTTTGACGGATCTTTTGGATGCGGCGCGCGCCGAACGATGCCGCCGATGTGCACCGAGCCGACCAGTTTGGGATGGAACGGATCGCTCACGTCGTATTGCCGCATTTCGCCGGTTCCCCAGCACGATGCATATAAATAACGATCGTCGAGCGAGAGATCGATATCGGTCAGCAGCGGCGGCACGGCCGAGAAGCCTTTGAGCATATCCGGCAACTGGGCCGGATCGGCCGGCTCGGCCGGGATCTCAATCACCTTCTGCACGCCCCATGCGCTGTTGTCGCGGTGCCAGAGCCAAATCGAGCTCGATAGGTCTTTCAGCGAAACGACGACTCCGACGAAACCGTAGGTGTTCGCCGGATCGTGCGACGGACGCAACTCCAAAACCAGCTGTTGTTCGGCGCCGAGATCGACGCTCTGCAAGTGTCGGCGGCGGCGGAGGTCCCAGAAGTGGAGCTGGTGCCCGAATTTTCCCTCGAGTAACAACGTCGGGTTGAGGCCGCCCTCGATCATATTCGGCGTGCCCCACTCGCTCGTGATCATCGTATCGTGGGTGAGATGCCACCAGAAATCGTACGCGAGGTACTGCGGCCCGCGATCGACTTCCCACGGTCCAATGACGTCGAACGTGTCGCAGTCCATCATGAAGATGCCGCCAGGGCCGTCGCCGTCTTTGTTGCCAAGCGCGCTGACATAGATCGCGTCCGGACCGCAGTGGACCGTGTGCGGCCGAGTGTAACCCGCGCGCTCGATGAGCTCCTGCGGCTCGATCACGCGCACGATACGCGGTTGGGCGGGATTCGGCTTCGTGTCGATGATGTGAATCCGCGACGACCGAAGGCCGGGCACGACGAGGAACCTTCGCTCGACGTGCGGGCGCGGCGCGAACGGGCAGAGCGCGGCGCTGCACGCATTCCAGCCGAAGTGATGGAGCTCGTCGCCGGTGTTGGGCAGTTCGACGCGGCCAACTTCGGTCGCATACGTTGCCGATGAAGCATCGGCGTCGACGACCGCGAGCGCATCGGGCTTCCCGTTTCCGGTTGCGCTGAGAAGCGCAACATAGGCGAGCGTCTCGGCCGGGGCCTTCATCGCATCCTTGGCGGAAGCGTAAAATGTCGGGTCTGGTTTCAGCTGCATGGCCTACCTCGGTTGAAATGGGGCTCTTTACGTTAAGCGAACAACGCGATAATTCCGCTGACGAGCAGCGCGATAGCCCAGACGACGTCGAGATTGAACCATGCCGTCCTCAAGAAACTCACCCCGACCTTTGCGTAAACGACGAGCGCGACTGCCGTCATCGTCGCCAGATAGCCCAGCGTGTGCACGCCGACCATCAGCCAGCCCGCTGCGTACTGCGGGTGCGCCGCCGTCACAAACGGCACCAGCATCAGCCCAGCGCCGTGCGCGCTCGACATCAGGAATCCCCAGAGCGCAAGGCCCCAGAATCCAACTCGCATGCCGACCCAGCGCGGATGCCGCGCGCGGATCAAACGGTAGGCGCCAAACGCCAGCAATACGCCCGCCGCAACCCCATGCACGATCGCGCCCGGAAGCTCCACTACGGCAAAAATGGCGATCACCACGACCAGCGCAACCGAAGCGATGTGCCCGAGAGCGAGCGGCACGACCGCGCGGAGCACCGCGGCCGTACTGCGCTCTTGGAGACCGAGTGCCGTCGCGAACAGCCAACCCATCCCCGGATTGATTCCGTGGTAACAACCGAGAAGAAAGAGCCCGGCCCACATCAGATGGTCATTCACGCTTCGATGCTTCCCGAGGTACGCGCAAAGCTCACGTCGTAGCTACCATCGCATTCACCGTACGTAACTTCGGAGGTTTTCCCATGTCGTCTTGGCGCCTTTGGCCGCGGGCTTGCGTCGCAGTCCTCGCTGCGGCATCACTTGTCGCGTGTGCTCAGCATTCCAGCTCGATGCTGCCCTCCACTTCGCTCGCGCCTGCGCTGCCCGATCTCACACCCCCAGCGTGCAAAGGCCAGAAAACAACAAAGAACTACGCTTCGCTGACCGGCACGCTGTCAACGAACGGCGGGACGTTCTGCATTCCCGCATACGGCGGATTCGGCGGCAGCCTCAAATATCCGAGCGCCAATCCTTCGGTGAAGTTGACGCTCATCAGCAGCACTAAGAACTACAATCATCAGCCGAAACTTGGCAAAGGGATCGCGATCTTCTACTTGCAGCTCGCGCTCTCGGGCGGCACGACGTTCGGAATGAGCGGCACGGCCGGCGGCGGTCTCACCGCCAAACAGATCATCGCAGGTCAGCCGTACACCGCGTACGGCCAAGCTGTGATTTCGGGATTCCCGTTCAAATTCGGGCCGTGCTACGCGGTAGCGACGAAGGGCAAGTACGGCGGCGTCATCGGCGGCCTCGGAACGCTTTTGAACGGCGTAACGATCCCGGTGGCGGCCGGTGGCGTGATCGAGGTCTACTCAGGAAAACAGACCAGCTCGAAGTGCTGAGGCGATCCGTGCGGCTACGAAACTGAGCGAAGCGAAGCGCGAGCGGCCGGCAAAACGATTCCGGTGAGATTGAGCGGATCGTACGCGCCGACATCGACCGGCTCCGGTTCGTGAGCAGTACGGCGCGCCGCGCGCAACGCGTCGATCGCTTCCGGCAGCGCATATTGTTCGCCGACGAATCCCGCAACGAACCGTCCACCCCGAATCTCACCGCGCGCTTCCATGCGCCGCAGTGGCACGAGCAGCTCCCGCCACGCCGGCGCGAGGCTCTCGCGCGCGATAACGTCGCGAAATAGAACGCCCCAGCGCGCCAGCAGGCGGCGCGCAAATCCTTCGCGATCGATGCGCTCGGTCGTCGCGGCCAGCAGCGTCCAGCGTCCGCTCGACGAGCGCGGGCGCGCGCGCAGCCCCTTCTCTCCCAGCCGACGCTTCGCATCGCTGAGCGAGCGGAGCGCATCGAAGCCATCCGCGGTCACGAGACCGGCGGCGACGAGCTGCCAGAGTGCTTCTTCGACTTCGCTGGCCAAACGTTTTGTGCCGCGGAGAATTTCGGCAAAGAACGGCGCGCGCAGCTGCTCGATGAGTTCGAGTATTTCACGGGCCGCGTGCGAGAGACCGGCGGGCTCGCGTTGCCGGCGAACGATGAGCTCCTCCGCGTTGGCTCGCAAGAAGAGCGCGATCGGCGCCAATCGCGTGGGCCGCACGCGTGGGGTTTCGGTCGAAGTTCGCGGTTCGAGCGCCGGGTGCGGTGTGAGCCGCCCCCACATGACGTCGCCCGAATAACACAGCCGATCGAGGTACTCCGAACGATAGCCGGCGATTCGCGCGGGGAGAACTTGGGCTTCCCAAGCGACGGCCGGGATCTCATATCCTTCCAGTTGACGGATGACTTGCAGCGTTCCGTCAATGCCGTGCAATCGCGACGTAGGAGTAACGTGCTGCCATCGCTGCAGGAACGCAGCGTATTGCGCGGCCGTGACGGGCTCGATTTCGCGCCGAAGCCTCCCGAGCGTCAAGCGATGAATCCGCGCGAGCACGCGACGATTGCACCACTGCTCGGCGCGATCTGAACCGCCGAAGCGGCCGCGCAGCACCTGGCCTTGCGTTTCGAGCCGGATGAGCGCCGCTTCGATTGTCGGCTCGTCGGCGTTCAACCGGTCCGCGATTTCCGCGACCGTGGTTGGGCCGCTCGATTCGAGCCAGCCACGTAGAATTTCCGCGAAGCCTTCTTCACGCGATGGAGGGAGCGCATCGCTCGGAATTGATGCAATCTGCGGCACGATCGTCGCGTCGGGATAGGCGATGCGCGCGAGATCGAGCCGCTCGGCGCAGGTCCATGCTTCGACGGAGCCTGTCCTGAGCGAAGTCGAAGGGCTCAGCATGACAAGGCGGGTGGCGCGGCGTTGCGCGACGAGTTCGTCGAACCACGCACTCCATTCCGGTACCGGCGGCAGAACGACAAGCGTCGCGAGCGCGTCGTGAAGTTCGTCGGCATCGCGCACGACCGGCCACGACTCCGCCGCGACTTCCGCGATCGCGGCCGGATCGAGCAGCCCGGCTCCGTCGACGTCGTCGCGCATCGTCCGGCGCAGCTGCACGGCCCGCGCGCGCCGCTCTTCCAATGGAGCATCGTCGAGAAACGCAAACGGATTCGCGTTGAGAATTTCGTGGCAGAACGCCGACGGCTCCGGCGTGTCGACCGCCACGGTTCGCACTTCACCAGCCTCGACGGCCCGCAACACCTCGATCAGTCGATCGAGATCCATCGCCTCGCGCAGACAGTTGTCGATCGTTTCGCGAACGAGTACGTGGTCGGGCACGCGAATCGGTCCGGTCAGGTTCTCGGGGCAGGCGGCCTGATCGGGGAAGACCGCGGCCATGAGATCGTCCGCGCGCATGCGCAATAGCTGCGGCGGAACCTTTCGCCCGCCGCTGAATCGCAGAATCGCCAGCGCGCGGGCCGCGTTCCAGCGCCAGCGTGCCGCAAACATCGGCGCGGGCAGCAACGCCTGCGTGAGCGTTTGCTCGACGCTCTGCGATTTCACGAACTCGAAGACGATGTCGAGCGGGAACGCGTGTTGATCCGTAAGCGAAAGCACGATGCCGTTGTCGGTCGCGGCGGCCTGCAGTTCGAGATTGAACGAGCGGCAGAATCGCTTGCGTAGCGCAAGGCCCCACGCGCGATTGATCCGTGCGCCGAACGGAGTGTGCAGAATCAGCTGCATCCCGCCGCCTTCGTCGAAGAACCGCTCGGCCGCGATTGTACGCTCGGTCGGCACGACGCCCAGAATTGCTTTGCCGGCGCGCACGTACGCAACCGCCTGCTCTGCGCCGGCCTGGTCCAAGGCGCATTCGCGCATCAACCACTCTTGGGCGGCGCCATCGTCGCGTTCGTCGATTGCCGCGCGCACCGCGCAGACTTCGCGCGACAACTCGATCGTGCGGCCCAGTCCCTCACCGTTCCAAAACGGAATCGACGGCGGCGCGCCGTGCGCGTCCTCGACGCGGACGACTCCAGTCTCGACCCGACGAATCTTCCACGAGTTGGTGCCGAGCAAGAAGATATCTCCGGCCATGCTCTCGATCGCGAAATCTTCATCCAACGTTCCGATCACGTGACCGTCGGGTTCGACGATCACGCTGTAGTTCGCAGTGTCGGGAATCGCACCGCCGCACGTCAGCGCGGCAAGACGGGCGCCGCGCCGGCCGCGCAGCCGGCCGTTGACCCGATCGTAATGGAGAAACGTCCCGCTGCGCCCGCGCGACGTTGCGACACCGTCGGCGAGCATCGAAACGACCGCATCGAAATCGCTGCGTTCGAGCCCGCGATACGGATAGGCACCGCACATTGTCGCGTAGAGCCCATCCGCCATCCATTCATGCTGCGCGCAGGCCGCAACGATCTGCTGCGCGAGGATGTCGAGCGGCGCCTTGGGGATCGTAAGCGCGTCGAGCGAACCCGAACGGATGGCGCGGACGAGTGCCGCGCACTCAAGGAGTTCGTCGCGCGTCGTCACGTAGAAAATGCCGCGCGGCATCGCGCCGATCCAGTGACCGGAGCGTCCGATGCGTTGCAGCGCGACGCCAATCGATCGGGGAGAACCGAGCTGGACGACCAAGTCGACCGAACCGATATCGATTCCCAACTCGAGGGATGCCGTCGCTACCACCGCGCGGAGCTCGCCGCTGCGTAAGCGCCGCTCGACGCCGAAGCGAGTCTCGCGCGCAAGGCTTCCATGGTGCGGCATCACGAAACCGTCGCCCAGCCGCTCGTTCAACGCGAATGCAACGCGCTCGCTCATGCGTCGCGTTCCGACGAAGACCAGGGTGGTCCGGTGGCGGCGAATCTGCTCAGCGACGCGATCGTAGATCTCGCTCCACATCTCTTGGCTCGCAACCGGGCCAAGCTCGTCGCTGGGCACTTCGACCGAAAGCTCCATCGCACGCCGGTGGCCGATATCGACGATGTGGGCGGTCGGGCTCAAGAAGCGCGCGACCTCATCCAGCGGCCGCACCGTCGCTGAAAGGCCGATGCGCTGCGGGCGCCGTCCACCTTCGCGCGCGATCAGATCGTCGAGTCGCGCCAGCGTCAGCGCCAGGTGCGAACCGCGCTTATTTCCTGCCATCGCGTGGATCTCGTCGACGATGACGCACGATACGCCCGCAAAGAGCCGGCGCGAGCGCTCCGCGGTCAGCAGGATGAAGAGCGATTCCGGGGTCGTCACCAGCACGTGCGGCGGCTTGCGCAGCATGCGCTGCCGTTGCACCGGAGTCGTATCTCCTGTGCGCACGGCAGTCCGAATCGACTCGAGCGGCGTGCTCCGTTCCACCGCAAGGGAATAGAGCTGCGCGAGGGGCTTCTCCAAGTTTTCGCGCACGTCGTTCGAGAGCGCTTTGAGCGGCGACACGTAGACGACGAGCGTCCGATCGGGCAGCGTCCCGCTCGCGGCCCGGCGGATCAGGTCATCGAGCGCAAGCGTGAACGCCGCCAGGGTCTTTCCCGAACCGGTCGGGGCCGCAATGACAACGTCGTCGCCGGCGCGAATCGCGGGCCAGCCGCGCGCTTGCGGTTCGGTCGGCGCACCAAACGCCGCGCCAAACCACTCGCGAACGAGCGGATGGAAATCGTCGAGCATGGTTTTGCTAATCCAGGACCCGTTCTAGGGCTCGGAGGATGCTCCCGGAGAATCCGCCCGCCATGCGCACGACTCTCTGCCTGATGCTCATGCTTGCTGCGGGGACGATGCCCGCCGTTGGCGAGCCGGTCCTGCAACTACGCGACATGGCACGAATCGTCGACCTCGAAGAGCCGGCAATTTCGCCGGATGGCAGGCACGTCGCCGTCGTCGCGATCATGCAAGACTTCGCTCACGCGAAGTACGTCAACAGCCTCGTTCTCATCGATACAACGACCGGAGCCAGCCGCGTTCTCGCGCGGGGGAACGACGTCGCGGTGCCGCGCTGGTCGCCCGACGGATCTCGATTGGCCTACCTCGCGCGCCCGTCGGCAGACGGTTTCCGTCAACTCTTCATCCGCCGACTGACCGGTGCGACTCACAAAATCACCCGCGCCCGGGGCGAAGTGATTGATGCCGGCTGGAGCCCCGACGGTCGGGAGATCGCGTACGTTGCCGCCGACCCTGAAAAATCGGCTCCATACTTTTTCGCCGGCGACAACGACTATACGGCCACGGCGTTGGCGCCGTCCGACCACCTCTGGATCGTTTCAGCCGGGGGAGGCGGCGCGCGGCGCCTCACCAGCGGGACGTGGACGATTCCGCCGACCGATCCGGGCGGCATCTTCTCCCCGCAGATCGCTTGGAGCCGCGACGGACGCCATATCACGCTCACGCGGGTCGAGAACACGTTCAGCGGCGACGACGAGCGTTCAACCCTGTGGCGCGTCGACGTTGCCGGCGGCGCCATGCGTCAGCTGACCGATCGTACCGAATTCGAATTGAGCCCCTCGTATTCGCCCGACGGCTCGGCACTAACGTATTGGTATCCGTTGCACGGGGACTACAACTCGGAGAACACGCTGCGAATCGCTTCCGACGGCCAAGATCGTCAGCTTGGCCAAACGCTCGATCGCAATATCGCGGGAGCACTCTGGTTTCCGGATGGGCACAGGTTGTTGACCTGCGCGAGCGATCGAACCCAAACCGTTGCGTGGACGCTCGATCTCACTGGTGCTTTGGATCCGCTGCGGTTGGGCGATCTGCACGTCGTCTGCGACCCGTATTCCAGCGCAACCTTCGATTCGGGGATCGCCGCCGACATCGCGCGCGACGGCTCGATCGCTTTCATTGCCACCAGCCCAACCGCAGCCCGCGAGCTCTACTATCTTCCCTCAGGGTCGAGCGTCCCGCGGCGTCTGACGCACACTAATGATTTTCTTTCCTGCATTGCCGCCGGCCGAATGATCGAGCTCGATTGGACTGGCCCCAACGGTTTCCAGGAAGACGGCGTCGTTACATATCCCCCTAATGCACGCAACGACGTGAAATATCCGATTGTCTTGCTGATTCATGGCGGTCCGGGACTTTCCAGCTCGCGCGACCTGGTTTACGAGCAGTGGCCGCTGGCGCAGATGATTGCGTCGCGCGGATACGTCGTGCTGCAACCGAACTACCGCGGCAGTGACAATCTCGGCAACGCGTACATGACGGCCATCGTTCATGATACCGTTGCCGGCCCAAGCGCCGACATCATGGCCGGCCTCGCCGCGCTGGAGCGTCAGCCGAATGTTGACGCGGGGCGGGTTGCCGTTTCGGGTTGGTCGTACGGCGGTGAGCTGACGTCGTGGCTCATCGGCCACTATCACACGTGGCGCGCCGCGATTTCGGGCGCTGCGGTCGTTAGCGAGTTCGACGAATACAACCTCTCGACGTCGAACGTGCAAGACCGCTATCCTCTGGGTGCCACACCCTACACCGACGATGGCCAGCGCATCTATCGCGAAAACTCGCCGATCACCTATTACGCGCAGATCACCACACCGACGCTGATTTGGGCCACGACGCTCGACCCGGTCGTCCCGATCACACAATCGTACGCGCTCTACCATGCCCTGCACGAGAACCACGTGCCGGTGCGCTTCGCGGTCTTTTCCGCACCGACGCACGGGCCCGCCGACCCACGCCAGACCTTCGAGCTGACCCGGCTGTGGCTCGATTGGCTGGACGCGCACATGCAGTGATGCGCCGCGGCCTCATCCGTTTCGGCCGTTGCGACGTTCTAGAGAGCATGAAGCTCTTGACCGCGACGCTCTTGCTCCTCACGCTTTCCATCGGTGCGGCCGCCCCGGCACGGGCGTCCTCCGAGCGCGCTGTCCTCGCCGGCGGCTGTTTCTGGGGGATCCAGCTCGTCTTTGAGTCGCTGCGGGGCGTCGATCGCGCAGTGGCCGGCTATGCCGGCGGCAAAGCCGACACGGCACACTACGACGTCGTAAGCACCGGAGCCACCGGACACGCCGAATCCGTCGAGATCACCTACGATCCGGCGAAGATCTCATTTAAAGAGCTGCTCGACGTCTATTTCCTCGTTGCCCACGACCCAACGGAACTCAATCGTCAAGGACCCGATGACGGCTCGCAGTACCGTTCGGAGATTTTCTACACGTCGAGTGCGCAACGCGCGCAATCGCTCGCGTATATTGCACGCCTCGACCGCGAGCGGACCTATTCGTCGAAAATCGTGACGCTCGTCGCCCCGCTACGCGGCTTCTATCCGGCGGAAGCGTATCACCAAGATTTCGCCGTGCACAACCCGGACAACCCGTACATCGTCGTCAACGACCTGCCCAAACTCAAGAAACTGCGCTCGCAATATCCCGCGCTCGTCAAACGGAACGCGCCTTTCGGCAGTTAAGTACGCGAACGGAAGGCCCGGTTTGGAACGAGCCTCGAGTTCCAAATCGGGCCTGCTACAGTGGTGCGTTGGCGACGTTTTGAGCGTACGCGCGCGGGTCGAAATACCACTCCGGGAGCCCGCCAGGAAATTCGATGTCGGTGAAATCGTAGTCGACGGTCGCGTCGCGTCCTAAGTAATCCGCGTCCTGCTGATATGTTGGCGTACCGTGGATGTGCGTGACGATCGGCATCCCGTGCATCCAGCTGAGCATGACGCTGAAGAGCATCGGATAGACATGCCGGCCGGCGTCTTCTTCGTAGAGTTTGTCGGTTGCCACGACCTCTTTGAGCTCGAGCGTCTTGCGGTCCACGTACAGCTCGCGCAAGCGGTTGCGATCAGGATCGCGCCGCGGCATCAGAGTAACGTGAGTGAGGTCGCCTTCGTCGGCAATGCGCGTGACGCGATAGTCGAACTCCCCAAGCACGAGAACGCTGGCGATAACGGGAGGAAGGCTTCCGCTCGGCTCGGGAGTCGGCACGAACTCCCTCGGGCTGGTATGCGGATGGACGGGAGCCGGTTCGAAAAGATCTGCCGTCGGAGGCCCGGGATCCCAGGGCTCGTTGAACGAGGGCCGCAGAAACTCCAGCGTTCCGCGTGACGAGCCGCGATAGACCCTCCGCGCAAGGGCGGCCCGATCGGTCGTCCGGCACCAGATGTGATAGGTATAGCTGTTCACCAAGTCGGGATATCCGTCGTCGAGCGTCTGCTTCCGAATCAGCGTGTAGGCCACGTACGCCGGCGGCGGGCGATGCGAACGAAACTGGCGCCGAATCCTATAAAGCAAGAGATCGGGTGACGGCAACGGAACCGGCGTCGCGACCGCGCTCACTTGGCCGCCTGCCACTGCATGCGACGGCTGCGCAGCTACGATTACGGCAAGCAATGCAAGCGCAACAACGAACGTGTTCTTCACACGTTGTTGTTGGCTACGTTCCCGTGTAGGATCCTTTTTAGCGTGGCGCCATGCGGATCGCGCCGTCGAGGCGAATTACTTCACCGTTGAGCATTTGATTCTCGACGATGTGGCGTGCGAGCGCCGCATACTCCGCCGGTTTGCCGAGTCGCGACGGAAACGGCACCTGCTTGCCCAGCGATTCACGCGCGGCTTCCGGTAAACCGGCGAGCATCGGCGTATCGAAAATGCCGGGAGCGATGCTGACCACGCGAATTTGATGTTGCGCGAACTCGCGCGCCACGGGCAACGTCAAACCGACGACGCCTCCCTTCGAGGCCGAGTATGCGGCTTGGCCGATTTGTCCATCGTACGCGGCAACCGATGCCGTGCAAACGATAACGCCGCGATCTTCTCCGGGTTCGACCGAACGCTCGAGCATCTTTACGGCGGCGAGCCGGATGACGTTGAACGTGCCGATCAGGTTCACCGCAATGACCTTCGTGAAGTGATCCAAGGGTTGCGGGCCTTCGCGTCCGATCACGCGCTCGGCCGTCGCAACGCCGGCGCAGCAAATCGCGCCGTGCAATCCGCCGAACCTCTCCCCGGCAACGGCGACCGCCTTTTCAACCTGCGGCCCGTCCGTCACGTCGGTCCGCACGAAGCGCACACTCGCACCGAGTTCGCGCTCCAGATTGGCGCCGCGCTCGCTGACGTCACAAATTACTACGTTCGCGCCGCTGCGTGCGAATTCGGCAACGCATGCGGCGCCCAGTCCCGAACTGCCGCCGCTGACCAAAAACGTTCGTCCCTCTATGTGCATAGGCGGCGACGCTTACAGCTTTATCATGCCGATATCCTGGATTGACGAATCTGCCAGTGGGTATCTTAGGGGCAGGGCCGCCACCAGCGTGCGGCTGCGGGGGTTCCCAAAATCATGGACATTGCATTCTTGATCGTCCGGTTGATCCTGGGGTTGAGCTTCATGGCCCACGGCACGCAAAAGCTCTTCGGCTGGTTCGGCGGCGGTGGCATCACCGGCACGGGCGATTTCTTTGCGGGGCTCGGTTTCCGACAGGCAAAGGCATTTGCGGCCGTGGCCGCCGTATGCGAGACGCTCGGCGGCTTTTTGACGCTGCTTGGTGCGGGCGGCGCACTCGGACCGGTGCTCATCGTCATCGTGATGCTGACGGCGATCGGGTCAGTCCATTACAACAAAGGCTTCTTCGTCAGCAACGGCGGATGGGAGCTGAACACCGCCTACATCGCAAGCGCGATTGCGGTCGGCTTTGCGGGCAACGGAGCCTATTCGGTCGATAACTGGCTCGGTCTCCGGTTTCTTACCGATCATCAGCAAGTTGCGTACGCATTCGCCGCCGCGGTTATCATCGCGGGTCTCAATCTACTGACTCGACGCCCCGCACCTCCGGCGACGAGCGGCTAGCCCGGATGGAAACCGTTGCCTTCTACGGAGCCGGAATGCTCGGCTCGGCCATGGTTCGCGCGATGCTGCGGCGTGGAATCGCGGTGCACGTTTGGAATCGGTCATTCCCTAGGGCGCAGGCGCTCGAAGCCGACGGCGCGCGCGCCTTCACCGATCCCGCTCAAGCCGCCGAAGGCGCGCAGCGTGTGCATCTCTGTCTCAGCGACGACGCCAGCGTTGACGCGACCATCGACGCCGCCCGTCCCGGAATCGCAACGGAAACGCCGATCGTGGACCACACGACGGTGTCGCCGCAGGGCGTTGCCGAGCGCGCGCGCCGGCTCGCCGATGGGGCATACTCGTTTCTCCATGCGCCAGTTTTCATGGGCCCGCCGATGGCGCTGAACGCGACCGGCGTGATGATGGTCTCGGGCGACGCTTCGCTCGTGCAGCGCGTACGCGGTGTACTCGAACGAATGTGCAGCGATCTGCGCTATGTCGGCCAACGGCCCGAAGACGCGGCGATCTACAAACTGATGGGCAACGCGATGATCCTCGCGGTCGTCGGCGGCCTCAACGACGTCATGCGCATCGCCGAAGAGCAAGGCCTGTCGCGCGAGCAGGCCTACGCGCTCTTCGACTTCTACGATCCCTCCGGACAAATCAAAGGACGCGGAAAACGCATGGCGAGCGGCGATTACGATACGTTTTGGACGCTCGACATGGCGCACAAGGACGCGCTATTGATGCAGGCCGCGGCACACCACGAACGCCTTCCGGTCATCGACGCGATGGAGGCGCTTTTGCGCGACGTCTCGGCACGCGGTTTAGGCGAGCGGGATCTTGGCGCGGTCGCCCAGCGGTAAGGGCCGGAATCCATGGTGCGCTACCGTCGTCGTGGAGGCACCGGCAACGGTGTGCGGCGCGGTAGCGGCGACCCCGTCCAAATCGGACGCGGCGTGGCGGCCTGCGCGGGCGTAAAAACCGCACTCGGCGCGACCAATGGAACGGCCGCATTGAACGGGCTCGGCGAGGCCACAATGGTTCGCGCCGGGATATGTACGATGAGGCGGCGGCCTGCAGCGTCGTAGCGCACCGAGGCGCCGAGAGCCCGAAGCGCCGGCCCCACCATGATGTAAATTTCATTGAGCTGACTCGGAGAGGCCGCGGTCCAGATCTTGACTCGAACGCGCTTCTTGCCCCGTTCGATCACGAGGTCCTCGCCTTCGGACCAGACGCGATCGGCTAGGCGTGTCAGCAAGGGTTGCGCCGGTGCGTAAACTCGGCCGCCCGCCACGTACGCTCGCACGTAGGCGGCCAGAGGCCGGCCATCGACCACGATGCTAACCGGAGTAACCGGTGGGAATACGAGCACTCTGCAACGATACTTCTCGGGATGAAGCGACTCATCTCCGCGTTTCGCGAGGCGGGTCTACGCTTCAGCCGCGACGGCTGCGCCTTTCACGCCCAATCGGTCGCGTTCAACGCGATCTTCGCACTCTTTCCATTGACGATCTTGGCGCTGAGTGCCCTGACGCTCGTGCTGCCCGGCGCCCAGATCCGCACGCTGCTCTTCTTCGATACGCTGGCGCCCACGCTGCACGACTACATCGTCAACAATCTTCAGACCTATATCTACGGACGGGGCATCTCGAGCATCATTGCCGTCGTGACGCTGATCTGGTCGGGAAAGAATCTCTTCATGGGCCTCGCGTACGCGCTCGATCGCGCGCTCAACGTTCCAAAAGGCCGACCGCTCGTGCACAACGTGCTTCTCTCGGTGGTGATGTTGCCGGTAACTGGCATCCTGTTAATGGTCGCGATTGCATTGCCGATCGCCCTTTCAATTACGTTCCGTGTCGCCGGATTCGAGGATCCCGGGCCCCTCACGCACATCCTCGGCTATTTGATCTCGATAGCGCTGGTCTTCATCGTGGCGGTCGTGCTGTATCGCTGGTTGCCGAATTGCAGCGTCTCCTGGCGATTCGCGCTTCGAGGTGCCACGGTCGTAGCAGTCACATGGCCGGTGGTGCAGATCGCGTTTGCCCAGTACCTGACGCACGTGGACTTCACGCTCGTCTACGGCGCACTCTCGGCGCCGCTCGTCTTGCTGCTATGGTTCTACTGCATCGGATCGATCTTTCTCTTCGGCGCCGAGTACAGCATCGCGTGGCCAACCGGATATCGGCGCTCCGTGCCCGAAGAATCAGCAGTTGATGGTTGAACGATTTCTGCGCCGCGTTCTCGGGCTGGCTCTCCTCTGCTCGTCGGTTGCCGTCGCGGCTCCGACTCCGCCTCCGCCGCCGACGCCCGCGCCCCTCAGCGGACAAACGCCGGTCGTTATGATCTACCCGTTTGACGTGCAAACCGGCGCCGATCCGAAGATCGGCATCGCCATCGCGCAAATACTCGCGCAAGAGATGACGGCCGCCGGCGGAATTACCGTCCCGCCGGTGCAGCAGAATGTCAAGCGCGCCGATTTTCTGCAACAAGCGAGCGCCGCCCACGCCGACTTTTACATCAGCGGATACGTCACGCCGGTCGGCGATAGCGCCGCGGTCGTCGAACAAGTCGTCAGCGTTGAAAGCGGCGTCATCCTCTTCTCGCAAACCGCTCAGGTGTCGAGCGTTGCCGACGTCGCTTCGCAGTCGCTGCTGGCACGCGCGCAGATTCTCGCGTTCGTCGGACGAGGAACGCAAACGGTTCAGACCCAAACCGCCAACACGCCGGCACCGACCTCCACCAACGGCGCGCAAGTTCCGTTGAAGGGCATCGCCAGCATCGTGAACTCGGTCTTTGGACATCGCGGCAGCCGAACTCCGACGCCGGCGCCGGTAACGAAGCCGACGCGCGGCGTAATCGTCGCGCCGGTGGCCGCCTCCGGCAGCGTCCAGCCGGCCGATCTCACCAATGCGATGCGCGAGCTCTTCTTCGCAATGAACCGTCACTACAACGCGCAGATGAGCGGCGTGACGTCGTCCGACGTCGTGCGTTCGGCCGACCAAATATGCGGCGCCAACCGCGACAACACGATTGCAAGCGGCACCTTATCGGAAGCGCCGTCACGCCACGGACAAAACGTTACGTTCTCCCTCGAGGTCTACACGTGCTTTGGCGCGACGCTCGAACGCGAAGTCGGCAAGGGTTCTTCAGTCAAGAGCGCCGTTGATGCTGCGGTGGCGGCGTATGCGAGCGCCCATCCGGATAATAGCTAAAGGGTTGCTATTCGAATAAACCTTCGGGTGGATCGATGATGATTCGTCGATGGTCGAGGGAAATCTCCATAACGATCGCCTGCACCATCGGGATCATCGCGCCGTCAACGACGAGCATGTCGCTCGAGGGATAATGCTCGACGCGCTCGACTGCCCCGTAGGGAGTGCCGTCCTTACCCTGAACTTCGCATCCAATGAGATCGTCGTCGAGGTATTCGCCCGGCGCTAACGCAATGCGCTCGCGTGGCGTAGAGAGCAGCGCGCCCGCATAGGCGGCGGCTGCGTCAGCGTCCTCGACGCCCTCGATTCTGATCAACAGCCGGCCCTTATGCGTGCGCGCACCGGTGATGCGGACGGTCGAAACGTCGTCGGCACGTGCACAGCGCAGCTCGGTTCCGGGCGAAAAGACGATGCGACCCGCGCCCGTCGGGTCGCATTTCAACTCACCATGAATTCCGAAGGCTCCGGCGATCCGCCCGACCGTCACTTCAGTCGCCGGTTTCATCCTCCGGACTCTGCGCGGCTTCGTCACTATCGAGTATGTCGACGGCCACCCGTCCTTCGGCGGTTGCGCGCACGATCGTGCGCAGCGCCTGTGCGACGCGGCCGCTGCGACCGATGACTTTTCCCAAATCTTCCGGATCGACGATCAGCTCGATCACCGGCTGGGCCTGCTCGTCGATGAAGAGCTCGACGTTCACGCGCTCCGGGTTTGCAACGAGCTTTCTGGCGAGAAAGCCGAGCAGTTCGGTAGCGCGCCGATGCCCGGCCCATGGATCGCCGGCCGCGGGCTTGGGTTTTCGCTCGCGGCGCGGCGCGGGAGGTCGCGGTGCGGGCCGTGCCGGGGGTCTTACCGAACGCGGCTCGTCGACGACCGTTTCGCCGAAGAGTCCGAACTCATCATCGAAGGCGCTCACGTTCCGCTGCCTTTCGCGTGTTTGGGAGCTCGTTTCGTTGCCGGAATCGGCCCACGCTCCATGATTCCCTTCTCGGCAAACAGCCGTCGTACCGTATCCGACGGCTGGGCGCCTTTGGCCAGCCATTCGCGCGCCTTGGTTTCATCGAGCACGACGGTTCTCGGGTCGGTGCGCGGATTGTAATGGCCCAAGATTTCGATAAAACGTCCGTCGCGCGGCGCGCGTGCGTCGGAGACTACGAAACGGTAAGTCGGCTGTTTCTTCGCGCCAATGCGGCGCAGTCGGATTCGTACCATGTTTCCATTGCTTTCATTATCGGGGCGTCCGGAACGGGAGGAGTCCCCCACGTCTCCGTCCGCCGAGCTGTTTGGTCATCTCGCGAGCTTGATCGAACTGTTTTACCAGCCGGTTCACATCGGCAACTTGCGTGCCGGAGCCGCGAGCAATTCTTTTACGTCGCGATCCGTTGAGCAGGCTCGGATTGCGGCGCTCGCCTCGAGTCATCGAGGAGATGAGCGCCTCAACTTTAACGAACTCCCGCTCCGGAATTTCAAAATTCTTTGGCAGTACCCTCGAAAGGCCCGGCACCATCTTCATCAGATCGTTGATCGAGCCGAGTTTGCGCACTTGCCGCATTTGATCGAGAAAATCGTCCAGCGTAAAGCTGGCCTTGAGTAGTTTCGCTTCGAGTTTCTTGGCCTGCTCTTCGGAATAGAGGCCCTGCGTCTTTTCGATCAGCGTCAGCGCGTCGCCCATGCCGAGAATACGTGAAGCGAGCCGTTCGGGATAGAACGCCTCGAGGGCGGAGAGTTTCTCGCCGACGCCGACGAGCTTGATTGGCGCTCCCGTTACGCTGTGAATCGAGAGTGCTGCGCCGCCGCGGGTATCGCCATCCATCTTCGTGAGAATCACGCCGGTGATCCCGAGCCGGTCGTGAAAACCCTTTGCGACGTTGGTGGCTTCTTGGCCGGTCATTGCATCGGCGACGAGCAGTATCTCGCACGGGTTCGCCACTTTCTTGATACGAGCCAGCTCGTCCATGAGCGCTTCGTCGATCTGCAGCCGTCCGGCGGTATCGACGATCACCGTCGAAAGCCCGACCCGTTTCGCATGCGCGATCGCGTCGTCGACGATCTGCACCGGATCGGCTCCGCCGCGCTCGTAGACCGGAAGATCGATCTGGTTGCCGAGCGTTTGGAGCTGCTCGATCGCGGCCGGACGATAGACGTCGGCGGCGACGAGAAGCGAACGCCGGCCTTGTTCCTTTAACCGCAAGCCAAGCTTACCGGCTTGCGTCGTCTTACCCGATCCCTGAAGACCCACGAGCAGAATCGTCGAGGGCGGCGTGTCCGAGAATCGCAATCGTGCGCGTCCCGAACTGCCGGAAGGGCCGAGCAATGCAACGAGCTCGTCGTAGACGACCTTGAGAATCGTCTGCGCGGGAGTCAACGATTCGAGAACGTTCGAGCCAATCGCACGCTCTCTGACCCGAGCGACGAATTGTTTCGCCGCGGCAAGTGAAACGTCGGCCTCGAGCAGCGCTACGCGAACTTCGCGCAGCGCCTCGTTGACCGCAGCCTCGCTGACACGGCCCCGGCCGCTCAGGCGCTCGAAAATCGCGCCCAAGCTTTGTTCTAGTTGTTCGAACAACGCGCTGCTACGATGCCGAGGAACCCGCCGTCGTCTCGTCGATGCGCTTGACGGCGTCGCCGACGGTTTTGATCTTCTCTGCTTCTTCGTCCGGAATGTCGATATTGAACTCGGTCTCGAACGCCATCACCAGCTCGACTTGATCGAGCGAATCGGCACCGAGATCGTCGGTGATCGACGCCTCGGGCGTCACTTCCGACTCGTCGACCCCGAGCTGCTCGACGATGATCTTCTTTACTTTATCGAAGGTGGTGGACATCGGGTCTCCTTTCACGAAGGGATCACATCAGGATGCCGCCATCGACCACGAGCGTTTGTCCGGTGATGTATCCAGCGGCATCAGAGCAGAGGAAGGCCACCGCGCCACTGACATCCTCCGGCTTCCCGGCTCGGCCGAGAGCGGCTTGTTTGATCAAAAACTCCCTGGCGGCGTCGGGCATCTTTTCGGTCATTGCGGTTTCGATGAGTCCCGGCGCGACGGCGTTGACTCTTATATTCCTCGAACCCAACTCCTTTGCGAGCGATTTGCACAGGCCGATGAGGGCCGCTTTCGAGGCCGCATACGCGGCTTGCCCGGCATTACCTGTCATACCCACGATGCTGGTCATCAGCACGATCGAGCCGGCGCGCTGTTTCATCATCGGTTTCGCAACGGCGCCGCAGAGATGAAACGCCGATTTCAAATTCACGTCGAGCATCTGCTCGATCGTCTCGGGTTTCAACCGCAGCAGCAGCGCGTCGATCGATTGGCCGGCGTTCGCTACGGCGCAATCGAGCTTGCCGAACCTCTCAATGCAGTCGGCGACGATTCGATCGATCGCCGCGCGATCGGTAACATCAGCGACAAATAACTCAACCGTCGCGCCGGGACGCGCATTCGCGCAGGCCGCACCCGTTTCTTCCAGTGCCGGCAAGTTGCGGCCGACGAGCGCAACATCGGCACCCCTGCGCGCGAACTCAACCGCGATCGCGCGGCCGATGCCGCGGCTCGCGCCGGTGATCAGCGCCGATTTCCCGGTCAGCGTCATACGTTCGCCGATGCCGGTCCTTCGATCGCCAAGCGCAGCCGGTCGATGCCGGCAGAATCGCTCACGACGATCGCGGGTGGTGCCGCGCTCATCCGCTTCATCAAGGCGCCGAGCACGCCGCTCGCTCCAAACTCCACTACGAGATCCAGTCCGTACGAGACGAGGCGCTCCGCCGTGTCGTGCCAGCGCACCTCGTCGACGACCGACCGGATGAGATTCGATTTGATCGTATTGACGTCGCGATACGGCCGCCCGTCGACGTTTGAGATCACGTCGAACTCCGGCAGCGCGAACCGGCTCGTCTCGACGGCAGCCGCGAGGCGTTCGACTGCAGGGTCCATGAGCGGACTATGCCACGCGCCCGAAACGTTGAGCGGAACGACACGTTTCGCGCCAGCCCCCAACATCGCAGCTCCCGCAGTTTGCACCTCGTCGAAGTCGCCGCTGATCACAATTTGCGTTGGAGAATTGAAATTTGCGAGAACCACGCGGGAAAGGCCGTCCGCGCGCAGGATTTCGCGGACTCGCTCGGCATCGAGTCCAAGAATCGCCGACATCGCGCCGCGCGCCTGTTGCGCCGCTGCTTGCATCGCCTTTCCGCGCTCGCTAACGATATGCAGCGCCTCGTCAAAGTTCAACGATTTCGCAATCACCAGGCTACAGAGTTCGGCGAACGAGTGGCCGGCGGTGACCGTGGGCGCGACGCCGTCGCCCGCCGCGCGATAGAGCGCGAGATTGGTCGTAAAAATCGCCGGCTGACTGTATTCGGTTTCGCGCAGCTGCTCTTCGGGACCGTTGGTTTGCAGCGCGAGCAGATCGTAGCCGAGCAGGGAGGAAGCGCGTTCGAACGTCGCACGCGCCGCCGGCGAGCGCATGGCAACGTCGTAACCCATACCAACACATTGCGAGCCCTGACCAGGAAAGACGACTCCGATGCGCACTTACGCCGCCCATCTCCAAGCGACGGCGCCCCACGACAGGCCGCCGCCGAACGCGACGAAGACAATCACATCACCCGGTTTCACCATGCCTGCGCGTACGGTTTCCGAGAGCGCCATCGGTATCGAGGCCGCCGAGGTGTTGCCGTATTCCGCGATGTTGACCACGACCTTTTGCTCGGGGAGCTCCAAGTAGCGCGCGGTTGCGTCGATGATCCGCTTGTTGGCTTGGTGCGGAACCAGGAACGTCACGTCGGATTTCGCCAGGTTCGCCTTGCTCAACACGGCATCGGTCGTTTCAACCATCTTGGTCACGGCGAGCTTGAACGTTTCACGCCCCTGCATGTGAATGAGATGGACCTTCGCATCGAGCGCCGCGTGATCGAACGGATTGCGCGATCCGCTCCCTTGCGCATAGAGCAGCTCAGGCCGGCTGCCGTCGGCGTGAAGGTCCGCCGCCAGAAATGAGTCTTCCGTCGAACGCTCCAAGATGACGCTGCCCGCGCCGTCACCGAACAGGATCGCGGTGGAGCGATCGGTCTTGTCGAGAATCTTCGACAGCGTTTCGGCGCCGATCAGCATGATTCGGCGATAGACGCCCGAGCGAATTAAGCCGGCCGCAACCGTCAATCCGTAAATGAAGCCACTGCACGCGATCGCGATGTCGAATGCCGGCTTCTCCGGGACTCCAAGTCTCGCCGCAACGAGACACGCCGTGGCCGGAAAGTAGTAATCGGGCGTGACCGTCGAGACGATGACGCAATCCACTTCCGCAGCGCGGAGACCGGCGTGTACGAGCGCGGCGCTCGCGGCGGCGGCGGCCAAATCGCTGGTGGCTTCTGCCTCAGACGCCCAGTGGCGCCGCTTCATTCCAGTGCGGGTCGTGATCCATTCGTCGGAGGTATCCAGCCACGCTTCGAGGTCGTGATTCGTGACGACGTGCGCCGGCGCGTAGTGGCCCACACCGACAATCTTCACGCCATGCGACGTCACAACGCTTAGCCGGCCGGCTCTTCTTGTGCTTTGACGACCTGCCGGCCCTTGTACGTGCCACAATTGGGACACGCAAAGTGCGGCCGTTTGGGCTGGTGACACTGCGGACATTGCACGGTGGTTACGCTGCCAAGCTTCCAATTAGCAGCGCGGCGGCTGCGCGTCTTGCTGCGGGGCGTCTTCCATTTTAAATTGGCCACGTCACTCTCCGTTTCTATAATCTGTCACGCCGTTGCACGTGCATTCGCCCGTATTCCGATTCGCCCCGCAAACGGCGCAAAGTCCTTTACAGTCCGCTCGGCACCGCAGCCCCATCGGCAGCGTGGTGACGATGCTCTGTTGCGCCAAGTCGGCCACGTCGAGGCGTTCACCCGCCAGCACGTTGCTCTCGCCGAACGGCTCGACTTCGCGCCCATGGGTGGGGTCGAACCGCTCGTCGAGGTCGACGTGAATTTGCATGTCCACGTCGTCCAAGCAAGCATCGCACTGACCGTGGACGCGTGCGTCAACGCTGCCTTGGACCGCGAGCATTCTATCGGCTTGACGCAGTTCCAACTCGACGCGAGCCGGCTCCGGAAAGACGATCCCCTCGAACGGCTCGATCGGCACCTCATCGGCGACCCGCATGAGCTGACGACTGCCGGCGAGGAGGCCACTGATATCGACCCTGTGCGAACGATCCATAAACGCCTGCCACCGCAGTATGAGACCCCGCCAACCAGCGGGGTCGCCACGGACGCTGCCATTCTAGAGCCCCGCCGTTTCCTTGTCAAACACTTCGCACGGGGGGATAGAAGCCGCGATGAGCGTCGATCCGGTTGCTTCACGATTGGCCGGCACTGGCGTGGCGTTCGCTCCCCAGATCGCGAGCGCGGCACGTCGCTACGGCCTCGACGCCGACTTGCTGGCCGCCATAGCTGCCCAAGAGACCGGCGGTCCGGACACCAATACCGGGCACAACATCGTCGGCGATGGCGGTCACGGGCATGGGCTCTTCCAGATCGACGACCGCTGGCACGCCTTCGCGTCGACGCCCGCGGCGATGGACCCCGAGCAGAACGCCGACTACGCTGCGGGCATGCTTTCCGATCTGCTCAAACGCTATGGCGGCAACGTTCACCAGGCACTCTCGGCATACAATGCCGGTTCTCCGACTGCCGTTGGCACCAGGACGCGCTGGTCGGACGGCAGCGATCTTCCGTACGCCGACTCCGTGCTGCGTCATTACGAGCGCATTACCAACTGCGATTCCATCGCCAAGGAGAACACCATGTCACCCGTGCCGACCATCATCGAGGGAAGCGTTTTGTCCAAACCATTGGACGCGAAACTCAGCGGCAGCGTCTCCGCCGCGCTCGAAGCTTCGCAGTGCGGCGCAGTCACCGGCGAATCGCCGCAAGATTCGGCGATCGCCGAAATCGGCACCCTCATTTCGTCGCTCGGCGCGCTCTCCGCGCAGGCCCAAAGTCTTCCGCTGAGCCCACCGACGCTGCCCGGCGCGCCGCAGAAGCAAACCTATCGTCCTCAAGTGACCGACTACATGCAGTTCGCCGAAAACCCGAACTGACCGACAAAAGGAGCAATACGATGGCATTCCTGCTTCCCGTTCTCGAAGGGCTCGGCTCCGGGTTGCTCGGCAACGCGATCGGCGGTGCACTCGGCGCCGGCGGCGGCAACGCCGAAAACGCGGCGATGAGCGCGCTCAACTCGCAAGATCAAGCCTTTCAACTCGGCATGTATGCATCCGAAATACAAAATCAGGAGCACCTGCAGATGCAATCCGAGGTCTTCGATCAAATGATGGACGAACGCAGCGAAAACATGCGTGAGGTCGATACGCTTCGCAACGTCGACATGGCGCAGCGCAAGATGGACGACCAGATCACGAAGAAGTTCATCCAGTCGATTACTGAATGATGACCGGCCCGCTCCCTCCGCTTCGCAGCGAACGCACTTCGCCAGCCCGCGGCGCACTCTCCGCGCCGCGCGGCGGTGCGTCTTCGGCAACCGGTTCCGACCTAAGCGCCGACCAGCAGGCTCAGATCGCCGCGCAGCGTCAGGCCTTCGACTACGACGCTGCCGAGCGCGCGGAGATCGTGCGCGAGCACGAAGTTCTCGAGGCGCTGCTCATGGCGCACCTCAAGAACGAAGACGAAATCACCAAGAAGTGGATCAGCCTGATCTAGACGGCTTTACTTCGCTCAGGACAGGCTCCGTCGGGCGACACAGCGTAGTCTCCTTCGCTTCGGGCCGTTAGCTCAGCTGGTTAGAGCGCATGCTTGATAAGCATGAGGTCCCTGGTTCGATCCCAGGACGGCCCACTAATCAGGAATCTGCGTCCAAAATCGCTCGCAGCAATCGTTCGGCGTCCGGAATCTTGATGACGACGCGGCCCAACAGCTTAATCGAACCGGTCGTGTACGCCTTTCCTTTTGTCGTCACCAGACTCACGGAGCCCGTTCCGCCTTTCGAGGAAAGGTGCGAGATCACGAGCGTTTTGACCAGACCACTCTCGAGCAGCGTGACCTTGTAGTGGGCGGGAATGATGTTCGGAAAGCCGTTTACAGCCGCGTTGTATTTGCTGAATGGAAAGTCCTTACCGTTGGTCGTAGCGTCGAGATAGGCACAACCAACCTGCTTGTTTTTCGTCGCGAATGTGCCGTAGTACAAGTAAAACGAGTACGGCTTCGGAGTCGGGGTCGGCTTGGGCGTGGGAGTCGGCTTGGGCGTGGGAGTCGGTTTTACTTTCTTCCATTCCTCAACAAACCAGATAGCTTCATGCGACTTCGGTGGAAAAGCCTTGAACGTACCCGCTTTGACGTCTCCCGCGGCGAAGAAGATGAGCCACTTCCCCGCCCCTCGCTTCGGGGCTTTACAAGCCGGAATACCCACTAAGGGCCCGGCTTCCTCGGTTGCCGTTCCTTGCGAGAGCGCTGACGGCGGGGCGGCGGGATTGTAGCCGCCGCCGATGCCATGGCATGCAACGAGCGCGGCGACGATAAACAACGTCGCCGTCGCGGTTGGCAGGTATGCTTTTTTCATACAGATCCTCCGAGCGTTAGCTCACGGGTCTTGTCGCAGGGACACACGTATTCCTAGGAACGGCTTGCGACCGCGCGAAAACAGCGGGCCTGAAAGGAGCACGTTCTATGGTTCGTTTTGCCGCAGCCTTCGCTTTCGTTTTGGCATTGACCGGGAGTGCCGCGCCGGCGGGAGCCGCGCCGTCACCGCCGATGCTTCCACCGCAGCCGGCAGTACATCCGGCGGGTATTCCCGGCGACGCCATGCTCGTCTCGCCGTGCGTTGCAACGATGGGCGAGCACTGGGTCGCGCTGAAAGATTTGCCGATGGGTCCGATCTACGGCGTCTGGCAGGGGAAGCCGGTCTTCACCGAGCTGATGGTGACGCAAACGCAGTTGCAGCAAGGATTTAGCTACGCGAACATCCACGCGCTACCGGGTTACACGATCGATCACGTCGATTTCATGTTCGAGCCCCACGGTCATGAAGGCTTGCCGGTTCCGCACTACGACATCCATGCCTACTACGTTTCGCCCGCGGTCCAGGCGACGATCTGTCCCAACGGGTTTCCCGACCCGGCAATGAAGCCGATGAATCAGCCTCCGAGATAGCGATTGAACCACGCAACCGTTTGCGAAAGGACGTCGATTTGATCGGCGATCTTCTGCAGAGAATGGCCCTCGTCGGCGTAGACAACGAGTTTAGCGGGAACGCCGAGTGTTTCCATCGCGTGCCAAAACTCGAACGCCTGCGGCGCCGGAACTTCTTCGTCGCGTTCGCCCTGCAGAATCAGCACCGGCGTCTTCGAGTGCTCGATGAACGTGATCGGTGAGCTCTTGGCGTAAACGGCCGGATCCTGATAGACCGAGGCGCCAAAGAACGGAATCATCCACTGATCGATTTTGTTCTGCCCGTAGTAGGATTGCCAGTTGACGATTCCGGCCCCAGCAACGATCGCTTTGAACCGCGCCGTTTGGGTTTCGCCCCACATCGCCATATAGCCGCCGTAGCTCCACCCCATCAGCCCCAACCGATTCGGATCGATCGGCGCCGTCCGCAGCGCTGCGTCGATTCCCGCAAGATCGTCGCGCCAATCGCCATACCCGAAATCCTTGACATTGGCTTTGGTGAACGCTTCGCCTTGACCGTAGCTGCCGCGCGGATTAGGCATGAAAACGAAATAGCCTCGGGATGAGAGCGCGCTCACGCTTCGACTTCCAAAGCTGGGAACCGTTTGCGCGGACGGCCCGCCATGGACGATCGTTACCATCGGGTAGGTGCGCTGCGGATCGAAGTTGAGCGGATAGATCAGCCATCCCTGAACGCTAAACGCGTCGCTCTTCCATTCGAGCGACACGGCTTTACCGTAGAGACGCGTCGCGCCGGCGTTGCTCGTTGAGATTTGCCGCAACTCGGACGGCGGCCCGGCCCAAAGCTCGGGAGGATCGTCGAACGAGGCGCGCACCAGCGCGACCAGCAAACCGTGATTTGCGGTTGACCAGCTCCAAAGGGACTCAGCGCGATTTGTTAGCGCCGTGACGTGTCCGCTCGCGATGTCGAGGCGCATCAAATGCATCGCTCCGGAAACGTGCGCGACGAAGTCGAGACTCGATGCATCGTTCCAGCGCAGCGATTGCACCGACACCGGCGCGTTGGGAGTAGCGTCGCGCACTTCGCCGGTCTGCGCGTCGACCAGAGAGAGATCTCCACCGGTCGACCCAAAATCGCTCATCGTCCCGCCGATGATCGCGATGCGTTTGCCGTCGGGTGACCATTGCGGATCGTCGATTTGGTACGACGGCGTGAGCAGGTCGCGCATCGCGCCGCTCGCGACGTCGATCCGAGCCAACCGCGCGAGCCACCAGTTGTTATCGCCGTTGCCGGTCGCGTAAGTTGCCGCAATCGCGCGGCCGTCCGGCGCCCATCCGTACTCATAGACATAACGATCGGGCGGCGTGAGCAGCCGCATCCTGCCGCTATCGACGTTGACGATCACGAGACGCTGCTCGTCGACGATCGTTCCGATGACGCCAACGTCGCGCGCGCCGGGCGCCAAGGCTCCGGCCTTCCGGTGCGCTGCGGCGATATACAGCACGGCGAGCGCATTGCGGGCGGGTGACCACGTGAGCCGTTGGACGTCGCCACTGAGCCTCCCGAGCTGACGCACGCGCGATCTATCGGCCGCCGCGATGAAGATCTGCAGTTGCCCTTTCGATCGCGCATCCGAGAGAAACGCGATGCGACGACCGTCCGGTGACCAAACCGGATTCTCCTCATCATAGTACGAGTCCGAGCTTCCGGCCGTCAGACGCACGCGCGCGCCGCCGGCGAGCCGTCGAAGGTAGACGGCGTCGAGTCGCGGCGAGTCCAAGAGGCGGCGCGGGTCGTGAAAACTCTCCTGCCACCCAACCGCGTCGCCTCGGGGTGAGACGTCCACCGCGCTGAGATCGCGCACCGCGTACGCCGACCGCAAGACATCGCGCATTGAAGGCGACGGTGCTGATGCCGAAGCCGCACCGGAAGTGGCCGCAAGTGAGACCCAATACGTTAAGATCAGCCGCCAGCTCTTCATGTTGCGAACCTTTCTTTTCAGTGCCGAGGTTTACTCCAACGGGGAGGGACGTTCCGATGCTCTTTGACGGCGATGTCATCGTGCTCGCCGGCGCGACCGGCCGAGTTGGAGGCGCAACGCTCCAGAATTTGCATGCCCAAGGCGCACGTATCATAGTGGTTTCACGGTCGCAGGAAACCGCGGCGGCGTCGGTCGCAGGTCTCGAGCGGGCTTCGCCGGCCGCCGCGGATCTCGCCGATCCCGACGCGGTCGCCAGGCTCATCGACGAGACGGTGTCGCGTTTCGGACGAATTGATGCCGTGGTCAACCTTGCCGGCCGCGGCAAGTTTGTCGCCGTTGCAGACTCCACGCTGGAAGATCTGCGGGTTAATCTCGATGGGTTCGTCATTCCCGCATACAATCTCGCGGTCGCGGCGCTGCGGCACATGCTCGTGCAAGAGTACCGCCCGCAGCGGGGGTCCCGCGGCCACATCGTCACCGTTACCGCCGGCAGCTCTAAAGATCCACAACCGCGCTTCGGGCTTTTCGGCGCGGCCAAGGCGGCGGTCAACACGCTGATGCGCGCGATCGCGCGCGAGCACAAAGCCGACGGCATTGTCGCCAATGCCGTCGTGCTGGGTACGGTCGCGACGGACGCCGCGCGCAACTATCTCAACGAGGAAGACTTCTTAGCTGCCGCATCACCTGAAGAGGTAGCGCGAGTACTAACGTTTCTCGCGAGCACCGATTCTGACGGAATCAACGGCGAGCTTGTCGATCTGAACGCGCGCGAAACGGATTAGCCGCGCCTTTACGAAAACTCGAAAGCGGCGATGGATGGCGCGGCTCGTAGAGTCCAATCCGCTCACCGCCAGGAAGCACGAGCGTCGTTAGCAGTCCCCAACCCCGATCGGCGATCGGCCCGTCGGTCTGGATGCCGCGCTGCGCCAACCACGTCACGACCGCGTTGATGTCCTTGCACATCAAATAGACCTCATGTTCGGGTTCGCCCTCCGTCGGATGCACAGCAATTTCGGTGGGCGGTGCGGCGAAGATCAACCAGCCGTCGCCGGCATCAACTGAAGGCAGCTCCAGCACGTCGGTGAGAAATTCGCGAACTTTCTCGGCACTGCGACTGAACAGAATCACGTGCATGCCGTCGATCATAGTGGCTTCGGGGGTACGCGGCGGCTTATCGGCACCCCTTCGATGCGTCGGGCAGCCGGATGGCAAATCGCTTGCGAGGGCTTCGGAATCCTGAAATGAGCGCGACGGCGCTCGGCGGCACCTTCGATCGCTCGCTCCCGTACGCGCAAAACCAACGCGCCGTTTTCGAGGGTTTGACGCCTCGCACGTCATTCTGCCTACTTTACGGTTACGGCGAGTTCGGCCCGTACGGGAGAACCCTGAAACTTCGCCGTGATGGTGCACCGGCCGGTGCCACTGCCGCTGGCCGTGAACGCATACATGTCGTACTCGAAACGTTGTCCGATCGATCCGCCGATGAGGCTGTGGCTGATCCGAACGTTGTGGTCGCAAGACTCGCGCAGCAGATAGGTCTGCAAGTCTATGGTAAAGATGAGCGTCGACTTGGCACTGCCGCCGCGGGTCACTTGAATCTGCGAAGGTTGCCAGCGGGCGCGCGAGGCCTCCACTGTAACTGGCTGGGACGCTTGTTCGGACCTGACGATGGAGCCGCCTAATGGGCTGCCGCCGCCCCCAGAACACGCGGACAGAAGCAGGGCCGTTGCAACGATTACCTGGCATCGATAAAACATCGTGTTTCTCCTTAGGCTCTCCCGCGCTCGCACGGGCGCCAATCGACGGGGGAGTTCCTTGCCCCACTCTTACGTATTACGTAGCGCGGCAAAGATGAAGAAACGCTGAAGGCGATGCGCGTTTCAAACATCTAAAGGCGTGTGGCCTGTCCGTTCCGGTAAATACGGCACAAAACACGGCACTACGGCTTGTGAGTCCACTGCGCGAACGTGCTGCGCTCCGACACGGCGGCAGACAGATGGGCGGAGCGGTCACGTCTGCATGCGCATGGTACTTGACCGCTATGGCCGTATGTTCGAAGGAGCACGCCGCCAGGTAGCCGAGACGATGGATCGCGTTTTCGAGACCGTCGAGATCGGTCGTCAAACGCAGCCGGCAATTTCGGAAAATCAAACAACGATCCCAAAAAAGTTCGTGAAATCGGCGCGTTTCTTGGTGGAGATGAGGGGACTCGAACCCCTGACCCCTGCTTGCAAAGTGATTCCAGCGTGAAACGCAGACCGGCGAAAAAACCGCGAATTAAGCGAAAAAGCTCGTAAGCGTCGCGGTTTTTGGGCATTTGGGATTTCCAGAGATTTCCACGATTTTCCGGGCGATTCCGCCAGAATGGTCGTCAAAATCCTTCGGCGTTTTTCACTGCATGATCACTATCAGCGCGCGCCGCGGCTTCGCAAGCGTGACGCGTGCGCGGGGCAGAGGCGCAGTCACCGCGCGGACGCTTTGGCTCCATCCTTGTCAGTGATGTATTGGACGTGGACGTTATCGATCGTTCCATTGAACTTGAACGGCGCTTTTTCACGATAGTCGAGTGAAACCGGCGATCCAAGTGCGATTCCGATGTCAAGGCAGTCGTTTGCGGTGAATAATAATGGAGCGCTGATTGGTACGCGACCCTGCGCAACGTTCTCCCCGTTGACCTTCAACGTTACATCGAGCGGGCCAGCAGGTCGGAGTTCGGCGTACTTTGTCTCAACTTCGATCCGGACCTTGCCGGTCGGGAGCTTCTTCGATGCGCGCACCTTGGTGCGTTGGATGATGAATAAGTTGTATTCATAGCATAGGATGCCGTCGTCGATGTACAGCGTCAGCCCTCCTGAGTTCGAGCCCAGCTTATACAAAACACCGTTCGCATTAGCCGAAAGCGTGGCGTCTATTGTCACGACGTTCGGCTTGTTTCCGAGCGCTGGAGCGCAGAATTCCGGAATGCGAACCGTATCTCCAGAGAAGGTCCATTCCGTATAGGGTGGCGCGATGCGCAGTTCCGGATGGAAAAGCGGTACGTAAAGCCCACCCCCGATCGGCAAAGCTTTGTTTTTCGTCGCTTCGACGATGAATATCTCCTTGAGCCGCTCGACCTTTTCTGGCATTTGCTGGGCAAGATCGTTAGCCTGGCTCCAATCCTCTTCAAGATTATAGAGTTCCCAAACGTCTTTGTCCGGCGTCCAACTCGCTATATTGGGCGGAGCACCAGGAACCCAGGGAGCTCGGGGACCGAATGCGCTTGCCATCCAGCCGTCGTGGTAGACTGCGCGACTTCCCATGATTTCGAAGTATTGGGTTAGGAGGCGTCCCTTCGCTTTCGGATCGTCGAACGTGTACGCAAAACTCACACCGTCAATGGGATCCTGTTGTACGCCGCTGACTTCGAAGGGCGGCGTAATCCCGAGGACCTCGTAGATGGTCGGTACGACATCGTTACAATGATGGAACTGCGTCCGCGGTGCGGGGTCGGGTTTGATCTTCGCCGGCCACCGTATAGCCATCGGATTGCGCGTCCCACCGAAGTGCGAAGCGAGGAGCTTTGTCCCTTTGTATGGAGTGCTTCCCGCCCATGCCCAGCCAGCATTGTACTGATTGTCCGTCAACGGCGTTCCAAGCGCGTCAAGTCCACCAATGTCTTTGAGAGCGGCTATATGCTGCGCCACGGTCGTCGGGATGGCGTTCTGTGCGAGTAGCTCGCTGACAGTTCCGTTTTGGCCTTCCGCTGAAGACCCATTGTCGCCCCAAATGTAAAAGATCAGCGTGTTATCGCCATAGCCGAGGCGTTCGATCTCATCTACGACGCGGCCAGCCTGGACGTCGACGTGCTCGGCATATCCGGCGGCAACCTCCATGAGTCGTCGTTGAAACGGCTTTTCGTTTTCCGGGATGCTGTCCCACGACGCCATTGTTGGATCGCGCGGCGTGAGCTGGGCGCTCTGTGGAATCCAGCCCTTTTCCTTGGCGCGTGCAAAAGCGCGTTCGCGATACGCGTCCCAGCCGTCATCGAATTTGCCCTTATATTTGTCGGCCCACTCCTTGAATATGTGGTGTGGACCGTGAATAGCGCCACTCGCCCAGTACATAAAGAATGGTCGATCGGGGCTCAGTGCGCGGTGCGTATTTAACCACCTGATTGCCTCGTCGGCCAGGTCCTCGCTCAAGTGGTAGCCCTGCTCGGGAGTTTTCGGCGGAGGGACGACCGTGGTGTTTCGTACGAGGTTCGGTTCCCACTGCGACGCCTCTCCGGCGAGAAAGCCGTAGAAGTGTTCGAATCCTCTTTCGCTTGGCCAGTCGCCGAAGGGTCCGGCAGCTGTCGTTTCGTCGGCGGGCGTGTTGTGCCATTTCCCGAAAGCGGCCGTGCAATACCCGTAATCTCTCAACACCTCGGCAACGAGAGCGCTGCTCTTAGGAATGCGACCTGAATAACCGTCCCAGTCGTTCGCGAGTTCGGCAATTTGACCGTTGCCAACTCGGTGATGATTGCGCCCGGTCAGTATCGATGCTCGCGTCGGCGAACACATTGCGGTCGTATGGAAGCGATTGTACTTGATACCCTCGGCGACGATTCGATCCATCGTCTTAGTTGTAATGTCACCACCAAACGTTGAGGGGAGTGCAGGTCCGGCGTCGTCGATCAAGACAATGAGAATATTTGGCGCATCATCGGGCAGGAGCTTGGGCGGAGGTTTCGGGTTGTATGTCGATTCTTGTATCGTAGGACCGGCGATGCTCCCAGAAGGCGCAGGGCGAGCCGGCAGTGACTCGAGCGATCTCGTCATTGTTTCATGCTCCTGTATGGTAAACCCATATTGATCTCTGAAGCCGACTAAGGTCCGCGAGAAAGGGGGCACCTTAGCAGTAAGCGATGCCTAGACCTGCTTTCTCAAGACAACAAGAAGTTGTCCGACGGCGCACGCTTGGTAAGTCTTCTTCGCTCAAACAAGGTGGGACCAGTGACCTAGCGGCGCGCACGCGCCTGGCTCCGCTCGGCCCCTCGTGCATGCAAACTTTGCAACAGCGCTTGCAAAACTTGCGCCGCGTCGAAAACGCTATAAAGAAGAGCTACGGCGAGGGCAGCAACTCGTAGTAGACGCCGCCGGTGCGCGAGACTTGCTTCAGTCCGCGTCTCGGCGACGTGGGGGGCACGCCGGCGAACGCTGCCGCGGCGTCTTGGAGCACGCGGGGATCGAGCAAATAGCCGTGCCCGGATTTACCGCCGCTCTTGAGGTAGCTCACATCGACCGTGTCGACGCCGTTGCACAAGATGAGGTCGCCGCCGGCTTGCCCGGCGCGCTGATTTCGATGGAACTTTTCCGATTGTCTAAGCGCTCGGTCGTTGTTCGAAACGTACAAAAGCACGGGCGCGGAAGCAATGGGAACCGTTAGGGGCTTTCCCGAGCAGAGGTTGGAGGCCGTGAGCGCACTGCGCAAGTCTGCCGTGAAGACGTCCGGCGCGAACAGGACGGCACGCCCGAAGCAGTTGTTGCAGCCTTCCCGACGGAAAAATGCGATTCCCTCGGTGACAAAACGCGAGCCCAGACTATAGCCGGCCAGAGAGACGGGCACGCCGGGGAACGCCTTGTTGATGTTGCCGAGGAAGCTGGTGAAATGCGGCATCGACCACTTCGCATTGTCCTCGTCCGTGCGATAGGCTAAGGCGCTAGTCTTCCTCGAGGGCCACGAATAGACGACGACTGGGCCTGGAAACTGCAGCCCATTTTTCAGAGCCAGCGCAGTTTCCACCGCCGTTACAAACGACGTATAATAGCCGTGAACGTAGACGAGAACCTGACGCGGACGCTTTGGAACGAACTGCGAACTTATCGCATTAATGAGCGCTTGTTTCGTCGAGCAGCGCGCTTCGTTGGTTTTGTCTACCGGCGCCGATATGACGCCGGTGGTGATCAAGGGATTGTGATTGGCATCGGTGCCCCACTCGCCGCTGAAGAGCTGGTTATCGTCCAGCGGCTGGCGATCGGTAACGAAAAAGATCGATCCGGGCTTCGAGACGCACTCGGCCTGCGCGGGGGCGCAGAGAAAAAGCGTAAGGCCTAGTGCGCAAAGAGCAAGTGGCGCGACACGGTTCAATCGACACGGCATAAATTGGCCCTCGATTTGTGGAAGGTAGCGATCACCCTTACTGCGCTGCGAACGCCTCGGTACCCTCGCACGCGCTGGCCGCGCACGGGAACGGGCCAAGTGAAGACATTTACTCCGCTCGCAAAAATCGCGCTGCCTGCGCGACATACGGGATGTAGCGGAAACGGCGCGCGGCACTCGTAGACTGTAATGCCAACCCTAAAGCGGAGAGCAATTCCGGCGTGGTGGCTGGGTGCGAGACGATTGAGGAGTCGCGTTCGTCGTCGAGGACCCCGCTACGGTGGCGGAGTCCGCCCGGACACGTGCCGCAGATCGATGGCGAGTCATCAGTGTGAGCGTTGCATCGATTCCAGTTGCAATTTCAGTGGAGTCAAGCTGACGGTTACGAACCCGGTATTTGGGCGATCGTAGTCCACCATCATACTGATGACAAGGACATAAGCAATTACATAGATCGCGCTCAAGACCGCGGGCCGCGACTGGGACATCGCGAACCGCAAACCAAGCGACAACGTTCCAAGGGTCACTAGGGCCAGCGTGAGCACGACCACGGCCGTTGGCACGTGACTTGTCAGCGCTTGGAGTTGCTCCAACGAGAGGTCGATCGTATCGTTTAGACTCTGCATCAACAGCGAAATGCCCAGATTCCCTTGGTGTGCATGCAACGATGAGGACGCAATCGCCCAGAGCGCGCCCTGGTCCCTATTGCTTTGATCGATCGTTTTTCGATACAGCCCAGGATCCCGGGGCGTTTCATACGCCCTCAGCCTTGCAGCAGTGTAGTCGGTCAATATCCGACGAAATCGCTTGGATTGCGTTGGCTCAAGCTGATCGGCGCGAAGCCACGTCGTTCCCATAGCATTGGCTTCTCTGACGACGAGCCCCCGGCGCGTGTCGAAACGCCCGACGCCTGATTGAAGGATAAAGCCAACACGAAGGCCGCTAACGTAAGCAGGCCGGCTTGGACGGCATTAAAGGGATCGGCTTTCGGCATGTAGCGCGCCAGCGATCGCCCAAAGCGATAGGGGACCTCGATCGAAAGCCCCAGCACAAGCAACATCAGCGCCGGCAGCAACCACGGGTTCGAAGAGAAAATCAGCTCGGTCATCTAGGCGCCTGGGCCAATCGAAGCGTAGCGCTAAACGCTCTACGCACCCGATTAGACTTAGCCAGAAATCTTAAGTAGGCGGGCAGTGTTCCCGTACATGTATTTCTCCATGACGTCATCGGACAAGGGGAACTCCAGTGCCAGTTCGGCGGATTCCTTTATCGGACCCAGCGGGTAGGCAGACGCATAGATGAACTGATCGGGCAACATGCTAATGGCTTCCACGTAGATGCGACCGCCGGGAAAGTCACAATAAATATCTGGGGGAATATAGAAATTAGGGTGTTTGGTGACCAGCGCTAGCGCGTCGATTACTCGCGGATAGCCGCCGTGCGCCAAAACGACTTTGAGCTCAGGGAAGGCTTGCATCACTCGGTCCAGAGGTGCCCAGTCGTTCACCCCGATGTCCGCGCCCGCGTAGATGCCGCTCTGGTGCATTAGGAACACATCGAGCTTGATGAGCGCTTCAAACCGCTGCTCCGCCGGGCTGAGCTGTCCGACGTGGATTTTCACTCGCTCCGGCACTCCTCCAACTCACTTCTGATCGAGGAGGGTGCTGACCCCGTTTTCGTCGCGCGGCGGAACGGTCACGTCAGCACGCGCATGATGCTTGACCGCTACGGCCATATGTTCGAAGGAGCACGTCGCCAGGCGAGACGATGGATCGCGTTTTCGAGGCCGTCGAGATTGGTCGTCAAATGGTCGTCAAAACGCAGCCGGCCGTTTCAGAAAATCAAACGCCGATCCCAAAAATGCTTATGAAATCGGCGAATTTCTTGGTGGAGATGAGGGGACTCGAACCCCTGACCCCCTGCTTGCAAAGCAGGTGCTCTACCAGCTGAGCTACATCCCCATCCGTTGGACCGTGTTTTGCTATGTCATCCTTCGACAAGGCTCAGGATGACACCGGGAGGCCAAGCGTTATTTGCTTGGTCATGCTTCGACTCCGGTCGTGCTGCGACTCCGCTCATGCTGCGACTCCGCTCATGCTGCGACTCCGTTCAGCACGACACCGATGATACGAAACCGGAGGAGTCACATTTTACACAATGAATAGGGCCGGGTCACGGCGCGGCGCTCGACGGGGGCATAGCTCAGCTGGTAGAGCATTACGCTGGCAGCGTAAGGGTCAGGGGTTCGAGTCCCCTTGCCTCCACCAAAGAAAAACTATTTCAGCGCTTGAGCGAGCGGCCATCCGATCGGCGTGCCGATACCGGTAACGAGATCGTATCCCTTATGCGCGCGGAAGCCGCCGTTGGTGCCGCTCACGATGTCGTGAAAAACGGTTCCGTATGAGGGTCCTCGTTCGAGCGCATAAACCAGCGGGTTGACGAATCCGATGCGCCCGCCGATGTATTGGTCCATCTGCGCCTCGAGCCCGACCCAGAGCGGGCTTCCCAGCGAAGTGCCGCCCGCCCCGACCCAGATGTGATGCCAGCGTTCGGCGAATCCGGTGTGCGGGTTTGCATCGAACGACACATCCGGGATGTTGCGCCCAGCCCCTATGATGTTCCCGACGTCGTGTTGGTATTTCGGCAACGGAAAAACGAGGGAGATGCCGCCCGCGCTGCCACGCCAGGCCGTTTCACTCACCCAATTCGCGTTCGTATCGACGTTCAGCGTCGTTCCACCAACTGCCAACGCATGCGTCGCGTCGTCAGCTGTGGTTATGTCGATCTGGTAATCGTGCAGGCAGGTCTTCCAGCCGAAGTCTCCGGTAGCGATCGGGAAGGTGATGCCCTTCGCGGCACCTTGCTCGAAAACCAGATTGGCGGCGACCGCATAAAAGTGTCCGAGAAACTTCTTCTTATTATACTCGCATCCGCCCCAGCTCGAGTTGACCGCATCCACGAAGTTGTCGTTGACGACCGTATTGTAAACGTTGACGGCGTCGGCTTCCGTGAAGTCGTGAAAGCTGTAAAGGTAGATCTGCGCGCCGGGCGCAGTGCCGATCATTGCTTCAATGTCGAGCGTCGTCTCGAGCTCGCGGGTGCCCAAACGCCCGCCGTCAACCGGGATGCGGCGCAGCGGGTGTGACGGTTTAATCCCAAAGTAGTTGAGGAAGACCTGCAGATCTCCGTTACCGATGTCTCCCGGAAACGTATTTGCGATTGCACGGCCCTTGCCGTCGTACCCATGTTGATTCGGCATGTCGTAGGCGCGCGAGAAGCCGAGCGGCCCCAAAGCCCCATTCGGCCCGCGTAGGTGCGTTCGTTGTGATTGAGGCGCGGTTTGCGTTCCCCAATCGACTTGGATGCGCGGCCCGAATGACACTAGGTTGTCGAAACCGATCACTGCCACCGCAGCGTCTCGAAGTGCGGGCGGCATGATCGCATCGGTGACGTTTTTATAACGGAGCCCGTGACCGTCTTGCATGCCGTAGTCGATTCGCGTTGCAAAGAGGCGTTCGACGGCAGCCCTAGAGCCAGCGGCCTCAACGACCGTTCGATTTCCAAATGTCTGCGCGATTCTGAGCCCCGCGGCGTGGAGCAGCTCGACGACCCGCCGATAGGCTTGGATCGACGGCGCGAAATACGCATTGAACTGCGCGTTTGTCAAATAGTGACGGAAATAGGGTGAGCCGCGCTCAGACTGCGCGTCCACGAGCGCGTCGAGCTCACTTTGATGCTGGTATCGGAGCATGACGGTCAAGCGCACCTCGAGCGAGGCCGGTGCGCGGCCAAAGTCACGGAACTCGGGCGTATCCTTCACGCCCGCCGCATAAATGTTGGATGCCGCGTCTTGCGTTTTGGCAAGCGGCGGCGCGATCGATACCGGCGCGAGGGCGGAATTGCCGTTGCCGGCGCAAGAGACGAGTAGTGCGGTGCTGAGACTCGCACCGATGAGATTGTAGAAGCCTTTCATGGAGCGCCTCCCGAGGCGGGCTAGCGTTCAAAAAGCCAGCGCGCGATTCCCGCCTGAACGACATCCCGCTCTATCCCGTGCACGCGTTGCATTAGAGCTTCTTCATCTTCACCCGGTTCGACGCGCAGCGGCTTGCGAGCCATCACTGGGCCGCGATCGGTCGCCGGCGTGACGCGATGAAGCGTCGCGCCAACCCATCCGCTCGACGCAGCCAGTGCATCGCGTACTGCGCGCGGACCTCGAAACGCCGGAATCTGCGTTCCGTCGGGCATCACCACATCGTCGCGCTCCGGATCGAGCGGCAGAAATGCCGGATGGAGATTGAGCATCTCCGGAAACGCGCGGACGAACGATTTAGAAAGCAGGTGCATCCAGCCGAGCAATAACACGAGATCGGGACGCTCGGCGGCCGCTGCGTCCAGGAGCCGTCGATCGTACTGCTCGCGTGTCTCCTCCCCGCGACTCCACGCGATCACGTGCGAAGGAATCCCGGCATCACGCGCGCGCGTGAGCGCGAGGGCATGCAAATTATTACTGAAGAGGGCGACGATGTCGAGAGGCAGCTCGCCGTTACGCGAGGCATCCGCGACCGCTTGGAAGTTGCTGCCATTCCCCGAGGCAAGGACGAGTGTCCGGCGATTCGTTCGAAGCAATACACTGCGGTCAAAACGTTCGGCTACTTTCGCCCCCACTGCTACGCTGTAATACCGCTCGAGCCACTCGTCGGAAACGGCCGGAATGAGCGCGCGACCGTAACCGCGCTCGCCCAGCGCGCCCAGCGCAGCTCCTAGCAGGGCGCGGCCGATGCCCTTGCCGCGTTCGTCCGGCGCCACACCGAACGGACCAAAAATCCCGACGTCGGGTTCGCGCGCGAGCCCATCGAGCCACGTGAACGTCAACCCTTGCGGAAGGACGGTCGCGAATCCAATGGGAGCGTCCGCACGGCGCGCGATGACGTTCAATCCCGCGTAAGCTTCGGAACTCCAGACGCCACCGAACGTTTCGTCGATCCAGGCCAGCGTGCGCTCATCGGGCGGCCCCGGCGGCGCGATCTCGATGCCGACCGGCGGTTCACCGATCGCGTGAACATCCGCGAGATCGACGACCAGATTTAAAAGTTCGGCCAAACTAATCGCGTGCGGGATGGACGATCACGTGCGGCTCGCCGTTCGTTCGCGTTTCGATCCAGCCGACGACTCTGGCCGCCGGCACCGTTTGCAACGCAGCCGCGGCATCCCCCAACGGCACAACAAGCGTGTAGCCAATGCCCATGTTGAAGATGCGATAACGTTCCTGCGGGCCTAGATTGCCGCGGCGTACCAGCTCGCTCAGAATCTGCGGTACGTTCCATCGCTGCTGCTCGAAGATGGCCTTGACGCTATCCGGCAGCGTGCGCGCCACGTTTTCGAGCAAACCGCCGCCGGTGATGTGGGCCATAACCTTGACGCGCGCGACGCCCTGAATCGCGCGCACGTCACGGTAATACGAAGGATGCTCGGCCAGTAACGCATCCGCGAATGTCCCGTCGCCAAACTGCGCATCCCATTCGTCCGGCGGTATCAACGAGCGCGCCAGCGCAAAGCCGTTGGTGTGCAAGCCGACGGCAGGCAATCCCAGAATTGCATCGCCGGCCTCGACGCTCTCCGGTTTCGGAAGCGCCTCCAGCTCGACGATGCCGACGATCGTTCCCGCAAGATCGAAATGTGCCGGTTGATACACTCCGGGCATCTCGGCGGTCTCACCGCCGAGCAGGGCGCACTCGTGGCGCCGGCACGCCTCGGCGCAGCCCGCAACAATCTCGGCGGCAACACTCGGATCGAGCTTGCCGACGGCCAGATAATCCAGAAAAAACAGCGGCGTTGCGTTCGAAACCAAGATGTCGTTGACGCAATGATTGACCAAGTCTGCGCCGATTTGGCCGTACCGGCGCAACTCCGCAGCGATCAGGACCTTGGTGCCGACGCCGTCGGTCGAGGCGACCAGCGCGCGCTGCTCGTCGCCCGGCAGCTGAAAGAGTCCGGCGAACCCGCCAATCGCGCCAATCTGACTCGAATGGCGCCACTGCCCGAGCGCTTCGCGGTAGCGCGTGACCGCCTCGTTGCCCGCGGCCACGTCAACACCAGCTCGCGTGTAACTATCCGAAGCGGCCGCTTTTGCCTCCGTACGAGGATTCTCCCAGCTTTGCGCCATAGGCTGGCAGTAGTTCACCGCCCGAAAGGTCCACCATGCAAGTTCGTCTGATTCACGATGCGACGTTGAGCGTGCGCGCCGACGCGCTCGTCGTCCCCATCTTCTCCGACAATACCCTCGACGGCACCGCCAAAGACATCGATGCGGCGCTCGGCGGCGTCATCGCCGGCACGCTGGCATCCGGGGAAATTCGAGGGCGGTTCGGCGATCACGTTCTAGTCTACGCCAAAGATCGGCCGTACCATCGCGTACTCGCCGTCTCGCTCGGCGAGCGCTCCGGCTTCGAGCCGTATTTCCTCGCACGCTACGCCGGCAGCGCGGTGCGCTACCTTGGACGGCGCAACGTAGAGGAGATTGCGATCGCACTGCCGCCGCAAGCCCACGGTAACGAAACGGTCTGCGCATCGTTCATCGCCGAAGGCGCGATCACCGGAGCCTTCGATACGACGCTCTATCAAGAGAAACCCGAACGCCGCATCGCGACGACGACAGTTACGATCGTGAGCGACGGCTTCGATCAAGCCGAGGTCGAGCGCGGCATCGCGCGCGGAACAGTGCTCGGTGAAGCCGTCAACTTGGCGCGACGCTTGGCGGTAACTCCCGCCAACGACATGACGCCGACTCATCTGGCCGAAGAGGCGGCTGCGGTCGCCGAAAAGGTAGGCCTTGAAATCGAAGTCTTTGATGAAGCCCGCGCGCGCCAGGAACGCATGGGCTCGTTCCTCTCAGTCGCGCAAGGCAGCGGGCAACCGCCAAAGTTTATCGTTCTGCGCTATAACGGCGATCCGTCCAGCAAAGAACTGCTCGCGCTCGTCGGCAAGGGAATCACCTTCGACTCCGGCGGTATCTCGATCAAACCGGCCGAGAAAATGGAAGAGATGAAATACGACATGTCGGGCGGCGCGGGGGTCATCGCCGCGATGTACGCGGTGGGCAAGCTGAAACCGAAAATCAACGTGGTCGGGCTCGTTCCGGCAACCGAGAACATGCCGGGCGGAAAGGCCACCAAACCCGGCGATATCGTCACCGCCGCGAACGGGAAAACGATCGAGGTGATCAACACCGACGCCGAAGGCCGGCTGATTCTTGCCGACGCGCTCTGCTATGCGAATAAGCTTGGCGCAACGAAAATCGTCGACGCCGCGACGTTGACCGGCGCGTGCGTCATCGCGCTTGGCCACGCCAGCTCGGCAGCGGTCACGAACAACGACAAGTTCGGCGCCGAGTTTTTGGCGGCGGCGAAGCCGACCGGTGAGCGCTACTGGCAAATGCCGTACTACGAAGATTACACGACAGCGATGAAGAGCGACATTGCCGATTTGAAGAACACCGGCGGGCGTCCTGCGGGAACGCTCACCGCCGCCGCGTTCCTGCGCGAGTTCGTGGACCAGACGCCGTGGGTGCATCTCGACATCGCCGGCACGGCCTATCTCGAAAACGAGTCAGCGTGGCAAGCCAAGGGCCCGACGGGCACCCCGGTGCGCGCGTTCGTCGCGCTCGTTGAGTCGCTCGCCCCATCGCCCTTCGACTCCGCTCAGGGTGACAATGGACATGCTACATCCAATGGAGCGCGAAGCGCAGAGCTGACGGTGTGAAAGCACGCAACTCCCTTCGACAGGCTCAGGACAGCGAGAGCGCTCGCCCCTACGAGCCCGAGAAGAATCCCGCGATTCGCCGGCTGACGGCGGGAGCGATCAAACGTCGCAAAGGGAAGACGACCTTTCCAATCGCGACGGCGTACGACGCGCCGTTCGGGCAGTTCGTCGAAGCGGCCGGCATCGACGTCATCTTGGTCGGCGACAGCGTCGGGAACGTCGTGCTCGGCTTTGACGAAACGACGCCGGTGACGGTCGAGAACATCATCTATCACACGCAAGCCGTCGCACGTGGCACGACTCGCGTGCACATTATCGCCGATATGCCCTTCGGCTCGTACCAGATTAGCAACGAAGATGCGCTGCGCAACGCCATTCGGTTCGTCAAAGAGGGCGGCGGCTGTTCGGTCAAGCTCGAAGGCGGGCGCGATGAGGCCGAGCGGATTCGTGCCATTACCGGTGCCGGAATCCCGGTCGTGGGGCACATCGGCGTAACCCCTCAAACGGCCGGGTTAGGGCCGGGCTTCAAAATGCGAACGCATCGCGACCGTTTGATCGACGATGCGCGCTCGGTGGAAGCCGCCGGCGCCTATGCGATCGTGCTCGAGGTCGTCGACTACGAGATTTCGCGCGAGATCACCGAACTGTTAACAATTCCCACGATCGGCATCGGCTCAGGGCCGCACTGCGACGCGCAAGTGCTGGTGCTCCACGACATTTTGGGGATGTATCCGCACTCACCGAGCTTCGCAAAGCGGTACGCGGAGGTCGGAAGCCTCGCGACGCAAGCGCTCCACACCTACGCGCAGGAAGTGCGCGACCGAGTTTTTCCGGCTAGCTGAGCGTTAGTGCCGACCAGTTGGCACTCTTGGGTGTTACGCTCGGCACATGTTCGAAACCGACGACAGCACCGACCCTCTGATTATCGCGTTGCGCGCTTTCGAGCGCGTCCTTCTTGCGTGCGGCGCCACGCCTCCAGCGCATCGAGACGCCGGCGAATCGTCTGAAGTTCCTCGATCAACGCGAGACCACCCGTTGCCAAGTGCCCGGCTTCCGCCGGCAAACGTAATTCCTCTGCGCTCTCGCCGGCGGCCGTAGGTGCCTCTCGAACGCGGGCGCCGGCGCGCTCCAACGCGTTGGCGATAAAGCTCTGCGCGCGCGTTCGCGCGGACTCGCCGACTTTACGCCCGAGCGGCCGAATCTCCACCACCATCGCGGCGCGGTTCGCCTCGACGAACAGGCGCGTCTCCTCGCGTTCGATGCCGTACAGCGCCTCCGCGCTCGTGCCGAGCGCGCGCGCAATTCGAACGACGACGCTGATCGAAGGATTGAGCCGTTGATCGGCTTCGATTTTGTAGAGCGTCGGGTGATTCACTTCGGCGCGGCGCGCAAGCTCGTTCTGCGACCAGCCCAAGGCCTTGCGTCGGGCGGCAATCCTCTTTCCCAGCGTCACTCATCGGGACTGTAGCAACCGGCAAGCGAGGCCCTTGAACCAAACGGTCTTGCCGACTGGCTATGCCTTCCGGCTTAGGACGATATGGCTTGTCGCACTCGGTGGGCGGCTGGAACGTTTGGATATTCGCCGACCAGACAGCCGAGACACATATCCTCGCGCCGGCGCCCGACCGAGGCGATTAGGCCGTCGAGGCTCAAATAACCGAGCGAATCGGCGCCGGTCTTCTGCCGGATCTCCTCCACCGTGTAGTTCGCCGCGATCAGCTCGTCGTACGTCGCCATATCGACGCCGAGATAGCATGGATGCCGAATCGGCGGGGAGGTGATCCGAAGGTGCACCTCGCGTGCACCCGCCTCGCGCACGAGCGCGACGATGCGCGGCGTCGTCGTGCCGCGCACAATCGAATCGTCGACCACGACGACCCGCTGATCGTTGAGGTTCTCGATGACCGGATTGAACTTGAGATGCACGAACCGCGAGCGCATCTTTTGGTCGGGGCTAATGAAGGTGCGCCCGATGTACCGATTCTTGATCAGGCCTTCGATGTACGGAAGACCGCTCTCGGCGGCGTACCCGATGCCCCCAGCCACCGCCGAATCGGGCACGGCCATCACGACGTCGGCGTCGGCCGGATGCTCTTTCGCCAGCTCGCGACCCATCGCGTACCGCGCCATGTAGACGGAGCGATCGTTGAGCTTTGAATCCGGGCGCGCGAAATAGATGTACTCGAACATACACAGCGCCTGCCGCGCTTCCTCGACGTCGGTGCGGTATGACTCGAGGCCGTCGGCGCTGATGCGGACGATCTCCCCGCGCTCGATCTCGCGCATGTACTGGGCACCGACGGTGCCGAGCGCGCACGACTCTGAGGACACGACGTAGCCGATATCGCCCAGACGGCCCAGGCAGAGCGGCCGCACCCCCCACGGATCGCGGAAGGCGTAGAGCTCGTCGTTCGTGCAGAGCACGATCGAATACGCGCCGCGCGCCGATGCCAACACCGACTTGATGCGGTCGATCATCGTGCCTTTCGACTCGACGATGAGCTTCGCCATGACTTCGGAATCGGAGCTGGCCTGGAGCACCGTCGTAGGCGCCAACGATTCGCGCAGCTCGTCGGTATTGGTGAGGTTGCCATTGTGGGCAAAGGCGAAGTCGCCGAGCTCCGTGCGCTCCAGCAGCGGCTGCGCGTTGACGACGATCGAGGAGCCGGTCGTCGAATACCGTGTGTGGCCGATCGCGATATGTCCGCTGAGCTCGCCGAGGATGTCCTCGTCGAAGATCGCGCCCAACAGCCCCATTTCTTTGTGCGAACGAATCGTGCCGCCGTCGGCGGCAGCGATGCCCGCCGATTCCTGCCCACGGTGTTGGAGCGCGTAGAGCGCGAAGAACGCGAGACGAGCCGCGTCGCGTCCCGGTGCGAAGACCCCCGTTATCCCGCACATGGTAACGCCATTATAGCAGTTTCCTTAGTCGCTCGAGCGTCTTCCGCCGAAAATCTGGAGCAAAGCGAGGAAGATGTTGATCGCATCGAGGTAGATGCTGGTTGCCATCATGACCGGCGTGAGCCCGTCGCCGCCGGCGCGCAGCCGCGCAAAATCGATCAATACCAAGCCTGAAAAGATTACCAAAGTTAGCCAGGCGTACGTTTCCGGATGGATGAACCGCACGAAGATCGAGATGACGCCGAGAACGATCAGTCCCAGCAAAGCAATCACGAAGATGCCCTGGAAGCGGCGCAGATCGAGGCCGGTCGCATAGACGACTGCGGCGAGCGCAAACATGCCGAGCCCGGTCGTCAAGGCAGCGTTCACGACCACACCGGGGCCAAACGCACGAACGTACTGGCCGATAACCGGCGCGATGCCGACACCTTCTAAAAAGGTAAATGCGTAGAAGAGCAGCAGCGACAGCGCTTCGTTGCGTCGCGTTGCATTCATCGCAATGAGCAGAATAAATCCGACGATCATCGCCATCAGGCCGACGCCGGGCGCTAAACCTTGAAAGACCCAAGCGGCGAGCGACGTCACGCACAACCCCAGCGCGGTAATGCCGAGCACCTGCGCCAGCAGCGATTGCGTCGGAATCGCCGGCGCCATTGGCGCACCGTATTGATTTTGAGGCGAAAACCGATAAGCCATGACGTCTTCTACTAACCTCCGCGCGGTCGTGGAGTTACACAGACCCCACCACCCTCCATGCGCTCGCTCGCTAGCTGCCGCTCACCGTCCCGCCCGGGTCCGACTCGGCCCAAAGCGAACGCGGTCAACGCTGCAAATGCCGGAAGCACTCCCAGCAAACGCGGATTGGCTCCGATGATCGCCGAGCCGGTAGCCGGGCCGAGGATCATCGCCAGGCCGTTGATCGAGTCGCTAACGCCCATGATCGCGCCGCGTTCGCTTCGCCTGACGCGGATCGACAACAGTGCCGTCAACGTCGGTTCGACCAGCGCCGATCCGATCGCCCAAACGATCAGCGCGACGCAAAACAACACCAGTTCGTTGACGAACGCCAACAGCCCGTAAGCTACGAAACTCAAGAATAATCCGATCTCCGCGACTCTTCGATTGCCCAGTCGCGCGGCGAGCGGCGAGACGACGAAGATGAGCGCGGCCCCGCCGACGACTCCGGCGATTGAAAGAAGCCACCCGATTTGGACAGCGCTCGATGCCAGCAGGTGATGCAGATAGAGCGCGAAGTTAGCCAAAAAACACACGATCGCGAAGATCGCCAGAAACTGGCGAATCAGCACGCGCCGCACGTCGGGAACATTTGCCGCTTTCAACGATGCGGCGACGCTCGTATGGCTCTGCCGCTGCATCCGCGACGGCAGGAGCGCCGCCGTCATGACGATGGTTATCAGCTCGATGCCGGCCGCGACAAAAAACGGCAGCGAAAGACCCGAGTGTAGCAAGAACCCCGACGTGACCGGCCCGACGATGAACGCCGTACCGAACACCGCGCCGTGCAGCGAGAACGCCATGCCGCGCTGTTCCTCGCTCGTAACGTCGGCAATGTACGACTCCGCCGCACCCAACGCGCCTCCGCCGCAGCCCGAGATGATGCGCGCGATAAAGATGCAGAGCAGCGACGGCGCCGTGGCCTGCATCAAGTATCCGGCCAACGTCAGAAACTGGGCCACCAGGATGATGCCCTTGCGTCCCATGCGATCGCTCAGTTTGCCCCAAACCGGCGCCGCGAGCATTGCACAGAAGGCGGGAACGCTCAGCAACGCGCCGCTCATCACGTCGGAAGCGCCGTATTGTTGCACGATCGCCGGCAGCAGCGGGATCATGAGCGTGTAACCGAGCGTCTCGACCAGCGTTGTCGCGTAAATGGGAAGCAGCGCCCGCGGTAAACGCCACAAGATTATGAGAGCTTTGCGATGTCGGTGCGGTAGGTGAGCGCGCCAGTACCGAGCCGCCCGGCGAGGTTCTTCACTGCGTTGTAGGCGTGCAAACGCGCTTGCCCGAGATCGTCGCCGAGCGCCGAAACCGTCAGTACCCGACCGCCGCCGGTCGAAACGGTTCCATCGGCTAATTTCGATGCGCCCCAAAATGCTTGGCATCCCGGATCGAGCGTCACGTCGGCGTGCAATCCCTGTAGCGGCGTGTTGCTGCGCGGATAATCTTGTGTCGCCAGTACGACGCCGACACAGTACCGTTGCGACGTCGTCGCGAGCGAGAGATCCATCGCGCCGTGCGCAACCGACGCCAATAGCGCCGCAAAATCGCCGCCGATGCGCGGCAGCAACACCTGCGCCTCGGGATCCCCGAAACGCACGTTGAACTCGACGACCTGCGGGCCATCGTTTCCCCACATTAACCCGCAATAGAGCACGCCGACGTACTCTTCGCCCTCGGCGAGCAATCCACGAAGCAGAGGCGCGAGTATTCGCTCGCGCACAATATCGTAGAGATCGTCGGGGAATCCCGAGGGCGGCGAGTACGCGCCCATGCCGCCGGTATTCGGGCCGGTGTCGCCGTCGCCGGCGCGCTTGTAATCGCAGGCGCCGCCGATGGGAACGATCGCGCGCCCGTCGCAGAGCGCAAAGACGCTCACTTCACGCCCGTGCAGGCATTCTTCGAGCAGCACGTCGGAACCGCCGCCCGGCACTTTATTCCGCTCGTACCATTCGGAGAGAACGCCGCGCGCTTCGCCGGCACCGGTAGTGACGACGACGCCTTTTCCCGCAGCAAGGCCATCGGCTTTCACGACCGTCGCGCCCTTCCAATCGTCGAGCGCCCTGTTCGCCGCATCGAGCGAATGTACCGCAACGGCGCGCGCCGTTGGAATGGTGTGGCGTTCCATGAATCGTTTCGCGAAGATCTTGCTCGATTCTAAACGACCGGCGGAGCGATTCGGTCCGAACACCGCAATACCGGCGTCGCGCAGCCGATCGCCGACGCCCGCTGCGATCGCGGTTTCCGGTCCGAGCACGGCCAAGTCGATGCCGTCAGCCAAAGATCGTTCGGCGAGCGATTTGCCGTCAGTCGCGGCGATCTCCCAGTTTTGACCCCGCGACGCGGTGCCGGCATTTCCAGGCGCGGCGAACACCGCCTCGCACGACGGAGATTGCGCGAGACGCCAGGAGAGCGCGTCCTCCCGCGCCCCGTTACCGACGACGAGGACGCGCACGCATTACTCCCACTCGACGGTCGCCGGCGGTTTCGTCGTAATGTCGTAGGCGACGCGATTGACACCGTGCACTTCGTTCACGATCCGCGAGCCGATTCGCTCCAGCAGCTCGTGGGGCAGGCGCGCCCAATCCGCCGTCATGCCGTCTTCGCTCGTGATCGCGCGAATGGCGACCAAATTCGCGTAGGTTCGTCCGTCGCCCATGACGCCGACGCTCTTGACCGGCGTGAGCACCGCAAAATACTGCCAGGGGTGCGGATCGAGCTCGGCGGCATCAATCTCTTCGCGAACGATCGCATCGGCATGCCGCACGATGTCGAGCCGCTCTCCCGTAATGTCGCCGATAATTCGGACTGCCAAACCCGGCCCCGGAAACGGCTGACGCGCGACGATCGCGTCGGGCAGGTTCAATGCACGACCGAGTGCGCGCACTTCATCTTTAAAGAGCGAACGGAGCGGTTCGATCAACGCGAGGCCCATCTGTTCCGGCAAGCCGCCGACGTTGTGGTGCGATTTGATCTTGTGCCCGGCTTTGCTTTGCGGCGTCTTCGACTCGATCACATCCGGATAGAGCGTGCCTTGTACCAAAAACTTCACGCCGGGAATCTTCGCAGCTTCCTTCTCGAAGACGTCGATGAATTCGTGGCCGATAATAACGCGTTTGCGCTCGGGATCTTCGACGCCGCGGAGCTTCTGCAGGAAGCGCTCGCGCGCATCAACGGCGATGACGTTCAGGTGCAGCACGTCATGAAACGCCGCCAACACCTGTTCGGACTCGCCCTCGCGCAACAAACCGTGATCGACGAAGATGCAGGTGAGCTGCTGACCGATCGCGCGCGCAACCAGCGTCGCCGCAACCGCGGAATCCACGCCGCCCGACAGCGCGCAGATGACCTTGTCGCCGCCGACGCGCTGCCGAATCTCCTCGATCGAGGTCTCGAGGAAGGATTCCATCTTCCAGTCGCGGCCCAGTCCGGAGATTTCGTGGAGAAAGTTATCGAGAACGACCCGGCCGTACTGCGTGTGCACGACCTCCGGGTGGAATTGCACGCCATAGAGCTTCTTCTTGGGGTTGGCCATCGCCGCGATGTGGCAGCGGGCCGTTGATGCCAACGGCAAGAAACCGTCCGGGAGCGCTAAGACCGAATCGCCGTGCGACATCCAGACCCGCGACTCTTCGGGCACACCGTCGAAGAGCGGCGTGTCGCGATTTGAAATCAGCAGCGTCGCGGGCCCGTATTCGGCTTGATCGAGCTTGACGAGCTCCGCGCCGATCTCGCGCGCGAGAAGCTGCATGCCGTAGCAAATCCCGAGGATTGGCACACCCGACTCCAAGATCGCATCGTCCATCTCGGGTGCGCCATCGACCAGCGTGCTCTCCGGGCCGCCGGAGAGAATCAGCGCCGCAGGGCGGCGCACCGAGAGCGCACTCCAGGGCGCGTCGTATGGGACGATTTCGCAATAAACACCGAGTTCGCGCGTGCGCCGCGCAATCAGCTGACTATATTGCGCGCCGAAATCAAGTACGAAGACCGTCGGCGGCATGGCTCCCATGTCAAGCCGCAGCCGCCGCTGCTTTCAAAGCGGCGTCGTAATCCGGCTCAGACGCGACTTCCGGCACGATTTGCACGTAGGAGACTGTGCCAGCCTTGGCAACCACGACGATCGCGCGCGCCAGTAAGCCGAGCTCCGCCATCAAGAGTCCGTAGTTGCGGCCGAAACTGCGATCGCGGTAATCGGAGAGCATTTCGAGCTTGATATCGCCTTGCGCGGCGCTCCAGCGCACCTGTGCGAACGGCAGGTCCATGCTGACCACTGCGGCCAGCACGCCGGCCGGCAACTCACCCAACCGCTGATTAAATTTTTGCGACTCCAACGAGCAGACGCTCGTATCGAGCGACGGCACCACGATCAACAGCGCAGCCCGCTTTCCTTCATCGAGCAGAATCTCGCGCGTAACGGCCGAGAGATCGCTCGCGGTCAGCGCAAATTCCGGCGCGGGATCACCGGCTCGCAGCTCCGGGCCGAGCAGCGTCATCGGGTTGCCTTTGAACGTCACCACGCCGGTGCGCTCCTGCAGCTTGTCAACGGTCATCGAATACCTCACGTGCGGAAGTGGAGTTTGCTATGTCAACACATCTCCGAGACGATCGGTGTCGCGCGCCATGACGATTTCCATCGCGATCCGCTCCCCTACCGAAACGTCACGGCCCCAGCGGTATGCCGAGTACGGCGTATAGCGCGTTCCCGGCGAGCCCGGAATGCGCAGCGAGACGTCATAGCACACGAACTCCTTCGGCGGACCCGCGGCAATTATGCACTGCAGCGCAAACGGACCGATCACACCTGGTGCACTCGTTTCACGTGCGGCAGTGACGAAACGCTCGCCGAGCTCAAACGCCGGCTCGAGCATCGATTCCAAGATCGTCGCGGCGATGTGGCCGGCCTCTTCCAGCCGCATTGCCACGCCGCGTACGGCATCGAGCGCGGCCGGCGGGATGTTGCGGAAGCCTTCGAGGTTGGTTTGGCGGCGCGTATCGGTCCCCAAAAGCTCGAGCTCTCCCAGGATTGGCGAGTAAAAGAAGTTCAAATTCACAGATGGGCCGAGCGCGTACTCCTCGATGCGCGCACTCGAAAGGTCCGCGGCAGTCAAAACGCCCTCTTGAATTAGGCGGTCGCCGACGCGCCGGTATTCCGCAGCCGATGATGCCAGAAAGAATGCGCGCTCGAAGCTGACTCGCGCGTGCGGCGCTTTCACCATGACGAGCCGGTCGATCTCGTCCGGCGAGCCGAACTGCCGGGGATGCCGAATCCCCGCCCGCCGGAGCAACGCATACTGGTCCCCAATGTCATCCTGAGCGGAGCGACCGGAGGGAGCGGAGTCCAAGGGCGAAGGACGCTCTTCAGCCTTCAACAAATAGCGATTGCCGAAAAACGGCACAAGCATGCGGCGCTCGATTTCATCGTATTCGTACTTCTGGTGAAGGTAGACCTCAAACGAGCGGTTAGGAACAAAAACGACATTCCGTTCGAGCAGCCGCTTTTGAACGGCATCGCGCAGAATTTCGGGAAACGCTTCAAGCTCGAGCACCTCATCGACGCATCCCCGCGGCGGATCGTCATCGACCGCAAAATACCGCGCATACGTACGCTCGCGTCCTTTTGCCGTTACGACGAGGTTCCGCAGCCCTTGCGCACGCGCGCCGAAAGCGACGTCGAGCGCCGAGTGGCTGCCGATCGAGCAGAGCGTCAGGCGCGATCGATCGTATGCGGCGAGCGCGCGAGCGACATAGCCGGTGCTCACCGCCGCGTCATTCGACGCGAATCTTTCCGCCCATGCGCCGCCAAACGACAGGCGCGTAGACCGACACAAGCACGATCCCAACGATCGTTACCGTCAGCGCGCAGCTCAGCGCAACACTCGACGGCGCCGCATCAAAGATCGAAATGCCGCCGCGGCCTGCCGGAAACGCCGGCAGGAGATATGGGAAGAGCGTCCCGGCTGATGCAATCATGAGCGTGACGATAAAACCCGACGAGGCAACGAACGCAGCAATCGCGTGGCCGTGGACCGCCGCCAAGCGCAACAGCGTTAGCGCCGCAATCGAGAGTACCGGAATCGCCCCGAGCCACCATGTACCCACAGGCGCGTGAACGCGCAGCGTCAGCACCGTCACGGCGATATACAGCGCGCCGACGAGCCACCACAGGTCGAGCACCGTCCGCGTCGCTCGTTCACCGAGTTCGCCCACGACGCGCAGGGCGACGAACGCGGCGCCGTGCTGTGCAAGAGTCGCCAGTGCAAAGAGCCCGACGAGCAGGGCGTACGGGTTGAGCAAGAACGCGAACGTGCCCTGAAAGTATCCTGACGCATCGAGCGGCAGCCCGCGCAGCAAATTTCCGAGCGTGACGCCGAGAACGACGATCAGCAGCGCGCTCGACAGGCAAAAGGCCGCGTCCCAGAACTGATGCCACAGCTCCGACGGCAAATGCTCGCGCAGCTCCAGCGCAATCCCGCGAAACATCAGTAGCCAGAGCATGACGATGAACGGAAGATAGAATCCCGAGAACGATGAGGCATACGCCGTCGGAAACAGCGCAAACAGCCCTGCGCCGGCGGCGATGAGCCAGACTTCGTTGCCGTTCCAAAATGGGCCGATGCTCGCCATCGCGGCAGCCCGTTCCCGATCGCTGCGCGCGATGAGCGGCGCGATTGCCGCGGCGCCCAGATCGTAGCCGTCCAGCAGCACGTACATCGTGACCATGAACGCGATCACGATGAAAGCCAGAATGCTCATGGTGATCGCGCCGTCACCCTTCGACTGAGCTCAGGGTGACACTGGAAGATGGGCCGATGCCTATCTCGCGGAGCACCAAGTACAGAAACAGCACACCGAGCAAGAAGTACATCCCGACGAAACCGATCAGCGTGAAGACGGTCTCGCCGGCGGCAACCGTCGGCGAGCTGGCATTCGCGGTTTGCATCAGACCGTAGATGATCCACGGCTGGCGCCCGACTTCGGTGACGACCCAGCCGGCTTCGTTGGCGATGTACGGGAACGGCATGACCAGCATCAGCACCCAGAGCATCCAGCGGGCGCGCCAGAGTCTGGCCAGCACGAGCAGCGCCACGGCGAGCGTCATCACCGCAACGAAGATCGTCCCCAGCCCGACCATCACGTGGTACGCGTAGTACGTAAGCTCGACCGGCGGCCACAGCTCGCGCGCGTAGGCGTCAAGGCCGTTGACGCTCGCGTTAAAGTTGCCATAGGCGAGAAAGCTCAAGAACTCCGGGACGAAGACTGGATCGACGAGCCGGTGCGTTGCGACGTCGGGCATGCCGATAATTGCTAGCGGTGCGCCGTGCGTCGAAGCGAAGAGCCCCTCCATCGCCGCGAGCTTCACCGGCTGATAGGTCGTGACGTCGCTGCCGTTACGGTCGCCGGTTGGAAAGACGGCCAGCAGCGCAAAGATCAGCCCGACGATCGTTCCGGCGCGAACGAATCGTTGCCCGATCGCCTCGTCGCGGCGCGCGAGCAGATAGTACGCGCCGATCCCCGCAACGATGAATCCTCCGGCCAGCAGCGCGGCGTCGAGCACGTGTGCGAACTGCCAGCGCAGAAACGGCGACAAGAGCATCGCCCAGATGCTTTCGAGCCGGATCGTGCCGTCCGGGGCGACGCTGTAGCCGACGGGATGCTGCATCCACGAGTTCGTTGCGACGATGAAGAATCCGGAAAGCCACGAACCGGTGCAGACAAGCACTGCCGACCACGCCGTGAACATCGTCGGCAGGCCGCTACGGCGGTAGAGCAGCACGCCGAGGAAGACCGACTCGAGAAAGAACGCAAAGACGCTCTCCATTGCGAGCGGCTGCCCGACGACCGCACCGCTGCGCCGCGAGAACGCCGCCCAGTTCGTGCCGAACTGGAACTCCATCGGGATGCCGGTCACGACGCCGGCCGCAAAATTGATCGCGAAGATCCGCGTCCAGAAGCGCGCGATCCGCGCCGACTCTTCGTCGGAGTTCCGGGCCGCTTTCCACGTGTATGCCGCCACGAACGGCGCCAATCCGATCGTTCCGACGGGAAAGAGATAGTGGAACATGATCGTGAACGCAAACTGCAGACGGTCGGCGAGGACAGGATCCATCTCTGCCTTTTACGTCGTAGCGCCTAGGTACCGAGAAGTTTTCGTGCCTGCGGGCTGTCCTGATATTCGATCGTAAGGATGGCTTTGATCCGGCGCGCACCCTCTCGAGATTGGGCGTCGGTCATGCGCCTCAGCGTCGTGTAGCACCAATACATGAGCATCGGCAGGTCGCGGTCGCGCGGATAGATCTTCTGCATCGCGACGATCGAGTTCGCAACACCCCTCGCCTCATCGCTCTCCCGGTTGCCGTAATCGTAGTCGAGCATGTAGTTAACGTGTTTCAGGCGATTCTCGATCTCGAGAATCGACATGCCCATCTGCCCGAAGTACTCATCGGCCGGCGCGAGGGTCGAGAGATAAACGTCGTGGGGAAGCGCGGTTACCGAAGCGATGACCCGCAGCGGATCGACGGCGCGCAGGCGCGCGAGAAACGTCCGCGCGTTCTCCACGTCGGCAGCCGTGTACCCGCGATCGGTCGAGGCTTGATTCGCGGCGTTGACGAGCTCATTGCCCCAGTTGGTCGGCAGATGCGCGACGGGAAAATTCGGATACGCGGCGCGCTCGAGCGCGAGCGATCGCCACTGTGGATCGTGCGTCAGCAGCCAGGCACGCCAATCGGCCTCGGTTCGGATCAACAGCGCGTCGGTATCGCCGGGGTACGCGCGAACGTTCCCCGATGCGTCTTCGTCGGCAAGACGCGCCAGCTGCGCCGGGTCGTCTTCCGAATTCGCGCGCTGCAGCAGGCCTTGGGCCTGCGAGAGCAGTTCGAGATCCTGAGAATGTTTGGTGATCCAGTCGGCCGCTTCACGCACCCACCAGACGGCGCCGTCGTGATTCGTCAGCGGGTTGTAGTGCAGCCCCGTGCCAATGCGGACCGTCAGCGTGGCCAGTTCGCCGTACGCCGGATCGTCGGGATATTGCAGCGAGTACGCGCGCCCGGCGTTAAAGATCGTCGCAAGATATGTCTCCTCCGCCCGAAAGTTCCAGCCGGCGGCGTCACCTTTGGCATACGCATCTTTCATCTGCTGATAGAGCACGGCGGGATCGGCCTGGTAGGTCGCTCGAGCGGCCGCCGGAATGGCGATCGCCGCGCAAACCGCCAGCAGTGGAGCGGCTACCCTATAAAACGCTCGAATCATCCAGCACCAACCGGAGGTTATTGGTTAGCAACGCGTTCTTCAACTCCCTGGCGATCCGGCGCCCGGTCGACATCGGCTCGGAGTAGTTCAGATAAGAATATGGTGAGCCGTCGATGAAAAGATTCGTCCCGGCGACGATGCGGGCGGAGATCTCCATCACGTAAAACTGGATATCGGGCGTGATGATCGTCTCGATGCAGAAAGCTCCGAAGAGGCCTTTCGGACCGCAGATCTCCTTGCTGACCCGGACGACGTCGTCGCCCATCCGCAACGCTTCGGCGAGCATCGACTCGCGCAGCGAGACCGGCTGGTTGCCGACGACGACGTAGGAGGGGCTCACGTCCATGCCTTCTTGGGCGGCCGCCGGGATTCGCCCGAGCGAATCCACGTTCGTTTCGTAGCGGCGATCCATCGACATGATCTCGAGCTTGTCCTGCAGCGGCGAGTAGAAGTAATGAATGTAGAGCGGAACGCCGATAATGTACTCTTGAATCGTGTACGCCGCTTTCAGGTGCGCGGCGCGCGCCTCAAAATCGTGCGCGTCGCGAATGAACATGTAGCCCTTGCCGCCCGCCGCACCGTAGAGCTTGACGATGACCGGCCGGTCGATTTCCGCGCCGCTGCGGAACTGGCGGGGCAGCTTTAACCCTGCCCGCGATAGCCACTCGCGCTGCAATTCCCGGCTCGACTCCCAATCGAGCACCGCCTTGTTTCCGAAGTAGGGAATCGTCATCTTTTTATGCTCGTCCAGCGACAGGTATGCCACGAACGAGCCGTGCGGGACGATGATGACTTTGCGCCGCTCGAGTTCGTCGATCAGCGTCATGAACTCAGAGTAATTGTTGAGCGCGATGACTTCGTCGATAAAGGCGAAGGAGCGGTAGAGGCGTTCCGTGTCGCGGTTCGAAATCGCGAGCGTGCGAAAGCCTTCGTCGTGCGCCCCTTTGAGAATCTGCAACGCCGAATGCGAGCCGAGCGTGGCGACGGTATAGGGGCGATTCATGCGCCGCCGCCGATCATCATCATCCGGCGCGGGCCTCCGTAAGCGCGCGATCGATCGCGGGGTTACACAAGAGCCGCTCAGCTGCCACGGCGAGTACGCCGTGACTGACTAGTCGGTTCTGAGCATCAAAGAGACGCCACGCAGTAGCCGCCGGCGCGTCTTTCGAGGAGGCGAGCGGCTCAATCCAAACTTCACCGCGACCGGGCCGATGTGAGTCGAGCACGGTCAGGCGATGTAGATTCGGATTGAAGATCCGCTCGTCGGCTTCGATTCTCTGCTTTAGCGCCTCGACGTTGCCGTCGTCATTGAAAAAATAAATCTCGCAGCGCTCGATCCGTTCGACCGGAACGTCGAGCCGGCGCAATGCGACCAACGCCGTGTATGCGGTGTTGTCAGGAATCTTGAGACTGATCGCAACCGCTCGCTTCATTCTTCGACTGCGCTCACGATGACAGCGCCTTGACGAAGCTGCGGAATAACATGGCGCCGCCGGACGGCGCGAGCACGTCTTCGCCTTCGCGCCGGTCGAGGTGATTGAAGTTCCATCCGTCACGTTCGGGGTGCGGCATAATCGCGAGGACGTTGCCCGTGCGATTCACCAGGCCGGCGCATCCCAAGGCCGATCCGTTAGGAACCGCAGATGCGTCAACCGCCCCGTTGGCGTGCGCGTACACGAACGCGAGATGGTCGCCCGCAACGATTTCCTCAAGATGATCAGCCGTTGCGGCGAGCCGGCCCTCAGTATGCGCGGCCCAGGCGGGAACGAGCGCGCCGGGTGGGAGCGCCGCGGTAATCGCACAACGTGACGGTTCGATCGCAAGTTTGAGATAGACGTGACGGCAAACGAAATGCGGCGCGGGCGCGTTTTTCGTGAACGCGGCAGTCGGCTTGCGCGCGACGCCGGTTCCCGGAACGAGCCCGGCTTCGAGCAGAATCTGCGCGCCGTTGCAGATGCCGAACACCAGCTTTCCCGCCGCCGCCGCGGCGACAACGTAGTCCATCATGCGGTCGTGCGCGGCGATCGCGCCGGCACGAATTCGATCTTCGTAGGCGAATCCGCCCGAGAGCACGTAGGCGTCGTACTCGTTCAAGGCATGAGGCTCCGACCAGTGGACGAGCTCGGCATCGCCGCCGCAACCCCGCAGTAGACGCACGGTTTCATCCTCCGAGTTCGTGCCCGGAAAGACCGGAACGGCGATTCGCGCGCTCACGGATAGAGCTCCGAAAGCGGCTGCGACCAAATTTCGTAGAGACGCGCGATCGCAAAACGCACGCCGTTGACGATGAGCTCATTGCCGTAAATTGTTTCACCAACGCGCAGCGCGCCGGTCAGGTCGATGCCGCTGTCGTCGCTGACCTCGCAAACGAACCCGCCCGCCTCGCACAGCGGGTTGCCGAAATCGATCTCGGCGCCGATCGTTCGGCCTTGTAGCATGGCGTCGAACGCGAGACGCGCGACCGCGGTCAACATTCCGCCATCGCGAATTGCCCGGCAGGATCGCAGCACGCCACGCGCGAGCGCGTCGTGCACGATTGCGACCGCCGCACGTTCTCCACTGAAGGACAGGCGCGGCAACGCACCGTCGATGCCGAGCAACTCCGCCAGCACCGACCCGCCGACGACGAGCTCGCGGCTGCCGATCCAGAGCAGCGCCGATCCCGGAGCTCGAAAGCCCGGCGAAACAACGGTCGCGACGTCGTCAACGGCGCCGACGCATGCGACGATCGCGGAAGCCGGCACGGCCGATCCGGCGGTCGATTCGTTATAGAAGCTGACGTTTCCCGAAACGAACGGCAGGTCGAGCCGCGTTGCCGCATTCGCCAAACCGACGACCGCCGCAACGAACTCGCCGTACTGCTCGGGTTTGCGCGGATTGCCGAAGTTGAGACAATCGGTCAGCCCGATCGGCTGAGCGCCGACGGCAACGACGCGGCGCATCGCTTCCAGCACGGCGTACTCGGCGGCATAACCGGGATCGATGCGACCGTAGCGCGGGTTCCCGGCAACGGCGAGCGCGACGCCCAGGCGCGAACCTGGAATCGGGGCCAGCACTCCTGCATCCGCGCGGCCTCGCGGTAAAACCGTTGCGCCACGGACCACGCTATCGTAACGGCGATACAGCGGTTCGCGCGAGCACACGTCGCGGTGTGCGAGCAAGCGGGGAAAGACCGACTCGACGTCAACGGCCGGAAGCTCCTCGACGGCCGCGCCGTGATAGATCACTTCCGTATATGCCAGCTCGTCGCGGATCGCGCAGGTGAGAAACGCGCTCTCGACGTCCATGACGACGTCGCCGCGGTAGCGCATCACGTACCGCCGGTCCGCCGTCACGCGACCGATCACCGTCGCACGTGCGTTATATGCGACCTCCGGCAGCGTGAAGACTTCGTTATAGATGCGCAGCAATTCGGGCGTGATCTCCGGTGGCACGACCCAGAGGAGCCGCTCCTGCGTCTCGCCGACCGCGATAATCTCGGGCGCCATCCCGTCCACAGCAACGTTGACTCGATCGAGATCGATTTCGGCACCGTATCCGCCGTGCGCCGTGATCTCCGCCGAACAGCCCATGATTCCGCCGGCACCCAAGTCTTTGAAGGCCGCGACGATTTTTAACCCGCGCAGCAGCGCGAAGACACGGTAGCTCGCGCGCATCAGCACGTTTTGCAAGAACGGATCGGGGACTTGCACCGCACCCTTGTTGAGCTCCGCATCTTCTGCACCGAGCGTCAACGAGGCGAATGATGCGCCGCCGAAGCCGCTCGGATCGGTCGCCTTGCCGACGAGCACGATCTCCCATCCCTCGGCGCCTTTGGGGACGTGCGAATGGATAACCTCGGCCTCTCTGACAATTCCGAGCGCAACGACGTTCACCAGACAATTCTCGTCGAATCCCCGGTCGAAGTAGACGTCGCCCGCAATATTTGGAACGCCGATGGCATTCCCGTACGCGCTGATTCCATCGACCGCGCCTTGCGCGACATATCGCTGATGCGACCCCTCGATCGACCCGAAACGCAACGGGTCGGCAACCCCAATGACCTCGGCGCCCATGCAGAGCACGTCGCGCACGATGCCGCCGATGCCCGTTGCCGCGCCTTCGAACGGCACGACCTGCGAGGGGTGATTGTGCGATTCGTGCGCGACGACGATCGCGTAACGCTCGCTGTCGTGAATACCCAGATGGAGAACGCCGGCATCCTCGCCGGGCCCGAGAACGACGCGAGCGGCGCTGGTCGGAAGCCGCTTGAGGTGATCGAGGCTCGACTTATAACTGCAATGCTCGCTCCACTGTGCGTCGAAGGCATGCAGCTCGACCCTCGACGGTTCGCGCCCAAGATGCTCGGTGATCCGTTGCAGCTCGTCGTCGCGCAGTGCGACGTTGGGAGTTCCGGAAACTCCGGAACTAACCAATTGCGGCTCCTGCAGGCATCGGCGCCTGCTGTTGCAGCGATGCGTCGGCGTGCAACACCGACGACCGTGCGTTGGCTTGCATTAGCAGCGTGCGCCCGTAGAGCACGGTGTCCTCGAGCCCGAAAAGCTTGGCGCACTGCATCGCCAGTTGCGCCGGCTCGACTCGCCCGTCGAGAACCGGCGCCGACGAGCTTGCATCAAGCATCGAACGGAGCAACTCGTCTTCGCCGACCGCAATCACGATGAGACGAGCGAAGCTCGCTTCGAGCTGCTGCATCACTTGCAAGACATAACCGGGCGTTGCGGACGGGCTGGCGACGTGCCGGACCGTCGGTAGACCGAGCTGCCCGAGGGCTTTTACGATTTCGTTGGTGCGTTCGACCTGTGCGGGAGAGTCGGCGATCACGGCAACCATCCCCGGTCGCATGACGGGAAACGTTCCGACGAAATCGGCGACACGCTCGTAGGCGCGCTTGACGCTCTCCAACGCGGCCTCGTCGACGGTTTGGAGGTTTCGGTAGATCTGTTTGTCGAGCATGAGCTCTTCTCGACCCTGCGGCCAGATGCGCCACGAGTCGTTGTCGATGACGTCGGCGATCACCAGTTGACCTTGATTCTCGCCGCCCGCCAGCCGACCGAACTCGACCTTTAAATCGACGAGCAGCACGTCGCGCTTGCGCCAGGCGTGCGAGAGAATATCGAACGTCAAGCGAGCCAGTTCGGTCATGATGCCGATCTCTTGCGGCGTTGCGATATTACGCGCGACGATTTGGTCCGGCGAGATCATCGGATCGTGCTGCGCGTCGTCCTTGAGAAAGAACTCGATCACTCGCGGAACCAAGAGCGCCCCACGCTGGACGCTCGGATTGCGCTTGACGAACGAGCCCGCGGCAACACCGCGCGTCACGACCTCGAGCGGGATCATGTTCGCGCGCCGCACGACCGTCTCGTTGTTGTCGTCGTCTTCGCCGCCGTTGAGGTAATGGGTCGGCAAGCCGCAAAGGTTGAGCAACCGAAAGACGCGCGCCGTGGTCTGGGCCGCCAGTCGTCCTTTGCCGGCGATCTCGTTGCGGCGCGCACCATCTCCGGCCGAGATCGAATCCATCTGCGCGACAACGAGCTGATGCGGCTGCCCGGGATTCTCGTAGAGCACCTTCGTCTTGCCGCGCGCGATCTCGATCCCTTTGTTCACGTAACCCGTACCTCGGTTTGACGCGGAAACGGCTCGAGGCTTTCGATGCGATCCGCCAGCAGTCGCGCGCGCTGCGGCGCCGTGCCGACATAGCTGCTCGGATCGAGCAGGTGCCGAATTTCGGCCGGATCGACGAGTGCCGTCAGCGCGCGTTCCTCGGTGAGCAGGCGTGAGAGCGGATTGTCCTCGCCGCGTCCGACCGCCGCCCACGCTTCCATCGATGCACGGCGCAGTGATTCGTGCAGGTGCTGACGGTCTCCGCCGGCCCGCACGGCTTCCATCATGACCGCCTCCGTGCCGGCGAACGGCGCATACGTGCGCAGATTCGCCGCGATTCGCCGAGTATCGACCTGTAATCCGTCGATTACCATCCGAGCGAGTGCCACGATTTCGTCGGCGCAGAGCAGCGCCTCGGGAAGAATCGTGCGGCGGTTGGCGCTGTCGTCGAGCGTGCGCTCCAGGTAGTTCGTCGCCGCGTTTTGCCACGCGACCTCTGCATACGTCGGCAGCAAGCGCGCCAGCGAACAGATCCGTTCGGATAGGATCGGATTCCGCTTGAACGGCATCGCCGAACTGCCGACTTGCGAACGTCCTAACGGCTCGGCGACCTCACCGAATCCGGGGCTGCTGAGAATTCGCACGTCTGCGGCGAATCTCGAGAGCGACGCCCCCAGACCCGCGAGCGCGGCGAGCAGCAAGTAGTCGAGTTTGCGCGGATAGGTCTGCGTGCTGATCTCACGCGCGCTCAGTCCAAAACGCTCGAGAACGTACGCTTCTAGCTCCGCCGAGCGCCCCGGCTCCTCGCCGAGCCGCTCGTACGAGGCCGCAGTGCCGACTGCGCCGCGCAATCCTTTGGTCGTCAAGTTGTCAAAGACGAAGCGCAGTTGATCGTCATCAACCAAGAGATCTTGCGCGTACGCGGCGAGGCGATACCCGAGCGTCGTCGGTTCGGCCGGTTGCAGGTGCGTGTAACCGATGCACACGAGGTCGGCGTACGCGCGAATCTTCTCGCCGAATGCGCCGAGCAATTCGTACAGCTTCTCCCCGATATGCGAAAGCGCGAGCCGCAAGCGATAGGTCTCGATCGTATCTTCGATGTCCATCGACGTTGCGCCGAGATGCAGCTTGCCGCCGCCGTGTTTGGCCTGCGCGGCAAAAACCCGAATCTCCGCCATGAGATCGTGGTGAATCTCCCGTTCAATCGCGAGCGCGGCATCCACGTCGATCTCCCCAGCATGCGCGCGCAAATCGGCGACTTCGGCCTCGGCGATCAGCCCCTGCGCGGACTGCGCTTCGGCAAGCGCTACCCACACCGCTCGCCACAGCCGGCGACGCATGTCTTCGGAGAAGAGCGAGCGCAACTCTGCGCGCCCATATCTCCACGAGAACGGCGAGGCATAGGTGCGATAATCCATGGATCTTTGGTGGCCTTCGCCTCACGGGAAGCTGCAGCCTCGTCACCGTAGTGGACGCGTAATGAGATCACCGGCAGGCGTTCTGCTGGCTATTGCGTTATCGTTCGCCGGCTGCACGAAGAGCAGCGGCGTCGCCGGGTTGCGTCATCCGTGGACGCACGCCGGGGTGCTTCGCGTCGCACTCTTCGAGGAACCGAAGAATCTCAATCCACTGCTCGCGGGAACCACTCCCGAGATTTTCATCGACCGCTTGATGTTCGAGCCGCTGCTCTCGGCCGATCCGCGCGGCAACCCGGTGCCGATGCTTGCCACCGTGGTGCCGACGCAGGCAAACGGCGGGATCAGTCCGGACGGGTTGACGATTCGCTATCGCCTGCGCCGCAACGCCCATTGGAGCGACGGCGTGCCGGTGACGTCGCGCGACGTCATCTGGTCGTGGCAAGCGATCGAAAACACCAACAACGACGTCGTCTCACGGCATGGCTACGACGTTGTTCGGTCGATCGACGCGCCCGATTCCTACACGCTGATCGTGCACCTAAAGCGACCCTTTTCGCCCTTCGTCAACACGTTTTTCGCCGAAAGCGATCAGCCGTACGACGTAGTTCCGGCCCATGCCCTCGCACAGTACCCCGACATCAATCACATATCATTTGACGCTGCGCCGTCGGTTTCCGATGGGCCATTCAAGTTCGTCCGATGGCAACGCGGCGACCGCATCGTCCTCGATGCGAACCCGGCCTTTTTTGAGGGCGCGCCGGCGTTGCGGCGCATCGAGGTGGAGTTCGTCCCCAACGAGGATTCCGCGGTCAATCTGCTCGCCACGCACTCCATCGACTATATCCATGAACCGTCGCTTCAGACGTATCCTCAGCTGCACGCGCTGCCCGATGCGCGCGTTACTTGGGTAAACGTCAACGGTTTCGAGGGAGTCGAGATGAACTGCTCGCATGTTGCTCTGGCTGACGTTCGCGTGCGGAACGCCATCGCAGCCGCGCTCGACAAAGGCGCGCTCACGCGCCAGCTCACGTACGGCCAAGTGATCACCGCAACCGAAGACCTTCCGAACTGGATATGGGCGTTCGATCCTTCGGTCGTGTCCGTGCCGTTCAACCCGAATGCGGCAAGGGCGCTGCTGGCGCGCGCCGGCTGGATTCCGGGCGCCGACGGAATCGTGCGAAAGAACGGACGTCCGCTGGAGCTGTTGCTCGCAACCGATACGACGACCGCGACCCATCGCTCCGAGAGCGTCTTGATCCAGGCCGCACTGCGGCGCATCGGCATAAGCGTTAACGTCAAATATTATCCGCTCGACATTCTTTACGCCTCGCAGGGCATGGGCGGCATTCAACACGGCGGCAAGTTCGATCTCCTCGTCTACGGGTGGTATGCGGGCATCGATCCGGATAACTCGTCGGAGTTCACCTGCGATAATTTTCCACCGCACGGTTATAACGATCCACGCTATTGCAACCCCGCGATGGACGCTGCGCAGGTCACGGCGCTGACGCATTACGACCGCCCGACGCGCAAACGCGCATACTCTAGAATTGAAAGTTTACTCGCGGTCGATAACCCGATCGTCTTCTTCTGGTGGCAGCGCCAGCAGGAAGCGATCAGCGTCGATTTTCACGGCTTCGCCCCGAATCCGGTCACCGAATCGTGGAACGCTTGGCAATGGAGGATTTAACGTTCAGCGCCCATCTACAGGCATCGCAATTGTGCTGCTGAGCAATACGGGACCGAGCGATTGATGGAAGCCGGTTGAAACGGCCCGTGGGCCGGATCCGACGCGCTAGCGGAAAGCCGGTCGAGGAACGCGAGGACCTTTGGCCACATCCTTGCATCCGCCCGCGCATACCCAGCAGCCGTCCCTCCCAACGCGAGCCGGAAGTTGCCCTCATCAAAAACGGCGAGGTCGCTGGTCGGCATGTATGGTGCGTCGATTTCATGTCCCGCGCCGGGAAAGACCAGGAGCTGATCTCTAAATTTCACGCCGTTGGCCTTGCGGGCTGCGATAATGCGCCGTGCGAAGACGTCGGACGGCCAGAGTTGGTCATCTGCGCCCGCGACAAGCAAGAGCGGGCCGGCGATTTTTTCGACTGCAATGGTGCTCTCCGGACTCGCCGGCGTCGCGAGCGCCTGGTATTGCTCGCGAAAGGAGACCGGTCGTTTTGCAACGCGGTCAGCACGAATCTTGGCTTTTACGTCGGGGGGAACGGGATTGTTCGCGAACGGCACCGGAGCACCCGAAATCGTCCACGAAGCACGCTGCACACCCTGCTTCGTTGAAAATCCCTCAAACACGCTGCCGGATGGCGCGAACGCGACGACGCCTCTTACGAGCGGGTCACGAGCGGCGACGAGCAACGCCAGCTCGGCGCCTTTTGAGTCCCCTTCAAGGAAAAGCGGAAGATCGTGCGTTTCCGGTCGTTCGTGAACCCAGGCAATGCCACGCTCGACGTATTCGAGCGGAATGTTTGCCAGTTCCGAAGGCAGACCGTTCATGCCGAAATACGCAAGCGCCAAGGTATCGAACCCATGCGAGGCGATAATCGCGGCGCGGTTCTCATCCACTCCCCCTTCCGAACCCCCAAGCACGATGACGGCTCCGCGGACCCTCGATTTCTTCGGCAGAAAAAGGGTCCCGACGATCGGCTCGCCGCGAAGAGCGACACGGGTTACGTCTGATGCGATTCGGGTGCGCGTGACCAGCACGCTTGTCGAACCCGCTTTTGTATAGAGTGTCAAATGAACGTGAATCGGGTTCAGCGACGCCGGCATGTAGCCATGACTCTTGATCGGCTGCATCGACCAAAACAGCCCCATCGGATCGACGCCGGTGTACGTGCCGCGCAGCGGTGCCGTTGCAGCGAGATCGACAGCGCCCGAGGCATCGGTTCGAAAGGAAGCCCAGCTGCGATACGACCGTCCGTCAATCGCAGCGCCGCCCTCGAGCGTAACCGGCGAGTTCGGGGTCGCCATCCTCACCCGAATGCTCACCGGGGTGTCGAATAACGCGCTCTCCGGCGTCACAATTAGCTGCGGTGAGTCTGAGGGCGATCGCGTTTGGACGCCCCAGCTAAACAGCCCAACCGTAAGCGCGGGGAGCAGAAGGTAACGATGAGGCACGGCAGGCCACCTCGGCGGTATGGCAACTAAATATTTAAGAGTATACCAGCCGCCGCTTCGGGCGTCAACTATTGATTTAAGACTTGGCTAGTCTCGAGAGTTCGGCGCTAATGCGGTCGACGAGCGCGCGGTGGTCGTCGGGATCGTTACCGGCGCGCCCCGTGACGATCGCCTCGATGCCCCGTACCGCCCGCTCGTAAGCGATTCGCGCGCGGCGTTCGCCGACGCGGCGCGCCAGAGGCCGCAGGAAGCGTTCGCGCCAGCGGGCCCGCGATGGAAGCGTGCCGCCCGGACGGGCAAGCTCCCAGATGTAGTTGCACTCGGTAGCGAGCGCGGAAAGTAGCGGTATGGCGGCGCCGCGCGGATCGTTCGCGAACGATTCGTGTGCGATCGCTAGCGCCTCGACGATCCGGCCCTCGGCTAGCGCACTCGCGTATTTATACGCTTTTGGATCTTCGCTCATCAGCGTTTCGCGTTCGAGATCCTTCATTGTTATGCGCTTGCCCGATAACGCGAGCTTCTCGAGATCGTTGCGCACCGCTCCGAGCTCGGCCTGGCTGCACGCCAGCTCCTCGACGACGCGCGCCTCTGCCTTCGCGCCTAGACGCTGCAAAGTCTCATGCACGAAACGCTCGCGCGCTTCTTCGCCTGCGGTCGTATCGACCCGCAGCGCGGCCCGTCCCGCAAGCGTACCGAATGGCACCGGCCGCTGCGAGCGCGGCGAGAGCAGATCGAGCAACACCAGCGTGTTTCCCTCGGGCGCTTCTTGCGCGACCGACCACAGGGCTTCGCGCGCCGCCGACCGCATCGTCTGCGTTTCGGCCACAACCACGACGCGCCGATCGGCCAAGAACGGCATTGCATGGACGGCTTCGCGCACGTTTGCCGCATCGGTGATGGCCTCAGCTGCAAAGCGGACGAGATTCAGGTCGCGCACTTCGGGCGGCAACAACCGGTCGATGATGACTTCGAGCGCGCGCTCCGCGAGCACGCGTTCGGTGCCCTCGATAACGACGAGTTTCCCGATCGCCGGTTCTTTATCGAGAAAGTCGTAAAATCTCAACCCTTCGACTCCGGCGCGGAGTTTATCCTGAGCGCGGGCGAAGGGCGCCGTCGCTCAGGGTGACAATGGTACAAAGCTGGAGATTGTCGATTGACTCATAGTAGGGCGGGCGGAGGATCCCGCACTCCGTGATGAACGCCGTAATAAGGTGTGCCGGCGTTACGTCGAACGCCGGATTGTACACGCCCGCACCGTCAGGCGCCGCTCGCGCACCGCCGAATGCGGCAACTTCGTCGGCGGCGCGTTCCTCGATGGGAATCGCCGCGCCGCTTGGAATCGTCAGATCGAACGTCGAGCGGGGTGCCGCAACGTAGAACGGGATGCCGTGATGCGCGGCTAAGATTGCCAGCGAGTACGTTCCGATCTTGTTCGCCGTATCGCCGTTGCGTGCGATGCGGTCGGCCCCAACGATGACCAGGTCGATGTGCTGCCGCTGCATCGACACGGCGGCGGCCGCGTCGACGATCAGCACGGCATCGACGCCGGCTTCGCGCAGCTCCAAATAGTTTAACCGCGAACCCTGTAGGAGCGGGCGCGTCTCGTCGACAAAAACGCGCGGCTTCTTTCCGCCTTGGTGTGCGGCAATAATGACGCCGAGCGCCGTTCCGCTGCCGCCCGTCGCCAGTGGTCCGGTATTGCAATGCGTGAGAACGCGCGCGCCTTTTGGAATCAACTCGAGTCCGTTGCTCGCAATCGCCGCGTCGACGGCGAGCTGCTCGGCATGGATTGCGCGCGCCTCTTGCAACGGATCGTCGGCAGAAAGAACGCGATCGACGGCCCATCCCAGGTTGACGGCCGTCGGGCGCGCTTCGCGTACGCGCCGGGCGGCGTACGCAAACAGCTCGTCATCCGCAATCGTTTGCCGGAGCAGTGCGACGCCGTAGGCGCCGAAGACCCCGATGCAGGGCGCTCCACGGACGGCGAGGCTCTTGATCGCGCCTTCGATGTCGTCGACCGTTCGAGCGCGCTCGTGGCGTATTTCCTGAGGCAGCAGGCGCTGATCGAGATAGAGCACCGCATCGCCGTCCCAGGCGACGGGTGCGAGCGTGTTCATCGCAATCGGAACCGCGGCATCAGACGCCGGCGGGCACTTTCTCCGAATAGCAGGTGCGGCAGTAGACCGGACGGTCGCCGCGCGGACGGAATGGAACGGTCGTTTCGACGCCGCACGCGGCGCAGACGGCGGTAAAACTCGGCCGACTTTGGGATCCCGCGCCTCCGTGGGCGCGCCGCGCTTGACGGCACTCGCGGCAACGCTGGGGTTGATTCTGGAAGCCTTTTTCGGCGAAGAAATGCTGCTCTCTCGCCGTGAACACGAACTCGCTTCCACAGTCCTTGCAGGTGAAGGTTTTATCTTCCACGCTTGGCTCTCCCATGTAGCTACAAGGGCCGCTACATGCGACCACGACGCTTCAGTTCCTGCGGAAACCCGCTCGTGGGATGCCGGCGTTCATCGAAAGCAGCGTCGCAGCCGCAAGCGCGGCGGCATACCCCTTATTCGCGCCTTTGGGATCGGCGCGTTCCTGAGCCTGTGCCAGATTCTCGGTCGTGAGAATGCCGAACCCGATCGGAATTCCCGTCGCCAGCTGTACGTCCATGATTCCGCGCGCGCATTCACGCGCGACGTATTCAAAATGCGGCGTTTCGCCGCGGATCACTGCACCGAGCGCGACGAGCGCGTCGTAGCGATCGCTGGCGATCAGGTTGCGGCAGGCCAGCGGAATTTCGAAGCAGCCGGGAACGTCGTGGATGCTGACGTGCTCATCGGCGACGCCGCAGTCACGCAAGGCGCGCCGTGCGCCCTCGATGAGCGATTCGGCCACGTCGCTATAGAAGCGCGCCGCCACGACCGCAAATCGGCGGCCGCTGCAATCCGGCGGCGCAGGACGCTGCACGCCGTTTCGCTTCACGAGACAGCCTCGTCGAGCATGTGGCCGAGCTTCGAGCGTTTCGTCGCGATATAGTGCTTGTTGTGCGCGGTCGGCGTCGTCTGCAGCGGCACGCGTCCGACGATCTTCAGCCCGTAGCCTTCCAGCCCGAAGATCTTCTTCGGGTTGTTGGTGATCAAGCGCATCTCGCGCACGCCAAGATCTGCTAGCACCTGCGAACCGATGCCGTAGTCGCGCTTATCGATCGGCAGGCCTAGGGCGACGTTCGCCTCAACCGTATCGGCGCCGCGGTCTTGCAGCTCGTAGGCGCGCAGTTTGTTGGCAAGCCCGATGCCCCGGCCCTCTTGGCGCAAATAGAGGAAGACGCCGCGGCCTTCTTGTGCGATCGCACGCATCGCGCCGTCGCGTTGCGCGGCGCAATCGCAGCGAATCGAGTGCAGCGCATCGCCGGTCATGCACTCCGAGTGAACCCGAACGAGAATCTCCTTCCCGTTGCCGATCTCGCCCATCACCAGCGCCACGTGCGTGTTCTCGTCGATGCTGGTAGTATAGGCGACGCCCTTCCACTCACCGAGCGTCGTTGGCAGATCGAACTCGGCGATTTTGGTGACGAGCTTCTCGGTGCGCATTCGATATGCGATCAAGTCTTTGACGGTGATGAGTCTGAGGCCATGACGATCGGCATAAGCGCGCAATCCCTCCAAACGCTCCATCGTTCCGTCGTCGGCCATGACCTCGCAAATCACCCCGGCCGGGTAGAGTCCGGCGAGCCGCGCGAGATCGACTGCCGCTTCGGTCTGCCCCGCGCGGACGAGAACGCCGCCCTCCCGCGCGCGCAGTGGAAACGTGTGACCGGGACGTAAGAAGTCGGCGGGTTTTGCGTCGTGATCGAGCAGCCGTTTGATCGTCGTCGCGCGGTCGTAGGCGGAGATGCCGGTCGTCGTCATGCCGCGAGCCTCGACCGAAACCGTAAATGCCGTCTCGTGCACCGCGGTGTTCTCGCGAACCATTTGCGGAATGTGAAGCTCATCTAGCCGCGCCCCGACCATCGGTACGCAGATCAAGCCGCCCGCGTGCTTGCGCATGAAGTTGATCGCTTCGGGCGTGACCATCTGCGCCGCCATCACGAGGTCGCCTTCGTTCTCGCGATCCTCGTCGTCGAGTACGACGACCATCTTGCCGGCGCGAATGTCGACGACCGCATCCTCGATCGAATCGAACGGACCGTGCGACTCAGCGAGTTGCTCGCCAAGCGACGGAAATACGTGGGTCAGGCGCTGCAGGGTGCGGTACGATGGCTCGCGGCGCCCGGCCCGAAGCAGCGAGATCGCCGATTCCGTCAAGCCGGCGCTCTCCGCCAGGTCGGCGGCCGAGAGCCCGGCCTCGTCCATCGCGGCGTTCAGCGCGTCGGCAAAGCAGCTCATAGGCTTCTAGCCTAAGCGGAACTTTACAAATGTCAAGACGATATGGTCTGGGTCGAGGCGGATGCCGGCTTGACGGCGATCAACACCCCTTCATGATTCCGGTCAGCACGTAGTTCAGCGATTTGATCGTTTCATCGTAGCAGCGCCCCCGTTCGTGCGACCGATAATGCTGCCGGCTCTTGCCGTTTGAGGGCGTGAACCCGGACGGCGTGAACATCAGCGTATCGGACGATTGCACTGTGTTTAGCAGCGACCACGGGCGGGCATTGGCGCCTGCCTCGTCCTTGGTCTGCACGACTGAAGCTGTCTGAGTGGCAGTGGCAGTGCCAGTCGAAACGAAGTCGTAGTTGAGCGTCAGCGGCCAAGTGCGTTGCTCGTGCGATCTGGCTGCATGGCCCTTCGTCGTCGTTAGCGTGTCCGAGTCGACGGTCGTCTTCTGAACGATGTCCTGCAGAAATTGACTGGACGTAACGTTGATCTTCTGTACGTTCGAGAACCGCACGTGCTGGGTTACCCGGGTATCGATGCGGCCTTTCGACGTAATCACGTAGCCGTTGAGGCTCACCGGATGCGTCGCCGTGGTAGTGATCGTTCCACTCGTCCCGGATGGGCCGGATTTTACGTGCTCGACGGTCCGCTCGTTCGGCGCGCTTGCGGTGCCGTCGCTCACCAGTCTTCCGGTGACGACCGACGAGCCATGATCTTGATAGACGACGAGTGCCGCATTCGCGGCGAAGTAGTTATTGACGTTAAAGACCGAGACGGCGATCGTGTGCGGGTTGCCGTCGTCGAGCTGCCCGGCGAACGGCGTCAGGTCGATGCGATAGGGCACGAAGTTGAGCGTCTCGACGCCTGGTATCGGGACCCACAGGAACGGGTCGATGCCGCCTGAGTAGATCCACGGATAGGCCGGCACGGCGCCGGCAGGCTGTCCGTCGAGCGTCACCAGGCCTTCGCGAAGTGCCGTGTTGCCGCAGTTATTGAGCTTCTGCGCGAGGTCGTTCGGCATGCACGTGTACCAAAACTCGTCCGTGGACTGCGATTCCAGGAAGACGTCAAGGTATGCAGCCTCGACGTTGGTGGGAAACGTGAACGTCCCGGTCATCTGATCGGTTGGCTTGTTCAGATTAACGTACCCGCCGCTGGGGCCGCCGGAGAGCGGATAGACCGCGTCGGCAACCTGCGCGGGTGGATACTGTTTGGTTGCCGGGTAGAAATCGAGCTCGGCGCGTCCGTAGATAGTCGACGTATACTGCGAGTTGACGATGTTGTAGACGGATGCTTGACCGATCGAGCTCTGAGCGAAGATCGGCGAATACTCGGTTACGTCGCGCTCGATGCCCCACTGCGGGCTCGCATTCGAGCCCGGCTCCGCCGTCGTGCCGAAAAAGATGTTGGTCGCGCCGACCCAAATCGCGCCGGTGCGATCGAACTGAACACCCGCAGAGACTTTGAAGCGCACGCGAAGAACGATTTTCGCGTACGGACCCGGACAGTTCGTCGGCGGCGTATAGTTGAACGGATGGTCTTTATAGTCGCCAAACCTGCCGACGGGCAAATCGCCTTTGTTGATGGGCGGCGTCTGCGGCGTGAAGAGAACGTCAACGCACGGTGCCTCGTCCGGTACGCGCACGTGCGGAACCGCCGTCACCGGATAGCCGGCTCCGGCCTTCGTCACGTGAATCCGCCGAGCGGAGCGTTCGATCGAGAGCGCTCCCTTGACGCCGGCGCCCGTCGCGGTGCCGACGGATCCGGGAATCGCAGACCCGAAGTCGTGTCCACCGCAACCGGTTAACGGGGCGACGAGCGACGCCATCGCGCTGATAGCAAAAAGGTGGATTGACAGACGCATCACGCACCTCCGTAGCAACAGGATTGCCGGCGACCGTTCAGCAGCCGCCGCCGCGATTCCCCGCCGGCGCGGTCCAGGAATGATGACTTACGGCATCCAAATCCAGCGTCCCCGAGAGTGACGCCAAACTGCTTCTCTACATCAGGGAGCTTTCACAATGCCTAAACTGTTTCTCTTCGGTATCGCGCTAATCTCCACGGCCGTCAGCGTCTCCGGATGCAGTGGCGGCGGCGCGACCCCGAGCGCTGGTCTGTCGTCGACCAGCACGGCGGCGGTGCGCGAGCTGCTGTCGCCGGCATTTAAGAAACCGGCGCTCGTTGCGTTCGATACCCAAAAGGGTACGCTCGAATATTGGCCGATCAGCCCTAGCGGCGGCACGAATCCGAGCACCATCTCGGGTCCACTCGGCATTTTCCAGGGCTACAATATGGTGGCGAACGGCAACACGGTGGCGATCGCCAACTATTCGCCGGCGGAAGTCGTCACATACAACGTCAAGACGAAGGTCGAAAACACGTTGCCCGACCCGTACGGCAGTCCGGTCGACATCGCGATCGACAAGAAAGCAACGCTTTACGCCCTCAATCTGGCGAGCGTTGCCGTCTATAAGGCGGGCTCGTCCCAACCTACGGAGCTGACGTGCTCGTACATCTACGACGCGTTCGCCATTGCGGTTGATAATGAAGGTGACGTCTTCGTCAACGGTTACGGCCCGGGCGGTTTCATGGGCGTCGTCGAGTATCCGGGAGGCTCGAAGCCCTGCATCAAGCCGCACCTGCGCGCCGAACTCGGCTACGCGGCCGGCATCGGCGTCAACCCGAGGAACGATGACCTGATCGTCGTCGACAACCCTAATCTTTGCGCCGGGGGCTTCGAAGGACGAATGGTGATCTATCCCAAGCCGTACGAACAGCGGACCTCGCGCCGGCGGAACCTTAACGCAACCTATTGCGCGGGAACGTTCCGCCTCGATGCGACGTCGTCGAACATCTTTGTCTCGGACTCATCGGTGAGCGCCGGCTACCCGATCATCGATCAGCGCTCGTATCCCGCGGCGCACGATGAAGGGACATATACGGGAGGACTATCCGGCTCAGGCGACGCTTTCGGGGGCTTCACGACAATCCCAAACACACTGCCGAACTAGCGCATCTGGCGCGCTCAGCATGACGACTTATGACGCGACGCGTCGGTCCGGAAGCGTAGGGCGAGTTGCAAGGCGCCCTCGGTTCGGTGCGCGGCATCTCGATGTTGATCGGGCCGTCGATTTTCACGCTGACGTTCGCGCAGTTCGCCGGACCGTGGCGCTGATCGTCGGTTGGCGCGTCACGTCGCGCGCCGACGACGTTGTCTTACCCTTGCCGGAACCGGCGCCGCCGATCTATGCCGAAGGTTGATCGAACACCACGATCGGCTTGACGATGCGCGCCTCGGCCAGCTCGCGATAGGCGCGCGGCACTTCCTCAATCGAGACGAGCGTGGCGCCAATTTTTTCCGCACTAACGATTCCCTTTTGAATTAAATCCAGCGCTGCGCGCGTATCGTCCGGGCCACAAGAGTAGCTTGCAACCAGGCGCAGGTCGCCGAAATAAAACCGTGCGGAGTCGGCGCTCACCGCCACCTCGGGTGGAAACGGCGTGAACATCACCACGGTGCCGCCCGGCGCCACCGCTTCGACGGCGGACTGCAGCGCGGCCGGCGTTCCCGGCCCGCAGATAACGACGTCGGCTCCGTCGCCGAGGACGCGGCGCGCTTCATCCGGATGAAAAGCGGTAGCGCCGTTGCGCGCCGCGAGGTCGCGCCGCTGCGCGATAAAATCGCTTCCAAAGATTTCCGCCCCGATTTCTCGCGCAGCCAGAACGTGGAGCAATCCCATGACGCCGAGCCCGATCACGAAACAGCGGTCGCCGGCGCGCAGGCCACTGCGGCGCAGCGATTTCACGACGCACGCGAGCGGCTCGACCAATGCGGCGTCCGGAAACGCAACGCCTGACGGGAGGCGCAGCGTGTCGCGCTGGTTTTCGCGCGGCACGCGAAAGTACTCGGCGATTCCACCCGGCTCGATCTTGCTGCCACGCCATGTCGCGCATTGCACGTACTCGCCGCGCTGACACGCTCGACACGCAAAACACGGCGCGTGATGGTGCACGAAGACGCGATCGCCCACCGAAAAGCCGCCGTCGCGCGTCTCTGCGACGACGCCGGCGGGCTCGTGCCCCAGCACGAGCGGCGCTTTGCGCCGGATATACCACGCCATGACGTCGCCGCTGCAGACTCCGCTCGCCATGGTGCGGACCAGAATCTCGCCGTCGTGGAGTTCCGGAACGGGGCGCTCCTCGATGCGAATGTCGTCGACGTCATAGAGCACCGCGGCCCGCATAACTCGCGTGGTCACGGTTCGATCAACACCTTCACGCCCTCGCCCGCATCGAGTCGTTCGAATGCATCCACAATTTCGCTGAGCGGATAAGCCCGCGAGATGAGTCGCTGCAGCGGCAGAGCGTGGGCGGCAATCAGTTCGAAGGCTGTGCGCACGTTAGCCGGCGTGAAGTGAAACGGCGCGAGCAGCTGCACTTCATCGTAGTGCAGCCGCGCGGCTAGGAACGAGACGCGCGCCTCGGCCGGCAATCCGGCGAAGAACGAGACGCGGCCGCCGCGGCGCACGAACGACGGTGCATCTTCCCACATTTGCGCGCTGCCGGTGCACTCGATCGCCGCATCGGCGCCGCGCCCGTTCGTCCGCTCGAGCACGGCCTCCCGGATATCGGCCGCGCGCGTGTCGATGCTCTCCAGCCCAAGCTCGCGCCCTAGCGCCACGCGTTCCGGGCGCCGGCCAAACAGCGCGACGTTGACGCCCTCACGTTGCAAGAGCAGCGCATGCAGGATGCCGAACGCGCCGTTTCCCAGCACGGCAACGGTGGAACCGCGCTCTGGTGCAAGCATCTCAATCGAATGCACGACGCATGCCAACGGTTCGAGAAACGCGGCCTCGGCATAACTTACGTCAACCGGTTTGCGAAAGCAGTTACAATCCACGATGCGCTTCGGCACGGCGATGAAATCGGAGTAGGCGCCTAAGAGCATTGCCGGCATGATCGTTTCGCAGAGTTCGGGCTGCTCGTGCTGGCACCAATAACACTCCCCGCACGGCCCGGTGTGCACGCACATTACGGGATCACCGGTGTCGAAGGCCGTAACGCCACCGCCAACTGCGGCAACGTCGCCGGCGAACTCGTGGCCGAAGCGTGTCGGCATCGGCATCTTCGGATGGCCTCGCCGGTAGGTTTTCAGATCCGTGCCGTCGGTGAGTGCCGCGCGAACGCGCACGACGATCCCGCTGGGCGACGGCTCCGGGATTGGTTCTTCGCGCAGCGCGATCTGCTTCGGCGCCAACAGCATCGCTACACGCATGCGAGCAGCGCCGAGCGAATCCGTTCCGGCAGCGGTCGGCTGTTGTTGGTCGTCGCGTCGATGGCCGCAACGATCAACGTCATCGCCGCACCCGGCTGGCCGGTGCGCTCATTGAAGAATACCGTTTGCCACCGTACGCTCGAAGCGCCGACGCGCTCGACGTGCGTGCGCATTCGCAGCCAATCGCTCATCAAAGCCGGCGCGTGGTATTCGGCTTCGACGCGAACCCGCGGCAGCCAGAAGCCGTACTCACCGAAGACGCTCTCGTACGGAAAACCCAGCTCGGCAAACAGCTGCATCTCGGCATATTCCGCGAATCGCGAGTACGCCGCAAAATACATGATGCCGGCGATGTCCACGTCGGCCCACTGCACCTGCAGCCTGCTCGTAAATATTCGCGCACCCGGTGGGACGACATCGCGAAACCGCGTCACAGCTTGGCACCCAGCGCATGATGTACGTACCGGGCGAGCGGGTCGACTTCGATATTGACCCTGCTGCCCGGCAAACGCGCACCCAACGTCGTGCGCGCCAAGGTTTCGGGAATCAGCGCCACTTCGAACCATCCATCTTCTTCTGCCGCAATCGTAAGGCTCACGCCGTCGAGTGCGACGAATCCTTTGGTCGCAATCATCGGCGCAAGCGCGACCGGCGCTTCAAGCCGCAGGCGTTCGCCTTGGCCTTCGGGCGTTCGCACAAGCACCCGGACCGCCGCGTCGACGTGGCCGTAGACCAAGTGGCCGCCGAGGCGATCCCCAACGCGCAGCGCGTACTCGACGTTGACGGCCTCACCCGCGATTCGTTCGCCCAACGTGCTGCGCGCGAGCGTTTCAGGAATGACATCGAAGGTGACGACATCGCCGTCAACCGCGATAGCCGTAAGACAGACGCCGTCGATCGCAATCGAATCCTTCGGCTGAGGCCGTTGTGTCTGCACGCCTTCGCAGCGCACCGCCAGCGTCGCGCCCCCGCCGGCGCGCACGTCGAGCGCAACGACCGTGCCCCGGTACTCGATCAACCCGCTAAACATAGGCCAGAAATAATCACGTCGCCGCCCGCCATTTCTACGCGGTCGAACGACATGCGCGCGTTCAACGCCGCAAGATCCACGCCGCGTAGCACCGGCACCGCGTTTTCGTTCCCCAGAAAAACCGGAGCGATCGCCCAATAGAATCGATCGACCTGTCGCGCGGCAATGAGGCCGGCGGCAAGTCGCGGGCCGCCTTCGCACAAGACGCTATAGATGCCGCGCGCGCGCAAGGCCTTCGTCGCTTCCGCTAAATCGAGCGCAGTCGCATGCGGCGCGCCGACGCAGAGCACGTCGGCGACTTCTTGGAGCTCGCGCACCCGGTCTTGCAACGCCGCCGGCGCGATCACGATCGTTCGCGCGTACCCTGGCTCTTCGCTGAAGATTCGGCTCCCCGCCGAGAGTGCACCGGTTTCGCACGCCACAATTCGCACATATTGGCGCAGGCGATCGTGCGGCGGACGCACCGTCAACTGCGGATCGTCGATGCGAACGGTTCCCGCGCCGACCATAACCGCATCATACGCAACCCGCAACGCGCGCACGTAACGCTGTTCTTCGTCGGAGCCGAGCCGTTCGTTCACGCCGGGGCGGCTCGCAACAGCGCCGTCGAGCGACATCGCCATCTTCAACGCGACGTAGGGGCGGTTACTCGTCATCGTGCGCGCGAAAATCTCGATCAGATCGGCGGCAACCGGGTCGCCGGCAATCGCAACTGATATGCCGCGGTCGCGTAACTCGCCGGCGCCGCCGTGGCCGGCGGGATCGAGCGTTCCGGCGACGACGCGCACGACACCAGCTTCAATGAGCGCGTGCGTACACGGCGGCGTGCGACCGACGTGCCCACAGGGCTCGAGCGAGACGTAGACGGTCGCGCCGCGTGCGTCCGCACCGGCTTCGCGCAGCGCGAGCGGCTCGGCGTGCGGCAATCCGGCGCGGTGGTGGTAGCCTTCACCGACGATCCGCCCATCGCGAACGACAACTGCGCCGGCCGGCGGATTCGGCGCGGTGCCGCCGATGCCGCGGGCGGCCAGTTCGTACGCCCGCTGCAAATATAGCTCGTCTAGCGGCGTTATGTTGCGATCGGCTCTCTCCACTGCGGGCCGCTCTTCGTCGCGGCCGCAAACGTGCCCGCTTCGCGCAGTGCGACTGCGACGACTATCGCATCCTCGACAAGGCCGCCGGCTTCGCGCACCGCCGCGGCGCAATCCCGCAGCGTTGCGCCGGTCGTGCAGACGTCGTCGAATAGCGTGACGCGTTTGGCTGCGACGCTCGCAGCATTGCAGGCGAATCGTCCGTGCGCGGCAAGGCGCGCCGCGCGCGACCGGCCGCGTTGCGCGTCACCGAGCCGCTGTTCGAGGGCGAAGATGACGCGCGCGCCGGCAATCTCAGCCGCGTGGCGAGCGACGAGCTCGACGCCGTCGATGCCGCGAACGCGGCGTCGCTTGGGAGTGGTCGGAATCGGCACCAGCAGTGACCCGGGCTGCACGAGCGGCGCGATGCAATGTGCAAGCGCTTCGGCAACGTCGCGCCGTCCATCCTTGAGCGCGAGAACCGCCGCGCGCAGGCCGTCTGCATATACACCCAGTGCCGTGACCGCAAGCGCCGGAAACCGCACGCGAATCGGTGCTGCGTGCGGCGCGCAGCTCGCGCACAAACCGGCACCGAGCGCGTTGCAACTTGCGCATTGCGGCGGGAAAAGCAGATCGAGCAGCGGGCGCCATGGCATGCCGCTCGATCACGACGAGACGACGAGTTACCTAGGTTCGGTAATAGCGAGCGACGCGGAGTCGGAAACGAGAGCGGCGAGCTCGCCGGCGAGAACGTCGTCGGGAATCGTTCCGCGATACACCGACCGTACGACTCCGTGCCGATCGATGAAAATGCTCTCCGGCAGGCCTTGAACGTTGAACGTCGCTCCGAACTGACCCAGATCGACGGCGACCGGCGTTACGCCGAACGTGCTCGCGAAGCTCTTGACTCGAGACGACGGTTCCTGCTCGTCAACGAACAGGAAGACGACGCGGTCGCGATATTGCTTGGCTCGCTGCACAATGGCCGGCAGTTCCCGGCGACACGGCGGGCACCACGTCGCAAAAACGTTGATATATGCGGGCTTACCGTGGAAGTCGCTCGTCATCGAAATGCCATCGAGGGTGTCGATCAGAAATTCAGGCGCGGCCGCGCCGACCTGGAGACCGCGCTCGCGGCCTACCGCCGGCGGCGCCGCCGCCAGGGCTGCTGCGCAGAGTGCCAGGATCGGGAAGAGCGCGCGAGACACTCTGCTGTTATACCCATTTATTCCCCCGCGACGAGGGTGTTTTCAAGCACGGCGCCGGGCGCAACGAGATAGTTGTTCCCGACGATCGTGTCGCGAAGATCGGCGCGTTCACCGACGGTCGCGGCTTGCCAAAGGATCGTTCGCGCCAGCCGTGCGCCAGCTTCCACAACGACGCGATCGTCGAGAATGCACGGACCTTCAATTGAAACGCCCTCGCCGACTCGAACGCCCGCGCCCAGCCGCACCGGGCCTTCGATGCGAACGCCGTCGCCCAGCCTCGCCGAGGGATCGATGCCGTTCGGACTCGTCTGCGGGATCCGCACGACGCCCTTGACGACGTCGTAGCTCGCACGCCGGTATTCGCGGGGCGTGCCGATGTCGGCCCAGTACGCACCGCGCGCATCGAAACCGTAAAAGCGCTCTCCCGCCGCTTGCAGCGACGGAAATACCTGATTGCCGAAGTCGTAGAACTCACCGGCCGGAATGTGTTCGAAGATCGCAGGTGAGAAGGCGTACACACCGGTGTTTGCCAGCCGGCTTCGCTCGGTGCCTTTAGCAGGTTTCTCTTGGAAACCGACAATCTTGCTCCGTTCGTCCAGCACGACGACGCCGTACTGATCCACGTCGTCGCACTCGACGAGTCCGATTGTCGCAATCGCGTCGCGGTCGCGATGAAAATCGAGCAGCTGGTCGAGACGCATATCGGTGAGCTCGTCGCAACCGATAACGAGAAACGTTTCGTCGTCGAAGAATGATTCGATGTTCTTGACGCCGCCGGCGCTCCCGAGAAGCTCCGGTTCGTACGAGTACCGGAGCTGTACGCCGAATTGCGATCCGTCGCCCAGGGTCGCGGTGATGGCGTCGGCGAGGTAGTGCACGTTGATCGCAATCTCGTCGAAGCCGTAGGACTTTAGGTAACGCAGCAGATGCGCGGCGTTGGGAACGCCGACCACTGGAACGAGCGGCTTGGGAACGAGTTTGGTCAGCGGATAGAGCCGCGTCGAAAGGCCGCCAGCCAAGATCATCGCCTTCACGAGCCGGCCGCTCTTTTCTGCGCGCCGCGAAACCCGAGCTCGTCGAGCGCGATCAGCCAAACGAAGCGTGGCAAGGCGAGTTGCCGTCGCCACCTCCGCGGCTCCCGCACGAGCCGGTAGAGCCACTCCAAGCCAAGCCGTCGCACCCTCGCGGGTGCGCGCTCGAGTCGACCGCTGATCACGTCAAACGAACCGCCGACGCCGATTGCGGCGCCGCAACCGGTTTCGCGCAGATGGTCGGCGATCCAGTACTCTTGCCGCGGCGAACCCATGCCGACGAAGAGCAGCTTTGCTCTGCTCGCCGCGATCGCGCTGACAATCGCCGGCGTTTGGCCATCGCCGAAAAAGCCGCTTTGGGTTCCCGCAACCTGCAGACCGGGGAAACGCACTTCCAGAATTGCCGCAGCATCCGCGGCGACGCCATTCGCCCCTCCCAAAAAATAAATCGGCAATCCTTGCGAGGCGGCGCCCGCGCAAAGGCGTTCGATCAGCTCGACTCCGGCCACGCGCCCGCGCAACCGCGCGCCGCGCAGTCGAGCAATAGCCAGTAGACCGACCGTGTCGCAAAGCGAAAGCGTCGATTGATTGACGATCGCGCGGAAGCGCGCGTCGTGCTGAGCGTAAACGACCATCTCTGTTCCGAGCGTGACCACATGCGCCGCGTGGCCTTCGCGGGCGAGCGCGAGGATGCGCGCCGTCGCCTCGCCGGCGTCGATTGGATCGAGACGACATCCCAAGATCTCGAGCGAGCTCATCGCGATTCGACGGGTTGTGAAAGGTACGGTGTCAGCAACGGGCGCAAGCGGTCCGCAACGCTCGCGGGTATCTCGTCGAGCGGCAAGCGGCAACGTCCCGCACGAAAGCCGAGCTGCTCCATCGCCCATTTCACCGGAATCGGACTCGTCGTCGCAAACAACGCATCGATGAGCGGCAACAGCGACGCGTGAATCTGCGCGGCTTCCTCGACGCGCCCGGCTCGGTATGCGTCGAACATTCGCCGGTACTCGGGCGAACAAAGATGCGACGCAACTCCAACGACACCATCTGCTCCAAGCGCGAGACAGGGAAGAAAGAGATGATCGTCGCCCGCCCAGACCATAAAACCTTTGCGCCGTCCCGCCAGAATAAGGCCGATTTGCTTGAGATCGCCGCTCGACTCCTTGACGCCGACGATGTTCGCGTGGCGCGTCGCGAGCTCGAACAATGTTTCGGGCAGCATATTTGCCGCGGTGCGGCCGGGAATATTGTAGATCACGATCGGAAGGTCCGTTGCTTCGGCGAGCGCACCAAAATGCGCGAGCATTCCGCGCTGCGTCGGCTTGTTGTAATACGGAACGACCGCGAGAATCGCGTCGGCGCCGGCTGCTGCCGCCGCCTGCACGGCGCCGACCGACTCGCGCGTTGAATTTGTCCCGGCGTTGGCGATGACGGCCGCCGTGTCGCCGACGGCATCTTTCACCGCCTGCCAGAGCGCGGTTCGCTCGGTGGCATCGAGCGTCTGTCCTTCGCCGGTCGAACCGGCCACGACCAGCCCGTCGTTCTTTCGATCGACCAGCCAGCGCCCCAGCCGCTGAGCTTCGGACAGATCGAGGTCGCCGCGATCGTCAAACGGCGTGATCATCGCGGTGACGATCGCTCCAGTGGCCACGCTCATCCGGCCGGATCTCCTCGATCGAGCCCGAACTCGTCGTGAACCGCGCTCTCGGCCCGTGCGACTTCCGACGCCGGCACCAGAATTGAGATCGTCACGTTGCTGTCGGTGCAATGAATGATCTCGATATCGGCGCGGGAGAGCGCATCCACGACGTGATGCACGACGCCGGGTGTCCCGCGCATGCCGGTACCGACGATCGAGAGTTTGGAGCAGCCTTCACGCACGCGCACGGCGAGGTTCAAATCACCCAGGAGCTGTCGAATTTCGCTTCCGCGATCGCCGCTCACGACGAACGCGACGCCGGCTTGATTGATCGTGACCTGGTCGATCGAGATGCCGGCCTCGGCCGTTCGGCGAAACATTTCGAGCTCGGTCTCCATCCGCCGGCGCGGCGATTCGATATCGCCGCGAATGATCCGCACCCACGTCACCCGGCCCGACGCCGTAATGCCGGTTACGTATCGGTGATGGTCGACCGTCTCATCCACCAGCGTGCCGCGATCGGTATGCAAGCCCTTCACGGAATATCGAGTGCCGGTACGGTCCGCGTAGTCGGCGGCCTTATGATGCATTACTTTAGCGCCGTGATTCGCCAGCTCGTTCATCTCCTCGAGCGAAGCGCGGTCGATCGTCCGTGCTCTGGCGATGCGCTGAGGATCGGCGGTCATGGCGCCGGTCACGTCGGTGTAGATGTCGACGCGTTGCGCTTCGAGGGCATGCCCGATTGCGATGGCCGACAGATCGGTTCCGCCGCGCCCGAGCGTCGTCACGGTGCCGTCTTCGGTCGCGCCCTGGAATCCGGCGACGACCGCGACGCTTCCGCGTTTGAGCAGCTCGTAAATCGCGCGCGGCTCGACTCTAAGAATCGTCGCGTCGCCATAGCGCGAGTCGGTCACGATCCCGGCGCGCGCGCCGGAGAGCGCAATCGCATCGATTCCTTGTGCGACGAGCTCCTCGGCAAAAACGGCGGCCGCAATCAGCTCTCCAGCCGCCAGCAGCAGCTCCGTATTCGGGTTGCCCCCGCGGCCGTTCACCATGGCGAGCAGCGTGTCAGTCGCATACGGATCGGGAAACCGGCCCATCGCTGAGATCACCGCAACGACCGAGAATCCGGCTTCACGCGCTTCCCGCACGCGCATGTAAGCGACGTCGCGCTGCTCGCGCGTCGCGACCGAGGTTCCGCCGAACTTCAGTACGGCGATTTCCGCAGTGACCTTCATGCGGTGAGATAACCCTTAGCGAGAAGCAACTCAAGAATCTGCACTGCGTTGGTGGCCGCGCCCTTGCGCAACTGATCCCCGACCACCCACATCGCAAATTCGCGCGTCCTGTCAGCCTGTCGTAGGCGAGCGACGTGGACGGTGTCTGTGCCTTCGACGTCCCGCGGCGTTACTATGCCTTCCCGGTAAAACACGATGCCCGGCGCGGCTTCGAGCGCGGCCGCGAGTTCAGCAATCGTCGTTTCACGCTGCGTTTCGAAAAAGACCGCCTCGCTGTGTGCCGTTCGCACCGGCACGCGCACCGTGGTGGCGCTGATCGCCAGCTCGGGCAAATCGAGCATCTTGCGCGTCTCCTCGCGCACTTTGCGCTCCTCGCTGCTCCAGCCCATCAAATCCACGTCGCCGACTTGCGGAATGACGTTGCGCGCGATCGGGCGAGCGAAGACGGCGGGCTCCGGCTCGGGATCGCCGCATGCCACCGCGTGCTCTTGGGCCAGAAACTCGTCGAGTCCGGCGCGGCCGGCACCGCTCGCGGCTTGATAGGTTGCAACTCGCACGGACCGCAAGCCGGCAGCGTCACGGATTGGGCGCAAGGCGGTGCAGAGAACGATTGCGGTGCAGTTCGCAACCGGAAAGAGGCGATGCTCGGCCCGGATCGTTTCGGCATTGACCTCCGGAACGATCAGCGGAACGCCTTGGCGCATTCTGAAGGCGGCGCTATTGTCGATGACGACGGACCCTCGGTCGATCAACGCCGGCGCGTACTTTTCACTCGCGTCCTCGCCTCCCGCAAAAAAGACGACCTCGAAGTCTTGCAACGCTTCGCCGGAGGTTGCGTGAACGTCGAGCCAGTCGCCGCGAAAGCGCACGCCAGCGGTGCGCGCGCGCGAAGCAAACGGTCCGAGCGCCGCGATCGGCAACCGCCGCTCCTCGAGCACGCGAACGATGGTCTCGCCGACGACACCCGTTGCGCCCACGACCGCGACGTTCATAGGATCGAATCCAAACCGATCGAGAGGCCGCGGCGCTCCACGACCGCGTGTACCGCGGCGAGCATTCCTGCGACGAAGGATTCGCGCGTGAACGAGTCGTGACGAATCGTCAGCAGCTCGCCGTTTCCGCTGAAGAGCACGGCGTGGTGCGCGAGCAGTCCCGGTAGACGAACGCTATGAATCGGCGGCGTCGTTCCATTCGCCGCCTCGATCCGTGCGGCCGTCTCCAGCGCCGTCCCCGACGGCTTGTCTTTCTTGGTCGCATGGTGCATCTCGACAATCTCGGCATCTGAAAAGAAGCGTGCCGCCGTGTGCGCAAATCGCATCATCAGCCCCGCACCGATTGAAAAGTTCGGCACGACCAGCACGCCGACACTGCGCTCGCGCGCCATCTCCGCCAATTCGGCTCGCTGTGCGTCGCTCCAGCCGCTGGCTCCGACCACCGTTGCGAGCCCGTTTGCGACTGCCGACCGAACAATCTCGTAACTCGCCGGCTGGGTCGTAAGGTCGAGCAAGGCGTCGGGATGTTGCGCCAGCAGTTCGTCGAGCTTGGTGAAAATTTTCTGTTGCGGATCTGCCGAACGGGCCAGGCCGCAACAGTATTCGCCATTGCGCTGCAAGGCTTCGCGCGCGATGGTACCCATGCGTCCCATCGCGCCGGCGACTGCAACCCGCACTCCGAACCTCTAGATCTTTTCCAGGGGCGCGTATTTGAGCATGAGCATCTTCTGCCCGACGTTCGGAAAGTCGATCGTCACCAAACCGTCACCACCGGCGCCGACAATACTCTCAATGCGACCTTCGCCCCATTTTGGATGGCGTACGCGATCGCCGTCCTTCAAGCCGAGATGGACTCCCGCCCCGGCCGATTCGTGGATGGCAACCTCGCGCCAGCGCCCTCCGGTTGGACGCGGCAACGGCACGCTGTCGCTCTCCAGTACGTCGAGGGCCGGCATTTCCTCTAAGAAGCGCGACTTGGGATAGGCATACGTGTTGCCGAACAGCGCGCGACGCGACGCATACGTAAGGAAGAGACGATCGACGGCGCGCGTGATCCCGACGTACGCTAATCGCCGCTCCTCCTCCGATTCGGCGGTCTCGGTGAGCGCGCGACTATGCGGAAAGATGCCCTCCTCCAGACCCGTCAAGAAGACGCTCAGGAACTCCAGGCCTTTTGCACTGTGCAATGTCATCAGCGTCACGTACGACGCATCCTCCTCGAGGGCGTCGAGATCGCTGACCAGCGCGATGTTGGCCAGGAAACCGGACAGCGACGGCTCTTCTTCCGTCGCCTCATATTCGCGCGCAACGCCGATCAGCTCCGAAAGGTTCTCCAGGCGCGCGCGCGCGTCGTGCGTATCTTCACTTTGCAGTTCGCGAATGTATCCCGACCGCTCCATCACCGCAACGAGCAAGTCCGCAACGCCAAGGTCTCGCGCTTGCCGGCGAAGGTCGCTAATCAGCTCGGCGAAACGTTCGAGTTCCTTGAGCTTCTTTGGTACCGCGGCGCGCAACAGCCCGCTATTGAAGATCGCCTCACCCACCGAAACGCGGGATGCATTCGCCGAGTGGACGAGCGCGGCCAAGGTCTGCTGCCCGATGCCTCGTCGCGGGACGTTCACGATTCGTTTGAAGGCCAAGGCATCGGATGAATTCACGATGTAGCGCAGGTAGGCGATCACGTCTTTGATTTCGGTTCGCGCGTAAAAGCCGACGCCGCCGACGACCCGATATGGAATGCCATCAGCCAGCAACGCCTCTTCAAAGACGCGGGATTGCGCGTTTGTCCGATAGAGCACAACGAAATCCCGATACGCCGCGCCGTCGCGAACGAGGCTCTTGATCTTTTCCACGACATATCGCGCTTCATCGCGCTCGGTCGCCGCGGGATAGAGCGTGATCGGTTCGCCCGCTTCGCGCGCCGTGAAGAGCTTCTTCGCAGCGCGAGCGCGATTGTTAGCGACGAGCGTGCTGGCCGCTTCGAGAATCCTGCTGGTGCTGCGGTAGTTCTCTTCGAGCTTGAAGGTCTTCGCGCCGGGAAAATCTTCTTCGAAGCGCAGGATCATCCGGTAATCGCTCCCGCGCCACGAATAGATTGACTGATCGTCGTCGCCGACGACGGTAATGTTGCCGTGATAACCCGCCAGAACCGCAATGAGACGGTACTGAGCGGCATTGACATCCTGATACTCGTCGACGAGGACGTACTCGAACTTGTGCTGGTACTTCTGGCGCGTTGGCGCGTCGCGCTCAAGCAGATCGATCGTGCGAACGATCAGGTCGTCGAAATCGAGCGAGTTCGATTCGCTAAGCCGGCGTTGATATTCCGTATAGACGTTGGCGATTCGCTCGCCGACGAACGACGTCTGCGTTTGCGCGTACTGTTCCGGCCACATCAGCGCGTTCTTGGCTTTGTCGATTTCGGCGAGGCAGGCGCCGGCGGACAGCTGGCGCTCGTCGTAGTCAAGGTCGTCGAGAATCTCTTTGATCAGCTGACGCTGATCGGATTCGTCGATGACCGCGAAACTCGGCCCGATGCCGATTCGCGTGCCGTCACGTCGCAAGATTCGCACACACATGGCGTGGAAGGTGCCGACCCATACATCGCGCGCAACCGGGCCGACCATCGTCTGCAAACGCGACTTCATTTCGCCCGCCGCCTTGTTCGTAAACGTTACGGCAAGAATACGGTCCGGTGAAACCCGCATCTCGCCCAGCAAGTGGGCGATCCGATGCGTCAGAACGCGCGTCTTACCGCTGCCGGCACCGGCAAAGATCAAGACCGGGCCATCAGTCTGCGCAACGGCGGCAGACTGCGCGTCGTTGAGAACATCGGTTTCCAGGAGCATTTATATCGGTTCGCTGTGGGACTCGTCGTTGCCTGTAGCGCGCGACGGCTTGCTACGTTTGACGCAATCAGCGCACGGCGCGAAGTACCCGCGCCCGTCGCTCCGCTATCGCGTAGGCCGCAGCCAAAAATGCCAGCGTCGATTCCGCGCCCCGGTTAGAGTTTACCGCATGCTCTCCCAAGCCGTCGTAGCAACCGCCGCCGTGCGCCATCACGATGCCGCGCGAGTTCTTGCCGTTGTACCACTCCAGTGCGAGCTCGGCCGTTGCGAAATGGTCCATCTCGCCCGTGAGGTCGAAGGCGGCCAGTTCTGCGTCCACCATCGCGAAAGCTTCGAGCGGCTGCTGCTCGTAGCGCGCCCGCCGCTCACCGCGATAGAACCATCCGTCGTTTCCGATCGGTACGTGCATTCCGTTTTCGATCGTTAGGCTCTCGTAAAACGCGAGCGCGGCCAGCCCGGCGGCGCCATACCGCGGCTCTCTCAGCACCTGGCCGGCCCGGATCAAGGCCTGCGGCAGCCGCGCGTTGTCGTACGTCATCGCGGTTTCGAACCACTGCCAATCCACTTCCGCCGTCGCTTCGTATGCCGCGAGAACCTCGTCAGCCAGATATCGGAGCGCCGCGGAATATTTCGGCTCCGCAACCGCCGCCTCCGCGTGCGCTAAGCCGAGCGCAGCGTACGCCCGCGACCGAATGTATTCGAGCGATTCTAGCGATGGCAGCGCGCGGTCGAGCAGCGTTCGGCACACGCGTCGCCACTCTTGCGTCGGCGAATTGGCGACGCCGTATCCGAGCGCCCAGATCGCGCGTCCACAGCTGTCGTGCGTGCCGATCTCGTCGATCCAGTTGCGATCGTATGCCATGAAGTTATGAAACCGGCCGTCGTCGAGCTGCGCATGCTGCAAGAACGAGAGATACGTTGATGCGAGCCGGTGGCTCAACCGTTCGGACGGTACGAGCCGTGCGTGCGCAAGGGCGACCATGAACGCGCGTGCGACATCATCGGTGCAGTATCCGAACTTTCGATTCGGTACGGTCTCGAGGGCGTGCTGAAAGACACCCACGTCGTCGGAAAGTGTCGCCAAGTAATCGAGCGGCGGTGGCGCCGCAACGGCGCGCGGTTTGGATGCCTTAGGCAGAGCTTACCAGTTCCAGCCGTCCGTCAGGGCAGAGTTCCGCGAACAGCTGACAGTATTCAGCGGCGACGTGCGGCCACGTCATCTGCCGGCCAAAGCGATAGGCTCGCCGTTCGGTTGCGCGACGCAACGACGGGTCGTCGAGCAGCATATTCAGCTGGATCGCGATCGAGCTCGCATCGCGGAAGTCGCATAGGAAGCCGCGGTTGTGCGCCAACAGCTCTTGCGCGTACAGGTACGGCGTCGACACGATCGCCTTGCCGCATCCAACCGCATACGCGAGCGTGCCGCTGACGATCTGCGCGGGATTCAGGTACGGCGTCAGATAGATATCGGTCGCCGCGAGATAACTGACGACTTCGTCAAAATCGAGATATTTGTCGATGAGTTGAACATTGTAGTGCAGGTGGTATTCGCGCACCATCGCGTGCAGCGATTCCCGGTACGATTCGCCTTCGCGGCGGCGCACGACCGGATGGGTCTCTCCAAGGATCAGGTAGAGCGTCTCGGGATGACGCGGGACGACGTCGCGCATCGCCTCGAGCGCGTACTCGAGCCCCTTGCCACGGCTGATCAGCCCGAACGTCGAGATTACCGTACGTTGGCCGATTCCGAACGACGCCTTTGCAGCGTGCGTATCCTGAAACGGCACGTCCGGCACGCCGTGGTGGATCACCTGAAGGAAGCGTGGGTCGATGCCGTAGACCGTTTCGAGCAGTCCGCGCCCCGTTTCGGAGAGCGCCACTACCTTGGCAGCCTGTTCACAGAGCTCGCGGGTGACGCGCAAGTACGATTCGTCGGGCTCCGGCAACACCGTGTGGAGCGTGAGCACGACCGGCTTCTCGAGCAATCGCATGAAGTCGACGAGCCACTCGCCGCGCTCCCCGCCGAAGAGTCCGTACTCGTGTTGGATGTTGACCAGCTCGACCGGATAGCAGTTCACAAATTCGGCAGCCGCCGCGTAACTTTCGCGATCTTGCTCCGCGATGCGCGCGACGACTTCGGGCGAGTAGCGGCGCACTTCGGCGCCCGGTTCGTCGACGGCGATAACCGGGCTTGTTAATCCGGACTCCCGATCGTAGGCGTCGACCATATCCTTAGTAAAGGTTGCGATTCCGCACTCGCGGGGCGGATACGAACCCACGAATAAGGCACGCGGCGGTAACATGTAGCCGAAGAACTCCTCCTGTTTCTGGGACCCCAATTTACCCAGCCAAAGATGCGGGATAACCGAATGCTCGCTCGCTAGCCCGGTATCCTTTCGGGCGCCGAACCCACGCGGGCTCCGGGTTCCAGTACGGTTCCCGGGTCGATCGTCACGTCGTGGCCGATGACGCTCCCACGCGAAACCCGCGCTTCGGCGCCGATCGTCACGCCGCTCGCGACGATCGCTTCCTCTATTACTGCGCCGGCGCCGACGCTGACGCGATCCCAGAGCACCGATTCGCGCACGATCGCATGCGCGCCGATGCTGCAACCTCGGCCGAGGACGACGTTCGGCCCGACCGTCGCGCTCGCATCCACGACGACGTCGGCCGCGACGTGGATCGGGGGGACGATGCCCGGATGCCCGCGCAACGCCTCGCCGCCGTCACCGTTGATGCCCGGCTCGACGGCGAGCGGCATCGCGCCGCTCAGGACATCGCGATGCGCGGCGAGGTATTGTTCGGGACGCCCGACGTCGATCCAATAATCGTTGGTCGTGAACGCGTAAAGCGCTAGTCCCTTCGCGATGGCCTGCGGGAACGTTTCACGTTCGATCGATACGGCGCGACCGGCTGGGATGAGCTCGAGTATCTCGCGCTCGAGCAGGTAGGTTCCGGCGTTTATTTCATGGGTCGGCGCTTTGTCTTTGGGAGGCTTTTCGACGAACGCCGCGACGCGGCCGGTTGCATCGTGCACGACGCATCCGAACGGCGACGGATCATCGACCGGAATGAGGTGCAGCGTGCCGACCCCGCCTTTTTCGTGGTGGTATTGACGCATCGCGCGCAGATCGAGGCTCGTGAAAATGTCGCCATTGAGCACGAAAAACGGACCGGTGATGTGCGGCTCGACGTGCTTGAGCGCGCCCGCCGTGCCGAGCGGCGTCTCCTCGATCGCATAGGTAATTTTCATGCCGAGGCTCGAGCCGTCGCCGAAGTAATCGATGATCGCCTGCGGCATGTAGCCGGCAGCGAGAACAACGTCGCGAATTTCCGCCGCGTACAATCGCTCCATGGTCCGCGCGAGGAACGGCACGTTCATGATCGGCACCATCGGCTTCGGCGTGCCGTACGTCAAGGGGCGCAACCGCGTCCCCTCGCCTCCGACCAAAATGACGGCCTGCATTGTGTTTATTTACCCACCTCAACGAATTGAGCCTCTCTTGGCATCCACGCGAGCGCGTCGCGTCGTGTTGAAGCATTCCCGCGTCAGCTTGAGCGCCTTCCGCAATCGAATAGAATGCCATACAGTTGGCACTGCATTTTCGTAGCATGAATGCATGCCAAGAATTCTTTACGATTGGGAAGCGATCCAGGCATATCACGACGAAGGCCACGGCTTCGTCGAATGCTCGCGCCGGTTCGGCTTCTGTCACACAGCTTGGATTAAGGCGATCAAGCGCGGAGCGCTACGCGTAGCGCCAACTCGGTTTCCCGATCGACGCCGCAAGTACGATTGGGCTGAGGTCCGGAGGTATTATGATTCAGGCGGCAGCTATCGGAAATGTCAGGCAGCATTTGGCTTTTGCGCCAGCGCCTGGGCGAAAGCAGTTCAGCGAGGTGAACTGAAGCCGCGCCGCAACATAAAATCCATCGCCGAGGTTCTCGGATCAAAATCGTCGCGCTGGCTGAAGAAAGCCAAGCTGGTCAGGGAAGGCCACCTGCTTGGACGTTGCCTTGAATGTGGAATCTTGGAATGGCGGGGGAAGCCTCTCGTAGTCCAAATCGATCACATAAACGGCGTCACGAACGACTGGAGAATTGAGAATCTCCGGATGCTTTGTCCAAACTGCCATAGCCAGACGCCGACGTACGGCGGCCGAAACGCCAAGCGGCGGCGTTTGCAAGAGCCAGCGCAACTCGTGTAGTATAGACCGTCGCCACCGTTCCGGGGTCGTCTAATGGTAGGACGCGGTCCTCTGGAGTCCGTTATCGGAGTTCGAATCTCTGCCCCGGAGCCACTTGGCCCTATCGTCTAGAGGCCTAGGACGCCGCCCTCTCACGGCGGTAACGCGGGTTCGAATCCCGCTGGGGCTAATTGAAAAGTTCTTATTTTGCAAGGGTTTCCGGCGCAAGACCGGGTGTGGAAAAGCCGATTTGTCACATTTTTGTCACGTCGGCTTTCATTATATCTACGCCACAAGCCGCTCGAAGGCGGCCGCAGCAGCGGCGTCTCGCTCCTGGTAGACGGTGAGGTACCGATCGACCGTGATGCTGATGCAACTGTGACCAAGACGGCTGCTGATAACCTCGATCGGCACACCGGCCTTTGCGAGTAGCGAGGCATGCGTATCGCGCAGATCGTGCAGCCTGATTGGCGTCACGGCGGCGCGTTCGACGAGGTCTTTGAAGGCCGCCCCGAAGTTCCAGGGCGTCACCGGAGCCCCGTCCGGCCGTGCAAACACAAGGTCGATTTTCTTGTACGCCTCACCGAGGAAGAGCTGCTCCTCTGCCTGCTTTGCTTTGTGCGTGCGTAGGATTGCTGCCAGCTCCGCACCGATCGTGATGGTTCGGACCTTTCCGTTCTTCGGACGTTTGAACGCGAGGCCAGACCGTGGTTCGCTGAGCGATTCACGAATTGTTACCGTGCCGCCGTCGAGGTCGAGGTCGGACCATTTGACCGCGAGCACCTCCCCGCGCCGAGCGCCGGTGTATGCCGCGAAGACGACGGCCGGATAGAACCACGGTTGCGATGACAGCGTGCCCCGCTTGACCGCGCGTCTCGACGGCCGTTGCGCCTCGGCGAGCAAGGCTCGTAACTCCGTCTCGTTGAGGACCGATTTTTCGGGTGTGAGCGCTTTGGGTAGGTCTTCGGCGGTGACTTTGCACGTGACGTTCGTTTCGGTGTAATCGACACTCACCGCCCAGTTGAGGGTGGCCCGCAACAAGTCGTGCGCATGGTGGATCGTCCGGCCGCTGGGCCGCGGCTCGCGCGCCTGCCATGTATCGTAGGCCTCGAGCAGATTCGCCTTTCGCAAGGACGCGACTTTGATCGCACCGAGCTGCGGTCGCAGATACGTCGCCATCAGGCTTTCATATCGATCGATTGACGTCGCCTCGAGCCGTTTCTTCTTCACGGCGATGAACTTGTCGAACAGTTCCGACATGGTCAGGCCCGAATCGTCGGCGTAGCCGTGGCTCTTCGCGCGGTCGACGCGCTTAGCGAGCACCGCTTCGGCTTCTATCTTGGTCACGCCGCGCCGGATCTCGCGTTTTTGCTGACGTGCCTTGCCGTTGCGCGGGGGCACGTCGTAGACGATCATGTATTTCTTGTTCCCAAGTCGTTTTGGCTTTGCCATGGATGCCCCTTGGGTCCCGGCCCGATGCTATTCGACGCTGCCGCCGAGGAACTCTCGGAGCGCCGCCTTGGTGATGAGCAGTTTTTGGCCGACCCGAATGCTCTTGATGCTTTGTCGTTTGAGCGCGTCGTAGACGGCGTTGCGCCCGACCGGCAGAAATGCGATGAGATCCCGTGGCGTCAGGATGTCCGGTAAGTCGGCAAAGCGCGCGCTCGTCGCGCCGGACGGCATCGACCTGATCGATTGTGTCGTCATTTCTGGTCACCACCCTTGTGTTTCTGCCGAGAACGGAACCGCTCGATGGTCGGGCCGAATGTTATCGGTCTATCGTCATGGAGTCGCGTGCACGTTGCTCTTTGCGAATGCTGTACTCAACGTCTCGGCGTATCTCGTTCGGCAGAGCTCGATACTGCTGCTCGATCACGGCAGCAAGGTCGTCGAGCCGTGCGGCGCCCATCGCAAGGTCGCAATCGATGCGCGCGACGCCGGCACGCTCGAGGACGTTCAGTCGCCGCTCGATTCTCGGTACTTCGTCGCGAGCGGCACGCGCGTTATTCATTTCTCGCTCTAGGCCCAGCGATGCGTCGACGTAGTGCCGGTAGGCGCGTTGGTGGCCAGCCAGCTGTTTTTCAAGCTGTGGCAGGTCATGCTGCTCGAACTCACGCGTTGCGTCCGGCAGCGCTTTTTCGTAGCGCGAGCGCAGCTCGCCGCATAAACGCTCTTCTTCCTTTGCCGCCGCGCGGCGTGCCAGCGGATTCCACGACCGCTTTTCTCTGGCGAGCTGCGCCAACCGAACGCGCTCGACATCCGTGTAGCGGGTAGCCTCGGCCGCACGCTCGTGAATTCGTCGCCGCTCGGCGGCGAGAGCTTCGTCGAGTGTGGGCCGGCGCTCGACATGCTGCAGGTGCTGGCGTTCGAGGCGAGCACGCTGGTAGCGCCCGTCTTCTTCCGCCCGGATGATGTTGAGACGCAGACGTATCTCAGCCAGTCTCACCAGACGCAGGTCACGCTGTGCAACGTGCTCGCTCCGGTCGCGCGCCGGCGCAACGAGCGCATCGACTACCCGCTGCGCTCCGAGGTCGCCCGCACGTGCCCGTTCCGTGACGAACGATCGATAGGCGAGCGGCTTCTCCTCGCGTGCGCGCCTTCGCTCCGACGCCAGCACGATCTTCGTCGCCTCCCAGCGCACGCGCCCAGCGTCGTACTCGTGCGCCCGGCGGCGATTCATCATTGTATCGATCGACCAGTACGCGAGTTGGCGGGCGACCGCGCCGCGCGCGGCCAGCCGCGCCACTGCGCGCAAAAGCCGGCGCGCTTCGCGGCGCCGCTTGGCCTCGCACCGGCGCTGTACGCTCTCGCGCTCCCACGCTACCTCTCTGCGCTCGCCTGACGCTAGATGACGGTCGGCAAAGAAACGGTCGCGATACTGGGCGTACTCCGAGCGCATCCGGGCGTGGTCGACGATGCGTTGCGCGTCGCGCAGTGCCCAGCGTGGATCCGTGTTTGCCTCGCGTTCGGCGCGATCGCGGAGCTCACTTCGCCTACGCCTCGGCGGTTGCTCGGGCGTAAACGGGCATGCCCCGAAGCGTTGCTCGAGTGCCGCTTTCTTGCAGTGCGGATGGATGCGCGAAGCACCACAACCTGGTGCGCCCGGACCGCGCCCCTGTGCGAACGCGAGTCCTTGCACGCGCGTCCCCCGCGCGATCAGCTTGACGACGACGCCATCACGATCGAGCTGCTGTATCAGTTCGTCCCATGATCGGGCGCTATCAACTGCGGTAAGAATCGTTGCGCGCGCGTTTTGCACCCATTGCGTTGCATCGATCATTTCCCTCGCCACTTCGTGCGCCGGCGTGAACGGCCCGAAGCGCCGCTCAAGCGCCGGCAGCGCGCACCGCGTATCGATGCGCGACGCCGCACAACCCGGCGCGCCGCGCTCGAACCCTTCGGCGAATGCCAGACCCCGTATCCGCTCGCTGCGCCGAACGAGCTTCGCGACGACGCCGTGCGCGGCGAGCCGCTCAGCTCGCTCCAGTCTTTGGCACGGTCGACCGCATCGAGCACATACGGGCGCGCACTCTCCTGCCACGGCAGCTCACCACGCTCGCGCAGCCGCCGGTACGCACCATCGCTCAAGCGTCGCTCTGGATCCGGCGGCGGCGCATACAGGTGGCGTACGCGCTGGACGATGTCGCGATTGTGCCGGCCGACGACGATCTCCCACCCACGCTCGGCCGCAATCTGGGCGCAGACCCGCTCGCGCTTGATCCGCTCTTGCCAGAGGTCGTTCGCCTTGCCGTCGGGACCGATGCGATTGGCGATGACGTGCGCGTGGTAGTTGTCGGTGTCCTGATGCGCCGCCAGCACGTACTGGTTGCGCTCCATCCCGATCGATTTGAGCAGCCGTTCCGCGTCGCTCACGACCTGCTCGCGCGTCGGATGCTCGCCCTTGGCATAGGCGATGATGAGGTGGTAGACGGGATCCTTGCACCGTCGTGAGAGTGCTGCGACTGCCTCCATTTCGATCGCAGCCGTCTCGACCGAGGTGACGCCGCGCAGCTGCACCCACGCCGCTTTTTTCGGCGCGCTCGCGTAGCCGATGCCGTCGCCGAAAGAACGTCCAGCCTGTCGACAAGCCCGTTCGTGGGCGTGCTCGGTGATGTAGTCGATGCCGGTTGCGAAGCGGCGGGAGTGGTTGCGCGCCGCCACCGACTTGGAGATCATGACGTCACCTCGGAAAAGAAAAAAGCCCCGCGCGAACGATCGCATCGGGACTTTGGATTACACCCGCATTATTATGCGGGCGTAAGTCGAGTAAATTGTCTCACGCCAAGTATACCACGAATGCAACTTTCTCGCTATACTTTTTCATGCGCGACTCGTGACGGCGCGTTGCTTCCAATCGACCCATTTTCGAAACGCAAGCCGGTGGTTGTGCGTACAACGCCTCGGGCGTCGTACGCACAAACCAGCCAAAAATGTGGGGTCGCGGGGCCTGCCGGCCCCACTCAGCCCGCATACTCAGGTTCTTTGGAAAGCATTCGGCACAAGGTCGGCGACCAGGCCGGCACGTGTATCATGGTTGAATTGGGCAACGGCGACCGCTTCTTCTTTGATTTGAGCCCCGGTTGCCTCAAACGTCCTCGCCATGGGCGTTCCGCTGCGCTCGCACGCCCCGCGCATCTCGTCAGGGCCGACAGCCTCATTGCCGGGGAAGTGATTCATCCGGCTCCGCACCGATGGCGTTGGCTTCTAATATGGTGGGAACTGCAAATCGCAACCCGCCTCTTGTCCAACACCAGGGTGCCACGCGCCGAACCAAGTGCCGGACGCGGATCAATGGCCCTCGACGGGACGGCTAGTAGGCCTGCGAATTACACCGAGGTGAAGCTCACGAGCGGCAGAATAGCATGCGTCTAGAGGTAGGGCTGTTCGGGTGCATAATGCTAGCTCTAACGCTGAAGCGAGGGGCCTTCGCCCGCAGCATCAAGCCGCCAGCGTGGTCCTATTACGACTTGTCTCGATTGGCGGAGGATCTCGGACGAGATTCTGACGGACGCGCTAGCGTGGAAAACGAACTGTGAAACATGAATCAGAGAAGAGCACATCATGAGTGATGAAACCGGGGCCGTGTCGCCGACGCAAGCGGCTGGCGAGGCATCAACCGCAGTTCCGGAAAGGAACCCTTACGGCGGCGTACCGAGCGGCGGGATCACGTTTCCGCAGTATTACCGCCCGACGCCGTATCTCGCCTCCAACAACATCTACTACCCCGGCCAGGAGGAGATCGGCAGCGACGAAATGCGGATCTCTTTTATCGGCAGCACGCCGATCCCCGTCACCCGCTCACAGGCCGGCACCTGCATCATGGTTGAGTTGGGAACCGGCAAACGGTTCTTCTTTGATTTCGGCTCCGGATGCATGCGTAACATCATCGCAATGGCGGTTCCCTTGCAGACGGTCAACGACATCTTCTTCACCCACCTCCACGTGGATCACTATGCGGACCTTCCCTACCTCTACGCCTTCGCGCCATGGATGGGACGCTGGAAGCCGTTGCGTGTGCATGGGCCGTCGGGCCGCACGCCGCGAGATGGCATCAGACACATGATCGAGGGCATGAAGATGATGACCCATTGGCACACGGATTCTTTCAACGCCTCTCCGATGGGCGACGGCTACGAAGTCGAGGTCAACGAGTTCGATTTCCGCGATGACAACGGTATCTGCTACGACAAAGACGGCGTAACCATACGCCACTGGCGACGGTCGCACACCAAGGATGGTGCCTCGGCCTACCGTCTCGATTGGAAGGGGCTGTCCTTCGTCTGGACGGGCGACGGGCGGCCAGATGAACTCTCGCTGGAACTAGCCAAGGGCGTGGACGTTTTCGTGACCGAGACGCAACCGGACACGGTGAATCTCTCGGCGTTGAAATTCGGCATGCCGCCCATCATCGGCATGACAACGATCGACCAGGCCCACAGTCCGCATTACGCGGTCGGTTACATGTTCAACAAGATTCAGCCGCGCCTCGCGATGGTCACGCACACGAGTTACGATGAGGAATTGATCCCGGAGATCATCGCCGGGATTCGCGTTCATTACAGCGGACTTTTTCAGTTCGGCGCGCCCGACGTCGTGGTCGTCAACGTTACTAAAGATGCGATTTGGACGCGCAAGGCGGCGATCCCCGAAGCCGGCAACATGGCACGTCCAAGCGCGAGAGAGGCCATCGAGCTGTTCGACCTAAGCCTGACGAATCTACAAATCAAATTCCCGGATCCCCGACATACGGTTGACGACATGCTGGAGCAGACCGTCCGCGACCGCGAGATCGACCCCAAGAAGTATTATCCAGCCGATGTGTATCGCGAGCCGCAGCGTAATTTCCCCAAGGGCTTCAAGATCGATGTCGCCGAAATGGTTCGCAAGAAAGTTCGCGAGAAGATCCAGACCAAGGTCTCGGGCGCGAAGGACAAACTGCAGGAACTCATCGATAAACTTCAGGGGGACTGAGCGTCGAGATGACGGCGACCAACCAGTCCGACGCACAAGCCATCCCTCTGACGGTCCTGACCGGCTTTCTCGGCGCAGGCAAGACGACGCTGCTGAATCGCATTCTTACGGACGATCACGGCCTGCGGGTCGCTGTATTGGTGAACGACTTTGGTTCGATCAACATTGACGCCGAACTCGTGATCGGCATTGAAAACGATGGAGATATCATCAATCTCGCCAATGGCTGTGTCTGCTGCAACATCCGCGAGGATCTGGTCGCTGCGGTGATGCACGTTATGGCGCGTCCCGAGCAGCCCGAATTCATCCTGCTTGAGGCCAGTGGAGTTGCCGACCCGTCTGGCATCGCCCTTACTTTCATGAATGAAGACATACGGGACCGCATTAGGTTGGACAGCATTATATGCGTTGTGGACGCGGAGCAGATATTCGCTGCACCGGAGATGATGGAACTTAAGCTCCGCCAGGTGGCATTCGCAGACATGCTCATCCTCAATAAGATCGATCTCGTTACCCAGGAGGAGATCGAGCGGATCAAGGCATGGCTCGACGATCGGTTCCACCGTTATCGGCTCGTCGAGGCATCCGGCGGAAACGTGCCTCTGGAAATCCTATTGTCGGTCGGCCGGTTTGATCCGTCGCGACTCGAAGGCACACCTCTAGATGACCAGCCCAATCATCGATCCGACTGTGATGATCCGAATCTTGGATATCGGGTTGATGACCACCGGCATGATCACTCGCAGGTCCTGAGGATGTGCAGTTACGAAACGAAAGAGCCTCTTTACTTGGAAGCGCTGCGGGAAGCGGCGCGCAATCTCCCGGCTAGCGTTTACCGCTGCAAAGGCGTCGTTCACACCGCCGAAGTACCGGACCGACGGGCCATCCTTCAAGTTGTCGGCAAGCGAGTGGATATCGCCATTGGGGATGAATGGAATGGCAGAGAGCCACGGACCCGGATAATCGCCATCGGAGCAGACGATGGAGTAGATGCGTTGTGCGCGCAGCTGCAATGCTGCATAGCCAGAAGTACAACTACCTAGCTAATGGAAGCTCCGCGCGGGCTGCGGAATGACGCGTTCCGGCCTCAGAGAATTTATGGGCACGATGGCGAGGGCGGTTTGTACGAACGGTGAGAACGGCCTGCTGATCGCCAAGGTCTTAGCTGTAGGCAACTATTACGAAGAAACCGGAATGCTCGCGAAGAGCGGTTTGGTGGACCGTGAGTTTTTCCTCGAGCTCTACAGCGGGAACATCATGCTGATGTGGGATTTACTCAGCGAGTACACGGCGATCACTCGCGAAGCCGGCGGATCCGGTCTGTGGGAGAACTTCGAATATAGCGCCGTGCTTTCGCAGGATTGGATGGCACAACACCCATCCGGCACGTACCCCGCAAACGTTCGTCGCATCGACCTGTCGAACAAGTGGCGTGACGCCGACCTGGCGTATGCGGCGTCACTTGCGACGTAGTGCTTTGCGTTTGTGCGAGGCTCGTTTGCTATGCCGGCGCGAGCGATGCGGCATACTGCTTGTCGGCTTCGAGCCATTCGTCTTTGAGTTCGAGCCGTCGCGCGCCGACAGGATACGTACCGTTAGCGTGCGCGGCCTGAAAATCTTGCGATAGCATCGTCAGGTACTCGAAATTCTCCCACAGCGCAAAGTTTGTGCGACGCGCTACCGCTGTGAGCGGCGCGAATCTATTCCAGGTCCCAATCGAAACCCCACTCCACAAGTCGAGTGCCAGGTCCCTATCGAGCAGCCCCGCTTTAACGAACACTCCTACGTTCTCCCAGAAATTTCCGATTACGTTGATCTTTTCGAAGAGCGGCTGCGTTTCGCGGGTCCTCCTTAACCGCCGCTCTGCGAACTGTAGGCGGAACGCGGGATCTTGCAGTTTTGTCGGCAGCTCCGTCTCGACAAAATGGCGTGCGGCTTGAAATTCCGGCGAGTCCATCGTTTCGCGAATCTCGTTCAGCACGACAATTTGGTTGCTGCTGCGAGAGTGGCGGAGTTGCACCAGGGCTGCTATAGCGGTTGCGGCGATGACAAAGAACGTCCCGAAGGTGGCAAGGGTGTTGACAAGCTCCAAAGACATAGGGCCCCTCCCCAAGAGCGCGGTGTGTTTGAGAAGGGGTTAAAGTGCGCGGTGGCTCCCTAGATTTGGCTGCGCCGCCACGTCGCAAGGGGGCTCGTTTCCTCCCGGCTCGTCGTCATGCTAGCGGTTTTTTTGTTTGTGCTGGGAAATCGCGTGGCGATGGTTTTCTTGATCGCGGCTATCGCCATGATACTCGTGAGCGTTCGACCGCGGCGGACTCCGGCGTGGCTGTGGCCCGCGTTAGCGACTGTCGTAGTCGTGGCGCTCGGCGCCGAGTCGGTCGGCGCCGCGCTGCTTTCGATCTTGCGGCAGTGGAACGTCCTGCTGTTCATCTTCGGGCTCATGGGGTTGGCCGCGGCGGCAGAGGAGAGCGGCGCTTTCGCCTGGATCACCGACTGTCCTACTCGAGCGTGCCCGCGGCTCGCGACGCCGGTTGTTCATCTTGTTGTTTCTTACGGGAGCGGTGCTGACGCTCGTGCTTTCCAACGATGCGACAGCCATCGTCCTCACGCCGATCGTCTATCGCGCGATCGCCAAACGCGGCGGGGACGCGATGCCGTTCCTTTTCGGTTGTACTTTCGTTGCCGACACGGCGTCGTTTGGATTGCCATTTGCGAATCCGGCAAACGTGATAATCCTGCCGAACCCGCGCTTGCTGCCGTACCTGATACACCTCGGACCACCTCAGATCGTTGCCATCGGAGCCAACCTCGCGCTCTTCTTGCTGCTGTACCGGTCGCAGCTGCGCGGGCGGTACGAACTCGCGACCGGAGCACCGCCGTCCGGTGCGGTACTGCGAACGCTCCTGGCGATGGCGAGCGTTGGCGTTGCATACGTCATCGCGCTAGCGTTACGGTGGCCGCTCGGTCCGGTCGCCGCCATCGGTGCCTGCGTCACGCTGGCTATTGCGTTCATTCCGCCGCGAAGCGCGCTGCGACGCGTGAGCTGGAGCACGTTTGCGTTGCTCGCAGGACTCTTCGCGCTGCTCGATGCCGTCGCACGCGCCGGCTTTGTCACCTGGGCGTTGCAGGGGCTCGAAAGTGTCTCCCGTTTCGGTAACGCTGCCCTCGATGCAGCTTCCGCCGGCGGCGCAGCGCTCTTTTCGAACGTACTGAATAATCTTCCAGTTGCGATTGCCTCCTCGTACGTGGTTCGGCAGATGCCGACCGAGCATCTGGCCTATCCGCTGATTGTCGGCGTCGACTTGGGGCCGAACCTGACAACGACTGGGTCGCTCGCGACGATTCTGTGGCTTACGCTGCTGCGTGAGCGCGGGGTGCACGTGAACGCGTTCGAATATTTCAAGCTCGGGGCCGTCGTCGTTCCCACGACGATCGCGGTGACGGTCGCTTGGCTCTGGTTGGTGCGATAGGAGTGGAAGAATGATAACTGCGGCTATCTGTTTTGACGGCGTCGACGATGAAGCCCTAATCGAAGCTGTGCGGGAGTTTCTGCCGTTCTTCACCGGTCCCGCGCCGGGGTCTCTCGTCTTGGATTAGGGCCGGGAGTTTACGACAAATCGTACAACAATTGGAGCACAAACTAAGCCACAACTTGTTCGCCAACGTTGGCCGACTCGGACACCACGACTCGTTCATGTTCCATTAATCAACTCAATGCTAAGCCTAGCGAAGGATTCGCTCGCGCCCGGCATTGAACTTACTGGGGCGGTCTAGTCACACTTTTGTCACGGAGCAGGCGTAAACGCTGGGAATGGGGCGGGAGCGATCGGGACGCCGTTGCGCCGGAAACCATACAACACAAGCCTTTTCGTCTCTACCAGGGATCGGCCGGGACCGCTGGTTGAAAGTTCGCATCCCGCTGCGGTTATTTCAAAGCGCCTGATATGTTAGTGCTTGGGCCGTGTTGAACGGTCCCATTAACCTGAAAGGGCGGGTCGGCACATAGGCCGCCCCAATACGAACGCAGGGAAGAGCCATGGAGCGACGCCCAGGCGGTCAGGGCAGCCGTAAAGCGGCTCCGTCCTGAAGCTCGAGCCCACCCTTCTCGTATGGCTCTGCCTCTGCTGCTCGGACGACGGGGCAATGTTCTTGCCGCCGATCAGCCGGCGCCGGAAGCGCATCGCGATCGATGGCGCCGAATTCTGGGTTGGTGCGTGTGCCGAAACGGCACCCCTGGTGTAAGCAACCGTTAACTAATCTGGCGCAGGCGTTCAGCGCTTCGCATCCCACTCTTAAGGAATCATTTTCCGTGGGGATTACGTTCCTCAAAACAGGCAACTGAGCAAGCTTTTAGAAGCCTCTTTCTAAAGAGGTTCTGGCGTTGTAGAATTGCAGTCTCGCTGAAACGCAATTTTGGGGCAAGCGCTGAGAACGGAAAGCGGAGCTGTAGATCATGATGGTCGAATCGCTGAGTAGACGAGCGCTTGCGTTGGCGGTGTTATTTGTAGTTGCGGACTGTGGAGGAACAGCGGGGTCGACACAACTCGCGCCGAGCTCGCGTGTTAACACATCGGCAAATGCTCTAGAACGAACACGTTCATGGATGGCACCTGAAGCGAAGAGTGAAGACCTTCTCTACATATCGGATTACTACGGTGTTCACGTCTTTTCGTATCCGAAGGGAACGCACGTCGGGGATTTAGCGGGCTTCGCTGAGCCGCAGGGCTTGTGCACAGACCGAGCCGGCGACATTTTTGTAACGGACGCCCTTGCACGCCACGTCTACGAATTTGCCCACGGAGGGACAAAACCCATCGCCGTGTTTTACGACAACTATGTCGACTTCAACCCCGAGAATTGCTCGGTCGATCCAATAACCGGCAATTTGGCTGTTGCAATCCCAGACCTCCCTAGTGTCGTTATCTTTCCAGATGCCAAGCAGAAGCCCGTCGTGTATTCGGACCCCTACTCCATCATATTCTGGTGTGCTTATGACGACAAGGGCAACCTCTTCGTCGAACAGGTCAGACAGCACCGCAAGTTCTACATCGGAGAGCTGCCGAGGGGCGCGACGAAATTTAAGAATCTCTTTCTGGACCCGCGCGTTGGTGGTCCCAGCAGTCTTCAGTTTGACGGCCAGCACATAGTGGTTGAAGGACCAACAAGTACACTTTATCAGCTTCGCTTCTCAGGCTCGAACGCGATCGTTATCAGCAGCACCCCTCTGAATGGCGCGAAGCAGATCGAGCAGTTTTGGATACAGAAGAGAAGAGTTATCGGCCCAGATCTATATGGCACCACCTATTTCTGGAAGTATCCTCTGGGGGGTTCACCGGCCGGTTCTATTCAAGGCTTTACGTTACCCTATGGTGCCACTGTAAGCGTCAGCCCTTAAACCCGACAGCACCCAGCGCAATGCTACCGATTCCGAGATGACGCATCTCGCTTAAGGAAAGGACGTACCATGCACCAGACTCTTACTGTAATCAATGTTGTGCAGGACTACTTAGCAGACAACACCGGAACGAACGATACATCAGACCAGATTAACGCGGCGCTTGCGCATGTGCCCGTGGGTGTATCACCCGATATATCGGCCGGCGCAATCGTTTACTTCCCCCAAGGTACGTACAAGATTAAAAAACCGCTCCTCCGGAAGGTATCTTGGACGCGTTGCATTGGCGAAGGTAAGAATGCCACGGTTATTCTGCTCGACGCCGCGAATTGGCAGGGAACCGTATCGCCCGCCGATCCGAACGCGGGGTCGTTTATCTTCGACCTGCAGTCCTATTTCGTAACGGACTGCGCGGTTACCGACATGCTAATCAATGGCAGTGCTACGACCCTTCCGGGAACGGCCTCACAGTCCAACCTTTACTCCGGCATCTTATGTTCGGTTAGGAGCGAAATAGCTCGCGTCAGCATATACGATGTCTGGGGATTTGGGTTATGGATTGCTGGTGAAAGTGCCGCCTACACACGTGTTATCGACTGCGATGCAGATAAAGGCTTCAATCCTCACTATAACAATAATCAGGGATCCGGCGGTAATGACTGTATCGGAGGTGGCTCGCTACGCGTAAAGATCATCCGCTTCTACTGGATGCCGGGCTTGGCAAAGAATACGGCCCTCGATTTCACGACACCAGGCGGCACAAGTTTCAAGGAGAGGAGCGTCGATATCATCGACTGCATCAACGAATCGCCCCATGATGTCGTGCTCGAAGGCTGTGTGCAAAGCACGATCAGGGGCAACCGATTTTACGGCAACAACCTAGCCGTTAAAAGCGACGCATCTTACCCGATCTTGACCCATCCGTGGGTTACGAACCCGGCTGACATTCTCGTCGCCGACAACGTGTTTATGGGTCAACTCAATTCTCAAAGCCAGTGGGTTGGGGGGTCGTGCCAGGTAGTCGCAGATGGCGGCATCTACTGTACGAGCAAAGGACAAATGGGAAAACCACTGAACAACGCCGGTCGCATCGGCATCTTAGGAAATTCCTTCATCAACAGCGCTGGAGGCGATGCAAGCAAACCTGCAAGCGCAATCCTGTGGGCAGGTGATGACAAAAGCAACTCCGATGGCGGGAGCGTGATTGCGGACAACCGCATCGTCAACCCGAACCCGAACGGTAGCTCGAGTACCGTCAACATTCCGGGTGGCTGCAGCGGCGGCGCCGTCAGTCTCGGTTCGGGGCTAGGTAGCGGAATTTCGGTACTCTCTTAGTACGGTTTGACGATCGGCCGCAATACAATTGACGACACAAATACGACACAAAAAATGCAATACGCAATGCAACTTATTAGCGCGTCTCCTCTTCCATCTGGCGCAACGACCCAGCCGATTGTCGTCACGGAGAATCTCTGTGGAAGCGCTCCCGGCGTTGGTAGTGGCGCGCTGGGCACATTCTTTCCAGACTGGTTCACCAACCCCCCAACCGCTTTGCTCCCTTCGCCGATTATACGCCGCAACACCAACCAGCAGTCCGGATACGACAGCAATGCGTCGAATCAGATATCGGGTCTCGCGTCCGGTGCCCAGTGGCCGCTTCCCGGTGGCTATCCATACGACGCTATCGTTTGCGTCCACGGTGCTACCGGGGTTGACATCGATAGTTCCGATACCGGGCTCGCCCTGGGTGCGTTTTATCTCCCGGCAAGTCATCACATCACCATCCACTGGACTACTGCGCCTACGGTGAGAGTCTTTCGCGTAGGACCATAGCGCATCTTAACTCAGCCGCGCGAGGAGCAACGATAAAGTAAGTTGCTACGTCAAAACGTAAAGAGGGATCGGTGATAAGCCGATCCCTTCCTAATCAGAGCCCGAGCTCATAAAAGGCGACTCGATGTTTGCGCGCCGCGAATCGAAGCGACGCGTACGCGAGTGCCTTGCGAAGCATCGACTATGAGTAGCCGAGTCTAAACGTCGAGGCGTTCGCCTGTGCTGGAATCGAGATACCCAAGTCACCGAGAAACAAACGTGTTTGTAGAGTAGTTAGCAACCGGCCTTCGCTGGCGGAAGTATGCGCCCCGGTCACTCCAGAATCTGACGACCATTTGACGACCATTTTCTTGAAGACGCCCGGAGAACCGTGGACGTTGGCGGAAAAACACGAGCGGCTAGAAAGGTCGATCGTTATGGATTTTTCCGTCGTTTACGCGCTGTTTTGGACGGTCGCCCTTTCGCGCTGGAATCACTTTGCAACTAGGTCCTCAGCCATGCGCTACCTCCGCGTCGAAGTACCCAGTCAGCTTGGCTCAGATGAGCCAGCGAGCGACGGCTATCGAGCAATCTATAACGGTACGTCGGTGTAGCCGAGCATTGTCACAGATTTGTCACGGAGCGCTCGAAAACAGCCGGAATCGGATGGGATGAGCCGGGACGGTGATGCGCCGGAAACCATACGCTATAAGTCTTTTCAGTACTGCCAGGGATCGGCCGGGACCGCTGGTAGCGAGTTCGAATCCCGCTGGGGCTAAACTTTTCGACCTTATTTGACGGGGTTCTTGGACGTCTTTAAGCGGGCACGGTTGCCCCGGACGCACGTGATGACGACCTTAACGAGCGAATCGACGCGTTCTTTTAGCCGCCGCGTATGACGTACTGGATGCACGCGAGGAGCACGAAGCCCACGTCGCAGCGAATGCGCACCTATCGCGGGCCGAATGTCGGGACCGAGTGCTGGCGTATCTTGCCAGAGATTGTGATAAGCAGTGGACACGAGACGTCGCGTTCGACTTAGAGCTATCATACAAAGACCTACTCGGTTGTAAAAAGGGACGGCGGTGGCGCCGTCCCTTTCTTCTTGTGGAGCGCCAAGCCTAGTTGTTCATCGCACTGACCGAAATGCCGTATCCCGCCTGAACCGGGGCGATGTTGACGGGAAGGCTTCTCTTCGCAGCGCCGCCCGCGGTGTAGTTGTAGTAGTTGACGTTGCCGGCGCAATCGATGTTTCCGAAAACGGCTCCGTTATTCGCATGCGTCGTTCCACCGACGAAGATCTGGAGCGCATCGGCGGTTGGGGCGGTGGTGGCACAGTTGCCTTTGTATGTGGTCGAGCTGATCTCGGTTCCGGTTGAACCCGAGACGGAGATTCGAAAGGCACCCATGATGTCCGACGGAGTGCTATTGGTGGTCGTGCCGAAGTTCTGATCACCGGCCTCGAGGTATGTGCCGTCCCATTGGACGGAATCCGGGAAGCAGAACGGATTTCCACACGCCTGATTCGGCAGCGAGATGACGCGCCAGGTGCTGCTGCCGGCGGGGAGTTCCTCGAGCTCGATCGAGGTGAACTGTTTTTGCTCCGATTCGACGAAGAGGTTGCCGCTAGGATCGTAGCCGGGGCTCCACATATAGGGCTCCAGCGCTGTGCTGAGCAGTTGCGTTCCACTGAAGCCACCTTGGAAGATGTTCATCTGGGAGTTGCCAAAGTTCGAAACCGCGATATTCCCGGTTGTCGGATCGACCGAACAGCCGAGCGGCATCATCGCGGTGGTAATCGCCACCGATGTGCCACTCGTCGAGCCATGCGGGAACTGCCAGAGAAGACCCGAGCCGGCGTCTACGATGTAAACGTTGCCCGCAGTGTCTTCACACGAACCCGTTGGCATAGTGAAGCCAAACGAGCCCGGGTGGAGCGTTCCGAATAGATTACCCGCCTTCGACTTGTAATTGTAAATGTCGTAGTTGCCGTTGCCGCCGGTGTCAGCGACGTACAGGAGGTACTGGGTGTCCTTCGCAATGGGGTTGACCCACGACTTCCCTGGACGATGGCTTGGTTTTGGTACAAAACCTCTGGCATTCGTCATCGCTATGAGGCGTTTGCTCGGGAAAATGTAGTGGCTGCTAGCTACGCTGCGCTGCGGCAGCCCGACGGCACTTGTGGCGGAGGATGGCGAACCACCGCCGCACCCGGCAAGGATCATGGCGGCCGCTGATGCGCCGAGGGCGTAGCCGGCAAAACTCGAGATGTTCATTTGCTCCAATTCTCCTTTCATGAAGGTGACCTGAATCAAGCTGAGCCGAGAACCTAACTGGCCGTTACGGCCGGATGACAAGTAAAATGCGACTAAAGTCGCCTATCCCCCTGTAGCCAAACGGCTTCTTGGTCACGCGTACCATCGAGGCGTTCATACAAATCGCATGGCCCCGGCGCCCGGGTGAGGACGACTACGCGTCTCCACCCTACGAATCGCTATTATGCAAAGAAATCACTAGCGCTCGATCTGTGGGCTATGTCTACGATGACCATGCAACGGGGGGAAACGCCTACTTTACAGGGAGTTTTGACCATTTGCGACCGACCTGACCGCGCACGGGCGGATTCGAATCCCGCTGGGGCTATTTAATACCGTCATCCCCGAATCCAGCCTACGGCTGTGAACGATGCCGCGCCTGAACGCGGCGACGCCCCACCTTTGAAATGGGTCGTGGTGAACTCCTTCGCAGATGGTCAGGTTGTAAAGTACTTTGCGTACCACGCAGCAAAATCGGTCACGAAGGGAGGGCGCCAATACTGGGTGGCGCACGATGCGCGAACTCGCCGGGGATCGGGGTTCGAAATGAACGCGACCCGCATGCGTGTGAGACACGGGTCTCCGTTACTGTGCCCGCCGTTGACGACAATGACCTGGCGCGCATCGCTGAGGTATGGAAGCTGGCTTGCGCCGAGCCAGGCGGGCGCCGCCGGATCGTCGGCGCCCGAAATCATCAGCACGGGCACGTTGGAACGTACGGGGGAGAGGAACTTCTTTGACGCGCTCCTCACGTTCCAGATCGCGCATGCGCGCTGCTGCCCGCGGATGCGCAAGTCACCAAGAAAGCCTAAGCTTTTCGCAGCTTCAGTCTCTTGCGGCGTGATGAACACCACGTCCTCAGAACACGTCACGGAAAAAAACATGCCGAAAGCAAGCACGGTCTTGGTCTCGTCTATTTGAGTGGCGATGAGCATGGCCAGCGGACCGTAGTCGTTGCGGGCCGCTGCATGATTTGCCGCGGGCAGCGCGGCTGCAAAAAACTGGGAATACAAAACATGACGGACGCTGTCGGCAAATACTTCGCGCGAGAGCATGGCGGTCGTCATTCCGTGAGCGTCCTGAAAAGTCACTCGTTGCGGGCCGCCGGCGAATCGCCGATTTACTTCGGTCCATTCGGAGGAGAAGTTGGGAAAGGCCTTTGCGCAACTCGCATCCGCAACGCAACTCGCCTGCAATTCATCAAGGGCGTGCTGAGCCGCGCGCGTGAAGGGAAGCGGCACCTTCGCGTACGTTGGGACCACGGCTTCCAATAGCACGGACCGCAGACTCATTGGATGACGCCGGAGATATTCGAACGCGACCTGCGACCCATATGAGCCGGTATCGATGGAGATCGTTCGATAGCCTAGAGCCGAGCGAAGCGCATCGAGGTCGTCAACGGCGCTGCTCGTTCCGTATGCTCGTAGGTCCGACGTCTTTGCGAGTCGCGCTCGGCATGCACGCAACGGAGCAGACGGATAGATCTCCTGGAACGAACTCTGGCGCGAGGCAAACAACTCCGGACACTGTAAGGGATGCGATCGACCGGTGCCGCGCTGGTCGGCAAAGATCAAATCGTGATCCGCGTGCATTTGAAGCAGGCTCTGGGCTGGATTCGTGCCTCCAAGCGCCGGCGCCAGCTCCGCGGCAGATTGGCCGGGGCCTCCGCCGATTTCGAAGATCGCGCCGGTGTTTCGATGAGCCGCTGGGACGAGGATGTAGTACATTTCGATCGTTCGTCCCGACGAAATGCTTTCTTTGACTGGCAGCGTTCCGCATTTGACTACATAGGGCAACCCCGCTACATGACAGGCAATTGGTCCCGTCGAGGCGGATACGTGCCCCGGCGATGCGGCGCCGCCGGCGATCAGGATGATCAAAATCGCGAGCGTTCTCCTTTTGGCAGAGAGACAGCCGGTTTCATGCCGAAAATATCTGTTCACGGAACCCCTTAAACTAAGGCGCGCTGCGCCCGTTGTCGAGATCGTTGAGGGGCGACTGCATAACGGCAAACCGATCACACATTGCCGGCACCCCGTGGAGCGCGAGGCGATCTGAAGCTGGGATCGGGCGACCTCCCAGCGAGTGCATTGGACGCCGGCGCTTATTTCGTGGCGAAGGCTTGCACGTTGCGGAGGCCGGCCGCTCGCAGAGCCTGCTCTATTTGCGCTCGCTCAGCGTCGGAAGAAACGGGATAGGTGACGACCGCGCGGCCTTCCGAAATTGCTTCGTCGTAGTTTTCGACCTCGTCGCTTGGAATCGGCAACGAACCGAGATAATGCGGGACCACGTCTCGTTCCTCGAAGTCGCTGAGTGACGGTTCTCGGCTGTCGGTGATTCCAGGAACGTCCGTTCCGCCGAAATCCGTCAGCACGCCCGTTCCATGAGTGATATCCGGAGACAGTTGCTGACTCTCGGGATGTTCCGCGATAGGCATGAAGTTGAGAAATGAATCCTCATGCGCCTGAGTTTTCGGGTCCGCCGTCAGCACGGAAAGCCTGCCGCGATCGATGCCCGATGCGTTGCCGAGCGCGGCCTCAAGCGAAGCAACATCGGATGAGGGGAATATCCCAACGACTAGCTGACCTGCCATACTACTCCTTCTTTTCGTGCGCCAACACAAAGCGAAAGCGCGACTCACTGCCAACTGAGGACGATTACACCGTTGCTGGTCGCATTTTTCCAGCCGCGCCCCCAGTCCTCTGCACTCGACATGCCTTTACACGACGGCAGCAGGCTCGCGAATGAGGCCGCCCCAACGAGCGGATTTTCTAACATTTTCTAACGGAGGGGTCGGGAATGGACGGGATCAGTCGGGAGCCAGAGCGACGAGAAAGCCTTGCAGAATAGCACGGATCGGTAGCGGACGGGACTCACCGGAAGCCCCGAGAAGTGGTTCGAATCCCGCTGGGGCTAAAATTCTCTTTATTTTACAAGACTTTTTCGCGTCCTCAGCTCCTCTTACTAACATTTGTCTAACCGCCTGAAAAGTCGCGGTTAGCAGTTCGCGTCCCGGTCGGAGTCTCGACTGAGCCTCGACCCGGAAGGATGTCTTGCGACAGCGAGGCATCCTTTTATTTCTGAGGTGATCCGTTGAACTAAGGAGGTACGTCATGAATTGCGCTCGCGTCCTATCTTGGAGTCTCTCCGTACCTGCTTTTTTCTTCCTTCTATCATTAAGCTTGCCGGTGCGCGCATTCCCGGTCGATTTTGGACCGGGCTTTAAGACCCGTTCCGTGAACGTCGACGGTGCAGTCGTTAGCGTAACGGTCGGCGGACAGGGTCCCGCGGTCGTTCTGTTGCACGGATATGCCGAAGATTCGCGCATGTGGAAGCCGTTGGCGATCGCGCTGGCGCCACGTTTTACGGTGATAGCTCCCGATCTTCCGGGCATCGGAAACTCTTCGATCCCATTGAGCGGATTGGACATGAAAACGTCGGCGCAGCGCGTCCGCGATGCGGTGCATTCACTTGGGTATACGAAAGTGCGAGTCGTAGGCCACGACATCGGCCTGATGGTCGCGTACGCTTACGCCGCGATGTATCCGCATGAAGTCATTCGCCTCGCGCTCATGGATGCGTTTTTACCAGGTGTTGCCGGGTGGGAGGCGATCTACAACGATCCCAACATTTGGCACTTTCGGTTCCACGGCCCGACGCCGCTGGCACTGGTTGCGGGCCGTGAAAACATATACTTCGCCTACTTCTGGAACGACCTCGCCGCGGATAAGAACCGCTCGCTCTCGCCGGAAAGCCGCCGTGATTACGTCGCCGCGTACTCGCGACCGGGCAGAATGGCCGCTGGATGGGCTTACTTCGTCTCGTTCCCGAACACGGCCGTGGATTTTGCAAAGCTGGCTCGGACGCGTCTGAGAATCCCGGTGATTTCGATCGGCGGCGATAAATCGCTCGGCGTTGCGTTGGCCGCACAAGCTAAACTAGTCGCATCCGACGTGAGCGTCGTCGTGATCAAGAACGCCGGCCATTGGATCATGGAGGAGCAGCCAACCGCAACGATGGCGGCCTTGACCCAGTTCTTGGAACGCACTCAGTAAATCGAAAAGGAGAACGATCATGATCGCTAGCTCGTCCGGCCGAGGCTCGGGCGGCACTATTGTGCTTATTCACGGTCTTTTATTATCCCATTCGAGTTGGGAGAACTGGGTGGGTCGCTACTCGGCTCGCGGGTTCAAGGTGATTGCACCAGGATACCCAGGCACGGACCGTACCGTCTCCGGCGATCACGGCGTTTAAGGAATACCCCGGCCGTCCCCACTTCACTGGTGCGGTCGAGGGTTGGGAAAAGGTCGCCGACTACGCACTCGATTGAGCATTGGCGCCCGTCTCTAGCACCGATGAGTTGATTATTACCTGACGGGGACGGGTTGAAATAAGGATGAGCGATGAATGGGTCACAGTCGGGTTTGCATGCGGCTCCATTGTCACGGCCGCTGTGGTTCTTCTGTTGCTTCGTAAGGAGGCAACAGCGTGGAAGCTCGCGGCAAACGAAAGCATGACGATGAACGGGCCAAAGCTAAATGATCGCACCTAGCTTCGGGTTTCCGAATCATTCGAACAGAACTTGCTCGCCTTATGATTGACATCGCCGAAGTTGAATCGATCGAGCTCTTCGCCGCACTTGAAGAAGCCGTTCGTTCGCGCGTCGTCGCGCGATCGGCTGATCTTCACATAAACGTCGGAGAATGGATCGTACACGAAGACGATCCCGCATACTTTTGGGTCGTACTCGACGGCGAAGTCGAAGCCGTGAGATCTTTCGGCGGCGTACCTCAGCAGGTGACTACGTTCGACGCGGGCGAGTACTTCGGGGAGGTGCCGCTTATGCTCGGCGCCCCTTCCAGCTTCGCTGTCCGTGCGCTTCGTCCGACGCGAATGATGCGCGTCGATCCGATCGACTTCCATGCGATGATCGTCGAATCGCCGGCAGCCGGTGGCGTCATCGCAAAGACGCTCGTGCGGCGCGTCGGCCTTATCGGGCAGCACTACACGGAAGCGTCACTCTTGCAGGCGACAATCGTCGGCGATCGCTACGATTTTGCGTGCCACAACGTTCGCGACTTCCTGCTGCGTAATCAGATCCCGTTTAATTGGCTGGACCCAAGCGATCCGGCTGATGCGAACGCCATCGCGAGCATCGGGGTAAAAACGGGCGGATATCCCGTGGTCACTCTTCGCGATGGTCGCGTCCTGAAAGATCCTTCGCAGTCGGCGCTTGCGGACGCGCTCGGACTTCAGACGCAACCGGCAAACGACTCGTACGATGTAGTGATCGTCGGTGGCGGGCCGGCCGGCCTCGCGGCGGCGGTGTACGGCGGCTCAGAGGGCCTGCGAACGGTGCTAGTCGAGCGCGAAGCGCCGGGCGGTCAAGCCGGCACCTCATCGCGGATTGAAAATTATCTGGGCTTTCCCGGCGGCGTCTCGGGCAGTGATCTCGCGAACCGCGCTTTGCTTCAGGCCAAGCGCTTCGGTACGGAAATACTCGTCACGAGATCCGCGGTCGCGATCGAATGCGACGGTGACGCTCGCCTCGTGCGACTTGACGACGGAGGCGGAATCTCCACGCGCGCCGTCGTGATTGCAACCGGCGTGACATGGCGAAGATTCGCAGCGGACGGCGCGGAGCGCTTCATAGGTCGCGGCATCTATTACGGAGCAGCGCGCACAGAGGCACTCGAAACTCGTGGGAGGGACGTGTTTCTCATTGGCGGGGGCAACTCGGCAGGCCAGGCAGCAATGTTTTTCGCCAATTATGCCCGTAGCGTCACGCTTCTCGTGCGTGGCGACACGCTCGAGAAAAGTATGTCTCAATATCTTATCGACGAGCTGCGCAGTCGCGAGAATATATCCGTCGAAACGCAAACATCCGTGCGAAGCGTCGCCGGCGAATCGCATTTGGAATCGATCGTTACGCACCACGAGGCCTTGGGCGAGACGAGCAAGCGTTCTGCGGGGGGCCTGTTCGTTTTCATCGGTGCCGATGCCGAAACGAACTGGCTCCCCGCAGGAATCGAACGCGACGCGCATGGGTATATCCGGACCGGGCGCGATGTCACGGGATGGACGCAGGCGCGTGCACCTTACGCGCTTGAAACGAGCATCCCCGGCATATTTGCCGCCGGGGACGTCCGCAGCGCCTCGGTTAAACGCGTTGCGGCAGGCGTTGGTGAAGGTAGTATGGTCATTTCGTTCATTCACCAATATTTCGAGGAATTGGTGGCTCGACGCGCCGGCAACCAGATTCTTCGCAGCGCGCCGTCCGAGTAGCGACGCAGGGCGTCCCCCCTTCCTTGCAACAAATGTGCAACAGCGGAACCCTTTTCGTTTCTAGCCGACGAGCCTTCCGAAGGCGTCCACCACGTCGGCGTCTGCAAGCGGCGCACGGCTCGACCGCGCTGGAGCCCTCATTTCAGACTAGTTGCGCGGGGCCGGATCGTTCGCGATGCCATCGGGAATCAGGCCAGACAGACCGTAATTGTAACTGTAGACATAGGTCCCGGCCGGATACGTGTAAATATCCACTTTGCTGTAAAAGCCGTTGGAGCAGTACAATTTGCTTTGGGCGCGCCCCAGAGTGCACATCGTGGGTGCGTTCTTCAGAGGGAGTTGAGTTGTTGGTTTCTTTTCTTTGTACGGCGCCGCATAGATGTACATAGCCGGAACGCCCGGAGCCAAGGCCAGCATGTTGTTACGCTGATCGAACTGGAGGCTGCCGGGGAACCCGAGCGAAATATTATGGAACAGCTTAGCCGGCATGTTCCCGCCCGGAAACTTTGCGACGTAGGTACCGGTGCTACCGGGATCCCGGTAGGAGACCCATACGTTGTTGCGCTTGTCGATGGCGAGTCCTTGCGGCGTCGCGATGTTGGGATCCGTCAGCGTCTTAGTGACTGTGGTCCCAGTATATTGCAAGATGTTTCCCGGGCCGCCGCTGTTCGCTACAGCGTTTGCAACGTACACATGACCGTTCGTATCAAACGCCACGTTATCGGGTAGGGTGTCCCCGGATATAGTGAGCACCGTCTTCGCCGGACCACAATCGGGACCATACTCGGTGACGGTTTTGGGATTGGCACCTTGGTCAGGGACCCACAGATTCCCGGACTGATCGACGCCGATGCCGCCGTTAACGCTTACGAATGGACCCACCGTGCAGACGGGCGGGTGATTAGCTTGGTTCGCGCTCTGGTACCCGTACACGGTGGTGCCGCCAATTGTGCTGATATAGGTCATGGCCTTGTCGCTATTCGGGCCAAAGGTCGATGCCAACATGGAGCCTGGCTGGGCGTTTTGAACGGGTGCGCGCGAACCGCTTTGCTGTTGCTGCGAGTTAGGCGAAATAGGCGAGATAGGGCTGCCGAATTGCGAGCTTCCTGAGCAGCCGGCAAGGAGGATTGCTACTACGATGGCGGTCGGCGCGAGGCCGGCCAGATTGTCACTACGCATTCGATGTTCTCCCTCAAACTAAGAAACTGATGAGATGCGCTTTCCCGGTTCGGCCCGCGCTACATTGGCCAAACGTGTCAAAGCCATGTCATTTGGTGTCCCGGCAACCGCGTCACCCGCAGAAGTCTAGGTAGTCCAGTTTTCTGGCGGGGAGCTGGTTCAAACGAGCTATATTCCGATAGGAGCTGTCGATGCGGTGCACGTCGAATTTCGAGCAGCAGCCGGCGTTCGCGAGATCGACAGACTGCTTCATGATGGTAACGGCCTCGCGGCGCTCGCCCGCAGCCTCCAAACCTAAGGCAACAACCCTGCCAGCGGTGGCGACGAGTCTTTGGTTGCCGGACCTATTCGCCCTTTGCAGCACTTCCCGCGCTTCAACCGCTCCCTTCTTAGCGTGGCCCTGCCTAATCAGGATTTCAGCGATCGTTAGAGGGAGATGCTGCAGCACGGGATGCTCTTCAACGTTCGCGGACAGGCATCGGCTCCCGAACTCGGCGGCCGCGCCTATGCAGCCCGACTCGAGCGCGGCAATTGCGAGGTTGTTATACGTCCGAGCGACGGCGCTTTTATCGTCCGTCAGCGCAACACCGCTCAGCGCCACGTCGCGGTATCTTCGCGCCAACACGATATTGCCGCTTAGGTAGTACACCGACGCTAACAGCGACGCTCCTTCAGCGACTACGCTCGTCCAGCCATTTGAAAGCGCGAGATGCAGCAGCCTCAGCGTGTGCGCTTCCATGTCAACGGTGAACCCGTTCTGCTTCCATTCGCTAATCGCTTTCACGGTGTGTAGCGCAAACGTTTCGTAGCAATCCAGATCATTAAACTCTGGACAAATGTCGTCGATGGCACAAGAAATGGCAAGCATACTCCGCAAGTCGTCGGCGCACACGAATTTCTTCGCCAGTGCAAACAACAGACGCAGTATCGTCCGCGACATCCATGGGTCGGTCGGCGCTTCCATCGTTGCGCGCCGCACGAGGTCGCGGACCCGTATGTTCCAGATGTGCGTCGTGGCGGCTTGGCCAAGAAGTATCGTCAAGAGGTACAGCGCGAGATTCAGACGCGAGTGCGAGCGCGTGCGCGTGGCTGACCGAATGCGAGCGTTTAACTCCTTGTACGTCTCTAGGGCGTCGTGAGCTCTTTTAAAGTCGTGTTGCATCAGCGCCAGGCTGCAGAGGTTGAACACGGCCGCTTCGGGAGCCAATTTTGCGACGTGTGCCCGAATGAGCTCAGCAGCATCGCGCGCTCGGCCGGCGCGAAAAAGCGCAAGCGCTCGATTGTGCACGAGGTCGTGGAAGGACGCCGACGTCAGATGCGCTGTTTTCGTTAAGATGTGCGGTAGCGCGCGTATCCAGGCTTCATGTCGCTCTCGCGCCAGCTGCCGAGGCGATATCTCGAACTCGCCCGCGAGGCTGGCAACGCTTTGGGAGCCAAGATCACACTGCATAAGGCAGGCCGATTGACGCTTCCCTCGTTCAAATCGACCTAGACGCGCATCATCGTCACGAATAATGGTGGCAGCGCGGGCTACCCCGGCGCGAAGCTCCTGCGCAGTGAATTTGCCGCCAAGCAGATCCGGGCCCACCAACGGATTTCGAAGCAGCTGCTGATCGTCACGCAGGTGACGGAACAAGTGCTTCACGGCAACCTCACGGGCCGCCTCAGGATCTGTTCTAGGCATGTCGTTCACCTCTTGATCCGCCATTCGAAGGGGGCCAAGCTGGAACCAGATCGAGTGCGCGGCTGGCCTCGTCAAGACGGCCAATCACTATTTTAGCACGTTCGAGAGCCCCGGCATATCGGTGAGATGAGGGATGCCGAGCGCAAACTCTCATTTCCGACATGGCCGAAAAGGTGCGGCCGCGTGACGACTCCGCTCGGGCCGGTTGTCCGAGGGGGGAGCAGCGGACGGCTTAGCATAAGGGCCCTCCCAGCGCGCTATTGGAGCCTGTGATTGGCCTGTTGGCTAGGCTACGCCCTAGGTCGTGTTCTACTTCGCGTGCGAGTTCGCAGCCCGGATCTCGTTAGACACCCTTTTCGAGATTGCCAGGGATGGGCCGGGACCGCTGGCTGCGAGTTCGAATCCCGCTGGGGCTATTTCAAACCGCCTTCGCGCGATAGTGCATCCTTCCGGTCGTTCAAAGGGTTGTGGCAGACGAAGCCGCGACGTCGTAGGCGCAAGACGACCGGCGTTCATTTTGCGGTCCGCTCGGTTCTTGATTCGTTTTCAGCTCCTGGTTCCGATTTGCGAAGTGAGTCTATCTGCGCCAATTTTCGAACCAGGGAGTTCATTTATGTACGGAGACGAGACCCTTAATTGCGTTGACTGCAACGCACCCTTTACCTTTGGGAGCGGAGAGCAAGAGTTCTTCGCAACGAAGGGATTCACGAACAAGCCGAGTCGCTGTCCCGACTGTCGTGCTGCCCGTAAGGCGCAGCGCGGCGAGAGCGGCTATACGGGCCGCCGGAGCGTTGGTCGTGAGCGGGAAATGTTTACTGCGACGTGCAGCCAGTGCCGCGGGGTCGCTCAGGTCCCATTCCAACCGCGGAATGACCGGCCAGTGTATTGCCGCGATTGCTTTGCAACGAGACAACCGTCGTACCGCTAGGGAAAACTGATAACGACGAAGACGCCCGCATTTCGTGCGGGCGTCTTTTTTCTTGGTGACCGCCAGCAACTAAGAAAAAAACAGCGATGATCGGCGGTTGCTACGCCGAACCGAGGCTCATTCGACATTTGCCTGCGGATTTAGCAAAATAAAGGAAGCGGTCGCCCCGGCGCCTTACCAAACGGCACAACCTTGGGGCAAGCATTCCGAAGAAAGGACGATCGGACATGAAATATCCCGTTATCTCGGCAATTGCGTGTGCGCTTTTGGCTTTTGGACTTTCCACAGCTCCGGTGGTTTCGACCGCCCAAACAGCTGCGGCCGCGGCGCCAACGCCGGTTCCGGTGCCACATCCGGATTTCTCGTCGATGAACTTCCTGCTTGGCACGTGGACGTGCACCCAGCCGCTACGCGGCAAGACGCGCGCCGAGACCGACGTGTACACGATGAGCAACGACGGCATGTGGATGGTCGATACAGCCACTTCTCCGCCATTCGACCAGTATCGCACCGTTCCACAAAACGGCATGACGTCTACGACGTACGACCCGACGGTCAAACAGTGGGTAGGGGTCTATTATGACAACCTCGGCGGATACGGAATCGAGTCCACACCGGGTTGGCAAGGCAACACCGCGACATGGAGCGGCAAAGGACTGGACGGCTCGACGGTAAGCGACGTCATTACGAAAGTGAGCGATACCGAAACGAGCGACGCGAACACGACGACCGATCCGAAGGGGAAGGTCACCAACGTAACCATCGTCTGCAAGAAGAACGCGAGTTAAGTTTTACCGAGACGGCGTCGCGGCCCGGAACGTCGACCCGGGCCGCCACGTTCCCCTGCAAACCGTGAACACACGCTTGCCGGAGGTGGCGCTCGAGGTGGAATAAGTATTCGCGGTTGAATACGTAGAGGAGGAAGCCGTGGTTACCGTCAGCTTCTCCATACCGCGCATGGACAATATTCCGGGGGGCGCACCAGAACTCTACCTGTGGCTTGCGTATTTCTGGGGTGATGTTCACACACTCTCAAGCCCCGTGAACATTTCCGTGTTTCTTCCTCCTTTGGCGGATTCACGCTCCACAAACCAATATGGCAGCGCGGATCCAGCCGGAGGCATAGCAGTTCCAAGCCAAGTGGGAACGCTCCAGATCAATTTGGACGATGGGCTGTTTGGAATTGGGATGGCCGGCGTCTTAATCGCCCTCTTTGAAAAACACGACACTCCGGATGATGCAATTAACGCGGGTTATGACGCATTCGGTCCAGCTCTGCAGCAGCAGATTGACACTTTCTTGAACACAAATGGCTTCCACAGGCCGCCAACCGACCAGCAAATCCTCGGCATGGTTAAGGGCGTCGCGGATGCCGTAACGAGCGCCGTAAGCTCCAAGCTAAGCATCTGGGACAAAATCTTTGGAACTCAAGATAAGAATGTGGGATATAGCACTGCTTTTTTTGCTGGCCAGAACCAGTTGCAGGTTGGTGAGGGAACCGGTATACCAAACATCACGCCTCATCCGCCCAGTGCGTACAGTCAATGCAGTTTCCCCGGCGGAAATATGCTCATCGTACAGCCTCCACCAATTGATCCCTGTGCCGAACAAGCCGCGGCTGTTCAAGCGGCGATTGCCACAATTCAGAACCTCACCGATCAGTTGCACAACTTACAAGTGCAGCTTGAGGGCGCGGACCACTTGGAGCGACAACGGCTCAAGTTGGAAATCGATGGCATCCAGAAAAAACAACTGCCCTCAGCACAGACCCTTTTGGTCAAAGCTCAAAAGGAGCTGCAACACTGCCGTAATCTCACGGGACGCCAATTCGGGATCGGCATTAGTAATGTTAGTTCAGGGGCTAAAGGCTTTTAGGCAATCCAAGCGTATCAGCCATCATGGTGACTCTCTCGCGCCGCAGCGTGCTTGTCGGCGCGGGAGCGACTGCGGCCGCGTCACTCTTTTCCGGACGCGTGACGGCAGATGCACAACCGATCGACGAATCGGGCTTCGTTCCTATCGGGGGCATCGAGCAGTGGGTTGGTATTCAAGAGCAGGACGAGCGCAATCCGATCATCCTGTTTCTGCATGGAGGACCGGCTGAGGCGCAGTCTCCGTTTCTCAAGGAGTTCGTACCCTGGGCGCGCGACTTCAGCGTGATTAACTGGGATCAGCGCGGTTCCGGGAAGACCTATGGTAAGAACGGACCGGCTACTCCTGACATGACCGTCGAGCGCATGGCCGAAGATGCCGTCGAGGTCGCCGAGTACGCGCTGACAAGACTCACAAAGTCGAAGTTGATCCTGGTCGGGCACTCTTGGGGATCGGTGCTCGGCTTGTTCGTCGTGCAGCGACGTCCCGATCTTTTCTACGCGTTCGTTGGGACGGGGCAGCCGGTCAATTGGGCACTCACGATCGAAGATCGTGAACGCTGGGCGCGTAAGCAAGCCACAGCGGAGGGCGATGCGCAGGCGATTAAGATGCTGGACGATACGGCGGCACTGCCCGTTAGCGATATGAAGCGCGTCATGGCTTCGAGCAAATGGCGGATGTCGCCGTCAGACAAACAGTATCTAACGATCCAGCGCAATTTCATCGGATCTGCGCCGTTCCCGACAAAAGGCGACGTTGCCGACTGGCTTGCCGGCGGGGATTTTACGGGTCCCAAACTCTGGCCCACGATCGTGAGTTTCGACGCTCGCAAGCAATTCCCAAAGATACCGATACCCTTCTTTGTCATCGAAGGGCGCGACGATCACATGGTCTCCTTCGAGGCGGCAAGGGAGTACGTTGAGCAAGTGCGCGCACCAATGAAGGCCTTCATTCCTATCGACGGCGGTCATTTTGCGTGTTTCACCGATCCGGACGAATTCATTGGCGCATTGCTGACGTACATCACGCCGCTGATAGCGCCGAGCCCGTAAGCTGGCCAATAGCAAATGACGCAGGTCGCTGGCGCCGAACGGCGCCCTCATGACTACGCAAAAGATCGCTGCGCGGGTTCTCCGCGCGATCGGAATGTTGCTGTTCGCCCTCGGCATAGTTCATCTATTGGCGACGCCACATATTCCGAGTCTGCTCAGCGGTAGCCCCGCCGCTGTCTACGTGCGAGCCGTGGGACCGATGCTTCTCAATCACGTGCTGGTAGGGATTTTACTGCTTCCGCTTGGATATACGACGTGGGTGGCGGCGTCAGTTCGTCAACGCGGCGAAGGGTGGGCAACGCGTGTTCTGGTCGCTAATACGCTGGTTGTGTTGACGATGCCGCTGTCGATCGTTATTTTCATGCGGAATCCCGAATATTACGCAGCTCCCCTTTTCCTTACAGGTGTTGGGCTCGTCGCGATTATTTCGTTGGTGATGGTCGCGGCTATCCTAGTCCTTCTACGGGGGCGAAGTTCGTCGCGTGCCTGATTTGTTTGAATAACAGTTGTTTTTGACGAACTTGACAAGCGCTTCAGGATTGGGAAAATCATGGTAGGATCGCCATAGGTGCTACGTTCTCAGCCTGCCTAAAATACCGCCGTCGCAATCCGGACCTGCGCACGTTGCCGCTCGGCCCCTGGCCCTCCGGCCAGTCCACACTGCGGGCCGTCCAGACGGCGGTCGAACGATCCGGAACGCTAATTATCCACCCAACCTTGGCGCACGCATAGTTCAGCCGCTCGCCAACGCCTTTGACGGCAATTACGTCCGTTTAATGGATGCCGTTCGCAGCTTTCAGGATCATTTCGACGACGGCGTGCGGTTGCGAGAGCATGGGACAGTGGCTCGAGTCCAGCTCGATCGTGTGCGCGCCCATGCGTTTTGACACAAACCGCTCGAGGTCCGGAGGCACGGCCCTGTCGTTTTTGCCAACGATGTACCAACTCGGCTTCGTCTTCCATGCCGGGGTACCCATGGGGGCGTTGAACAGGTCCGCCGCGGGCGGATAGGTCGTCGCCCAGACGACTTTCTGCTCCGCTTCCGGAAGATCGCCACAGAAGTCCGCGATGCCCGCGGGCTTCATCCAGACGCGACCGTCGGCCACTTCTATTTGCTTGAAGACCGGGGTCGCCGGAAACTTACCGAGTTGCCCTTGCGCGGTCTCGCCTTCGTCGGGGCCGAGTGCGCAGATGTACACGAGCCCATGAACGCGGTCGTCGGTGCCGGCCCCGGTGATGACCTGGCCCCCGTACGAATGTCCGACGAGGATTGTGGGACTGCTGACACGGCCCAGGGTCTTCTTGACGATTGCGATGTCGTCGGCAGTTGTGTTGAGCGGGTACTGCGCCGAGATACATTCATAGCCGGCGGCTTGAAGGGGTCCGATTACCCTACTGAAGCACGAGCCGTCTGCCCAAATTCCATGACAGAAGACGATGCTGGGTTTGCCGTTTGCAGAACTTGCCACTCGCGAAATCTCCTCTGCCCCTGCCGCCTGGAGACCCACAGCCGACGCGACCGCTAGTACGGCGCACGTCGACAAAAAGCTCGAGCGTTTGAGGCTGCTTTGTGTGCTCAGGGTGCACCAATTCTAGTCTACCCCACCTCGCCCCTCGCACCACGCACGGTGCGCTCTGTACCTATATCTGTGTGAGAATCTGTGTCAGCTGGCCAAAAACTCTTCGATGAGGCCGAAGAGATTTTCAGCTAAAGTAGGTCGGAAAACGCTGACCTCTGGGGCATCGCGATACGATTTCGTTTGCCTAGGCATCGGCCCTTGACGCGCGCGTACCCGACGGGAATCTGATAGCCTCCCGTTAGTCGTTGAACGTATCTGCCTTTGGGGCAGCCCTCGTCCTCGAATGCGATTGCCATCAGGTCGCAGCCAACCCGGCCGCGCGGGAAATCGCAATGCTGGGCCACCGTTTTCTAACATTTTCTAAATGCCCGATGATCTGATGCGCCCTAGTCGAAGATCACACACGATGCAAGAACCTGATAGGGAACACGCAGGATTGCTAGCCGCTTCGAACAGGTCCGTGACGGTTGGAAGCGTGATGGGGGGCCAACTTGCGGCCGTAACGAGCCTTTCATGTGCACGTCGCGTGGCGGCGGCGGATATCAAGTGCTAAACGGACCTACAGGGACGCACGATCTAACGATCCTGACGACCGAACATCTCACGCTTCAAACTGCACGTCAGCTTTGTCTGCAAGATATGCAAGGCCGCTCCACGATGTTCCTGACCATCGTGTCCGCTTCGCTCATCGCGATCGGCTTTTTCGGAACCGCCACGCATTTCGGCGGCGGCTTCGTGGTTTTCGTGTTAGCGCTATTGACTTCGCTCTGGGTGCTAGGCTTCTTCACATTTGTACGCATCCTCCAGGCTGCCGTCGAGGACGTCATCATTTCTTTCGGTATTGCCCGCATTCGCCATCGGTACACGGAAATCGCACCGAACCTCCGCGACTCGCTCGTAAGGTCGATTCACGACGATTTCCGCGGAATAAATGCTGAAATGGGATCGGAACAGAGCTGGTGGCAGCGACTCATGCCAACCTACGTGGTGATTTCCTTCGTGACGAGCGTCGTTTCTGGTGCCGTGGTTACGTTCGCGCTTAGCGAAATCTTCCGAGTAACTCCTCTGGTTCAGGCGGCAGCGGCGATTGCGACGTTTACAATCAACGTGATTGGGTTTCGAATCATCGCTGGCCGGCTTTGGAGCAGCGTCGACCGTGGCTTCCCTGCACGGTATCCTTCGGATTCAGCGTAGCAGTCGACTCGCCCGTTCGACTCCTTCGCTTTGCGCCTCCGCTGAAATGACGACCCGCCCTGGCTTGCCTACCTGCACCGTACCCACGAGAGTTCCGGTAGTGACTTCAGGATGACAGGCGGCAGTGACGACGTAGAATACAGGGAGAGTCGTGAAACAGGTCGCATTCGGGATCCTCCTCGCCTTGCTAGCCCTCGGTAACGTTGGGCCCCTCGGTGCGGTGCCCGATCCGAATCAGATCTACGTGCACGCGCGGTTCGTCTGGGCGTCGCAAAAGTATCCGCCGTACCTTTCATACACGATTGCGGTCGACGTCAACGAGCGCGGCGTCGCCAAGTCGAACCACTATCAGGCGACCTACGACGCGCGGCACGACCGGGTGCACGTCGAAGCGGTCAGCGAAGAAGAACGAGTCAATCCGCACGTCCCGACCGGCATCGACATGTCGCTCGATCCCAAGCGCGCCTTCCGGACGCTCTTCAAACGGCCGGTCGGCCATCCCGACGAGGCCGTTGATTATCTCGGGGTGCCGATACTCGCACCAAACTATTCGTTCGGCGTGGCGCGCTACGTGCCCGAGATCGCTTCATCCGACGCGGATCGCGCGGCTTTGGTGGAGGAAATTCGCCGGCAGTTCAACGACCCGATGCCGCAGTCGAAGATGCGGGATCTGCAAAACGGGGACGACTTCAAAGAAATCGGACGCGTCGTTTCAAGCAACCGGGACTACCAGATCACCTGCGAGGGCATCGAGTCGGTTGACGGCCAGGACGCGTACCACCTTACGCTTCGGCCGTTACGATCGTCACGCGACTTGCGGTTGCGCGACATCTGGGTCGACACGCAAAGCTATGCGACGATCAGGCTCATCACGCAAGGCAACTTCACCAACAGCAACGTGCCATGGCTGATCACCTTCACGAACATCGCCGGATCGCGTTACATCAAATCTGAAACTGCGCTCAAGCCGGTCGGTGTGGGCCGCCACCTGTACCAAAGCGCGACGATCACGTTCGAAAACCTCGCGCCGGCAGCGCCACCGCGCTATCTCTTCGATCCAGTCGTACCCTCGCGCAACGCGCTGACTGAGCCGTCGTAAGCGGCCAGCGTGAAAACCCGCGTTCCTGAAGGTCACCACCAGGTACTGCCCTTAAATAGAGTCCTTCGCAACGAGGCAAGGAGTTTTTATGGAGACACAGCGTCGTTTCACCGTAACCGGTTTGGACCTGAGCGGTTACATGGTTAAGGATGCGCAGCGTGCGATTGCCTTCTATCGCGACGTGCTCGGGTTGGAACCTGTCAGGGTTTATCCGGACGACCGTGGCGCTGAATACGAGTTTCCGGACGGAACCACGTTCGGCTTATGGGGCGGCGGCGGCCGCGTGATGCCGTTTCAGCCAAGTAACGGCATCCTTTTTGCGGTTGATGACTTCGACAAAGCCATTTCAGCCGTCAAGGAACGCGGCATCACGATCCTGATGGAGAACGAAACACCGATCTGCCGGATGGCGATGATCAACGATACTGAAGGCAACGTGGTGACGTTGCATCAACGCAAGGGCCGCTAGCCGGGCCCTAGGAGGGACTTCGAATCCCGCTGGGGCTCCAAACACGCCTTACTTCGTAAAGTGTTTTCTTTTGGCTTCGCGCCATAATGTCTAAAATAGGCGGGAGTAGGTTTCGCGAAAAGCCTACGGTGTGCTTCAGGTCGCGCGATTCCTTCTAGGCGGCCGGTTGAATCGTCACTGGGATCATGAGGTGCGCGTATGGCGTGTTCGGCCACATGACATAGGGTTTCGTCGGGTCGGCGTCGGCGGTGGCGGGATATCCCATCGTCTTTACAGCGGGCCCGAAGATCATCACGTGTGGTCCGGTCTTCACCCAATGATTTGTTGCCGTCGGTCCCGACGCATACGGGTCGGTGTTGCTGTCTCCCCTATCACCGTCCAACATATACGCAAAGCCAACGCTGTCCGGCGGCGGCCCGTGCGTCGAAATTGCGCGCATCCACACGAGCGCATTGTGATCGGCACACACGGGCATGTCGCCAAGCACCACGCACGTAAAGCCGTTCGTGCCCGTTTGAAGGATCCGTTTACCGTTCTTCGTCACCATGATAACCGTCGCGCTTTGCACAACGGCCGCGGGCGCCCCAGCCTCGATCTTTGCGATATATTCGGAATTAGACATCGCATTCATTTGTTGCGCCTGAATAACGGCGGGCGCGATCCCAACCGCAAGCGCGCCTAAAGAGAACGCGATGATTCGGAACATCTCTTTTTCCTCGACTTAGCGGTACTATTGATGATTTTCAAGCGTAGCGCCGCAAGTTCGCTCAAACCATATCGTTTTCGTCAAAGACCGTAAAAATCAACAAGTCCTTCTTGGAGATAAATAAAAATCAAGGAATATTGGAGACCGTTCAGGCAAGATCGTCGGGATTTCTAGGAGCACCATGGGGCCCTGCGCGATCTCGTGCGCGCTCGTGGGCCAGGGAACCGGCGTGTCAGCCGAAAGAGTCGCGAATGCTACACCACATTGACATTCATGTGCGAAACCTTGCCGCAGCGCGAGCGCTTTTCGATGGACTGGCTGAGCATATCGGCTACAGGGTGCTCACGGACGAGCCGGAGTTCGTTGGCTACGAGATGGTGGGCGGAGGCCGGCCGAGGTTTGGGCTCATCCTTGATCCCCATCAGCGGGCGGGTTCAACGCGAATCGCCTTTGCGGTAGCAACGCGCTCTGGAGTTGACGTCGCAGCCCGCATCGCGAGTGATCGAGGCGCGCGAGTCATTGAAGGTCCAGGTGTGCACGCAGAATACGGTGATCACTACGCCGTCTTTTTCCAGGACGCGGATGGCAATCGTTATGAGATCATGGCCGACGAAGCAGCCGCTACGACAACCGGAAAGGCGAGCTAAAAACGGCTACGGTCTAGAGTTTCGAGAGCGCCGCTGCGAGCAAAGCCTTGGTGGCTTCACCTCGCAGCGCCAGGGCCGAGAATCAGATCAATTGCGCGTTAGGCGGGTCGCGTTTCGTGGACGCACTCGAAGACGCCCTGATTTCCTGCTTTTGGTGTGCAGCGTACCTCGACGTGGCGTGAGACGTGATGGTCGTGGACGCAAGCCGACTCCTGGCAGATCCTGCCTTCGTCGGCAGGCTTGCACTGTGGACCCTTATGCTCGTGACTTTCCGTGTGGAGATTCACTTTGATTCATCCTCCTCTGTGTTTTTGTGTCGAGTTACAACGTCTCGACGTATTTGACCATCGTTTCGATCTGCAAGGCTTGGCATACGATGTTAACATTATTCCCAGATCGCAGCGCGCGCCAACTAGCTTCGATTTCAGGATGCAGGACGGCAATTTTTATCACGTCTCCCTCTGACTTGATGTACCGTCTTTTACCCTGAAATGCGGGGGAACAGTACCCGAAAGACGGGTCGCCACGCGCGAGGTCGGACGGTGGGGCTAACGGGTGTGGAAAGGCCCGGCTTTCACTATAACTACGCCATAACTACGCCACGGTCTTTGGGCTTCGAGCGCGGCGCGGCTGTACAGCGACGAGGGGCCGCCGACCGCGGAGGTGGCCGCGGAGCCGTGGGCCGAAGCGGCATTCGGAGTCGCGGCTTGGGTGCTAAGATGAAACTGAGCGGCGAAGGAGCAAAGCAGATGAACAATTTGACTTCAGTGGCGCTGCGTACCGGGGTCGCCGTAGCGCTTCTCGCCGGATGCTCGGGGAATGGGTCATCGCCAAGCAGTTCTAGGATGATGCCGGGCGGCGTGGGCAGCGCATCCAAGTTGACGGCGGTTGACTGGAGGTTTGCGCAGATCCATCGGACCGGTTTCCACGGACGCCATGCGCCCAAGTTGGCCGCGGGTGGCATCTACACGAACGACCCCTCTCCGAACGACGTGCTTGGCTATCTGAAGAAGGGGGGCACTTGCATCGAGATCACCGGAGGCTACGTCAACGGCATTGGCGTGGACTTTAAGGGCAACCTGATCGTTCCGGATGGCTTCAACAACATCCAGGTCTACCAGGGTCCGATGATGTGCGGACCTCTGCTGATGACGATTACCGACTCGATCGGCCAAGCCGCGGACGCGGCCGCCAAGGATGCGGTGAACGGAACGATCGTTGTTGGGCACGCGAACGGCACCGTCGCAGCGTGCAAATCCAGTGGCTGCAGGCGGCTCACCAGCCCGAACATGATCGGCTTCGCGCAAGTCGCCATGGACAAGAACGGCAACTGCTATGCGGACGCCTATGACGTCAACACGTCATCGCCGGCTCTTTGGTACTACGCCGGCTGCACCCCGCGCGTGGCGGGTATCGAGCTCGGCAGCGCGCAAGGCTTCACCGAGAATGCTACCGGCGGCATCGACATCGATAACAAGCAGAACGTAGTCGTGCTGGAACAGGGCGCGCCAAGCAGGCTGACCGTCTACTCGGATTGCGGCAGCGGCACATGCACGCTCGTCACCGGTCCGACGCCGTTGATTGGGTATGGCGATTGCGTCTACGGTCATCTCAGTAGTCAGAACGAGCGGTATGCCTGCGGCGACGCCTCGACGGGCACGATCGACATCTACAACTACCTGCCGTCGCGGACCCCGAGCTACCTGTACAGCATCACCAATGGCTTTTCGTCCGGCCTTACCGAAGACGCATCGTACAATCCACCCTCGCAAAGCAAGTAGCACAGACACTTAATCGAGTCATAGCGTGCGCAGCCTGTAATTACCCAAATCCTCCAGCCCAGGCTCAGGCTGCATATGGCTGTCCAACGCTCGTATCACGCAAGTGCAGACCCGTCGCAGAGTATTTGGTCTGATTCATTCTAACCGGCGGGCCCCATTCAGGAGCCGTGATGTTTGTCGGAGGCGTAATAACTTGGCGGGCCTGTTCGTGGATGGACCTTTTGTCAAAGGCGTTTTCCGCGCTAACGATGCCGCCGGTTAATGTGCGCTCGCCCGAGGTTCACGGTATCACCTTGAATACCGTCCCGCATCCGCGGCCGGAAGAGCATCCCGCACCACCTCCCCAGGTGGTCCCATAGAGGGCGCCCTTCACGTTGGTCAGGGCTGCAATCGGCGTTGCGCCGTCCGTCCCGCCTTTGAAGCTGTAAAGAACGCTTTCCGAGCCAGCCGTCGTGATCTTAAACACGGTCCCAAGATTGCTCGTACCGCCCGCGTACGTGGTGCCGTAGAGGGTGCCATTCACGTTCGTCAGGTCCGCTTGCGGCAACCAGCCGTCCGCGCCGCCTTTGAAGCTGTAAAGAACGCTTTCCGCGCCAGACGTCGTGATTTTAAAGACGGTCCCGCATCCGCTGGAATAACCACATCCCGCACCGCCTTCAGTGGTGGTGCCGTAGAGGGTGCCATTCACGTTCGTCAGGGCCGCTTGCGGCAACCAGCCGTCCGTCCCGCCCGCGAAGCTGTAAAGAACGTTTTCCGCGCCAGACGTCGTGATCTTGAAGACCGTCCCGCGGGAGTGGGTGCCACCCTCGGAGGTAGTGCCGTAGAGGGCGCCATTCACGTTCGTCAGGCCCGCCTGCGGGAACCGACCGTCCGTCCCGGCTCCGAAGCTGTAGAGAACGCTTTCGGAGCCGGTCGTCGTGATCTTGAAGACGGTCCCGCAGCTCACGGTACGATTAATTATCTTGCACTGTCCGGTGCCGCCGTTCTCCGTCGTGCCATAGAGCGTGCCATTCACGTCGGTCAGGTCCGCGCGCGGGTATATGCCGTCCGTTCCAGATCCGAACACGTGGGTGACCTTCTCGCTGCCGCCTGTCGTGACGGTGAAGACGGTTCCGGGTCCGAACTGGGTGTACCCACCGCCATAGCCGGTAGTGCCGTAGAGCGCATGGCGCACTTTGGTCAGGCCAGCATACGGGTATCTGCCGTCCGGTTTAATTCCAAACACGTGGAGAACCTTCTCGCTGCCGCCTGTCGTGATGGTGAAGACGGTCCCGCATCCGACGACGGTGCCGTAAGAGCATATTGAACCACCACCACCACCTGTGATCGTAGTCCCATAGAGGGTGCCCTTCACGTTGGTCAGATTTGTGTCCGGGAACGAGCCGTCCGCCAAGCCTGCGAAGCGGTGGAGGACAAACTCCGTTGCCAGGTGCGTTTGCCGCGGCGGGACCTCGCCGGTTGAAGTTCCGGGCCGAAAATGGAGCGACGTGCTCAGCGTCGAGCCGCCGGGGCTGGAACATCCCGCGAGAACCGCGCAGAGGGCACCGATCGCCAAGCACGGCCAAATAGAGCAATGCATACGGAGCATGAGGGTACACATGGGCACCTCCTAGGTTCTATCGGAGAACCTGAGCGCAATCCGTATTTAGGTGCGTTCGATAGACGACTGGTCGGATGCTGCTTGTCGCGCGCACGGCGCGGATGAGGAATTGCCAGAGTAAGATTGCGGGGCGAGTCTTTCTGGATATAGAGGTCGAGCGACCCATCTGATTGGTATTAAATTGCTTCGCTGGCTCAGGTTAACGCGGTCCAGCGGATTTGCGCAGAAACCGCGTCCTTTCTTTATCAATACGATAATCGTTGGCGAACGGCCGAGCGACCTCGAGCCGGACGAAGCGATCGCCTATGACGTGGCCTCAGCGCTCGTCTCCGGCCACGTGCTGCCCACGCTTACGTATCGACGCGCGGTCAAAGCGCTCGGAGAATCCAGCGCAATGGAGCTGATCTACCTCGTCGGTCTTTTACTGCTTCGTCTCAGTGACGCTCAACGGCTTCGACGTGCCCCTCCCCGAGTAGCGGATAGCACTTCTGTGCTTGTGCTGACGCTGCATCGCTTGCGCGCCGCTGCCGGTTATAAACTCATCAGGAAGGGTTGTGAGCGATGAAGGTCTTGGTGATTGGTGCGAGCGGGTACGTCGGCGGAGGTGCCGCACGTGCCCTGCGTACGGCGGGGCATGAGGTGACGGGCGCGGCTCGCAGCGATGAGGCGCGCGAGACGTTGACGTCCGCCGGTTACGGCGTCGTGCGGGCCGACGTTGGCGATCCGGCAAGCCTCATAGATGTGGCTCGGGCGAGCGATGCGGTCGTTTACGCCGTACAAGTGAATCAACGCGACGCAGAGCAGGTGAATTCGGCGGCTTTGCGCTCGCTCGTTGACGCGCTCGCGGATACGACCAAGGCATTGCTCTTCACGAGTGGCGTTTGGTACTACGGCCCGACGGGCGATCGCATTGCCGACGAGCAGACGCCGCCGGATCCGTCGCCGTCCATGGCATCGCGGGCGCGACTCGAAGCGATCGTGTTGGAAGGGACGAATCGCGGCGTGCGTTCCGTCGTGATTCGGCCAGGTAATGTCTTTGGTGAGGGCCGGGGGCTGCCGGCGATGTACGTGCAGTGGGCCCGCGAAGGCACCGCACGAACCATTGGCAATGGTTCAAATCGCTGGTCGGTCGTGAACCTCGACGACCTCGGCCGTCAGTACGCGCTCGCCCTTGAGCGGGCTCGCCCCGGAGATGTCTTCAACGCAACCGATGAGACCACGTTCACCCAACTCGAAGTCGCGCAAGCCGCAAGCCGAGGGGCGCGGCAGGACGTAGCGCCGACAGTGTGGCCGGTGGAGGAGGCGAGTGTCGCTCTCGGACCTTGGGTGGCCTTCCTTGCAATGGACCAGCGCGTCACGTCGACGCGAGCGCGCTCGCGTCTAGGATGGGCGACGCAAGCCCCGACTATCGTTGAAGACCTCGAGCGCGGATCCTACGTTCTGCCGCAGTAGGTTCTCGATTTTCCGTCGCTTGCATCCATTCCGCGAACGTGTTGCGCTCCACAGCGCCATTGATGCGGCGATGTATCCCGATTGAATAAAGGCACGCTTCATCGTCGTCGCAACCTCCAAAAAAAATCAGTTTGCGCGATGATAAGCGGCAGTGGTAAAAAAAGTCTGAACCACTGCGTTACTGACTCTCCGCTAGGGAAGCTCAATCGTGGTATTCGAGGCACAATAATGAGCAAGAAACGGATGGTGGGCCTTCGGCGCGATCGCTATGCTGTCGACATGGTAGAAACGCACGTTCGACCTTATGCAGCGCTCGCGCTTGCCGCCAGCAGCGCCATCGGGTTCCTGGAAGGACTGGATTCAATGCCGCTCAACGCTGCGGTTGAGCCGGCGGTGGTGCGCAGGCGCCTGGACCGGCCGCTGCCCGAGTGGGGCATTCCGGCCGAAGCGGCCGTCGACACGCTCGTCCGCAACGTACGCGACTGTCTGATCGGGTCGCAAAGCGGACGATTCTTCGCATGGGTGATCGGTGGATCGCTGCCCGCGGCACTGGCCGCCGACTGGCTAACATCCGCGTGGGGACAAAACGCAGCGTTGTATGACTGCAGTCCCGCTGCGGCTGCAATCGAAGAGCTCGCCGGCATTTGGCTCAAGGAACTGCTCGGGCTTCCGCAAGAAGCGAGCTTCGCCTTCGCGACAGGTTGTCAGATGGCACACGTCACCGCACTCGCCGCTGCGCGTCACGCGCTATTGCGCGATCGCGGCTGGGACGTCGAAGCGCGCGGGCTTTTCGGTGCGCCGCAAATCCACATCGTCGGCAGCAATCGCCATCATGCATCGATCGTGCGCGCGATTCGAATGCTTGGTTTCGGAACCCAAAGTTTCACGGCGCTCGAGCCTACCTCCGACGAAACGCTGGATCCCAACGCGCTCGCCGGCGCGCTGGCACAACTCCCCGAGGCGCCGACGATCGTGCTCCTTCAGGCCGGCGACATTAATACCGGCGCTTTCGATTCATGTCCCGAGCTCATTGCAATCGCCAAACGCCATCGCGCCTGGGTCCACGTCGACGGCGCGTTCGGGCTCTTCGCTGCAGCCTGCGCGCGCTATCGCCATCTCACGGCCGGAATGGATAAGGCAGATTCCTGGGCGACCGACGGACACAAATGGCTCAACGTGCCGTTCGACGTAGGTTATGCCTTCGTTCGCGATGCGGACGCTCACCGAGCCGCCATGACGGTCGCCGCACCGTACATTCGCGCCGGGCAAACCGTCCGTGACGAGATTGACTGGAACCCAGAATGGTCGCGAAGAGCGCGAGGGTTTTCAACGTACGCGGCGCTCTTGCAGCTCGGTCGGCGCGGCGTCGACGAACTCATCGAACGGACGTGTCGTTACGCACGTGCCATAGTCGACGCTTTAGGATCGCTGCCCGGCGTCGAGGTAGTATGGCGCCCCATCATCAACCAAGGTTTAGTGCGATTTCTCGATTCGCGCCCCGGTGCCACGGCAGCAGACCATGATCGCCGCACCGAAGCGGTGACCGCCGCCGTCGCGAGCGACGGCGAGGCGTTCTTTGCTGCAAGCACGTGGCGCGGTAAGCGGGTTATGCGCGTCAGCGTCGTAAACTGGCGTACATCCGAGGACGACGTCGAACGAACGATCGCCGCAGTCGCCCGCCGCCTTGCCGGTTAGCGGTCATTCCCTCGGGCCAAGGTCTGTTCTCGAATCGCCTTTGTGCACGCGAGCAGCGACGCTGCATCGTCGTGACGCCCTTGCCGGCCGTCCAGTTCCGCGAGATCGTCCAGGATCGTCGCAACCTCGGCAGTGTGCGAACGATGCGATTTATCCATGATGGCTATTGTGCGCTCGTAGAGAGCTACGGCATCGGCGTCGCGTCCCTGATTTTTGCGCAGCGCAGCCAATCCGATCAGAATCTTCGCAACATACGGATGATCGGGTCCTAACGCGTGCTCGCGCGTCTCGGGCGCGCGCTCATAGACCCGCTCGGCTTCAGCGTAGCGGCCAACATGCGTGTAAACTTCGGCGAGGTTCTGAAGCGAAAAGGCAACATCGGGGTGGTCGAGTCCCAGCGCCTGTTCGCGGATCGCGAGCGCGCGTTTGTCGAGCGCCTCTGCGTCGGCGCTCTTTGTCTCGCTCGAGGGTCGCACTACAGGCTTTTTAAGACGGACCTCATTTCGCCCCGCTCGTAAGTCCCTTGTGAGCGATCACCGGCCCGCCGTACCACATTGCATCAGCGAACGTTGCGCCCAGTTGATCGTACTCGGCCAGAAGGGCTTGGACTTGCTGATGCCAGTGAGCCTTGGCCCACATATGTCGCGTTTTCCAGCACGTCATTATAATCACACTCTTTCCGTCATCCGCCTCAAACACTCGGCCTTCTATGAAGCCTTCAAGGGCAGCGACGATGTTTCGGACGAGATCCGTGGCGCGATCGGCGAACGCCACACGCTGGTGGAGATCTAGCGTCGCAGTGAAGACATGAGAGACTGCGCGGGGTTTGTCCTCTCTTTCATCATCTGGGAACTGTTCGGTCATAGCCTGTATACCCCCAAAATCGGACCCTTCCCCGGCTGTCAGTGCCGCACGCGTCGGCCGACCGGGTTGTGATTTCGATTCACCCACCGCTAGTATGTTTGTCCTTGAAGCGCGACCGAGAGACGGCCTCCTGCGGAACCATATGCGATATCGACACGAATGTAATTGCGGAAGATTATGCCCACTCCAGAGTCGGCGTGCCAATGGAACGTCGGCGGCGCAAACGCTTGCGTTCCGCCACGCACCCGACTCGACGCAGTCTCGGTGAAGAACGCGAACTTGAAGATCTGCGGTAGCGCGTCGTTGAGCCGGAATTCCGCGGTCGCCTGCTGTGCGTCCGTGCCGCAGAACGCCTTGGGGTAGGCGCGCACATAGGCGCACACCAAGAAGCTATCCGGTACGACGCCTCCGGTGCGCGATTCCGCGCCGTGCAGCACGAGCGTCGACTTGCCGACCGCAACGTACTGCGCGACATCCGCGAGGTAGGATTGGTACTCGCTGGTCGAACCGAACCAGCCCAGAGCGTCAAATGCTTCGAGCCGGTACTGCGTATGGCAATAGGGCGGATACCACTGCGACGACGGAACGGGACACGCGTGCGAGTAGCCCGCCTCGAGGACCGTGTTATGCGCCGGCGATTTGCTGGTTTGAAAGACGTACGGGGAAACGATGCCCGTTGATTGCGCCGTGGTGGACCGAGTCTCGCGAACGCCGACTTCGAACTGAATCCCGTTCGTTGCGCTGCGCAGGAGAGCGGCCTCGGCCCCGGTGTTCCAGCTGTAGATGTTGATTGCAAGCGGTTGACTCGCTCGGAACACGCCGCGCCCACCGAACGTATTGACGATGACGTCCGTCTCGGTGCCCTTGACCGGATTGACCGCGATCGGTGACGTGTAGAGGATTCGAACGAGGTTTGCGCGTCGGCTGAGTTGGCTGTAGCTCGAGAACGTCGAACCGCGGCTGTCGACCGGGGCCGACGTGATGATGTAGCCGATGCCCTGAATCGGAGCCGTCAAGGGTTGGTCGGCGTAGAAGGGGTGGTCTGTGGGCTTTAGCAATTTCGCCATGACGATCCAGTGGAGGGTGGCCGTCTTCGTGGCGCTCCCTTGTGTGATGACGAGCCTCGGGATGAATCCGGCGAGTCTGCGGAGGTTTGTGAAATCGCGATTGACGCCGGATTGGTCGAGCAGTGAGCCCTTGCGAAGCGAAAGGTAACGTCGAACCACGCTCGGGGACGTCTGACCGTAGGTCTCGATCGTGACGTCTTCGATCTGCGCGCCGGCTATCGCGGCCGAGACCTTGGGTGGCGCAACGGGAGCGCTCGCCAAGGCCGGCAACGGCCGAAACAGGCATCCCGTCAGCAGCAAGAGTAGGGCGAAAAGACGCATTTCAAAGCCCGTGACCCAATTCGGCGCGGGCCAGTTTCGTGGCCCAAAACAGCACGAATCGGTAGCGGACGCGATTAGCGCGGCGAGCTGCCGTTCGCGCGGCGAATTGCCGGCGCCACGATGCGCACGACGAGGACTTGAAGCGCGGCTGCGGCCGGAACCGCGAGAAACGCTCCGGCGATGCCGAGCAGCGTCCCGCCGATCACCGTCGCGAGAATGATGAGCAGAAAACTCAGCTGAACGCGTTGGCCGAAGATGATCGGCGAGAGTACGTTTTGATCGATGACTTGGACGACGACGAATATCGCGAGGGTGATCAGCATCTTCTCCCAGCCGCTGGTCGCCAACACCACCAAAAGAATGATCGGGCCGGAGATGACGGCTCCAACCATCGGTATTGCTTGGAAAATCGCCGCGATGAAACCCAGGAGCAGTGCGTACGGAACAGCGAGCACCGCGAGCGAGGAACCAATTACCACACCGACAACCGCCCCATTGAGCACGACACCCTGGACGTACGCGCTGAGCCGCGCACCGATGTCCGTAATCGCGTTGTGCCAATCATCGCGCACGTCGCTCGGTATCAAACTCAAAACGAACCGCTCGAGTTCGTCCGACGCGAGCATCCAGCCGATCGCGAGCAAAACGATCAATACGGCGTCACCAATCGATCCGATCACAAGCTGCGGACCGCCGAGCAGACGAGGCCCGATCGCGCTTACGACATTGCCCGCGCCATTGGCGAGAAGCGACGCGAGCTGACGCGCCATTTGGTCGTTTTCGATGTAACGTTGCGCCGCGGCGAGCTGTTCCTGCAGCGAACTCGCGTAGCCGGGTATCGCCTGAACCAGCTTAGCGAGCTCTACTCCAACGGGCTGCACGAGCACGAATCCAAGCGCTACGATGGCGGTCATGAGTCCGCCAAATGCGATCGCGACAGCCGCTCCGAACGAAACGCGCTTGCTCATGCGATCAACGATCGGTCGCAGGCCCGCCGAAAGAAGCACGGCGGTGAAAAGCAACAGCAGGGCAGAAAGCGCCCCCGAGACCACGTTCCACAATAAGACGGCGCCCGCAAAAACAGCCGCAGCAGTCACCCAAGCGCGCAACCCAATCACTCGAAAACCTTTCCCAGATGACTAGTGATCGTAGAACTTCGACACTTCGTTCAACGTTGGATCGAGGCGCAGATCTTCGTGCGCATATTTACGGTCCTCGTGGCCACCAGCAACTTTAACTCGCACCAGGATTTCGTGGGGGTGCACTTCTCGAACTGTGCCTTCTTCTTTCGTTCCATCGATGTAGACCTTATCGCCAGGTTTTAACATTCAGCTTCTCCCTTTTCGCCGGTCACCTTCCGTTTACAACAGGCTCCCCTCCTGGCATGCCTCGCACTTAGCCCTCCCCGTGACGACCCGGCCGGTGGCCGAAGGCTGTTATGATGTAAGCATGCACAACCCGATGATTTGGATCACCCTTGCCAACGTGCTCTACTTGGCTTCATACTCGGTACGCGACATCCTCTGGCTACGCATCTTGACCGTGGTAGCTTCGGTTCTTTTAATTCCGTACTACCTATTTCAGTCCGTGCCGCTTACCGCCGCAATCTGGTGGAATGTAGTCTTTATCGCGATCAATGGCTATTGGATCATTCGACTGATCATCGAGCGCCGGCCCGTGCATTTTACCGCGGACGAGGCGCGGCTCAGGCAACTCGCATTTCCATCGCTCACGCCCCGTGAAGCCCGCAATCTCTACACAATGGGTAGGTGGGACGACGTTGCGCCCGGCATGTCCCTCGTAAAACACGACAACGAGCAGGACCGATTTTCCGTGATCCTGCGCGGCTCCGCCGACGTTCTACACCATGGGACCAAGATCTCAGAGCTCGGAGAAGGCCAGTTTGCGGGTGAAGTCGATCTGCGCGCCGATGAAATTGCCATCGACATCGTCGTCCGCAAGTGCGTGCGTGCGATGTGCTGGCCTAGCGGCCAGCTTCAGGCCTTCCTCGCCAATCGCCCGGACGTTGCCCTAGCGCTGGAAAGAAGCGTGGGCTTCGAGGTCCAGCAGCTCCTCGACACGACGCTCTCCAAACTAGACGGCGCCTAAGCTCGCCCACGAGCTCAGGCCTTCCTTCGAATCGAAGCATGCGGTAGCATAGAAGCCTCAAAGACTTTCGGTAGGAGGAAGGCCATGAGAGAAATCGCCGCGGACATCAGCCAAGCTCACAAGCTCTGGGGCTGGTATGTCACTTTAGGGATCGTCCTCATTCTGGTCGGAATTTACGCCATCTGGGCTGAAACGGCCGCGACGCTGGCGTCGGTGATCGTCCTTGGAGTCGTTTTGCTTATCGCCGGGGTCGCGCAAATCATCAGCGCCTTTGTCGCGCGGGGCGCCGGCCACGTGATCCTGCTGCTGTTAGTCGGTGCGCTCGATATTATCGTTGGGTTGATGCTGCTCGAGCATCCGCTGGCCGGGGCGCTGACCGTCACCTTACTGCTCGCCGCGCTCTTTGTTTTTGGCGGAATCTTCCGGTTCGTCTCCGCGCTCTCGCTGCAATTTCCGCAGTACGGCTGGATGGCGTTCAGCGGGGTCATCAGCATTATCTTAGGGATCTTGCTTTGGATACAGTGGCCCTACTCCGCGCTTTGGTTCATCGGGTTCGTCGTCGGATTGAACTTCATCTTCGCGGGCGTCGCGTGGTCGATGATAGGCTGGAAACTAAAAGCCGCCTAGGAGGCGCACAAGAGGTGCGATGTTCTGTCCTATTCGTGGAGCAGACTTTGCCAATTTGATGGCACGCGCCCGGCCGGTCCGGGCACGGGCTGATCCAATGGATGCGAATGCGGCGCCGCCAAGCGTAGGGCCGCGAAGAATTGTGCGGTGCGGTAGTCGTAGAACCAGTCCTCCCCGTGCTCGAAGCTCGTAATGATCGGGTGACCGGTACTCTCATTGTGCTTCGAGGCGTGCTGGCTAGGCGAGTTATCGCAGCAGCCAATGTGTCCGCACTCCGCGCAGCGGCGAAGGTGCAGCCACCAGCCGTTCGTTGCCAAACACTCGACGCAGCCTGTACCGCTTGGCTTAGCCTTTGGATCGATACCGTCTATCTCAAAGTCCCTCGCCTGACAGCCGAATATTGGTAAACCGAAACAAAAGGTTCATAGCAGCGCGGGTATGGGTGCCTCGATGAACGCGAGGAGGTCGGCGTTGACCTCGTCCTTACGCGTCGAGCAGAGACCGTGCGGCGCACCCTTGTAGATCTTGAGCTCGGCGCCTTTTATCAGCTTCGCCTGCAAAGGGGCAGAGTCGGCGAACGGAACGATCTGATCGTCATCGCCATGGATGATCAGCGTCGGGACATCCATTTTCTTCAGATCCTCGGTAAAATCGGTCTCAGAAAAGGCCTTGATGCACTCGTACGCCGCTGGATATCCAGCCAACATACCTTGCATCCAAAATGAGTCACGAAGCCCCTGTGAGACGTTGGAATCTGGTCGGTTGGCTCCATAGAACGGTGCGCTCAAATCCTTGAAAAACTGCGACCGATCCGCCTGCACTCCGGCCCGGAGCTGATCGAAGACTGCCATCGGCAAACCGCCCGGATTGGCCGGCGTCTGGAGCATGATTGGGGGAACCGCACCAATGAGCACCGCCTTGGCAACGCGCTTGGAGCCGTGACGGCCGATGTAGCGGGCAACCTCGCCACCGCCGGTGGAGTGCCCCACGTGAATTGCATCTCTTAGATCCAACGTTTGCACCAGTTCCGCGAGATCGTCGGCATACGTGTCCATATCGTTGCCTTTCAATGGCTGGTCAGACCGGCCGTGACCGCGACGATCATGGGCGATGCAACGGTATCCGCGCGAAGACAGGAAGAACATCTGATCTTCAAAGGCGTCCGCATTGAGCGGCCAGCCGTGGCTAAAGACGACCGGCTGACCCGCTCCCCAGTCTTTATAATAAATCTTCGTGCCATCTTTGGTCGTGAATGTACTCATAACTTTACCTCCCCGATGAAGTTGTGAGATTGAACGGCGATGATGTCCCCACCGTTACGTCGGCCATGGGCAGATAGTATAGCGCTAAGTGAAGCAAGCGTAAATCAAATTTGTTCGTGAAACCGACGTTGTGGGTCCCGCGTAAGTCGGCACCCGGCTCGTTCCGCTCGCCGTTGCCGCAGGGGCGCTGCGTTATGGCGTCGCCGCCGGATCGCCGGAAGCGTCCTCGATTGTTGCGATCTGATCGCCACCGTGAATGACTTCTTCCACGGGACGGTCGCCTTTGCGGATCGCGTCGGAAGTAATGGTGTAGTGCCGATGGCCATGCCCGTGGTCATCGAAGGCACCCAGGACTCCGGCGAGAACGCGGCGGTCAGCCAAGGTGACGCGAACGGCTTTGCCAAGATATGGCTCAATTTCTTGATCGGTCATGTCTGCGAAATCCCCCTGAGGTCGTCCGGGGTTGCGTCCAAGCCCGTGAATCAAGGCCGTGGGGGCGGCTGGAAAGGCCACCCGGAGCGTTTCACACGAGTAAGGCTTCCGCTACGGCTTCGTCCTCGTTCCACTCCCCGCCCTGGTTCATCAAGCTGATGAGCTCATCAAGACCGAGAGACTCATGCAGCGCGGCGCGTATTTTGTCGTATTCTTGCTGCTCTGTGTACTCGCGGATTGTTTCCAGTGTGGCGAAGCGCGAATCGACGTATCCAAGTAACCGCGCAGAGCGCATCCGCTTTACGAGCGCCGTCGAGGGATCATCGCACTGCCGCAGCGCGCCAATTGCAGCGAGATGCTGCAGTGCCCACAGCACGGCGACGGCGAGCTGCTGCCCGCGCGCCAACGTAAGCGCTTCGCGCGTATGCGATTGCGCTTCATCGTAGCGTGCCAGCGCCACCAGATATGCCGCCACGTTCAGGAGCGCGTTTGCGGTCATACGCGCGCTGGAGGCCGTCCCGCGAGTTGCCGCGAGAAACTCGTGAGCAAGAGTCAGCGCGGTCTCGGCGTTGCCGGCTTGAAATTCGGCTTCGGCGAGACCCGCAGCGACCTGCGCGACGCTAAACTCCGCACCTCCCGCCTTGTGTATCGCCAACGCTTCGGCAAAATGCGCCCTGGCTCCAACAAGGTCGTTCTGAGCAACGCGCGCGACCGCGAGATGTTCGAGGAGCGCTCCAGTAAGGCGGCGAGCGCGGAGCTTACGCGCCGCCGCGAGTGCTTCATCTAACAGGGCTTCCCCCTGCGCAAGCCTTCCCAGTTTGATGAGTGCGTGGCCCGCTCGCCGCAGTGCCTCAGCGATCCGCAATGGATCGTCGATCTCGCGATAGAGCGCCAGCGCCCGTTCTGCGGCATCGTAGCTCGTCTTATACTGCTCCAGCGTGGCATCGATATATGCTTCGGCCAGCTCGAGCCGCGCAACAACGCTCTGCGGCGTCGTTGCATCGACGCGCTCCAGTGCGGCACGCACCCAACGCCGGCCCTGCGCTACCCACAAGAATCCCCACACTCGGTGCAGCGTGCCGGCCAGCTGTTGCCCAAGCAACACGTCGCCGTCCGCCGTCAGCGCCCATTCCAGCGCCGCCCACCAATTTTCCGAGTCGGCCTCGACTTGCGCAAACCACTCGCGGTCCGGCGTCGTGTAGTACGTGCGGTCGAGCTGCTCGGCCGTTTCCAAAAACGCCGCTGCATGCGCGTCGGCAGTCGCATGGTGCTCGCCGCTTGCAACGAGCTTTTCGTGCCCGTACTGCCGCGTCGACTCCAGCAGCGAATAGCGCGCCTCTCCCGCAGTATCCGCTTGGACTAAGGACTTATCGACCAGCGACGTGAGGACTTCGAGCACCGCGAGCTCGTCGAGCGCATCGTCGCGGCAGACCGCAGTCGCACTCGCAAGCGTGAAGTCTCCGGCGAATATCGATAACTTCCGAAAAACGTTGCGCTCCTGATCGGTAAGCAGGTCGTAACTCCAATCGATCAGCGCACGCATGGTTTGATGGCGCGGCATTACGGTGCGGTCACCGCCGGTTAGCACCCGGAAGCGTTCATCGAGTATTTCTGAGAGCCGCCGCGGCGTGAGCACCTTCACTCGCGCGGCTGCCAGTTCGATGGCTAGCGGAATGCCGTCTAAACGCCTGCAGATTCTGGTCACGAACGGCGCGTTTTCATCGCTTAACGCAAAGCGCGCGTCCGAGGCGAGCGCGCGATCGAGGAACAGCGCGACCGCACCATACTGCTGCGCCGTTTTTGCGGTTACCGCGTCACCGGCCGGTGGTACTGCGAGCGAAGGTAGCCGAAACGTTTGCTCACCGGCGATGCTCAGGCTCGCGCGGCTGGTTGCAAAAATGCGCACGTCGGGACAGCCGCGTAGGATCGTTGCAGCCGCGGTGCGCGCGTCCTCGATGACATGCTCGCAGTTATCGAGAACCAGCAACAATCGCCGGCGCTTCAGGTAGTTGAGCAGCGCGTTAAGCGGAGGCTGATTCAGCCCTTCTCGCACGCCCAGCGCTTGTGCAATCTCGGCCGTTACGAGTGACCCGGCCGAAATCGGCGCCAGTTCGACGAACCATACGCCATCACTGAAATCGTCGAGCAGTTCCGCTGCAACCTGTACCGCGCATCGGGTTTTGCCCGCACCGCCGGTTCCCACGAGGGTTACCAAACGGTTGTGCAACAAAAGTTGCTTGATCGCGGACACATCCTGCTCGCGCCCAACGAACGACGTGAGCTGCAACGGTAAATTATTGGGAAGCTCATCGAGCGAGCGCAGTGCCGGAAAGTTCTGCCGTAGTCCCGACGCTATCAGTTGGTAGAAGTGCTCGGGGCGCGCGAGATCCTTGAGCCGATGGGAGCCGAGATCGTAAAGACTGCACTCGGCAGGCATCTCACCTTGCAACAAATCGGCGGTAATGCCGGAAACGAGGATCTGTCCACCGTGGCCGACGGCGAGCAGGCGCGCGACGCGATTGACTGCTGGACCAAAATAGTCTGAGTCGCGCTCATCGGCGGTCCCCGTGTGCAACGCCATCCGCACGAACACACCATCAACGGCCGAAAAGTCTTCGTCCATCAGCGCACGTTGCGCAGCGAGAGCTGCTGCAATCGCATTGGCCGCGGTCCCAAAGGCCGCACAGAATGCATCGCCGATCGTCTTGAAGACGTAACCCCCGCGGGCGGCGATCGTTGATCGCATCAAGACGTCGTGGCGCCTTAACGCCGCGGCCATCGCATTACGGTCTCGTTCCCAGCGCTCCGTGCTGCCCTCGATGTCGGTGAACAAGAACGTCACGGTTCCGCTGGGCTGAGGAGACTCTGGCGAGTGCGAATGTATCTCAGTCGCCATGAGAGACGCTTCGCCTTTGGCTCGTTTGCCTCCGCCGGGGATAGCGCGACATCGCGCGGTCTACGGCGTTACTTCGAAGGCCGCTCCTAACCCGAGTGCACCGCCGCCGCCCGTTGTGCCGTAGAGCTTACCGTTTGTGCCCATGACGACGCCCGTCGGCTGCGAGCCGTCGGGCGTATTGCTAAATGTGTGGAGCACCGTATATTTCCATTGGTTGTGCGCCGCGGGCGCGAGCTTGAAAACGACGCCGGAACCGACGCTGCCGCCGATGACCGTCGTTCCGTACAAGTTACCAGCACCGTCAAGCACCAGGTTGCCGGAGGGTCCGGCACCTGTCGCCGCCGTGAAATAGTGAACGACGGTAAACGAATAGTGGCCGCGCGCACCGCGGCTCAATTCGAAGAGCGCCCCGCATCCGTTCACACATCCCGTTTGACTGCGTTCACGTGTGGCTCGCAGTGAGCAGCCCCCGCTGCCGCCTTCATCGGTGCTTCCAAAGAAGTTGCCGGCTGCGTCGGTAATGAGGCCGGCCACGGAATAACAGCCGTCGCTCCCGTTGAATGCGTGTAGGACGCTCTCCGTCCACCGCCCTTTTCCGGCCGGCGCGAGCTTGAAGACGACGCCGCATCCCGTCGGGCAGGCGTTGTTCCCGCCGTATGTCGTCGTTCCGTAGAGGCCGCCGGCAGGGCCAAAGATTACTCCGGCCTGAGGGTTCGCCCCGCTTGTGTATGGCGAGAAGCGATAGAGAATTTTTTCGGTCCAGTTGCTGCCCGAGGGAATCAACTCGTAGACGGTGCCGCCCCCGCCACTGCCGCCCGTTCCGCCGGCAACCGTCGTGCTGTACAGGTTTCCGTGCCGGTCGAAGATGAGGTTCGAACGCGGCTGCGCTCCATCGTAGCCGCCCTGGAAGTTGTGAAGAACCTGCAACTGGAACCCGTTCGTGCGGTGGAATAAACCGTACGCCACGCCGAGGTTACCCCCGACGTCCGTTGCGCCGTACAAGTTTCCTGAAGGGTCGGCGACGAGCGGATAACTGGGATAAGCGCCACGCGTAAGGTCGAAGCTCCACAATGTTGTTTCTTTCCAACGTCCGTGCGCGTTCTGTGCGAGACGGAAGATAGTGCCGCAACCGCCACCGCACGCGCCGCTCGTGCCGCCGCGGAACGTCGTGCCGTAGAGCCCGCCCGCGGAATCGACGATCGGATTCCCACCGGGTAGCTCGCCGTGCGGACTGCCCGCAAAGGAGTGAATTACGCGTTCGCCGCCAGCGAGCGCGAGACCGTACGAAGCCGGTGCATACGGAAAAGCGTGCTGTGGGATCCCTTGACAGCCCACGATCGGCAATGCGATTACTGCAGAGACGACGGGGATCGTCCAGCGCATGATAACTCCTCTTAAACTGGAGTAAATCGCGGAGTCACGCTTCGACAATCTCAGCATGACACACCTGTCACTTGAGCCATGGGCGGGACTCGCCGGAACCCGCAAGGGTGGGTTCGAATCAGTTGCGCTTCCATAGCGCCTTTGCTCGTAGTGCACGTCTCGAGCATTTGTTCAACCTTTTAGCGTTTGCCCGGCAATGGGCACAGTCGCACGAGCTTGAATCGCGTCTGACGCTGCGCCCACAGACGCCTCATATAGACCTTCTTCAATTATCCAAGTGTTTCTTGATGGATCAAACTCGGCGAGGAGCCGCGGATCGGCGACGACACTGACGCGGCGTGTCTCACCGGGACGGAGCGAAACCTGATCCCACCCGAGCAGGCGCAGCTCGGACGCTCCTAGCCTCCGCGTTAGATAGACCTGTGGCGTGTCGGTTCCGGCGCGCGATCCGGTATTGGTCACCCTGAAAGTCGCCTTCAACGTTGCGCCACCACTAACACTGAAGTCGCTGTAGCGAAAGGTCGCGTACGACAGCCCGTGACCGAAGGCAAAGAGCGGCGTGAGGTTTCGTTTCGCGAACCGGCGATAGCCCGCGTCGCTGCCCTCAGGATAGGTCACCGAGAACGCGGGCAAATCGAGCGCGGTCCGGTACCCATGCGCTCCGCCCGCGACGAGTGACAGCAGCTCATCTAATCCAGGTAGATCGGGGTGGACGAGTTGTTTTTCGGACGATGGAAACGTAATAGGAAGACGTCCGCTGGCGTCCATCTTGCCGAACAGTAGGTTGGCGATTGCATCGCCGCCGCGTTGACCAGGATACCACGCCTCCATAACCGAGTTCACACGATCGAGCCACGGCATCGTTACGGGGTTGCCGGTCTCCAATACGACGACGGTGTGAGGATTCGCTGCCGCAACTGCGGCGATCAACGTATCTTGTCCGTTAGGCAGGCTGAGGTCTGGAGCATCCGTGCCTTCAACGGCCCACTTGGTCGCGAAGACGATCGCAACGTCGACGCGTTTGGCCATTGCAGCTGCCTCGTTCGGGTAGCGCCCGTCGATAAAACTCACTGCCGCGCGGGGCGCAATCGCCCGAATTGCGGCAAGGGGCGGCGACCGATCGTAGAACGCGCTTGGTGCATCCACGCCGCCGAGTGGAACGAGCAGCGCATGGCCGACCGGAATGACTTGTGCGGAGCCGCCGCCCGTGAGGACGCCTGCATCCGCGTAGCCGCCGATGACCGCGATGCGGCGGATCGATCTGCCCAGGGGCAGGACCCCATCGTTCTTGAGCAGGACGATACCGCGCTCCGCAATATCGAGCGCGACGGTCGCGTGAGCGCGGTAATCGATCGGCGATTGTTTTGGCGGTTCATCAAACAAACCAACGGCATACATGGATCGCAAGATACGGCGGTCCATATCCATCAGTCGCGATAGCGGTATTGCTCCCGAGGCGATGGCCGCTCGCAACGGCTCTCCAAAGAAGGCTGCTCCGGTTATCGCCTGATCAGACTCCGCGGCCGACTCTTGGTCGAGTCCATTGACTGCGGCTTCGAGACGGTGAACCGCTCCCCAATCCGACATCACCCAGCCGCGAAACGCCCAGGCATCTTTGAGGACGTCGTTCAACAGATGGTTGTTCTCGCAGGCGTAGACGTCATTAATGCGGTTGTAGCCACACATCACAGCACCAGGGTGCCCGCGCTCGAGCGCAATTTCGAAAGCGAGGAGATCGCTCTCGCGCATCGCCGCTTCGCCGATGTCCGCGGACAACACGAACCGCCCGGTCTCTTGATCGTTCATTGCGAAGTGCTTCATCGTCGCGATCACGTGCTGGTCCTGAATGCCGCAGATGACGGCACCGGCCAATATCCCGGCCAGAAGCGGATCCTCGCCGAGATACTCGAAGTCGCGGCCGTTACGAGGATCGCGCATCAGATTCAAGCCGGGCCCTAAAAGTACGTTGAATCCCTTGCGCCAGGCTTCATCGCCGATCGTAGAACCGTCCTGATAGGCGACCTGCGGATTCCACGTGGATGCAAGTGAAAGCCCCGATGGAAGCGCCGTTGCGACGTCACGCCGTCGAACATTGTTCGGATTAGCGATGCCGAGACTGGCATCCGTTTCCTGTAGCGCAGGTACGCCGAGGCGCGGTATTCCCGGCACATAGCCGGCGGAACCAATCGCGCCGGTACGAACGCCGTCACGAGTCGGTATGCCGGGCTGTCCGCGCACGAGTTGGAGACGTTCTGAAGGTGTTAGTGCCGACGACATTTCCGCAGCCTTGGCTTCTACCGAGGCAGACGGCAGCAGCGATCCACAAAGCGCCAATGCGAAAATCATCTATCACCCTCACGCGCCGACTAATAAGGTCAGCAGAAAAGCGACGCTTGCATGACGCATATCGTTAGGTTGGCCTCTGTAGCAGCGGTCCCTACAGCAGGGGGAAATACGCCGTTCCTGCCGGCGCGTACGGTGACGACAAAACTAAAGGCCGGCGCCATCCGTCCAATGACGCCGGCATATCTAGCGCGCTAACTCGTTACCGGTGGCCTGTCTGGCCCTCGGTTTCCGGGTTCATAGAATCGGGCGGAAGCGGTGATGCGCGAACTGCATGCGTACGCGATCCGGCAATGTCACGCGAGGAGCCGCGGCGTTTGCGGGTACGCCGGCCGCCCCGGAAGGAATCGCTACGAACGCCGGACTGCGGCCGGTTTTTGTATTAACGGCATCTCCGATGATCTGGCCGCTATCGTTGATGTCGCCGCCATACGTTAGGTAGAGCCTCCCCTTGGGCACGAGCAGATTCAGATCGGTCATCGAGCCCTTCTGCCAAATGAAGGCGCGGCAGTTATTGCTCGCATCGCAAGATTGTCCGACGATCTGCCCCCGATTATTGATCCCGAAGGCGACGCTATTGAAGTCGCCCGGCAGCGTGCCGAGATCGCTCATCACGCCGTGTTGCCAAAGAAACGCGTGATACGTCGCATTTCCCGGCAGGCTGGAAACGCCGACGATCTGGCCGCGATCGTTCATGGCGGCGGCTGCATTAGTGGTGGTACCGCCCAGGTTCCCGAGGTCGATTGCAGATCCGTGTTTCCAGAGTACGGCGTGCGCCCCGCCGTAGCCCAGAGTAAGGGGCGGTCCGCACGGACCCGACGCGCCAGCGGCGTCGCCCGCGTTGTCTATCGGTACCGCCTGAGAGACGGCATCGCCCGCGATCGGCGGCAGCGTGATCGTCTTGCCGTTCGGTTTCCAGATGACCCCGCGGTAGTCGAGCACTTGCGGAGCCGCGCAACTCGAGTCGTGCACGGCGGTCTCAGCCACACCCGCAGCCTCACCGCGATTGTTGACGCCCGTCGCCTGCGAATTATTGCCGCCAAGCGGCGGAAGTGGCGTCAGCGTGTACGCTTTCCAGCGAAACCCAAGACAGATATTCGGCGTCCCGCAGAAACTCTCGGCAAGCGGGTCGGTCTGTGAAGTGTCCGACTCGCCGGCGATCTGGCCGCGGTCGCCCTTCACCGGCCAGTTGACGGCGCTGTTCGAGCCACCAAGCGTACCGAGGTCGACTGGCTTTCCGTTCACCCAAAGAACGGCGTGGCCGGCCCCGTTTCCCTTGATGAATGACGCTCCGGTAATCCAGCCGCGGTCGTTTATACCATTGGCGGCGCTCCCGTTGCTGCCGCCCAGCCCGCGAAGAGCGGCCAAATAGTAGTGGGAGACTCGCAACGGCGACCCTGAATGCGACGCCTGGGCGCCGCCTTGCGCCGATGTCCCGGCAGGGCTGAACGCGGTTTGTGGGCTGCCACCGCAGCCGGAAATTACCGCTGCACATGCGCAAGCCGCTAGAGCGCAACGCGCAAAATGTACGATGCTCATCGAGTACCCTCCTTATTTAGTTTGGATCGGGTTTGGTGTGGATCGGGTAGGCAAAGCATGGCACCGCCAGGCGCCTCAATCAAGGGTCTAAAAGACCCCTAAAAGGCGGACCGAGGCGTCGCTTGCCAGAACGCTGCCTTTGTGCGGTGGCACCGGCTCGGCGAAGCCGATCTCGAGGCATGCTTCGCCCTCTACCCTCACCACATGGGCGCCGATACTGTTGGGTGCAAACGGGCTTTAGAGGCATGGCGCTGGATGGTGCACAGCCCATCGTTCAGCGGCGCCATTTTCGAAGAGGAAACAACGCCATCGGAGCGCCGGCTCGTCGGCTGTGGCGCGGCCGTTTTCGTCCATTCGTCGTTTGCCGAGGAGGAGCTGGCCGATCCGCGGCCCGGCCTGAACGCCCGCATCGTCTCGAGCATCGCCGATTGTAGACCGGTCGCGCTCACCTACGAACAATTGCGGGAAGGCAACGCGCACGCGACTCTTCAGCTAGCAGTGTTGGCCGGCGCATTCGACGATCAGCTTCGCGAAGAAGAAATTTGGGCAGTGACGACCGTCATGAGCGAAGTCTTTGTGAGTCATTTCGTGGGCTTCAACATCGCTCGGATCTTGTACGAGGCGATCGGTCCCGTCGAGATCGGCATTCATACCGCTACAACCGTTTCACGCACCGTGCGAATGTTTGATGGGAAGCGAGCGCTGATGAACATCACGCCCGAAAGCGCCGCCTCAGTAACCGGAAGTCAAATCAGTACCATCTTCCTCAAGCGGCGCCCAATACTCAGACTAGCTCAAGCCGAACAGGAGCTTCTCGTCGCCGCGCTCGACGAACTTACCGACGAAGAACTTAGCGATCGGCTCAACGTCCACATCGGAACCGTCAAGAAGCGCTGGACGAAGATTTTCGATCGCATTTCAAGCGAACATCCGAAGCTCATCGCCGACTGCGTCAGCCCCCTGGACGAGCACGTCCGCGGCAGGCAGAAGCGCCACCGCATTTTGGCTTACGTTAGGGAGCACCCCGAAGAGCTGCGGCCGTACGACTACGATCGTTCCCTGCAATCACTAGGCATCGGCGCAGTCTAAAGCGCGAGAACCATGAATCACTTCGTCGAGTCATTCATCGATGACCGAGCCTTCCATAAATGGGTTCTTGACGTCGCGAACGGTGAAGTAGCGCGGCGCGATCAGCTCAGCGCTGGAGTTAGCTTTCGCGCTTTGACGAAATTGTCGAGCGCTTCGAGCCGTTCAGCGATTTCTCGAGCGAAAACTGCGTCGACAAAGGGCCGAAGAACAGCAAATGGCCACTTGAGCCGATAATAGTACTCAAATAGCACCAACGTGCGCCCCTCGCCGGCCTCGCTGAATCGCCACGTTCCCGCAAACGAGGATAAGAAGAACGGGCCCCGCACCATTTTAACTGCAGCGACTTCAGGACGCTTGTACGCAACGTAGACCACCTCCATCGAAAAGCCGTGGTGGTCAACGCAGAGGGCCTTCGCGCCGATTTGCGGCGTCAGCGCACCGTCGAGGAGACGTGCTTCACTCAGGAAGGGATCCCACTCGAGGCGTCGCGGGTAATCTTGCGTCAGATCAAAGATCTGCTCCCTCGGACAGTCGATCTGGAGCGACTTGCTAAATTTCACCGTTCTTCACAGCTTTTCTTTATTGAGGAAAGAAGATACCGCTGGAAGGCTCTCATCACGATCGCGATAGGAATCGAGAACAGCCGCATCAATCCTTCGACGAAATAGGTGCTGGTTAGCGTCAGCTCGATGCCGCTCCCGTTGGGGACCATATGATATTCGCCGCTGACAAGCCGGAAAGGCCCGCGAGAGAGGTCGAGAACGAAGGCCACCTTGAAGCCTCTATCGGCGCGAAACGTGAAAGCATAGCTTTCTAATGGTTGCCAGGATGTGATCTCTTGGGAAAACCGCTTGCCGTTTGAGAAATAGGCTACGCGCCGCCTTTCGGGCGGTTTCTCAAAAAGCTCCGCATGCAACGGCTTTGGGATGCCGAGCAACGTGAAGAGGCGCGGAGGAACCGAGTAGTCTATCCGAACGTTCGTGATGTTGCGCCAGACCGTCTCCGGCGTGGCTAAAACGCGTATCGACGACGAGAGCGTTGTAGAATGCACTTCACGCCGAACTCGCGCCTATTGCATCGCAGAAAGTCTTGAGGTCGATGTTGCCGCCGGAGATCACGCACACGATCGGACCATCGCCGGCCTTGCCGCTCAGCGCGGCCGCCACTGAGACCGCACCCGCACCTTCGGCGATCACCCGCGCTTTCTCGGCCAGCACGCGCATCGCGCGGCGCGTTTCGTCGAGCGTTACCACGATCGATCCGTCGACGAGATCTTTGAGGCGCTCCCACATACGTGGGAAAACGCTCTTCCCGCCCGAGCCGTCCACGAACGACGCTTGCCACTGTTCGAAGGCGCATGGCTTTCCAAGTTGCAGCGAGCGCGCGTACGGCGCGGCGGTTTCGGGCTCGGCGAGAAGAATGCACGTGTTAGGCTTGCGGGCGCGCACCGCTGATGCGACGCCCGACATCAACCCGCCTCCGCCGATCGCGGTGATCACGGTTGCGACCTCGGGACAATCCTCGACGATCTCGAGCCCCATGGTGGCATTGCCTGCGATGAAGTTATCGTCGTCGAAGGGATGGACGAAGGTGCCCTCGATGCCTGGAAACACGCGTTGCTCGAGAGCTTCCCAACACGCGTCGTACGAAGCCTTGACGATGTTGGCGCCGAGCTCGCGCATGCGGACCATTTTCGTTTCCGGCGCGGTTTCGATCGCGAGGACCGTACACGGCACACCGGCTTTTCGCGCGGCAAACGCAACGCCCTGACCAGCATTGCCGGCACTGATCGTCCAAACGCCGAGCGCGCGTTTCTCCGGATCGAGCATCGCGACCGCGTTTGTGGCGCCGCGCAACTTGAACGAGTTGATCGGCTGAAGATTTTCCAGCTTGAGGAAAATCTTTGGGCCACTCGTACCCTGCAACTCGATCAACGGCGTGCGCACGATCGTCCCGGCGATCCGCGTTCGCGCCACTTCGATTGCTTCAATCGAAATCGGCTGTACGGCAGTAAGCGAGTTCAGGGCCCGGCGCGTCCCAACGAAGCCCAGGCGGACCACTGCCGCGACAGCTTCGCATCTTCCCAAATGTGCCACACCGCCTTGTCGACGCCGCGTGCGAAGACTTCGAGCCGCCCATCGGCGTTCAGAACCGGCGTTGGGTCGCTCGTGATTGCGCCACCAAGCCCAGCCCAGGCACGCCACACCACGAATACGCGAATCTCGGAAGCCTTGCGGGCATACCGTATCTCTTGCCAGGTACGCCACAATGCGTTGTCCGTGCCACGTGCAAAAACTTCGAGTTTACCATCGGAGTTTTGCGCCACTGCCGGATCGCTGGTGATGCCTCCGCCCAGCGAGGCCCACGCAGACCAATGTTGAGAATTGGCCGCCTCTTGCGAGATGTGCCATAACGCCTTGTCGGTGCCGCGGACGAAGACTTCAAGTCGGCCGTCGGTGCCGAGCGCTACTGCCGGATCGCTCGCGATACCCCCGCCCAGCGAGGTCCACGCGGACCAACGTTGCGAATTCGGAGCCTGTTGCCACGTGTGCCACAACGCGTTGTCGGTGGCGCGGACGAAGACTTCAAGTCTGCCGTCGGCGTTGCGTGCCACCGCCGGATCGCTGGTGACGCCTCCGCCCAGCGAAGCCCACGCAGACCAATGTTGAGGGTTCGCAGCGTCTTGCGAGATGTGCCACAGCGCTTTGTCCGTACCGCGGACGAAGACTTCGAGTCTACCGTCGGAGTTGTGCCCTACGGCGGGATCGCTGGTGATGCCGCCGCCAAGCGAAGCCCACGCAGACCAGAGTGCAGAGTTCGCAGTACCTTGCGAGACGTGCCACAGTGCGTTGTCGGCACCACGTACGAAGACTTCGAGTCTGCCATCTGCGTTAAGCGCGGCAGCCGGATCGCTGGTGACATGCCCGCCCAGCGGAGCCCACGGCGACCAATTTTGAGAGCTCGACGCCTGTTGCCGGGCATGCCATAGTGCACCGGTAGGATCGGTGTCAAAAAGCTCGAGGCGTCCGTCGGCGTCGCGCACCACAGATGGAACACGACCGGCACTCAACGGCTTGGTGATAAGCGGGATCGCGGGCGGCGGCCTAGGCGCCGCTGCAGGCGCGTGAGACGACGTCGGAGCTGCCATCAGGCCTCGCGCCATCAGAAGCAGCGCAGCGCTAACTACTACGACGCAAATTGCAGAAAGGCGGATCATGAAACCTTCGAGCGATTGCTGCGACTCTCGCCGACCCTACACCTCCTGCACCGACGCCAAATACTGATGCACGAACGCGATCGCCATGCTGCCCTCGCCGACGGCAGCCGCCACGCGCTTCACCGAGCCGGCGCGGACATCACCGACGGCGAAGACGCCGGGAACTGTCGTTTCGAGTAGGTAGGGATCCCGGCCCGCGCGCCAGGAGCCACCCGCGAGAACGTCGCGTCCGGTGATGACATAGCCTCGCTCGTCCCGACCGATCTGCGGCGGCAGCCACACAGTCTCCGCATCCGCGCCAATGAGAATGAATAGGGCCGATGCCCCGCGTCGTGTGGTTTCGCCGGTCGTGCGATTCGTCACGTCGATCGCTTCAAGGTGGTCGTCACCGTACGCGTTGGCAATTTCCGAACGCGTTTCAACGCTGACGTTGGATTTAGTCTTCAATTGTTCGATGAGATAGTGCGACATGCTCTTCGCCAACGTATCGCCGCGAATTAGCAAAGTGACGGAGTTAGCGAAACTCGACAAGTTCAGTGCCGCCTGTCCTGCAGAGTTGCCGCCCCCGATGATGTAGGCATCCGCCCCCTGTGCGGATCTCGACTCGCCCGGCGCCGCGCCATAGTACACGCCTCGGCCGTGCAAACGATCCAATGAGGCAATATCGAGATGCCGCCACGACACCCCATTTGCGATGACGATTGCCTTCGCATACACCGCTTCATCTTCATCGAGGCGTAGTGCTCGCGAACTAAGGTCAATGGTTTGAACGGTGCGAGTGACGACGATCTCGGCGCCCAGCCGCTTTGCTTGTTGGAGCGCGCGATGGGCCAGCTCGTCCCCCGATATGCCGTAGGGGAAGCCTAAGTAGTTTTCGATCCTCGACGATGTGCCGGCTTGGCCACCCGGCGCTTCTCTCTCGAGCAATGCTGTGGACAATCCTTCGGACGCACCGTAGACCGCCGCAGCGAGACCGGCCGGGCCACCCCCGACGATCGCGACGTCGTAAATCGCGCGCGTCGGCGTTACGCAGAGGTCTATGGCCTTGGCGATATCGCGAATCGACGGGTCGCGCAGGTTCGTGCCGTCGCGCAACCGGACGATCGGGTATGAGACGGCCGGATCCTCGGGCGCAATCCAATCGAACTCAACGGAGTTGCGTTGCAAAAAGTCCCGCAGTTCGTGGGTCGCATTGTCCCATTGGGGACCAATAACCGCCAGGAGCGGCTGCGACGGCGCGGCGGCGATGTCTTGAAGCCCTCCGACGCGTTCCAGCGCAGCGGCGCCTACAACCGCGGACACCTGCGGCGCCGACGCCGCCACGATATGAAAGTCCCTCGCTTCGATCCGCATCACGCGAGATTGCTGCGCGGCGCGGAAGCTGACCACAAACGGCGTGTTGAGGACGACCGGCAGCTCACCGAATGATTCGCCCGGGTCACGAACGCCAACCACGCGCTCGATGCCGTCAACGATTTTCGTAACTTCTATGCGGCCCTCGACGAGTATGAATAATGCGCGCCGAGTCTCGCCTTCGTGCAGCACGTATTCGCCTGGAACCAAGCGCAGGTCCGCGCTCGTTTTTGCGAGGTAGTCGAGTTCCTTGTCGTCGAGTTCTGCGAACAGCGGGATCGCGCGCAACTCGTCGCGAGTGAACATGCGGGCTCATCGTTCCACTTGGCCGCGGCGCCGCCCCCTTCGTAGCGCCTCGGATCGACCACCGCGCAACTTCAACGGTTTTCCGACGGTTTAGTGACCGCATGAACTCGTCAGTCGTGCTGATCACGGGTGCCTTGAGTGGAATCGGCAAAGCGGCCGCGCTGGCCTTTGCGAAAAGTGGTTACCGCGTTGTTGTCTCAGGTCGCCGCGAAGACGCAGGACGAGCGCTTGCGGATGAGTTACGTTCGCTCGGCGCCGAAGCGGAATTCTTCTGTGTCGACGTGCGCAGCGACGACGATTTGCGCGATCTGGTGGATCGAACCGTTGCGCGCTTCGGGCGCCTCGACGTCGCCGTAAACAGTGCGGGAACCGAAGGGCAGCCCGGGCCCGTCACGGAGCAGACCGCCGAAAGCTATGCGGTGACGTTCGATACGAACGTCCTGGGGACGCTGCTGAGTATGAAACACGAGTTGCGTGTGATGCAACCGCAAGGGTCCGGCAGCATCGTTAACGTCTCGTCGACGAACGGACATCGCGGGTCGCCCGGCGCATCGGTGTACACCGCCAGCAAACACGCCGTCGAAGGTTTGACGAAGGCCGCTGCGCTCGAGGCTGCTGCATTCCGCGTGCGCGTGAACGCGGTGGCGCCGGGTCCGGTCGATACCGCACTGCTCAGCCGCTTCGCCGGCAGCGATGATAGGAAAGCTGCCTTAGTGGCCCGTGTTCCCTTCAAGCGCGCCGGAAGGGTCGAGGAGATCGCCGACGCGATCGCATTCCTCGCGTCTGACAAAGCCGCGTTCATCACCGGACAAATCATCGACGTAAACGGAGGAATTACCGCGTCATGAAAACCGTTAAAATCCCGAACTCCAAGCATCCTATTACCATCGAGCGCAACGGATCGCACGTTCGGGTTACCGTCGCTGGGCGCGTTGTCGCCGACACGACGCGCGCTTTGACGCTGCGGGAAAGCGACTATCCGCCCGTCCAGTACGTACCGCGCGATGATGTGGATATGTCGGTGCTGGAGCGGAGCGACAACCAAAGCTACTGCCCGTACAAGGGCGACGCTTCCTATTACAGTATCACGATCGGCGGTGGTCGCGGCAAGAACGCGGTCTGGACCTACGATGCGCCGTATCAGGCCGTCGCTGAAATCAAAGAGTATCTGGCCTTCTATCCCGACCGTGTGGACTCGATCGAGGAAACGCCAAGCCTGACGTAGACCAGATTCCCTGCCCTAGTGTGCCAGGGCCAGCCGTTGCAGCAATCCTTCGCGCGTGATGAACCCTGCGAGTGCGCCCGTCTCGTCGATGATCGGGAGCTGGTGATAACCGCTCTGCGCGAGCAAACCGAGTGCCTGCATCGAATCACTCGCTGGTGAAACGCTCTTGATCTTCTCCACCGACGTCATCAGCGCAGATACCGGCGCGTCAGGGGAGCTTGCGGCGCGCGCGAGATCCGTAAGCGTGATGATGCCGACGAGCCGGCCATCGGCGACCACCGCCGCAGCACGCTGCCCGCTGCGCAAGAGCGCTTCGGTCGCAGCGCGTGCGCTGCCGTCCGGCGTGAGTGGTGGAGGTGGCGCAGTCGCGACCGCTCCGGCCGTCTGTCCGCGCAGGGTCATAGCAAGTTCGGACTGAGCCGCCTCCGCTCGCCCGGCCTGGTAGAGGAACCAGCCGATAAACGCAATCCACAGCCCGCTGAAGAAACTGACAGTGAACGACATCAAAATGCCAAGCGCCACCATGACGAGCGCGATGGTCTGACCGATCGCGGCTGCGACCCTGGTCGCCCGCTGGCGATCGCCGGTTGCGCGCCAAATGAACGAGTGCAGCACCTTGCCGCCATCGAGTGGGTAAGCGGGCACGAGATTGAAGATCGCGAGGAGTCCGTTCGCCCAGGCGAGATAGGCGGCAGCGAGGCCTACCGCCGAATGTGTGCCGAGCGCTTGAGCGATGACGTAAAAGAGCGCCGAGATAACTAGGCTCGTGAGCGGTCCGACAAACGCGATCCAACCCTCGCCAGTCGCGCTCTTGAAATCGCCGCCGATTTGCGAGATGCCGCCGAAGATGAACAACGTGATGCGCGAAACCGGCAGTCCACGCATACGCGCCGCCATCGAGTGCGCCAACTCGTGCGCGAGCACGCTCGCGAAGAACAGCAGCGCGGTGAGGATTCCGAGCGCCGCACGCTCGCCCACAGACAAGCCGGCGGACCGGAGCGGCCCGACGTCGCTGCTGAGCATCCACGCTACGAGCACGAAGATGAGGAACCAGCTCAGGTCGATGTAGATGTCTATGTTGAAGATGCGAGCGACGCGCATGCATGTTAGAATTACATGCTCTGGCTTTTACTCCTCGGTCGCCCGGCTGAAGAACCGCGGTCGCTCACGCCCTCGCGATGCTTTCCTAGGCCGATGTGTCGCTCCGCAAATGAAGACACGCGCCAGAGGCTATTTGGCGGTCAGCTTAAATGTCGCCGAGTGCTTTAGTCCGTAACAGCAGCCGCCCGATTCGCAACTTCATCATTGACCCGAACGCGACGCGGGTATCCCAGAATCCGCACGAAGGCCAAGTTCGGATCAGGGCTTGCTAGCGCGGGGCGGCAGCTCTGCGTCTTGCCAGCGCGGAGATTACGCAGCGCGTTCCGGTTGGCAATTCCAACTAGTGCGCCCGGCCGATGTAATCGGCCCCAGGGGCACGAGCGCGATCGACGGCAAGACTGCCTGATCGAGCGGGTCCAAAACGACATTGGCCAGCGCGACCCGATCACCGAAAAAGGTGCCGATTAGGAGCAGCACGAGCAGTAGCCGCAGAAGTGACGTTTTTGACACTATCTCCATCATAGCCAGATCTCTCTAAAGAATGCGTGAAGGCAGAATGTCCGGCGGCGGCGCGTTTACAGTTTCTTCAGTCATATTTGCTATCGTCAAGCCGGATGCTCACAGATGGAGGTTGCGCTATGTCCGCTCTCACCCGGTCAAACGTCTTTTCATTATCGCTAGTCACGGCGCTGGTCGGCGTGAGTTGCGTCGCAGCAAGCGCGGCTAACGAGGCGCCCGCGATCACCGCGTTCGACCAAGCGTTTGCCAGCGTCAACGACTACACGTGCATTCTACACGTTCGCGAAGCGAAGGGAGCACAAACGCAGGACCGCGTCTATCAGTACTTCGTCATGAAGCCGCATTACGTCAAGACGCTGATCCTCGACGGTGTTGGCAAAGGTTCGGGCGGCGTATGGGTTGGCGGGGATCAGGTAAGCGGCCATCTGGGCGGCATTC
>DASRSZ010000033.1:0-9273 GCA_035656195.1 Candidatus Cybelea sp.
CCTGACGAAGGTCGAGGTGATGGAGCGCTACTTCCGCAAGCAGTTCATGTCGCAGAAGACCTTCTCGATCGAAGGGCTCGACGTGATGGTGCCGATGCTCGAGGAAACGATCTCGATGCTGGCGGAAGACGGCACGAAGACGGTCGTGCTCGGGATGGCACACCGTGGGCGTCTCTCGACGATCGCGCACGTGGTGAACCGGCCGTACGAAGAGCTGCTGATGGAGTTCGAGTCGGCCGCGCGGCGTGAAGAGAACCCCGGCGCCGCCGCCGACGACGTGACCGGCGACGTGAAGTACCACCACGGCGCGCGCGGCGAGTATGTAACGCCGGTCGGGACGAAGCTGCAAGTCGAGCTCGCCAGCAATCCCTCGCATCTCGAAGCGGTCGACGGCGTCGTCGAAGGGATGACGCGCTCGCTGCAGACCGACCGCAGCGTGAACCCGCCGACGCTGAACCACGAAGTCGCCGCGCCTATCCTGATCCACGGCGACGCCGCATTCGCCGCGCAAGGGATCGTCGCCGAGGTCCTCAACCTGCAGGGCCTCGCCGGCTACGCGACCGGCGGCACGATCCACATCATCTCGAACAACCAAGTCGGCTTCACGACCGACCCCGGCGAAGGCCGCTCGACGCGCTACGCGAGCGATCTCGCAAAGGGCTACGACGTGCCGATCGTGCACGTCAACGCCGACGACGTCGACGCGTCGATCGCCGCAGTGCATCTAGCGATCGACTACCGCCGCAAGTTCGGCCGCGACGTCGTGGTAGATCTGATCGGCTACCGCCGCTTCGGCCACAACGAGCAGGACGAGCCCGCGTACACCCAGCCGCGCCAAACCGACCTCATCAAGCAGCACCCAACGGTTCGCGAGCTCTACGCCGCCCAGCTCGTCGCGCAAGGCGTGCTGACGAACGAGCAAGTCAAAGAGATGCAGGACACCGCGACCGCCCGCATCGCCGAAGCCCACAAGCACGTGAAGAGCGGCGAGTTCCAGGCAAAGCTGATCAACGCCGCCGTGTACCCGAACGTGAACGAAGAGGCGCCGGATACGACCGTCGACAAGGCGCGCCTGCTCAAGTGGGCGGATGATGTCGTCCGCGTCCCGGAAGGCTTCGAGCCAAACAAGAAGCTGCAGCAGCAGTTTGCGAAGCGGACTCAGGCGCTGAAGGAAACCGGTGAGGTGGACTGGGGTCTGGCCGAAGCGCTGGCGTTCGCGTCGCTGCTGACAGAAGGGACACCGATCCGGCTCAGCGGACAGGATACGGAGCGCGGGACGTTCTCGCACCGGCATGCGGTACTGCACGACTCACGGACGAATGCGAAGTATGTGCCGCTGCAGCATGTGAACGATGCGAAGGCGTCGTTCGAGATCTACAACTCGCCATTGAGCGAGTACGCATGCTTGGGCTTCGAGTACGGCTACGGCTTCGAAAGCTCGAACGCGCTCGTGCTATGGGAGGCCCAATTCGGCGACTTCAACAACGGCGCCCAAATCATCATCGATCAGTTCATCGCCGCCGGCGCCGCAAAATGGGGCCAGCAGACGCGGCTCACGCTGTTGTTGCCGCACGCGTATGAGGGCGCTGGGCCGGAGCATTCCAGTGCGCGTCTCGAGCGGTTCCTGCAGCTGAGCGCGGAAGGCAATATCCGGGTGGCGAACTGCTCGACCGCAGCGCAGTATTTCCACCTGCTGCGTGCGCAGGCTAAGGCGACGCAAGCGTACCCGCTCGTGGTGATGACCCCGAAGAGTCTGCTGCGGAACCGCGCAGCATACGGCACCATCGACGAGTTGGCAGAGGGCTCATTCCGTGAAGTAATCGACGACCCGCGCTATGAGGGCAAAGACAGGTCCACCGTCGAGCGCATCCTCCTCTGCAGCGGCCACATCTACTACGACCTCATCGCAAGTCCACTCTACGACCAGGCAAAGAAAGCCGCGATCGTGCGGGTGGAACTTTTAAGCCCGCTCCCGACCCAAGAGATCCTACGAACGATCGTAAGCTACCCGAACGCCAAGGAAATAACCTGGGTCCAAGAAGAGCCAAAGAACATGGGAGCCCGCGCCCACGTCCGCCGACGCCTCGTGGAGCGGTTGCCGTACGGCCTTAAGGATATCGAATACGTGGGCCGACCGTATCGCGCGAGCCCGTCTGAAGGTTATCCCGGCGCGCATGCCGTCGAACAGGAGCGGATCGTACGAGAAGCATTAACAGACGGGTGATGACGGTGGCCGTCAGCTGCTAAAGACTATCGAGTCGCACGTTATAATTACTGCCGATGAAGGCGGGCGGCGGCGGTACCGTTGCTAGCCTAGTAGTCGATGACTTTTCGTTTTAGTCGACTTCAGGACGCGACGGGCTACTCATCGCTGTGCTGCGGTCGCGCTCGGTCGGAAGCGGAAAGGTCACCCGCTTTCCTCGGTAAAGAGTAGCCCACGTTTCGGCTTAAGCGGGGGAAAGGCTTTGAACAAAACGCGCCGGCTCATTGGGCTGGGCTACCTGCCAAAGGAATTCCCGCCGGAATTTACGGCGGTTTCACTCGCCGCAGCTTATTCGGGTATCATTGCAGCAGCGACAGCAAATCCGCCGACCTCACGACCTGAAGTATTTAGCCTAGGCCGAAGCGGTTTCAGTCGCCGTATCCTTCGAGTTACGAATCCGGTCCACTACATACGCCAGGCGCGAATAGTCGGTGCTAACTGGACCGAGATAAGGGCGACGTGCTCGAAATCCAAGCTTTCGGAGAGCCGGCCGCGATTCACAGCCCTCAGAGGTGCTGGGCGAGAGCGCGCTACGAATCTAGGGCCGAGTGCTCCTTTACCGGAATTGCGGCCAAAATTTCTATCATCCCATCGGTATGTCTTGCAAACGGATTTTGCGAGATTCTTTTCATCAATCTATACGCACTCCATTCCGTGGGCGATTCACGGCAAAGCCTGGTCCAAAGCCAACAGGCGGGCGGCGAGTACCGGAAATGACCTTGATGCGGCAATCCGAAATGGGCAAGACGGGCAAACGGTTGGAATCCCGGTAAGTTCTGATGTCGCTCACGTGGTTAGCGAGATTATCGCTTCAGCGATCGACGAGAGTGCGTTTTCACGGACGCCACCTGGGTTTCGATACGTTGACGACTACTTTCTGTGCTTTGACTCAGAAGCCAATGCAATCAAAGGCATGGAGCGGCTCTCCGCTGCGGCACGCGACTTCGAGATCGATCTGAATTACGCGAAGACATCGATTCATCACGTAAAGGATATTCTTGACGAGGTCGGACTTGATCAGCTTGGACTTCCGCTTCAATGACACGAATAAAGTAACGCAGAAAGAGCTCCACAAGCTTTTTGACGTTGCGGTGCGCTTGAATACGAGCCAAGAAAATGCCCTGAAGTACGCGATACGTGTTCTCTCGCGCAGGGACCTAGCAGATGTGGAATGGAACATTTTGGAGTCGTATTTGCTAAGATCGGTGACGCTCAGTCCTAATACGATAGACTACGTCGCCATTGCCTTGTACGAGGCCGCACAACGTGGAGTCGCCGTCGATGAGGAGCGAATCTCACGGTTCTTCGCGGCAATCGTAAAGGATGCCCTAACATTTGAGCGAGACAGCGAACTAGTTTGGTCGTTGTGGCTCTTCAAGAACCTTGGAATCAAGGTACCATCGTCAATAACTAATCTCCTCGGGAAGATGAAGTCATCAACTGCAGCTTTGGTCGCACTGGACCTCCAAAACAGTGGCCTTCTTCGCGGCACTCTCGACACCTCAAATTGGGTCGCCCTGTTAACGACAGATGATCTGTACGATGCAAACTGGCTGCTCGTGTATGAAGCTCTTGTGAAAGGTTGGTTAACAGCACCGACAGATATCATCGGAACGGACCCGTCATTTGCGGCGATGCGAAATGCTGGCGTCCACTTTTACGAGCAAAATGCAGTTCAAGCCGCAGCGCCGGCACCTACGGTAACTATTCAAGCCGGAGCGCCGCCCGAGGCGGCGACGCGCGCCGAGGACGCGGTCCCGCCGGTCACCGCGCTCGGAGCTCAACCAACGGGACAAGAAGATCACCTAGTGCCTACGTGGATTCTGAACACCTTTACGCGCCGTACCCAGGAACTAGAAGCCGAGATCGGTGAAGATGACGACGCTGACATCGACGATGCGGGCGAGGAAGAAGAGTCTGAACTCGCATGGTATGAGCTTTACTAAGAGTTACTACAATGAATTACGTGGCAAATCGCTACCATCGCGGTTCTCCGCGTGCGACCGCGGAACGGGCCGAGCGAATGCGAACTCGGGCGCGGGTCGCTCCATAGCGTGCCTTCGGGCGACTGCGGTCGACGATGGCGCCGTTCAGAGCACGGCGAGCCTGTATCCCGCTAGAGCGGTGTCCGAAACTCTCCCCCGGTTGCCATTGATCGGCTTTGTTGGGGCGCTGCAGGTGGAATGGAAGCAGGGCGTTCACTACCATGCCCTACCGCCGCTGGCGAGATGCAGCTTCCTAAGAAGGACCGTCCACGACGAACGCGCGAAAAAGTCGCCGATCACTAAAGTATGCGAACCAGAAGACTTGGGAAGCGTCGGCGCAAGCCCACGGTGACGCCGCGGCCGTTCGCGCCCATCTGTCGATGCGGTCAACGCAAGAAACTCGTCTACGACGAGCGCGACGTCTCATTCAGGTGCCCCGGCTGCGACAACGAGCACCATGCCCTTCCACTCGACCCCGTTCCCTCGTAGGCACGAGCCGGGTTACCGTCCGTATCGGCGGGCGTTCCGTCATGCCGCGCGCTTGGACGAATGAATCGATTTGAGCCGCGGATTGCGGATCGTCGAATTAAAGTGGATCCATATCGACGCAAGTTCGATGACTACGTGATCCTGCGGGCGGACTGTTACTACAATGAGCATGTTTGACGATAATGAACGTATTTGACGATGTTGTAAAGGTACTCGGTGGTCACAAGACGTTCGGTGGAGATGTCCTGACTTGCGATCTCGATTTGAATAAGCTCATCCATGATGGGGTCCCTATTGCTGCGTTTCATTATATGGTCGAATCACTAGGACAACGAGAAGGAACGATCATGGACGGGTTAGCCATTTCGCGGGTGACCTTAGAAGAGCGTAGAACGGCTGGGCGTCTAGACGTCGACGAGTCGGAGCGCGTCATTCGGCTCGCTCGGATTGTCGCGCTCGGTGAGTTGGCCTTCGGCTCAACGCAGACTGTTGGTCGCTGGTTGTTAAAACCGAATGTTGCGCTCAATGGCGCGATTCCACTTAGCCTCTTGCACGCTGATCTCGGTGGCCGCCAAGTGGAGGCCGCGCTCGGTCGAGCCTTGCTCGGTGGATACAGTTAGCGGTTGTCGCCGCGATACGCCTGGCCTTAGCGCCAGATCATTGCGTCGATTCACGGCACGCAACCCCTAAAGGTGCACGTTCGTCCACGCCGCCGATCGACATGTTGGCAGAGAACGGCTGATCAATCCTCCGTACTTTGCGCGGGCCGAGGTTCATGTGAGTGGGTTAGCATACGATCGGCGCCTCCTGGCAGCACCCGGAGCCGCGCCTCGCGCAACGAGAAAGAGACGTCCTTAGGGTCGGCAGAGCCCCGCTCCGTTAAGCACAGATGAATCGCTTGCATGACATCGTCTTGATGCTTTCGGGACTTGATCGCGAGCATGATTTCGGCGAACTCGGCGGCGGCCTGGAGATCTGTTGCGATACTTCCTCGGCGCTGGCAAACAATCGATAGCAGAAGCACCGAGACGAGCCCGTCCGGAAGGTAGCAGCTCTCGTAGTCTAGGAACGCTTCACGCAGCGATCGCTCGTGCTCCGTTGCAGGCTCCTTCGCCCAGTTGATCCCTAAGCGTTCGAACGTCTCCGGAGCTTTGAAGGGTACGACGTTTTTCATGACGGGTCGGCGCTCCCGAGGCGTTCCGCTCCGCGACAAATGCGGGCGCTGCGGATTGCGGTGACGTCGAAGCGGAAGGAGGCCGCGGAGCCGCCGAAGCGCTTTTCATAGAGATCGTAGCGGACCGGCTCGTGGCGGACGAATCGGGCGAGAAGCCGGGCGATTCGGACGATGGAACGATGGCCGCGATTACGCGCGTGGGATCGAGGCCGGGTGTTCGATGCGGGCGCGTCGAACATGCGAATTGTCATTCGATGTTACCTCATCGGGTGACGGGCCCGGTCAGTGTTGCTGCACTGATCGGGCCGCTTTAGTTTTTAGTGCCGTTGCTATTGTATCGCACGCGGTCGTACGAGTGTTTCGATGCGCGGCAATAACCTTCTCATCGTGTCGCGACGTCATCTCAGTGTTCGCGTGATTCGCTCTCGCACACGGGGTGAGGCGTTAGTAGCTTCGGCTCGCCGCTAAATCCCCAACCTAGGAGTGCAGAATATGTTGGGTCGTGCTTTGGCGGCGTGCTGGTTTTCTTTCGCGAGGTTCCGTCGCGATCCCGGGTCTCAGCCTGTGGGTAGAGATACGAGCTTACGTCGACTTTCTTCATGTTGTACCTACTTAGACCAGTCCGGCGCGCCAGGCGGTTGCGATGACGAGCGGAATGACGGTCATTGCGATTGCGAGACCCAAGATGATAGTCTTAGTGGCCCGCAGCTGATCATTGAGTCTTGCATTGGCGATGTAGGTCTCGATGTAGTAGCTGCGTGTGCCTTCCGGATCATCCGGGAAGTCTGCGACGAAGCTTCGTAAGTGTGGGCCTTCGCGGACGAAGACAGTCAGCGCCGTCCCAAGGATTGCCAGGATAAATGCTCCGAGCAGAGGCGCCCAGCCGATGGCGGGATATTCTTTCACCTTGTCGAGGATTATCGCGTAGACCGCGGCTTGCACCGCCATGAGGCCGACAAACAGCGCGTCGACGACATGGTTACCATCTACGCTCCGTTCGAGAGCACGGGAAATCACGGTGTAAGCAAACACGTCCTCACGCTGCTGCAGAAGCGGCGTCAAGTCGATTGAGGGTGCGGAGTCGCCTCTTACGCTCCAGAGACCCTGGAGGGACCTGCCCCGCCGGCCCGAGACACCACAGCGATAGTGGGACGAGAATCCACTTCCACATTCGTCCATCGTGGCCGATTAGTGCAGCAACTGCAATACCTAAGTGGCCGAAAGGTTCATACCTCATGGTGGGACGTCCGTGCAGATTCGCTACGGGGGCGTGAAACGAATCCCGTCTGCTGCGGTAATAGAACACTTCGAGCCAAGCGTGCTCCGGCATCGAACAAGAGCGCAGGGCGAGGCCTTCCGGGACGAGGAATACTCACAGCGACCGCGGCCGGATGACGCGGTTTGTGCTTCTGGGAACGAGGATTGTGGAACAGACGCCGTACCTTGAGAGCAATGCGTTCGAAGCCGTGCGCTATGCCGACAATCCGGATCCGCGGTGTCCGTGCGTGCTCGTGCTTGATCGCTCCGGCTCGATGTCCGGGCGGCCGATCGACGAGCTCAATGCCGGTCTGCAGCAGTTTCGTTCCGAGCTGCTGAGCGACCAGCTTGCGGCGCGCCGTGTGGAGATCGCGGTCGTTCCGTTCGGGCCGGTGCTGCGCGGGTCGCCGTTTCATGTGCCGACGGAATTTTTTCCGCAGCCGCTGACGGCCGGCGGCGACACGCCGACCGGGGCGGCGGTGGAGTACGCCATCGAGCTGGTCGCGTCGCAGAAGGCGTCGTACAAGCAGCACGGCGTGCCGTATTACCGGCCGTGGATCATCTTGATCACCGACGGGCAGCCGACCGACGACTGGTCGCGCGCCGCGCGGCTCGTCCACGACGGCGAGGCGGCGAAGGCGTTTTCGTTCTTTGCGATCGGCGTGAGCGGTGCGGATATGAACGTGCTGCGGCAGCTCGCGGTGCGCGAGCCGCTCAAGCTGCAAGGGCTCGCGTTTCGTGAGTTCTTCCTGTGGCTTTCGGCGTCGCTTACGAACGTTTCGAAGAGCGCCGTCGGCGACTCGGTCGCGCTGCCGCCACCGTCCGGCTGGGCATCGGTCTAGCGTTCGGAACGCGGCGAGGGTGTGGAGGGCGATCGGCGCGTCCGTGATCGGTACTTCGCACGTCGCGACGGAGACGCGGTGTCAGGACCATAGCGCGTATGCCGTCGTGGAACGTCCAGACGGTGATGCGCTTGTTATCGCGCTGGCGGACGGCGCCGGCAGCGCCGCGGCGTCGTTCCACGGCGCGAAGACCGCCGTCGAGTCGGCGATCGCGTATCTGACGGCAATGCTCGACCAGCGGGATACACTGAGGCTCGACGACATCGGGCAGTGCTTCGCCGCCGCGCGGGAGCGCGTGTTGGAAGTTGCTGCCGAATACGAGCACGATGTGCGCGAATACTCCTCCACGCTGCTGGTTGCCGTCGCGACGCCACGGTCGACGATCGTCGGGCAGATCGGCGACGGCGCGATCGTCGTTGACGATGGGCTCTTGCACGCGGCGACGTGGCCGCAGCAAGGCGAGTACGCCAACGTGACGCACTTCCTCGTGCAGGATGATGCGCTGGAACAGCTCGTTACTGCCGAAGCTGGACCGGCGCAGCGCATCGCAATGTTTTCGGACGGCCTGCAAAACCTCGCGCTGCAGTACGAGACCCGGACGCCGTACGAGCCGTTCTTCACGCCGTTCTTCGCGTATCTCGAGACTGCGTCGAAACCCGACGCCGAGGTCGAGGAAGAGCTGCGGGCGTACCTCGACTCGCCGGCGGTGAACGCTCGGACCGACGATGACAAATCGCTGGTGCTGGCGGTGCGTCGATGAGCACGCCGTTGCTGCTCGACGCGTCCGGGCGCCCGATCAGCGTGGGCCCGAAGCTCGGCGCCGGCGGCGAAGGGACGGTTTACGCGGTCAGCTCGATGGAGGTCGCGAAGATCTACGCCGCCGAGCCCGCCGCGCAGCGCGTCGCGAAGCTGGAGGCGTTGCTACGTGTGGCATCGCCCGACGTTCGCGCGATCGCGGCCTGGCCGCAGCAGCTTCTTCGCGAGCGCTCGGGACACGTCACCGGCTTCACCATGCCGCGCATCGACGGCCGCGTCACGATCGCGACCGCGATGAACCCGGGCAGCCGCAAAGCGACGTTTCCGCAGGCGACCTGGGGCTGGCTGATCCACGTCGGCCGCAATCTCGCCGTCGCGATGGAGGCGGTACACAGTACCGGCGTCGTGGTCGGCGACGTGAACGACTCGAACGTCCTCGTCGGCAACGACGCGGTCGTGCGGCTGATCGACGTCGACTCGTTCCAAGTCCGCGACGGCGCGCGCATC
>DASRSZ010000034.1:0-25837 GCA_035656195.1 Candidatus Cybelea sp.
TCGGCTAGTTATCCCCCACACAGAGGTAGGTTGACCACGTGTTACTCACCCGTCTGCCACTGGGTATTGCTACCCCGTTCGACTTGCATGTGTTAGGCACGCCGCCAGCGTTAGTCCTGAGCCAGGATCAAACTCTCCATATAAAACTATGGAGCCTTTGACTGGCTCTCAAACTCTAGATTTGTACGAAATCTCTCGACTTACGTCGGAGACCCCACAGACTTATGCGCTTGCTGCACTGTTCAGTTTTCAAGGAGCGAACACACGGAATCGGCCGGATCGCTCGATCCAGGCACGACGGCTATCATATCGCCGCGCATAGGGCGTGTCAAGGAAGAACGCGACCGTTTCGGGCCCCGCGGACGCACCCACCCCTGAGACGCTTGACCGCCTCGATTGGTTGCGTTCGCACCGGGGTTGGCGGGCCGGCCTTTGACCACCGCAGGGGCGTACGCCTGGCCAGGTGGACCGAGCCGCGACGCGCAAAACGGCGGCCATGCTTTTCGACCACGTCGACCTCCGCGTCAGCGACCTTCGCAAGGCGCGCCCTTTGTATGACGCCCTGCTCCCGGCCATGGGTTACTCCCGCATTTCACAGGACGCCGACACGATCTGCTACTACGATCCGGCAAGCGACCGCTCCAGACCGTTTTTCGGGATCGATCTCGATGCTGCGCACCGACCGAATCGATCGCGCATTGCGCTGCGAGCCTCGAGCCGCTCCGAAGTAGACCGGCTTGCCGCCATCGCCGAGGGCGCGGGCGCAACAGCCTTCGAGCCCCCGCACCTGTGCGTCGAATACACCCCGCACTACTATGCGACGTTCTTCGAAGACGCCGCCGGCAACAAATTAGAGATCTGTTATCGCGAGAAGCCGGCTTAGCTAGTAATCCGAAGACGCCCGCGTTCGGAACGAGGGCTGCTAACTAGAGTTTTCTCGAGATGGACTTGGCTTGCATGAAGAGCAGCAGATAGTCGTGACCGCCGGCTTTGCTGTCGGTGCCCGACATGTTAAAGCCGCCGAAGGGATGCACGCCGACCATCGCGCCGGTGCTCTTGCGATTGAAGTAAAGGTTGCCGACGAAGAAGTCCTCACGCGCACGTTCGATCTTCTTCTCGTCGCTCGTGTAGAGCGAGCCGGTTAACCCGAACTCGGTATTGTTGGCGATCCGCATCGCGTCATCGAAGTCTTTCGCCTTGATCACCGCCAGGACGGGCCCGAAGATTTCTTCCTGAGCGATCGTCGCGTCAGGCGCGACGTCGGCAATCACGGTCGGTTCTAAAAAGTACCCGCGTTCACCAACCCGCTTGCCGCCGAAGATCACACGGCCTTCCGTACGTCCCTTGTCGATGTATCGCTCGATCGATTTCAACGCTCCCTCGTTGACGACCGGCCCCATATAGTTTTTCGGATCGCTCGGATCGCCGACAGTGATCCCACTGACGCGGCGCTGGAGCTTGCTCACGAACTCGTCGTAGACTTTTTCGTCAACGATCGCGCGCGAGCACGCCGAGCATTTCTGGCCCTGGAAACCGAACGCCGAAACGGCGACGCCTTCGACCGCCGCATCCAGGTCCGCGTCGGCCGCAACAACGATTGAATCCTTACCGCCCATCTCGGCGATGACGCGCTTGATCCACTTCTGTCCGGGCCGCGGCTTCGCCGCCAGTTCGTTGATGCGCAGCCCAACTTCTTTCGATCCGGTGAACGAGATGAACCGGATCGCAGGATGCGAGACGATGACGTCGCCGATCTCGCCGCCCGATCCCGGAACGAAGTTGACGACGCCGTCGGGCACGCCGACTTCATGCAACAGATCGACGAACCACGCCGCGATGACCGCGGAATCGCTCGAAGGCTTGAGCACGACGGTATTGCCGCTGACGATCGCCGCTGAGGTCATGCCGATCATGATCGCACCCGCAAAGTTCCACGGCGGAATCACGGCGCCAACTCCCAGAGGAATGTAGATCAACTCATTCTGCTCGCCGTCGAATGGAACGACGGGTTGAGGGCGAGCATAGCGTAACGCCTCGCGCGCATAGAACTCCATAAAGTCGATCGCTTCGGCGATGTCGCCGTCGGCCTCGATCCAGCTCTTCCCAACTTCATAGACTAAGAGCGCGTCGTACTCGAAACGCCGCTTGCGCAAGAGCTCTGCCGCTTTAAAGAGGTAGCCGGCGCGTTCGGGAAGCGTCAGATGCTTCCACGATTCGAAGGCCCGCGCAGCTGCATCGATCGCCTCGATCGCCTGGTCCTTCGACGCCGAGCTGGTTAGGCCGATGACCTGATCCGGATTGGCCGGATTGAGCGATCGAATCTTCTTCTCCGTTTCGATCTTGCGGCCGCCGATGACGAGCGGGTATGACTTGCCGAAGTCGCGCTGCACCGATTGCAGTGCAGCCTTCATCGCTGCAACGTCGGCTGGATCGCTGAAGTCGTTGACCGGCTCATTCGTAAAGGGGGCGACCGTATGGGGCGCCTGCGTCGTTATCGTCGTCATACCGTTATACTACCAGAGAAATTTCTGCTACGCCTTTACGTTGTCACCCTTCGACGGAGCCTGCCCTGAGCGAAGTCGAAGGGGTCAAGGTGACACGGGTGCTTGGTTGCTGTTTCCCGAAATTACTGAACATGACACAGCTGCGCGCCGTTGCAATCGCCGCCTTTTTCCTTGGAATCGGCATGGCGGGTGAACCGTTTGCGCCGCAAAAGGCACTTCTTGCCGCCGCCTTGCTGCTGCTCTTCGCCGTCGCGCTCGAGCCCCGCACATCCCCGCTTATTATCTTCCTGTTTGCGCTGGCCGGCGTGCTGCTGACCTGCGATCTTCAGCACGGTGAGATTTATCCGGGGACCGGCATCGTCGGTCTCGGCCTCGGCGGCCTGGCCGCGTCCTCGTTCGGGCGCCAGACCGCTCCCGCGCTGGTCGTTGTGCTAGGAACGCTGCTCGGCGCCGGACTCTTCTTCTTACTGTAGCATCGGCGCGGCGATCGCGCCCCGGCGCAACGCCGCGATGAACGCGGTTCTATTCTCCGACTGCATGAGCGCCTCGCCGATCAAAAAGCCTCGGGCTCCGGCCGCGCGCAGCCGCGCGATGTCGGACGCGTCGCGCATGCCGCTCTCGCTGATCGCAAGAACGCCCGGCGGAACCTTAGGCAAGAGATGTTCGCTGACGGTCAGATCGGTCTCGAGCGTCCGCAGATTCCGGTTGTTGATGCCGACGAGCCGCGCACCAGTTGTGACTGCTCGACGTAACTCGGGCTCATCATGAACCTCGGCGAGCACGTCCATCGCGTACTCACGAGCTTCGGCGAGACACTCGCCCAGCGCATCGTCACTCATCCCCCCGACGATCAAGAGAACGCAATCGGCGCCGTAGGCCGCCGATTGCGCGACCTGGTAACGCGTCCAGATGAAATCCTTGCGCAGCAACGGGCACGAGACGACGGCACGCGTCGCATCAAGGTATGCGAGCTCGCCGAGGAAATGGTCGCGCTCGGTCACGACGCTGATCGCGTCGCTCCCGGCCGCGGCAAACGAACGCGCAATGGCAACCGGATCGAAGCTGCGTGCGATCAGTCCGGCTGACGGAGAGGCGCGCTTGATTTCAGCGACGATCGCCCCGCCTTCAGCGCACTGCATCGCTTCCAGAAAGCCGCGCCGTTCTCGCGTTCGAGCAAGGCCGCGCGCACGCACGGCGTCGTAGCTTTCGAGCTGCTGCTCTTGTTCGAGCATCGCCGCCTTCGCGGCGAAGATCTTCTGCAGCATGTCGGGCATCGGCGTTTGGGTCTTCCTTACGTCGGTGATGCCGTCGGACTCGGCGATCCCGTCGGTGTCGGCGTCGGCACCGACGCCGGGCCGACGGTTACCGTGGACCCGAGCGCGTTGTGAATGATGGTCACATTTTTGCCGGAGTCGCCGGAGCCGAAGGTGATGCTTCGCATGTACTGACCGTTTCGATTCGCGCCCTGCTGACTGGGATTCCACGTATCGTCGAGTGCTACGATCGTTTCCGCTCCACGAGAGACGGCGATCTCGGTAACACCGGCGCCGATGAAGTCGTTGAGCCCGCTCGAGCCCCCCGTGCCTCCGCCGAAGTCAACAGCGCCGCGAGTGGAAACGGCAATCACCGGCCGGAGCGTATCCTTGAACGCATACGCTGCTTGTTCGAAGACTTCATTCGAAACGGTGACGTTTGCGCTTCCATCGGTGATGATGTCGACAACTTTAGCGGCAACCGTGCTATCGCCGGTGGAATGCATCAGCGTGATCGAGGGAATCCCGATTGAGGGTGACGACGTCGGCAGCGGCACGGCGAGCGCTCCGATTCCAAAGTTGTTGCCTTGAATCTGGCACGAGCTGCACGTCAGCGAGCCGCCCGCGACGAGAACGCCGTTGACGTTTTGCGACTTCGAAACGATACCGGCCGCGAACGCCGAATCGGTTGCATTCAACGATCCCACGACGTCGAGCGCGGCGTAACCCGCGCGAGCGTTCGGCAGCGATAGCTTCGAAGCGCCGACGTAAAGGCTGCCGAAGTTCACACTTGCGGGCGGTACGACTTCAATGGTGGTATAGATCGTTCGCGCGGGTGCGTGAGTCAGACCCTCCAGAATCGTATCTTCCCCATGACCGTCGACGAACGAGCCGGTCTTGGGCCCCGTCCCGAAATTCGTGCCGTTAATCGTCACGTTCTTCGGCACCACGATCGGGAATTTCTCACCATTGGCAGTGCTATAATCGCCGCTGGCTAACGAGATCGTCACGCCGCCTTGCGCAAACGACTTCGCCGACGCCAATACCGCGACGGCTTTCGTCAACGTCTTGTACGGCTTGTTCGTACTGCCGTTTCCCGTCGTGTCGCTGCCGGTTGTGGGATTGACGTAGATCGTTGACAGCGGAGCGATCGTCGAGGGGACCGGACCCGGCTGGCCCCATCGCGTACAAGCAGCGCCGCTGATGACGCCCGAAACGGCCAGTGCCGCGACGGTGGCGAAGAAAAGGCGCGCAAACCAAGCGCTCTGCATTACATCGCCCCTTTGCCGCGCCGCACGTGAGCACCTCGGGGACTCCCTCAGCGGGCTCCTGAAGTGATGAACCGATGATTAAGAAGCCGGTTCGCACCATTATCGGCGCGATTGCGGCGGCAGCCGCTCGCTGGATGGAACGCACGTCTGCGCAACGCGAGGCCGCGATCGCAGCGGTGAGCGCGCGTACGGGGTACGCTTCTTCCATGGTCGAGTACGCGTTCGATCGGCTCTTCGGCACGTTCGACCGTCACGGACTCGAAGCGATCGTCACCGATGAACTTGGGTCGCTGGACGTTCTCGATCGTTTCGTTGACCGTGTTGGGCGGCCGCGAGCTCGCGCTCTGCCGGTCGGCCGCGTTTGTATCATCTCGAGCCGGACGACCGTCGGAGTCGCGATCGTTCCGGCGGTCTTCGCATTGTGCGCAAAGTGCGAAGTGCTCGTCAAAGATCGCGAGGATCACCTGGCAGCCGAGTTCTTTACAACGGTGGCTGACGAACTCGAAGCCCCGCGCAACGCCATTGCGGTGGAGACTTGGACGGGGGAGAGCGAGACGACGGACTTGGGCTCTTTCGATGCCGTCGTAGCGTTCGGCAGCGACGCCACGATGGCCCGGATCGCGCGACAGCTGCCGACTACGACGCGCTTCATTCCGTACGGGTCAAAAGCCAGCGGCGGATACGTCAGCCGCGACGCGTTGCAAGACTCGGTCGGCGCACGCGATCTGGCACGGCGCGTCGCGTTCGACCTGCTGCTCTACGAGACCGAAGGGTGTCTTTCGCTTCACGCGCTCTTCGTCGAGCGTGGCGGCGCCGTTTCACCGGCGGAGTTCGGCACTATGCTGACCGACGCGATCAGCAGCGCCGCGGTCGAGCTACCTGTCGGGTCCGCCGATGTGCGGCGACAGGCGCGCGTTGCGATGGCACGCGATCTCGCGACGTTCGCCGCGCACGACACCGCAAGCATCCATTCCCATCCCGCAGCGAGCCATCTGGTCGTCGTGGATCCGTCGTGGGACGAAGCGCCACAATTTCTCCCACGCACGATCGCGATTCGTTCCATCGACGATCCGGCGCAAGCCACGGCGTATTTCGAACGCCACGGCGTCCCGATCGAAGCGCTCGCGATCGCAGGCAGCACGGCCGGCATCGCCGCCGCGGCGCAAGCGATGAAGGCGGCACGCATCACGAATCTCGGACTGCTGCAGGCGCCGCCGCTTGGCGGTTTTCACGGGGGACGCCCGCGAATCGCCGAGTTCGTGCGTTGGATAGCCGACGAAACATGAGCCGCGCTTCTGAGTTGGCGTCGTTGCTGCGCGAGTACGAATCGCGGAACGTCACCTATCTGGGCGAGGACTTCCCGATCTTCTGGGCATCTGCGAGCGGTGCAACGGTCACCGACGTCGACGGCAACCGCTACATCGATGCCGCCGCCGCTTTCGGCGTCGCCAATGCCGGTCATAGCAATCCGCGCGTCGTTGCAGCGATTGCTGACCAAGCTCAGCAACTCATGCACGGCATGGGCGACGTTCATCCAACCGTCGTGCGGGTCCGTCTGCTCGAGCGGCTCGCGCGGATTCTGCCTGGTGAACTGACGCGCGCGTTTCTGGCGACGACCGGATCCGAGTCGATCGAGGCGGCGCTCAAGACCGCGATTCTCGTCACCGGCAAGTCGCGATTCGCCGCCTATCACGGCGGATATCACGGCCTCTCGTTCGGTGCGCTTGCAGTCGGCGGTATCGAACGCTTTCGCGCGCCGTTCGCCGGCGCACTCGCGGCAACCCCGCTGCTGCTCGAGTATCCGCGAGCGGGTACGATCAGCGCCGGCGATGCCGCCCGCCAAGCGCGCGACGTGCTCGGTGCGAGCGACGACATCGCTGCGCTGGTGATCGAGCCGATTCAAGGCCGCGCGGGTTGCATCGTTCCGCCTCTGGGATATCTCACGGCGTTGCGCGACGTTTGTAACGAGTTGCAGATCGTCCTGATCCTCGACGAAATCTTTACCGGGTTCGGCCGGACCGGCAGCTGGTTTGGGATGGATCGCGAGCACGTCGTTCCAGACATCCTGTGCATCGGAAAGGCGCTGGCGTCGGGGTTTCCGATGAGCGCTGCGATCGGGCGCCCGAAGATCATGGACGCCTGGCCGCTCTCAACGGGAGAAGCGCTGCACACGTCAACCTACTTGGGCAATCCACTCGGCTGTGCGGCGGCGCTGGCGACGATCGACGAGCTCGAGCGCCGAAATCTTCCCGCGCGGGCCGCACGGCTCGGCGCCGATTTCGGACCGCGACTCGAGGCGCTGCGCTCGCAGCGCAGCGTCGTTGACGTGCGCGGGTGCGGGCTGCTCTGGGGCGTCCAGATGCGCGATGCGGCGACGGCCGAGCGCGTCGTCACGCGTGCGCTGGCGCAAGGGCTCATCGTCTTGTCATCGGGAGTTTTTGGGGAGACGATCGAAATCGCGCCTCCGCTCGTAATCGGGGAAGCTCAGTTGGCCCGTGCGATCGATATTCTCGAGGCAGCTATTGTTGAATCGAGCGATTGAGGTGGCGCCAGAGTATTCCGAGACCGATCGTTGCAGCGCGCTGCTGGATTGCTTCCCGCTCGCCGCTGAGCTCAAAACGCCATGTTTGAGTGGGCGCCTCGCCGTCATCGAGGGCGAACCACGCTAAACCGACGGGCTTGTCGGTCGTACCGCCGTCAGGGCCGGCAACGCCGGTTGTCGCCAACGCGACATCGGCGCCGAAACGGATTCGCGCGCCGTGCGCCATCTGCATCGCCGTCTCGGCGCTGACCGCTCCCGTCGTAGCGATGGTCTCGGCTTTTACGCCGAGCTGCGCGATCTTCACCGAGTTGTCGTAAGCGACCACGCCACCGACAAAGCTGCGGGATGATCCCGGCACGCTCGTGAGCGCCGCGGCGATACGTCCGCCCGTGAACGACTCGGCCAGCGCAACTTTGAGGCCTCGCGCGACGAGCAATTCGTTGATCGCGCTCGCCGGCGTCGCCGCATCGCGGCCAAAGATGTTTCCTTCTAAGCGCCGCTCGATTTCGTCCTGTGCCGGTGCGATCAATGCTTGCGCCGCCTCGACCGACGTTGCTTTCGCCATGATTTTCACGTCGACACGAAAATCGTGCGCGAGGACGGCGATCTTGGGGTTTTCCGAGAGCCGGAACAGCTCATCAATCCGATGGTCGACCTCGGACTCGCCCAGCCCAATCGTATGAAGCACACGCGTGCAGATCGTTTCCCGAGCGCCCAAGCCTTCGCGCAGAAACGGCACGACTCGCTCCACGAGCATCGGCTTCATTTCCCGAGGCACGCCCGGCATGCTGACGACGAACTTTCCATCCGATCGAAAGGCGATGAATCCCGGCGCGGTTCCGTTGGGATTGTCGAGCGGAAGGCTTCCACGCGGCAGCTCCGCCTGCTTACGATTATTGCCGCGCATCGGCCGGCCGATTGCCGCGAACATCCGCTGCATCTGATCGAGCGCGGGCTCGTACAGTTCGACGCCGAGATCGAGCGCGTCGCAAACGGCTTCTTTGGTCAGGTCGTCGATCGTCGGTCCGAGTCCGCCTGTGGTGATCGCGCCCTCGGCTCGCTCGAGCACCGCTCGGATCGTCGCGGCGATGCGTTCTCGATTATCTCCAACCGCATGCGTTGCATGGACGTCGATTCCCGCTTCCGCGAGATGCTGCGCGATGAATGCGGTGTTCGTATCGACCAGCTGGCCAAGCAAGAGCTCCGTTCCGACGGCAACGATCTCAACGCTCGTCATCGTCCTCTTCAAACCACTGCGGATACTCAAAGCGAACGTCGGCTCGAAACCCGCGTGCCGCCTCGATCATGGCGCTGCGCCGAACGTTCGAATTCTCGAGCCCGGGGTTGTCCAAGTGGGTACGTTCCCGGCGCTGCGCCAGCTGCCGCACAAAGCGCGCAAACCGGTCGTCCATCGCGCGCTGCAACGCGTTTTTGAGCGTTTTGGCAACGCGGGGCGCGAGTCCGGCAGTCGAAATCGCCGCGCGCACGGGGCCGGCTTTTGCGATCGCCGCCATGGCAACGAAACCGTGGCGCGGCTGATCGATGCAGCAGAGCAGAAATCGATGACGCTCGGCTAGCGCGCGCAAGCGCGCCGACAGTGCTTCGTCCTGCGGCGTCGATATGACGAAGAACGCATCGGCAACGTCCTCGTCGCGCAGAGCGCCTGGATCCTCAATTCGTACGACGTCCGCGCCGGATTCGCGCAACGCCGCGGTTTTTTCGATGGCCTCACGATCGTCGGCGCTGCCGATAACGACACAACGGCGGAAGTCGAGATTCAGGCCCACGGGAAAGAATGCTTTTCGCAACGACTAGAAATCCACGGGGCGCAGGTAGAACTCGTTGATGGCGGTGTTGGTGAGCATCGCGGTGGTCGGCAAGTGGCGCTTCCAGTGCGTCGCGTCGACGCGCCGGCGCACCAGCGCGACGTCCTCCGCCGCAAATCCCTGCTCGACCAGCGCCGCGTCGGAGTAGCCGAGCAACATTTGAGCCAGAATCGCGTCGGCTCGTGCGTAACTGATACCCAGATCGGCTTCGTCGGTCTGATCGGCTTGCAGATCCGCACTCGGCGCCTTGGCGATCAGGTGCGCAGGTACACCCAGATATCGTGCCAACGCCCACACTTGGCTCTTCAAAAGATCGCCGATCGGATTCACCGGCGGCGTGTCGTCGGCGTGCCAGGTGAAATATCCAAGTAGACGTTCCGTCTTGTTGCCGGTGCCGACCGGCAGTGCATTCAACTTCGCGGATTGGTCGAACAGCACGACCATTCGTATCCGCGCCATCACGTTGCCGCGCCGGCGTGCGTCCGCGCCCGGCTCGAACTGAAGGTAGCCGTCGACGGCGGGGCTGATTTCGATGGTTCTGCTATGGATTCCGAGCGCGTCGACGACGAGCTGCGCGTCAGTGAGGCTCGACGGGTGCGACGTCTTGTACGGCATGCGAATCGCATAAACGTTCTCGCGACCGAGGGCACGCGCGCAGAGAAACGCCGTCACGGCAGAATCGACACCGCCTGAGAGCCCTAAGACGGCGCGCGGGATGTCGCGGCGCACGATCAGCTCGTCCCGCAGAAACGCAACGAGCCAGTCCGCGGTAACCGCGGCATCGATCTCCGGAGGCCCTGGAATGCCGCGCGGCGCTTCAACGATCGGTAGCATCGCACTCAGTGGCCCGTCGCGGCAGCGGAAGCTCATCGTCTAAGAGGAGGTCGGGAAGGACCGATCCTAAATCGCCGAGCAACGGCAGGCTCGCACGTGCCAACTCTATCTCCCGCAGGTCCAGCTCGGCACGCACGATGCACGCCTCCGACGGCGACGCCTGCACGAGCACGCGTCCGCGGGGATCGACAACGCACGATGAACCGGTCATCCCTTTCCCGCCTTCGAACCCCGTCAAGCCGGCATAGATCACGTAAATACCGTGTTCGAGCGCCGCAAGCTTCAACATTTCGCGCCACTGCGCGATGCTGGCCAGCTCTCCGGCATTCTCAATCCCGCGTCCAGGCGAAGCGCTCGGTACGATCAGCACCCTCGCCCCCTTGATCGCGGCGACGGTTGGTACGATTGCGTGACTGACGTCTTCGCAGATCGCCAACGCCATTGTGCCGAATCGCGTTTCGAAGACGCCGAGCTTATGCCCGCGCGAAAGAAAGCGCTCTTCATCGAACACGCCATAGGTCGGCAAGAACATCTTGCGGTGAAGGTGCACGATCCGCTCGCCGTCGGGCTCGACGTGCAGAAAGATCGCGCTGTTGTGATACGTGCCCGCGTCGTTCTCGTAGAACCCGGCTGCGAGATCGACCGGCAGTCCGCCACTCGCGTCGCGCCACGTGCGCGCGAGATCGTGCGCGAAATCCGGAGCCGTGAGCGAAAGATCGTACACGGCACCCTCGAGGAAGTAGCCGGTTAACGCCGCTTCCGGCAGGACGACCAAATCCGGCGGATCCCGAGCAAGCTGCGCGAACGCCTCGCCGGTGCTCTGCAGATTGCGCAGGTACTGACCCTTCATCGGCTTCGTCTGCAGAATCGCCACGCGCAGACGAACGAGTTGTTCACTCACCGGCTACGCTCGTCGCCACTTCCACCTGTTCGTCCCCCGGTATCTTCATGCCCAACTCGGCGGCACACGACTCGGCGGGGTAGGTCCAGATCTCCGCAAGCGTCGGATGGAGATGTGGAATCCGCATGAACTGATCGACGGTCGCGCCAAAACTCATGGCGACGATGACCTCGTGAATCAGCTCGGAGCCTTGCGGACCGATGACGGCGGCACCGAGGATCGAACCGCTGCGCCGATCGGCCATCATTTTCACGAAGCCTTTTGTCTTGGCCAAGCACTGCGCTTTGCCGTGCTCGGCGAAATTGTAACGCCCGCGCACATATGCAACCCCCTTGCGGCGCAGCTGCTTCTCGCTCATCCCGACCGCGGCAATTTGAGGGTCGGTGAATACCGTGTGCGCGCTGACCAAATGGTAATCGGCCCGCTCATTCACGTCCATGCAGGCATTGCGCCCGGCCACTTCGCCTTGATAGATTGCGACGTGCACGAGCATATACTCGCCGGTGACGTCGCCCACCGCAAAGACGTTCGGATTGCTCGTGCGCAGCGTCGCATCGACCTCGATACCCCGAATCGGTCCGTACGTCACGCCGGCGTGTTCGAGCGCCAAACCGGCGACGTTAGGCGCACGCCCGAGCGCATAGAAGATCTCGTCGGCGACGACCTCTCGTTCTTGGCCGTCCGCCAGATACCGAACGGCTTTCTCGGCCCCGCGCCACTCCGTCCCCAGCAGCGTCGTGTGCGTCACCACGTCGATGCCTTCGTCGCGAAAATACTCCGTTAGCGCGTCGCCGACGTCGTCGTCGCTCTGGCTGAGAAGATGGCCGCTACGAATCAGCATCGTCGTTCGAGCGCCCATTCGCGAAAGAAACTGGCCGAGTTCGCACGCCGTAAATCCCCCGCCGAGCACGACGACCGATTTTGGGATGGCCTCGAGATCGAGCACTCCATCGCTGTCGATGTAGCCGACCTCGGCCAACCCCGGAAGCACGCCGAGCGGAACGAGGCTCCCGGTTGCGATGATGAATTTCGGCGCTTCCAAACGCACGTCGTCTCCGACGGTAATCTGACTCGGTGAGAGAAACCGCGCCGCCCCGAGATAAACTGGAAAGGCTTCGATTCCCTCGATGCGATAATCGGCGAATTCTTTGACCAACGCGCGCTTGCGGGCCGCGATAAACGGCATGTCGACGCTGGACGCCTGGACGTCGACGCCGAGCGCGCCCGCATCTCGCGCATCCTGAAGCGCGTCGCTACTGGCCAACAGCGTCTTGCTCGGCATGCAGCCGCGCAGAATGCAAAGTCCGCCGAGCGGCCCAGTGTCAACGAGCGCGACGTCACAACCGACGTCGCGCGCGGTACGCGCGGCAGCATATCCACCCGAGCCGGCGCCAATGACGATTAGGTCGTGACGGTGATGACGGCCTTCCATCAATGCCCGGCCGGGCGCGCGCCGAGCCGGTGCGTCGATTCGATAAAACGGACGGTTCCGCTGGAGTGGACCAGGATCGAGTGCGTCCGCGCGTGATTACCGAAGAACCGTACGCCGCGTACCAAATCACCGTCGGTGATCCCGGTCGCGCAAAAGATAACATCATTGCTTCGAACGAGATCGTCAAGTTCGAGCACGCGGTCGAGATCGCCGAATCCCATTTCAATTGCCCGCTCGGCCTCTTGTGCGTTGCGCGGCTGGAGCCGGCCCATAAAGTTTCCGCCAAGGCACTTGAGGGCGGCGGCGGCGAGCACGCCTTCAGGCGCGCCGCCGGTTCCCATTGCGACGTGAATGCCGGTCGACTCAATGGCCGTCGCGATGCACGCGTCGACGTCGCCGTCGGAGATCAACCGGATACGCGCTCCCGCCGAGCGGACCTCGTTGATCAAATCGGCGTGGCGCGGACGATCGAGAATGATCACGCAGACATCGTTGATCGGCTTGTCGAGCGCGTTGGCAACCGCTTCAAGGTTATCGCGCACGGGGGCATCGATGTGCACGTACGGGGCGGCCTTCGCCCCTACGGCGAGCTTTTTCATATACGTGTCGGGCGCATGCAACAGACTCCCGCGCTCCGAGATCGCCATGACTGCAATCGCGTTCGGCAGTCCGTTCGCTACGAGATTCGTGCCCTCGACCGGATCGACGGCGATGTCGACTTCTCTACCTCCGCTTCCGACTTCCTCACCGATGTAGAGCATCGGCGCCTCGTCCCGCTCGCCTTCGCCGATGACGATGAGGCCGGCAATCTCCATTTCGGCGAGTGCTTCGCGCATGCGCTCGACCGCAGCGCCGTCGGCCGCGTCGCGTTCGCCGCGCCCCATCCAGCGCGATGCCGCAAGCGCCGCGCTTTCGGTGACTTTTACGAAATCGAGCGAGTGAACGGGATGGTCCAGCAACGCGCGCATGATCGACTTTGCCATCTTCGTAGGTGGCTACAAGGGAAGCGGCTCATTTCCTGTTAAGAACGCGACGAAGTGTCTGCCGGTACCGGTCTCTCACCGCCCTACTCGCGCGTCTTCCGCGCCGGCGATCTTCTGATTGCAGGCTGGTCCGCGTTAATTGCGGTCGCGCTCGCAGGTCTCACGCTCGGCTTCTTTGCCTGGTACGCGTTGATCGTTCCGCACAACCACGGCGCCGTCGCCGAGTTGGGACTACTCATCGGTACGTTCGGGGGAGCGGCTCTGGCCGTCGCCGCGTGGAACGCGTACGCGCGCTATTTTTCGCACCGCGCCGCAATCACGCTCGTGCGTTCGCTGCAATACGATGCACTGACGTGGCTGCCGTTTTTGCTGCTTTGGTTTACGTTCGTCTTGGCACCGCAGCTCACGCACGGAGCACGCCTCTTCCTGGTTGCCGCGGCGCTGTTCTGCATCGGAAAGGTTGTCATCGCCGCGCGTTTCAATCAAACGATACGAGAAGTCTTGATCGACTTCGCGGCAACGCGCATCGCAATCATCGTGATCGCCGAGCTCGCTGCGGTGATCATCGGACAGCGTGCCGGAAGTCACGTTCAGGAATCGTCTCACATGCTGCTGGCAGTTTGGGGGCGCTGGGACGCGGTGCACTATCTGAACATCGCGACGCAGGGTTATCAGGGAACCGACATGGCGTTCTTCCCGCTCTATCCGCTGCTGATCCGAATGGTCGGCGCGCTTGCGGGCAATCATTTGGTCGCAGGGCTGTTGATTTCGAACGCCTCGTTCTTCTTCGGCCTCCTCTACCTTTACAAGCTCCTCGAACACGAATATGACCGGGCCGTGGCGCGGCGCGCGATCTTCTACGTTTCGATCTTTCCGACGTCCGTCTACTTCACCGCCGTGTACACCGAGTCGCTGTTTTTCATGTTGACCGTCGCCTCGTTCTACTACATGCGCGCGCGGCTTTGGTGGATCGCCGGAATTCTCGGATTCTTCGCCACACTGACGCGGGTTGAAGGCGTGCTGCTCCTTGTGCCGTTTCTCATCGAATTCTTCGGGCAGCCGCGCCCGCTGCGTCCGCGGGCATTGTACGATCTAGCCGCCGGCGCGCTTATTCCGCTGGGCCTAGCGATCTACATGGCATATCTTTGGGTGTTGCGCGCCGACCCGCTGTATTTCTCCCACGTACAAATTCATTGGAACCGACACCTCGCGCCGCCGTGGATCAGTCTCACCAACGCATTCGGCAAGCTGATTCATGCCGCCGGACCGCAGCTAGTGGCAAACCAATCGCTTGAGATCGCGTTCACGCTGCTAATGATTGCTGTGTTACTGGGCGGCTGGCACAGTTTGCGCCCATCCTATATCGCCTACATGGCGCTCTCGATCCTCGTGCCGATGTCGACGTCGAATCTCATGTCGATGCCACGCTTCGCTCTGATGCTCTTCCCGATGTTTGCGATATTGGCTCGCTGGGGCGAGCGACCGTGGATCAATAACGTCATTCTCGCGTTTTCGCTGCCGCTGCTGGGACTGTTCACCGTCTTGTTCGCAGATTGGTACTGGGTTGCCTAATGCGCCGCGGGGTTCGTCAGTTCCTCAAATTCGGCATCGTCGGCGCGTCCGGGTTCATCGTCAATCTCATCGTCTTCACCTTGCTGCAGCGCGTCGTGCCCAACCATACGCGCCCGCTCCAATACGACGTCATCTATACGATTGCGTTCCTCACCGGCGGCGTGTCGAACTACTATCTTAACCGTATCTGGACGTTCCGGTCGGCAGGTCACCCCGTCCGTGAGGGGGCGCAGTTCCTGAGCGTCTCGATTCTGGCGCTCATCGTCGGACTCGTCGTCTCGGCGCTCGTGGCGCCTCGGCTCGGACACGGGCATCGCACCTGGTTTGTCGCGACGGTCGCCGGCATCTTCGTCAACTTCTTCCTCAACAAATATTGGACGTTCCGGCACTTAAATTGAGGCGACGCCTTAGCAGCCACGGGGCACACATGTCCGCTAAGCGTTTCTATTGGAGCTTGGGACTTGCCGCAATCCTTGTGCTTGGCTTGGTGTTGAGGCTGCACGGGATTCATAATCCGATGCTCGATCATCCGGGGTGGCGGCAGGGTGATACGGCCGCGATTGCACGGAATTTTGCGAGACTGCAGTTCAATATTCTGTATCCACAGACGATGTACAACGGGCCGCCGCCCAACTATGTCGAGCTGGAGTTGCAGATCGTACCGTTCCTTGCGGCAACGCTCTACAAGGTTTTTGGGATTCACGAGATCTTTGGTCGCGTGATCAGCATTGCTTTCAGCCTTGCGACGGTGGCGACCGTCGCGTATTTCGGGCGGTGGCTGTTCGCGAGCGCGGCGGCCGGTTTGCTCGCTGCGTTTTTTTATGCGGTGTTTCCGGGAAGCGTCTATTACGGGCGGACGTTCATGCCGGATGCCGCGATGGTCTTCTTCCTCACCGCAGCGCTCTACGCGAGCGCACGCTATCTCGTGAAAGACGAGCGGCTCTCGTTGAAAGCCGCTGCGTGGCCGGCGGCGCTGCATGCACTCGCCTATCTCGCAAAGCCGGTCGCGGTCATCGCCGTCGTGCCGCTGCTTTGTATGCTTGTGCAGCGGTTTCGCGCTCGGCGGCCGATGGCGCCCGTTCCCATTGCAACTCTTCTGGCCGTTCCGGCGCTGATTTTCTGGCTGTACGATCACCGAATCGCGTCCTACGCAGAGTGGCACTGGGCGAGCGGCATCACCGCGCTCCACGTTCTTCCGGCGTTGCGCGCCGCGTTTGGAAGCGTTGCCGCATTTGGCGCCAAGTTGGCGCAGTTTGGGGCAGCGATCGGCATGCTCAATCAAACGATGCTCGGCTCGATCGCCTTCTGGCTTTGCGTAGCGGGCGTCGTGGTTCTGCCGTGGATCGCCGCGCGCAGTAAGGCGTTGCTGTGGGGCTGGCTTGTCGGCGGCCTCCTCTACGCATACGTCGTCGTCACGGTAGAGCGGGTCGATTACTATCTCGCGCCGTTGCTGCCGCTCTGCGCACTGATCGCAGGCGGTGCGTTGGCGGCCTACGTCGCGGGCGTACGCCGTGCGGATGCGGCGCCGTCGGCGCGCTACGCGCTGCTCGGTCTCGTGCCCCTTGTCGCGGTCGCGGTGCTCCTCCAGAGCCGCGGACCGGTTGCTGCGTATTACCGGTACGACAAGCAAGTCTATCGCAACGCAGTACAGCTCGATGGCATCTTGCAGAAGGGCGCCATCGTTGTGATCGGTCACTACGGTCCCAATGTTCAGTACTACATCGATCGGTTTGGGTGGGAAGAGGATCCCGCGCTCTGGACGCCCTTCGATGAGGAGAGCGCCATCGGTAAGGGCGCGCGTTACTTCATTTCAATTGAAGACCGCCGGCTGCGGCAAAATCGCGAGCTCTGCATCTGGTTGCAACGCTTTCCGTTGCTCGACGCAGGCGGCGGTTGGCGCGTGTACGAAACCGATCCGGCTCTCGCGTCATCCGCCGGCGAGCCACTCTGGCATGCCTTTCGCAATGCCGAGCGCGCGGGCAAAACCGAAGCCTTTCTCGACGCGCACCGACTCTGTCGGCTTACGGGCCGATAGCCGGCAAATTATCGAGCAACGCGCGAAAGGCCTCGGGCTCGACGGCGATGCTTCCTCGATATGGATAATCCATCGCCATAACGAGGAAGAGTACTAATCCGATCATCAGGCTGAGTCCCCCGATCATCAACTGCTGCATGATCGTGCGATCGAATCCAAAGAGATAGGTGAACGAAACCGTCACGTACGCTCCGCTGATGAGGACCATCCATAAGATGCCATTGATTCCGATGAAGTCGATCGTCAGCCGCGTTTGACGGTCCATGAGCACGGTATCCACCGCTGAGAGCATTTGCGTCTGGATGTCCTGTAACCGGGGCGAGTTTACGGGAAGCGCGCGTATGTCGCGGTCAGCCGTCTCAAGCAATGAATCCGCGATCGTCGATCGTTCACCCCGACGCATCCGAGGCCATTCGTAATCGATGACGGAGTGAATGTATGCACGTATCGTGCCGCGCAAACGGTCGGCGTGCGGAAACGAGCCTGCGTCGCGATAGATCGTTGCAAGCGACGCGGCCTCATCGTACGTGCGCACTTCAGCCTGCTGAAATCGCTCCCAGACGCCGATGGCGACGAATGCCAGCAAGACCGCGTAGATGACGCCGATCACGGCGAGGATGAAGCCCGCTCGATCGTTGTGAGCGTTGCGCATCTCGAGCGGGATAAATCTCGTGACCAAATACCCGACGACGAGCGTCGACATCACAAAGCCGCCGACGATCACCACGCCGGCAAGATAGGTCGGAAGTTGCTCGACCCATGCGATCATGGGAGCGGTAGCAGGGATGCAGCTCCGAACGTCGTCGCTTGCGAAGGCATTTCCGGAACGCCCGAACTGACGAGCTGCCGGTAGATGATCAGCCGGTTCGTTTCCTTAGCGATCTCGAGCTGCAGCTCGTAGCTTCGCTTGATGGCCGCCGACAGGTCTTCCGTATCGAACGTATACCCAAAGCGCTTCAAACTGCGCAACAGCAGAGCGTTCGTGACGTTGAGCGACGCGTAAGCGCGCTGAATTTCGAGACCGGCTGCGCGATACGTCGGATAGTTGGTCAGAACGATTTCGCGTTTGAGCTTGGCTTGATCGATCGTCGCTTTGAGCGCGGCCAACGCCGCGCTCTGCGGATCGACCGCCAGCCCACCGTTAACCGTGGTGAGCGCATCGTCGAAATTTCCTTTGCTGTACTGAATGCGGGCCAGCTCGGCCGCGGCTTCGACGAACCCGGCTCGGGCCGGCTCGTTCGTCGGATCGACGCGCAGCGCCAATCGATAAGCGAGTGCCGCGTCTTGGGCGTTGCCCCGCATCAACGCGACGTCGCCCTGATGGACTCGCGTATCCACGATCCAGCGCTCGATCGGCCCGGCACACCCGGCTAGTAACGCTGCTCCGCAGAACGCGGCGGTGAATCTACAGATGAACATGAGCGGCAAATCGTGCAACGACCTCGATAATCACGGCGGCCGGATAGAGAATCGCCTGCGCGAGCAACGATCCTAAAATGGCCGTGAGCGATAAGTAGAACACCATGGAGCGGACCTCCTCGATGCTCCGCTTGCCGTGAATCGCCTGGTCGGTGATCAGCGCAGAGGTCGGATCCACGAAGAGCGTAAAAGCGATCGTGCCGATTCCATTGATGACGCCCGAAAGGCTGATTGCGGTTCGCGCGACGCTGATGTCCAAGACCGAGGCCAGGAACGATGCCTGCACTCCGATTGCATAGACGCACATGACGACGGTATTGAAGATCAGCAGACGTTTGGGCAATGCGCGCCAGTCGAACGCGCGCAGTTCGGCGAGCCGCGGTAACCTCTGCGACCGGAGAACGTCGGCGATCACCGACGGCGACATCAGCCGCACGAGCGAATGCGGAATCGACCCGCGCGCCTCAAACGAGTGGACGCCTCGCCGAAATAGGTACGTGAAGAGCGGCAGATAGAGTGCAAAAACGATCATGCCGATCGTTCCCGCGAACACGATCAAGCGCAGCTGACCCTCGAAGAGGTGCTGCCGCGCCGCCATTCCCGCCGGACTTCCCTGCAGCATCGCAACCGCATTTCCCGCCTCGTCCGAGAGCGGACCAACAAAGAACGCCATAAACAGATTCGCGAGCCGCCCGGTCGTTACGAACAAGTTGAAGAGCGAGATCGACGTCGCGATACGCTTGGTCTGAACGCCGGCGAGCCGCGCCGCGTACGCACCGATCGTCACGCCCTGCACGATAAACGTAATGACCATCGCGCCAACCAACTTCCCCGACCAGAAGTGGGGCATAAGCGCCGAAGCGATCGTCACATCAAGCAGCGTGGTTGATCCATGCGATTTCAGATTCGTCGACGGGGCCGATGATGCATAAGCCAAGATTCTCGGGCAGCAGGAGTTCGCGCGCGAGCTGCTGGACGTCGTCCGCCGTCACGGCATCGATCCGCTGCTCGATCTCTTCATGACTGACGTGGCGCCCCAATGCAAACTCGTTGCGGCCGAGGCGTATCATCCGGCTGGAGCTCGATTCGAGCGACAGCGTGAGGCTGCCCTTGATGTGCTCCTTGGCGAGTTGAAACTCGTCTTGCTCGATCGACGTGCCGCGGACGCGCGCAAATTGCTCGAGGATCACGTCGATGCACGGCTGCGCGTTCTCGGGTGAGGCTCCGGCGTACACGCCGAACAGGCCGGCGCGGCGATACGCCGCTTGAAAAGAATAGACGCTGTAGACCAAGCCGCGCTGCTCTCGGATCTCTTGAAACAGGCGGCTCGACATGCCCCCTCCGAGCACCGTATCGAGCAAGGAGAGCGCGTACCGGCGCTCATCGCGCACGTCGATGCCCCGCGTTCCAACAACTACGTGCGCTTGTTCGCTATCTTTGTAGCGAACGTGCGCCGCCGGCGTCGTGGCAGGGCCCTCGGGTTCGGGTAGCGCGCACACGCCGACGAAGCCGGAGAATTGCTCGCAGACGAGCTCGACGAAATGTTCGTGTTCGACGTTTCCGGCCGCCGCAACGATGACCGAATTCGGGGCGTAATGGGCGCGCATGTGGGCGCGCAGGTCGTCGGGAGTCAGGCGGAGGACGGTATCGGAAAAGCCGATCGTCGGCTCGCCGAGGCTCGATCCGCTCCACATCGTCTGCAAGAAGACGTCGTGTATCAGCTCGTCCGGCGAGTCCTCGTACATCTTGATCTCTTCCAAGATCACCTTCTGCTCTTTGCTGAGTTCCGCTGGATCGAACGTCGAGTGCAAGAACATGTCGGCCAAAACGTCGAGCGCGAGCGGCACGTGCCGATCGATGACTTTCGCGTAGTAGCACGTCGTCTCTTTATCCGTAAAGGCATTGAGGTTTCCACCGACGCCGTCCATCGTTTCTGCAATTTGACGAGCGCTTCGGCGGCGCGTTCCCTTGAACAACATATGCTCGACGAGATGCGAGATGCCGCGGCGCTCGTGGCTTTCGACGGACGATCCGACGTCCGCCCAAATCCCCACGGTCGCGGAACGCACGGCCGGCATTGCTTCGGTTAGGACCCGCACGCCGTTCGGGAGCGTGGTCTTCCTATACATTCCGGCGCGTTAGCTGGGCTGCTTGAACGCAGTGTGGGCCCACTGCGCATCCCAAAAGACGTCCTCGCTCGCACCGCTCACTCGGGCGCGCAAGGCCGACGCCGCTTCGGAGCGGCGAACCGTCAGGCTGAATACCGTGCGCGACGTCGGCTTGGCCAGATCGCCGCTGACGACGACGCCTTTCGCGACGCTGATCGGAACGCTCGCCCAAACGTCGATCTCCTCGGCGTCCGGAGCCGCGGCGAATGCGGCCTGCACAACAGAGACGACCTCGTCGACAAACTGCGCCCGCGTGATCGGATGATGAAACTTCACGCCCCATATCCGGATGCCGACGATCAGATGCGCTCCGAACTGATTGGCCGAGATTTGGTTGACCTGGGCGGCCCATCGAGTGCTGAAAACCGCTTCGCCGATTCGCTGCGCAACGTCGCGGCGGTTGCCGACCGCGCGCGCCGTCGCGTCGAGATCTGCGACGCTCGGCGCATAGGCCGCTGCGAGCCCGCTCCCCGCTGAGAACGCCAGCACGGCGCTCGCGATGATTCTCGAGAGCTTAGTACGATTGCGCAAAGTACGCCCTGACTTTCGCCGGTTCACCGCAAGCGACGCAGCGAATTCCGGACTCATCGAGTGCACGGAGAACGCGCGTCGTCGCTCCCGTCACGGCCTTGACGTGCGCCTCGCATTCGGCTCGTTCGCACCACGCAATATCCACCATCCCCGCCCGGTTTCGGCATAACTCATAGAATTCGTCGCGATCGGCCGTAACGAAGGTATGCTCGTCCAGGAACGTTTTCGCCTGGGCGTGCAGCGAGCGCTGAATGTCGTCGAGCAGCTCGCGCAGCGTCCCCGCAAGATCGCCCAGCGCCACGCTCCGCCGCTGCCCTGGTTCGTCTTTCTCGCGGTCCCGGCGCGCCAGGACGGCCGTTCCCGCAGCGACGTCGCGCGGCCCAATTTCGATCCGAACCGGCACTCCTCGCAAATCCCACTCACTGTACTTCCATCCGGGCTGCTCGTCGCGCGCATCGACGCGTACGCGGAAGCCCGCGTCGCTCAGCTCTTTTCCAATCGCAGCGCAGACTTCGATCGCTCGTCTGTCATTCGACCGCACGATCGGCACCAGCACGGCTTCGATCGGTGCCATCTTGGGCGGAATGCGCAACCCGCGATCGTCACCGTGAACCATAATCAGGCCGCCCAGCATTCGCCAGGAGACGCCCCACGAGGTTGTGTAGACGTGCTTGATGACGCGATCGGAGTCGACGAATTTGATGTCGTAGGCCTTGGCAAAGTTCTGGCCGAGATCGTGCGACGTGCCGGATTGCAAGGCCTTGCCGTCAGGCATCAGCGCTTCGATCGAAAAGGTCTCCACGGCTCCGGGAAATCGCTCGCTCGCGCTTTTGCGCCCCGCGTAGACCGGCACCGCGGCGACGTTCTCGGCAAAGTCTCGGTAGAGCTCGAGAATGCGTAGAGTCTCCTCGCGCGCTTCGGTCGCCGAAGCGTGCGCGGTGTGGCCCTCCTGCCAAAGAAACTCCATCGTGCGCAAAAATGGCCGAGTCGCCTTCTCCCAACGGACGACGTTCGCCCACTGATTGATGAGAATCGGCAAGTCCCGATAGGACTCGATCCACTGCGCGTACATCACTCCGATGATCGCTTCGGACGTCGGACGAATTGCCAACCGTTCGGTCAGCTTTTCGCTCCCGCCCTGCGTCACCCAGGCTACCTCGGGCGCGAAACCCTCGACGTGCTCGGCCTCTTTGAGGAGCAAGCTCTCGGGAATAAACAGCGGAAAATACGCGTTCTCGTGGCCGGTTGCCTTAAACCGCGCGTCGAGCTGTTTCTGCAGATTTTCCCAAAGCCCGAAGCCGTATGGGCGCAGAACGACGCATCCGCGCACCGGAGAATAGGAAACCAGCTCGGCTTTGAGGCAAGCCGCCGTATACCACGCGGAGAGATCTGCCGCCTTCGGAGGAATCTCCTTGACGACGCCCGCAGCGACTTCGGACATGACCGGCCCCGTTTCGCCGGATCCGGAATCTTCTACTTCCAGGAGCCTTACGGGCTCCAACGCATAGGGACAGAGAATGCCTAAACTCACGCGCATCTACACCCGTACCGGCGACGATGGAACCACCGGGTTGATCGGCGGCTCGCGTATCAAAAAAGATGCGCTCCGCATCGAGACGTACGGGACCATCGATGAGCTTTCCAGTGCGATCGGCGTCGCGCGCGCCGGCTTGCGCGACTCGACGGCGAAGAACGAACGCGCAGCCCGACTCGACGCTTGGCTTGCATGGACGCAGGACGCTCTGTTCAATCTCGGCTGTCAGCTCGCAACGCCGGCAGACGCGCAACGCGAAGGCAACCCGCAGGTCGACAGGGCCGACGTTACCGCCCTCGAGCATGCAATCGATGCGGCGCAGCGCGACTTGGCGCCGCTCGCGAACTTCATCCATCCGGGCGGCTCGATTCCGGGCGCGCAGCTGCATTTCACGCGAACGGTCTGCCGCCGCGCTGAGCGACTGGCGGTTGCACTCGCCGCTGCCGAGAACGGCACATCGCCCGAGGCGCTTCGCTATCTCAACCGCCTCTCCGACGCGCTCTTCGTGTGGGCGCGCTGGATCAACGATGCATTGGGTGCTCCCGAGCATATCTGGAATCCATCGAGCAGGCCTCCCAGCGCCTAGTGCGAAGCGACGCCGGAATGTCGTTTCTCTCCGAGCTCTTCGCGACGACCGACGCCGCGAAGCTGCGTGAGCTCGGTACGCGCAAGATTCTGCGCCGCGCGCTGACGGCGAGGGATTTAGTCGCGATCGCTTTGGGGGCGATGATCGGCGGCGGAATCTTTACCACGATTGGCACCGGCGTCAAGGGCGCCGGTCCGGCAGTAATTGTTTCGTATTTGCTGGCCGGGCTGACATCATTCTTTGCGGCGCTCTGCTACGCCGAGTTAGGTGCCATGGTTCCCGTCGCGGGGAGCGCCTACACCTACGCGTACGCCACTATGGGAAAGCTCTTCGCGTGGATCATCGGATTCGCGCTCATCTTTGAGTATGGTATTAGCGCCGCGCCGGTTGCGCAACAATTTTCAGCTGCGATTCAAGACGTCGTCAAGAGCACCGGACTCACTCTGCCAGCTTGGGCAACCCAATCCAGCCTGATGATTCACGGCGCGTGGTGGCTGCCCAGTAGCTGGGATCTGCTTCACTCACAGTACGATATCGTCGCGGCGGTCTTCGTCATCGGTTTGAGCATTTTGCTTTCGGTTGGCATTCGCGAATCGGCAACCGCCAACAACATCTTCGTCGTCCTGAAGATCTCGGCGCTGCTGGTCTTTATCTTCGCTGGGGCATTTCTCGTGCACGCCGCAAATCTTCACAACTTCAATCCGGTCGGTTGGGGAACGCTCCACGCGTTCGGAGGCATGGCCGACTACTCGTCGACTGCTCAGCCGTACGGCATCATCGCCATCGGCGCCTACGTCTTCTTCAGCTACATTGGGTTCGACACCGCAACGACGACCGCCGAGGAGTGCAAGAATCCGCAGTTCGACATTCCTGTCGGCGTCCTCGGTGCACTGGCGATCGGGACGCTGATCTACTGCGCCACCGCAATCGTTCTCGTCGGCGCCGTGCCATGGAATCAAGTCCCGATCAAAGACCCCCTCGTCTATGCGCTCGCACCGCTTCACACACCGGTATTGACCGGGATCATCACGATAGGCGTCCTCGCCGGCACGACAAGCGTCGCGCTCGCCTCATTGCTCGGCCAGTCGCGAATCTTCTACGTCATGGCGCGCGACGGCATGCTCCCGCCCGCAGTCGCGGCAGTGCATCCGCGCTTCAAGACGCCGATGGTCACGACGCTGATCACCGGCACCGCGGTCGCGATTCTGGCGCTAATCGTACCTCTGAACAACCTGCTCAATCTCGTCAATATCGGGACGCTCCTCGCCTTTTCCGTCGTCTGTGCCGGCGTGCTCTACCTTCGCAAGCGCCGCCCCGATCTACCGCGCAGCTTCCGCGTACCGTTCGTGCCGCTCTTCCCGGCGCTCGGCATCATCTTCTCGCTCTTCCTGGCGATCTTCGGTCTCTCGCGCGCGACCTGGACGTGGTTCCTCATCGCGCTGATCTGCGGTCTCGTCTTCTTCTTCGCCTACGGCTTCAGAAAATCGAATCCGGCAGACGTCGTCCCGGTCGAAGAGCCCGCCGGCCTCGCCGAATTCGCTTAGGCGCGCATCGGACGCTCCAGCTACAGCGTTTCGCCGATACCGGGCGTTACGACTTCGATGCGGGCGTCGCGCGAATCGTAGCGGGCGCGCACTTTGAGCGCTCGCGCTACGGCGTCGAGCGAGATCATCACGCGGCCCCGTACGCGAAACGGCGCGTGCTTGAACGTCAGCGGCATGCCGTTGAGCGTTGCGTGCGTGTCGCCGACCCGCAAGCGCAGCGATTGATTGCCGAGCACGACCGCGATGTTGCCGGTCTTTCCGTCGACGACCGTCTCGGCACCGAGCGCATCCGCAATCGAACGGAGAGGCACGAAGGCGCGCGAGGTCGTCGTCACCGGCGCAACGTCGCTATCGACCCGCTGGCCATTCACCAGCATTACGGTCGGCCGCGAGAACGCGAGCGCCGTCGAAATCGCGAACGCTACCACCGCAATGAGCACCAGACTGCGCCACCGCAAACCGGCATACAGTTGGCGAGCGCGACCAATCATAGGTAGGCCGGGTATTTCTCGGCGATGACCTTCTCGATCTCCAAGCGCAGCATCCCGAGCAGTTCGCTCTCCGGATACGTCCCGACCAGCTCGCCGGCCCGATAGATCGCGCCCTTACCTTTTCCTCCGGCGACGCCGACGTCGGCCATCTTCGACTCGCCGGGTCCGTTGACGACGCATCCCATCACCGCCACTTTCACCGGCGCGCTATACGATTTCGCGATGGCTTCGACCGCGCGACCGAGCTCGAGCACCGAAATCTCCGCGCGGCCGCACGACGGGCAAGCAGTGATTTCAAAGCCTTTTTCACGCAGGCCGAGCGATTTGAGAATGCTCCAGCAGACCGGAACCTCTTCGATCGGATCGTCAGCCAGCGAAACGCGAATCGTGTCGCCGATTCCTTCCCATAAC
>DASRSZ010000035.1:0-1522 GCA_035656195.1 Candidatus Cybelea sp.
AGCGCGAGCGGTATCCCCAACAGCAAGACCAGGGCGCCGATATACATCGGATGACGCACGACCGCGTATGGTCCTGTCGAGATGATTTTCTGCTCGCTGCCGACTTCGATTATTGCCGAGGCGAAAGTATTTTCCCTGAACGTGAAAAATACCGTGAGGAAACCGAGCGCGACCAGAATATCTCCGACGATGCAGACGTAGGGCGGGACCGTGGACCATGCGAAACGATGGTCCAGCGCGGGAAACACGAGAACGGCGATAAAGGCGATCGCCGCGAGGAGTTGTATGATCTTTTGACTTTTCTCCGTCTCGTCGCGCGGACCCGCGTTTATCCGCCGCTCGAGGAGCTCGGGATCGTTTTTCGCGAGGTAGAAAGTGATCGCAAGCGCCGACCCGAAAAATACGACCAGAAAAACCCACGCTTGCCAGTACTTGACGGTCCCAGACACGGCGAACAGCGTGACTGCGACCACGACGAAAAGTTTGAGGAATCCGCTCAGGGCTTTTTTGTTTACGTCGTTCATATGATCCTAGCGACCGGCTACCGCACGGTCCCTTCTTGAGCGCGCCACCGGCGTCGGCCGCTTCACATTGGCTAACGCCGCATGAGCTTTGTGTGTGCGCCACCGTTCCAGCATCGCCGGCAACTCTGTCTGCATGAATTCGAAGAACTCCAGCGTCTCGCCGATTCGCGCTCCGGCCGGGGTCTCACGTCCGATCACTTCGATTCCTTCACGCAGGCTCCGCTCGCATCGTTCGAGCACCTGGTCCTTGCGCGCCATCGCCTCGTACCAGACCTCGCTTTGCACGCGGTAGCGTTCGCGACGAGATCCTGGCTCGACTTCGCGGCTGGCCAGGTTGACCTGAGCGAGATAACGCACCGCACCGGAAATCGCAGCCGGACTGACGTGAAGAGTTTGCACCAACTCGGCCACGGTCAGCCGCCCCGAGTCAGTCGCAAGGAGCGCTGCGAACACCCGCGCCGGCATCCTGGGAAACCCGGACTCGGTAAGCACCGAAGCAAAGCGTTCGACAAATCCGGAACGAGCCTGGGTCCAATTCGTAAATTTCACAATATTTTGAAAGTAGTGTAATTTCTGGAGCGTGTCAATCGCAATCCCGTTTCGCCTCGTCTCTTTAATCTTCATAACAACTCGGAGTAGTGCATGACTCAGAATCTACGGCTGGAGGTCGAACGATGGGCGAGCAGCTAGTTCTCTATGACTTCCATGGATCGCCGTGCGCGCGCCGAGTGCGCATCGTGATGCTCGAAAAGAAACTGGAATGGGAAACTCGCCTGGTCGACCTGACTCGGATGGAACAGAAGCGGCCCGCGTACCTTGCCCTGAATCCCAATGGCCTGGTGCCGACGCTGATGCACGGCGAGCGCGTTATCTACGAGTCCAACGTCATCACCGAATATCTAGACGCGGTTTTCCCCGAACCGCGCCTCTACCCGTCGGAACCATGGGACTGCGCGCGCGCGAAGATGTGGCAGGCGTTCGAACTCGCGATGGCCAAG
>DASRSZ010000036.1:0-54700 GCA_035656195.1 Candidatus Cybelea sp.
CTAATTGTCATCAAAACCAACCGGTCATCCTGAGCGCAGTCGCTGGTTCGCGAAGCGAAGCAGCGACGGAGTCGAAGGATCTCCGTCATCCCAATTCTCGCCTGCATGCTTCAAGGCATTCGCCCTGTCAGTGGTATGGAAAGAATATAGGAAAATGGACATTCCAAGCTAGCCAATAGGTTGGTATCGTAAACCTCGGACTCATCCGCGAATGATTTCGCGAAAAATGGTTCCGGGAGGGCACGGCTTTAGCCGTGCCACTCAGACCCATAAGAACCGGGCGTTAGCCCCGGAGGACATTTACCGAAAAACCCGTTCCTGCGAAAAGAGGACTTATGGCGAATAACAACGGAAGATCCACCAGCCTGCGGCTGAAAACAGGCCTGGCCGAAATGCTGAAAGGCGGCGTCATTATGGACGTCACCAACGCCGAGCAAGCGGTAATTGCCGAGAAGGCCGGCGCCGTTGCGGTCATGGCTCTCGAGCGCGTTCCTGCGCAAATCCGCGCTGAAGGCGGAGTAGCGCGGATGGCTTCGCCCAAGAAGATTCGAGAGATCATGGCCGCGGTCTCGATCCCAGTGATGGCCAAGTGCCGCATCGGACACTTCGCCGAAGCCCAGATTCTTCAGGAGCTGGGCGTTGACTATATCGACGAATCCGAAGTGCTCACGCCCGCCGACGACAAGTATCACATCGACAAGCAGACGTTCACGACGCCGTTCGTCTGCGGCGCGCGCGATTTGGGTGAGGCGCTGCGCCGCATCGCCGAAGGCGCGGCGATGATTCGCAGCAAGGGCGAAGCCGGCAGCGGCAATATCGTGGAGGCTGTGCGCCACATGCGCGCGATTGGCGACTCGATCAAAGAGCTGACGGTCGTGCCCAAAGAAGAACTCGTCGCGCGGGCTCGCGATATCGGTGCTCCACTCGAACTCCTCGCCGAGGTTGCCAAGAACGGAAAACTTCCGGTCGTGCTTTTCTGCGCCGGCGGCGTTGCAACGCCGGCGGATGCCGCGTTGATGATGCAGTTGGGAGCCGAAGGCATCTTCGTCGGAAGCGGCATCTTTAAATCGAAAGATCCCAAGCGCTTCGCCCGAGCGATCGTCGACGCGACGACGCACTTCAACGAACCGAGCGTCGTTCTCGAGGCGTGCAGATCGCTGGGCGCTTCCGAGGCAATGCCCGGTCTCGACGTTCGCCAGTTGAGCGAAGCGGAACTAATGGCGCCCCGTGGCAACTAACGCCGCCCGGTTGGTTGGCGTTCTAGCGCTGCAGGGCGACGTCGTCGAACACATTGCGGCGCTCGAGCGCGCCGGCGCGAGTGCCGTCGCGGTGAAATCGCCGTGCGACCTCGCGCGCGTCGAGGCACTGGTGGTCCCCGGTGGCGAGTCGACGACCGTCATGAAACTGCTCGGCCGATTCGGATTGACTGCGCCGATCGTGGAGCGCGTGCGCGCGGGCATGCCGCTGTGGGGTACGTGCATGGGCATGATCGTCGCGGCGCGCGACGTCGCCGATTTGAATCAGCCGACGCTGAATTTGATCGACATCACGGTCCGCCGCAACGCCTTCGGACGGCAAAACGAATCCGCCGAAGTCGAGCTTGCAATTGAGGCGCTCGGCCGCACGCCGTTCCCAGCGATCTTCATTCGCGCGCCATGGATCGAACGTTGTGGGCCGATGGTCGAGTTGCTTGCCGAGCGAGATGGCCATGGCGTTATGGCGCGCGAGGGTAACGTGCTGGCCACCGCGTTTCACCCCGAGCTGACTGACGACCAACGCATTCACCGCTACTTCCTGGATATGGTCCACCAGCAAGGGAAGGAATCCAGCGCGGCGTAAACTGCCCCCAGATGTCTACGCAGGCCGCCTCCCCGAATGCGGAGGGAGGATTTCAAGGCCAGATTCCGCCCGTTGAGCCGCTGCTCGCCGAGGTGATCACGACGCTTGCGCTGGCCGCTCACGCGTATCTGACCGAGGAAGAAGGATGCGAGCCCGATCATCCGTCTGCAGAGGTTGCGATCGACGTTGCGAGCGCCGCGTTTGAGCGCGTCAAAGAAAGGTTACGACCCGAACAGCGGTTAGCAATCACCCAAATGCTAACCGAAACTCGATTGACGTTCGTTCGGAAGCGAGGCACCTAGGAAAGATGCCTCGTTTTAGCAAGCCATGACCGAAGTGCTCGTGCTGAACTTCACCTACGAGGCGTTGAACGTCACGAGCTTCCAGCGAGCCGTTAAGTTGATCTTCGCCGGCAAGGCGGAAATGCTGCACGGGCGCGAGCGCATCTTAGCTTCGCCGACGTACGAAATGCGCATGCCCTCGATCATTCGGATGCTCTACTACATCCGTCGCCCAATGCAAAAGGTCGCCCTGACGAAGAAGAACGTCTTAATCCGCGACGACCACACCTGCCAATACTGCGGAACGCATGGCGAACGCATGATGACGGTCGATCACGTGATACCACGAAGCCGAGGCGGGGAATCGACCTGGGAGAACCTCGTCTGCGCCTGTATGCGCTGCAACAACCGCAAGAACAATCGAATGCCCCGGGAAGCCAACATGTCGCTGCTGCGCAAGCCAAGGCAGCCGAAGTACATCCCGTGGATTCAAATCAAGCGCAACACGCTGCCCGACGAGTGGGGTAAGTTCCTCTTCCTCTACAACGTCTCGATCGAAGAACGCATCGAAGCTTAACGCTGGAGTGCCCTTACAAAACCGAGTCACGCCGTTCGGGGAGATCGTTGCGCTGCCGGGGCGCGGACTCATGATGGGCAATCGCGGAATTCTTCACGACGACCATCGGCGAATCAAGCGTTCGTCACAGGTCAAGCGCTGGATTGCATGTGTTCTCGAGTTTCGCGGCCGGCAGCGCGCGGTGATGCAACCCCACCGGTACACGGAACTCTTCTTTCTCGACGAAGCGGCCGCGTTAAGCGCCGGACATCGACCCTGTGCCGAATGCCGCCATGCCGATTACAAGCGGTTTCTCTCGCTTTGGGAAACCCGTACCGGCGCTCGAGCGAGCGCGGATAGCATCGACGCCAGACTCCACGCCGATCGCGTCATCCGCGGGAAGAAGCGGACGTACTTTGACGACCTTGCGGGCTTGCCGGATGGCGCTTACATTGCGTTGGACGGCGGAGCATGGCTGGCTTGGGATGCTGCGCTCCTCGAATGGTCGGATACCGGCTATATCGGCCGTAGGCCGCGACCGCCGCATGCCGAAGTCGAAGTGCTCACGCCGCGTGCGACGGTGGAAATGTTGAGCGCCGGCTATCGCCCAACCGTTCATCCAAGCGTAGAATAGGTGACAGAAGGGAGTTCCGCACCATGCGTTTCGTTTCGGTAGCGCTCGGTGCCGGAGTCGCCGTTGCGCTCCTAACTTGTTCAAGCGTCCACCGCCGCAACTCTCGATGCCGTGAAGGGGACCATCATCGTCGGAGGATTGAGCGGCACGACGAGCCGCGTCGCAGCCTGCAAGCTCTCGAGCCTCAGCTGCACGGCACTGCGCAGCCCGAAGATGAGCAACCTCGCCGGTGTTGCGATGGATAAAGCCGGCAACTGCTACGCAGATGCGTCCGATACGAGCGGTAAAGTTGGTCTTTGGTACTACGCTAGGTGCGCCAAAGCGGGCGTTGAGCTCGGGTCAGCCCAAGGCTTTAACGAGCCAAACTATGGCGGCCTCTCGGTCGACAACGAAGGCAACATCGTGGTTATCTCGACGGGCTTCCCGAGCGCCGTAACCGTCTATTCGGGCTGCGCCAAGGCCAGGTGCTCGGTTATCAGCGGCCCGTTCGTTCTGAACGGTGAGAGTATCTTCGGGCACCTCGGCCGTGATAACCAACGGTGGGTTACGGTGAACATCGACGGTGGCACCGTCGACGTCTACGCATACGTCGGGCACGGCACTGGACTAACGTACTTATACAGCTTCGACGTTCCCGGCTGTACGCCGAGCGGGTTCTGCGAAAGCGCGGCCTATAGCCCCGGCTCACCGAAAGTGTAAATCACAGCGGCGGTCTCAGAATTTCTTCACGATTATCTGAGATCGTGGTTCCGCTCGATCTCGGAGGTGTGCATGATGGCGCGACTGCTCGCCATGGCGACGCTCTCACTGGTACTCGTTTCCGGATGCTCGCAGGCTGGCGCGCCAATGCCCCCGGGGGCGGCGCAAGCGGCTTCATCCGACTTCCTGCGCCACGTTGCGGGGGCGCAGCCGAAACTCGACTTCTTCAATACGCCGACCCAAGGCGCGTGGCCGGATTACATTATTTCCGGCCCCCAAGGCGCGCTCTGGTTTTCCGAGTTCTACACCGATAAGATCGGGCGCATCGCGACCAACGGACAGATCACCGAGTTTCCGTTACCCGACAACAACGACATCGAAGGCATTGCCGCTGGACCCGATGGCAACATCTGGTTCACGGAGCCGGGCGCTCAGCAAATCGGCCGCATGACTCCTACCGGTCAGGTAACCGCGTTTGCGATTCCCGGCCCGAATCCATCACCGCGCGGCATCACTGCTGGTCCGGATGGTAATCTTTGGTACGTCGAGTACGACGACGGCTACATCGGACGCGTGACGCCGTCGGGCAAGATCACACGTTTTCCAATCCCCGAAGGCTCGATAAGCTCCCCATGGGACATCACCACGGGACCGGACGGAAACCTCTGGTTCACCGAATCGATTGCCAACAGAATCGGGCGGTTCGATCCCAGGACACTGAGCTTCAAACCGTCGCTGACCCCACCAACTGCGTATAGCAATCCCTGGGGAATCCTGTTGACTCCCGACAAGCATATCTGGTTTACCGAGCGCACGGGCGATAAGCTCGCCGTCGTGCTCGGGAGTACGATCAAGGAATTCCGGATCGCGCAACCGGGCAGTTACCCCGAGAAGATCGCGGCCGGATCCGACGGCAACTTGTGGTTCACCGAAATGCAAGCCGGCAGAGTCGGGCACTTCAATCCGGTTACCGGCAAGTTCAATCCGGTCATTACCTTGCCGAAAGGCAGCATTCCCATCGGCATCGCGAGCGGACCGGATAAGAACCTCTGGTTTTGCATCGCAAGTTATACGAGTCAAAGCCAAATCGGCGAGATCGTTCTTCACTAGCTAGAGTCGGGCGGTAACGGGAGGAGCGCGCCGGCTACCGAAGCCGGTGTTGCATGATGCCGTTGCTTGCCGCGCTTCTGTTGGGCTTCATCGCCGGTCTGCGAACGCTGACGGCTCCGGCGGTGCTATGGCTGACGCGGCATCGCTCGCCGGTCGCGTATCTAATGGGCGTTCTCGCCGTTTTGGAATACGCCGCCGATCTGAGTCCCAGGGCGCCGTCGCGGACTCAGCTGATGGCCCTGACGGCGCGCGTGCTGAGCGGTGGGTTCTGCGGTGGGGCGGTCGCCTTGACGAGTCACGTTTCCCTTCTTCTTGGCGTTCTGCTCGGCGGGCTTGGAGCGGTCGTCGGCGCGTATGTGGGGCTTTTCGTCCGCATCCGCGCCATCGGACTGATCGGTCGCGTACCCGCGGCGCTGCTCGAGGATGCATTGGCGATCGTGGGAGCGGTACTGATCGTCACCTACTTGTAGACCGGTGTCGCATCTTTGGCTTCCGTTCACGCAGATGGAAGGGTTCGATCTCCGCGCACGGACGTTCGTGCGCGGCTTTGGAACGACGCTGGAAGATGCACGCGGTCATCGCGTCTACGATGCGGTCAGCTCGGTCTGGACGACGATTCACGGCCACTGCCATCCGCGCATCGTTGAAGCAATCGCGCGTCAAGCCGGAGTACTCGACCATTCCACGCTGCTCGGCGCCTCGAATCCCGTCGCCGAAGAAGTGGCCGAACGCCTTTGCGCGCTCGCGCACATGGATCGCGTCTTCTTCGCGAGCGATGGTGCGAGCGCGGTCGAGGCCGCGATCAAGATCGCCGTGCAGTACTGGCAGAATCTCGGTCAGCCGCAGCGCTCGCGGTTCGTGCGACTCACGAGTGCGTATCATGGCGATACGGTCGGCGCGATGAGCCTGTCCGATATTGCGCCCTTTAAATCGCGGTTCGGCAATCTGACGTTCGAGACGCGACCGTTCACCGGCAAACTCGACCTCGAGCCGGATGTTGCAGCGGTGGTCGTTGAGCCGGTGGTTCAGGCGGCCGCGGGAATGCGGCTGGTCGATCGCGGTATTTACGAACACCTGCGCGAGATCGAGCCGCTCGTCATTTTCGATGAGATCGCAACGGGGTTCGGGCGAACCGGTACGATGTTCGGATTCGAGCAGACCGGCGTGCAGCCCGACCTCCTCTGCCTCGGCAAGGGAATTACGGGCGGCGCGCTGGCGCTTTCCGCGACGCTGGTGCGGCAGAAGATCTACACCGCCTTTCTCGGCGAGCCAGAGGAACTCGTTCACTTCTTTCACGGCCATTCGTACGCGGGGAATCCGATCGCGTGTGCGGCCGCCCTCGCATCACTCGATCTCTTCGATGAAGAGGGAACCCTCGAACGGGCGGGCGCCATTGCGCGCTGCGCCGCGACGCGGCTCGAAAAATTGCGCGCGCATCACGCCGTGCGTGCAGTCCGTCAAGCCGGGACGATGATCGGCATCGAGCTGACGTCCGGTGGTTGGCCGATCGCGAATGCGCTCTACGACGACGGGCACTTCACGCGCCCGCTCGGCAACGTCATCCAGTTCGTGCCACCGCTCTGCTCGCCCGACGCCGAAGTCAATGCGTTTTTTGTTGCGTTGGAAAGGGCATTGTGACCTACCTAGAGCGTGTTCATGCGATGCTCGATGAGATCCGCGCCGAGCAGCAGTATCGCGATCTTCCAGACCATCCGCTCTCGGGCATCATCGACTTTTCGTCGAACGACTACCTTGGACTGGCGACCGAACCGCAAATGGTTGAAGCGCTGAAACACGCAACGCGGGTGGGCTCGGGCGGTGCAAGACTGTTAGGCGGACGTCATCGCGAGCATTTCTTGCTCGAAGAGGAGATCGCGAAGTGGCTGGGGCGCGAGCGCGCGTTGCTCTTCTCATCCGGCTATCACGCGGCAATCGGTGCGATTCCAGTTCTGGCGCAATGCGTCGACGCGATCTGCTCCGATCGGTCGAACCATGCCTCGCTCATCGACGGCATTCGCCTCGCGCGCCGGGCGCGTACAATTTACAACCACCGCGCCCGCCCGGCGAATCCGGGCAAATCGGCAATGATCGTCAGTGAGTCGATCTTCAGCATGGATGGCGACGCGATCGATCCTGTTGCTCTGCTCGAATGCTCGGGGCCGGACGGTATTCTCTTCCTCGACGAAGCGCATGCGCTCGGCGTCGCAGGAGCTGACGGCGCCGGACTTGCGCACGGATTGCAGGATGCGCGGATCGTCGTGCTCGGAACGCTTTCGAAAGCGCTCGGGGCGCACGGCGGCTTCATTGCGGGGCCGTCGCCCGTCATCGAGCTGCTCGTCAATCGCGCGCGCGCATTCATCTTCGACACCGCGCTGCCGCCGGCGCTCGCACTCGCCGGTCGCATCGCGTTGCACTTGGCGCCTCGGGCCGACGACCGCCGGGCGCGCCTGCGCGCGAACGTCACGCGTCTCTGCGACGGACTGCGGGCGATCGGTCTTTCCGTGCCGGATGCGGCGGGTGCAATTGTTCCGCTCGTGCTCGGCGACGAAGAGCGCGCGTTGCGGCTGTCGGCGCAGCTGCTCGAGCGTCGCATCTTCGTGCCGCCGATACGCCCGCCGACCGTGCCGCCGGGCGCGTCGCGGCTGCGCTTCTCGATTCGCGCCGATCACACGACGGAGCAAATCGATCTCGTCCTCGACCAACTTCGGCAGTGCATCGCTACTTCGTAACCGGATCGGATACCGATGCCGGCAAGACGCGCGTCGCCGCCGCGCTCGCGTTGGCGCTGCGCCGGGCAGGCCACGCGCCAACGGTTGTCAAGCTGGTGCAAACCGGCGCGGTGTTGGATGCCGAAAGCGATGCGGCTCGGGCCGGAAGGCTCGCCGGAGTGCCGTACGTCGAGTTTGCGCGATTCAAGAAACCGTCGGATCCGTGGTCGGCAGCTCACGCGGAAAGAATCGAGCTGAGCGCGCACGAGCTGGTAGCGAAGCTCGACGCTCTCGGGGGCTGCGTGGTCGTTGAAGGCACGGGGGGCATGATGGTGCCGCTGAACGAGCGCGAGCACCTCGGCGACGTCGTCGCGTTGGGAAAGCTGCAGACGATCGTCGCCGTCGGCTTACGTTTGGGATGCATCAACCACACGCTTCTGACGCTCAATCTCTGCCGCGAACTACGCGTGCCCGTCGCCGGCGCTGTCCTCGTCGAGCGCTGGGGTCCGGCCGATCCCAGCTATCGCGATGACGTCGCGCGTGTGTTGCAGGGAAAGTTACGCATCTTTGGCATTCTGGCGTTTGCGCCGGCGGAGGAAGCGTCGGTTGACGCCGGTGCAAAGCTTTTCGAACCTTTGGTGAATCAAAAACCGTAACGATGTCTGAATCTACGATCGATCGCCTGCGTGCCGACGTGCTCGGACGCGGCCGTGCCGCCGACCCCGAATCGCTCGCGGAGCTCGCCGCGCTGCCCGCGGAGAGCATGCCCGCCCTGTTGGCGCTCGCCGACGACGTTCGCACGCACTATTGCGGCAACGCGATTGCGGTCGAGGTGCTGTATAACGCGAAGAAAGGTGGCTGCTCGGAAGACTGCAACTTTTGTTCGCAGAGCGCCCGGTATGCAACCGACGTCGAGGCTGAGCCGCTCTCCAGCGTCGAGGGTTTCGTCGAAGCGGCTCGCGCCGCGCACGCGCGTGGGGCTGGAGAGTTCTGCATCGTCGTGGCCGTACGCGGGCCCTCCGAAAGGCTGCTCGAGCGCGTGTGCAGCGCAGTCGGTGAAATCAAACGTGAACTTCCGCTCACGGTGGCGGTTTCACTCGGCATCTTGACCGATCGCCACGTCGAACGGCTCGCACAGGCCGGCGTGGACAAGGTGAATCATAACCTCGAAACTTCGCGCCGCTACTTTCCGTCGGTCTGCACGACTCACACGTACGAAGAGCGCTGGGATACCTGCCTCCGCGTCAAGCGCTACGGATTGGAGCTGTGCTGCGGCGGCATCATCGGCATGGGTGAGGGCGTCGCGGACCGGATCGCGTTTCTCGCCGCGTTGCAAGAGCTGCAACCGCAAGAGGTGCCAATCAACTTCCTCAACCCGCGTCCCGGCACGCCATTCGCAGAACGATCGCTCCTCGAGCCGGTCGAAGCGCTGCGGTTCGTCGCGATGGCGCGCCTCGCGCTGCCGAGCGCGCTGGTGCGCTTTGCCGGCGGCCGTGAGATCACGCTCCAGGGACTTCAAGATCTCGGCATGCGCAGCGGCGCGAGCGGCATCGTGCTAGGGAACTACCTCACCACACAAGGCCGCAACGACGCCGACGATTTCGCGATGCTCGATCGTCTCGGCTTTGAAGTGCTGGCATGACCGTTGGACCAACGTAGAGCGCCCTACTTTCAAGCGCTGCTCGACTACGTCGATGCCGGCGTGCTTCCGTTTCATACGCCCGGCCACGTTCAAGGCGGGGGCATGGATTTGGCATTCCGCGAGTTCGTCGGCGACAACATCTGCGCGATCGACCTTACGCCGATGCCGGGTATCGACGATCTCTTGCAGCCGACGGAGTCGATCAAGGAGGCTCAGGAGCTCGCCGCCGAGGCGTGGGGCGCGGACAACACGTTCTTCCTGATCAATGGTTCGACGAGCGGCAACCAGTGCATGATGATGACGGCCGTCAACCCCGGCGACAAGATTGCCGTTCCGAGGAACTCGCACAAGTCGATGCTCGGTGGACTCGTGATGAGCGGCGCCGAGCCGATCTACATGGCGCCCGAAGTGGACGAAGAGCTGCGCATGGACCACTGCGTGACGCCGGAAACGGTCGCGCGCACGCTGCGCGAGCATCCCGACGTCGTTGCCGTCTATTTGGTTTCGCCGACCTACTACGGCGTCGCCGCCGACCTTGCATCGATCGTGCGAATCGCTCACGATGCAGGGCTGCTCCTGCTGGTCGACGAGGCGTGGGGACCGCACTTTCACTTTCACCCGGCGCTGCCGCTCTCCGCGACCAAGGCCGGCGTCGACCTGTGCATCAACTCGACGCACAAGATGCTTTCGTCGTTTTCACAGTGCGCGATGCTCCACCAAAAAGGCGAGCGGGTGCGCCTCGACCGGCTCAAATCGGTACTAAAGATGTTTCTCTCGACGTCGCCGAACTTGCCGATGGTCGCGTCGCTCGACGTTGCCCGAAAACAGATGGCCATCGAGGGCGAGGCGCTGCTCTCGCGCACGATCGAGCTTGCGCGCGAGACGCGCGCGCGTCTCAATCGCATTGCCGGCATCTACTGCTTCGGCGAAGAACTGCGCGGCCGAAAGGGAGTCTTCGATCTCGATCCGACGAAAATAACCGTGACGGTGAAAGGGCTCGGTTACACCGGCTACGAGGCCTCCGAGATTCTTCGCCGGCGCTACAACATCCAGGTCGAGCTGGCGGACCTGTTCAACGTCGTCGCGCTGATTACGATCGGAACGACGCGCGCGGCCGCCGACCGGCTCGTCACCGCGTTTGAAGAGCTGGCACGGGGCGAACGCGAGCTCGACATGTTTGCGCCTTCGGGCATTCTGGAGCAGCGTCTGAAGCGCGGAACCTTTCGTCTGCCCACGATCCCGCCGATGCGCATGCGCCCCCGCGACGCATTCCTGGCCGACGCCGAGTTCGTCAAGCTGCGCGAATCGAAAGGGCGCATCTGCGCCGAAACGGTGACGCCCTATCCGCCAGGTATTCCCGTCATAGCTCCCGGCGAAGAGATCACGGCCGAGATCATCGAGTACCTACGGCTGGAGCTGAAAGCCGGCGTGCGCATTCAAGGACCGCACGACGACAAACTGCGCGTCATCCGCGTTGTGAAGGAATGAGCGAGAGAGAGCCTAAGGTTTATCGCAGTGGCGGTTAGAGTTCATCAAGTTTCCCCAAGTTGGGAACTCTCTCAACTCCTCGACATCTTTCCACTCGCGATTCGGCAAGCGCTCGTTCGTCTCAACAATATCGAAGGGATCATCGAAGTCGTGCTCGACCTCGGGCGCCCGCCCGAAGCGCGTTTCGAGCACGACTTCAAGTATCTTAGCGACGCGTCCGTCAGCCACGAAGATATCGCCCACGTCTGTTCGCGGATTTCGCCGTTCGGCGCCGATAATCGCGCCGGCATCGAGCAGACGCTGCACCGGATCAGTGCGATTCGCAACCGCACCGGAAAGATCGTCGGTCTCACCTGCCGCGTCGGGCGCGCGGTCTACGGAACGATCGACATCATCCTCGACGTGCTTCGCAGCGGGAAGTCGATCTGTCTGCTCGGCCGGCCCGGCGTCGGCAAGACGACGATGTTGCGCGAATGCGCGCGGGTGCTCTCGGAAGAGCGCAAGCGCGTCGTCATCGTCGACACGTCCAACGAAATTGCGGGCGACAGCGACATTCCGCATCCCGGAATTGGTTTGGCGCGCCGGATGCAAGTCGCCGATCCGGCACTCCAACACGCCGTCATGATCGAGGCCGTCGAGAACCACATGCCCGAGGTCATCGTCATCGACGAGATGGGCACCGAGGCTGAAGCGGCCGCCGCGCGCACGATTGCCGAGCGCGGCGTGACCCTGATCGGCACCGCTCACGGCCAGACGCTCGAGAACCTGCTGATGAACCCGACGCTCTCGGACCTGGTCGGCGGGGTCAGCGCGGTGACCCTCTCCGACGAGGAAGCCCGCCGGCGCGGCACGCGGAAGACGGTGCTCGAACGGAAGGCGCCGCCGACCTTCGACGTCGTCGTTGAGATTCACGATCGCGACCGGCTGGCGATTCACAAGAACGTCGCCGAGGTCATCGATGCGCTGCTGCGCGGATATCAGCCGCAGCCGGAGATTCGGCAGCGCGAGCCCAGCGGCGCGGTGACGGTCGTGCAAGAGGCCGACACCGAGTCGATGCCGCGGCTGGCCGAGGGCTACGATCTCGTTCGCGATCACGACGAACGCGACCGGCCGCTTTCGATCTTCCCGTACGGAGTTTCGCGCAACAAGATCGAGCGCGCCATCACGAACCTGCGCGTCAATGCCTCGATGGCGCGCAACTGGGACGACGCCGACGTCGTTCTCACGCTCAAGACACTCGAACGAAAAGAGCAGCCGAAGCTCAAGCAGATCGCCTCCGACAACGTTCCAATCTATTCGATCAAGACGAATACGACGACCCAAATCCAAGCGGCCTTGCGGGACGTCTTCAATCTTGGATCGATCGACAACGAAGAAATTGCGTTGCGTGAAGCCGAAGAGGCGATCTATCAAGTGCTGCTGACCAGTCAGGCGATCGAGTTATCACCGCAAACGTCTTACATTCGGCGCATGCAACACCAGCTCGCGGAGCGGTATCGGCTGCAGTCGCGCAGCACCGGGCTCGAGCCGAACCGCCGCGTGCGCATCTACAAAACCGTAGACGCTGACTAATGTTCGTCGTACTCGAGGGGATCGAAGGCAGCGGCAAGACGACGTTGCTCGGTGGACTAGAGGAGGGCCTGCGCGAAGACGGTCATGCCGTCGTCGTTACTCGAGAGCCTGGCGGGAGCAGGATCGGGGAGGCCATCCGCGAGCTCTTCCTTAGCCACAGCGTCGCGCTCGAACCATTGACCGAGGCCTTCTTGGTTAACGCCGCGCGGGCGCAGCACGTCGCCGAAGTGATTCGGCCCGCACTGGCCGCGGGAAGGATTGTGCTGTGCGATCGGTTCGTTGACTCGACGCTCGCGTATCAGGGATACGGACGTGGCGTCGACCTCCACCAGCTTCACGCGATCTGCGAGGTCGCGACGGGAGGGCTGGAGCCCGATCTCGTGCTGGTCATGGACATGCCGGTTAGCGTTGCGAGCGCGCGGTTACACGGACGCTTGGAGATGATGGACCGCATCGAGAGCGAAAACGACGGCTTTCATGCACGCGTGCGGCAGGGTTTTCTTGCACTGGCGCTGACGCCGCGCCATCGTGTTTTGGATGCCACACTTCCCGAGAAGCGGTTGTTGGATTTGGCGTTGCACGAGGTACGCAAACAGCTCAGCATCGAAATTTCGTGACCGATCTGCGCTTCGACGTCGTCGGTGCAGACGGGCCGAAGCGATATTTTGAGGCCCTTACACCTGAGCGACTCGCTCACGCCTACTGCTTTGCGGGGCCGGCCGGCGTCGGAAAGAAAACCTTTGCGCGCAGATTGGCGCAATCGCTGCTCTGCTTGGCGCCGAAGGATGGAGTCTTAGGGTACGATGGCACGTGCTCGTCGTGCTTGCTGTTTCGCGGAGAGAGCCCGCACCATCCCGACTTTCTCGAACATCAAGACGCATTGAAGATCGGCGATCCCGGTGCGGTTGCCGGCTTCGCCGAAGGCGAACTCTCGGCGCGTCATCTCGTGCGGCAGCTCTCGATGCAATCCTACAGCGGCGGTATGCGCGTGTTATTACTCGGCGACGTCGATTTCGCAAGCCCGGCTGCTGCCAACGCGCTGTTGAAGTTCTTGGAAGAGCCGCCGCGCGGCGTCGCGATGATCCTCACGACGGCTATGCCCGGCCGGCTGCTGCCGACGATTCGGTCGCGCCTCGTCGAGCTGCAATTCCCGTTGCTCTCCACCGCCGAGGTGCGCGAGATTCTGAGTCGCATGCATTACGGCCGCAAGGATGCGGAGCTGGGCGCGTCGCTGGGCGGTGGTAGCGTGACGCGCGCCATCGCCGCGCTCGAAACCGACGAGGAATCCCTCCGCGCCGGGGTCGTGCACTGGTTCTTCGAAAGCGTCGAGGGAAAATCGCCGCAAGGCTCGTGGGCAACACGCGAGACGCTCGGTGAAGGCTTAGAAACGATCAAAACGCTGGTGCGGGACTGGATCGTCGCGAGCGGTCACGACGGCATCGCCCTGATCTCGCTCGACCATGCCGATCGCTTGCGACGCCTCAAACGTTTGGCCGGACGCGATGCCGCCGCGCTGCTTGCGAAACTCGACGAAGCTCAACGGCTTGCGCGGACTAACGTCAGTCCCGGACTGGTCGGCGAGTTCGTGCGCATGGCGCTCACCAGTAGCCGGTAAACGCGATGTCATCGTATTGTTTTGCGAACGGAAACGCCAGATAACCCAGCGAGATCGCACGGACAGCCGCCGTCACGAGACTCCAGATCGTTGCCGAAAGGTGAACCAAGAGATAGGGCAGCGCCAGCGGCACCGCAACGTACCAGATCGCGAAGAAGACGACTGCCAGGATCAGCGAGCCGATCGGCTCGGCGCGCACGCCCCGAATCGACCCCGAAATCGCCAGGGAGCCGGGCATCCCGCCGATTGCCGCCGCCGGAATCGTGTAGATCAAGAAAAACGCAGCGAGGGCGCCGAGCGCAAGTCCGAACGTTCCGGCGAACGAGCCGATGTAGCTAGCCGCCCACACGACGAACTGAAAGCCGATCGCCGCCAGCGCGATGCCGCCGAACTTTGCGCGTCCCTCTTCCCAAGCCTCGTCGAACGTGCCGCGACGCCGTCGCCAGATATTGTTCGCTTGAATGATCGCGATGCCGAACGCCCACAGATAGATCAGCTGCGCGATAATCTGAAAAAGACCAGCGCCGGCGCCGCCCGACGGGTCGGTTAGGAGATATGAAACCTGCGTCAACAACAGGTCGATGACCGCCGCCAACAGCGGCATGACGAAGATCGACGGATGGCGCATTAGCAGCGGAATGGCTTGCGCGTACATCGCGATATCGACCCGCCGTTGCCGCCTCATCGAGGTTTAGAAACGAGCTCCCTCGAGCGCGTGCCGGCACGAACAATCGGCATCCATCGGAATCTTCGCGACCATCGTTCCGATTGCTGCTTTCACTTGCTCGTTGTTGCGCGTGAAGACTTCGATGACTTCGTGGTGTGAAACCGGTGGCATTCCCTCGAGGCCGACGTCGTAATCCGTAATCAGCGAAATGTTGGCGTAACACATCTCCAACTCGCGCGCGAGGTAGGCCTCGGGGTATTGCGTCATATTGATGACCTCCCACCCCTGGCTCTGGAACCACTTCGACTCGGCGCGCGTGGAGAAGCGTGGCCCTTGAATGACGACGACGGTCCCGCGGTCGTGCGTTTCGATCCCGAGCGAGCGCAACACGTCGACGGCTATCGGTCGCAACGTTGGACAATACGCGTCGGCGAAACTGACGTGCGTCGTGATCGGCCCATCGTAGAACGTGTCCTTACGACCGCTCGTGCGATCGACGAGCTGATCGCAGACGACCATCGATCCCGGTCGTACGCTCTCTTTGAGCGAGCCGCTTGCCGTCGGGCCGATGATCCACCGCACGCCGAGCCGCTTCATCGCGTACAGATTCGCGCGATAATTGATCGACTGCGGCGGAAAGCGATGATCTTTGCCGTGCCGCGGAAGAAACGCAACGCGCTTTCCGGCGATCTCACCCAACGCAACTTTTTCGCTGGGAGTCCCATACGGCGTCTCGACCCACTCTTCGCGTGCGTTTTCAATCAGCGAATAGAATCCCGACCCGCCGAACACGCCAATGTCGGCGCGCAAGTTATCTGCCATGTGTTTCCTAACGTCTAGAAGAAGATGCAGTAATCCTGTGCAGCAGCTATTGGACGACTCGAAATCCGCGTCATTTACCTTCGAAGATCGTGCCGGCTCCGAGATTCGGACCGTGTCCACCGAATTCAGTCGTTCCGCAATAATAGCCGCCGGAGCCGAAGACGAGCCCGCTCTCCGGCATACCGCCGTCGACGGAATCGTCTTTGAAGACGTGAAGAATACGTTCGGTCTCGCCGCTGCCGTTCGGGGACAGCTCAAAGATCACGCCGCAGCCTCCTCCGTTGTTGCAACTCGGATCGCCGCCGTTACTCGTCGTGCCATAGAGCCGGCCGGCCGAGCCCGAGCAGCTGGCGATACCGCCATCGGGTGCGCGAGGTGTGCTTCATTTCGTAGATGTTGTCGGCATTGCCGTAAATGTGACCCGCACCGTCCTCGGTAAGATCTCCCAGCGGAAACCCGCCGCGATCGAACTGTCCGAATGAGTGCAGCACGCTCTCACGCCAGCTGGCGCTTTTTAACAAGACGAAGAAGACGCCGGCGCCCGAAGAGGTTTCCCGCGGCGTCAATGATCAGTCCGGAGACCGGATTCCCACCGTCCGCGCCGCTCGAGAAGACCTCAAGCGTCTGCTTCGTCCATTGTCCCTTGCCGGTCGGCGAAAGTTCGAAAACGGTTCCGCAACCGGGATAGACCCAGAAGAGCGGCACGCACCCACGATTGCCGCCGCGGGTTGAGGACTGTTTTCGCATGCGGCCAGGAGACTGATCGCGGTGATCGTCACGAGTTTCATGCGCATCGCAGCGCCTCGTATACTACCGATTAAAATCGGAAGGCTTGAGATCTTCGAGGAACTTTTTGAAGCGCGCCATCTCGGTGTCGTTGATCGGTCTCTTTTCAGCGGTCGCTTCTTCGAGGACGATCTTGTCGGAGACGAAGATCGGCGCAGGCACGCGGAGCGCAAGCGCGATGCCGTCGGAGGGACGCGCGTCGATCTCTTGCAGCTCGCCATTGGTGCGCACGATGAGCTTCGCAAAAAAGGTGGAGTCTTTGATGTCGTGGATAACGACTTGTTCGAGATTGGCGTTGAGCGACTCGAGGATATTACGCATCAGATCGTGCGAGAGCGGTCGCGGAACGGGTGCGCCTTCCAGAGCGAGCGCGATCGCCGTCGCTTCGAACGGACCGATGAGAATCGGGAGGTAGTGCGAGCCGTCCATATCCTTGAGGATGACCACGGGATCGTGGGTCAAGAGGTCGATTCCGAGTTTGTCGACCTTCATTTGGCGCATATGCGACGTATCCGACACGTGCGCACCTTTTTCTTGCCGCCATGGTCGCAGCCCCGCGTGATCTCGCAAGGGCGGCCAGTACGAGCAGCCGAACCGGCCGCCTTCAGGCCACTCTATGCCACTTTCATGCGGAATCGTCGGCTTGCCGAACGTCGGCAAGTCAACGATCTTTAACGCGCTCACGCGCTCGGCCCAGGCACTCGCCGCGAACTATCCGTTCGCGACCGTAGCGCCGAACGTTGGCGAGGTTGCCGTGCCGGACCCGCGCTTAGCCGTCCTTGCGCGACTCGTCAACGCAAAGCGGATCGTCCCGGCGACCGTTCGCTTTGTCGATATAGCGGGATTGGCGCGCGGCGCGAGCGCCGGCGAGGGACTCGGCAACGCATTCTTGAGTCACATTCGTGAAACCGACGCGATCGCGATGGTGATGCGCTGCTTTGAGGACGCTGAAGTGACGCATGTTGAGGGCCATCCGGATCCGCATCGCGACGCTGAAATCGTATCGATCGAGTTGGCGCTGGCGGATCTTGCAACGATGCGTAAGCGCATTACCAAGCTCGAACGCGAGGTGAGAGCGAACGCGAGACCTCGTGACTATATCGCTGCGGCGGAACGTCTGGCCTCGGCGCTCGAGGAAGCCCGCCCCGCGCGCGGCTTTGCACCCGGCTCGCTGGAAGCGCAAGTCGCCGCCGATTCGTTCCTGCTCACTCAGAAACCCGTGCTCTACGTGGCGAACGTCGACGAAGCACAGATCGGCAATCCCGGCGAGCAGGTCCGCGCCGTCCAGGAAGTCGCGTCCGCCGACGGCGGGCGCGCCGTCGTCCTTAGCGGCAAGGTTGAGGCCGAGTTGGCTGGGCTCTCGGAAACCGAAGCCGCCGAATTTCGCCGTGAGCTCGGGATGAAGCGCAGCGGTCTCGATGAGCTTTCAGCGGCGGCCTACGACCTTCTCGGCCTCATGACGTTCCTGACGGCCGGCGAGAAGGAAGCTCGGGCTTGGCCGATACGACGGGGCACGAAGGCGCCGCAGGCGGCGGGCGCGATTCATAGCGATCTCGAGCGCGGCTTCATTCGGGCCGAGATCGTTTCGTACGACGATTACGTCCAATATCGGACGATTGAGGCGCTGCGAGCGGCAGGCCGACTCCGCAGCGAGGGCCGGGAGTACGTCATGCAAGAGGGTGACGTGGTGAATTTCCGGTTCAACGTCTAACCCTTAGAGCATGACCACCGCGCTGCGCGAGACCTCGGTACGCGATGTCTCCGTTTTTGGCGACGCGATCGCGTATTTCAACGAGGCCGCCGATCTGCTCGAGCTCGACGCCGGCATGCGGAGCATCCTCACGCACCCCTCGCGACAGATCATCTTTTCGATACCGTTTCAACGCGACTCGGGCGAGTTTGAAGTCTACACCGGTTATCGCGTGCAGTATAACTTCGCGCGCGGTCCGGCAAAAGGCGGAATTCGTTACCACCCGGGTGTCACGCTCGATGAGGTCACGGCGCTGGCGTTTTGGATGACGTGGAAGTGCGCGGTCGTCGATCTGCCCTTCGGCGGCGGCAAGGGCGGCGTGACCTGCGATCCGGCAACCCTTTCTTCCAACGAACTCGAGCGCATCACGCGCCGTTACGCGGCCGAACTCGTGGAAGTCGTCGGCCCCGACAAAGACGTGCCGGCGCCGGACGTCAACACAACCCCGCAGGTTATGGCGTGGTTCATGGACACCTACTCGATGCACGTTCGGCAGAACACGCCGGGCGTCGTTACCGGCAAGCCGTTGGATATCGGCGGCTCGCGCGGGCGCGTCGAGGCGACCGGCCGAGGCGTGACGATCTGCGCGCTCGACGAGATGGCGGAAATGGGTCTGCGCCCGGATAAGGCGACGATCGCGATTCAAGGATTCGGCAACGTCGGGAAACATGCGGCGAAACTCTTTGAAGAGCGCGGTTGCAAGATCGTCGGCATTTCCGACGTTACCGGCGCGTACTTTAACGAGGAAGGTATCTACGTCAACGGCGCGATGGAGCACGCCGCGAAGTTCGGAACGCTTGAAGGTTTCAAGGGTGGAGAGAAGATCACCAACGCCGAGCTGCTGGCGAGTAAATGCGACGTGCTCGTGCCCGCGGCGTTAGAGAAGGTCTTTACGCCGGAAAGCGCAGCCAAGGTGCAGGCGAAGCTAATTGTGGAGGGCGCGAACGGGCCGACGACGCCTGAGGCCGACCGCGTTTTGCGCGAACGCGGCGTGGTCGTCATTCCCGACATCATGGCAAACGCCGGCGGCGTGACGGTCTCGTACTTCGAATGGGCGCAAGACCGGATGGGCTTTTTCTGGAAAGAGGCTGAAGTCAACGAACGCCTGGAAGATTTTCTTCTGACGAATCTGCACCAGATTCGTACGATCGCGACCTCGCGTCACGCAACGTTGCGCACGGCGGCGTACACGTTGGCGATCGATCGAGTCGTCAAGGCCTTGAAACTGCGCGGCATCTACGCCTAAGCAAGGAACGCTTCAAACGAGACCGCCTGAGAACGAGCCGGATTCCGAAGAACTCGAAAATCTTCTCGACGACGAGGATCGCCGGCTTCTTGAGAAGCCCGATGTGCCCGACGAGGTGAAATCAGAGGTCAGCGAACGATTAGAGCGCTGGCACGATGAGGAGCTGGAGGACGAACTCGAAGACGAACCGCCCCCGCGCCACTAACGCACTTCGCAGGCACCTGCCTCCGTTTGACTCGCTTTCGAACGTTAGTACGGGTAGTCGTGCGGTGGGGCGTACGGGTCAGGGAAGCAGAACTTCCTGGTTGAACAGCGCGTGCCGTTATAGACGGCTTTGACGTCAACGTCGGGGATGTGCGTTCCATACGCGCGATTGATCGTCTTGATGAAATCCGAGGCGATCAACGCGTAGCCCGTGTTCGAAGGGTGCAATCCGTCGAAGCTGAGGATGCCCCAGAGAAATCCGAGCGTGCAGCAGAGCGGCGGATTGATCGAAGCGGCCGCGTGAAAATATGGATTCGACGGATTGCCGCTCGCGAGACCCGCAAAGATTGCTTGAATGTCGACGAGCGGCACGTGCGACGACGTTGCGGCATCGTCAATTCCATCGTTGATTGCATCGTTGAGCGTTTGGATCTTCGCCGCAAACTCAGGCGTGATGTAGTAGGGGCCCAATCCATTGCCGAGCTTGCCTTTGCAACCGGGAGCCGGAACGTTGCAATCAAGGTTGGGGACGTGACCGGTGCTGTTATAGTACGGGATGATCAGGGCTATTGCCGCAAGCGTCAGATAGCCACACGGCTTTGTCACGGAAGCCGGAATGCACCCGCCCGGAGTCGCCAAGTGGAATTTCGTGGCAGCTTCGCTAATCGCGAATCCTGCAGACGATGGGCCCAATGCTATAGACATCGTGCAGTAGGCGTAGGTCGCCAACCGGCAATCGCTGCTGTGTCTCGGTATCGAGATGCGCTGAAAGTAGCCGGTTTCGAGGACGTTCGGGAGATTCGCGACGACGACGCGCGCACCGGCGTGCTGTAATGTCCCGACGGCTTGGCGGATGTCGGATGCGGCTTGCGCCGAGTTGCGATCGCCGCCCACGAACCGGCCGCCGCTGCCCATATATTTTAGAACGTCGTTGGCGCCGAGCCAGACCGTTGCCAACGTCGGATGACGTGAAGCCGCGGCGTTAACGTCGGTGAGGTACGGCCCAAGGTACGTGAAGTTTTCGAGAACCGGCCAGAACGTACCGCTCTCCTGCGCAACGACCTGATTGATTAGACCGGGTATTCCCGGCAGGAATTTGCAAGTCGAGGTTTGCGGCTGATGAAGCGCGACGGCTTCATGCAGCGTGAGCCCGGGAATGCCGACGTCGCGGATAATCGTCGCTTTCGGATCCATGCGCACGCGCGCGACGTCTTTTAACCGGTATCCGGCTGCGTTGAAGCCGTTGTTGGCACTGCAGGTGTCGCCGGTTATGAGCGGGTTAAATGGAAAACTGAAGGGAGTATACGAGACCAGCATGTTGCCCAGTCCAGGTCCCTCGATCAGCGGCAACGGGCTGGTCGAAGGGTCGTACATTTTCGCGATTGCGGAATCGAGCGGCAATCCCGATGCCTGCTCGTCGAGAAGCGCCCACCAGCCGTTCTCCTGACTCGGTGGGATCTGGTGCCGGATATGATAGAACGGATTCTGGATGCCGGTCTCTCCCAGGAATGCATCAGACTGAAAGCCGGCGGTCAAACTGTCACCCACGCCGACGATCTTGGTCAGAATCGAGTTTGGCTGCTCGCGGCCGGCCGGCGATGATGGGATCAGCTGTCCCATGCCTCCGCCGCCGCCACCGCAGGCCGCGAGTGCCGCGAGCGATAACACGGTTGCTGATTTCTTGAGCTCGGTGAGTTTCATAACTAGCCTCTGAAAATTACAACGGGAAGACGCTGGGTGAGCCGACGCCGAATTGCAGCTGCAGCTGCGTCGCTCGCAGTCCGCCGATCGCAAGTCCGCATTGATTTGCAAAGACTTGCTGGACCGTTAGGCATTTGATCGCGGTGACGCCGTCGGGACCCTCGTTCGTCGGACCGCCGCTGTTGAGCATCACCTGGACGAATGCGTATTTGCTCAAGCGTTGCGAAACGCCGAGGAAGTATGCAATGAGGTGCTCGGGATACGGGTCGGTCGGCAGATAATCGCGCGCGCTCTGAGGCTCGAAGAAAAGCGTCGTGGTTTTGGTCGGCGTGTATTCAAGGTAGAGCACCTGTCCGAGTTGCATCGAATTCCCGACGTTGGCGCCGGCGGTGTGAACCAGCCACTGCGGCGCGAGCGTGAAGGTCGCGAACATCTTGGGCGACTTCACAAACGGCAGGGTTATGGCCACGGAGTAGTATTGTGCGGTCCGCACCGGAATGTTCACAACCGGACCATCGGGCAAATTGTACGTGAACGGAACGACGTCGTTGTTGTTCGGCGAAAAACCGACCTTGCCGCTGCGCGCAACGTACACAGGAGTGATGACAAACGGAATCGGACCGGGCAGCGCGTCCGATTTGATGACGAACATCTTCTGGAGCATAAAGACGCCGAACGTATCTTGTGTGCGGACGTTGATGTTCCGGCCGGCGCCTGCCCCACAGGCGTTCCCATTCGTGAGGTCGGCGCATCCAACCGGATTGCGAAAGCCGGCAAGATAAACAGGAACTTTCCCGACGTTGAACCCGTAGGGCCAGTGTTGCAACTGATACACGCTTGCGACCAAGCGCGTCGACCAGTTGAAACCGTACCCAACGGAGAGGTCGCCGGCGCCCATCAGCCACCCTTGTTTTCCATATGTCCCGATGTTGCCAAACGGATAGGCCATCGAGAGATCCGCCGTGTAGGTTAGGCCGCGGGGAAGGGTGATCTCCGGCGCCTCAACCGGTTCCTGACTAACCGGCGGCGCCTGCGAAACAGTGGCGCCGTTCGTGACGGAAGCTTGGCGGCGCGCACGGTCACGCGCTTGCTGTTGTTGATTTAGGATATTTTTAATTGCGGTATTGGCGCCAGGAAGAACTTGTTGTTCGTAAACGTTTCCGATGCCATCCGCCGCCGCGGGCAACGCCGATGCGCACACCGTCGAAGCTACAAATACGGCTGCAACGGTGCGAATTACGTGTCCGAGCATGCAAGCAACTCCTGTGCGCCGACGATGACGGCAGTTACTAAATCAAATTAGTGGCTTGCCAAGAAGTTGCGCTAACCGCTTTCAATTCCTTTTTTCAGTCGATAGGAGCGCAAGAGGAAATTGCGCGACGAATGTGTCTAAACGCCGACTTTCGGTGCAGCCGGTTCCTCGCCGAGCGGACCGCGCACCTGCCCATCGCCGGCGGCGCGACTCGTGCGCAACTCGAACGATTTAATGATGACATAGAGCACTGGAGTAATGCCGAGATTTAGAACCGTCGACATGAGCATCCCACCGAAAACGACCGTTCCGAGCGAGTGGCGCGCGGCCTCGCCTGCACCGGATGCGAAAACGAGCGGAATCACGGCGATCACGAAGGCGATTGAAGTCATCAAAATCGGGCGTAACCGCGTCTGCGCGGCGCGCATCGCGGCCTGCACGATGCTCGCGCCTTGGCGCAGCTGCTGATTTCCGAACTCGACGATCAAAATCGCGCTCTTGCTTGCCAAGCCGATGAGCATCACGTAGCCGACTTGAGCGTAGACGTCCTGCGAGAGTGTCGGGTCGAACAGAAATGGTATCGGGAAATGTCGCAGGTTGATGAAGAGCAGCGCACCGAGAAGCGCCGTCGGCACGGCGAGCAGGACGATCAGCGGGTCGATGTAGCTCTCATATTGCGCCGAAAGAACGAAGAAGACGAAGATCAGCGCGAGGATGAAGATCTCGATCGTCAGCGGACCGGCGGCGATCTGATCGAGTTGTAACCCCGTCCATTCGAAGTTCACGCCCTTCGGAAGCACGTGTGCCGCAATCTGTTGCATTGCCTGAATCGCGCTGCCGGTACTCGTGCCCGGCGCGTTGCTGCCGTTGAGCTCGATGTTGCGGTAGAGGTTGTAATGGCTGATGATCGGCGGTCCTAAGACCTGATGCACGGTCATCAAGGCCGAGAGCGGCGTCATCACCGCGCCGTTTGCAGTCGTCGCGCTTGAGCCGAGGCCGGGGACCGGCGTCGGAACCCCCGAGGGGACGACGTTCACTCCCGGAGCCGAGTTTGAGTGCACGTAGAGGTTACCCAGCGATGCCACGCTATTGCGGAACGGCGCATCGGCCTGTACGTCGACCTGCCAGGATCGGTTCAGATAGGTAAAGTTGTTCACGTACAGGGAGCCGAGATCGACTTCCATCGTCGTAAACACGTCGTCAAGCGATACGCCGATCGATTTGGCTTTGTTGCGGTCGATGTTCGATTCGATTTGGGGCGAGTTGATGCGGTACTGGGTGAAGACGTTCATCAGCCGCGGATCTTTGGCGGCGGCGCCCATGATCCCGTATGCGGTGCCCATCAAGTTCGTGAGACCGACGTTGCCGCGGTCCTCGAGCTCGAACTGGAAGCCGCCGAAATTGCCGACTCCGTTGATCGCTGGCGGGTTGAACGCAAAGATCTGCGCTTGCGGAATCTGCGAGAAGAAGGCGTAATTTAACCGCTGCTCGACGGCAAAGGCATTGTGGGGTGTGCACGCCGGGGGATGCGAGAAGAGGAAGATCAGCTGGCACCAGGGCGGCGACTTTCGATCCCCCCACGGATTCAGCAGCGCGAACATAATACCGCGGTTCGGCGCCGATCCCGAGAAACTGAAACCGCCGACGTCGAACAGGTACTTGACCTCGGGCTGCGAGCGGATAATCTGTTCGGCCTGAATCGAGATCCGCTGCTCGCCCTCCAGCGACGTTCCCTCGGGCGTTTGCACGAGAATGATGAAGTAGCCGAGATCTTCGTCGGGCAGGAAGCCTTGCGGCGTTCTTGAGGCGAGCAATAGCGTGATCAACAACGCGCCGAGAAAGACCGCCGCGACCGGCCACCGCCGTCGGAACATGGTTGGAAGCGCGCGCCCGTACCAATCGCGGAAGCGCTTGAAGTTCGCATTGAACCAACGGAAGAACGACAGTTTCGACTCGTACTCTCCGGAGAGCAGCCGCGCCGAGAGCACGGGCGCGAGGGTGAGCGCCATGAACAGGGAGATCGTGATCGAAGCTGCGATCGTCAGCGCGAACTGCTTGTAGATTTGTCCAGTCGTTCCGGGCAGGAAACCGACTGGAACGAAGACGGCGAGCAGCACGAGCGACGACGCCACGACGGCGCTTTGAATTTCGCGCATTGCCTCGGCGGCGCTGGCGACGCCGCTCTGCTTGCCTTTGTTCAGCTCCATGTGCCGAGCAATGTTCTCGATAACGACGATGGCGTCGTCAACGACCAGTCCGGTGGCAAGAGTCAAACCAAAGAGCGTGATCGTGTTGATCGAGAAATGGAAGAGTTGCATTACAAAGAACGTCCCGATCAACGAAACGGGGATCGTCGCGGCCGGAATCAGCGTAGACTTCGGATGTTGCAGGAAGACGAAGATGACGAGAATGACCAACCCGATCGAGAGCAAGAGCGTCTGGACGACTTCCTTGACCGATTCGTTCACGTACGTCGTCACGTCGAAGGCAACGTCCCACTGCATTCCCGTGGGGAATTGCGGGGCAAGTTGCTTCATCTGCGCGAAAACCCGGCGGGAGACGTCGAGCGCGTTCGCGGTTGGATATTGTAGGACGCCCAAGCCGATCACCTTGTCGCTACCGTTAAAGCGCAAGTCGGTCGTATAACTCTGCGCGCCGAGCTCGATGCGAGCCACGTCGGCGAGTCGCACGTAACCGCCGTTCGGGTTCGCCCGCAGAATGATATTGGCAAACTGAGCGGGGTCAGAAAGCTGCGTCAGTGCATTGACCGTGTAGGTGTACGGCTGATTTTTTGGCGCCGGTGGAGAGCCGATGCTGCCGGCGGCAACCTCGGCATTCTGTTCCCTCAGCGCGGTCACAACGTCGCTGGCGTCGAGCCCCTGCTGCTGGAGCTTCACCGGGTTGAGCCAGATGCGCATCGCATACTGGCGCTGTCCGAAAATGATGACTTGCGAAACGCCGGGAACGCGCGTTAGGTCGTTGACGATGTTGATCTGCGCGTAGTTGCTCATCGTCAACGTGTCGAGGCTCTTGTTGTTCGACGTCAGTGCAATGCCCATCACGAACGAGCCGGAGTTCTTGGCCACCGTGATGCCGAGTTGTTGCACGGTAGCCGGCAGCTGCCCGAGCGACGACTGCACCGAGTTTTGCACGTCGGCGGCTGCAATGTCGAGATTGACGCCGAGGTTGAACGTGCACGTGATCGACGATGTCCCTTGAGCGCTCGTCGAGCTAATGTACCGTAAGCCCTGAACGGTGTTGACTGCTTGCTCCAGCGGCGTCGTGACCTGCGCCTCCACGGCCTGCGGGCTCGCGCCCGTATACACCGCATTCACGGTCACCACCGGCGGCGCGATCTGCGGATACTGTGCGATCGGCAGCGCCGGGATCACGACGAGTCCGGCGATCATGATCAGTAGGGAGCAGACCGCCGCGAGGACGGGCCGGGTGAGGAAGACCTTCGTCACGTTAGCTGTACCAACCTAAGGATGGTCCGCGCGGTTTCAGCTCCGTACGTCCGGCGCCGCTCCGTTCGGGAACGCTTGCTCCGCATGGTACGAGCTTCGCGAGAGCGGGCTGGAGACCACCTGATGAAAGCCCTTGCGCTCGGCCAGAAGCCCGAGCTGCGCGAACTTCTCCGGCGTCACGAACTCGACGACCGGCAGATGCTTCTTGCTTGGTTGCAAGTATTGGCCCATCGTGAAGATGTCCACTCTGGCCGAACGTGCATCGTCCATCGCGGCTTCAACCTCGTCGTCGGTTTCTCCGAAACCGAGCATCAAAGAAGTCTTGGTGAAGCGCTGCGGCGCGCGTTGCTTGACGTGCGCGAGCACCTTGAGCGACTGATCGTAGGCGGCACGCTTGTCGCGAACCCACGGCGTGAGGCGTCGTACCGTCTCGAGATTGTGCGCGAAGACGTCGGGGTTCGCGTCGATGACGATGTCGACGGCACCGAGATCGCCGCGATAGTCGCCGCTCAGAATCTCGACTCGCGCTCCGGGAACGCGTTCGTGAATCGCGCGCACGGTATTGGCGAAGATCAACGCGCCCCCGTCGGCGAGGTCGTCGCGGTCGACCGCCGTCAAGACCAGATACTTCCAGCCCAGATCGGCGACGGCTTGCGCAACCCGATACGGTTCGAGCCAGTCGACTTCACCCCGCGGGTTACCGGTCTTCACATTGCAAAAACGGCAGCCGCGCGTGCACGTATCGCCCAAGATCATGATCGTCGCAGTGCCGGCGCCCCAGCATTCCGCGACGTTCGGACAGGCTGCTTCTTTACAGACCGTGTGAAGGCCCAGGGCATTGACTTCGGCTTTGACGCGCTCGTATTCGTCGCCGATCGGCAACGAGACGCGTAACCACGGCGGCTTCCGCACTTTTGGGGCGTGAATAAGGTCGATTGTGATTGCCATTACGCTTTCGCCTCGACGTGGGCCGGCTCGAATTCGACGTCGAACGTGCGCCCGAGCTCTTCGAGCATCATGCGTTTAACACGCTCCATCTCGAGCATGTGACCGACTTCGGCCGACAGAGAGGTGACGCCGCGGTCGCTCAGACCGCACGGATTGATCAGCCGATCGTAATCGAGCTCATTCGAAACGTTGAGGGCGATGCCGTGCAGCGAGACCATCCGTTGCACTGCAAGGCCGATCGCGCAAATCTGGTTGCGCGCGACCCACACGCCGGCATGCTCGGTCCAGCGCTCACCGCGCACGCCGAAGCGCGCGCAAAGATTGATGACCGCGGCTTCCAACGAGCGTACGAGCGGGACAACTTCGCGAAAGCGCTCGAGCTTGCGAATCGGATAGACGACGAGCTGCCCGGGCCCGTGATAGGTGACGTCGCCGCCGCGTTCGATCGCAATGACGTCGACGCCGCGACCGGCAAGTTCGGCCTCATCGAGCAAGACGTTCTCGCGTCTGGCTTGACGTCCCAACGTGATCACCGGCGTATGCTCGACGACGATCCAGGTGTCGGGCTCGCGCCCGTCGCGCACCGCCGAGTGTAACGAATGCTGCAGTTCCCACACCTCACGGTATGGCCTCAACCCAAGATCGAGCAGCCGCGCACGCGTCATCTTCCGGCTGCTACGGGCGCCTTTGGTTTGGGATTGAGAATGTGGATCGCCTTGCCGTGGGCAGCTTCGGCCGCGTCCATGATCCCTTCGGTGAACGTTGGATGCGGATGGACCGAGAGCCCGATGTCTTCCAGCGTCGCGCCCATCTCGAGCGCAATGAGTCCTTCGCCGATCAGCGACTCGGCTTGGGGTGCAAGGATGTGCATGCCGAGGAGGAGATCGGTTTTGGCATCGGCGACGAGTTTGATGAGGCCTTCGGTTTCGTTCATGGTGCGCGCGCGGCCGCTCGCGGTCAGCGGAAACTTGCCGACCCGCACTTCGTATCCGGCGGCTTTCGCCTCCTCTTCGGAGAGCCCGGCGGTCGCTACTTCCGGATCGGTGTAGATGCAGTTCGGAACCGCGACCGGATCGAATGCGGCGGATTTATCGCCGTTGATGACTTCGGCCGCGACGACGCCTTGCTTCATTGCGCGGTGGGCGAGCAGCGGCGCTCCGGTCACGTCGCCGACGGCAAAAATGTTCGGCACCTTCGTACGCTGCTGCCGATCGGCGGCAACGAAGCCGTGCTCGTCGGTCGAAAGACCCGCGGCCTCCAAACCGAGGTTGTCGGTAACCGGGCGGCGCCCGACCGCAACGAGCACCATGTCGAACTCGCGCGTCTCGTCTTTACCGCCGGTACCTTCGCCGTTGATCGTCGCGCGAACGTTCTTACCGTGTTTTTCGAGCGCGCCGACTTTCGTATTCAGCATGATCTCGATGCCTTGCTTCTTCAGGATGCGTCCGAGCGTCTTACCGATCTCGAGATCGGTTCCGGTGAGAATTTGCGGCATCATCTCGACGACCAAGACTTGCGCGCCTAGGCGCGCGTAAACCGTCGCAAACTCTAGGCCGATGACGCCGCCGCCTATCACCAGCAGACTCTTGGGAATGCGCGCGAGACGCACGGCATCGTCGGAGTTGATAATCGTCTCACCGTCGCGTGGCCAAGCCTTTACGTCGACGGGCGCGGCGCCGGTCGCGATGACGATATAATCCGCCCCGATCGTCTCGGTGCCGCCGTCTTTTTTCTTAACCGTCAGCTCGCGCGCACTCCGCAGCGTCGCTTCGCCCTCGAGATACTCGACGCCGTTAGCTTTGAAGAGCGTCTTGACGCCGTTGACATTGGCGTTGACGACGTCGCCCGTATACTTCGCAACGGTTTCGCGTTCGACTTCTGCCTTTGGAACGCGCAGCCCCAGCGTCCCGGCTCGCTCGATGTGGCGGATGACTTCGCCGACGTGCAGCAGCGCTTTCGTCGGAATGCAGCCCCAGTTGAGACACACGCCGCCGACCTCGTCCCGGTCGATGCAAATAACTTTCTTGCCGAGCTGACCAAGCCGGATCGCGACATGGTAGCCGCCGGGGCCGGCACCGATGACCGCGGCGTCATACTGACGTTCTGCATTGCTCATGCGCGAGGCTTTCGCGCAACGGGGAGCGTTCCCCAGGGAAATCAGCGAAATGGCGTCATCCATGTCGAGGATTGGATGGGCCGGACTTCTCCCCCAGCTCGATCGCGACTCGATCGTTCCGCTCTATCGGCAGATCTATGAGCACCTGCGCGAGGCGATTCTTACCGGTACGCTTCCCGAATCGACGCGACTGCCGCCGGAGCGCACGATGGCCGAACGTCTCTCGGTTAACCGCAGCACGATCGTGCACGCCTATCGCGAGCTCGTCGGCGAGGGACTGATCGAGCAGCGCGTCGGTTCGGGGTCCCGGGTGGTGCCGCGCCTGCGCGGAGGCCAGCCTCAGCGCGCCGCCGTCGTTCCGTGGTGGGTCACGCTGCCGCCCTGGCGCGTCGGCGAGTTCCCGAACGTGCTGGGCGAGCTTGCGGCCAAACCCGAACCGGGAAGAATTTCCTTTGTTCAAGGCGTTGCGCCCGACGAGCCCTCGCCACTCGCCGAACTCGCCGAGTCGTTCGGACGCGTCGCGCGTGATCCGCGGTTCGTGCTCTCGTACGGCGACTCCGAAGGATACGAGCCGTTGCGCGCCGCGATCGCGGCCAGGATGAACGCGCGCAATGCCACGACGATCACGCCCGCCAACATCATCATCCTGACCGGCTCGACACAGGGAATCGCGATCGTCGCCCAGAGTCTCGCCGAGGCCGGCGATGAAATCGTCGTCGAATCGCCGTCGTACCCGGGAGCGCTGCAAGTCTTTCAAATCAACGGCTTACGCGCGATTCCTGTCCCGGTCGACGATGACGGCATGCGCGTCGACCATATCGAAGCGGTGTTGCGCACCCGCCGCCCGCGGTTCATCTACACGATGCCGTCGCTCCACAATCCCACCAACGTCACGATGAACGCCGACCGGCGAGAACGTTTGGCAACCGTCGCGCGACGAGCCGGAGTTCCGATCGTCGAGGACGATCCATACGGCCCGCTGGGTCCGCCCGGAACCCCGCTCGTTGCGCTCGCGCCCGATCATGTCGTCTACATCTCGACATTTTCGAAAACGATCGCGCCGAGTTTGCGAGTGGGCTGGCTGGCGGCGCCGCGAACTGTGCTCGAGCGGCTGCTCTTGCGCAAACAAGCCTACGACATGGCGACCAGCCTCTACGTGCAAGCCGCGATTGCCGACTATCTCGAGAGCGGTTACGACGCGCACGTCGAGCAATTGCGCAGCGAACTGCTGAAACGGCGGAAGCTTGCCGACGAAGCCATCGCGCAGTACTGGCCGTCGGGTTTGAAGGCCGGCGGGCCGGCCGGCGGATTCTATCTTTGGGCCTCGACGCCCCGCGAACTACGTGCTCGCGCACTGCTCGATGCGTCCGAGCGGCTCGGCGCGTCGTTCCTGTTCGGCGAAGCGTTCTTTGCGTCTTCGGGCGGCGATCACCATTTTCGCCTCGCGCTGACGGCAGTGGCGCGCCGCGAGATTCCGGAAGGAATCCGGCGCATCGGTCAGGCGATCAAGGCGCTGCGATCGTGACGGGGATGCAGCGCAAGCTGCTGCGCTGGTACGAGCGCCATGGTCGCGCAGGGCTTCCGTGGCGGCGCATGCGTGACCCGTATCGCACGGTCGTCAGCGAGTTTATGCTCGCCCAGACGCAAGTCCACCGCGTGATTCCCAAATTCGAAGCCTTTATTGAGCGATTTCCCGGTTTCGCTTCGTTAGCGCAGGCCTCGACCGCCGACGTGCTGCGGCGATGGAAAGGGCTCGGATATAACACGCGCGCGGTGCGATTGCACCGTCTTGCATGCGCCGTCGTCGAGCGCCATGCCGGGAGGCTTCCTTCGAGTGGCGAGGCTCTGCGAGCGCTACCCGGCGTTGGACCGTATGCCGCCGCAGCAATTCGGGCATTTGCCTTCGACGTCGACGATGCTCCGGTCGATACGAACGTCGCGCGAATCGTCCATCGCCTGTGTTTCGGCATCGAGTATCCGCCGGCGGTGAGTGCGCGCGTGCTGCAGGAGCGCGCCCGCGAACTCGTTCCGGCCGGTCGCGCCCACGATTGGAATTCGGCGTTGATGGATCTCGGTTCGACGATTTGCACGGCTCGCGCGCCGAAGTGTCTGATCTGTCCGTTGCGAGCCGATTGTGCGGCGGCGCCGATCGACGCCGTGCAGTTTCAGCGCGCACCGAAAACCGCGGTGCCCTTTAGGCGGACGGTGCGGTACGCGCGCGGCCGGATCATCGACCGGCTGCGCGATCTACCGCCAGGCCGGTACATCTCACTGATCGAGTTGCACCGTGCCGTGGCTCCGGCCATCCCCGAACGCACGATCGAAGAGGTTCGCGCGTTCGTCACCGCCCTGGAACGCGACGGCCTCGTGATGCGCGACGGAAACGACGTCGCGCTGCGAGAATGACGTCGCGTGCCGGCGATTCCTTTTCCGAAAAAGAAAGTCACGCGCAACGTCGCGCTCGAGGAGCTGGCGATCCTCGAGCACACGTACCCGCATGCCGTTACGGCGCTCGAATACCACGACGAGTTCCAGCTGCTCATCGCCGTGATTCTCTCCGCGCAGACCACCGACGCGCGTGTCAACATGACGACGCCGAAGCTCTTTGCCAAATATCCGACCCCCGAAAAGCTCGCGCGCGCGCGCCAGGCGGACGTCGAGAAGATCATCAAGTCGTGCGGCTTCTTTCGGATGAAGGCGAGGAACATCATCGCCTGCGCGCGCGATGTGGTCGAGCGGTTTGGCGGGCAAGTGCCGCACGATCGCGAGGCGTTGGAATCGCTCGCCGGGGTTGGCCGTAAGACGGCGAGCGTCGTGATGGCGGCCGCCTTTCACGAAGCGGCGCTCGCCGTTGACACGCATGTCTTTCGCGTCGCCCATCGTCTCGGAATAACGCTCGGAAAGACGCCGCGCCAGGTGGAAGACGATCTCACCGCGCTGCTTCCCCCCAGCAAGTGGGGAGACGCGACCCACTGGCTCATCATGCACGGCCGCCAGATTTGCAAGGCGCCGACGCCGCAATGTCCGCGCTGTCCAGTGAACCATCTCTGCCCAACCCCCGCGATCATTGCGAAAGCGCTCACCATCAAAGCAAAGGCGCGATCTTGATCTTGCTGGCCATCATTGCATCGATGGCTGCGCCGGTGCACGCCGGCGAACTCACCATCAACAATAACAGCCAGGTCGTCGGCTTTTCGCGGGACCAATATGGCAACAACACGGTTGCGTGGATCTGGCAGAACGGAACTATGACCGACCTGAACACGCTCATTCCTCCGAGCTCCCCTGAGTTCTTTATTGAAGTACTGGGATCAATGACCGCGGGCAAATCGCGGGCTACGCTTACAACTAGGTGATTTGCCAAGAACACGCAGTCTTAGCAACGCCATGTGACGAAGCTAAATACGACCGCAGTTGCGACGATGCTCGCGCCTCGACGTCGAGAACGGTTGCGCTAGCTCAAAGCGTGCAAGATATGCTCGAACGACTGCATCGATTCAATCGCTTCGAGGGATGGACTGACGACATGCGCTACTTGTGCAAAGCCGATGTCTCACCTGGCCTTGCGTTCCATTGCGGCCGGAAATTCTACGGCGTACGCCTCAATGCGCCCGACAAGAGCTTAGAAACGCGTCCTGCCACCCGTCTCCTATCTCGCGACGCGAGATTCCCAATACGCTCAGCGGTATTGGTTTCGATGGTTGCGATTTTTGCGCATCTCACGACCGAAGCGAATCGAAGCCCGGCGCGCGATAAGTCGGAGACTTGGACGTCATCGGGCCACTTTCGGTTTTCCGCACTCGTGATCATAAGAATCCACAGCAAGCCATGAGCTGCTTCGATACTGCCTGCGGCCACGACGAGCGCGGGTCGCCGCTGATAGATCGGCCGATCGGTATAAGGGAACGGCACCTTGATGACATCCCAAGGCTCAAAGGTCGGCATAAGCCCGCCGGTCGTTTTCCGACGCCCATTCGCCGAACGTCGCGAAGGGATCGTCCATCGGAACCGGCGCGGCCTTTGTCAGAATGACGTGATCCGACTGGATCGTATAAACCAGCTCGTCTCCTTCGCGGATATGTAGCGCTGCGCGAACCGGCTGCGGGATCGTAGTTTGTGCTTTGCTCGTTACCTTGCTGGTAATCACAGAGCGATTGTAAGGAGTTTCCTTACCCTTGTCAAACTAGCCGCTGAACCAGCCTGATGGTTCGACGTTGGCCGCGCTCGCGGCGACGTTGCGGCTTTATCGCGATGCTCGATGCGAGAACGAATCCGCGTTAGCGGAACGCTTTGCGATGCGCAGGTTCGCCGGGCAGCAAATGGAAGGGTAGCGTGCCGTGAGCAATCGGGCGCGCGGGTTGTGGCATGTCACGGCCGTCCTGGTGATTGCCGGTGTTCCGTTCGTCGCAGCGTTACTGAACCTAGCGACGCCGTTCGTTCCGCTCGGCAAATTCGGATTCACCGCCGGTCGCGACGGCACGATCACTGCCGTGTCACCCTCGTCGTATACCTTTAAAGCCGGCCTGAGGCCTGGCGATCGTTTGAATGTGGCCGCGCTCTCTCCACAAGACCGAGTCTATTTGAATTGGGCGTGGGTGCTCGCTGGAACAAGCGCGGAGTTTCGGCTCAGCAAAGGGCCGGCGCGGTCGGTTACGCTGGTAGCGCATACGCCAAGCGCTTCTGCGCACTCGACCGACGTCTATTTCGCGCTCTTTGAGTTCCTGGTGCTTTCGAACATCGGCGTCTTGCTACTGAGCGCTGCTCTGGCGCTCGCGCATCCGTCGCGAATGGCGTGGGCGTTCTTGTTCTATGCGGCCGGCTCGCAGTTGGGCTCGCACTTTACCGCGCTCCTTTCGCCGCCTGGCGTCGTCGCCTTTTCCGCCTACCACGGCATGTTGTGGTTCGCTATGGCGCCCGCATTGATCGTTTTTGCGTTGCGCTTCCCAACCAATCGGGTCCGAGCTGCGGGCGCGATCGCCGATCGCTGGCTGCCCTGGTTCGCAGTGGCTGTTGCACCGCTGTTTATCGCCGCCAACGTGGCTTTGGTGTATCGCGGCGTCGACACGAGCGTATTCGAAAATTCCGTCACGATCGTTTCGACGGTGCTCTACTGCGCAGCGGTTGCTATCTTCGCAGCTCGGTACATCACCGAGGGTCCGGAACAACGACCTCGGATGGCGTGGGTGATCGCGAGCTTTCTCGTGGGTTACGGAGGCATCATTATATGGTCAATCTGGGACCTCATGGGCTCGGTGTCGCCGAATCTCGCACTTTTGTTGTCCGCATTCAACGTCGCCGTACCAATCGCGGTGGTGTACGCGACGTTCAAGCCGCGGGTCATTTCCGTCTGGTACTTCATCAACAAGGCGGTTATTTTCGTTGTGTTGGTTGGCATTGTGATCGGCGTTATCGTGTTGCTCGATTCGTTGACCGCTCGGAGGCTGGAGGAGCTGTTCTCCAGTGCGGGATTGGTGGCGGTTATCGCCGTCAACGTTGCGGCCGCGCTGGTACTCGGTTTCTTCTTACCGACGTTGTACGCGACTACGAGAGATTTCGTCGATCGGTACTTCTTTCGACGGCAGTATCGCGTCCGGCGGCAGATGCTGGACTTGGCCGAACGCTTGGCGTACACGGATTCGAAAGAGAGAATTAACGACGTGCTGGTTCAAAGCGTCGTTGGGAGTTTGGAGATCGGATCGGTGGCCGTTTTTGTGCGCGGCCAAGATGGGACGTTCCACCGAGAGGCAGCCAGGGGCTGGGAAGACGACGACCTGCTCGAGCATCGTGATTTAGAACGCCTGGCCAACGCGTTTGAGCGGTCGCGCGGCGCCCTGCGCCTTGGCGATCTTCGTCCTACGATCGACCGGCACGTGCCGCGAGGCGATGCAACGCCGACGATGGGGTTCCCGATCTTCGATCAGCACAGGCTCAGCCGTTTTGTGCTCTTTTCGGGGCATCCGTACGGACTGGAGTTGGATCCATCAGAAACGCGGCTGCTCTGGGAGGTGACGCGCGCTGCCTCGCACGGCCTCGCTCGTCTGTCCCAGTTGTGAGCCGCAGCTTGGGCGGTAGGTGGCCGCTAAAGCATCTGCATCAGCGCGATGGCCTTGGTGTTGTCGAGCCTCGCTCCTTCCGTCAATAGCCTGCGAATTCGATCGTGGCCGAGCTCTCGGCGCAACATTGCGACCTCTTCGAACCGTTTCATCCGGGTCCGATTCCCCGCGTGCGATGCATACGGCGTCGTTCCACGCAATGAGCTTGACGCAGTTTTCCAGGCGCGTCGTCCGATCGGTACCGTCTCGAGGGCCGGTGCGGAGCACGGCAACCTTCGCTAACGCACCCGCGACGTACGGTACGAGATCCGGACGCGGATTCTGGGCATCGAGCGTGGCGGCCAATGCTCGTCGCGCTACATCAAACGCTTCGTCGAAACGGTCGAGCGCTACCAAGAACGTGCACTGGTTCAGCATGAGGATCACGCATGTCAACCCTCCGTCGGCGGCCTCCGCTTCGAGCGCCGGAAGAACTTCGCGAGAATAAGCGAGTGCGACTTCGTAATTGCCGAGCCCATACTCCGCGCGCGCGAGTTCAATCTTGATCAGACGGGCATGACGCTCGTCTACATTGCCCAATGCATCCAGCGCATCAAGATTCAACCGGCGCGCTCGGGAGTAGGCGCCACGGCGAACGGCTACGAAGGCGAGATAACTCAGCGTCGTCGCGATAGCGCGGCGATCCCCGATTTCGCGCCAACTCGTCAGCGCTTTTTGCAGCTCGAGTTCTGCTTCATCCAGTTTCCAGGCGTGTGTGAGGGCACGGCCGAGTAAGCGCCGTGCAGCCGCAACGAGCCGAACGTCGCCGAGATTTCGGCTGGCGGTCACCGCGCGCCGCGCGGTCATGATCGCGTTCTCGTGATCACGGACGTCAACGAAGCACCATCCGAGCTGGATCTCGACGTTCAGGGCCAATTCGCTGGGCGTGCCCTCGTCGACCGCTTCGAGTGCGAGGCCGAGCCAGTGAAGTGCATCGGTAGCGCGCAGAAATGGGATGCGCCATGCGAGTTCTTGCCCAAGCCGCGTGTTCTTACGGCGTTTGAGTGTCCAGTTCATAGCCTCGTCGAGGTTCGCTCGCTCGGCGTACATCGTACGTATCGTTTTTGGCGGCCGATCGAGGCGAGCATTATATCCGGTTTCGGTGCTGGTGATTTCGCGCAGCAGTCCTAAAAGGGCACGCGCGTGTCGCTCCGCCATCGCGTCAAGTTCACCGAACTCGGCAAGTCGTTCGCGCGCATACTGACGCGTGGTCTCGAGCAGTACGTAGCGGGTCGCATCCGTGCTGACCTCCGCGGCAACGAGCGACTTGTCGACAAGCGACGACAGCAGATCGAGCATTTGAGCGTCGTCTTGGCCTTCATCCAAGCAGACGGACGCGGCCATGCCGAGCGTGCACCCCCCAGCGAACACCGCGAGGCGCCGAAAGACTCGCCGCTCCCGCTCAGAGAGCAGGTCGTAGCTCCACTCCATGGTCGCGCGCATGGTTTGCTGCCGAGGGCCCGTGCGCGTTCCACCGCCGAGCAGCCGAAAGCTATCGTCGAGTTTTTCGGCGAGCGTTGGGAGCGATAAGGCGTTCACTCGCGCCGCAGCGAGCTCAATCGCCAACGGAATACCGTCCAGGCGCCGGCAGATCTCGGTAACCACCGCGACGTTTCCATCGTTGAGCGCGAAGCGGTGATCGACAGCGCGGGCGCGATCGGCAAAGAGCGCAACGGCCGACAAACTATCGAGCGACGGCAACCGGTAGGCATACTCGCCTGCTGCTTTGAGCCGTTCGCGGCTCGTAGCAATAATTCGAATTCCCGAGCAAGCCGACAGTAACGTCGCTGCAACAAGTGCGGCTTCCTCGATAACGTGTTCACAGTTGTCGAGAATCAGCAGCACCGTTTTATTTTCAAGATAGGCCAACACCTGTTGAAGCAGTGGGCGATTTGGGATTCCCTGTACGCCGAGTGCTGACGCAATTGCTGCAACAACCAAGGACGGATCACCAACCGGCGCCAGCGCAACGAAGTGGATGGTTTTCTCAAGGGACTGATTGAGTGCGTTTGCAACCTGCAGTGCGGTCTGGGTTTTGCCGACGCCGCCCGCGCCCGTAAGGGTAACCATTCGATGATCGCGCGCGAGCGTCGCGATCTCGTCAACCTCCGTTTCCCGCCCAATGAAACTGGTCAACGCGACCGGCAAGTTTGACGGGGCGGTATCGGCCCACGGGTCGACGGTAACTGGGGACCGGCGCCGTGGCAGCGAGGAGCGTGCAGCGGCTGCTTCGAACTCGTCGCGCTGCTCTTGCGTCAGCGACAAAGCACCGGTGAGCAGCGCCAGCGTTTCGCGCTGTGGCGTATGTCGATAGCCACGCTCAAGTGCTCCAATGCCATTGGTGCTCATCCGAGCGCGTTCCGCTAGAGCCTCTTGGGAGAGTCCGGCAGCGAGACGGTAGCGGCGCAGAAGCGTCCCGAAGTCTGACGAGCCTTTTGGCCGCCCCTCGACTACCACAGTAACGGAGACGTTCGTGCCGCTAGCTACCGTCTCCTTATTCGCTAAACCAGCCTGACTGAGCAATGTCGAGCTTGACGTTGATCTGTTTGACTTCGGTGTAGGCGTCGTAGCCGTAGGTTCCAATTGCGAATCAAGCGATGCGCTTTGGCGACGTCCTCGGTAAAAACGGCGCCGGCGAGCCCGTAGATCGTATTGTTCGCAACTGCAATCGCTTAGGCTTCGTCGTCGAATATGGCTCGACGCTCGCGGCGTGACGATCCGCAACGGCGATTATCGCACGCCGCGAAAGAGAGACTCCACTACTCGCCCATCGAGCTAGGAACCCGTTCCGACGGCCGCACCAACCGGGTGCTGCAGAGCATTGGTGATCGTTACCGCAGCCGATTGTTGGGGCAGATGCACGAGGGTCACGTAACCCGGACTTCCGAGGTGCGTGCTCCCCGCGCTGGGAATAGCTAAAACCCCGCCATTGATCGTCAAGAAGAGCGGGGCATCGAACGTGCCAGATACTCTGCCGGTGTAGCTCCAAACATAATTCACGCGCGAGTAGATAGCTATATCGTTCGCGCAAATGTCCGAAACGTACAGGTTACCGTTCGAGTCGAAGGCCAATCCGAACGCTTGTTGGTTTTGTGAGAGCGGTACGTCGAGCCAGAGCGTCGGCATCAGGTTCTGGGCGACGGTATAGGTTCCCGGGCATCCACCTGCAGGCGGGATCGCGGTGAGACTGGTCGCCGCCACGAAGAACGAGTTCTTCAGCTGCGGATCCACCGCGATGCCTTCGTTCAGCTGCGCCGGACCGCCCAGCCCACCGATTCCGATCAGCGGTGTGTCCTGCCCGAGCGCGTACTCGAGGATTTGCTGCGCGTACCCATTCGACGCATTCCCCTGGTCCGCAACGTAGAGCGTGCCGTTGGCAACCGTTACGTCGATCGGATGAACGAGGTCTTTCGAGTAGGTCTTGACCAGGGAAGTTGCGCCAGGCGCGAACTCGAGAACGTTGCCGGCGCCCCCGTTCGCGACGTAAACGTTCCCGGACGCGTCGACCGCGATGCCTCCGACGTCTGCGATATTCTTCGTAATTGTCCGCATCGGGGCAGGGTTCTGCGTCCCTGCGGGATAGACGAGGAGTTCCGAAGCGCCTTGCGACGTCCGGTTGGTAACGTAGACGTATCCGCCTCTTTCCTTGGCGCGCGCGTGGTTGTGCTCGGCCCGACCGATTGCTGGCGCGGCGCTCCTCGGGACGAAGGATGATTGCAGTCCACCGGCACTACAAGCGTTGAGAATTGCTCCGGTCGCGCAAGCGCCGAGTATCCGGTGGGCCAGATTCGAGATCGATTGCATGTGCGTTGCTCCTTGCCAAACTCACAAAGGCAGATGCCTTTGTCGAACCCATCGTCTCGAAAATGCGAGCGCTCCATAACACACAGCTGCACAAGGAAACTGCACATGCACCCACACAAAAAAGAGAGCCTCGCTCACGCGAGGCTCTTTGCGCCCGATTTCGATCGGGCTTGCGGACTGCGAAGCTACCGGGGCGGATCCAGTGCCAGACTGATGGCCACCCCATTCGGATTGGCGAAGTCACCAACGCCCCCGATGTTTCTAAAGGCCAAACCACCATTGGGGTAAGACCACGCGTTCACGCTTCCAGGGCACGTGGCTAGGCAGCCTCTGGGTTCCAAATTTGCCGCGACAACAGCGTTGCCCTCAATCCAAGTCTGCGTCAAGCGCTCTCCCGCCAGGCCGGTAGCGAGCAAGGTGGAGCCGATTTCCCTTCCATTCGTTCCGATAATGGCGAAGCGGTAGATGATATGGGCGTGGAAATCAGCAACGGTCATGTGCTGTCCGTCCCACTGGACGCTTCCGAACGACTCGATCTGTCGATCCAGTGCGATTTTTCGGAAGGAGCTGCCGCCCTCCGGAAGTTCGGCTAAACCCACCGTGCCATCTACGAACGCGTTGCCCGCATTGTCGTAGCCGACGTTCGAGAAGGCCGAGTGCGCTGCAACGTAGACCGCCGGAGTTCCCGAACCGCCCCGATAGATCAGGAGGGTACCGGATCCAGAGGTCTTGTTGACAACGGCGAGGTTGCCGGTCATCGGATCGACTGAGCACGCGGACGGATCTCCGGTGGGATCGCTCAGCGTAGCGATCGGGCTCGTGCCGCCGTGTGCGAACTCGAAGATTTTCCCGGACGCTCCCGAGGAGTAGGTTACATAAACGTTGCCGACGTTATCGGCGCACTCGCCGGCAGTGCCCGAGCGAGCCGCCGATCCTGTGTCATCAACCCATTTGCCTTGATACTCGCCGGTTGGGTACGTGTAAATGGAGACCATAGCGCGGCAAATGCTTCCTCTAATCAGCGCGCATCCGGTTGACGACGCGACGTAGACGAGAGGCCCGAACGTGTTCTTCACCGGACGTGCGGCGCTCGGCGCCGTGGCCCGCATGGGTGGCTCGAATGGAGCCTGCGCCGCGGTGCAACCGGCGAGGACCGCCAGTGACCCGCCGAGAGCGAGAGCAGACCAGCCCAAACGTTGAAGGACTTTCATGAGATTGCTCCTTGCCAAGAGACGCGAAGGCATATGCCTTCGTCGTAGTGCAAAGGTAATGCGGGAGCGCGACGACGGTAATACACAACTGCACAGCTAACTTGCACACTTGTCGGCGCGAGGCTTCGCACCAAGAAGGGCGGCGTGCTCCGCGGTCGGTCCCGAACGGACGCCAGGCTCTTGGCCGTAGTATAAAAAAGTCTTTTGCATGACGGGCGAGCTCATTCTCGAAGCCTGGCTCTGCCCGCTGGGGCCATTTAAGAAAGATGACGTGGCAGCGATCTGCTCCGTCGCCGACGACTTCAATGGTCGCACGATGCCTCTGACATATCATGGAAACAGCGGCGGGCCACTGTTTGACCAGGGGGACACGGGTCGTTTACGGGATTGATAGTGGCGCCTCAAATCTAATGGCCGCCTGAAACCCGCCTCCGGCAATGTTGCGGCGCTCGGCAAGCGCATCGGCTCGCGTCGCGTGACACGCGGCGGCCGGCCCGGCGACATCCTCAACGGCACGATTGGGTTTATCCCGAGGAGCTCGGGATCGGGCACGGATTCCGCTGGTCGCCCAATGGAAAGCGAATCGCCTATCTCACGCCCCTACTACGGCCGATCATTTCGGAGGCCTTCTACGATCAGCTGCTCGCTCGCGAAGGCATCGTCGTCTTTTCGATCGACGGCCCCGCATCACAAGTCGACAGCGACGCCCACGTTCGCTTGCTCTATCACAACTTCGGTCCCGGATCGCTGCCGGGCCAAGAGATCGGCGCGCGTTATTCTCGCGCACGAATCGCGCGTGCTGTTCTATCCGTATCCGCGCAAAACGCATTCGATCCGCGGCCTGCCGCAGCAACGCTCGGTCTTCGCGCACATGCTTGATTTTTGGCGGACTGTCTTCTTTGGAAAGCTACCGTGAACGGCCGACCAAACCGCGCGAGATGACGAGGCGCTGAATCTGCTGCGTTCCCTCATAAATCTGCGTGATCTTCGCGTCGCGCATCATGCGCTCGACCGGATAATCTGCCGAATAGCCGAACCCTCCGAGCACCTGCACCGCGTCGGTCGTTACCGACATCGCAACGTCACCGCACTTGAGCTTTGCCATCGCCGCCCACAGCGTCACGTCCGGGCCCCCGGCGTCGCAGCGCCGTGCCGCTTCGTAGAGCAGCAGACGCGCCGATTCGACTTCCGTCTTCATATCCGCGAGCATGAATCCGACGCCCTGATGCTGGCCGATCGGTTTTCCAAACGCGATGCGTTCCTTTGCGTAGTTCGTTGCGTAATCGAGCGCGCCGGCAGCGATGCCGAGCGCTTGTGCGGCGATACCGGGACGCGACTTGTCGAGCACCTTCATGGCGATCTTGAAACCTTCGCCTTCCTCGCCTAAACGATTCACAGCCGGAACTTCGCAATCTTCAAAGACCAGCTCGACGGTCGGCGAACCGCGAATGCCCATCTTTTTCTCGACGTTGCCCACCGAAAACCCGGGCATGCCTTTCTCGACGACGAACGCGGTGACGCCGCGCGAACCGGCCGTAGGATCGGTGACGGCGAAGACGCAGACGACGTCGGCCACGCTGCCGTTCGTGATCCAGATCTTCTGTCCGTTGAGGACGTAGGCATCGCCGCGCTTTTCGGCCCGAGTGCGCATCGATCCGAGCGCATCCGATCCGCTCGAGACTTCGGTGAGCGCATAGGCGACGAGATGTTCGCCCGAAGCAATCTTGGGAAGAAACCGGTGCTTTTGCTCGTCGCTGCCGCCGATGACGATCGGCAGCATGCCGAGTTCTTGAACGGCGACGATCAGCGCGCTCGAAGCGCACGCTTTAGAGATCTCTTCGACGACCTTGACGTACGTGAGGAACGTTCCGCCGAGCCCGCCGTAGTCGGCGGGAATCGGAATCCCGAGCAGATCGTTTTGTGCAAAGAGTTCTTTAATGTCCCAAGGGAACTCACCGCTCGCATCGATCTCGGCGGCGCGCGGCGCGACTTTTTCGGCGACCAACTCGCGGACCACCGCAAGGATCATTGCCTCTTCGTCGCTGGTTGCAATTTCGGTCGGAGCCGTTGTTGTCATAGCGGCGATACCTTCCACGGAGGCGGGGCCCGTTCCGTCGGCGCATTAGGGCCGGTATGGAGAAGGTTTACGCATCCTGCGCCGAGGCAGTCGCCGACATTCCGAGCGGCGCTTCGATCGCGGTCGGCGGCTTCGGGCTCTGCGGAATTCCGCACAACCTGATTGAGGCGCTGTTCGAACAGGGCGCCTCTGATCTGGTTACGGTTTCAAACAACTGCGGGGTCGACGGCTGGGGACTGGGCGTATTGCTTGATCACAAGCGGATACGCCGAACGACAGGATCGTACGTCGGCGAGAATCGAGAATTCGAGCGGCAGTATCTGCACGGCGAACTCGAAGTGGAGCTTGTTCCGCAGGGAACGCTCGCCGAACGCTTGCGTGCCGGCGGGTGCGGGATTCCGGCGTTCTACACGCCGGCTGGCGACGGAACTCTGATTGCCGACGGCGGCCTGCCGTGGCGGTACAATGCCGACGGCAGCGTCGCGATTGGCTCACCGAAGAAGGAGACGCGCGTTTTCGAAGGGCGCGAGTACGTCCTCGAACACGGCATCGTCTGCGACTATGCGATGGTGCGCGCGTCAGTGGGCGACAGAGCCGGGAATCTGGGCTTTCACAAGACGACGCGAAACTTCAACCCGCTCTGCGGGATGGCCGGGAGGATCACGATCGCTGAAGTCGAGGAACTCGTCGAGCCCGGGACGATCCATCCCGAAAGCGTCCATCTGCCCAGCGTCTTCGTGCAGCGCATCGTTCACGTGGGCCCGCAAGGCAAACGGATCGAGCGCGTGACCACCCGGAAGAAGGCGGCATAGGCATGGCGTTGACACGAACGCAACTCGCCGCGCGCGTCGCACAGGAGCTGCGCGACGGCCAATACGTGAACCTCGGCATCGGCTTGCCGACGCTGGTGCCGAACTACGTTCCTTCGGACGTGACGGTGACGCTGCAGAGCGAGAACGGCATCCTCGGGATGGGACCCTATCCGTACGAAGGCGAGGAAGACCCCGATTTGATCAACGCCGGCAAAGAGACGGTCACCGTGTTGCCCGGAGCATCGTACTTCGACTCGGCGCTCTCGTTCGGCATGATTCGCGGCGGACACATCGACCTCGCCGTGCTTGGCGCGATGCAAGTCTCGGAGCGCGGCGATCTCGCGAACTGGATGATACCGGGAAAGATGGTCAAGGGAATGGGCGGCGCGATGGATTTAGTCCACGGGGCCAAACGCGTGATCGTGATGATGGAACACGTCGCGAAGGGCAACACGCACAAGATCGTGCGCCGGTGCTCTCTGCCGTTGACCGGACAACGCGTGATCCATCGAATCATCACCGACATGGGAACGATCGATGTCGGCCCCGGCGGCCTGATCTTACGCGAGCTTGCTCCCGGCGTGACGATCGAGGAAATTCAGGCTGCGACCGAACCGAAACTCCAGATCCCCGTCGAACCAATGGTGATGGAAATACCTCACACCTTGTCACCCTGACCCTTCGACGCGGCGCTTCGCGCCTTGCTCAGGGGCTGCGCTTCGCGCAGGCGCTAATGAAATCTCTGTAAAATGAGGCTTCACGACTTGTACTTCACTACGGAGGATAATCTTAAATGAAAATTTCTAAGCTGCACTTGGCGGCACTCGCGGTGGTTTTCGCAATCTTCTTCGGTTTCGTAGGTGCGGGTATCGCACTGGCGGCGCAACCCCACATGACCAACGCCCGTACCTACCTGTATGACGCGCTCAGCGAGCTCAATGCGGCAAATACGAATAAGGGCGGCCATCGCGTCAACGCGATCAACCTGACAAAGCAAGCAATTAACGAGGTCAACCTCGGCATCCAGTACGCGCAATAGACGCTTATCTAGGCCGAAAGGCCGGCGAATTGGGTGCGGTAGAGACGGGAGTAGAGGCCGCCGCGAGCGAGCAGCGTGACGTGGCGGCCTGACTCCACGATGCGCCCTTCGTCGACGACGAAAATGATATCCGCAGCGAGGACGGTGGAGAGCCGGTGGGCGATGACTAAACTCGTGCGCCCGCGCATGACGATTTCAAGCGCCTTTTGGATCGCGGCCTCGTTTTCGTAGTCGAGCGAGCTCGTTGCCTCGTCGAGAATCAGGATGCGCGGATCTTTCAGCAGAACGCGCGCGATCGCCAAGCGCTGACGCTCGCCGCCGGAAAGCTTGTGCCCACGCTCTCCGACGACGGTTTCGTAGCGATCGGGCAGCCCGGCGATGAAGTCGGCGATGTTCGCGGCGCGCGCTGCGACTTCGATTTCGGCATCGGTCGCATCCGGCTTGCCGTACCGAAGATTGTTGGCGACGGTGTCGTGAAAGAGATAGGTCTCCTGCGTGACGATTCCGATGTTACGCCGCAGTGAATCGAGCGTGACGCTGCGTAGGTCGTGACCGTCGACGAGCACGCGGCCGGTTTGCGGATCGTAGAATCGGGGCACCAAGGCGGTGATCGTCGTCTTGCCGCCGCCCGACGGACCGACGAACGCGGCGACTTCGCCGGGCCGAACGTGAAACGAGACGCCGTTGAGCACGTGGCGTGACCCGCCGTACGAGAACGTGACGTTTTCGAACCGGATGTCGCCAGCTACCTCCGGCAACGCGATCGCTCCGGGCGGATCGTACTCCTCCGGCGTCATGTCGAGGTAATCGAAGATGCGCTCGAAGACCGCGAGCGCACTGACGATCTGCACTTGAATGCCGGCCAGCGCTGCCGCCGGTCCGTACAGACGGCCTTGAATGAACGAAACGAACGCAACGATCACGCCGACCTTGAGGCTGGATGCGATCGCGAGCCATCCCCCGCCGAACCAAACCAGCGCCGGGCCGACGACCACCATCGCGGTGACCGAGGCGAGAAACCATCGGCCGACCATCGCCAGATCGATCTCGAGCTGCATCAGCCGCGTCCCGGCGCGATAGAACCGCGCGCGTTCGTAGGCTTCGCGCGCGAACGACTTGATGAGCGTGATGCCCGAAATGGAGAGCGTCTCTTGTGTGATCGACTCGATCTCGTCGCGTTTCTCGCGAGTATTCTTACGAATTTGATACATTCGCCGTCCAACCGGGCCAAGCGGAAAGACCATCAGCGGAACGATCGCGATTGAAAGCAGCGCCAGCCGCCAGTTCCAGAGGAACATTGCGATAAGTGTGGTTGCGATGAGGACCACGTTCGTGACGATCGTCGTCAAAGTTCCGGTGACGACGTTGTCCACATTGTCCACGTCGTTGCTCACGCGGTTCATGATCTCGCCGGTTTTCGTGCCGGTGAAGAATTGCAGCGGCATGCGGTGGAGATGCGCAACGAGACTGGTGCGAATGTCGCGCATGATACCTTCGCCGACGACGGAGTTCAGAAATCCTTGCAACACGCCGATCGCCGCTGCAAGCAACGCCGAGGCGAGGATGATCCCGACGTCGATCGCCAGTTCAGTGAGGTTCCGGTGCGGAATCGCGGAATCGATGATCTGTGCCGTGATGAAGCCGGGGACGAGCCCTAGCGCCGAAACCGCTACGATGCACGCGAGCACCGTCGCCTGCTGGTGCCAGTAAGGCGCAAAGAGTGCGCCCATCCGCTTCCAGTCGACGCGGCGCTTGACTTTTGGTTTCTCGGGCTGATAGATGTTCGACCACATCAGCCCGTGGCCAGCCATCATGGGAGTCTAGTACGGTGCCGTCCGCTGATGCAGCGAGACTTTGTTGCCTTCCAAATCGGTGAACGAGGCGATCTTGCAAACCGGCGTCGCATACGGGTCCTCGACCTCGACGCCTTTGCCGCGCAGTTCTTTGATCGTATCGTCAATATTTCCGACTTCAAAAACGATCCCCGATGCGCTTCCCGGCGCGCGGTCCGCCCACTCGTGCCACAGCACGCTGAAGTAGCCGCCGCCGACGTCCGCTTCGTTATACTTTTCGACGCCGTCTTCTATCCACGGCGTTTTGAACGTTAATCCGAGTTTCTCTTCGTACCATTTGCGCAATCCGGCAACGTCCTTCGCCGGATACGCCGTGAACGCAATCTCCTTGATCATGATTCTTCCTCAATTCGGCAGTAGAAAGGTGGCAGCTCTTGGGTAAACCGCCCCGGCCCCCGGCAAGTTGCTCCGGACGTCGAAACAAACCGGCCCCGGCCGTTGTACGTAGGTCATGACCGGCGACAACTTGGTCGAAGCCTCGCCGAAGCTCTATGCCCGAATCGGCGGCGTACTCTATCTGGTCATCATCCTGGCGGGTCTGTTTGCCGAGATCTTCGTTCGCGGTCCACTCGTGGTCTCAGGCGACGCCGCCGCGACTGCCCGCAATATCCTCGAGTCGGAATCACTGTGGCGCGCCTCGTTCGGCGCGGAGCTGGTGATCGGCATCTGCGCCCTTCCGCTCCTCGCGATCGAGTACTTCTTGCTGCGTCCAGTGAACGCGGCAATTGCATTCGTCGCCCTACTTTTCAATATTACCAGCTTGGCCGTCGAGTTCGTCACCGACATCGGCAACTACGCGGCGTTGATCTTTCTCGATCCCGCCGGCTACCTGCGGGCCTTCGATGCCCGCCAGCTCGACGCTCTCGGGTACGTCGCGCTCCGGCTTCACGAACAGGGCTTTGGCGTGAGCCTACTCTTTTTCGGGTTCGTGCTGATGTGCTGGGGATACCTCGTCTACAAAGCGGAGTACTTTCCAAAGCCGATTGGCGTCCTGCTATTCGTCGGAGGAGCGTGCTATATCGTCAACAGCTTCGCGCTCTTCTTGGCTCCGGCGTCGGCGGACGCGCTCTTCCCGTACATCCTTGTGCCGTCGTTTATCGGGGAGCTCTCGTTCTGCCTGTACCTGATTGTCGTCGGTGTCAATCTACCGAAATGGAAAGCGCGCCTGCCTGCGAACTAAGGTTTGCCGTTCCGCATTGTGGCGAGCTCTCTGAAGAGCTTTTTCTCTTTGTCGGAGAGATTCTGCGGAAGTTGGCCGATTAAACGGACGTATTGATCGCCGCTGCCGTTGCCTTTGACTTGCGGCATTCCGCGCCCGGAGAGGCGTAGCAATCGGTTGTTCTGCGTGCCCGCGGGAATCGTCATTGCGACTTGTCCGCGCAGCGTCGGCACGCTGACTTCTCCGCCCAAAACGAGATCGTAAATGCTTACGGGCAGATCGACGTAGAGATCGTCGCCCTTCCGTTTATAAGTTGGATCGTCTTGCAGTTTGACGACGAGATAGAGATCGCCGTTCGGGCCGCCGTTGACGCCGGCGCCGCCCTGACCGGCGAGGCGAATGCGCTGCCCGTCGCCGATGCCTTTCGGAATCGTTACATCGAATCGCTTGTTGATCAGGACGCGCCCGGTGCCGTGGCATTGCGGGCAAAGGTGCCGGCCTTCGGTGCCCGCGCCGTGGCAGCGCGGGCAGACGTCTTCTATTTGAAGCGAGACGGCCTTCGTGCCGCCGTCAAAAACGTCGCGTAGTCCCAGTTCGATCGTCGTCTCCAAGTCTTGCCCGCGCCGCGCGAAACCGGGCCCTTGCGCGGTCTGACGGCGGCCGATGCCGGAGAAGAAGACGTCGAAGAAATCGGAGAAACCGCTCGGGCCACCCGGGCCGCCGAGATCGAACTCGAACTCCTGCCCGTCGACGTTTGTGCGATAGCGGCGTTGCTGTTCAGCCTGCTGCGCGGCTTGCTGCCAGTTCGGCCCAAGAACATCGTACTTTTTACGCTTTTCCGGATCGCCTAAGACTTCATACGCCTCGGAAATCTCCTTGAACTTTTCCTCGGCCTCTTTTGGATTCTTCAGATTCGCGTCGGGGTGCCATTTTCGCGCAAGTTTGCGATAGGCGGACTTGATATCTTTCTCGGCAGCGTTCTTGGGAACGCCGAGGATCGAATAGTAGTCCTTGAAATTCATTCGCCGGTATGTTTTGCGACGATCACTTTCGCGGGCCGCAGCAGTTCGTCTCCGAGCGCGTAACCCTTCTGGGTGACGTCGACGATCGTATCCTCGGCCGCACCGTTGGAGGGAGCGGTCCCGACAGCCTCGGCGACGCGCGGATCGAACGGCTCGCCCTTGAGGTCGAGCGCTTTCACGCCCTCGCTGGCGAGCACCGCTTCGAATCCGCGCAGCGTCCGCTCGATGCCATCGCGGAGCGCATCGCCGCCGGCATTCGAGGCAAGGGCGCGCTCCAGATTATCCAATACGGGAAGAAAGCGTTCGATCAGCATGCGGCGCCGAGCCGCAACCATCGAATCGACGTCGCGTTGGATTCGCTTCTTGAAGTTGTCGAAATCCGCCGCGGCCAGCAAAAACTTCTCGTAGTTTTCGTCGGCGCGAGCGTTCGCCGCGGCGAGCTGCTCCTCGAGTGAGGGCTGCTCTGCCGCGGCTTCTTCGATCACGGCCTCTCCGGCCTCGGTTTTCAACAGTGGATCGTTAGACATTGGAACGTTCACCGTTTCGAAGCGCTACTTGGCTTCTTTGAACTCCGCGTCGATGACGTCTTCGCTCGGCGCTCCCGCGGCTGCACCGTTTCCGGTCGGTCCGTCACCGGCACCGGCGGTCGCGCCGGCAGGCTCGCCCTGCGGTGCTGCCGCCTTGTAGAGCACTTCAGCCATCTTGTAGCTGGCCTGTTGGAGCGCCTCGATTGCCGGTTTGATTTCCGCAATCGTGCCGTTCTCGCTGATGCGCTTGAGCTCGGCCAGCGCGTGCTCGACTTCCCCGCGTGCGCTCGCGTCGAGTTTGTCGCCGACTTCCTTGAGCGACTTCTCGGTCGAGTAGATGAGGCTCGAGGCGCTGTTGCGGACCTCCGCTTCCTCGCGCTTCGCTTTGTCGGCGGCGGACTGCATCTCGGCGTCTCGGACCATGCGATCGACTTCCTCTTTGTTGAGATTCGTCGAAGCGGTGATCGTGATCGCCTGTTCTTTGCCCGTGCCGAGGTCCTTGGCGTTCACGTTGACGATGCCGTTTGCGTCGATATTGAACGTCACCTCGATCTGCGGAACGCCGCGCGGCGCCGGCGGAATGCCTTCTAACCGGAAGCGCCCGAGCGTCTTGTTATCGGGCGCCATCGGGCGTTCGCCTTGCAGCACGTGAATGTCGACCGAGGTCTGACCGTCTTCGGCGGTGGTGAAGATTTGCGATTTCTTCGTCGGGATCGTCGTGTTGCGATCGATCAGCCGGGTCATGACACCGCCGAGCGTTTCGAGCCCGAGCGACAGCGGCGTGACGTCGAGCAACACGACGTCGCGCACGTCACCCGCGAGCACGCCGGCCTGAATCGCGGCGCCGACCGCCACGACTTCGTCAGGATTGACGGTGAGGTTCGGCTCTTTGCCCGTGAGCTTGCGCACGAGTTCTTGAATGACCGGCATGCGCGTTGCGCCGCCGACCATGATCACTTCATCGATCTTCGAGACGTCGAGTTTGGCGTCGGCAATGGCGTTGCGGAAGGGACCAAGGCAACGATCGGTGAGATCGCTGGTAAGCTCCTCGAACTTCGCGCGCGTCAGCGTGTAGTCGAGGTGCTTTGGCCCTTCTTGATCGGCCGTGATGAACGGCAGGTTGATGCTCGTTTGCACGACCGACGAAAGCTCAATCTTGGCTTTCTCCGCCGCTTCGGTGAGCCGTTGCATCGCCTGCTTGTCTTTGCTGAGATCGATGCCTTGGTCGCGGCGGAACTGATCGACGAGCCAATCGACGATGCGATGGTCGTAATCGTCGCCGCCGAGATGCGTGTCGCCGTTGGTCGCCTTCACTTCGAAGACGCCATCGCCGACCTCGAGAATTGAAACGTCGTACGTTCCGCCTCCGAGATCCCAGACGAGGATTGTCTCGTTACCCTTTTTGTCGAGCCCGTAAGCCAGCGCGGCCGCCGTCGGCTCGTTGATGATGCGCAAGACGTCGAGCCCGGCGATTTTGCCGGCGTCTTTCGTCGCCTGACGCTGCGAGTCGTTGAAGTATGCGGGGGTTGTGATGACGGCCTTCGTCACGCGCTCGCCGAGATAGTTGCTCGCGTCGTTGACCAGCTTTTGCAGGATCATCGCCGAGATTTCTTGCGGCGTGTAATCTTTGCCGTCGATCTTGATGTGGTAATCGCCTTCGCCCATGTGGCGCTTGATCGAACTTATCGTGCGATCCGGATTAGTAATCGCCTGGCGTTTCGCGAGCTGCCCCACGAGACGTTCGCCGGTTTTGGTAAATGCCACAACCGAAGGCGTCGTACGCGAGCCTTCGGCGTTGGGAATGACGACGGGCTGCGAGCCCTCCATTACGGCGACGACCGAGTTGGTCGTGCCGAGGTCGATGCCGACCGTTTTAGCCATGAAACGTTTTACCTCATTCTTTGAAATTTTACCCGACTGCCCGGGACCAGCTGAGCCGACGATCGCGTGGTAGGCTGAGGTGAAAGCCTGCGAGGGCCGGCGGCGCCTTGCCGCTTACGGACGGGTCGGATGGAATACCGCACCATCATACACGATGCTCGGTAAGAGTTGTTTCAACGAGTACGACACGATAAAGGGCCCGGCAGTTGCAGGACTTCCCTGCAACGGGCAAGATTTCAGCCAGCTCTTTGTCGGCTCGGGCCCTTCGACTCCGCGGGCTTTGCCCGCTTCGCTGAGGATGACAAAGCTTCTGACGAAACTTCGCCCGCTCGGCTCCTCGATCTGGGCTAAACCTTGCCCGTTGCGCTGGGCCTGGTTAGGGCTGTTGTTCCTCTGGCTGCTGCTGTTGTTGCTGCTGCACTGAAAGCGGTTGCTCGGCGGGCGTTTCGCTGAGCTTGATCGCAACGAACTTCTTCACGCCCTGCGACCAAACGTTCAACCGGATCGTGTCACCCGGTTTCTTGGAGCCGATGTAATCGTGCAGAGCCTTCACGCTATCGAAGCTCTTGCCATCGGCCTGCAGGATGACGTCGCCCGGTTGAATTCCGGCTTGGTCGGCCGGAGATCCGGAGAAGACCTGCTGTACGGCGACGCCGCCGCTGCCGCTATAACCGATCTGGTTTTTGACGCCGGCCGTCAGGTTGGCCATATAGATGCCGAGGAAGCCGGTGTCGGTGCCTTGGTGCGCGCCCGGGTTCTTCTGAAGCGCGGCCACGACGCTGCGCACGGTGTTCGACGGAATCGCAAAGCCGATGCCTTGCGCGTATGCCGATTTGACCGTTGACTGGTTCATTCCGATCACTTGCCCATCAATGTCGATGAGCGGGCCGCCCGAGTTGCCGGGGTTGATCGGCGCCGAGGTCTGCAAGAGGCCCTTGAAGTTGATCTCGCCGCCGTTCTCGGTCGGAATCGGTTCGGAGCGGTTGAACGCCGAGACGACGCCGACAGTTACCGTTTGCTGCAGCTGGAGGGGCTCGCCAATCGCGATCGCCCACTGTCCCTGCTCGAGCCGGCTCGAGTCGGCGAGTTGGAGTGGGGGCGGCAACTTGGCGTAGTTGTCGACCCTGAGGATTCCGACGTCGGCGGCCAGGTTGTACGCAATGACGTGCGCCGGCACGTGGTCGCCGTTGGCAAAGACGATGGTCAGCTTCGTCACCTTGCCGCCGGATGGCGGCTGCAGTACGTGCGCGTTAGTGACGATGTCACCGCTCGAATCGATCACGAAGCCGGAACCGGAGGCTTCACCGCGATACTGCTGGACGATGCCGGGTCCTTGGCCTCCGAAGAACTGTTGAAAGAACGGATCGGCCGGAACGACTTCCTGGCCGTTCACCTGCTCGGTGATCGCGACGACCGATGACTTCGTTCGCTTGACCGCGCTAACGATGCGGTCTTGATCGCTCACGCCGCTCAGCGGCACGGCAGCGATCGCGGGCGGCGTACGGTCGGGACCGGTTGCGCCGCCGAAGTGGCTCGTCGCGTAGAGCATCATCAGGAAGCTGCCGATAACGGCACCCACGAGGCCCACAATGATCGTGGGCATTATGCGATTGTTCACCATCTCAAACGTTATTCCGTAATCTAGAAGGGGTTTTCTTCACCCATCTACCCCTCTAACGGAAAAAAGTCGCAGACGGTGTCGTTACATTTGCCTTAAGCAAGCGTCCGGCGGGTTGTGAGCTGAGCTCCACGTCGTGGGTTCTTGCGGGCGCAAAGCCGCCGGAAGCTGCCGGAGCAGCGCGGCGCGCACGCATTCCAGGCGTTCGTTGCGCAGCTGGAACATCCGCATTTGAATCAGCAGCTTGGCGCGGCGCAGAGCGCGGCGAGAAAAAAGTGCGTCGGGGGAGAGCGGCACCGGCGACGGACTGGCCGTGGCCTGCCCTGGCGCGGACCGCACCGCCGCCGGGACTGGGGCGAGCACAGCCGGCGCGAGCAGAATCGATAGAACCGCGAAGAGTCTCATAGACAGTAACCTCCCTCGCGCAATTCACCCCGTCGGCGCGGGGGAGCAAGGACGAGCGGCAAAAGCTCCGCGGGTGAGTTCCAACGCTTTGACCGTCCCCGCGCCGCCCTCGCAAGCGTTTGTGCGCGTCGTCCCGCTCGGCGGCTGCGGCGAGATCGGCCGCAACATGACGGTCTTCGAAACCAACGACGATTTGGTGGTCGTGGATTGCGGTCTGATGTTTCCCGATGACGAAATGTATGGCGTCGATATCGTCATCAACGATTTCACGTACGTGCGCGAGCGGGCGCACAAGCTTCGAGCACTGCTCGTGACGCACGGCCACGAAGACCACATCGGCGGCGTACCGTACTTCGCGAAAGAGTTTCCCACGACACCGATCGTCGGAACGCCGCTGACGATCGCGCTGATCAAAGCAAAGTCGCGCGAGCATCCGCTCAACGAAGCCGAGTTCACCCAGATTCAACCAGGAGATCGGGTGCCGTTCGGCTCGATTGAGGCCGAGTTCATCCACGTCAACCATTCGGTGGCCGGCGCCTGCGCGCTGGCGGTACGCACGCCCGTCGGAACGATCTTTCATACCGGCGATTTCAAGTTCGATCAGACTCCGATCGACGGTAAACCCTCGGACTTCGCGCGGATCGCGCGTGTCGGCGACGAGGGCGTGCTCTGCATGCTGTCGGATTCGACGAACGCCGAACGACCCGGGCACACGCGCTCGGAACGGATCGTCGGCGAAGCTTTCACATCGATTTTTTCGCACGCCAAGGGCCGGATCGTCGTCGCATCGTTCGCATCGAACGTTCCACGCATTCAACAAACGGTCGACCACGCCGTGCGCTTCAACCGAAAGATCGCGTTCTTAGGTCGCTCAATGCGCAACGTCGTGCACTTCGCCGGATCGCTCGGGCACTTGCACATCCCCGCCGAGACGCAGGTGCGAATCGAGGAGGTCGACGGGTATCCGCCCGATCGCATCGTCGTGATGACGACGGGAGCGCAGGGCGAGCCGATGAGCGGGCTCGCGCGGATGTCGGTGCGCGATCACAAGCAGTTCCGGATCGTTCCCGGCGATACGGTCGTGATCAGCGCGACGCCCATTCCCGGCAACGAAAAGAGCGTGCACAAGACGATCAACAATCTTTGCAAGCTTGGGGCGACCGTTATTCATGGGACCGATGGGCGATCGCACGTTTCGGGTCATGCCTCGCAAGAAGAGCTGCTGCTGATGCTCAACCTCGTGCGCCCGGAGTTTTTCGTTCCGGTGCACGGTGAATATCGCATGCTCGCCGCTCACGGCCAGCTTGCGGTGCAGACCGGCGTCGAGGCCGGAAACGTTTTCGTCGTCGAAAACGGCGACGTGCTCGAGTTTACGCACGAATATGGTGACAAAGTTGGGAAGACGTACGGTGGGCACGTCTTCGTTGATGGTTCCGGCGTCGGCGACGTCGGCGAAGCCGTGCTCCGCGACCGCAAGGCGCTCTCCAACGACGGCATCATCATGGTCGTCGTCGCGATCGACAGCGAGGAGGCGCGCGTAATTGCCGGCCCCGATTTGATTTCGCGGGGCGTCTTCTACTTACCGGAAGCCGACGGCGTGCTCGACGAACTGCGCTCCGAGCTGCGCGAGATGATCGAAGGTATCTCGGTTGATGCAATGCGCGACGTCAACACCGTCAAGGAGCACATTCGCAACGCACTGGCCGGCGCCGTGCACAGCCGCACGAAACGCCGCCCCATCGTCATCCCCGTCGTCATGGAGGTCTAACCCCGCAGCGTTATAGCGAGGCGTGTCATCCTGAGCGGAGCGCCGGTATGTCATCCTGAGCGCAGTCGTTGTCATCCTGAGCGCAGTCGAAGGATGACAGAAAACCGAAATCATAATGCGCCGTTCCGTTTGTGCACGTCGCGAGGTTGTGAACCAACGGCCAATTATTTTCAATCAGCGCCTGTTTCTTAGCGCGTGACCAGCCCTTTAAGTGCTTTTCCCAAGCAATCGCTTGCATAACGTCATAAAAATCAGCCGCGTAAACCAATTTTACCGGCCGACGCGAGAATGTATAACTTTTGCGATCATAGCCGAACTGATGTTGTCCT
>DASRSZ010000037.1:0-3992 GCA_035656195.1 Candidatus Cybelea sp.
CTGCAGCCCGAGCGAGACCGCGATCGCGAAGTTGTTCATCAAGCTGCGGAAGGCGGCGCCTTCCTTGTGCATGTCGATGAAGATCTCGCCGATCGACTTGTCGTCGTACTCGCCGGTGCGTAGGTAGACTTTGTGTCCGCCCACGATCGCCTTCTGCGTGTAGCCGCCGCGACGGTCCGGCATCCGCCGGCGCTTCGCGATGTAGCGGTACACGAGCCGTTCCGCGACACGAACCGGACCTTCGTACGCCGCTTGCGGCTGCTCCAGCTCTTCCGGTCCGCCGACGTCGTACGACGCGGCGAGCGGCTGCGAGAGCTTCGAGCCGTCGCGGTACAGCGCGACCGCCTTGATCATCTTTTCCCAGGAGTAGCGGTACGCTTCCTTGACGTCCGCGATCGTCGCGGTCTGCGGCAGGTTGATCGTCTTGGAGATCGCTCCGGAGACGAACGGCTGTGCCGCCGCCATCATGTCGACGTGCGCGAGCGGGCGGATGAACCGCGCGCCATGCTTGCCGCATGGCGTCGCGCAGTCGAACACCGGCAGGTGCTCTTCCTTGAGGAACGGCGCGCCTTCGAGCGTCATCCGCCCGCAGATCACGTCGGAGGCTTCCTCAATTTGCGTCTGCGTGAAGCCGAGGGCGTCGCGCAGGATCGAGTAGTTCCAGTCCGCGAGCTGCGCGTCGGTCATCCCGAGCACGTTGCGGCAGAAGTCCTCACCGAGCACGTGCTGGTTGAACGCGAACCCGATCTCGAACGCGCCGAGAAGCTGCGCCTCGATCTTCGCGATCGACTCGTCGTCGAACCCCTTCGCCCGCAGCGTCGCCTTGTTGATGTGCGGCGTGCCTTGGAGCGTGTTCGTCCCCTTGGCGAACGTTTCGATCGCAGCGATCTGCTCGTCGTTGTAGCCGAGCCTGCGCAACGCCGGCTCGACGGACTGGTTGACGATCTTGAAGTACCCGCCGCCGGCGAGCTTCTTGAACTTCACCAGCGCGAAGTCCGGCTCGATCCCGGTGGTGTCACAGTCCATTACGAGCCCTATAGTGCCAGTCGGCGCGAGGCAACTCGTTTGCGCATTGCGATAACCGGCTACCTCGCCAATCGCGAGAGCGTTGTCCCAAGTGGAACGGGCAAGTTCCCACGTTTCCTGCGTGAAGAGGGACGGTGCATGCGTCGTCGGCTTTACCGCGATCTCTTCGTACTCGTCATTCGCTACCGCATATGCAGCGCGGCGATGATTGCGCAGAACGCGACCCATGTGCTCCGCGTTTCGGTCGTACATCGGGAACGGGCCAAGCTCGCGCGCCATTTCAGCGGAAGTCTTGTACGCCGCACCGGTCATCAGCGCCGAGATGGCTGCACACCAGCCGAAGCCTTCCTCCGAATCATATGGCAGGCCGAGTCGCATCAGGAGCGTGCCGAGATTGGCGTACCCCAAGCCGAGCGTGCGGAAGTCGTACGATTTCTGAGCAACGACCTTGCTCGGAAATTGTGCCATCAAGACGCTGATCTCTAGCGTGAACGTCCAGATCCGGCACGCTTCTGCAAACCGACGGGGTTCGAAGTGACCTGCGGCGTCTAAGAACTTGACGAGATTGAGCGATGCCAAATTGCATGCCGTGTCATCGAGGAACATGTACTCGGAGCAATTGTGAACGACGACGCCGTTTGCGACGAAATGCGACGTGTCTGGCTCAGTTAGGTCGTAGACCGCTTCATCGCCTTCGTGCCGAACGAATGCGACTTCGTCCGAGAGCCGGTCGAGATAGGTGCCGACCGTTTCGTTGAGCTTCGAGAGTGCCGCTGCCTTTGCAGACGCAGGATCGAAGCCGATTTCTTCGGCGAACACTCGGCGAGACGAACGGGTGATCCGCAAGGAATGCATCTCGCGCACGGGATACATGGCGTATCCACCGCGCCCGTCCGGAAGGCGAGCCTCGGTTACGCCGCCGCGGCGTTCGCGATAGATCTTCGCCTTGACTCCGAACGACAGCAGTAGGAGCTGCACTTGCTGGAGCAGCTCGATCGACGTAGAGTCGAGCGAGACGTACTGCGTCTTGTCGCCGATGTTGACCACCGAGCCGTCCGCCGTGAACAGACCGCGAAGCATCGCCGCGACCGACGGGCGGTCCAATTGGTGGACGGCCGGGCGAAAGCGCTTCCCATGGCTGGCTTCGTCCAGGACCGCGAATTCCTCGAACGTGCTGATGACCGACGCACTGCCGGTAACCACGCGGGTCGTTACCTGCGGAGCATACACCGCAACGCGGCGATTCGTACGCCCGTCGCTCGACTGAGTCTTGACGGCATTGATTGCGGCGGCTGCCCGCTCGACGATCGGCGCTTCTTCATGGGCCATGGTGATGAACAGGTGGGCACTATGGCCACTGCGCGTCACGCAGCCGTCACCGATCGCGAGGCCGATTGCCTCAGCCAGGTCAGCGTCGAGTGAACGCGACCCGAATCCCGCGCCGGCGAGCATTATGCGTTCCCCGACGCCGAGATCCTTGACAGCAACGTCACCGCGCGTTTCGGTGAGCACCTTGTGATCGGCCGTGACACGAAGCTCGTAGCCCGCCCGCGTGCGCAGACGATATACCGGTTTCGTACCCGTCGGGAAGATGCGGTTGACGAAATGCGGTTTGCCGTCCGACCCGATGATGAACGCCGCCTTGCCGACGAGCTCGTCGATACGACGAAGTCCATCCGCCGTGGCGACGAGCGTGTCGCCGGTGACGCATGGATTGCTGGCATTGATCGGCCCATCAGCCGGGCAGGTGTGCCATTCGTTGATGGTCGTGTCGTACTGCACACCCGGATCGGCGCACTGCCACGCTGCGATCGCGATCTTTTCCCAAAGATCCGCTGCCGGGACGGCCTTGATCTTTGCTCCGCCGTCGCCGTACTTGCTGCGACGAGGAATGAGGTCCCACGTTTGGTCGGCGTCGAGGCGCGCGAAGAACTCGTTCGGAATGCGAACGGAGTTGTTCGAGTTCTGGCCCGAGACGGTTCCGTACGCTTTCGAATCCCAGTTCGTGTCGTAGGTCTCGATGATGAGTTCTTTGTAGCCCTGCTTCGCGAAGTCCAGCGCGTATTGAATGTTCGCCTGCGGGACGCCGACGCCGAGCGCAGCGCGAATAGCGGCCTTCAGGCCGGGGTTCAACGCCGGATCGAGCCGAGCCGATGCAGGCAGCCGTTCATCATTTGCCGCTGCAAGGATCGCATTGAGGTGCTTCTCGCAGACGATCGATCCGGTGACGAGATCGGAGACTTTCTGCTCCTCGGTCACCTTCCACGTGATGAACTCTTCGATGTCTGGATGATCGAGATCGAGGCACACCATCTTTGCAGCGCGCCGCGTCGTCCCGCCGGACTTGATCGCGCCGGCGGCGCGGTCGCCGACCTTCAGGAACGACATCAACCCCGACGACGTCCCGCCGCCGGAGAGCTTCTCGCCTTCACCGCGAATCCGCGAGAAATTCGAACCCGTGCCGCTGCCGTATTTGAAGATGCGCGCTTCACGAACCCATAGGTCCATGATCCCGCCTTCATTCACCAAATCGTCGCTTACTGACTGGATAAAGCAAGCGTGGGGAGCTGGATGCTCATATGCGGAAGTGGATTCCACGAGCTCGCCGGTCTTGGGATCGACGTAATAATGCCCCTGAGCCGGCCCCGAAATCCCGTAAGCCCAGTGCAACCCCGTGTTAAACCATTGCGGCGAATTAGCGGCACCGATCTGCAGCGCGAGCATCGCGCACATCTCGTCGTAGTAGGCGCGGGCTTCGAACTCGCTGTCGAAGTAGCCGTGCTTGAACCCCCAATAGGTCCAGCAGCCGGCCAACCGGTGGAAGACCTGGCGAGCGTCGGTCTCGCTGCCGAACGTCGCGTCGTCGGCGGCCTCGGACCGCCACAGCCACTCCGGGACCCCATCTTCGGGGACCGGGACCGTCTTGGTCGGGACCCCGGCCTTGCGGAAGTACTTCTGGGCCAGGA
>DASRSZ010000038.1:0-5814 GCA_035656195.1 Candidatus Cybelea sp.
GGTGCAGCTCTGCAAGGCGCTCGGCGCGGGGCAGACGATCTTGGTCGGGACGCGCGACAGCCGGCTCGAGTACGGAACGCGCTTCGGCGCGGACGCGGTGGTCAACTCACGCCGTGAAAATCCGGTCGCCGCGGTGCGAGCGCTCACCGACGGGCTCGGCGCCGACTTGGTGATCGAAGCCTCCGGCGCGCCGGACACGCCGCAGCAGTGCGTCGAGATGGTGAAGGTCGGCGGAAAGATCCTGTTCCTCGCGTTCTACAAGGAGCCGGTGACGTTCGACCTGAGCCGCGCGATCCGCTCGGATGTAACGCTCTACACGACGCGCGGTGAAGGCGGCGGCAACGTCCGCCGCGCGCTCTCGCTCGCGAAGCAGGGTAGCTTGCGCGGCGCGGAGCTCGTCACGCATCACTTCCCGCTCGACGACATCCAAGAAGGCTTCCGCGTCGTCCGCGAACGCGAAGGCGACCCGATCAAAGTCGTCTTCGTTCCATAAAATTTCCGGCCGGATCCCCGGACGCTCCAGTCCCCTAGCTATGGTATGCTATACTGGCAAACTATAGGTTAACTTCCTAAGGGACAACGGAAAGGACGTCCGCAGTGAGCGGCTTGGGTGGACCGCCGCCTCTCCTGGCGGCGCGGGAACGCGTGCTCCACGTTCGGCAGCGACTGGGCTTGGGAAGGCGCACGATCGTGGCACTCTTCATGGCGCTGACCGCGGTGCTCGGCGGGCTCACCGCGTTCCGCACAACCCAGTCCGAGTTCGTGACCGGGTCGTGCGAGCGGCTCTTAAGCGGCGCGCAGACTTTCGAGCTCGTCCGTCGGCAATCGTACCTCGAGCTCGCAGCCGAGCACACGAAGTGGTTCGACCAATACCACGCTCATACGGCGCTTGCGCAGCGGCTGCACGATCGTGCGCGGAAGCTCCGGCTCGGCAACGATCCGAAGGCGAGAGAGGTGCCGGCGGAGTACCTCGACGTCGCCGCGCAACTGGAGAACTCGGTGGCACGTGCGGTGAAGCCGCTGAGCGACTTCGTCGTACCGCTGGACTCCCGTTTCGCTTTTCAGCGCGATATCGACACTGCGCTGCCGGCGAAGATCGATGAGGATCTTCGCGAGCTTGGGCTGCGGAACCGCTGCGTCACCGGTGAGCCGGGAGACGTGGCGAGCGACCTGGGGACGCGCGAGTCGTCGCAGAGCGATGCGTCCTCGTATCTCCAACCGCTCAATGCCGATCTCGCGACGCTCCGGAAACGCGCGTTGCGCCAAGGGATCGCTTTGGTAGGCTTCATCGCCGTCGTCGGTCTCTGCTCACTCTCAGAAGTCGCGAGATCGTGGTTGCGCCGTGTGTTTCAAATCCTCGCAGCCGCGACATTCGCCACGACGGTGCTTTTCGCCATCTTCCGCGCGGACTCGTCGCTTGCGGTGTCTTATGCCGTGATCACGCTGGCTTTCATTGCCGTCACCGCGCCACTATGGTCGTATGTCATCGAGACAGGCTTCCTCGAAGGCGAAAACCAGGAGGGCGACGTGCCGGAGACAGCGCTCTTGGAGAGCGAGGGGCATACGCTCGAACCCCCGGAGGTCGAACAGGCTGTCGGGACGCCGGTTATCGCAATCCCGGGCGACGGAGACCGCACCGGCGACCGGCGCCGCCTTCTGGCCGAGCAAGGACTCGTTCTGGCCGTCGCGCTAACGGCGCTCATCTTCGCTATTGCGGGAGTCCTGGCGAACAAGGCGCTGCGCGAGTCCGACTTCGCCGCAAGCCGAGCTTCGGAGCATCAAGTCGCGTTGTTTCGCGTCGTGACGAAAGACGAGATCGTCGCGTATGCCGACATAGCATCGCTCGCCGCGCTTCACGAGGGTCGAATCCGCAGCGCGGTGGCACAACAATGGCTCGCGCGGTCGCCCGACGCCGCGAGTCCAGCCGCGTGGGCCTTGTGGCACGAGGAGCTCGAACGCACGCACACGACGTCGGCTTCGCGCTTCGCGCAGTCCCGGCTCTATCCGGAGGCGGCCGACGACAAAACAAGGCTGACCGAGGTGCTCCAAGGCGAGCGCGGGCCGTACCGCGATGCTACCTTTCCGCAGCGCTACTTCGCCGCGGAGACGGTGTACAAGCCAGCCAAGCTGCTCGCGCTATGGGACGCGTACGACGAAGAGCGAGACGCGTGGGATCGCAAGGCTGTGGTCTTTCTGGCGACGCTCGCCGTGTCCACGATCGGCTTGAACCTGTTGGGACAAGCGCGCGGCATGATCGATGCCCATGGAGTTCGAGCTGCTCTCGTGCTCGGTTCGACCGGTCTCGTCGCGCTGGTATACGCGATCGTTAGCGTCACCAGCGGCTACTTCAGCCCGCTTGTCGCGATCCACGAGAAGGTGCCAGTGCCCGCGGCCTGCAGCGCGAGCGCGCAGAAGACTGAGCCGCAGCGCGCGCAAGGCGCAGCAGAGTGTTACGCCTACGCTGAACTGCTGGCGTCGAGCATTCACGACGAAGCGAGCCGCATTGCCGCCCTATCAGTCTACGACGAAGCGGCGAACCTACGGTCGGGCTTCGCCTTGTCGCAGTATCGAGAGGCCCGAACGGCTGCGGCGATCGCCGCGGCTCAGAAGCACAACATGTACTCGTCGCTCGTCTTCCGTAAGGACGTCGAACAGATCGTCGCGGCGGAGCGGCGCGTCACCGCACGGCTACGCGACCGTGGGCTCGTAGCGCCGGATGGTTTCCTCGGGCAATTCGCGTTCCACCGATTCTTGTTTTCCCTCGACGTTGACGATGAGTCCAGCGCGAACAGGACGATCGCCCAGCTCGCGCAGCTCCTCGTGCGTAACCCGAACGAGACGACGTTCCGGTACCACCTCGGCCTCATGCGGCTCGCGGTCGGCAGCGCGGAAGATGCTGCCCGGGACTACTCAGCAGCGACGCGACAGACGGCGTCGATCAAGAACGACGACGAGCGCGTCGCGGTGGCGACGTCGGCGATTACGGATCTGGAGCTGATGCGGCACAACTGCCGAACGTCGTGGGCCCCCTCCCGGTACTGTGAGAGCGTGGTCCCGAGATTCCTCGACGAAACCGAGGCGAGCATTGTTCGGGCGGCATGGCAGAAAGCGCGTGATGGAACCAACCTCGATCTGACGCTTGGCGCGCCGTCGTTCACCCTGACGCCGAGCGGGATAGGGTGGCGCGTGCCGAGGATCGACGACCGCAACGGCGCCTCCGCGTTGGTTTTGCTCGCATTCCGATACGATCCCGCGTGGGACTCGTGGAATGTCATCCCCAGCAGTTCCTATCAGATTCCCTCGAAGTTGGGCCGCTTTCGAAAGTCAATCACGAACTTCCGGTCGTATCTGACGAAGTCAGGATACAACGATTGCTTGGACATGCAGGGCGGCTACCGGGTCGACTTCTACTCGAATGGCCGGCGCGTTTCAAGGGGTGAGCTGAGTCCGCGACTGGCGATTCCGTTCAACGGGGTCGCCTTCCGAGATACGGGTGTCGGAATGTGCTATCCCGCGCCGCCGGAGCGTGCGTGGCAGCGCTGGAATCCTGTCGATGGCTCGCTCGCCGCGGGATTTCACGCCCCGGGTCTGACCGATGGCGCGTACGTCTATGCCTATTTGTCCGGCCGGCAGAAGCGTTCGCGCACCCTCGTCCTCAACGACCCGGTAGCAATCGCCCGGGCGGTGAACGATGTTCTGCGCCGGCTGGGCCGTACGGAATTGTCACGACGCGGCTTTCACGCGAAGTGGCTTGGCTGCGGAACGTTTTTCGACTCCGGCACGCCGCACGTCGAGTACACCTCGCCAACACTGACGCTACTCGCGAAAGCGTGGACGAAACCCGACGGCCTCGTCAACGTCGGCGTTGTTTGGTATGGCGCTCGTTCCGCGCTACCCGCCGGGCAAGTGCATGAGCTGAGCTGCCTGACGCTCACATCGATGACTTCGCTCGACGACGCGATTCCGGCCAGCTCCGAAATTCCGGGATCGACCGCCGCTCTTGGTGCACAGGGACACTGATCGAAGCGAACAAAAACGTGAAGTATGTGGAAATTCTTTGGCGGTCTCCTCGGCGGATTGAGAATGCGCGGCAAAACAGCACCGACCGGGATCGACTCGGTCTTCGCCGCGCTCAACGAAGGCGAGGCGAAGCGCCCGCCGCCGACGCTCGTGTGCCGTCAATGCGGCCTGAAATACGTCAATACGGGCACGTACTTGCAAGGCAGCCGTTGTCCCGACTGCCATCCGAGCGGCTGACACTGCAGCAGTCGGTTAGACGACCGCGGTGCCGATCATGCCGTTGCGCGTGACGAGCGTGCGCAGCTCCTCTTCGGTCGCATTTTCCGTTCCGGCCGGACGCTGCGGTAGCACGAGGTAACGCACTTCGGCGGTGCTGTCCCAGACGGTGATTTCCGTATCATCGGGGAGCACGGTGCCGAACTCGCGGAGAATTCCGCGCGGGTCGCGGACCGCGCGCGAGCGGTACGCGTCGCTCTTGTACCAGGTCGGCGACGGGCCGAGCACCGCCAGCGGATAGCAGGAGCAAAGCGTGCAGACGATCAGGTTGTGGCGACCCGGCTCGTTCGCGACGACGCGCAGCTTCACCGGCGCCCAGTGCTTGAGGTCGATCCCGACCTCGGCGGCGGCCGCGTTGCCGTCGGCGAGCAACCGCGCGCGAAACTCCGGGTCGATCCACGCGCGCGCGACGATCCGCGCGCCGTTCGCCGGCTGCGCGTGCTCGAGAAACGTTTCGATCGCGGCGTCGAGATCGCGTTCGGTGAACACGTTCGCCGCTTCGAACGCGGCGACGAGCGCTTTGACGCGGTTCGACGCGCCGGCGGATTCCTCGTGAACGTGGCTGTGGCTCATTCGCGCGCCTCCAGGTACGACTCGAACAGATCGGCGCAGATGCTCCCGCGCGGATCGGCGTCGGCTCCCCACACGTCGGCGGCCGCGAAGCGCACCGTGTAGGCGGTCTCTTTTGCCGAGCGATCGCCCGCGGCGCGCCGGTCCGAAAACGGAAGCGTGCCCAGCACGGCCTCGATCCGTCCGTCGCGGCCGACGAGATACCTCGGGAGCCGCGTGTGCCCGGCGGGATTCCTCAGGCGCGTCCGCACGCGGTCACCGACGGAGAACATCGAGCAGCTTCCGCTCGCGGACGAGCGATTCGATCGCGTACAGCCAGCGCTCATAGTACGAGGCGGCGAGGTACTCGGCGGGCGGCATTCGCTCCAGCGCGTCGCGGAACTCGTCGAGGTTGTATGCGCCCGACCGAAGCAGGAAACGGTTGATCGCGAAGACGCGCGCCTCCCATTCATGGTGGAACGGCGGCTCGTCGCTCTCGATCGCGAGCGGCCCGAAGCCATGCTGGCCGCCCATGTCGTGGATCCGGCTCACGATGCGAAGTGGACCCGGCTCATGATACGAAGTGGCTCTCGTCGTCGCGCGGCCTTTTCCCTGCGCCGTACTGCTGAAACCGTGGAGCCCGCTGCCCGTTTAGGAACGAACGATGGAGTTGTATTACGAGGTCGTCGACGTCTTCACGGAGCGCGCGCTCGAAGGGAACCCGCTGGCGGTGTTCACCGACGCTCGCGGGCTGAGCGACACGCTCATGCAGCGAATCGCGCGCGAGCTGAACCTGTCGGAGACGACGTTCGCCCTCCCGGCGACAACCCCGGACGCCGCCGCGAAGGTGCGCATCTTCACGCCGGGGAGCGAGATGCTCTTCGCCGGCCACCCGACGATCGGAACGGCGTACGTCGCACGCGAGCGCGGGATCGTTCCGCGCGACGTTGCGACGTTCGTCCTCGAGGA
>DASRSZ010000039.1:0-2340 GCA_035656195.1 Candidatus Cybelea sp.
GCGCAGCCGCGCGTCGACGCCCGGAACGTGCACGTCGACGATCCGCTCTTCGAGCCGCGAGTCGGGATAACCGATGTACAGATGCAGACAGCGCCGCTTCAGCGCGTCGCCGAGATCGCGCGTGTTGTTCGACGTCAAGACCACGAGCGGCGGAACGACAGCCGAAACCGTCCCCAGCTCCGGGATCGTTACTTGAAAGTCGGAGAGAATCTCGAGCAGAAACGCTTCGAACTCTTCGTCCGACTTGTCGACCTCGTCGATCAGCAGCACCGCCCCGCCCGGCTGCCGCAGCGCCCGCAGCAGCGGCCGCGCCTCGAGGAACTGCTCCGAAAAGAACACGTCGTCGAACGACTGCAGCTTCTCAAGCGCTGCCTGCAGATCGTCGCCTTCGTCGAACACGGCGCGAAAGCGGTCCTTCAGAATCTGCGTGTACAGCAGCTGCTTGCCATACTTCCACTCATACAGCGCCTTCGACTCGTCCAACCCCTCATAGCACTGCATCCGAATCAGCGGAAGCGCGAACAGCCGCGACGCCGCCTTTGCAAGCTCCGTCTTCCCAACGCCCGCGGGCCCTTCGACGAGGATCGGCTTCTGCAGCTCACGGCCGAGATAGATCGCAGTGGCGATTTGCCGTGTCGGAATATAACCGGCCATTGCGAGACCTGCGGCTACGCCCGCGATGGCGTCGGACGGAACTTGCGTACTCTTCTCCATGATGCTGCGGCAACATCGTTCAAGCGCAGACGCGAGGACGCCTCGGTACCGGACGTAGTCCCGCCCTGGCACAGAAAAGGCACGCCCAGGAGCGGGAAACGCGTTCCCCTGGACCCCGGGCCGTAGAACAAGCACCCGTGATGGGCAGCATGATCTCGCGCCGTTCAGCCCTTGCGGGAGCGGGTGCGGCACTCTTTGCGGCGCCGGCACGCGCACTTGCCGATGTTGGGCAAGGAGCTCGGCGCAGCTACGGTCCAGGTCACTTGGTGGCGGTGCGGGGGAAGCACCTGTACGTCGAGATCTCGGGCCCTGCGGACGCACCGGCGCTGGTGTACATTCACGGCGGGCCCGGCACCGGCTCGTACGATTTCGGACTCTACCAGAAGCAGCGGCTATCGCGGCATTTGCGTCTGATCCAATTCGACCAGCGCGGCGCGCTGCGATCGGACGCGGTGGGTGACCACGAGTCCTTCACCCTTGGTGATCTCGTCGAGGACACGGAGGCACTGCGCAAAGCGCTCGGGATCGAGCGCTGGTCGTTTCTTTGCCAGTCGTTCGGCGGCCTCATCGCGGTGCGCTACGCACTTGCGTACCCGGACGCAGTGCAAAAGGCGCTTTTCAACAATCCCACCATCGACATCGGCTCGTCCTGTCACAATCAACTTCTGCAACTCGCCGGCGCGTATCGGAAGCTGGGTGACCGGAAGAAATACGGTGAAGTCCTCGCAGCCTACCACGGTAATGTTTCCGGGCGGGACGCCTGGCTCACATTCTCGCGTCTCGGTCGCGACCTACCCTTCGACGCGCGTATGGACAGTTACGTGCATAATCTCCCGAGTGGGTATTTCACGAGATGGATGGTCCGATCGGGGCTCGGCAAGGCCTTTTGGTACAAGGGTTCAGGACCGTCGCAAATCACACTTTGGAACACCCCGGGGATCTTCGACGGTCTGGAGACTCGCTTGCACGAACTCCGCAAGCCGATTCTCTTGATGAAGGGCCGGTACGACTTCGTTACTGCACCCGATCAAGTTGCGGCGTTTGCGCGACAGGCTCGCACACGGATCGTCATCTTCGAAAAGAGCGGACACCTACCCGAAGCCGAAGAGCCGGATCGCTTTGCCGAAGTTGTTTCGGATTTCGTGCTGGCGACTCCGTAAGAGGCGGCTCGGGAGACGACTACGGGTTCGGATCGGTCACGCCGGCAGGGCCTCCACGATTGTGTTGATGTCGTCGAAGGTATTGTGACCGTGGGGCGAGATGCGGATTCCGTTCGCCCGGTAGGTTGTGACGATGCCGGCTTGGCCGAGGCGCTTGCCGAGGGCGATCGAATCGACGTCGTCACGGCGGAAGAGAACGATTCCGGATTTCACCTCGTCGCTCGAGCGGTCCGTTACGATCGTCCACCCCCGGGACTGCAGGCCTTTCGTAAGGCGATCCGTGAGCGCGAGGACGTGCGCGGCGATCCGTTCGATGCCGGCGTCGGCGAGGACGTCGATCGACGTCGCCAGCGACAGAGCGCCGAGGTAGTTTGCGGTTCCGCCTTCGTAGCGCGATGCGTTCGGCGCCGGCGGCTGATCGTAGTCGAGGAAGTCCCACATGTCGGCGACGGAACGCCAGCCTGGG
>DASRSZ010000040.1:0-1893 GCA_035656195.1 Candidatus Cybelea sp.
GGCATCGAAGAAGTCGAGCCGCCCGAAATTCTCGAGCACGTGCTGCGAGACTACCAGCGTCGCGGCTTGGACTTCTTGACGTATCTGTCGTCGTTCCGCTTCGGCGGAATTCTCGCAGACGACATGGGCGTTGGGAAGGCGGGGGCCACGCATCAACGCGTTGTTACACCGACGGGATTGCGGCGCTTCGGCGACCTGAGAGTTGGTGACCAAGTAATGGGGCGCGACGGATTGCCGCACAACGTAGTCGGCGTCTACCCGCAAGGCGTCCTCCCGGGATATCGCGTCACTTTCAGCGATCGTTCATCGACCTTATGTTCGGACGATCATCTGTGGGCAGTAAATTCAGCGGTGCGAAAGAAACGCGGATTACCGTACCGCGTTCTAACGACGCGGCAAGTTCGGGAGCGTCTATATGATGCGGCGGGAAACGCACGACACTATATACCGATAGCGGATCCAATGCATTTCGGCCAGCGGCCGAGCCTTCCGATCGACCCATACCTTCTCGGCATGTTGTTGGGAGACGGCGGCATGACGCAGCGTCATGGCCTTACCTTCACGACGGCCGACGCAGAACTATTTGAAGCATGTTGCGAGCTCTTGCCCACGGGTTCAGAGTTGGCTCCAATCCATCAATACCATTATCGAATTCGACGGCCACGAGGGGCTCGGAATCACCTGTTGGCCGCACTCGACGAATTCGGTCTCACAGGATGTGGGTCGGCGATGAAGTTTGTACCGTCCATGTACAAGACTGCGCCACTTGGCGATCGCCTTGCGCTCCTCCAAGGGCTACTTGACACCGACGGGACGACGCAGCCCCAGAACGGCAACGTAGAGTTCACTTCGACCTCAGATCAGCTTGCACAAGATGTCGCATTCCTCGTCCGTTCTTTGGGCGGTGTCGCGCGAATGAGATACAAGGCCGAGCCGAAGTACGTGCACAAGGGCGAGACGAGAATCGGGAAGCCCGCTTATCGGGTTGGTATATCACTTCCGCCGGAGTTTCCGCCGTTTCGTCTGCCCCGCAAGATGGCGCGATACACGCCGCGCACAAAATACCTGCCGACCCGTGCGATCACGAGTGTTGAGTATGAGCAGGACGTCGAGATGGTGTGTATCGCCGTGGACGCTCCGGACAAGCTCTTTCTTCTCGACGACTTCATCGTTACGCATAACACGGTCCAGGTTATCGCCCACATCGTCAAGCGGAAGGAGATGGAAGGCGAAGTTCCGGTGCTGGTTATCGCGCCGACTTCGGTGACGCATACGTGGGAGAACGAGATCAAGAAGTTTGCGCCGACGTTGCGGACGCTGCGGTTGCAGTCGGGGAGCGATCGGGCTGCGAAGTATGAGACGATCTTCGATTACGATGTCGTCGTTACGTCGTATGCGCTGGCGCGGCTCGATGCCGCGCAATTAGAGCGGTTCCGGTTTCGGACGCTCGTGCTCGACGAGGCGCAGAACACGAAGAATCCGGGGTCGCAGATCGCCAAGGTCGTGCGCGGGCTGCAGGCGGATCACCGGCTCGCGCTGACCGGGACGCCGGTCGAGAACTCGCTGCGCGACCTGTGGGCGATCTTCGGGTTCGTCGAGCCGGGATTGCTCGGCTCCGAAGCGTCGTTCCGGCGGCGGTTCGAGCTGCCGATCGCGGACGGTGACGAAGGCGCGGCCGCGGCGCTGCGCTCGCGGCTCGAGCCGTTCTTGCTGCGGCGCACGAAAGAAGACGTCGCGCGCGAGCTTCCAGAGCGCACGGAAGCCGTGATCGAGTGCGAGCTCACGCCGCTGCAGCGGCGGCTGTACCGCGGGATCGCGGAAGCCGCGCGCCGCGACGTCCTCGCCAAATACGACGAAGAAGGCGCGGAGTCGGCGACCGTCCACGTGCTCGCG
>DASRSZ010000041.1:0-3302 GCA_035656195.1 Candidatus Cybelea sp.
CGCTTCGATCGCGTACACGCGCGCCAACCGCGGGTCGCTGGTCAGATAGCGGAAGTACGCGCCGTTGCTGTCGCGGATCCGGTCGCGCACGTCGCGATCGGTCGCGCGCAGCGCCGCGACGACGCGCTCGAACGCGGTCTCGGCGATCCGGTCGTACAGCACGCGCAGCAGCGTCTCGCGCGAGTCGAAGTCCTCGTAGAAGTGGCGCGCGGTCACCCCGGAAGCGCTGCACAGCATCGGGATCGTCGTCTTCGCGAACCCGGTTGTCCCGAAGAGCTCCAGCCCGGCGTCGAGCAGCCGCTCCCGCCGGTCCGCGCGCCGCTCTCCGGCCGAGAGGCCGGCGTACACGCGGCCTTTCGCGCTCGCCGGACGTTCGGCCGGGCGACTCTTCGTGGTCTTGCGACGCGAGCCGTTCGCGAGGGACTTGGTCGTCGCCATACGGCTCGCTTCTGCTTCGGGAAGCGAGCGTCCCGGCGACATTCGGCTGAACGCTCCGCCGTTGTGCCGTTCATACGTCGCGCCGCATCCCCGCGGCAAAGAATTTTTGACGGCTTTCTGAGGACGTTGCCCCGAGCGGGACGCGATCCTTGAGCCGTGAAGCCCGGCCTCTGCGCGCTGACATCCTCCTGGCCTTCGCCGAATCGGCTTCGGCTGCCACCGCAGCGGTCGCGCCTGCATTCACCTTTCGATCACGAGGGCACCGCATCCGCTCGCGCTCGATCCGTCGAACGGCGATCCCGTCCGGCAGGCGGCAAGGTTCCCGGCGAGGCGGTTTGACGCATGGACCTAGCCCATGTGATTCTTTCGCGCCGATCTTGACCGGGTGTTATCAATTTTGATAACATGACGTTCGACCGCGACGCTATGGCAAAGAAACAGTCTCCGATCAGCCCGCTGGGCGAAAATTCCAGGTCAGTCGCCCGCCAGCGGCGGCTGGACCCCGAATATGCTGCGCTGGAGCGAAAGTACGAGCAGAGCATGGCGATTGCCGATCTCGTTATTCTCTATCGCGCTCGCGCAAGGCTGACGCAACGTGAATTAGCGGAGCGCATGGGCACTAGTGTTACCGCAATCGCCCGCATGGAGTCTGGTTTCCATTTACCTTCGACGACGACGCTCAGCCGGTTGGCGGACGCGCTGGGTGGCCGTTTGAAGATCGAGATCGTATTTGACGAACCGGCGAGCGAGCCGAAACGCAGACGCACGGCAACGGCCTAAGGCCCGCGCTGGCGGCGGGCTTCGTCCGAATGCGCATGCTCATATTCTGACAGGATGTGCTGGATGAGGCCGTTGCGTTTGCGATGCTGAGCTGCAGTGATCCGGTTTAACCGTTCGACAAGCGGTTCACTCATCCGAATCGAGATCGGCGGACTGGGATTTCGTGTTAGGAGGCCCGACGACTCTTGTCGAGCGCCGTATTGCATCGACTCGAGATCCTGCCAGGTCTTGCTCGTCGCTCGGGCAGCGAAGCGTGGCCTGATGCGAGCTCGCCGCGGTCTTACCAGCCTCGCGTGCCATGCTGTTGGCACAGCACACTGAGAGGGTTATCCATATGAATTCGTCGGACGCTCCACTTTCCGAACCAAATCCGACCCTCGACGTCCTCGCTACGATTCACGGGCCGACGATCACGCGAATCCGTGTTCTCTCTGCTGACGAGGCGGGATTGGCACTCGACGCAATTCGCCGACTTGATCGATGCCACGACGAGACCCAAATAATGCTGCTTCCTATGATGAACGTGCAAGCATTTGAGGTCGCCTATGATGGTTATGTCGACGAAGTTCGTCGCGGTGGAGGAATGGGGCCGGATCGCCTGTCTTTCGTGGCTTTGGACCTAAATCGTCTGCTGCTGAATTCGCTAGCGTCCTTCAACATGTTCCTAGATCATGCAAACATCGATGTCGTTCGTCGCTTCGGCGACGAATCAACAGAGCACAAGCGATTCACGGATCGCCGACGTACTCTATACGACAGTGTGTTCGCATATCGGTTCTGCTATCATTTACGAGACTATGCAGTGCACTGCGGAATGCCACTACAAACGTTCAGCGCCGAAGCGCGTCTGTCAGCCGACGCGCAAGCCATTGAAGTGTCTCTAGAGGTCGGAGTTAATCCAGATCACTTGCTTGAGCGATTCGACTGGAAGAAAGGTATTCGAGGTGAAATAGCAATGCTGGGCGTTCTTGATGTCAAGGCAATATTGAGAGATGCGATCGAATGTGTCACCAATCTGATGGCGTTGAAGAACGAAATCATTGGCGACGATGTGCTAGCACCGCTTTTGGTGCTCGAATCTCTTGAGCGTGAGTGCGCAGTGTATCCAGGAACGCCGCACTTGTTGAGTTCGGATTTTATGGCCGTGCCGGGCGCTTCGAACGGATACCGTCAATTCCCGATCGTCATCATGCGCTCCGTGCGGGCAGGTCTCGAAGCGGCGTAGGTATCAACGTCACGCGCGCTTGCGCGCTTCTTAGGCTCCGGGCAACGTCTGACACGGAGTTTCGCGTCTGATGCCGTCATGAGCCGTTTGTCCGCCATCGGCATACCGATGGCGTTTGGCTACACGGCTCCTGAGGGGCATGCCAGGCCCAATCGCCCACCGATCATCTGTGATCCTGGACGTTTAGCCGGAGGCCCTTGCCACCGTTATCTCTGACGTCTCGCAGTCGTACTTTCGGGAGTTGATGCTGACTTCAACCATGGCAAGGTCCTGGTTAGCCCGATGGGGACGCGCTCGGCGACCACTGGTAGCCCGGTTTCGAGGACACGGCGGTTTATGAGCCGCCATTGCTGGCGTACAGCAACAGCCTGACAGCGGCCGCTACACGCGGTGGCGGGCGAAGAGTGGCTGGACGAGGGGGCGGATGAACCAGGGCATCGTGTTTCTTACGATGCCGTCGATGTGGGGGTTTTCTGAGGTGACGAGGGCGACGAGCTGCGAGTTGTGGAGGTCGGTGCGTAGGTCTTGGGGGAGCGGGAAGAAGAGCGCTACGTAGAGGACGGCCCACGTTCCGATTAGCGCCTTTACGGCGCCGATTCCGGCGCCGGCGAGGGCGTTGCCGAGGCCGATCACTGGGAGTCGTGCGACGCGCGAGAGGACCGACGAGATCACCATCAGCGCGATGTAGACGATGACGGCGAAGGCGACCATGCCGATGACGTGTGCGGAGCCTTCGCCGAGGTGGGTTAGCGCGCGGACCGTCGTGTCGAGCGTGCCGGGGTAGTTCATTGCCGCCCAGATCGCGGCGGCGAGCGCGATGAAGCCGCCGATCTCCTTGACGAAACCGCGCTTCCAGCCT
>DASRSZ010000042.1:0-1623 GCA_035656195.1 Candidatus Cybelea sp.
GAACACGCTGCTCGCCTCGATCCCGCCGTACTGGGAGACGCTGCGCGCGACGTTCACCCGCCGCATGGGCGAGAGCGAGGAGTTCCTGACCGCGAACTCGCCGCTGTTCAAAGCCGACGCGATCCGCGCGCCGCTCCTGATAGGCCAAGGCGCGAACGACCCGCGCGTGAAGATCGCCGAGTCGGATCAGATCGTCGAAGCGATGCGCAGGAACGGTCAGCCGGTGACGTACGTTGTCTTCGAGGACGAGGGCCACGGCTTCGCGCGCCCGGAGAACAACAAGCGCTTCAACGCCGCCGTCGAAGCCTTCTTGCGCGACAATCTCGGCGGCCGCGCCGAACCCGCCCGCCCACACGAGTCGATCGAGCCGTACCTGCGCTGAGCGAGACAAAACGATAGCCCCAGGTGCAATACCTTTCGGCAGAGGCTCTGGGGCCACAGCAATGCTACCACAGGAGATTCGACGGTGTCAAAGTTCTTCGCGGCCGACGACGCAGGACTTCGCGCTGAGATTTTACGCCTGTTCGGACCCGACCGCCTCGCCGGATACTTCACTGACGCACGTGGTCTCGCGGATCGAGCGCTTCAAATCTACGTTTGGAACGCGGCGCTCGGAGGAGCGTTTTTGCCGGCGATCGGCGCCGTCGAGGTTTCCCTGCGCAACGCACTGAGCGACCAGCTTTCCAATGCATTTACTGCGCCCTGGTACGACGACTCCAGCTTCATCGCGATAGATCGCAACGCGCTCGCAACCGGGATCGTTCGAGCGAAACGCCACATCACGGCGAAGGGAAAACCAGTGACACCGTCACGGATGGTCGCTCAGCTGACATTCGGGTTTTGGGTGATGCTTCTGCGTCCGTCATACGCGCGGTCGCTTTGGCCAATCTTGCGCCCGGCATTTGCGGCGCATACGCGTAGAAGCCGCGCGACCGATGCCTTCGATCCGCTCGTAGGCTTCAGAAATCGCCTTGCTCACCACCACCTTCTATACGACCGCGATCCTCACATCATGTACGAACGCCTCATGGCGGGCGCACGGCTTCTCTCGCCGGAGCTCGCCGAGTGGATTGAGCACCATTCCCGCATTCGCCAATTGCTGTCCGGCGGCCCGATACAGCCAGCCCTTCTGTTCTAGATCGGGGGTTCTGGATGCCCTTCCATTGAAGAACGGCAATCGGTGCCGCACGCCAAAGATTCGACGCGTTTCATCATCGCGAACACCTACGTCGACTGGTTCGAGTTCCTGAGGGCACGCAAACCTCGGAAAGTGAACTTTTGGTTGCCCAGCGGAACTCCGCTCGACGTTGCGCGTGGCACGCCGTGGTTTTATAAGCTTCGGGGAACGACCGAGATCGTCGGCGTTGCATTCTTCGCGGCATATTCGGTCATGCCGCTAAAGATGGCATGGGAGACCTCGGCTCTCATTGCGCTGAAATCTTCCAGCCCATGAGACGCGGGCGCGAGTTCGAGATCGTTCCAAACGTGAGTGAGGGGCGTGATGCGGCGGTGATCGATGCGTGCGTCGTTGCGATGGAGGCGGAGGGCGTGCGGGTCGTGCATCGGACGAGCGATCCGGTGCATCATCGCAGCGTCATCACGGCGGTGGGGACGGAGTCGCAG
>DASRSZ010000043.1:0-9049 GCA_035656195.1 Candidatus Cybelea sp.
TGTCGAACGCGGGCAGGTCGAGCGCCGCGATCAACGCTTTGGCTCGCGTGACGTCCTCGGGCGAGCCGGTGATCGCGACCGCTGAACCGGCGACGGCGGTTCGGACGCGGGGCATCTGCCGTGCGACGGCTCGCGCGACATCCTCGGGACGGCGTTGGGTCACTTTGACGGCGTCGCTCGCGACCGGCGCGACGGTGGGCGCGGGCGTCGCCGCGTCGATCGTGGCGAGCAGCGATTTGATCTGCGCAAGATCGGTCGGCACTGCGGAGACCAGCAGCGCCGTGCGCGACACCACCGTGACCTTAGCGGCCGGAAAGACGGCGCGGACCTTGTCCGCCACGGCAGTAGCATTCTGCGTATGCAGACTGACGGCTTCGGTGGCCGGCTTGGTGGCGTCGCGCACGTCGAGCCCTTGGAGTACCGTCTTCGCCGCCTGAAGGTCGGCCTCGGATCCTTCCAGCACGACGGCGTTCGCCGCGGTATCGGCCCGTATCGCAAGTCGCGGGTACAGCGAACGTAGAACGCCCGCCGCGCGCTTGGCTGAAACAATGGCCAGCGGCACAACGGCCGTCGAGGCGGCACGCACGACCAGGGTTCTGCCGTCGCGGAGGCAGCGAAGCCTCAGCTGCATGCAAATGACGCGAAAAGCGTCGTCCGCAGTCGCATCGTGCAGTGTCAGATTGACGTTGCCGCGCACGTCCTCGCCGATCGAGACGTTCAGATGCGCGAGATCGCCGACGCGCAGCAGCACGTCGCGCACCGGCAGATCGTGCGCATCGAGCGTGATGGTCCCGCGCGGCTGCGAGCCGCCCGCGCGCGCCGGCACCGCGACGAGCGGGACGGCGACCGCGAACAACACGACGAGTGCGCCGCACCGGCGAAGCACGAAAGGCAGAAACAAGATCGGCACCCGCTTGACTTTATGCAGTGCGGTTAGTATGCTTGCGACACGCGGCAAACGCAATACCCCCGCCGCGGATTTGTGTCAAGCTCGCGCAACGCGCGAGGTTTCTCCGTCGGAACGACCACGCTGTAAGGGCGCCTTCGCTCCGATACAGTTCCTCATTGCTTGAAGGAGCCTGTCGGATGCAGGGTCTGTTCCGTCGCGCCGCAGCGTCGATCGTTGCGCTGGTTTTGCTCGCCCCTCAAACCGGCGGTGTGTCGATCGCATCGTCGCCGTCGCGTAGCGCGTTGCGCGCGCCGTACGTCGCGCCGGCCTCGCCGCCGCAGCGCATTCCGGTGAAAGAGCCGGTTCGGGTCAAGCCTGCGAAGCCGCTGGTTCGCCCGACGTCGGCAAAGCCGGTGGCGGCGATTCGGGCGCACGGCGTTCGTGTCGAGGGTCCGCGGATGTTGTTGCCGATGGAGATCGACCGCCCGATCGCCTCGGCACGCCGACGCGCGCTGCAAAGGACTCCGGCGACGACCGCCGTGCCGGCTCGCCCGTCTCAACCGGGTCGCCCCATTCCGCAACGCCCCTCGACCGGTGCGCCTTCAGGGCCACCAGGGACACGGCGCGCGATGTCGCTTCCGTCCGATCCGAACGCCTCCGGGACCGGGATCAATCCGTGGTGGCGTTATCAGGAAGAGAACGTACCGGGTGGCGGCCATGTGATGGTCAACGTCGGCACCGGCAACCTGCTGCTTCAAGACGATGACATGTCGGTGCCGCACAAGGGCATCGCGATGGCGTTCCGTCGGGCGTACAACTCCCAGAACGCCGCAGCGACCCTGGTCACCGCGTGGGGCAACTTCCAAAGCCTCTACGGCAACGGCTGGACGAACACGTTCGACGCGCGGCTCATCTCGCAGTCGGCGACGTTGAAGAGCATCTACGACATCGACGGCGCTCGGTACGACTACTCCTACGACAGCACGACTATGACCATGACATCGCTCACGCCGGGGCAACACGCGTCGCTGGTCTTCGACGGCAACTGCGGCTGGCTGTGGACGAAGAAATCCGGCACGACGTACTACTTCTACACGATGAACCCGAACGCCGTGGTTGGGTGCCCATCGATCAGCACGATCGGCGGCTACTCCGGCCGGCTGTATCGGATCATTGGGCGCAATCGGAACACGTCCATCACGTTCAACTATTCCTGGGACAACGGCGACGCATCGATCAACGGCAAGATCAGCCAGATCACGGCGACGACCGAGTCCGGAATGACGACGACCCTCTCGTTCGCTGACGCGAGTGGGCGGCGGCTGCTGCAGCAGTTGACGTTTCCCGACGGGTCGACGAACGTTCAGTACGGTTACGACGCGAGCGGGAACCTGATCTGGGTATCGCGGCCGCCGAACAACGCGGCGGGAACGCGTCCCGCGCAGACGTTCGGCTACCAGGCCGCCGGCAGCGATTCGGTGATGCAATACGCGGCCAGCCCGCGCTGGTGTCAGGGATCTGCAAGTGGCTGCGGCTACGACGGGGGATACCTTTATTTCGCGTATTCCGGCAACAGTGCGGCATCGTCCACCCTGAACCTCATCATGCACGGCGCGACGGTGAATCCGAGTATTCCCGATGGCACGAACACTTCGCTGCATCCCGGCTACGTCCCTGACGCGCTGAACTACTCAAACTACCTCATCGAGTACTACACGACCGGCGTTCCGACGCCGACGTTCCGCGATAGCGACGGGCACATGACGAACTGGGTAGTCGACGGAAGCGGAAGGCCGACGCAGACGCAGTACTGCACGGCGAGCACGAACCAGGGACAACAATGCACTGGCCAATGGTTGGTCACCAACGAAAGCTGGGACGCTGCGAACAATCTCGTCGCGTCCACGGAGCCGCGCGGTTACGAAACTGACTACGCGTATGACGCAAACGGTAATACGGTCGCGGTGGGTGCGCCACAGGTGGCCACGTCGCAAGGGACGTTCCGGCCGACGAAGCTCTATGACTACGATACCTTCAACAATGTAGCGGCGTACTGTGATGAGACCGAGACACATGCCGCGGGGGTAAGTTGGTCGAGCTCTCTAAATGGCTCGGATTCGCTATGCACGACCAGCGACGGGTCCGGCAGGCACTGGCGTGCGACGTATATGAATCCGAGCTATCAACCTTTTGGCCAACTCGCGTCTATTAGCACGCCGCTCGGTTACGTGCGTCACTTTTCGTACGACCCTTCGCGTCAGGGAGGAAGCGACTACGGGCTGCCGACATTGGTCACCGGCGATTCGTTCCAGGTCGACGGCTCTCCGCTGACGCCCGCGCAGACGTTCTGGTACGACGCACAGGGGCATTTGGGCTGTTATAGCAAGGGGCAAGGTCAATTCGTACTGTCCTACGATGCGTTGGGACGGTTGACCAGCGAAGCCGATCCGGATGATTCATCGGCGAACGCCGGTTCGATCTGCGGCAAGACGACGGGCCGGACCGGTTGGAACACCCAGACCACGTACACGTACTTTTCGGACGGCACAACACGAACCACGCAGACCCCGGCCGAACGCGCCGGCTCGGTTTCGGCAGCGTACGCATATGATCTCGACGGCAATCGCACGACCGAGATAAATCACTTCGGTTGCACTCCTGGGAACACGTGCAGCGGCGGCGCGACCACGAAGTGGTACGATGGCGCAGACCGGCTCGTCGAGGTCGCAAAGCCGCAAGATCCAAGCGACTACTACGCGTATGCGTGGCTGACGCGCTATATCTACGACCTTACTCAGAGCGGGAACGTGTCGATTTCGAACGCCTCATTTCAGGCGCACGGCAATCTTTTCAAGACCCAGGAGTGGCTGACCGGTCCGGGCGCAAGCGCGCCCTCGTGGACGGACCTGCGCGGGAGCGCTTTTGACGCGCTCGACCGTGCGATTGCAAGTTACACGTTCTCACCCAGCGCCAACACGACGCTCAGCACGACAACGGTTCAGTACGATGGCTCCGCAGCTTCACTCGGACTCCTCAGTTCCCAGATCGATCCGCTCGGCGAGACGACGTCCTTCACGTATGACGCTTTAGCGCGTCAGGTCGCGGTAAGCTTCGCCGGTGATGGCGGGGTGACACCCGCCAAGACGTTCAGCTACGATCCGAATGGCAGAGCGGCGGCGATGACCGGTGCAGTCTACGGGACGCAGACGACCTCATATGATGCCGACGGGCGGGTCAGCGAGGTCGACGAATCGACCAATGGAAGCGTCACGTCGCCGGCACGAGTAACGTACGACTACTATCCGAACGGCGACCGCAAAGCCCTGAACGTAGCGTCGAGCGCGCTTACGGCAGCGCCGCTGGTGACATATTCGCGCCGCAACGACGGCGTGATGACCAAGGAGTCGATGCAGTACGGCGGTAACACCAGCGTATTCGCGTGGACGTACACGGACGGCGGCCGAAAACTTAGCCAGACCGATCCTTACACCGGCGCGGCGATGCCGAGCCCGCAGTCTCCCGTAAACCCGGGAACGACGTACGCTGCCACGACGTGGTCGTACGATACCACCGGGCAGCTCACGTCGCTCGGTCTCCCTGAGACGCTCAACTACAACGTGGGACACGACGACGAAGGGCACCTCGCCCTCTGGAGTGTCGGGGTCACAGGGTCCTCGACGTTCAGCAGCGAGCTGTCGTTCTGGAACACGACGCGCGGTGAAAACTTCCCGCAGGCGCTTAGCCCGCCGCCGCCCGGGAGCGCCTTCAACTCCCGCCCTGCGAACGGGGCTCTCGTTCCGGCGATCAAACGGGCTGGCGTGCCGCCGTCTTTCGGAAGTTCGCCGGTGTTCGACCCGATCAACGCGGTCGTGCTTGGGACCACGTTTACCGGCACCGCCGTCAACTCCGATGGTACGACAACATCATGCGGACCTGTGCAAAGTATTGACACGTATGATGCCGCGAGCCGGCTGGTGTCGCGACCGCTGATCACAATGAATCCGGGAACGGACGATTGCGGCGTCAAGGGGCCGAATCCGATAACGTGGTCCTACGACGCGGAAAATCATACCATCGCCCAAGCCGCCGGCACGGCTCAATGGGGACCGGACGGCAAGCCGTATTCCATCGGCGGGAGCGGCATAAGCGATTCCCTCCACTACGATGGCGGCAATTTGCTATTCGTGACGGACGGGCAAGGAAACCTCACGAAACTTGCGCTCGGCGCGTTGGCCGATGTCGCCCCGAACGGTCAGATGACGGTGTGGGATCGAGACAGCGCAAACATGATTACCAGCGGACATAACAACTCGCTCTACTATGGCGTATCGTTCGGAGGCCGGAAGTTCGGGCCGTTCCGTGGCGGCGACGGCCCCGGAACGGTACCCAGTGGTATTAGCCCAGTCGTCTTCAATGGCTCCGCGAACGCGCCATCTTGCACGATGCAGTCGTGCAGTATCCCAGGGAAGTATCTTTATTCGCGGACGGAAGGCTTCGACTGGGGCAGAATTACGATCCAAGGAGCACGAGTAGTCGACAACGCAACCGGCCAGTGGACAACACCGGACGCCTACGCCGGTAACGTCCACGATCCAATGACTCAGAAACCGTTCATGTGGGACCGCAACAATCCATATGATTATTCGGATCCGTCAGGCTTTGCGGTCCTCCGACAGCCATTGGGCGACGGGGAGGGGATCATAGTCGCCGGCGTCCTTGCGGCCGGCGGCACTAGCCCGGGCACTCCGGGCGACCCTCTACCATCCGACCCGAGCGGCCTCGATCCCAGTATCTGGAGTCCAGCCGCGAACCCCAACCCGAATAGAAGCCGCGGCAGCGGGGGTGATTGGTACTACAATGCGCGAGATAAGACATGGGTCCGGTACGACAGGGGCACTCCCGGTTCTCGAGGTGATCATTGGCACTTCTTCACAACAAACCCACAGGGACCTAAAACGCCTGGCGGATTGCCTGCACCGCAAAATCCCATTAAAGTAACAGGTGACCGCCATCTAAACCCGGGCGATCGGCCCGGAGGATTCAGTAACCACTCGACCATGCTTGAGAGGCTTTGGAACTTTATGAACCAACCTCTGCCTCGTACCCCACCCATCATCTGCTGCCCCATTGGACCGCCGATACTCGTGCCGGCATAGCGCACAATCGTAATCTAGGTATAATCCGTGCTTACTTTCATCGAAGTCGCAGAGAAAATTCACCGCTATGAGTTCGGGCCGGAGGACGCCTACGTGCAATATCGCTATGCGAGCTCGATGCCGTGGCAATATTTGGCTTCACTGTGCGCCGCCGTCTGCCGCCGAGCCCGCATCGCTCAGGTCGTATACTACGCCGAGGGCACCGCCCTGTACAAATCAGCGCTGGAACAGCCGAATGCCGCTTGGATGCCCCCAGCGTCAATGAACCATCCTTCTCAAGACATTGTGCTCGCCTCCGCAACCGGATCACTGCTATATCCTTCGACGCGAGACGGCCTTGAAAGGGGGGCCGAGCTGATTTGGCGTGAACGAGGATCGTGGTGTCGACTTGTACGCGACCGTGATTTCAAAAACAGGCTGCTCGTCCAAAGTCTCTCCGGTGATGCTATGCTTAGCGAATGTGAGAAGAACTGGATTGCCGAGATCCGGCCTGACTACGAGGACTTCGAGATCGTCGAGGGTCCATGTTACTCTGCGATGGCGGAGTTGTTGCCGTGTTGCATTGCGGATGTAAACGCTGACTATAGCTGAGCTTGTATAAAGTGCACGGTGTGCGTCCGATCGCTGCTTACGCGCCACAAGCTAGGCCCGGAATACTTTGAAGCTGGCCACGGTTCCTTGGACACTTTCGCACTGGCATAGAAAGAATTCACCATGGCCAAGCCACTCAAGACCTACGCGCCCTGAATTCCGGCAACACTTGCCAGACTCATATCAGCCTCCGAGAGGAGCCAGCGAAAAGACTCACGCGGTGATTTCGTCGACGCGCGATGCAACACGTGGCACGCTCCAAACCAGGCGAGCGGCACGGCGCTCGCGATGCTAATGGAAACGTACTATCAAATGGACATCTTGACGTACGGCCCGGCGGACCCGTAAATATGGACCCGGAGACGCGTGGACTTGGTACGGCACTCTGATGAGCACAAGCAACAATCGAGGACCGGTTCGCGCTCGTGTCGTGACGGTTGGAGTCGGTCTTGAAGAAGTACCGCCAGAGGAATACACGCCGGAGCGCGTGGATCGATTTTGCGTTTCCTGTACGGTCTACTTCGGAGACAATGAAGACGTTGGAACGGAATATCATACCCTTTGCGTGTGTTCACCGTCTTGGTTGAACGATCACGTGCCACACGGAGCAGTTCTGCGCGGTCAGGGCCTTCTCATTATGCGAACCTACGATGCAGCTCGCTTACGGAAGGCACTAGAAAATTACGCAAGCCATTGTGTCGCTGCGGACCGGCCAGCGCTCTATCGAAAGCTCGAGCGTCTCGGGTTCTCGGAGTTTGAAGACTACAACGAACCGCCGCTCCCCCAATTTTTCATCGACCCCGAGCATTCGACGGAGTCTCTTCCAACCCGCGACTAGTCGATTTCGGCGCCGAAGGAATGAAGGACGGAATCGGAACCGCCGAAGACAAAAAGATCGCGGCGGTTTGACTGGACCGAGCGGCGGTGCTCGGGATCAAGGAGTAAGGCGCTGCTGCGCCCCAAGAAAGAGACTTTGCCCACCAGCGCGTAGAGCGCAAAATGCACCGTCGTCTATCCGTTGCTTTCGTCGCCGCCTGCGTTCTCGCGAATCTGGCGGACCCGGTTCCGTTGCTTGCGCAGAGCGCGAACACTGTGGACTCGGCGCCCTATTTCCGGATTTCTTTGTGCTATGAGCTCGAAGCGTAAAGCCCGTCGCGTTCAGCCCGGCGACGTGTTTGAGCTTCCGCTGAAACTCGGGGTTGTGTACCTGCAGGCCATCGGTAAGCATATAACCCACGGCTGGGCAGTCCGCGTCCTATCGCCCGGCCAAGGCGCTGGACTCGATTCGGCGGTAAGGGGCACGGAATTGTACGTAGTCCTAATCGGAGATATCGCGTCCGAAGAACAGGATGCGCGCGTTCGCTATGTAGGGCGCACTGCAGTCCCAGCGCCCTATAATGAGGCGTTCCCGACTCTCCGAGCCAGCGTGGACTACTTGCCGGATGGGCGGCACAAACCCGACAGCTGGTGGTTAGATAACGGCAAAGACGAATGGAAAGTCGGCAGGCTTTCGCCAGAGCAGCAACACTATCCGTACCGCCAAATTACGCCGGCATTAGCAGTACGTGATCTAGTCGAGCGGGGGTGGGACCCCGAGTGGGAATTCAAGGGCGCAGATGCGAAGGAATTTCGCGAACCGGCCGAGGCTAAAGAACGATCTCCACATTCGCCGGCCTCTACATTCTTTCTCTATTTTCGAACTGCGGGCGACGCGACACATGCCCGAGAGCAAATAGTGCGTGAACGGTCACTATTTACATCGGCCGATGTCGATTCCAGCGATGATGACGTCGTTACAGCACGACACTCGCTCATACTCAAGACCTCCGCTAACTTCGACCTTGCGGATCTCGAGCATTTTCTCGAGACTGTCGCCGATCGCTTCGGCGGAGTGTACGACGGGAACGAATTGCCACTACGGCGTTGATCGCATGCAAGGCAGCCAATGAGGCCCCTCCCTAATTTTCTTGATTGATCCGGTTCGCGAGCGGGGCCGCTTCAGCCACGCCGGCACGCCGCGCGGTCACCTCTGCGCACGACACAATGGAGCTCCCCGGACGCGTTGTCGGGCGACTCGGCGATCCGATCTCGGAGCGACCGCACGTGTGGGATCGCAATAATCCTTATTTGTACAGCAATCCTAGCGTGTTGCGGGCACTCTAAGAATTAGCCGTTAATCAGAGATATGAAAAATGAGCTGTTCGTTTTGGTGCCGTCTTCGGAACGAGACGATGCGAGGGCGACTATCGACGAGAGTCGGGCCGCTTGGGAAACCGCGAATTGGAGAAACATGGGATCGAACAAGAGCGGTAAGCTGGCTCGGACATGGATCGTGTACATCGTCAGCGCGGTCGTCGCCTTTGCAGTGCTCGAGCTCATTCCGTACGTCAACCATCACGTGCCGTTTTTTCGA
>DASRSZ010000044.1:0-3105 GCA_035656195.1 Candidatus Cybelea sp.
CGTCGTCCGCTCGCGCGAAGAGCCTCAGAGCTCGCCCGACGCATAGAGCAGCGCGCTCAACACGACGAGCGCCGCCGTCTCGGTGCGCAAGATACGGTGCCCGAGCGAGATCGCGCGCCCGCCGGCGTCGCGGGCGCGCGCCACTTCTTCCGCCGCAAAGCCGCCTTCGGGGCCGATGACGATCAGCACGCTGCGCGCGCCGGAAAGATCGCGTTCGAGCACGTCGCGCAACGGCGCGGGCTCGGCGAGTTCCCACGGTACGAAGACGCGGTCGTAGCGCGAAAACGTCGCGAGCAGCGCATCCCAATCGTGAATCTCCGCCACTTCCGGGACCCGGACGCGGCCCGACTGCTGCGCCGCCGATTTTGCAATGCGGCGCCAGCGCTCGAGCTTCGCCGCGCTGGTGTCGTGGGCGATGACGCGCGCGCTGCGCACCGGAACGATCGCATGGGCGCCCAGCTCCGTCGCCTTCTCGACGACGAGGTCCATCTTCTGCCCCTTCGGCACCGCCTGCGCGATCGTAACTTCCAGGGCGGTCTCAACGGCGGCGCGATCGAGCTGTTCGTCCAGCGTCGCGCGCACATCGCGCCCGTCCACATCGAGCGTAGCCGCGTACGCGATCCCACCCGAGTCGACCACCTGAACCCGATCGCCGCTACGCTTCCGCAGCACGATTGCGAGCTTGCGCGCGTCGTCGGCCGCAAACGCCACACGATCCCCGACGGCATGCACGCCCTCGACGAAAAACCGGTCCCGCATCGCAGCAGGCGCTTCGCCCCACCCCAGAGGAAGGCCCGTGCCGATGCCGGTGTCGACTGCGCTCAGCCGACACCGAAATCGGCGAAGTGGGGCTCCGCTGCCCGCGCTTACGATCAATGCCCCGGCGGCTCGACCGTTATCGGGAGCAAGATATGCGAATACTCCTGATGTGTGGTATTGGGACGTCCGCCCATCGGTTGACCGGGAGCCTGGACGATGTGGACCCTGCCATTCTGGTCCACGGTGATCGCGCTGGCGACGCCGACGATGATCATCTCGGGGTCCACAAATCGAAAAGCACGATAGCTCGTTCGGCTCTGGTGTGCCGAATCAACGGCGCGTTGGCGGCTATGCTGCAGCGCCGCGGAGAATGCCGCGATCGGTTCTTCCTGGAAAACCGGAATCGACGGAGTAGCCGCGATGCCTGCGCTCGTGCCGGCCATACAGCATACCATCGCCGCAATTGCCGTGGTTCGTCCAAATTGTCTCATTTAATGCACCACTCATCTAAGAATACATGTTGTAGCTGCAATCGGAATTGTAGACTTCTATACCCTTCGAGAACTCACCCAACAGCGAGCCGCCGCGGGAGATCGTCCCGTGTCCCTTCGTCATTTGAATCGTGTAGTTACACTTCGCATTGTAGGACGTCGTCGCGCCAGGGCCGTCTGGACCTCCAGCACAGGTGACACCCGTGCCTCCGACGTTGTCATAGAAGGTACCACCGGCGGACCTGCACGCTTTTTGGCCCGATGCATCCGGCGTTGGCGAGGGCGTCGGCACGCCGCCATCGCCTCCACCTGTATCCGGATTACCGACGATGGATTGCGGAAGCCTAGTACCGTTTGCGGGCACGATCTGCGTGCTCGACGAACAAGCGGCGAACGCCGCGCAAGCGGCCACGACGAGGGCCGCCGGAAAATACGTCAACCTCAAGCTACACCTCACGAGCTCTAGGCAAATGAACGTCTTGTTAATCACCCTATGCGGCAACGCCGCATAGGCAAGTTTTTGCCACGTCGGCATCCGCACCCTCCCGAACCATGTACACGCTGCCTGACGACGGCAGGCGCTTCCCCCGGATCCGGCGGAAGGCCAGTGCATGGACGACGCCTTCTGGCTGCGCTACCTGCGCGCCCACGCCGACCCGCGCACCCGCACGCTCCATGCCACGGGCACGATTCTCGCGACGCTTGTCGGTACCGTTGCGCTCGCCCGCCGCGACCCGAAGCTTTTCGCGGCGGCGCTGGTTTGCGGTTACGGGCCGGCCTGGTACGCGCATGCCTTCATCGAGCGCAACAAGCCTGAAACGTTCAGCGCACCGCTCCGTTCGCTCACCAGCGACTACCGCATGTGCTGGGGCCTCCTCACCGGCACCCTCGAAGCCGACCTCCAACGCGCCAACGCCGGGGCGTCCGTCGAAGCGTGACGAACGCGCCGGGGCGTTTGCTCAGCGGACATACTTCGAACACGCTCTAGTTCGGTATGGCGCGTACGATCCAGCCATGCTACGATCGGCCGCAATGCCCAAGGCAACGCCCAAGACCCGTATCTCCGTCCGCGTCGACAGCGCGCTGCTCGACGAGTACCGCCGGAAAGCTGGAGACAACGTCAACCTGGCCGCAGCCGTAGAAGACGGAATTCACTGGGAAATCCGCCGAATCGATGGTCTCGCGTGGCTGGACGAGTTGGAGCGCGAAGATCCGATTTCGGATGAGGACCGCGCAGCTGGAGAACGCCTGTGGCAAGAAATCGAATCATCCTCGACTCCGGCGCCCTCTCAGCGCTCGCCGAAAAAAGCCGCTCGTTCCGTACGGCGATGCGGAAAGGCTATTTGAGCGAGGGAGTCCGAATCGTCGTGCCGACGGCGGTCATTGCAGAGTCGACGACCGGCAACCAACAGCGGGATGCCAACGTCAATCATATACTGAAGAGCGTATCGACGGTTGATCTCGATGTCCGGATCGCACGAAATGCTGCCGCACTGCGGCACGCGCAAAGGCGAAAAGGCGCAGGCACGATCGACGCGATCGTCGTGGCGACAGCGGATCTCGTTCCCGGAAGCGAGGTCATCACGACGGATCCGAAGGATCTGAATCTGCTAACGACCGTTCACGGCCGCACGCGCGTCGTCTTCGTCGCCGACGCGTTGCGGCGCTAAACGGTTACTCGGCGCGGAATGCGTCCTTGACTCGGTCGAAGAACGACTTTTCTTCGATTTGGTCGCCGCCGGCGCGGGCGTATTCCTCGAGGAGCTCGCGTTCGCGTTTGCTGATCTTCGTGGGGACGACGACGTGGACGGTGACGAGCTCGTCGCCTTTTGCGCCGCCGCGGACGCTCGGCATC
>DASRSZ010000045.1:0-74557 GCA_035656195.1 Candidatus Cybelea sp.
CGGCGGCCCCGACATGGCGATGTACGAAGTCAACGAAGCCGCCGAGATGATCAGCCGTGCCGTCGATCCTGAGGCCCAGATCATTTTCGGCGCGTCGATCGATCCAGCGATGTCGGGTAAGGTGCGCGTTACCGTGTTGGCCGCTGGCTTTGGTACGCGGCGCGGCTATCGTGCGGCCCAGGGCGGATATGCATTCGACACGGGGCGGCTCGATGCGGTGGCGCCGGTAACGATGGACGATATCGACGTGCCCGCGTTTCTGCGCTATCGGGGGTAATGGCCTATAGCGCACGCGTGCTGCTGGACTCGCGCAGCCCGGCAGACATTCGGCTCACGACGCTCGAGGTAACCTTCCCGCGCTTCGTGCTGGCCGAATTTAACACGCACCGCCAACTTTCTCGGAATTCGGCGAGTTCTCGTGCCGTGCCAACGTCGAAATTCATCGAACGCGTCGAAAGCGATCCGGTTTTGCCGTTGGAGTGGGGGCGCAACAAGGCGGGGATGTCGGCGAGTGAGATGCTGGCCGGCGAAGAAGCGGAAGAAGCGCAGCGGGTGTGGCTGCGGGCGCGCGACGACGCGGTTGCGCACGCGAAGCAGCTGCTCGAGCTCAAGGTGCACAAGCAGGAGCTGAACCGGCTGCTGGAGCCGTTTCTGTGGCATACCGTGATCGTAACGGCCACGGAGTGGGAGAACTTCTTCGAGCTGCGCTGTGCACCGACCGCACAGCCGGAAATTCGTGCGGCGGCGCTGGCGATGAAAGCCGCGATCGAATCCAGCCGGCCGCAGAGCGTTGCGTACGGAGAGTGGCATACGCCGCTGTTGCAGGAGGACGAGAATGCGCTAGATCCGGAGACGCGCAAGCGGATCTCGGCGGCGCGGTGCGCGCGCGTTTCTTATCTCACGCACGACGGCAAACGCGAAACCTCCAAGGATCTCGAACTGTACGAACGGCTGCGGAGCGACCGCCATCTGAGTCCGTTCGAGCACGTTGCGACGCCGGCCGATGACATCAAGTTTCATGCGAACTTTCGCGGCTGGCTCCAGATGCGCCGCGAGATCGAAGCGTAGTACGGGGCCGACGTGACCCTCCACAAGGGTGACAAGCCAAGCATTGGCGTATTTTCAGTGCAATGACAGCGAGAGAGCGTAAACTGCCGAAAGCCTTTCTCTTAGCTCTGTTCCTCGTTGGCGCTCTGTCGGGAATCGCTGCGCTCAGCGACTGCGGTGGAGGCTCCACGCCTGCCCCCGGCAACTCCTCGTCCGGCGCACCTCCGCTGCCGCCGGCGAAGAAGGGCAAATACTTCACGCATATCGTGATCATGGTCCAGGAGAATCGCACCTTCGATAACCTCTTCGCTACATTTCCGGGTGCCGATGGGACGAGGTGGGGCAAGACGCACAACGGCGTCATGCGCCTGCGAAAGGCCAACCTCGAGAGTGTGATCTCGCCGCATAACGGCTATCAGTACTGGCTCGCGGACTACAATCATGGGCAAATGAACGGCTTTGACCAGGTGCCGATTGGGAACACACCCGGAACGTATGTGTATCAATATGTTGACCCGGCGCAGATCCGACCCTACTGGACGCTTGCCAAATCATACGTTCTGGCAGACCATGTGTTCCAAACCCAAGGCAGCGGCAGCTTTACCGCGCACCAAGATTTGATAGCTGGAGGAAGTGCGATCGGCTCGGAGAGCCTCATCGATTATCCTGACGGGCGCCCATGGGGCTGCGATGCGCCGCTGGGTACGGTAACGTCTTTGATTACTGCCGACAACCGATTCTTGAATCGGGCCGGCCCGTTTCCGTGCTTGAAATATCGAACGTTGCGCGATCTACTCGACGCGAAAAGAGTCCCTTGGAGATACTACGCTCCCGAAGTCGGATATAGCTACGCTGGGAATCTGTGGAACGGGTTCGATGCTATCGATGCCGTTCGCCATAGCTCCGAATGGGGCACGAACGTTGCGTGGCCCGAGTCGTTAGTCCTCACCGACATTGCCCAAGACAACCTCCCTTCCGTCGCTTGGGTCATCCCCGACTACGCGAACTCGGATCATTCGGGCGACAACTCGGACACCGGACCGTCCTGGGTGGCGCAGGTGGTCAATGCGATTGGCAAAAGTCCGGCTTGGCAAACGACGGCAATCCTGATCGTGTGGGATGACTGGGGCGGATGGTACGATCACGTTGCTCCTCCCGGGCGACAACGCTACGGGGGTCTTGGCTTTCGCGTTCCGATGATCGTCGTCTCTGCGTTCGCCAGGGCCGGCTACGTTTCGCATAACGTCTACGAGCTTGGCAGCATCGTGAGGTTCATCGAGGACAACTGGAGTTTAGGCCGCCTTGGGACGACCGACATGCGCGCGCACGATTTCGTCAACGATTTCTTTGATTTGACGAAGCCGCCGCGAGCGTTCTCCCAAATACCCGCAAAATATTCGCGGGATTACTTCAAGCATCAGGCGCCTTCGAACCGACCGGTTGACAACGAATAGGCCATAGCAGGCTGTAACAGGCGGCGATCGCAAGCCCGCCGAGCAGCGCGGCCCAGGTTGGGATTTTAATGTCAAACCACAGAGCGTCGTGCGTGGCGCGTTGCTGCGTGTAATCGCGCCACTCCGCCTGCACGAGATCGCTCGGGGCGTAGACGCGCTGCAGAGCGTGTTCGGGAACCGGCAGATGGGGCGGACGTAGCTCGAGGAGGTAAAGTAGCGCCGCGATCGCCACCAGGCCAGCCGATGCCGTCAACGCATTGATGCGCAAACGCACAAGAACGACCGCGCTAACGAAAATGCTCGCGACAAATAGCTGCTTCATTCCCCAAACGAGGATCCACGGGATCGATAAGACGCACACCGAAATTGCGCAGGCTGCTCGGACTCGGCCTTGGGTGGCTACCGCCATGGTCAAAAGCGCGGGCAACGCGAAGCACAGCTCCTCGGCATGAATGTAAGGCCCGGCAATCACCGCGCAAAACGCGGGGAGGAAGACGAGCAACTCCGGCCGCCCGAGCGCGCGGCTCGTGCGCGGCGCAAACCAGAGTCCAATCGCCAACAGGACGAGATAGGAGAAGGCGCCTGCGAACCGGGCTACTTCGGGTGAAGCACCCAGGAACGCCAGCGCATAGGCGAGGCTGTATTCGAACGGAAATCGTAACTCCGAGCCGGCCTGTGCAGGGAGTACGCTCGTAAGGTATTTCGTGAGCTCGTGGACTCCCACCATGGCGAACGCGGTAAGCGCCACGACGAAACCCGTAACGACGACGGCCGACCGCGCGCGTGGTACGAAGAGAAGCGTCGCTGCGACGACTGGGACTCCGACGGTCGGTTCGATGGCGGTGAGCGTGGCTGCGATGCCGGCAAGCCAATGGGGCCCTCGTGCGAGGAAAAAGCCGCACGAAACGAGCGCGAGCAATGCGAACGGAACGATTTGCCCGGTGTTGAGCTCGACGAAGCCGGTCGAGAGCACCAAAGCCGCCGCCGCCACATCGATCGGGACTTCCAAGCCCGCGAGCGCGACCACGCAAAGCGACACAGCAACGACGATCGCTAGCGCGTCTATCAGACGCGCATCTGCGAACGGCAGGCGAGCCAGCACCATGAAAGGCACAAAATCATATGGCGGCAGAGGCGCGGGAACGGCAACGCCGGGATTGCTCGCAAAGAGCTTTGCGCGGTAGGTGTTTCCGACATTCACGCGATGTTCGCAGGTGCGCAGGGGTTCGTAGTTGTATGGGCTCGCGCGCTGATTCAGCACCGCACCCGCACAATAGAAGTCCGGAAAATCATCCATCGTTCGCCATGGCAGCGCGTTTCCGAGCCGGGCGGCGTCGCGTAAAGCCACGACTGCGAGGACGGCCATGAAAATGCCGACGATGAGCCGGCGGCGCTGGTCGAGCGGCGTCACGTTTTGGTTGGCCCTCGGCACGCGCGTAAGGCATCGAACGAAGCCGCCAACACACCGGCGAGCGCCGCCCACGTCGGCAGCTTGATGACGAACCACAACGGCTCGCCGCGTCCGAGCTGCGCGACGTAGGCGCTCCAGGCATCTTGCGCGAGATCACCGGCTGCAAAGTATTTCGCCGTTGTTGCCGCAAACGCAGGCGGTGGCGAGAGCTCCATCAGGTAGATCGCTGCCGCGATCGAGAAGAACGTTCCGAGGGATACTCCCGCGCCGGCTTGCAAGCGAAGCAGGATCGCGGCGACCACGACGAGTGTCGCGAGAAAGAGTTTCTTCGTGATCCACACGGCGATCCACGGAACGGCGAGGAGTGTCAGCGCAGCCGCCGCGATCTGCTTCGGCCGGCCCCTAAGTGAGGTCGCGAGGACGAGCGCAGCCGGCAGCGCCACCGGGAGATCGACCATGTGCACGTAGGGTCCGCCGATGATGCCGCAGGCGGCCGGAAGATATGCCAGCAGTTCGCGCCGTCCTACAAGCATCGCCAATCGCCGGCTTAGCCAGACTCCCAGCCCGAGCATCGCGACGTAAGAAAGATCCCCGAGGAAGAGTGCCGATTTCGCCGGCATTCCCAACTCGCCCAGCAAGTACGTCAGGCTATATTGGTAGACGTAACTCGTCTCGGCCGAAGCCTGGGCCGGCAAGACGCGGGCGAGATACTCGACGATTCCTCCAAAGCCGGAGGTTGCAACGGCGACGCATGCGAGCGCGACGCCCGTTGCGAGCAGGCCAACCCGGCTTCGCGGCAGCCAGACGAGCACCGCGGCGCAAACCGGAAGACCGAGATGCGGCTCGATGAGCGTGAGCGCCGCGAGCATGCCTGCGACCGCGTCTCGCTCGCGCGCCAGCGCTACGCCGCAGAAAACCAGAACAACGAGCGCAAACGGAACGACTTGCCCCGCTGCGAGCAGCACGTAGCCGGCGGGCAGCGCCAGCGCGAGCGCGGCGATGTCGAGCGGAACGGCCACGAGGCGCAGCCCCCAGATTGCCGCCAGAACGGCCAACCCGATGGCAACCGCGTCGATCGACCTCGCTACGGAAAAGTTCAGGCGCGCCGCGACCATGAACGGCGGAAAGTCATAGGGAGGGAGCGGTGCCGGCACGGCCCGTGCTGGATCGCGACGATAGGCTTCGCTCTGATTTACCGCGTGCTCACAGCGGTGCAGCGGCTCGTAGCGATACGGATCGGCGCCGCGATCGAGTGCTGCGCCGGCGCAATAGAAATCGGCGAAGTCGTAGAGTTGGTTCCACGGAAGCGCGCTGCCGAGACGGGCGACGTCGCGCGCCGCGACGATCGCTAGCAGCGCCAACGCCAACGGGATCACGATCGCGCCCAGGCGCCTGCCGCGCATTTCGCCTCGTTCAACATATTGCGCTTTCAACCCGCGTACGCTATAACGATGAGCACTGGATGCCGCGTGCAGCGCCATCCGGTCTTCGCAGAACGAAGCTGAGGTTTGGGTGTGGCTCTTTGCTTTCGTGCAACGTCGTTGCTCCGCGAACGCCTTGTCGCGGAATATTGGTACCTCTGCAGGCGCGCGGCGCGACGCTTCATGCGTCGTGGCCTCGATCGGGCCGATCTGGAACAGGTCGGCGCGATCGGTTTGCTCAAGGCCGTCGATCGTTACGATCCATTTCAACGCGCGCCGTTCGAGGCGTATGCGTGGCTACTCATTGTCGGCGAGCTGATGCACTACGTCCGCGACAGCGAGCGTTTCTTGCGCGCACCGCGCGGAGTCCGGGACCTCGAACGCCGATGGACTGCTGCCGAGCGAGAACTCTGGACGCTGCTCGGCCGCCAACCTACAGAGAGCGACGTCGCGCGACTCGTCAATGCTACGCGGGATGACGTGCGCGAGATCCGCGCATATCGCGCGAGCAATCGCGTGCTCTCATTCGAGCTTTTGCGGGATGCCGAACGGCGAATACCGCCGTACGGGATCGATGACGTGCTCGACAGGATGACCGTCGAGAAGATTCTTGCTGGTCTCTCGCCGCTGGAGCGCCAGATCGTCCGTTCGATTCATCTCGACGGCGTTACGGTTGTCGAGCTGGCCGCGCGGCTGGGATATTCGCGACGCCACGTGACGCGCTTACACCGTTCCGCGATCGAGCGGTTGAAGAGCGCGTGCGAGGCAAAGTGAAGTAGCGGTGCGTTGGGGCGCCGAAGGGGACGCTCCGATGTTTCGCTACCTCACGGCGGGTGAATCGCACGGTCCGGCGCTCGTCGGGATTCTCGACGGAATTCCGGCGCATCTCAAGCTGGATGTCGAGGCAATCAACACGACGCTCGCGCGCCGGCAAGGCGGGTACGGCCGCGGAGCGCGCATGAAAATTGAACAGGATCAAGTCGAGTTTCTCGCCGGCGTGCGCGGCGGGGAGACGCTCGGCTCACCGATTGCGGTCGTCGTGCCGAATCGCGATTATTCCACGCCGAAGGTGCGGGCGTTGATGGATCCGATCACTGGGAGTGGCGATCCGCTGACGAATCCGCGGCCGGGTCATGCCGACTATGCCGGCGCGCTCAAATACCGGCAACGCGACTTGCGCAACGTACTGGAACGGGCGAGCGCGCGTGAGACCGCGATGCGCGTCTGCCTGGGTGCGATCTGCGCGCAGTTCTTGGCAGCGCTCGGCATCCTGACGCGGAGCTACGTTTCACGCATCGGCGGCGTCGAAGCACCCGAGCTCGACGATTGGGATCAGGCGGACGTCGAGCGCAGCGACGTGCGGTGTCCGCATCCGGATGCCGGGCCGGCGATGATCGCGGCGATCGATGCAGCTAAAAGCGCCGGCGACACGCTGGGTGGTCAGTTCGTCATTCGCGTGGATGGCATGCCAATCGGCGTGGGCAGCAATCGGCAGCCGAGTCAGCGGCTCGACGGCATCTTAGCCGGCGCAATCATGGGAATGCAAACGGTCAAAGCGGTCGAGATCGGTCTCGGCGCCGGCGTTGCGGCAATGCCGGGTTCGCAAGCGCACGACGTTTTCGCGCTCGACGGAGAGAGCGTCGTGCGTCCGAGCAATCGGGCCGGCGGCATCGAAGGCGGAATGAGCAACGGCGAACCGATCATCGTGCGCGTTTCGGTCAAGCCGATCCCGACGCTGACCAAGGCCCTGCCGTCAGTGAATCTCCATCAGCGCGCCGACGCGCCGGCCACGATCGTGCGCAGCGACGTGTGCGTTGTCCCAGCCGCTGCGATCGTCGCCGAAGCGATGGTGCGCCTCGCGCTGATGCAGCCGCTGCTGGAGAAGTATGGCGGCGATTCGATGGAAGAAACGTTGGACAACCTCCGCCGAAGCCGCGATGTCGCGGGACGCCTGTTTGCGCCGAAAGCATGACGCGACATGTAGCGTTGGTCGGCTTCATGGCTTCGGGAAAATCAACGATCGGTCGCAAACTCGCGCGGAAACTCGGTTGCGCGTTTTTCGACACGGATGACCTCGTGGTGCGCGTGCACGGCACCGTTGCGACGATCTTCGCGACGGAGGGAGAGCCGGCTTTTCGACGCTACGAGCAAGCCGCGATTGCCGGCGTCCTTGAAAACACCGAACCGTCGGTTATCGCACTGGGCGGCGGCGCGTTGACCGTGGCGGCAAATCGCGAGCTGTTGGCGCACCGAGCCCACCGTATCTTCCTTCACGTTTCACCCGAACACGTGCTTGCACGGCTGCGCCGAAGCCGCGAAAAACGACCACTGCTTGGCGCACGGCCGACGCTCGCAAAGGTGAAAGACCTCTACGATCGGCGGATGGCGCAGTACGCCTCGGCGGACTTTACGGTAGAAGCCGACCGTCGCAGTGACGGGGAAGTGCTTCAAGAAATTATTGAATGGCTACGCAACCGGCAAATTCAGCTCGGCCAGTAACAGCCGAAACGGTCGTCAATGACGATCTCGGTTATCCGATCGTCGTCGCACAGGACGTACGCTCGGAGCTCGTTGCATTTGCTAGGAGGCACCAACCGCCCGCGGTCCTGCTTTCCGATGCAAACGGCAAGGTCGCCGGCATCGCGCAACAGCTTGCCGGAGCGTTGGGACGGCGTCCTGTTCTCGCGTTTAAGCTCGGCGAACCGCGCAAACGTCTTGCCACGGTCGAGCAAGTGCTCGATGCGATGCTCGAAGCCGGCGTCGAGCGCGGGTCGCTCGTCGTCGGCGTGGGCGGCGGCGTTGCCAGCGATCTATTCGGCTTTGCGTGCGCCACGTATATGCGCGGCGTTCGCTACGCGCACGTGGCGACGTCGCTGGTGGCGATGGTCGATGCGGCAATCGGCGGGAAGACCGGTGTCGACTTGCGAGGGGGAAAGAATCTCGTCGGCTGCTTCCACGATCCGGTCGGCGTCTTCTGCGAGGTTGGTGCGTTACGGACGCTGCCCCAGCGCGCGACGCGTGAAGGACTCGCTGAGGTCGTCAAGGCCGCGATCATCGAGGGCGGCGAGCTCTTTGACTTACTGGAAGAGCTTTCCGGGCATCCCCTGGCGTGGTGGTCGTGGACCGATGTAATCGCCGCGGCCATCAAGGTGAAGACGATGACGGTTGCCGACGATCGGGTGGAGGCAGGCGCGCGCGAGGTGCTCAACTTGGGTCACACGTTTGCGCACGCGATCGAGCGTGCGTCAGAATATCGCGTCGGCCATGGCGAGGCGGTCGCGCTCGGTCTGCGCGCGGCGGGACTTCTCGCACTGCGAACCGGCCGGTTCAGCGAAGCAGAGCAGCTGCGCGTACTGACGCTGTTGGCGCTTTTCGGCTTGCCGCTGCAGACGCCGCTCGAACCGGACGCCGTTTTGGCTGCGATGCGCCACGATAAGAAACGGCGCGACGGGCGTCTGCGTTTCGTCTTGCCGCGTGCGATCGGCGACGTGGAATACGGCGTCGAGTGCGCAACGCCGAGCGTGCGTGCCGTGTTGCGCCGCCTACACGAGAAGCCCTAGAAGTGCGCATCGTCGATGCGCTTCCCGCAATCCGCTCCTCCCGTTTCGATCGGCCGTTAACCTACGACGCCCACTCACTCGACCTGGCTGTCGGCGACGTTGTGCGCGTTCCGCTGGGAAACCGCGACGTTGTAGGATTTATCGTTACGCCGGTGCGAGAGAGTGCGCGGGCCGATCATGCGCTCAGGCCCGTGCTGGAGCGGTTGAACGTTCCGCGTGCGTTCGAGGATACCGGATTGCACTTGGCCCGTTTCATGGCGGATCAGTATCTCTGCACGCTGGGTGAGGCGCTGAGCGCCGCCGTGGTTGCCGATGCGATTCCTCGAATGCGCGACTCGTTGGTTCGCAGCGGCGCCCAGCCGACACCGAAGCGCTACCCGTCAGTGCCGGCGAGGCTCCTGCGTTTAATGTGGGAGGAGCTCGACGAGAGTTTCACACTCGAACAGCTGCTACGCCACCCCGAGGCCCGGCGCACGGCCGACCGCAGCGCGCTGCTACGACACGTGGGCGCGCTGGTGCGCGCCGGCGCGTTGCGGCGCGAGCGCCGTTTAGTCGATCCTCGAACCAGCGAATACCGCATTCGCGTTCTCGACCTCGGCGATCAAACGGTACGAGGACGCAAGGCGCAAGCACTCGTCGAGTTCGTACGCGAACATCCGGGCATCGCGCGCGCCGACGCGCAGCTGGCCGGATTCAGTAATGCGGTCATCGCGAGAGCCGTGCGAGCCGGCGCGCTCTCCGAACGATACGCGCGCCCCGCGAGACGCCCGCGCTCCGTCGTCCCTTCCGAGCAGTCCATGACCGCGACGCCCGAGCAGCAACGCGCGTTGGCATGGATCGACTCGGCGCTCGATGCAGGTCGTTTCGATGCGGCGCTGCTGCACGGCGTGACCGGAAGCGGCAAAACGTTCGTCTACGTCAAAGCGATCGAGCGCGTCGTGCGCGAGGGCCGGCAAGCGATCGTGCTCGTGCCGGAAATCTCACTCACGCCGCAGGCAGCGCAGCGCTTCGAGGCGGCGTTCGGCGATCGCGTGGCGATCTTACATTCAGCGTTGTCGGACCGCGAACGCTTCGATGCATGGCAAGCCTGTGCGCGTGGAGAGATCGACGTCGTGGTCGGAGCCCGCAGCGCGGTGTTCGCGCCGCTAACGAACGTCGGATTGCTGATCGTCGATGAAGCCCACGACCCCTCCTACAAGCAAGAGGCGGTGCCGCGGTACAACGCGGTGGCGGTGGCGCGCGAACGCATGCGCTACGAGCGCGGCCTGCTCGTACTCGGCAGCGCAACGCCGTCGCTGGAGAGCTATGCCGCCGCCGAGGCCGGGAGGATCGCTTTGTTGGAGCTGCACGAACGCGCCACGGCCCAGCCGCTGCCCGACGTGCGCATCGTCGATCTGCGCAGGGAGTTCGAGCGCGGAAATCGCGGCATTTTCAGCAGCGCCCTGGTTCAGGCGCTGGGCGATCGGTTGGAGCGCGGCGAGAAGGCTTTGCTCTTCGTCAACCGTCGCGGCAGCGCCGCGTCGCTGCTCTGCCGCAGTTGCGGAAACGCTCCGGAGTGTCCCCGTTGCAGCGTCGCGCTGTCGGTGCATCGCGGCGAACGGCTGCTGCGCTGCCATTACTGCGACTACCAAACCCCAATGCCGAAGACGTGTCCGGCGTGCGGTTTGGAGACGATCGTCGAGCTCGGGATTGGGACCGAACGAGTCGTGGAAGAAGTTCGGCGCCTCTTTCCGCACGCGCGAGTTCTGCGAATGGATTCCGACACGACGACGCGGGTCGGCGATCACGCACGGATCTTAGCGTCGTTTGAGGCCGATGGCGACGTTCTCGTCGGAACGCAAATGGTGGCCAAAGGCCTCGACTATCCCACCGTAACGCTGGCCGGAGTCGTAGCGGCGGATCTCGGCTTTAATCTTCCGGACTTCCGCGCCGCCGAACGGAGTTTCGCGCTGATCGCGCAAGTCTGCGGGCGCAGCGGTCGCGGACGCCGCGGGGAGGCGATTGTCCAAACGTACGCGCCGCACCATCCCGCGATTCGGTTCGCTGCGACCCACGACTACGACGGCTTCGCCGAGAGGGAGCTGCGCGAGCGGATGGCAATTGGTTTTCCCCCGGCGCAACGCTTGATCTACCTCGGCATCATCGGACGGAATCGAACACGCGCGCTGGAGCGTGCACGCGAGTATGCCGGCTTGCTGCGCGACGTTGACGGAATCGAAGTGCTCGGACCCGCGCCGTATCCGATCGCGCGGCTCAACAACGAGTGGCGCTACCGCATTGCGCTGCGCACTCGAAAGCCCGCCGCGCTGCGCGCGCTGCTTCGAGCGCGCATTCTGCCCCAAGCCCACGCCGACCACGGCACGCGGTTGGCGGTCAACGCGGACCCGTAGCGTTCCTAGGGCTGCTTTTTCGACCGGGTCGATTTGGTTTTTGGGCCAGCCGCCGGCGTGACCGCTGCCCGCGCTAGGGCCTTTGCGAGTCGCGACTTCTTGCGCGCGGCCTTATTCGGATGGATGATGCCCTTCGCCGCGGCCTTGTCGAAGGCGCCTTGGACGGTACGCGCGCCTGCCGGCTCGCCCGCGGCTGTGGCGGATCTGAAGAGCGTCTTCAGCCGGCCCTTGATGCTCTTGTTGCGCATTGCGCGTTTTTCTGACTGCAGGGCCCACTTTTCGGCGGCCTTGATATTCGGCAAAACGACTCCCTCTTAACGAAATGTAGCGTGGCGGAACGGCGTGTATCATACCAGCAAGCCGCGAATGGTGTCCACCGGAGTTGCGGCATACCCTAGGTTGGTTCGACCAGGATCTTGCGATAACTGGCATACCGGCTGGCGGCGATACCCCCGTCCTCGAGGGCGGCCATAACCGCGCAACCGGGCTCCTGGAGATGGGTGCAATCGGCGAAGCGACATCGCAACGCGGTCTCCCGCATTTCGCGGAACGCCTGGCTCAGCGACTGCGCATCGATCTTGCCCAAACCGAACTCGTTGATCCCGGGACTATCAATAAGGAAGCCCTCGCCCAGCCGGTACAGGCGGCCGGCCGTCGTGGTCTGCCGGCCAAGGCCGTACCGCGACACGTCGCCGATCGGCGTATCGCCGCCAAGAGCTCGAAAAATCGAGCTCTTGCCGACGCCAGAGACACCGGCGAGCATCGCATGATGATCTCGAATCATGGCGCGCAACGGTTCGATGTTTTCACCGCGCTTCGGATTGACGCATATCGTCGGATACCCGAGTGCTCGATAGAGTGCGAGGAGCTCAGCGGTCTGCGCCGGATCGCCGAGATCGGGCTTGGTGAAAATGATCCCGACCACAATCTCCTCAACCTCCGCAAACGCGATCAGCTGATCGAGCGTCACCAGACGCGGTGGCGGATTCGCCAGTGCGGTGACGGTTAGGAGCAAGTCGACGTTGGCAGCCATCGTCTTGGTCCGTCCTACCGCGCTGCGCCGTTCGAGGACGAAGCCGCGCGGCTCGATTCGATCGACCACGGTTCGCCCGTCTTCGAGAATGCGAACTTGCACGACGTCGCCGGGGACGGGCATGAAACGCTTGCCGCTCATCCGCCGCAGTTGTGCAATACGCGGCGACGGTTCGCCGTCAATCGAGATCCAAGCGGAGTTCTTTCCGGTGGAGACGACGAATGCGCGATGGAGCGTGGCTTATCTCACCTTGAGCATTGACGGAACGCCCGACGACGAGCGCCGCGAAGCGATCGATAAAATCGTCCGCAACCAGGGCGGAAAAACTATCTGGCGCGAGCATCCGGCGGTCGGGCGTTCGTACGCGCTGCTCGAACTCCCCGATGGATATGACGCGGAAGCGATCCGGTCGGCGTCGGGAGGAGTCGCGTACGAAACGGCGGTCATCGCAGTGGCAGTTTCCCCGGCGGTGCCGCAAGCCTTGCCGAGCCTGCTTGAGGCGCTCAGCGGACCGGGACGTCCGGCTGGAATTCTTGCCTGCCGAGGATTGCGCGGCGGCGTGATTCTCGAATGGGATCCAACCGTGTCCAGCGTTGAGCTCGTCCTTGGTTTGGTTGACGTGGAACTGCGGCGCTTCGCCAGCGGCCGTACGACCGAATTGCTCTCGCCGCTTCCACCGGCTAGCGTCGCGAAAATCGCGGCGCAAGGATTGCAGGCCCCGCAGATCGCGCCCGATCGCGTCTTGGAGTTGCTGATCGACGATGCTTAGCGCGCTCGGGCGTTACGTCGGCATTTCGGACGTCATCGACGTTATCGCCACCAGCATTTTGATCTATTACGTCTTGTTGCTGATTCGCGGAACGCGGGCGGTGCAGATTCTCTTGGGGATTCTGGTGCTCGTCGGACTGCTCGGCGTCGCGAATCTCTTCCATCTCTCGCTGCTCGGCACGATTTTGCGGTTGATCCTCGTCGGCGCGGCGGTGACGATTCCGATCGTTTTTCAGCCGGAGTTGCGTCGAGCGCTCGAACAGATCGGGCGCGGCGGGCTTTTCCAAATGCGCAGCGACGAACGCGAACCCGGGTGGGGGCGTACGGAGGACCGGACGATCGCGATGCTCGCGCGGACGGCTTTTTTGCTCGCGCGCGTCCGGCGCGGGGCGTTGATCGTCATCGAACAGCAGAGCGGGCTCAAAGAGTACTGCGAAAGCGGGAAGCCGTTGCACGCGGACCTCTCCGAAGAGCTGCTGCTGATGCTCTTCTTGCGCGCCTCACCCCTGCACGACGGCGCCGCGATCGTCCGCGAGGGCCGGATCGAAGCCGCGGGATGTGTCTTGCCGCTCGCCGAGCAGTCGCCGAACTCCAGCCGCCTGGGAACGCGGCATCGCGCCGCGCTCGGCCTTTCGGAGCAGACTGACGCGGTCGTGCTGGTCGTTTCCGAGCAGACCGGAGCGGTCACCATTGCGCGCGGCGGTAAGCTCTCTCGGCCGGTTGACGACGAGCAACGCTTGCTGAAGATGCTGCTCGCGGTGACGCGCCCTCCGCGCAATCAACGCCGCCCGAACGATCTGATCTCTCACCTTCGCCAGCGGCTGCGCGCGCCGCGTCGCGAGCGCGAATCGCGCGCGTCCTGAGCCTCCCGCATGCAGATCGCCCGCAACAACTTCGCGCTCAAGCTCCTCGCGGTCGCGCTGGCAATCGTCGGCTGGGCGTATTTTCGCATCGCCGGCAACCCGATCGTGGCGGCGACGGAATATCAGCAGCTCTCGATTCCGATAACGACGGCGAATTTGGCGCTCGGTTACATTGCCCGATTCACCGATCACGAAGCCGTCGTCACGATCGCGACCAAACGCGGTCAGCCCGCGGTTAAGCCGGAAGAGATTAAAGCCGTGCTCGATCTCTCAAATAAAGGGCCCGGCATTTATAATCTGCCGGTCGCCTTGGTCGCACCCGACGTCGTCGTCCAGAGCTTGAGTCCGGCGTCGGTCACGTTGAACATCGAGCGAATCGAACAACGCGCCTTCCCGATTACAGCGCACTACGTCGGAACGCAGACCGGAATCGTCGTCAGCGACACGCAGATTCACCCGGACTCGGCGATCGTACGCGCGGCGACCTCGGTGCTCGCCCAGGTGTCGGCGGTGCGCGCCGACGTCGCGCTTTCGAGCGAACCGAAGGTTATCGACGAAATGGTACGGCCGATTGCGGTTGATTCAGGCGGTGCCGAGGTATCCGGGCTCACCGTCGCGCCGAATCTCGTGCGCATCCAGCTGCATCTGGCGGCCGGGAAGAGCGCGACTCCATGAGCCGTCTGTTTGGAACGGACGGCGTGCGCGGTGTCGCCAATGCGGAGCTAACGCCCGAACTCGCCTTTCGGGTCGGACGTGCGGCTGCAAGTTTGCTACCGAGCGAATCACATCGCGCGCCGTTGCTGGTGGGCCGTGATACGCGGCTCTCGGGGACCATGCTTGAAGCGGCCATCATCGCCGGAATCACCTCGGTGGGCCGCGACGCGGTATCGCTCGGAATCGTTCCGACGCCCGCGGTTGCGTGCATCACGCGCCGCGAGGGTGCGGCCGCAGGCGTCGTGATCAGCGGCTCGCACAATCCGATCGCCGACAACGGCATCAAGTTCTTTGGCTCCGATGGTTTCAAGCTCTCCGACGAGCTCGAAGATCGCATCGAAGCGCTGCTCGACTCAGACGATTTACCTCGGCCGACCGGAACGGCCATCGGCGTCGCGCGCGTCTCGCAGAACTTGGCGCGGCACTATTACACCGAACTTTACGAAGGCGATCCCGACCTGCGCGGTCTGCACGCGGTCGTCGACTGCGGATGCGGCGCCGCGTATGCTATTGCGCCGTACGCGTTACGGAAACTCGGCGCCAAAGTGACCGAGCTCAACTGCGAAAACGACGGCGCGCGAATCAACGTAGAGTGCGGAGCGACCGACTTACGCGCCCTTCAAGCGGCGGTTCGCGCAAAGATCGCCGAGGGAGAACAACGAGTGGTCGGGGTTGCCTTCGATGGAGATGCGGATCGGGCGCTTTTCGTGGATGAAACCGGCGCGGTCCGCAGCGGAGATCACGTGATGTTTGCGCTGGCGCGCCAGATGCAGGCTCGACGGGAGCTCAAGGACGAGACCGTCGTAGCGACCGTGATGAGCAACATCGGCTTCGAGCGCGCATTGCTGCGCTATGGAATCCGCTTGATTCGCACACCGGTTGGCGACCGCTGCGTGCTCGAGCGCATGCGCGACGGCGAGTATACGCTGGGCGGCGAGCAATCCGGGCATATCGTCGATTTCCGCTACAACACTACCGGCGACGGGCCTCGAACGGCGGTCACGCTGCTCGCAATGGTCGCGGCCGGCGATGCGAGTTTGCACGAATTGGTGCGCGAAGTCGTGAACGCGCCGCAAGTGCTCGTCAACGTCCGGACAAGCAATCGCGAAATCCTCACCGCCCCTGGAGTACGCGATGAAATCGCCGCTGCAGAAGCTGCGCTCGCGGGTTCCGGTCGACTACTGATTCGACCCTCCGGAACGGAGCCGCTGATTCGCGTGATGGCCGAGGGCGACGACCGCGTTTTAGTTGAGATGGTTGCCGGCCGGGTAGCTGCTCGGATCGAGCAGGAGATCGAGCGTTACCCCTCAACCTAGGCTTCAGATCAGCTTCAGATTCGTCGTATAGGATGCTTCCCGGAAGGGCGCGATGAGGTGATGCCGAACCGCGCCGCAACCAGAGGCTCCCGAAGGGCCCGAAAGCTCGTCGGGATGCGCTCATGCCTGAGAAAAGGTCACTGAGTCGGGACTGGAGTCCCGAGCGGGGGATATCCCGGTAGGGGTGAGTGGGCCGGTCGGCCCTAGGGCGATTCTTTCCCGCCCGAACCCGTCAACTAACCCCGCAAGTGTCGTGAAAGAGGAGCGGTTTCTTGCGTCATGTGTTAGCTGCTGGAGCGTGTGCTCTATTGATTGCCGGTTCGAATGCGTTTGCGCGCGCCGACACCGGGCCCCCAACCCAACTCGACTACACCGGCGCGTCGCGCGCGATCAACGCCCAGGCCTTGAGTCCCGACGTTGCCGAGTGGACCTCTCACCTGATCATCTCCGCCCCCGAACGCCATCGCGCCGGCATCGGCCGCTTCACCGGCGGCATTCTTGCGCGAACCTCGCGAATGGCCACCGCACTCACCCGCGGCGCGCTGCGCTTCTTGGGCGTGCCATACGCCTTTGGCGGGACGAGTGCTAACGGATTCGACTGCTCCGGCTTCGTGCAGCACGTCTTTGCAATGCTCGGCATCTTTCTGCCGCGCACTGCCGACGCGCAGTACGACGCGGGTCACCGCGCCGTCGGAGGACCCCGTCCCGGCGATCTGGTCTTTTTCGACACGTACGGCGGAGTCTCGCACGTCGGCATCTATCTCGGTCAGGGGAAGTTCGTCCACGCGAGTTCGAGTCACGGGGTTATGGTGAGCCACCTCTCCGAGTCGTACTGGGCGTCGCGTTACGTCGGAGCAAAGCGCCTGATCGCAACGCGCTGACCATAAGCGGGCCGCCGCCGGCGAGAGGGGCCCGTTCAACCGGCCGATAACGCTTGCCCTTTGTTTCGCACGAAGCAATGGGGTGTAGCCAAGCGGTAAGGCAGCGGACTTTGACTCCGCCATGCGTTGGTTCGAATCCAGCCACCCCAGCTTTACTTTGACTAGCCTGTCCTGAGCGAGGCTGAGCCTGTCGAAGCCAAGTCGAAGGGCCATGCGTTGGTTCGTCCTTCGACAAGCTCAGGATGACAGCCACCCCAGCTTTACTGCCGATCATCGGGGGACGCCGTGAGATCGTTTCGTCTGCTTTTTGCGCTGCTGATAAGCGCGGTCGCAATCTCGTGCGCCGGTGGCGGGAGAAATTTCGGCACGCTCCCGGCAACTCAGTACGGCACCGAAATTCTCGCCGGCCCCACACGCTTCGAGGGCGAACAGTTGTGGGGGCCGGCCGACGCCAATCATTGGGAGCCGGTCACCGCCGCCGATCCCTCGTCGAACTGGGTCTATCAAATGACGACCGACCAGCGGCCGGATTTCTTGCTGTTTCGCGCATCGAACGACCGTGGGCGCACGTGGCACGAGCCGCGGCATATTTGCCGGCGGGGCGTGAGAGTGCCGTTTCAATACGATCCGCAGATCGTGGTGGCGACGACCGGACAGATCGACGTTGTCTGTCTCGACGGATTCAAGCCGGGCGTCGTCTTCTCGAGCTCCCGCGACCATGGAGATTCGTGGACCGAATCCGTTCGGCTCGATGGTTCGCTCCGCTATAGTGACAAACCGACCCTGGTGATTTCGCCCGACGGCAAAGACGTCTACGTTGCCTACAATGTGGACTATGCGTTGTACGTTACCTCGTCGCACGATTACGGCGAGAGCTGGAATGCGCCGGTGAAAGGTACGACCACGCACTACTGGTACTACCCCTACAGCGGTACTGTCGCGCCAAACGGCACGATGTGGTTTGCCGTGGACGGAGAAGCCGGAACGAATCAAACCGGTGACGGTCACGTCGGGCTGGTCACGTCGTCAGACGGCGGCGCGACATGGCGCGAGATCCCGTTCGCGATTACTCACGAGGGAGCGCCCTGCACGGTGAAGCACTGCTACCCGGACTTTTTTACCGGAGAGGAAGCCGTAGCCGCCGATCGTCTCGGGCATCTCGTGTTTGTCTTTGCGAAGAACGACCGCACGCAAGGCCCGAACTCGCTCTATGCGAGCCGGTCGAGCGACGGCGGCGCGACTTGGAGCCAGCCGTCGTTGATCAATAGAGCCGGAAATAATACGAGCCCCGCAATGATGGCCGGACCCCGAGCCGGCGACTTTCGGCTCGTTTGGCAAGATAACCGTAACGGCCCGAACGCGTGGAACACCTGGTTCGCTCGTAGCGAGGATGGAGGCGCAACCTGGACCTCCGCCATCCGACTCTCAAACGTCGGCAACGGAGCACGCTACAAGCACCGCGCCGGCTACGATTTTCCGTTCGGAGATTATCTCGGAATTTCTGTGGATGCAGAGGGAGTCAATCACGTCATCTGGGGCGAAGGTTCAGCGGTCTACCATCCGGGCGGAACCTGGTGGTCGCGCGGTCCAATCTGAGTAGGAGCACAGCAAAGTGCAAATCAAAATTTCGAAGATAATCGGCTATTTCTCCCTGAGCCTAACGGCCGGCATCGCTTTGCTGAGTGGTTGCGGAGGCCTCGGCAGTGTGCTGAGTAACACACCGGGAGCGAGCGGTTATGGTCCATCCATCGCGCAACTGCAGACAGCTCAGCGCATCCGCCCGGCGTGCTCGGCTCGTCTCGGCGAGGCGATGTGCCTGGCGTTGATCGCCAAGACAAATGTGCAGCCGAACGTCGCCGGTTGGGCGCCGGCCGACTTTCAAGCCCGCTATAAGCTCCCTTCGAAGACGAAAGGAGCGGGGCAAATCGTCGGGATCGTTGGCGCGTACGATAATCCGAACGTCGCTTCCGATCTTGCGGCGTACCGTTCGAACTTTGGCTTAGGAACGGCGAATTTTTCGAAGTATAATCAGAACGGCGAACAGGGGAATTATCCCGCGGCCAACACGGGTTGGGGCATTGAGTCGGATCTCGACGTCGATATGGTTTCGGCTACCTGTCCGAACTGTACGATCTATCTGATAGAAGCGAACACCGCTAATGGTAGCGATTTGGAAACCGCCGAGGCCGAGGCGGTAAAACTGGGTGCCCATATCGTGAGCAACAGCTGGACGTGTTACCCATTAAGCTGCCTTCGGAAGCGCTACTTTGACACCAGAGGAGTGGAGTATCTCGCCAGTGCGAGTGACGCCGGATCCCAGCTGGGCGCGCCGGCAGTGTTCGACACGGTCGCGGCGATCGGCGGCACGCAGCTCGCAAAGAGCGGTTCGACGTACGGTGAGACCATCTGGAGCGGCAGCGGCGGCGGTTGCGCAACGGGGATTCCCAAACCAAAATGGCAGTCGATCATTCCCAAAAGCGTGTGTGCGTACCGCATCGCTAACGATGCGGCCGCGGAAGCCGGCTGTTCACCCGGCGTCGCCGAGTACGACAGCTATGGTTACGGCGGTTGGATCTCAGTCTGCGGCACCAGCGCCGCCTCGCCATTGCTGGCCGGCGTCTTTGGACTCGCGGGCAATGCAACGTCGCAGGTAGGCGGGCGAACTTTCTGGCTGACGACGCATCACAAGCATCTCTACAAGATAACCGGACCTTGCACGTACAAGCTCGGACAGTACACGACGTGCGCCGGGTGGGGATCGCCCAACGGAATCGGAGCGTTCTAAGATTCGTCGATGGCGCGCTCGGCGCCCGCGCTCCATATCACCAACGGCGATGGAGCCCTTGCGCTTCTAAAAAAAGCCGGAATTCTTGGAACGCATTTGGCATGGCGCGACGCGCTCAACGACGGGCCGGTGCCCGCCGGACTGTCGCTTGAAGAGACGAGCGCGCTGCGCGCCAACTATCTTGCTGAACGCGGGTATGGAAACCCGATTCGATTGATTCATGAGTTTACGCGACGCGACGCGCAGCTTCGCCGGGCCGACGACTTCGATGAGGTCGTGTTATGGTTCGAGCACGATCTCTACGATCAGCTCCAGCTGCTGCAAGCGCTGACCGCATTGGACGAGCTCGATCTGGAAGCCGGGCGCATCGCCGTCCTGCAAAGCGATCACTACCTTTCCGGTATGAGCGTTGACGAGATACTGACGTGGCTTCCGAAGCGGCGCACCGCAACGGCGGCGATCTTTAAGTCGGCTCGGCGCAGCTGGGAACGGTTCACCTCGCCCTCACCCGCCGATCTGTTCGCGGCGGCAGGCGAGGATGCGATCGGGTTGCCATTCCTGCGCTCGGGGATGGCGCGTTTGTGCGAAGAGTATCCGTGGACGCGCGACGGTCTTTCGCGCTCGCAGCGCCAGGCGCTGTATGCGGTCGCACAGGGTCCCGCGCGGCTCGAAGAACTCTTTTCCCGCGCACAAGCGCGCGAAGAGGCGTATTTCCTCGGCGAGCGGGCGTTTTCGAAGTTGCTCGAAGATTTCAGCTCGGGCGACGCCGCTCTCATTGAAGAAGAAGAAGCGAAGCTCGTTCCGACGGCGCTGGGGCGCCGTGTTCTCGCGGGCGACGCGGATTGGCTCGACGAGCATCGCATCGATCGGTGGGTGGGCGGCGTCCACCTTACTCCGGATCATCTTACCCGCTGGGACGAAGACGCAGGGCGCTTCTTATGAACGTGCGAAGGGCAGCGATGAAGTGACCCACGATGAGTTGACTATCGATCTCAAAACCGAAGAATCCGGCGCGCTGGTTTTCAAACTGCGCGGCAGCCTCGATATTGCGACCGCGCCGACGGTGCGCGCCGCGCTGAACGACGCGACGGAGACGGGAGGTCACGATTTGATCGTCGACCTCACGCAGCTGGAGTTCCTGGACTCAACCGGCCTGGGCGTCCTCATCGGAGCGCATCGCCGGGCGGCCGAACGCGGCGGTTCGTTTCGACTCATCGTGCACGACGGTCCGATTTCGCGCCTCCTGAACATCACGGGTTTGGTAACTGTCTTTGCGGTCTACCACTCGCTGGAGGACGCTCGCCGGGATCGCGACCGTTACTCTTCATCTTCGCCGTACGCCTGATCGAGCAGCTCAACGACGTGCCGCACCGTTGCGCGATACTGCGCGTCGCGTAGGCCTGCAGCGACCTGGATCGCGCATCCGGGATTGGCAGTGGCAACGATCGTTGCGCCGGTGCGCTGGATGGCGGCGACTTTGCGGCGCTGTAAGCGAGTCGCCATTTCGGGTTCCGTGAGATTGTAGATACCCGCGCTGCCGCAGCAGACGGCGCTCTCGTCCATTTCCACAAAGCGCAGACCCGGAACGCGCGCGAGCAGTCGTCGCGGAGCGCTGGCGACGCGCTGCGCGTGCGCGAGGTGGCACGGTTCCTGATAGGTGACCGTTGCGTCGATCTCGCGTGACGGCGTGCCGAGCGCCATTGCGTCGAGCACCTCGGTAACATCCCGAACGCGCGCTGAAAAGCGCGCGGCGCGCTCGGCCCAGGCGTCGTCGCCGGCGAAAAGCTCGCCGTACTCTTTTAAAGCACTGCCGCAGCCGGCGGCATTCACGACGTAGACATCGGCGCCGCTCCGCTCGAAGGCCGTGATGTTGCGTTTTGCGAGTTCACGCGCGAAATCCATGTCCCCGGCGTGCACGGCAATCGCTCCGCAGCAGCCCTGTCCGGCGGGAGCGACGACCGAGAGCCTCACGCGTCGTAACATGCGCACCGTTGCGCGGTGAACGCTTGCAAACGCCACGGGCATGATGCAGCCCGCATGCAAGAACGCCACACCTTGCGGACGTGACGCTTCGATGCGCTGGCCGCGCGCGTAGAAAAAGTCGCCGGAAATCTGTGGCGCGAGTTCGGCCGCGCGTCCCAAACCAAAGAATCGAGCCAGCGCGATCAGGCGTGTTTGCTGCGCGAACCGCAGCACGCGCGCCGCGGCAAAAAGGAGATCGAGCCGCCCAAACAGCGCGCGCAAGAACCGCCGCTCGAGCCTATGGCCATCCGGTTCGCGGTCCGGTACGTAGGCTCGCTCGATCTGCGTCCGGGCGGTTTCGACGAGCTGACCGTAGCGAACGCCGGATGGGCATACGGCCTCGCAGGCGCGGCAATCCAGGCACTGCCACATTTGCTCGACGAACCCTGGGCTGAGCAGATCGAGCCGCGATTCCCCAACCGCCTTGATGAGACTAATCCGGCCGCGAGGGCCCGAGGTTTCTGTCATAGTCTCGAGATACGTCGGACAAGACGGCAGGCACAAGCCGCACCGAATGCAGGTGTCGTAAATGGACGGATTCGGCTGATCGGACCCGGTAAAGCCCCGCAGCTCGTGTTCGATCATGGACGTACCTCGCTTCGCCCTCAGCGAGTGCGAGCTCTCTCGAACCAACCGTCGGAGGAAGTGTGAAAAAACGGATCAAGGTCGCGGTGACCGGCGCAGCCGGACAGATCGGCTATGCGCTGCTTTTTCGCGTCGCATCCGGGCAGATGCTCGGGCCTGACACCGAGCTCGAGCTTCAGCTCCTCGAGCTCGAGCAGGCGCTCGGCGCACTTGGCGGGATCGTCATGGAACTCGAAGATTGCGCCTTTCCGCTGCTCAAGAACGTCCAGTACGGTTCGGATGTGTCCGACGCGATGCGCGGCGTCAACTGGGCGCTGCTCGTCGGGGCGATTCCGCGCAAGGCCGACATGCAACGCGCCGACCTGCTTCGCGTCAACGGCAAAATCTTCACCGAACAAGGCCGCGCGATCGACACCTACGCGGCTGACGACGTGCGCGTCTTCGTCGTGGGCAATCCGGCGAATACGAACTGCCTCATCGCGATGAATAACGCTCCCAGAATTCCAAACGACCGTTTCTTCGCAATGACGACGCTCGACGAGTTGCGGGCACGCGCGCAACTTGCAAAAAAAGTTGGAGCCGACACGACCGAGATTTCGCGAATGGTTATCTGGGGAAATCACTCCGCGACGCAATATCCCGACTTCGCCCATGCGCGCATCGGCGGACGAGCTGCACACGAGGTCATCGAGCGCAAGTGGCTCGAAGAGCAGTTCGTTCCCATCGTGCAGAACCGCGGCACCGAGGTCATCAAGGCGCGCGGAGCGTCGTCGGCCGCGTCGGCCGCGAACGCCGCAATCGTCGGCGTCTACAACTTGACGCACGATACGCCGCCGGGGGAGTATTACTCGGTAGGACGGTGTTCTCACGGTGAGTACGGGGTCGATCCCGGACTGATCTTTTCGTTTCCATCTCGGACGGAGAACGGCGTCTCGCGGATCGTCGAGGGGATCGCGCATGACGAGTTCGGCCAGCGCAAGCTTGCGGAAACGCTCGACGAGCTGCGCAAGGAGCGCGACGCGGTGGAAGAGCTTCGATTGATACCCTCGAAGTAACATACGAACATATGTCTGGATCTCGGAAGGACGACCCGGAACTCGACCTCGTGCACGTCAACGTCGCGTCAGCGGCCGGAGCTTACACGGTCGGAAATTCCTCGTTCTTTCGGTACATCTTGCGACTTGGAGAACTCGGCTTGCCCCTCTCGGTCGCCGATCAAGAGGCGGTCGACGTGCTCGCGGCGGTTCCCCACGCGCTCGGGGCCGATGAGGAGGTGCCATTCGTCTCCGGTCGCGGCTGGCGCGTCGTCCCTGCCCGGGGCGATCTCGATTGGCCGGTGCTGGAAGCCACCCCCGAGCGGCTGCACAGCGCGTTCGAGCGCGCGCGCAATTTGCTCTGGACTCATGCGGCGCGGTTCCACGTTACCGCCGGCGAGATCGCGGCAATCGAGGAAGAGCTCGATGCCGTCTACGGCGTCTTGATGCGGGCGCAAGCCGCCGGCGTCGCCGTCAACGTTTCGTACGTCGTCTAGCCCAACGCGATGAAAGTGCTCTTCGAGGTCCCGCTGCGCGGTGCGGGCGGCGAGCCGATTTCATTTGCGCGCGCGGTTTATTCGCACGGGTGCGCGGCGTTGCCGCCGGCGACGCTTGCGGAGTCTCCGCTGGTCTACCGACGGGCGCTTCGCGTCGGGAGGCGCGTGATCGACGTTGCGATGCACGAACGCGACGGCACGCTCGTGGCGCAGACGCCGCTCGCAGTGCGGCGCAGCGATGCCGCTGCGATCGAGGCGTCGATCGCGCGCATGTTCCGCTTTAACGACGATCTCTCACCATTCTACGCTCAGATCGCGGGCGACGAACGCTTCGCGTGGGCAACCGACGGCGCCGGCCGGATTCTTGCGAGCCCGAGCGTTTTCGAAGATGTCGTCAAGACGATCTGTACGACGAACTGCGCTTGGTCGGCGACCGAACGCATGACGCGCGCGTTGGCCGACCTCGGCGAAGGCGCATTTCCCGAGGCACAGATGCTGGCAGATGCGCCGGACTCGTGGTTTCGCGACGTCGCTCGCATGGGCTACCGCGGAGCCTACGTGAAAGCGATTTCGCGTGATGTCAGCGAGAAGCGGCTCGACCTGGAATCGATGCGGGACGGCGGACTTTCCGACGATGAGGTCGAGCAAGCGCTGCTCGGGCTGCCGGGAATCGGCCCGTATGCGGCTGCGCACGTCATGCAGCTGCTGGGGCGCCATCGGCGGCTGGTGCTCGATTCGTGGACGCGCCCGAAGTTCTGCCGCTTGACCGGCAAGAAGCGCGCCGCCGACTCGACGATACGGCGAAGTTTCTCGCGATATGGCCGATACGCAGGCTTGGCATTCTGGCTCTTTCTGACGCGCGACTGGATAAACGAGGACGAAGGCAAGCGACCGCCTGGGAGATAATCTCTCTTAATGCGCTGCTTGAGACTGCTTGGGGCGGCACTCGTTCTCGCCGCAGTGTTTCCATTGCACGTCACAGCCGGTACGACTGGCGGAATTCTCGGGCGCGTCGTGGACGCGCAGACGCGCGCGCCGCTCGCCGGCGTGCTCGTCGCCGCGAACTCGCCGTCGCAGACTGCGACGTCGACGACTGATGCGAACGGAACGTTTCGCTTCCTGACGCTCGCGCCCGACACGTATACGCTCTCGTTCTCCAAGAGCGGATACGATCCACTGACGCAAGCCGGACTGTCGGTCTTCGCGGATCAGGTTCAGAGCTACAACGCTTCGATGAGCCGTACGTTGAAAACGATCGCGCGGGTTGTGGCGCAGTCCGCAGCGGCATTAGTGAAGGCCGGGACGACGAGCGACGTCTACTCGGTCAACTCGGCCGGACAACAGGCGGCCCAAGGTTTAACTGGTCCGGGCAGTTTGAACAACGCGTACGGTGCAATCGCTTCCGTTCCGGGCGTCGCGCTCGATCAGGGCGAGCAGGGCTGGTGGCAGACGCTCAAAGTTCGCGGCGGCGACATCGATCAAGTCGGTTACGAGCTCGACGGTATTCCCGTCAATCGCGCCTACGACAATGCGCCGCAAACGATGCTCTCGAGTCTGGGCAGCCAGGAAGTACAGGTTTACACCGGCGGCGTCCCAGCCAGCTCCGACGCGCAAGGCATCTCCGGTTACGTCAATCAGGTCATCAAGACTGGCACGTATCCGGGTTACGGAGATGCAAACCTTGCGGTGGGGTATCCCGCATTTTACCACCAAGCCTCGATCGAGGCCGGCGGCTCGACGCCGGATCGGCTGTTCAGCTACTACGTGGGCATCGGCGGCAGCAACGAAGATTTCCGCTTCATCGACAACAACAACGGTGCGAGCATTCCGTTCTCGTTCTTCTATCCGGTGAGCGCGGTTCCGGGCTTCACCTGCGGTGTGACGAAATGCGTAGCCTATGGGACGGCACCGTATCTCACGCAACGTTCGAACGGCTTCGTCTATACCGGAGCGCCGTCGCCACTGCTCTTCACGAGCGGCCTCGGTTTTGCGTTAGCGACGCAATCGCTGCGCGACGACATCGTCGACTTGCATATCGGCATCCCGCATCGAAACGGCGGATTACGTGACGACGTGCAAGCGCTTTGGATGACGAGCGAAAATCTCAATCAATATTTCAGCTCGATCAACGACTTCGGACGCAACGGTCTGCAGGCCCTCTTCGGTCCGCTGGTGTGGGACGATTCGTTTCTGTATCACGGGCCCACAATGAAGCCGTTCCAGCCGGGCGCTCTCACCAAGTATTTCTTTCCCTCGAGCCCGCCGCACGCATTCCAGAGCCTGCTGCCCAGCAACATTCGCGATCCCAACGACAACGGCATCGCGGTCGAGAAGTTGCAGTATCAGCACGAGTTCGCGTCCTCGTCGTTCGTCCGCCTCTACGGCTACGCAATGTACTCGAACTGGTTCATCAACGGCTATGACTCGACGGCGATGCCGTTTTACGGCTGGGAGCTTCCCTACTTTCTTCCCGACTGGACGTACGGCTTCAACCTCAACTATACGAATCAGCTCAGCGCCCAGCATCTCCTGAGCGCGACCGGCGCCTACACGTATTCGACCTTGCAGCGCTACAACGTTACGTTCTTTCCGTCGAATTGGAGTATCACGAATTTCGTCGGAACGAACGGCAAGTGCTACGATCCGTCGACGGGTTTCCAGATCGGCTGCTACGATCAAGCGCCGGGGACGTTGAGCAGCCCCTCACCGCCGCCGACATACTCGTGCGTTTCGAGCCCAAATCTGCCGGCTTGCGCGCACGGGGTAAACCCGCGCTGGCTGGTCACTAACACGACGTTCGACGGCAACCTCAATCAGGTCAAAGCGAATCTCATAGGCTACTCCGTCACGGACCAGTGGCGTCCGGATGACCGGTTGAACGTCAACGTCGGCTTGCGCGTCGAAGATTTCAAGTATCTGTTCGGCGACACGAGCCCCAACGATCCGGCGCGGCAGTTCTGGTTCAACGCCTACAACGCAGAGTTCTGTTTTGCGCCCGGCGTCAACAACAGCAAGCCGATCGATCGTACGAACAACGGCGTTGGGCCGTGTCCGGTCGTCAACGGCATCGCGACGGTTCCACTGGCCCAGTCGGCCTATGGACCGCTCGTCAACGTCAGCGGCGGCTCCTACACGACGGCGCGGTTCCAGCCGCGACTTGGGATGACGTACACGTTGACTCCGGATAGCATTCTTCGGGCCTCGTTCGGCATCTATGCCCGGCCGCCGAACTCGTCGTGGGTCCAGTATAATAGGCTCTCACAGAATCTGCCGAAGTTTCTCGGTGCCCACTTTTATGGATTCGGGTTCAATACGCCCGACCATTTGATTCGGCCGGATACGTCGTACAACTATGACCTTTCATGGGAACGCCGGCTCAAAGGCACCGACTGGAGCTTTAAGATCACCCCGTTTTTCCGGGCGACGCGCGATCAGTTGCAGAACTTTTTCATCGATCCGCAGGGCGGGCTCGAATCGGGTCTTAACGTCGGGAGCCAGCAAAGCAGCGGCGTCGAGCTGGCGGTGCAGAAGGGCGACTTCTCGCGCGAGGGATGGAGCGGACAACTCGCCTTCACCTACACGCACAGCCAAATCAGGTACCAGAACTTTACCGGAACGTCGCAAAACGTGATCGACCAGCTCAACGGATACATCAAGCAGTACGACTCGTTTCTTAAGGGCCACGGCGGGTTCCCGTGCTACTTTTATGAGTCCACCGGCGGTGCGGGCACCAATAACTGCACGCAACCGGGCGTCGTCATCAACCCGTACTACAACCAGCCGTATCAGAACATCTTTTCGGACACCGCGTGGTATCCGACCTACGACGTCATTCCGGGACCGGTAGCGGCCGCGAATGGTTATGCGGTTCCGTACGTCGTCGCGCTCATCGTCAACTACAAGCACCAACGGTTCAATGTCACGAATTCGTGGAACTTCACGTCGGGCGCCGAATACGGCGCTCCGACGGCCTGGCCCGGATTCAATCCACAGTCCTGCTTCGCACCGCCGGCTTTTTGGGTCGTCGCGCACGGAAAAGCCCCCGATCCGGCGTCCTGCGACAATTTCGGAAACTTGCCGCTCTTCATCCCAGATAAGTTTACCGGCGGATTCGACAATCTCGGCGCGTTCAAAGAGCCGTGGCAGCTCCAAATGGGCCTTGCGTTCAGCTATGACGTCACTCCCCGGATAACCGCGAGGCTCAACTTCACCAATCTGCTCGATATCTGCGGTCAGCGCGGTTACGCTTGGGATAACCCGTCGGTTTGCACCTACGGCTCGTTGCCCACGAACTTCTTATATCCGGCGGGCAACTTCTATCCGAACTCGACCTCGTCGCATCCGGCGCCGCAGCTGCAGTTTCCGTACGCCTTCTTGTTCAACGGAAACAACACCGGCTTCTTGGGTGTGACCGAACCCCTGCAGGTGACCGGCTCCCTAACCGTCAAACTTTAGAGGGTAACAGGAGGTTGCCGGTTGCGGGTCTTTGAGGCACGCGCATTTCTTGTGTTTTTGTCGGTGGGCGCCGTGGCCGCCGCGTGTGGTGGCGGGAGCTCCTCCTCGTCACAAGTCTTTCCGCGCACCCAGCCAAGCCCGAGCGCGACCTCGCCGATCGCGCACGTCATCGTGGTGGTGCAGGAGAACCGCAGCTTCGATAACTTGTTCTCCACATTTCCCGGCGCAGACGGGACCACGACCGGGAAAGTCGCCGCGGTACCGCCTTCGCTCCAATCGCAGTGCCCAGTCCCCCAAGCGACCACCGTTCCGCTAGCTAAAACGGGTCTCCGCGAGACCCAAGATTTCGGCCACAACTTCAGCTACTTTCTCACCGACTATCACAAGGGAAGCATGGACGGCTTCGACCTCGCACGGATTCCCGGGAACACCAAGCTCGACTGTCTGCATCCTTACGTCTACGTCGATCCGTTACAAATTAAACCGTACTGGGACTTGGCAACGCAGTACGTGCTCGCCGACCATGTGTTCCAAACACAAGCGAGCGGGAGTTTTACCGCCCACCAGGACCTCATCGCCGCCGGCACCAGGATCAGCAGTTCGGCCAGTGTCATCGACGACCCGGGGACTTCCCCGTGGGGCTGCGACTCGCCGCCCGGAACGAAGACGGGATTGATCACAACGAAGCTCATTTACAAGCAGTTCGCGGGGCCATTTCCGTGCTTTACTCAGTATCAGACGCTGCGTGATTTGCTCGACGCCAAGGGCGTGACGTGGAAGTTCTACACGCCGACGATCGTACTGAACAAAGAGACGGCGGGCAATTGGGACGCCTTCGACGCGATCAAGGCCGTACGCGGCAGTCCCGAATGGGCAACGAATGTCGTCAGCCCCGATACCGTAATCTTTAACGACCTCAAAAACGGCAGCCTCCCCGCTGTTTCATGGGTAATTCCAGACGCGTTCAACTCCGACCATCCGCAAGAATGCTGCATCAACCATAGAGACGTCGACCTCGGTCCGCAGTGGGTTACCAGCCTAGTCAACGCGATCGGCCAGAGCTCCTACTGGAACACCTGCGCGATCGTGATTCTCTGGGATGATTGGGGTGGATTCTACGACCACGAGTCCCCCGCGTTCTTGCGCGACGACCAGGGCGGGCTCGGATTCCGCATTCCGGTCCTGATCGTTTCACCCTACGTGCAGCCGCACATCGAGCATACACAATACGAAACCGCCAGCATCGTCAAGTTCATCGAAGTAAATTTTCAGCTAAGCGGGCCGCTGCAAGAGCCCGACGCCCGAGCGGCGCCGCTTACCAACGCGTTCAACTTCAACCAGACGCCGCGCCCATTCCAACCGATCGTGTCGAAGTACTCACGCGCGTTCTTCCTGCACCAGCAACCCTCGGGCTTGCCGGTGGACAAACAGTAGCGAAGAAGAAGACCTAGGAATCGGCGACGCGATCGCGCGGATGCGCTTCGTCATAAGCGCGCCGTTTATGACCCATTGCGAGCTGTAGGTAGATTCCCGTTGTGGCCAAGCTTTCATGACCAAGTAGCTCGCGAACGGTCTCGAGATCGACCCCGTTCTCGACAAGATGGGTCGCGAAGGAATGGCGCAGCGTGTGCGGGCTTGCATGCTTTTGAATGCCGCTAACCCGGTAGATCAGATTAAATATGCGCCAAACGTGTTTCGGCGTTAGCGAGCGGCCGCTGCGGCCCAAAAAGAGCGCCGGATCGGCGCTGCGCGGCCGCACCCGGAGATAGGCGCTGATCGCGTCGGCCGCAGCGTGGTTGATCAAGACCGTGCGCTGTTTGTTGCCCTTTCCGGTCACGCGGATCGTCCGCTCCGTCAGGTCGACGTCTGAGAGCCGTACGCCGGCCACCTCCGCGCGCCGCATGCCGCTGGCATAGAACAGTTCGAGGATCGCGCGATCGCGCAGGCGAGCCGCCTCTGTCTTGCCGGCAAGCGATGTACGCAGCAGCTTCATGACCTCGTTAACCTTAAGCGGCGCAGGCTTCCGTTTGGCCACCGAGGGTCCGGGAATCGCGAACGCCGGGTCATTCTCGAGAATGCCCGTGATTTTGAGAAACCGATACAAAGCTCGTATCGACGAGAGCTTGCGGCAGACGGTGCGGCTGTCGTACCCGCGGGTATCGAAAAGGTGTGCGATGTACTGGCGAATCTGCGTCGCCCTCACCGCACGCAGCGACGGATCGGGCGCCTCGCGTGCCAGAAAATCGCTGAACTCTTTTAGGTCGTGCGCGTACGCCGCGACCGTCAATGGACTCCGCCGGCGCTCGGTCAGCAGATATCCCGCAAGGTCTTGGACCAGCGGATCCAACCCTTCGGGGAGCGCCGCTTCGGCGCGCGGCCGGGGCTTCTTACGACTTGCTGAACGCGACATAATAAATCTTTTATCGCATTCGCGACAGCGAAAACGGTTCCTGGGCGCAAGCGAACGCGACAAAAGATTAGGGGGATCCGAGGGACCCGTTGGGCGTGTTAGGCTGCAGCTAGTCCTTCAGCTCGATGTAAAGCGCCTCGAAGGGTTCTTCGGTCAGGGTTTCGGGCAGATGCTCCCAGGCCTCGTCGAAGACCAGAAAGTCGCCGCGGTTGGCGGAAATCGGTTCGGACCGCCCGTTGGGGTAGGTGAACGTGAAGTTACCATCCGTGAGGAAAACGCCGACGCCGCGGCGATGCTGGTGCATGACGGACTTTTCGCGCGGCCCGTAGCGGATGCGCACGATCCGCACCTCGTCGTTCTCGGCCTCTACGCTGTAGTGCTTCGGATCCAGCGTGACGGCATCTCGCTCGAGCTGTGTTGCTGTAGCCATATCAGTCCTCCGGTTCTCTTGCAGAGAGAGCGACGCGTTAGTCGATTCATCGAGCCGCACCTGCGGCGGGCCGCGAGCCTAGCGGCTGATGGCGACGCCGAATGCGACCGCGAAACCGGTAAGCTGCTTCACCGGGGAGCCGCCGCGCGGATAATCATAGATCAAGATGTTGCCCGTCGGGTTGTTTATGGAGCCGCAGGTGTTGGCGACGATGGCGCGGCGGCCGTCGATGACGAACTGAGAGATGTAGCAGGCGTTTCCAAGCGGTGTGCGCCCGGTCACGCGCCCATGTGAGGTTTGGAAGATGACCGATCGTTTTCGATCGCCGATCGCAATCACGCCCGCATCGTAAACAAGACCCCCGGGGTTTTTTGTCTGCGGGCCGGTCAGTCGGAGTTCTTTGAACGTACTGGCGCCACGCGGTAGCTCGGCGAGGCGAAAGGTCGGGTAGTTCGGCCCGGAGCCGTCGACGAACAGATTGCCTTTTCCATCGTAGGCGAGAAATGACATGAAATAGATTTTGCTGTCGGAATAGAGGTGAGCCTTGCCCTCGGACTTCCTATAGATCGAAACGCTGCCTGGATCGCTGCCTTGGTTGTTAACATTTGCGACAGCGAGATCTCCGGTTACGGTGTCGACGGCGCATGCATCAGGGTACTCAACTCCATCTTTGAGAATTTTAATTGGCCTCGTGCCGCCGTGAGTAAACTCAACGATCTGCGAATAGACCGTGCTGACAACCCAGATCGTTCGCGAGCGGTTATCGACACAAAGACCCTCCGGGTTGCCAATTTGCAACGTCCCGGCGAGGGTGAGCTGCGGGTAGTCGTACATCCGCACGAGCCCGTTGTTGGCATCAGAGACGTACAGCAGGGCGCCGCTTCCGGGCGACATCGTCCCCGACGCGTTGGCGTCGGGCTGCACCCCAATCGCGCCTGATCCTCGGTAACCGGTACATGCAGCGACCGCGAAAACGACCGCGGTTGCGGACCAGAGGATGTGCCTGTTCATGTGTTCACCCCTTCGAACACTTGACGACCCAGGCGTCGAGCGCGAGCTTCTTGAGGATCGCGGTTTCGTCGTAGCGCGCGGCGTTCGCGCAGGCTTTCGTAAGAAATTGCTGCTTCGTCAAGCCGTATTCGACGTCGACGACGAGGCGATTCGATTTAGTGTACACGGCAAACTGATTGCACCATCGCTGCGCGTAGCACTGCTCGAGCACGGCGAAGTCAAAGACCTTCGCCAGCCGCGTAACCTGGCTGTTGTCGTTCTTTTGATCGACGGCAAGACCGCGCGCATGTGCTGCTTTGGCGACCCAGGTGTCGTAGGTGAGCTGCTCGGCGCCGGTGAGCGTAAAGCCGGTGTCGTTCGTATAGCCGTCGATGTTGTCGGGATCGATGCCGTCGAACCCCTTTTGTTTGCAGAGATCGAAGCGTTTCGACATGATCGGAGCGAGAATTTTCATTTGACGGATGTCGAGCCACTTCTCGCCGGGCCAGCCGCTAACGGGCTCGCCGAGCACGCTCTTGGGAAACTTTTTGGCGTCGAGGCGCCAGTTCTCCCACGTGCCGACGTCGATGTAGCAGATCGCGCGCCGGTGCATGGAGTGGAGCGTCGCCACAACCGACGCCGGCGTGTCGAAGCCATCGAGATCGTAAATCTGCGCCGGGATGCGGAGGTCGAGCTTTCCGGTGTATTGGATTTGATACGTTTCGTCCGCGGCCGGCATCCAGCGTGCTGTTTCGAGCGAAACACGCGCGGTGGACGCCGTTATGGTCGGCACGACCCCGAGCGAGCCACCGCCGCAGGCTGAGAGCAAGAGCGCGAGCAGACCGCACCAGCGGCGGGCCTGAAAGAGGCGTAGGAAGCTCATCGAAGAGCGTACTTCGTGAAGCGTCTTCTCCTTCTTCTCCTCGCGGTACCGGTGGCGTGCAGCAGCGCGCCGCCATACGCGACGACTGTCGGCATCTTGAAACCCGGCAAGACGTTAGTGGTGCGCGTAGCGCAGGCAACTCTCGACGCCTACCAGCCGGCGTCCGGACAGCGCCGGGATTTGTTCACCGTCGCGGCCACCGCGCTGCCCAAAAGTACGCCGGCCACACCGCGGCTGCGCGTCGCGCCGCTCGGCGTGATCGTCAGCGCACCGAGTCCGCTCGCGTCGTTGCTCGTGCGCGTCCCTGACGGCGTGAATCTCGTGGTTGACTCGCAGGCGGGTGATGTGAACGTCACCGATATCACCGGCAACGTGCGTATCCTCGCGCGTCACGGAAACGTGAGTGCGATGATTCCGGGTTACGCGCAAGCGGCGGTTGGCCAGGGCAACCTGACCGTGACGATCGGAGCGGCGAGCTGGCCCGGGACATTGCATTTTTCGACGCAACAGGGCGACGTCGTGCTGCGCATCAGCGCAAGAGCGGCGTTCGACGTTCATCTGCACACCGATAACGGGGCGCTCTTCACCGATTACGCATTGCGCGGCACCTCGAACGGACGGTCCGAAACGATCGATGGCAGCGTTAACGGGGGCCGTGCGCAGCGAATCGACGTGGAAGCCGGAGCCGGCGCAATCCGGCTGCTGCGCCTATCTCCCCAGCCGTGAACCGGCCAGCAGCGCTTCGCGTGCCTTGATCAGCCGCACCATCGCATCGTTGTATGGCGTCGGCGTTCCAGTCCGCCGCCCGAATGCGACAACGGCGCCGTTGATGTGATCGATCTCGCTGGGATGGCCCGACTCGAGATCGTACGCCATCGAGCTCTTTGCGTCGGCGCCGAGCGCGATCACTTCGGTTACGTACTGCCACGGATTAACGAACGGAAGGCTGATCTTCAGCGCGGCCGCGACGCCGGCGGTCTCGTCGGCAAGGGCTTCGGCGAGCCGCGCCGCATTTGGATCGAGCGGGATCTCGCCGGCGTTGCAATCCAGGAGCGCCGAGAGCGCGTTGACCGACGCGTTGGCGACTAACTTGCCCCACAGGTGCGGTCGAATATCGTAGACGACCGACGCGCGCAAACCGCTACGGGTGAGCAGATCGGTCACGGTGCGCGAGGTCGTCGTTGACGCGCTCATCGAGCCGATGATCGTGTTGCCTTGCTCTGAGCTGCGCACGTGTCCGGGTGCGATCGTGTGCGACGATTCCGTCGTGATGCCGAGAATAACCGGGACGGCGCCGCCGAGTGCGGTCTTGATCGCGTCCTCGTTGCCGATGCCGTTCTGCAGCGAGATTACCGGCGCGGCGGGGTCCAATTCGCCGGCGAACGCGCGCAGCGCGCGCAGCGTGTCCACCGCTTTGACGAACAGAAAGAGCATCTGCGATCCGTAGAGATCGCGCGGGTGGTGCGCGATCGCCACTTTTCGCGCCTTCTCGTCGTTAACGCGCAGCCCGTCGTGCTCGACCGCTTTGGCCACCGCGACGTTGTCGTCCAGCATCGTGACGTCGCAGCCCTCGGCCAGGTGAAAGCCGAAGAGCGTTCCCATCGCGCCCGCCCCGATGATGCCGATGCGCGGGCGCTGTGATCCGACGGTCACCGGCTCAGAACTGGTATTGAAGGCCGAAGGTGCTGCGGCGCGACACGTGGTTGATGTCGCGTTCTCCGAAGAACAGCTGCGTGCCCGGCGCGATGTGCACGTTGCCGTACAGGTCGATCATCGGATAGGTGAGATCGTAAATCCGCGTCTCCAGGCCGAAACCGCGCAGCGGCGCGTATTGAGCCAACACGCCGATCTGCGAATACAGCACGCCGGCGCCGAAACGGAAGTCGCCTTTTTGCTGCTGGAGCACGGCGTTCCACGTAGTATTGTTGCCGATCGCATTGGCGCCGACCATGAGATTCGTGCCCGCATGCGGCAGCACGACGAGATTGATGTCGCCGAGCGGGCCTTGGCTCGACGTCAGAACCGGATTGAGGCCCGGATTATGCTGTTGTGAGAGTCCGTAGAGCCGGGTCTGAATGGCGACCAAGTTATGCGCGACGGAGGCAAGCTTGCCCCGCAGCCGATCGCGCATCGCCGGGGAGACGCCGCCGCTGGGAGCACCGCTTGCACCCGGGGCCGGCGTCGCGCCGTTGTCCACGCCGGGAACGTTGCTCGTGCCGCCGAGTTGGCCGAGCAGCGAGTTGGCCTTCTGCATCACCGCGTCGAGGTTGGCGATCGTGTTGCGCATCTGGGCTTGCGTTTGCGGATCGCCGGTGACGGTGCGCAAATCTTTGGTAAGTTCCGCCAGCGTCTGCGTCGCATCAGCGATGCTCTGCGTTGTCGTTAAGACGTTGGCTTTCAAACGCGGATCGGTCGCGAGATCGGCGATGGCGCTCATCGAACGGTTGAGCGAAACTGCGGTGGAGTGAAACTGATCGAGCAGTACGCCGAGCTTTCTCGAGTCCGTCGTCGCGGCGCTATTCAGCGTCGCGGAAAGCTGCTCGACATTTGCGCTGGCGGCGCCGAGGTTGGTCTGCAGGCTCGCACCGAGCGCCAGGAATTCGCCGGAGAGCTGCCGCATCGACGCCTTCGTCGACACGGTGAGATCGTTCGCGTTGCTCAGCGTCGTTTGGAGCGAGTTAAGCAGCTTCGGCGTCCGCGCTTCGATCATCGCCATCACCTTGTCGAAGCGTTTGAGCTCGCCTTGGCCCTGCTGCAGAAGGTCGGCAATCGTCGCGGTGTTCGTGCCGCGCGGCTGTTGCTCGATTGGCAAAACCTGCCGGGCGAGCAGCGGCAGCGGCGGCTTCTCGCGGGGAGGCACGATGACGACCGAGGGCGTGCCGGTCAGCGGCGCGGCAATCAAAAAGCGCGACGCGGCGGGGACGTCGATGTCGCGGTTGACGGCCAAGATTACGTCGACGGTGTTATCGGGGAGCAGCACGATCGAGTCGACCGACCCGATGTCGACACCGCTGAAGTACACGAGTGCCCCGGGCGTAACGCCGGCCGCCGATTGAAAGTGAACTCCGATTCGATATCCGGTATGCCGCGTTGCGAAATCCGTAATGACGTAGAACACGCCAAAGAGCAGGAGCAACGCCACGATTGTGAACGCACCGACCTGTGCTTGCCTGGTCATAGCGATGCGTATTGGCGTTCGGCGAGGGAGTGGCCTCGCAGCCAAGCGGCCAAGCGGGCACTTTAGCTATTATGAATAAGAGGGCGGTGCCCCGATTGTATCGTACGCCTGCGAAAACTGGCGTTGATTTGTCGAACCTGGCGTTTCCCGAAGCGGTCGACATCCATTGGAGCAAAGATCGATGACACAGCAAAGACGCAGCACACAAGTCGAAACGTTGTCGCCACGAATTGGCGATCCCCAGCATGCGCAGCGCTTCACGGTGAATCTTTCCGCCGAAGTTGCCGACGCGTTGCGCGGCATCGCGGAACGGCACCACGTTAGTGAGAGTTCGGTCGTCGAAGTGGCACTTCGCCATCTCTTCAGGCGTGTCACCCCGGCCGCGTTCGGCGGCTTTCTTCGAGACCGCGGAGCTTGTTTGCGCCGCAACGGCGCAAGGTTAGCGAAGCGCGGTTAAATCGGTATTGGGCCGATTTCGGAGCCTTGCAGAAACTGTTGAACGATCGGATTGGTTGAGTTGCGAATGCGCTCGGCCGTATCGTACGCGATGATTGCGCCTTCGAAGAGCATCGCCACGTAGTCGGCCATCGCAAAGATCGACGGCAAATCGTGGGAGATGACGACCGCCGTTCCGTTGAGCTTCTCCCGCAGCCGCAAGATCGTATCGGTGATTAGATTCTGAACGATCGGATCGAGACCGGTGGTAGGCTCGTCGTACAGCACGAGCTCCGGCCGAGTCACGATCGCCCGCGCGAAGCCGGCCCGCTTGAGCATGCCGCCGGAAAGCTCCGCGGGAAGATCGTCGTAGGCGTGCGTCAGCCCGACGCTTTCGAGCGAATCCATCACCGTTCGCCGGATCTCGGCTTCGGAGAGTTTCGTGTGTTCGCGCAACGGCAACGCAACGTTCTCGCCGACGGTGAGGCTGTCGAGCAGCGCCGAGAACTGAAATGAGAGGCTGATCTTCTGGCGCACTTGGTTGCGCTGCTCCTCCGTCATGTGGCAGATGTCGCGCCCGCGCACGTAGACGTGCCCTTCGTCGGGCAAGAGCAGCCCGTCGAGCAGCCGCAATATCGTGGATTTACCTGCGCCCGAAAGGCCGATGATGCAGGTGATCGCGCCTTCGACGATGTTGAGGCTGCAGTTTTTGAGCACCACGCGCTCGCCAAACGCCAGCGTTGCATCTTCGATTCGCGCGACGAGCTTTGAGTTCGTCGCGTTCATCGGTGGTGCGAGCCCGAGCCGAAAAGCAGAAACGAGAGCACGAAGTTCGCAATGAAGATCAGGATGATCGAAAGCACCACCGCGAACGTCGTCGATCGTCCGACTCCGGCCGCGCCGCCGCGCGTTGAAAGACCCTGGTAGGCGCCGACCATCGCGATGATCGTCGCGAAGACGAAGGCTTTGAGCAGACCCTTGAAGACGTCGGCCATATCGATGCTCTGCCGTACCGAAGAGATGAACGACTCGTACGGGATGTGCGCGTACGTCTGGGCGATCCACATGCCGCCGACAATCGAGACGACGTCGGCGAAGATCGTCAGCAGCGGCAGCATCACCAGCAGCGCGACCAACCGTGGTACGACGAGAAAACGTGCCGGTTCGAGACCCATCGACCGGAGTGCTTCGATCTGCTCCGTCACCACCATCGACCCGAGCTCGGCGGCGATCGCCGCGCCGACCCGTCCCGCGACAACGACGGCGGTCAGCATCGGCCCCAGTTCGCGCACCGACGCGTACGCAACCGCCCCGCCGACCAGGTTGGCGACGCCGTAAGCGACAGCTTGTTGTGCCGATTCCAGGGATATCACCGCGCCGGTAAAGAGTGAGGTCAGCGTGACGATCACGAGCGACTGCACGCCGAGCAGCGCCGCTTGCGAAATCGTCTCGGTGATGCGAATTCGCAGACGGGCCATGAAGCCGACCGACTCGACCGAGAGGAGCGTCAAGCCTCCGGCATACTCGAAGAAATCGTTCGTCGCCCGGCCGAAACGGTCGAGCAGCTTCACAGTTTTGCTCCGGAAATCGCGGTGAGTTTCTCGAGCACGGCGTTGGTCGCCTCGATCCGCTTGACCGCGACGCCGCGTTCGGCGGTGAGGTTGAAGTGCACCTGATTGACGTGTTCCAAACGCCGATCGACGTCGCGCAGATGCGCGCGTGCCTCGCGGTCGAAGCTTTGGAAGTAATTGTGTGCCGCCGAAAGATAGCCCGCGCGCGTTCGATCGTCGATCGACCCGTTCCGCACGGCGGCCTCGATGTTTCGCTGCGCTTGTTTCATCGCGCGATCCGTAATGTGGAACGCGCCGATGCGCGCTACCAGCTCGAGCAGCTCGTCGTCAACCGGCATGAACCGGCAATTGGACGCCCAGAGCCGACTGTTGCACCGTGAAGAGCCGGCGAATTCCGCCTTCGGCGAGCGCCAGCAGCATTTCGAGTTCGCGACGGTCGAACGGCGCCGCTTCCGCTGTACCCTGCACTTCGACGAATCGCCCGGCGTCGGTCATGAAGACGTTCATGTCGACGAGTGCCTGACTATCTTCATCGTACGCCAGATCGAGCAGCGGATATCCGGCGACGATGCCGACGCTGGTGGCCCCGACCATCGCCGTCAACGGCCAGCGCGCCGGATCGGTGGGCTCGAAGCGAGTGCGCAATGCCAGCGCGAGCGCGACCCACGCGCCCGTCACCGCCGCCGTACGCGTGCCGCCGTCGGCCTGAATGACGTCGCAGTCGAGCCAAATCGTTCGCTCGCCTAGCCGGCTGGTATCGGTTACCGCGCGGAGCGCGCGGCCGATGATCCGCTGGATCTCATGCGTTCGTCCGCCGAGGCGGCCTTTGGAGGCTTCGCGCTGCGTGCGTTCTTGCGTTGCCCGCGGTAGCATCGCGTACTCCGCGGTGATCCACCCGACGCCGCGACCTTTCATCCAGGCCGGTACGCGCTCTTCGATTGAGGCCGCGCAGAGCACGCGCGTATTCCCGAGGGTGATCAGTACGCTTCCCTCCGGATACTTCAAGAAGCCGGGTTCGATGGTGACCGGCCTCAGCTCATCGCTCCGGCGTCCGTCGCTGCGAATCACTCGACGGTCACGGTCTTGGCGAGATTACGCGGCTGGTCCACGTCTTTGCCTTCTAGGTCGGCAATGTGATAGGCAAGCAGCTGGAGCGGAATGATATTGACGATCGGCGAGAGCAGTTCATGGACCTTCGGAACCGCAAAGACGTGATCGGCCACGCTCCTCGCTTCCGCGTCGTCGCGATTCGCTACGACGATCACCGGAGCTTCGCGGGCTTTCGATTCCATCAAGTTGGAGAGCATCTTCTCGCGTACGCGATCCTCGGTGACGATTCCAACCACGGGCACGGTGGAGTCGAGCAGCGCGATCGGGCCGTGCTTCATCTCGCCGGCGGGATAGCCCTCGGCGTGAATGTATGAAATCTCTTTGAGTTTCAGCGCGCCCTCGAGCGCGGTCGGAAAGTTGACGTACCGGCCGATGAAGAGCACACTCTGCGCTTTACGCAGCTTGCGCGCAACCTTCCGGATCTCAGGCGACGTATCGAGGACGACGTCCACCGCTGCGGGCAACAGTTTGGTGCCCTCGGCGATCTCCGCCAGCCGGCGCTGGTCGGCGGTCCCGCGCAGTCTCGCGAGATAGAGCGCGAAGAGCGTGAGCGCCGTCACCTGCGACACGTAGGTTTTCGTTGCCGCGACGCCGATCTCGGGTCCGCCCCGCGTGTAAAGCATGCCGTCGGCGAGTCGCGTCAAATGCGAACCGAGAACGTTGCAGATTCCAAGAACGCCGCAGCCGGATTCCTTCGCAATCCGCACGGCTTCGATCGTATCGGCGGTCTCACCCGACTGCGACATCGCAATCACCAACGTCGTCGGGTCGATGACCGGATCGCCGTACCGAAACTCGCTCGCCAACTCCATTTCGACCGGCAGATGCACGAGCGAGCGGAGCAGATACATTCCAACCAATCCGGCGTGATAGGCCGTGCCGCAGCCGGTGATTGCAATCTTGCTCAAGCTCGCGAGGCGTCGTGCGTCAATCTCGCCCAGCTCGGCGCCCAAGTGGACGTGACTCTCGTCGTCGACGCGGCCGCTTAACGTTTCTTTGATGACGGCGGGCTGCTCGAAGATCTCCTTGAGCATGAAATGCTTGTAGCCGGTTTTCTCCGCCGCGCCGGCATCCCACGTGATCAGGGCAGCTTCGCGCGCAATCCGAACGCCGCCGTAGTTGGTTAGATGGAATCCATCGCGTCCGACGACCGCGATCTCACCTTCTTGCAGAATGATCTCGCGGCGCGTGTAGGGCAGAATCGCCGGCGTGTCGGAGGCGACGTACATCTCGCCGTCCCCGATGCCGAGCACGAGCGGGCTGGCGCCGTTGCGAGCAAAGACCAAATGCTCAGGATCGTCGCTCGAGATGACGCCGAGCGCGTACGCTCCGCGAACCTCGTGAACGGTCCGCCGCACCGCTTCCTCGAGATTTCCGTCGTAGTGCATCTCGATCAAATGCGCCAGGACTTCGGTATCGGTTTGACTCGTGAATGTGTGGCCGAGCTCGATCAAGCGCGCTCGCAGCGCGGCGTAGTTCTCGATGATGCCGTTGTGAACGACCGCGATTCGGCCGCGGCAATCCAGATGCGGATGCGCGTTCGCATCGGACGGCGGTCCATGCGTCGCCCAGCGCGTGTGCCCGACTCCGACGACGCCTGAGAGCGCGCTGCCGTTGGCCAGCCGCTCCGCGAGTCGCGACAGCTTGCCCTCGGCCTTCGAGCCGGCTAACGCCCCGGACGCATCGATGACCGCAATCCCGGCGCTGTCGTAGCCGCGGTACTCGAGGCGCCCGAGCGCGTCGAGAATGATCGGGACGCTATCGCGCCGCCCGATATATCCGACTATCCCGCACATCGTCGTCTCAATTTACTGAGCCGGGCTTACTTGATCCCTTCGCGCGTGCGGCGGTAGCTGATCTTCCCTTCCGCGATTTCGTCGAGGGCGATGGAGACGGGTTTGTTCGGGTTGATCGTCTCTTTGTCGACGAGCGGTTCGCTGGCGAAGTATTCGCGCCGATCGGTGACCGGAAGTTGCTGGACGCGGATCCAGTTGTTCAGCTGGCGCGCGCGCTTGGTGACGATGTTAACGAGGCTGAACTTCGAATCGGCGTGCTCCAACAGCACGTGGAGGTCGCCGAAGACTGACTTGCTCATAAAATTAAAATGATTCCTCTTCTTTTGACGTTAGTTAGGACGACTCGACGCGGCGGATCGAATCGTCCGGATACCGGTGGATGCGGAAACGCTCCGCTTGGAGGATCGCTTCCAGGTCGCGCACCGCGTCTTCCGAGCGATGCTGCTCGTTGACGACGATGTAATCGAATCGCCGGATGAACTTCATCTCGTGCTGCGCAATCTCGAGGCGCCGCGCGATCTCCTCATTCGTCTCGGTGCGACGAGCGAGCAGCCGCTCGCGAAGATTCGAGAAGCGGTCCGGCACAACAAAGATGAGCACCGCGTCGGGATACGCCGCCTTGACTGCGAGCGCACCGTTGACCTCGGGTTTCATGACCACGTCGTACCCCTCGCCGAGGCTTCGCTCGACGTAATCACTCGGAGTGCCATAAAGGTTGCCGTTGTACTCGCGCCACTCCAGGAGCCGGCCGCCCTGCCGGAGCCGCTCGAACTCATCCTGCGAAACGAAGAAGTAATGCTCTCCGTTGCGCTCCTCGGAGCGCGGCGCCCGCGTCGTGGCTGAAATCGAGTATCGCAGGCTCTCCCGGCGCTCCCGCAGCGCCTCGACGAGGGTATCCTTGCCGGCCCCGGACGGCCCTGATACGACGAACAGCAGACCCGGTCCCGTGATCAACCCCTCTTCCGTTCACGCTGCCAGGCTGCTTGCCCTATTACCTCGCCTGGCGTATTAGAAGGGACAGAGCGCGGCTCGCATGGCTTGCGTGACGTTGGGGTCGATCGGCGCTTCTGCCGGCCGAACGTAGCGAACGCGTACTGCCTGACCGTTTCGAACGGTAAATCCTTCCTGGAGAACCTTGCCGGCGTAGAGCCGGACGGTCGCGAGGCCGGCGGCGCCGGGGCACGGACCGAACGGATTGGTTTGAAGCTTGGTACCGTGATGCCGAATCAACGCATCGATCGCGACTTGGGAAGCGAGGTCAGAGAGCATTCCACCGAAAGAACTCGCGTCATACCGGTACTCTTGCAGTGTCGAGCCGCTTCCGGTCGACCACGCGTTGGGTTGCCCGGCGATCGGCTGCCAGCCCTTGGGGGCGAACGAGGCACCGCTACTGCAAGCGTTCATGATCGCGAGGACGCTGCAGGCCAAGACGATGCGCTTCACCACGAAGAGTAAGGTTTGATGCTGACCGATTGGGTCCTCACTCACCGGCTGGCTGGGGAGCTCCAGGAGCGGCTGGGCGGAGCTCGGGTCGACGAGGCGGGCGTCCTCTCGGACGGGCGAATCGCTCTCGCGTTGCGCCGGCGGCGTGCGCGCGAGCTCGTCGCGATCGATCTCTTTGCATCGCCCCCTTTGGTAACGCTGGAACCGAACGAGGACACCATTGCGGCTGAGGCAGGGTTCGCGCGCACGCTGGCGCGCTCGCTCGAAGGCATGACCCTCTCGGCCGTGTCGGCACGGCGTAACGATCGGCTCGTCCGGTTGACGTTCGCGGCGCGCTCGCGATTCGGCGTCGGCGACCAGTTCGATCTTTACCTCGAACTCGTTCCGCGGTTTGGCAACGTCGTGCTGGTCAAAGGCGAGCGCGTCGTCGCCGCCTACAAGGAGTTTGCGCCGGCGCAGAACGCCCGCCGTGTCGTGCAGGCCGGGGCACCCTACGCGCTGCCGCCGTTGCCGGCTCAGCCTCGGACGATTGCCGACGTCGCTCCAACGGGCGATCTTGCCGCGCCGCTGTACGTCTACCGCCGCGACGGCGAACTGCTCCAGGCGTACGTGGCGCCGCTGACGGGATTCGACGACGCTGCGCAGACGCGCGAGCCGTCGCTGTTGACGCTGTTCGCCGAGTTGCGTTCTGCGCAAGCGGTGGACGCCGGAGCACAGCGAAGCGGCCGCCGCCGGCAGACGATTCTCAAGCGGTTGGGCGATCGCGAACGCAGGCTGCGTGAAGAACTCGACGCGCTATCGGTCAAGCGCCGGCACGCGGACGAACGCCAGACCTTGCGGAGCGAGGGCGAACGGATCTTTGCGACGTTGTATTCGCTCGACGAAACCGAGCGTGAGGCGGCAAAGGAGCGCGCGGCCAAGCTCTTCGCCGAGTACAAGAAGCTCGCAAAGAGCCTGCCGCATATCACGACGCGCGAACGCGCGATTCGATCGGCACTGGAAGCGATCGAAACGCTGGGTTGGGAGGCGGAGCGGACCGCCGATGAGGACCTCAATGAGGTCGAGCGTGCCGTTGCCGATTTTGGCCCGCGCCGCGGCGCTGCGGCGCCGCGCTTGCCGGTGCGCAAGCGCAGACGCGCTGCGCTCGAGCTTCGCACGCGGCACGGCTCACGGATCGTCGTCGGACGCTCGCCCCTCGAAAACGCCGATCTCACCTTTCGGATCGCGCGTCCGAACGATCTCTGGTTTCACGCTCAAGGGATTCCGGGCGCGCACGTGGTCCTGGCGCGCGACGATCGAACTGTGGCGCCGGATGAGGACGTGCAGCTGGCTGCCTCGTTGGCCGCGTTTTACTCACGGGCGAGGTCGGCGGCGGCGGTCCCGGTCGATTACACGCTACGAAAGCACGTGCGCAAGCAGCGCGCGGCGCCGCCCGGACTCGTATGGTATACCAACGCGCGCACAGTCGTAGTTGTGCCGAAAGAAGCCCCACCTAGCGGTATGCCGCCCGAGCGATTAACCTGAGAATTAAGCGAGGGCGGCATACTGCTAGGTGGGAAGCCGCAACTCGCACGCCTGCCAGCCGAGGTTGGCAAAGAAAGCTTCGATGTATTTGCTCTTATCGGCGGGTTTGTAATCCTTGATGTAGGCGTGCTCCCAAACGTCCATCACGACGACCGGCACGAAGCCGGCGATATGGCCGTTTTCGTGATCGCTGATCCAATGATTCGTGATCTGGCCGTTGGTGGCGTCGCTGTAGGCGATCGCCCATCCGACACCGCGCATCCCGCCGACGGCCATGAAGTCCTTCTTCCATTCCTCAAAACCGCCGTAGCATTCGCCCAGCGCGTTGTAGAGCCGGCCGTGGCGCAACTCTCTCGGGTTCGACGTCATGTTGTCGAAGTAGTATTCGTGCAGTCGCATGCCGTTGTACTCGAAACCGAGCCGGCGAACGAGCTCGGCGTATCCCGGATCGTTCCCGTTGAATTCACCGGTCTCGCGAATGTCGCTCAGCTGCTCGTTCAGCAGGTTCGCGTTCTTCACATAGCCTTCGTAGAGTCCGAAGTGCATCTCGAGCGTGGCGTCGGAGATGCCCTCCAGACCCGCGAGATCCCATTTCTTCGGCGTGTAGATCTTAGGTGGTGCATAAACTTTCATGGTTTTGGGTTACCCGGGGATGCCAACACCCCAAACGCGGCGACCAGGAGGACACTCCCTTGCAGCGCGCAACAACTAGCGAAACCAACACGATTCGAGGAGGCTGGACGTGAAGAATCCATTGGACTCGCTCTGGGGTACGGTGATTAGCGGCTTCATCTTGACGGCGATCCTATATTACATCGCGCGCGTGATCGTTTCACATGCGATGGGTGCAGGCGCATGAGTCCGTCGAGCGATTGGATCTTACGCTGGTTCCACATCATGGCCGGCATCATGTGGATCGGCTTGCTCTACTTCTTCAATTTCGTCAACGTCGCGGCTGTGAAAGAAGCGACGGCGGCCGGTGAGGCTGGGCCGATCTCAAAGTACGTCGTGCCGCGCGCGCTGCTCTTCTTCCGCTGGGGCGCAGTGGTCACGTGGATCTTTGGCGCTGCGCTCCTAGGTGGTTATCCCGGGCCAAACGGAATGAACGGTTTCGCCGCCGCATTCGGCTTGCAGGGAACGATGGCGCCGATCGGATTCGGAGCATGGCTCGGCACGATCATGCTTATCAACGTATGGACTTTCATTTGGCAAAATCAAAAGAAAATTTTGGGCTATGTCCCCGCGACCGATGAACAAAAGGCGAAAGCGCGGCGCGTAGCGTTCCTAGCATCTCGTGTGAACGTCATGCTCTCGATTCCGATGCTGTTCTTCATGTCGACCGGCCCAACGTCGATCAGCCAGCAGATATATCATTAAAAAGGGCGTTGGGCGAAGTCCAACGCTATTTCACGGAACAAGCACGATTTTGCCGATGTGGGCGCTGGCTTCGAGGCGAGCGTGCGCCTCGGCGGCTCGTTCGAACGGATAGACCGAATCTACGACCGGTCGAATCGGGTCGCGTTTGGGCAGCAGCGGCCAAATTTGGTCGCGCAGAGCGCGCGCGATTGCGGCTTTCTCGCCGGAACTGCGCGGGCGCAAGCTCGATGCCAGGATCGTCCCACGTTTTGCGACGAGCCGCCCGAGATCCAGCTCGACGATCCGACCGCGCGGCATCGCCAAGCAGACGTTGCGGCCGTCGAGCGCGAGCGCGGCGATGTTTCTACCGATGTAGTCTCCGCCGACGATGTCGATGACGACGTCGACGCCGTGTCCTGCCGTGATCCGCTCGATCTCGGCAACGAAATCCTGCGTTCGGTAGTCGATCGCGTGCGACGCTCCAAGCGCGAGGCAAGCGGCGCACTTTTCGGGTGTACCGGCGGTGGCGATTGCCGTCGCGCCGAGAGCTCGGGCGAACATGATGGCGGTGCTTCCAATTCCGCTCGTTCCGCCGTGGGCTAAAACGGTTTCGCCGGTTTTCACTCGCGCCCGGGTAACGAGATTATCGTAGACGGTAAAGGCGTTCTCGGGAAGCGTCGCGGCTTCCAATGCGCTCCATCCCTGCGGTATCGGCAGCACTTGCCCATGCGGAACTGCGACGTATTCGGCGTATCCACCGCCGTTCGTCAGCGCGCAGACACGATCGCCGGCTTTCCACTCCGTAACGCGCCCGCCGATAGCCGCAATCGTACCGGCAACTTCAAGGCCGAGAATCGGCGAGCTGCCGGGCGGGGGTGGATATCGGCCCTGCCGCTGCATGGCATCGGCGTGCGATACGCCGGCCGCTTCGACGGCGATGAGCACCTCTTCGGGGCCGGCGCGCGGCGTTTGCGTTTGTGCCACCTTGAGGACGTCCGGTCCGCCCGGCACGTCGAACGCGACGTATCTCATGCGATGAACATCGCATCGCCGAACGAGTAGAACCGATATCGCCGCGCAATAGCCTCGGCATACGCAGTGCGAATGCGCTCGAACCCTCCGAACGCGCTGACGAGCATCAGCAGCGTCGAGCGCGGCAAATGAAAGTTTGTGAGCATCGCGCCGACGACGTTGAAGCGAAAGCCCGGCCTGACAAACAGATCCGTCGTATGTTCGCCGGGCTGGATGCGTCCGTACGAGCGAAAGTTGCCCTCGAGCGCGCGCACGACGGTCGTTCCAGCGGCGACGATGCGCCGCCGCTCGTGCCGCGCTTGTTCGAGCGCCTGCGCCGCGGCCGGCTCGATCGCGTAGGCTTCCGCGTGCATCAGGTGCTCGTCGACCGACTCGACCGTTACCGGGCGGAACGTCCCCAATCCGACGTTCAGGCAAAGGCGCACGATCTGCGTCCCGCACCGTTCGATCTCGGCGAGCATTTCCGGCGTGAAGTGCAGCGACGCCGTCGGGGCTGCAACGCTTCCCGGAACGCGCGCGAAGATCGTTTGATAGCGGGCCTGAGCCTGGGCGGAATCGTTGTGGATGTACGGCGGCAGCGGCATTTGCCCGTAGCGCTCGAGAAACTCATCGAACCCGACCGTCAGGCTCAACTCGATCTGGCCAAGACCCTCGTCGAGTTCTTTTCGAACGATCGCTTGTGCGAATGCTCCAAAGGCGAGGCGGTCGCCGGCGCGGAGCGGGCGAGCCGATCGAGTCAGCGCGATCCAGCGCGTCGCGCGGGCATCGTAGCGCAGTGACTCCGCGGGATGAAGCAACAGCAGCTCGACACGTCCACCGCCCGGAACGCGGCGGCCAAATAGCCGGGCCGCGATGACGCGCGTTTCGTTGAGCACGAGCACGTCGTCCGGGCGCAAGAACTGCGGGAAGTCTCGAAACCACCGGTGGAGCGTCGCGTTGCCGTCCAGAATCATCAAGCGGCTGGCGTCGCGAGCCGGCGCCGGACTCTGGGCGATGAGCTCTTCCGGCAGCTGGTAGTCGTAATCGGCCGTCGCCGCGTACTTAACGGTTGAGATCGTCGACGACCGCTCCTGGGAAATAGAACCGCAGTATCTCGGAAGCCGTGCGGCCTTCTAAAGCCATTCCGCGCGCACCCCACTGGCACAATCCCACGCCGTGTCCGAGTCCGCCGCCTTCGATCGAAATCTCCTCACCCTCGAGGCTGCGCTCGAGTTTAGTGACGAGTAAACTCGGGAGCACGCGCGTACCGAGGCCGCGGCGAAACGCGCTGCCCGCCACGACCGTGCTGCCGTGCTCGGCAATCAGCTCAAAGGCGCGTGCTCGTCCGCTGGAGTCGCGGTCCGTGACACGTACGTCTCGGAGCGCGCCCAGCGGTGCAAGCTCGGGCAAAAATCGGCCTGCGATCGCATCGAGCGCCAACATCGTCGTCCACCGGTAGTTTGGCGAAGCCGAGCACGCCGTGCAGACGACTCCCTGCAGATACGGAAACGGCGCGCCGCCCCACGCGTCCGACGAGGCCTCGGTATGACCGCCGCAGCACGACGAGTAGGCGACACGCGCGAACGCATCGGCAAACTTGAGGACCTGGCCGCGGGTAGCGTTCGCCGCGGCGATGCTCGCCGGCGTTTCGCCGGCGATCCCGTTGTACGTTTGGTCGAGCTCGGAGGGAATTAGATCGTAGGGGCGGCGAGGATCGCTGCGCTGCAGCACGTAGGTCCGCGCGCTGATCGACTGGACCTCGAGCGCAGCCGGCGGCCAGCGCGGTGACATCTCGCGTGACACGACGCTGTAGAGATACGCCTCGAGGTTGACGACGTTGACGACTTGACCATCGTCGAGCCGTTGCAACGTTCCACGATACATTCGCGCGTCGAAGTTGCCCCTGCCGAGCAACACGCGCAGCGCCGGTTGGCGCGACCAGCTTGCCGGATCGGCGTCGCTCTGCGCTCGCGCCGCACGCGCGCACAGGGACGGCAGCGCGCCCAGCACGAGAAACGCGGAACGACGCACGCTAAAGGAGTCGCTCCTGCGCCGGTGCGGCGCCGCCGACGCCGAGATGCCGGTATGCGCGTTCGGTCGCGCGCCGTCCGCTGGCGGTGCGCGTGACGAAGCCCTCTTTGAGCAGATACGGCTCGACGACGTCTTCGAGCGTTTCGGCGTCTTCCGTCAACGTTGCGGCGATCGCGGCGATTCCGGCGGGGCCACCGCGATACTGCTCAACGATCGTCCGCAGGAACGCTCGATCGAGCCGATCCAAGCCGAGTTCGTCGACGCCTTCACGCTGCAACGCTTCGCACGCGATCGCTTCGGTAATGCGGCCATCCGAGCGCACTTCGGCAAAGTCGCGGATGCGCCGCAGCAGCCGATTCGCGACGCGCGGGGTTCCGCGGCTCCGCGCGGCGATCGTGCGAGCTGCATCGCCTTCGATTGGAACGCCGAGCACGCTGGCCGAACGACGGACGATTCTCTCCAACTCACCGGGCGGATAGAAATCGAGATGCTGGACGATGCCGAAGCGCTCGCGAAGCGGCGCGGTCAGCATTCCCGCGCGCGTCGTCGCGCCGATTAGCGTGAAGCGCTGTAAAGGAAGCTTCAAGGTCTTGGCATACGCGCCACGGTCGACGACGAAATCGATTTGGAAATCCTCCATCGCGGGATAGAGAAACTCTTCCACGACGCGCCCGAGCCGGTGAACCTCATCGACGAAGAAAACGTCGCCCTCTTCAAGCGACGTCAGAATGCCGACGAGGTCCTTGGGTTTTTCGAGCGTCGGCCCGCTGGTCGGTCGAAAGTTGGCGCCGAGCTCGCGCGCGATCAGACCCGCAAGCGTCGTCTTGCCGAGTCCGGGCGGACCGTAGAACAGGACGTGTTCGAGCGGCTCGCTGCGCTGTTTCGCGGCCGCGATCGAGATGCGCAGGTTCTCAACAACGCGCTCCTGGCCGACGTACTCGTCAAACGATCGCGGGCGTAGGCTCGCACCATACAGCTCGTCTTCGAGGGTCTCTTGCGAGTCGACGACTCGTTCGTTCTCTGGCGCCCCCGCCGGCTCGCTCGAAACGTCTGCGGGGCCCAGCAGGCGCCTTCGCGCCTTGGGCTCGCTCATGTCGATTCCTTCGCCGCCCTGCGACGGTATATCTCCGCAAGCAGTTCCTCGGCGTGATCGATCGCGGGATTCGCCTCGAGCGTTTTGCGGATCATCGCCTCGCCTTCGCTGCGTTTGTAACCGAGCTGCACCAGCACGATCAATGCTTCATCGGCAAAATCGGGAATCGCGGCCGGGCGCGGCGGCGGAGCATCTTGAATGAGCAGAAACCTCGCGACCTTGCCCTGCAGCTTGGCGACGATGTCCCGGGCTTTCTGCTGCCCGATTCCCGGAAGGCTTCGCAGAAATCCATAATCGCCGCGATCGATCGCCGCCGCGATCGTTGACATCGGCGCCGAGAAGGCCCGCGCGGCCGACCGCGGACCGATCGATGCGACGGTGAGGAGCGCTTCAAAGAACTCGCGCTCGATCGCGTTGGTGAATCCGTAGTAGGTGAACCGGCCGCTATTGCCGTCGAGGTTCACCATGGAATAAATCTCGAGCGTGACCGGAGCGCCGGGTGTCGCCGGCACCTTCTCCGCGATGCACGGTGGAAGAATGATTTCGTATCCCAGGCCGGCGGCTTCGACGATTGCCGCATCGCCGGTGCGCTCGACTAATGAACCGGAGATCCTAGCGAACACGATCGATTACGTTGAGAAACGCCAGGGCGAGCGCGAGCGCGTCGGAGACGTCGTGCGATTCGGGCGCGCGGCGCAGCCCGAGGAGCTGCGTAACCATCGCGCCGACTTGCTCCTTACGGGCGTTGCCGGAGCCGACGAGTGCGCGTTTGACGCGGGCGTGACCGAGTGTGTGGACCGTCACACCGGCCTGCGCGCTGGCCAAGCAGAGCACGCCACGCGCGTGCCCCATCAACAGCGCCGAGCGTGGGTTCCGGTAGGTCGTATAAAGTTCTTCGATTACGACGAGCTCGGGCGCGGTCTGCGCGAGCACCTCGGCGATGCCGGCGTGCAGCTCGCACAAGCGTTCCTCGAGCGTGGCACGCGCGCGCGGCACAACGACGCCGGCCTCGATGAGGCGCACGCGGCCGTTGCGGCGTTCGATTGCACCGTATCCCGTGCAGCGCAACGCCGGGTCGATCCCTAGAATTCGTAGTGCGGGATGGGCCACTGTTAGGGCCGCGGCGTCCCGTTGACCGTCACGATCACCGAACCGCCTGGAGCCAGCGCGGTTCCGGCAGCCGGCTGAGTCCCAACGACTTTGCCTCCGGCTCCGACGCTCGTCGTGTATTCCCACTGTGCGACTGAATAGCCGTACGCCCGCAGCGTCGCGATCGCGTCGACCGGCGTCATGCCCGCCGTATCCGGCACTTCACCCGAAACGGAGAGCGTGATCGTTACCGGCGTGCCTTGCGAGACTTGCCCGGCCGACGGCGTCTGCGCGACGATGTTGCCGTTGTTCGCGCTCTGCAGCGCATAGCGAACCGCTATTTGGAAACCCGCCTGCGTTAGCGTTGCTCGCGCGGTCGAGTAGTCGTCGCCGATCACATTCGGCAGGTTTACGATCGGCCCGTTGCCATTCTCCGGAGGAGCGAGCGGCTCGTTCGACGTGCCGCTATTGACGACGAGCCGCACGATCGCGTTCCGGTCGACCTTTCTTCCCTGCGGCACGCTCTGCGCTGCGATCGTGTCGGGCGGCACACCGGGCACGGTCTGCGTCGTGTCGAGCGTGATGCCCAGTCGGTTCGCGAGTGTGCGCGCGGCGTCGACCGTCAGGCTTACGAAGTTCGGAACGATAACCGGCGGGGGCCCGCTCGAGACGACGAGCGTCACGCGGCTGCCTTCCGGAACTCCCGCGCCGGGCCGGGGCCGCTGATCGATGACGTTATCGGCAACGGTGTTGTCCGGACGTCGAACGATCGTTACCGCGAAGCCCCCTTGTTGGAGCGTTCGCTGCGCATCGTTGACGTTGTAACCGCGGACGTCGTCCAATCCGCGCAACGGCTTTCCGTTGCTGACGACCAGCTCGACGACCTGATTCTTTTCGACTTTCGTTCCGGCAGGCGGAGATTGCCGAATCACGTGATCGGGCGGCACGGTTTCGCTGGCGCTCTTGGTAAAGCGCGTTCGCAGCCCGGCGTTGACGACCGCCTGTTGGGCTTGTGCCTGCGTCATGCCGGTGTAATCCGCGACCGCGATTCCGCTGTCGAACTGGGGCTTCGCCACAAGGAAGTAGCCGAGGGCGGTTGCGCCGAGCAACGCGACCAGCATAGCCGGAAAGAGCCACGCTCGGCGGCGGGGGCGTTCCCAATCGTCTTCGGCGACGTACGGCCGGTCGGGCAGCGGCGAGCGCCGCGGGGGCAGCGTGCGGCCGCCTTGACTCCGTTGCGCTTGCGTCGGCGCGTCGTCCGCGATCCGGTATCCGGCAATCGTGGGCCGCTCCCGAGCCTCGCGCAGCGCGGTTGCGAGTTCGCTCGCCGATTGGAAGCGATGCTCGGGCTTCTTCTGCAGCAAACGATTGACGATCGCGGCCAACGCCGGGCTGATGCCGCTCGCCCGAACGTCGATCGTTGGGACCGGATCGCCGATATGCTTGAGCGCAACGGTGACCGGCGATTCGCCGGTGTACGGCAGCGCCCCGGTGAGCATTTGATAGAGAACCACACCCAGGCTGTAGAGGTCGGCCGTTTCGTGGATTTCGTGTTCTTGGGCTTGCTCGGGCGAAATGTAGTAGACGCTGCCCATCACGAGCCCCGGTTTGGTGAGCGCCATCGTATGCTGTGAGACGGCGCGCGCGATTCCAAAATCCGAGAGCTTCACGACGTCGTCTTTGGTTACCAAGATGTTGGCCGGCTTGATATCGCGATGGAGCAAGCCTTGACGGTGCGCGTATGCAAGGCCGCTGGCGATTTGCGTGGCATAGTCGATCGCGACCGGTTCCGGAAGCTGCCCGTCGGCCGCGATGATCTCGGCCAGTGACGGGCCGTCGACGAGCTCCATGACGATGAAATAGGTCTCGTCTTGACGTCCCACGTCGAACGTGTTGACGATGTTGGGGTGCGAGAGCTTCGCCGCCGATTCAGCCTCTTGATAGAACCGCCGGACGAACTCGGCGTCGGCCGCATACTGTTCGCGCAGCACTTTGATCGCGACGCGGCGCCGCAGCAGGATATCGGTACCGCAGTAGACGGTCGCCATCCCGCCTTCGCCGAGCTTGCGGTCGAGGCGGTAGCGGTTGTTGAAAATGCGTTCTTCGATCACGTGCCGAGGTTCTCTAAAGCGGTGCGCAAGACGTCGCGCGCAATCGGCGCCGCATACGTCGCGCCATAACCGACGTTTTCTACGACGACGGCGACGACGGCGCGGGGATGCTCGGCCGGCGCAAAGCAGATGAACCACGAATGCGAGCGCCCCTGCGGATTCGTGGCCGTGCCGGTCTTTCCGGCGACGGTCACGTGCGGGAGCTGCGCCGGAGTGCCCGTTCCGCGTTGCACGACGGCGACCATCATCTGCGTGACTTTCGCTGCGGTATCGGATGATACCGGGCTTGCGAGCGTCGACGCGTTCGAGACACTGGCCGGAATCCCATCGCGGACGACCTGTCGTACGATGTACGGTCGAGGCTCCATACCGCCGTTGGCGATCGTCGCGCCCAGCAGTGCCATCTGCAGCGGAGTCATTAGGAGGGCGCCTTGGCCGAAGCCCATTTGCGCCAGCTCGCCCGGAACGATGCTCGCTTTTGGCGGAACGCGATCGGCCTGCGCCGGAAGCTGGAAATCCAGCGAACCGCCGATGCCCCAGCGCTTCAGATACTCGTAAAACGTCGCGACGCCCATCTTCAAAGCGATCTGTGCAAAGTCCACGTTGCTGGAGAGCGCAAACGCCGCGGTTAGATCCTGATAGCCCGTCGCCTCGCTCTCGTTGTCGTGCAACACGAAGTCTCCGATGACGAGATAGCCAGGATCTTCGAAGTGGGAATCCATCGTCACGGTATTGCTGTCGAGCGCCGCCGCTGCGGTGAAGATCTTGAACGTCGACCCGGGCGGGTAGAGGCCGTCGAGCGCGCGGTCGAGCAACGGCGCCTGCGAATCGGTGCTCAACGCCGGGAACTCGGCGTCGAAGCCGTTCGGATCGTAACTCGGAACGCTGGCGATCGCGAGCACCGCGCCGGTGCGAGGATCGAGCACGACGCCGGCGGCGCGCGGATATCGTGAGAGTGATTCGAACAGCTGCGCTTGAACTGCCGGCACGATCGTCGTGACGACATCCGCTCCCTGCGCGGCCGTCGGAGTTCCGCGCAGGATTCCCACGAGCTGTTCGAGTTGCGCCAGGGCGTCGCCGCTGAAATCGGGCGGCATCAGAGCGCGGTCGAACGCGCCCTCGATGCCGCTGGTGCCGTAGCGCACCGAGACGTAGCCGACGACGTGCGCGAGTTCGGCTCCCAGCGGATAAATTCGCTTCCCGCCGGTGGTCCGCGCAAACACGGTGCCGTCCGTGCCGAGAATCTCGCCGCGGCCAACGTTCAGCAACGCGTGGCGCGGATTATTCGGTTTCGCGGCGATTTGGGGGGCTTCGACGAGCTGGACGTACGCTTGACGAGCCGCGAGGACGATGAAGAGCAGCACGAAAAGCGCCGAAAGACGGCGCAGCTCGCGGTTGGTCACGCTTCACGCAAGAGCGAGAAACCCGAGCGCGTCCGCACCGCCATGTGCGAACGGCCTGGATCGCGCTCCATCAGCACGCGTAAGACCGCGTGGCTCACATCTTCGCCGAGCGAGGTGACCGTTAGCACTTCTTCAACACCGAGCTCGCTCAATAAGGACGGCGCGACGTAGGCGCACGAGGGCAGCGTTTCAAAGTGGCGTTCTTCGTAGATGCCGTCGTGCCAGGGACCACGCTTGCCGAAGACTTGCGCGTGATAGTCCCACGCGCAGAGCTGCTTCTCTTTCCAAACAAACTCATCACGCACACACAGCCGGCGACAGGCCGCGCACTGCACGAGCGTCACCGGCGGCAGCGCGATCGCATCCACGATTTCTTCGGGCAGATCTTCGAGGTTGATTACGGTCGCCTCGTCGAGCCGCTCGGGCATCGGCGCATCCCACGCGACGCGGGCGAGCAGTTCGAGATCGCGCATCGGCGCGACGAAGGCGTGCTCGTCGTGTGCAGGAAACGTGCGGTCGATCCAATCGAAAAGGCCGGCGAGCGGTATCCCCACATCTTGACGAGTGTCACCGACCGCGATCCCGAGCGGCGTCAAGGCGAGCGGGATCAGGCGTGCCGTCATCACGCCGCCGGCTTGCGGCCGAAAGCTGTTGGCGACGGCGAGGGTCGTGCCGTTGCCGCCCAGCACGACGACGCGCGCCGCGTCGGGTGATGCTACGAGCCGATCGCCGCTGTTGCGCGGCGATACTCTTGCAGGCTCCGCGGCGGCCCCGCCTGGCTTGCGAGCGCCTCCGCCAGTGCCCGCGCCGTATCTAAACTCGTTAAACACACGATACTCGCTTCGACTGCCGCACGGCGAATCTTGTAGTCGTCGGAGATCTCGCGCGGGCCCTTTGCATCGTTGATCACCAGGTCGACCGCACGCGATGCGATCAGATCGAGCACGTGCGGCGAGCCGTCCGCGATCTTGTTGATTCCCGTGGTTTCGATGCCCGCCCGTTCCAGCACGGCGCGCGTCCCGGGTGTCGCGACGAGCCGGTGTCCGAGTCGAGCGTACGAGCGAAGCACCGGTACGGCATCTTCTTTTTCGTCATCGGCAATCGAGACTAAGATGCGGCCGCCGGTGCCGGGCAAACGTACGCCGGCGGCCAGGAAGCCTTTGCGGAGCGCACCGCCAAACGATTCGTCGATTCCAAGAACCTCGCCGGTCGATTTCATCTCCGGTCCGAGTACGGTTTCGACGCCCCGCATCTTTGAAAACGAGAAGACCGGTACTTTCACGACGACGTACGGAACGTGAGGGCGCAGTCCGATACCGTAGTCCATATCGCGCAACCGCTCGCCGAGCGCAATTCGTGTCGCCGCGGCAACGAGGTTGATGCCGGTGGCCTTCTGGATGATCGGGATCGTGCGGCTGGCACGCGGATTCGCTTCGATGATGTAGAGCCGCCCGTCGTGGAGAACGAACTGGATGTTGATCAAGCCGCGGATTCGCAGCTCGCGCGCGATCGCCAGCGTGACGTCGGCAACGTGCTGCTCCATCGCGGCGTCGACGTTCTGCACCGGATAGACGCTGATCGAATCACCTGAGTGAACGCCCGCACGCTCGACGTGTTCGAAAACGCCGGGAATCAAGATGTCGTCGCCGTCGAAGACCGCATCGACCTCGACCTCAAGCCCGCGAAGATACCTGTCGACAAGCAGCGGTGCGTCGGGAAGAATCGGCGGCGCCGACCCGGCGTACTCGGCGAGCTGCGCCTCGTTGTATACGATCTCCATGGCGCGGCCGCCCAAGACGAACGATGGCCGAACGAGCACCGGGAAGCCCAAATCGCGCGCGATCGCGCGAGCCTCGCGGAAGCTGCGCGCGGCTTTCCCCTCAGGGCGCGCCACGCCCAACCGCGCGAGCGCGGCATCGAAAAGCTCGCGGTTCTCCGCCATGTCGACCGAGCGCTGATCGCTGCCGACGATCGCCACGCCGCGCCGATCGAGCTCGGCCGCGAGGTTGATCGCCGTCTGCCCTCCGAATGCGAGCATCACGCCGCGCGCTTTGGTCATACGATACGCGGCTTCGACTTCGTCGGCGGTCGGCGGTTCGAAAACGAGCGCATCCGAAACGTCGAAGTCGGTCGAGACCGTCTCCGGATTGTTGTTGATGACTACCGGCGAACGCCCGGCGTCTTTCAGCGCCCACGCGGCATGGACGCAGCTGTAATCGAACTCGATGCCTTGCCCGATACGAATCGGCCCGCTGCCGACGACGACGACGGCCTCGGCGGGCGTCGCGCGCATCTCGTCGCGCTCTCCGCGCGAGAGATAGTAGTAGGGCGACTTCGCCGGAAACTCGGCCGCGGCCGTGTCCACCATCCGGAATGCCGGCGCTGCACCGTTGCGCGAATGTATCGCAGAGTTTCCGGTGAGCCGCGCGAGACTGGTGGTTGAGTAACCAAACTGTAGGGCCTCGGTGACGTCGCCGTTACGTGAGCCGCGCCGGATCCGCTCTTCGAGCGCGACGAGTTCGGCGAACTCGTAGAGCCAGAAGCGATCGATCGCCGAGAGCTGCGCGATTCGCTCGATCGCGGCGTCGCGGTTGCTCGAGCCGGCTCGGCGCAAGAGCTCGCACAATGCGAAGAGCCGTTCGTGCGTCGGCGATGCGATTGTCGCTTCCAGCTCCGCATCGCTCCACTCGGCAAGCGGCCCGGTGAGCGTTAGCCGATCTAAATCCAGTCCGCGAACCGCTTTGAGCAGTGCGGCACGAAACGTACGTCCGATTCCCATCGCCTCGCCGGTCGACTTCATTTGCGTGCCGATCGCCGTATCAGCGATCGGGAACTTATCGAAGGGCCAGCGCGGTATTTTGACGACCACGTAATCGAGCGTCGGTTCGTAAGCGGCCTTCGTTACGCCGGTTACCGGATTCGGGATTTCGTCGAGCCGCTGGCCGAGCGCAATTCTTGTCGCGATCTTGGCGATCGGATAGCCGGTGGCTTTCGAGGCGAGCGCCGAGCTGCGCGATACGCGTGGATTCACCTCGATAATGGCGTATTCGCTGCGCTCCGGATGGAGCGCGAACTGGATGTTGCAGCCGCCTTGGACGTCGAGCGCGCGAATGACGTTGATGCTCGCGGTGCGCAGCATCTGGTATTCGAGGTCGGAAAGCGTCTGCGAGGGCGCCACAACGATCGAATCGCCGGTATGAACCCCGACGGGATCGATATTCTCCATGTTGCAGACGACGATGCAGTTGTCGCGCCCATCGCGCAACACTTCGTACTCGATCTCTTTCCACCCGAGCAACGAAGTTTCTAAAAGAGCCTGATGAATTAGGCTCGCATTTAGGCCGGCGTCGAGCGTTGCGCACAACTGCGCTTCGTTGTAGACGACTCCGCCGCCGGTCCCGGCAAGCGTGTAGGCTGGGCGCACTACCAGCGGATATCCGGTTTGCTCCGCAAACGCGAGGCCGTGTGCAATTTCCGTAACGATCGCGCTCTCCGGTACCGGTTCGCCGATCTCCAACATTTTAAGCTTGAAGCGCTCGCGGTCTTCTGCCAATCGGATCGTTTCGATCGGCGTACCGAGCAGCTCGACTCCGTGCTCCTCGAGCACGCCGGCTTCCTCGAGCTCGACGGCGAGATTCAAGCCCGTCTGTCCGCCGAGCGTCGGCAGAAGCGCATCGGGCTTTTCGCGGGCGACGATTTCGGCGACCGATGCAACGTTGAGCGGCTCGAGATAAACCGCGTCGGCAATCTCGGGATCGGTCATGATCGTCGCGGGATTCGAGTTGACGAGGACGACGCGATGGCCTTCCTCGTGCAGCGCGCGGCATGCTTGAACGCCGGCGTAGTCAAACTCGGCGGCCTGACCGATCACGATCGGTCCGGAACCGATGACCATGACGTTGCGGCGCGGCACTCTCGGGCTGATGGATTACGGGGGCCCTAGGAAAGTCCCTGGCGAGGCCTAGCCGGGAGCCGAGTTAATGATCGCGGCGGTCAACGTCCGGGCGCGGGAACGCCCTGTTGTGGTAGTTACTTACGTGGCTAGCACACTCAAGCGCGCGTGGTAGTTGCTGCGGGTTGGGTTTCTACCGGTATTTCGCGATCAGTCGTTGAGTGTACCAGGTCGGCCAAGGATCCGACGGAGCTGCGGCCGTGTACTGTTCGTCGAGTTCGACTAGGTCGCGCGTGAGATGGCTGCGTACCGGGCGTCGCCCGAGCAAGCGCGGAAGCTCGGAGTGCATGAGAAGCCAATCCGAATAGAACGTTGCCCAGTCGTTATCGCTGCCGTCGGTATCCGCGAAGACGACGTGATGAACGTCGCTTACCTGATGTAATAGCTGCGCGATCTTACTCGCTGCATCGTCGAGCATGCCACACTCCTATTCCTTATGTTATACATTTAGCACGGTGTCGTCCTTCGACATGCTCAGGGGGACGCCGCGCTCACGGCTCCGCGCTCGCTCGGGCGCGCTGGCATTGCGAGCATCGAGCTTTGCGGGCATTGGAGCTGCGAGGCTGCAAACCAACAACGGCCTCGCTAATACGAAGCCGTGGCGCGGGACTCACGGCCCGAACGCCAGGTCATACGGAGCGTTTACGCCCTTGGAGATCGTCCGCACCACCTTGCCGCTGCCGGGGGCGTATTCCGTCACGGTGTTTTTGCCCTGGTTTGCGACGAAGAGATAGCCGGCACTGCCAAATACCAACGCAACCGGATTGGAGATGCCCTGGGAGATCGTCCGCAGTACTTTACTGTGGCCTTTTGCGTAGACCGTCACGGTATTACTGCTTGCGTTTGCGACATAGAGACTACCAGAGCCGTCAAACGCCACCTCAAGCGGACCAGAGACACCCTGAGAGATCGTCCGCCGCAACGAGTCTTTGCCCGAGCCGTATTCCGTCGCGGTGTTATTGCTGAGGTCTGCGACGTAGAGATGGCCGTTGCCGCCAAACCCCAACGAAATCGGGCCGTCGATGCCCTTGGAGATCGTCCGCAGCACCGACCCGCTGCCTGGAGCGTAGACCGTCACGTAATTGGCTGAAATTGTTCCGTTTCCGACGTAGAGATTACCAGAGCCGTCAAACGCCAACGCAAGCGGATTGGTAATGCCCTTTGAGATCGTCCGCAGTACTTTCGTGCTGCCTTTTGCGTAGACCGTCACGGTGTTATTGCCGGCGTTTGCGACATAGAGGCTACCAGAGCCGTCGAACGCCAGCGCATACGGAGCGGAGATGCCCTTAGAGATCGTCCGCAGCACCGACGTCTTGCCCGGGGCGTATTCCGTCACCCTGTTATCGTAGTTTGCGACGTACAGATAGCCGGCGCTGCCAATCGCCAACGTAACTGGATCGTAGATGCCCTTGGAGATCGTCCGCAGTACTTTCGTGCTGCTTTTGGCGTAGACCGTCACGGTGCTATTGCCGTAGTTTGCGACATAGAGATTCGGGTTCGTTGCCGGGGCCTCCGCTGACAAACTTGATTGCGAGCCGTTCGCCTCGGCGACAATCTGCCGATTCGGTTGCATCTGAGGCATCGCTCCGGGCGCTCCGATCGGTGTCTGCGATCCGCAGCCTGTGGGTATAGCAATGGCCGCGCAGATGCCTAACGCATAGCGGCCCAAATCTGAAATCTTCATTTGCCTTGCTCCATTTTCGACGTGAACACGTCGAAACGCCTAGTCATTACCATTTTAGCACCCAAGTCGCGATCTCGGAAGCCGCCTCGGACCACGGCTACGTTGCCGCGGCGCCGATCGGCGGTCCCTTGTCGCGGGACTCATGGCCCGAATGCCAGGTCAAACGGAGCGTTCACGCCCTGGGAGATTGTGCGCACCACCACGTTTTTGCCCGGGGCGTATTCCGTCACGGTGCTATTGGCATCGTTTGCGACAAAGAGATAGCCGTCGCTGCCAAACACCAACGCAACCGGATTGGAGATGCCCTGGGAGATCGTCCGCAGCAACGAGGTTTTGCCCGAGGCGTATTCGGTCACGGTGTTATTGCTTAGTGACCACGCAAACGATTAGGGCTGGAGCAGCGAAATCTCCCAGTTGTTGTTTCGGCGCGCGTATTGGACGCGATCGTGCATGCGGTTCGGGCGGCCTTGCCAGAATTCGAATCGCGATGGTACAAGCAGATACCCGCCCCACGAATGGGGGCGCGGCACATCTTCGCCCTCGAAGCGTTGATCGAAATGCGCGAAGCGTTCTTCCAAGATCTCGTGCGAATCGATCGGCTCGCTCTGTTCCGATGCCCACGCCGCGAGCTGATGACCGCGCGGGCGCGATTGAAAGTAGGCATCGGACTCTCCCTCGGAGAGCGCGGCGATGCTGCCTTCCACGCGCACTTGGCGCGTTAGCTTGGGCCAATAGAACGTTGCGGCCGCGAACGGATTCTCGGCGAGTTCGCGTCCCTTGCGACTCGAGTACGACGTAAAGAATCGCAGACCGTCGCTGTCGAGTCCGCGCAACAGCACGATCCGCGATGACGGTTTGCGCGCGGCATCCGCCGTTGCCAGAGACATCGCCACGGCTTCAACGCAATCGCGGCCGCCGGCATCGTCGATCCAGCGTGCGAGCAGCGCGATCGGATCGTTCATGGATAGCGGCCGAGGCCCAAGCCCGCCAAGAATGCGATCAGCATTCCCAGCGCACCTGCAATCGCAAAGTCGAGCGACGCGTCAATCGGCTTGCGCTGTAATGAAGTAATTCGACCAAGCCGCGCGAGGGCGTCGCGCAGCTGCGTCGCGTTCTCGGCGCGCGCGTAGGCGCCGCCGCTTGCCTGAGCGTAGCCGCGCAGCGCGTCCTCATCGATCGTCGCCTCTTCATTCGTGCCCGGTATGAGGCCGCCGTTGGGCGTTCCGATGCCGACGGTGTAGACGGGAATGTGACGTGAGCCGAGCCACTGCGCCATCTCGGCAGGATCGGTTCCGGAGTTGTTGACGCCATCGGTGATGAGAATGATGACGCGATGGCCCCTCGACGGAAGCTGCCGCGCGGCGAGCTTGAGCGCGTCGCCGATTGCGGTTGCACCGTTCGGAAGCGGAACGTCGTCGAGCGCGGCCGCGACGGCCTGGTGATCGGCGTTAAGCGGCGCGACGACTCCGGCCGCACCGGAGAACGCGATGATTCCGATCTCTATTCCCGGCGGGCTCTCGGCGATGAACGCGCGCGCCGCGGCTTTGGCGGCTTGCGCCCGGGTCGGCACCACGTCGGTCGAGGCCATCGAGCCGGACGTGTCGATGCACATGAACACGCGGCCGTCGCGAGCCGGTACCGGAATCGTGATGTGCGGTCGCGCGGCGGCAACCGCGACGCCCGTTAATGCAATGAGCCAGAGCACTTGGAGGAACCGCGGGATCCACGTTCGCGGCCTGGCGGCTTCGGCGAAGAACGCGACGCTCGAATACGCGAGATCGCGCGCCGTCGCGCGGCGCGCCATCCGCTGGTAGACCACCGCAACGAGAAGCACCGCGATGATCCCGATAACCAGTCGTGCCGGATGGTCGAAGCTCACCCCCTTCGCCCTTCGACTCCGCTCAGGATGACATTACTCCGCTCAGGACAGGCGCGCACTCCGAAGGCGGCCGCTAGCGAGGCCGCGCCGTTCTCTTCACGGAGGATGCCGGTGCGCCAGTTCGCTCGCGCGAAACGCGTCAGCAGCGAGCCTTCACGCCGCGCCACTGCGGTGTGGTAGGCTGCGCGCTCGCGGCGCCCGATGTAGGCGCGCAGGCTTCCACCTTCAGCCCCGCGCAAGCGCACGATCCCCGCGAGCGGCAGTTCGTCGTACCACGGATCGCGCACGATCAACGCGGTGCAATCGAACCGCGCGCCGAGTTCGGCAAGATTGCGATCGAGCGATGCGTCGAGCTCATACCAATCGCTGATCGCCAGCAGCGCGGTCCCGCGCGGGAGCGCGGCACGTGCCGTCGCGAGCACGCGCGTTACGTCGAATGCGCCGGTGCGTTCGCGAACGCCGAGCGCACGATGCGGGCTGCGCTGCAACGCCGGCGGAGTGATGCCGTCGGCGTCGATGCGAATGCACCGATCCTCGCCGCAGGCAGCGCCGAACCATGTCTGTAGTGCTTCATACGCCGCGTCGAGCACTGGGCGCCGTCGCCCAACGCGCATCGACGGTGAACTGTCAATGATTGCCGCGAGCGTGAGGGCGACGTCTTCGAGCACGACGCGCGTCTGCAAATCCCCTGAGCGTGCCGTGGCCGCCCAATCGATGCGGCGCACGTCATCTCCCGGAACGTACGCGCGCAGCTCGACGAACTCATAGCCGTCGCCGCGATAGATCGTGGGTGAACCCGCGCCAAGATGGCGCGGGCGGCGCCGCGCGCGCAGCAACGCTTCGCGAATTGTCATGGCGATTTCATGGCGCGGGAATCGCCGCAATCATCGCATCGATGACGCGATCGGCGGCGACTCCGTCGGTGGCGAGCCGGTAGTTGAAGCCGATGCGATGGCGCAGTGCATGCGGCGCAACCGCACGCACGTCGTCGGGTAAGGCGAAGTCGCGGCCATCGAGTAAGGCCCGTGCGCGGGCGAGGAACGCCAGCGCCAGCGTCGCGCGTGGACTCGCGCCGTAGTCAATAAGCTCCGCGGCGCGCAGCGACGCTCCCCCGTGCGATGCCACGATGACGTTTGCGGCATTTCGCGTGATCGTCACGAGATCGACGATGTATCGCTTCAGCTTCTCGTCGATGTGGACGTTGTGCGCCTCGTCGCGCCACGCGCGAACGTCGTCGAGCGTCGCAACCGCGCGAACCGGCTGCGTGTCGGCGACGGCAAACCGATCGAGGATTTTCAGCTCCTCGGCGGACGTCGGATAGCCCACGTTGACTTTCATGAGAAAGCGATCCATCTGGGCAATCGGCAAGGCATACGTGCCTTCGGAATCGAGCGGGTTCATCGTCGCCATCACGACGAAGGGATCGGGTAGCGCAAACGATTGCGGCCCGATCGTCACTTGGCGCTCCTGCATCGCTTCCAAAAGCGCGGATTGCACTTTGGCGGGGGCACGATTGATTTCGTCCGCCAGCACGACGTTGGCAAAAATCGGACCCAGCACCGTGGCAAAGGCACTCTCACGTTGATCGAAGATTCGCGTGCCGACGATGTCGCTCGGCAGCAGATCGGGCGTGAACTGGATGCGCTTGAACTCGCCTTCCAGCGCGGCCGCGAGCGACCGGCAGGCGAGCGTCTTTGCCAGGCCGGGCGGCCCTTCCAATAAGACGTGACCGTTGCAAAGTAACGCCAAGAGCAATGCTTCGATGACGCCGGATTGTCCCACGATCGTCTGCGCGAGCGCATCGCGGAGATCGCCCGGACCACGCGCGCCGATCACGCCAGCGAATCGATCTGCCGCTCGAGGGCGGAGCACGCATCCTCGATCGCGGCGCGCAGATCGTGATCGTAGGTGAACGCGCTGCGCTCGAGCGCAACGAGCAGCTGACGCATTGTCGCGTCGGCGGATTCCCGCCGCCGGAGCACGTCGCCCAGCGTCTCCCCGTCGTTCGCTCCGAGTATACGCCAGACGGCGCGGCGAACGCGCACCGCCGCCGACCGGGTTCGCTCGGTGCGCAAGACGAGGAGTGCGTCGGCGAGCTGTTCGCGCGGCGATCGTAGCACGGGCAACGGCGCTGCTGGTGCCGGCGCGGAAACGACGGCAATCGAGGCGCGCCGGCGACGAAACAGCAACAGGAGTACGATCGCGATGCAGCCGAGGCCTGCGATCCAGAGCAGAACCCGAAGCGTAAACAGCGCCGGACCGAGCAGCACTTGCGGTCGAACTCCCGGCCCGGCGCCACCGACGATTTGTAGGGTCAGGCCGTTGGTATACCATTGCTTCGGTTTGCTGTCGCGCGCGTCGATCGCTTGCAGCGTCGCCGGCGCAACCGCAATCGCACCTGTGCTATGCGAGACGACGGTGATTGTTTCGCGATACAGCGAGCCGCGCGGACTGCTGACGGTTTGCCGTTCATCGCCAAGGAGTTCCAGATCCGCAAGCATCGGCAACTCGAGGTTTGCAACGCGATCGATCCGGTCGCGCACGCGCAGCGTGACGATAAGATGGAACGGCACGTCGACGCGCGGTCGCGCGGTATCCGTGGCGAGCGCAAACGACTGCACCGTCAACCGCGCGAGGGCTTGTGATGATGCCGGCAGCGCGGTTGCCGCCAATGCGGCGACAATTAGCGCGGCAGTTCGGCTAACCACTGCGCGAAGAGCCGGCGAGCATCAAATGGGCCGGGCGAGGCTTCGGGGTGAAACTGAACCGCGGCGATCGGCAAGGTGCGATGACGAAATCCTTCGTTCGTCCCGTCGTTGAGATTGGTCATCGTTGGCTCGAGCTCGTCGGGCAACGACGTTGCATCAACCGCATAGCCGTGGTTGTGCGCGGTGATGATCACCTCGCCGGCAGCGAGATCCATCACCGGTTGATTCCCGCCGCGATGACCGTACGGTAGTTTATAGGTCCGTCCCCCGCACGCAAGCGCCAGGAGTTGATGTCCGAGACAGACGCCGAAGAGAGGTACCCGCCCGGCAAGCCGGCGCAATACGCCGATGGTTTCAGCGAGATCCGTTGGATCGCCCGGACCCGGCGAAATGACGACGGCCTCCGGATCGCCGGCGAGGACTTCTTCTGCGGTCGCGTTGTACGGCACTACGGCGATGTGCGCGTCGAGCGCTTCGAGCTGTTGCAAAATCGCGCGCTTCACGCCGCAGTCGATGAGTGCTACGCGCCGCCCGTTACGCGGTCCGCACGTAAATGGCTCCCTGGTTGCGACGCTCGGAACGAGCGCCTTGGTGCTCGCCTCGAGCACGAACTCGCTGAGACGCCGTTCCGCGCCGTGCAATGCCGCGTCGCCGACCGCGAGCGCGGCCCAGATCGTCCCATGCTCGCGCAGCGTGATCGTGATCGAGCGCGTATCCGCGCCGATCAGCGCCGGAACGTGCTGATCGTCGAGCCAAGACGGCAGATCTTGCCGAGCGAGATGATGCGACGGATGGTAGGCGATCTGTTTGATCACCGTTCCGGCGACGCAAGCACGTCCATACTGCGCGGCACTTCCAGAGATGCCGTAGTTTCCGATCATAGGATAGGTGAACGTCAAAATCTGCCCGGCATATGATGGGTCGGTGAGCGCCTCTTCGTAACCGGTCATGCCGGTGTAAAAGACTGCTTCTCCGAGCGCGGTTCCCTCGAATCGAAGGCCCTGACCGTCGAAACGGCTGCCGTCGGCCAAGAAGAGGGCAGCGCGAGGGAGGCGATCGTTCACGATCGCAGCTCCGGTGCGCGATACCGGATCTCGCCGCCGACGATCGTGGCGAGAACTTTGCGCGGCAACTTCAGCCCGGCAAACGGCGTGCATCTGCCCTTCGAAGCAAAGGTCGCAGGATCGACGATCCACTCTCGATCCGCAACGATGGTGACGTCGGCCGGCGCGCCGATCGCGAGCGTCCCGGCGGGCACACCGAGAAGCCGCGCGGGATTCGTCGAGAGCAGTTCGACGAAACGCGTCATCGGCAGATCGGGCAGCGCTGCAGCATAGGCGCCGACGGCCACTTCCAGCCCTGAAAAACCGGGCGCCGCGGCGCGGTTCGCTCCGCTCTTCTCTTGTTGGGTGTGCGGTGCGTGGTCGCTGGCAAATGCATCGATGCTTCCATCACGCACTCCCTGCCGCAACGCCTGCACATCCGCCTCGCTGCGCAACGGCGGATTCACGGTCGCCGCCGGGCCCATCCGCTGCGCCGCCGCGCTCGTGAACGTCAAGTGGTGGGGCGTGACTTCGCAGGTTACGCGCGTGCCGCGCGCGCGCGCCGCGCCGACTAACTCGAGCGCGGTCCGCCTGCTGACGTGGGCGATGTGCCATCGCTTGCCCGTCTCGCCGGCGATCCGCAGATCGCGCGCCACCGTAACATCTTCCGGATCGTCGCAATGCGAGATGAAGATCGGCTGGGTGTCTTGCGCCAGCAGCGCCGCGCTTCGCAGCACGTCCGCATCTTTCACCATATCGCCGTCGTCGGAATACGCAACGGCGCCGGCTTGCGCCAGCGCCGTGAAATCGCACGGCTCGCGGCCCAGGCGGCCCCGCGTTATCGCGCCGATCGGGTAGACGCGGCAGAACGCCCGGTGTTCGATTTCGCCGATCAGGCTGCGCAGAATCGCCGGATCGTCGAGAGCCGGTTTTGTGTTCGGCATGCAGGCGACCGATGTGAAGCCGCCGCGGAGTGCCGCCTGTGTTCCGGTCTCCAACGTCTCTTTCTGCGGGAAACCGGGTTCACGCAGGTGTACGTGCATATCGACGAAACCCGGCGCGACGACGCCGCCCGCAACGTCGAGCAACGTTTCGTCGTCGCCACCCTCGAGATGCTCGCCGATTTCAACTACCTTTCCGTCGCGCAGTCGCAGATCGCGCATCGAATCGAGCGAACTCGCCGGATCGACGACTCGCCCGCCTGTGATCAAAAGTTGCCTCATTTGTTGACGAGCAAATCGAGGACGGCCATGCGAACGGCTACACCGTGATGCACCTGCTGCGCATACCGCCAGCCGGCAAACTCCAAAACCGAATCGTCGAGCTCCATGCCGCGGTTGTACGGGCCGGGGTGCATCACGATCGCGTCTTTGCGCACGAGCCCGAGTCGCCGGCGGTCGAGCTGGTAGCCGTTGACGTACTCGGCATCCGAGATCGGCATCTCAACGAAGCGCTCGCGTTGAATTCGCAGCAGAATGATCGCATCGACGTGAGGGAGCACGGCGTCGAAATCGCGCTCGACCTTGATCCGGTCGCCTTCGTAAATGCTCGGGAGGAACGCCTCGGGACCGACTAAGACCGCCGACGCGCCGATCCGCTGCAAGCCTCGAATCATCGAATGCGCAACGCGGCTGTGCAGCACATCGCCGACGATCGCGACCGTCCGGTCGTTCAGATCGCCAAACTCTTCCATCAGCGTGTAGATGTCGAGCAGCGCTTGCGTGGGATGCGCGTGCGCGCCGTCACCCGCGTTGACGACATGACCGTCGAACGCGAGCGCGACGCGCTGCGGGAAGCTGGCCTCATGGTGACGCACGACGACGACAGAGATGCCCATCGCGCCCAGCGTGAGCGCCGTATCTTCGATCGTTTCGCCCTTAGTCTCGAGGCTCAAACTCTTGGGCGCAAGGTTGATGACGTCGGCGCCCAGGCGCAGCTCGGCCAGATTGAACGACGTAAACGTGCGCGTACTCTCTTCGAAGAACATGTTGACGCAGCTGACGCCGTCGAGCAGCAGGCCGGGAGGCGTGCGCTCGAACTCCGCCGTGCGTTCGAAGATATGGGTCAACTCCTCGGCAGTCAGGTCGTCCAGATCGATCAGACTACGGCGTATCCGCACCGGAGTTTCCCAAAATGGCAACTTCGTCCGATGAAGCGGCCCGCGGCGCGAGCACGACTTTCACCCGCTCGGCGGGCGTCGTTGCGACCCATCGTCCGATGTAGTCGGCCTGAATCGGAAGCTCACGCAAGCCTCGGTCCACGAGGACGCAGAGCCGGATCGCGGCCGGCCGGCCGAGATCGGTCACGGCGTCAAGCGCCGAGCGGACCGTGCGCCCGGTGTAGAGGACGTCGTCGACGATCACCACGACGCGCCCCGAAACGTCGACCGGAATCTGCGAGTCGGGCAACTCGTGCGTGACGCGGTCGTCGCGATAGAGGTTGATGTTGAGAAAGCCGAGCGCCGGCGCGCGTCCGCTGATGCGCTCGATCTCGAACGCGAGACGCATCGCCAACGCTTCGCCACCGCGGCGCACTCCGAGTAGTACCAGACCCCGCCGCACTTCTTCCGGTTCGAGAATTTGATGGGCGAGGCGCGCGATGATTCGTTGGATCTCGTCGTGGTGCGCGAGAACTCGTTGCGTCGCGGTCGTGTTCATGCAGGTTCCTTCAGAGCGCGCAGCGCGGCTTCGACCCGTGCGAGTTCGGCGCGATAGGCGTCGAGCTTCTCGCGTTCCTTGGCAACGACCGAGCCGGCCGCTCTGGCTACGAATGCTTCATTGCTCAGCTTCCGCTCGCCGCGATCGATCTCCGATTGCAGATGCTGCACCTGTTTGCGATACCGCTCCTCGAGCACCGCGCGCGGCGCCCGCACGCTCACGCCCTCCAGCGCCTCTTCCAAACTTTCGCCGGCGGATCCGCGCGGCTCGATCGTCGCCGTCGCCAGCAGCGCGAGGAGCGCCGCGAGTGCTTCAGGGACGCTTGCCGGAACGTCGAGTATCACTCGGTCGCGCGGATGCACGCCAATCTCGGCGCGCAGGTTACGGACTCGCTCGACGGTTTTCTGCAGCAATTCAAAGTTGCGCGCTTCCGCAGGGAACGCCGGAAATTCGAGCGGGTCGGGCCAGGCAGCTGTCACGATCGTCTCTCCGTCGTGCGGCAAGGCCAGCCAGACTTCCTCGCTGATAAACGGCGCCAGCGGGTGGAGTAGCCGCATTGCGTTGTTCCAAACGAACGAGAGCACGGCAGCCCGCGTGACGCGATTTTGCTCGGCCTTTGTCGCTTCCAGATACCAGTCGCAGAACTCGTACCAGATGAACCGCCAAATGGTCTCGGCGGCGTTGCCGAAATCGTAGCCGTCGAGCAGCTTGCCGATCATTACGATCGTCGTTTGCAGACGCGTCAGGATCCATCGATCGGCGGGCGTCAGCGATGTCTCCGCCGGCAACGTCATCGCGCTCGGAAGGCCTTCGGGTAATGCCAGCATATACCGAGTCGCGTTCCAGATCTTGTTGTTAAAGTTTCGCGCTTCTTCACAGCGCGACTCCTGGTAGCGAATCTCCTGACTCTCGAGGCGCATCTGCCGGAGGATTGAGAGACGGAATGCATCCGCGCCGTATTTCTCGGCTAGGACCATCGGGTCGATGACGTTGCCGATCGACTTCGACATCTTTCGCCCGACCTCGTCGAAGACCGTAGGCGTGATCAGGACGTTCGGAAACGGCACGCGGTGCATGAAGTACAGGCCGAGCATCACCATCCGCGCTACCCACAGAAAGATGATCTCGCCGCCGGTGATCATCACCTGCGAAGGATACCAACAGCGCAATTCCATGGTTTCTTCGGGCCAACCAAGGATCGAGAACGGCCAGATTCCGCTCGAGAACCAGGTGTCCAGCGTGTCGGTATCGCGCGTCAGCTCGCTCGTGCCGAATTGCTTTTGCGCAAGCTCGCGCGCCTCGGCTTCGCTTTCGGCGACGACCTCGCGGCCGTCCGGCGTGTACCAAACCGGCAGCTGATGTCCCCACCAAATCTGACGCGAAATGTTCCAATCCCGAATGTTCTCGAGCCAGTGCTCGTAGGTGCGGCCGTATCGCTCCGGCACGAATCGGACGCGTCCGTCGCGATATGCAGCCAGCGCGGGTTTGGCGAGCGGCGCCATTTTGACGAACCATTGTAACGAGAGTAACGGTTCGACGATATCGCCGGTGCGCTCGCTGGTTGCGATCGAATGGCGATGGGGCTGCACGTCGACGAGCAGGCCGTGCGCTCGCAGATCCTCGACGATGCGATCGCGCGCGGCGAAGCGATCGAGCCCCGCATAGGGCCCGACGCCGACATCGGCTCCGGTGATGCGCGCATCGAGATCGATCACGGCGGGCATCGGCAATTTATGCCGGGTGCCCACTTCGTAGTCGAGAGGATCGTGCGCGGGTGTAATCTTGACCGCCCCGGTACCGAATTCAGGATCGACGGCTTCGTCGGCGATGACCGGAATCGAGCGCTCGAGCAACGGCGGAAGCCATACACGGCGCCCGATCGCGTCAGCGTAGCGCGGATCGCGCGGGTGGACGGCAATCGCGACGTCGGCGAGCATCGTCTCCGGGCGCGTCGTTGCGATGTCGATCCCGCCGTCGGTGCCGTCTTTGGAAAACGGATAGCGGATGCGCCAAAGGTTGCCGTCGCGCTCGATGTATTCGAGCTCTGCATCCGAAACCGTCGTCTTCCCGCTCGGATCCCAATTGATCAGCCGCGTTCCGCGATAGATCAGCCCCTCGCGATAGAGTTGGACGAAGACGCGGCGCACCGCGGCCGATAAACCCTCGTCCATCGTGAACCGCGATCGTTGCCAATCCGGACCGAAGCCCAACCGCCGAAACTGCGCTTCGATCTCACCGCCGTAAGTGCGCGACCATTCCCAAGCGCGCGCGACGAAGCGCTCGCGGCCGAGGTCGTCGCGCCGCAATCCCTCGCGGGCGAGTTCTTTCACCAGCACGGCCTCGGTGGCGATTGCCGCGTGGTCGGTGCCGGGCAGCCAATCCGCATTTTCGCCGAGCATACGATGGTAGCGCGTCAGCACATCCATCGGCGTGAAGGTCGAACCATGACCCAAATGCGCGCGACCGGTGACGTTCGGCGGCGGCATGCAGATAATGAACGGCGGGCGCGCCGGATCGGGCTCTTCGTGAAAGTAGCCGTTTCGCTCCCAAAGCAAGTAGAGCCGCGGTTCAACGGCCTGCGGATCGTAGTGTTTTGGGAGGTCCACTTCCCTAGGCGGGCATGTCCTTCTTTTGCTCTTGCTGATAGACGAGCGTCGGAGACTCTTTCTTCTCGATGACGTCTTTGTTGACGACGCACTTCTTGACGCCTTGCAGCGACGGCAGATCGTACATCACTTCGAGCATCGTCTCTTCCAGAATCGAGCGGAGTCCGCGCGCGCCGGTCTTCCGGCCCTGCGCCTTGTTGGCGATGGCGATCAGCGCCTCTTTCGTGAACTGCAGATCGACGCCGTCCATGTTGAGGATCTTCTGGAACTGGCGGACGAGCGCGTTGCGAGGCTCGGTGAGAATGCGGCGCAGCGCCAGTTCGTCGAGCGCATCGAGCGTCACGACGATCGGCAAACGGCCGATGAACTCCGGAATGAGCCCGAACCGCAAGAGATCCTCAGGCATCAGCTGCTGGAGCAGCTTGCCGATGCGCACCTCGCGCTTGCCTTCGGGCTGTGCACGGAAGCCCATGTTGTTGGCGGCGACACGCGATTCAATGATCCGCTCGAGTCCGTCGAATGCGCCGCCGCAGATGAACAGCACATTCGTCGTGTCGATTTGAATGAACTCTTGGTGCGGATGTTTGCGGCCGCCTTGCGGCGGGACGTTCGCTGTGGTGCCTTCGAGGATCTTGAGCAATGCCTGCTGCACGCCCTCACCCGAAACGTCGCGCGTAATCGACGGATTCTCGCTCTTGCGAGCGATCTTATCGATCTCGTCGATGTAGACGATGCCCTTTTCGGCACGCTTGACGTCGTAGTCGGCGGCTTGAATCAGCTTGAGCAGAATGTTCTCGACATCTTCGCCGACATAGCCGGCTTCCGTGAGTGAGGTCGCGTCGGCCATCGCGAGCGGGACGTCGAGGATCTTTGCGAGCGTTTGCGCGAGATACGTCTTACCGGAACCGGTCGGGCCGACGAGTAAAATGTTCGACTTCTGCAACTCGACGTCGTCGGCCGTTCCGCCAACGTTGATCCGCTTGTAATGGTTGTAGACGGCGACCGCGAGCGACTTCTTGGCTCGCTCCTGACCGATCACATACTGATTGAGAATGTGATTGATCTCTTTGGGCTTGGGGATGTTTCGGAGACGCAGATTTTCGTCGACGTTCTTATAAAGCTCCTCTTCGATGATCTCGTTGCAGAGCTCGATGCACTCGTCGCAAATATACACACCTGGGCCGGCGATGAGTTTACGGACTTGCTCCTGCGACTTTCCGCAGAAGCTACACTTGAGCTGGCCCTTGTCGTCCCCAAAGCGGAACATCGTACGTTCCGGTCTCCTCCACTCTTATGCCGGCAATGGTAGGCCCTGGCGGTTTTCGATAATCTGGTCGATTATCCCGTACTCCTTGGCCTCTTGCGCGGTCATGTAGTAATCCCGTTCGATATCCCTAAGCACCTGTTCGAGCGGCTTCTTCGTCGTCTCTGTGTATATCCGTGCGACCGTCTGGCGGGTGGCGAGCAAATCGCGGGCGGCAATTTCCACGTCGGTGGCCTGCCCGCCGATCTGAGAGACCCACGGCTGATGGATGACGATTTTGGCGTTGGGCAGCGCATAACGCTTGCCGGGGGCGCCCCCGGTGAGGAGAATCGAGCCCATCGAGGCGGCGAAGCCCATGCAGATCGTCGCCACATCCGGCTTGATAAAGCGCATCGCATCATACATTGCCAGGCCGGCTGTCACGCTGCCGCCGGGGCTGTTCAGGTACATGTCGATATCTTTCTCGGGGTCTTCCTTTTCGAGAAAGAGGAGTTGCGCGATCACTAAATTCGCCAGATGGTCGTCGATCGGGCCGCCCACGAAGACGATGCGATCCTTGAGCAGGCGCGAATAGATGTCGTACGCGCGCTCGCCGCGCGCGGTCTGCTCCACGACCATCGGAACAAGATGACCCATACCTTTCCTAACTACGACGGGGGGCGCGAAGTTTCTTCGTTGACGGTAACGACGGCTTGATCGATCAGGAAGTCGAGCGTCTTGGTCCGCACGATCCCGTCCATCAGCGAGAGCACATTGTTGCCGAGTGCCTTGCGAATTTTAGCGACGGGCTGGCCGTAACGCCGCGCGAGAATTTCTAGCTCGACCGCGATATCGGCAGGCGTTGCGGTGATCTTCTCGGCCTTCGCGATTGCTTCGATCAAGAGCGCGCCCTTGACACGCGATTCGGCCTCGGCGCGAAACGATTCGCGGAGCTCGCTCTCGGGTTTCTCGGTTTGGGTGCCGGCAACGTCGTCCATAAGATGGTTGATTTCGCCCTCGACCATCGTGGCAGGAAGCGGAAAATCGTGCGACGCGAGCAGCTGACCCATGATCGTATTACCGATCGCGCGACGCGCCCGCGCGGTCGCGACCGCTTCGAGGCGCCGGCGCATCTCGGTTCTCAGCTCGGCGAGCGTCTGGTACGTCGAGACCGCCTTGGCGAATTCGTCGTCGAGCGGGGGCAGCTCGTACTCCTTGAGGTCTTGCAACGTAACGTCGAATTTTGCGGGCTTTCCCGCGAGCTGTTCGGACGGGTATTGATCGGGAAAGCGTGCGTCGATGATTTTTTTCTCGCCGGGCACCATGCCGACGATTCCGGCGACGAAGCCCGGCACGAAGCGCTCCTCCGTAAGTTCGGCAATTTCGCCCGCGCCGTGGCCTCCTTCGAACGGCACGCCGTCGATCGTGCCGTCGTAATCGAGCGTGGCGACATCGCCAAGTCTGGCGGGGCGTTGAACCGGCACCAGCGTCGCCCGTTCCTTCGCCAACGCTGCAACGCCACGGTCGACGTCTTCTTCCGTCACCGGGGTGGCTGGGCGCGAGACCGTGAGTCCTTTGTACGTGCCGAGGGTGATCTGCGGCCTGACCTCGACAGTGGCTTTGAGCCGCGTCGGGCGTCCGTCGGCCTCCTCGAGAACCTCCAGCTTTGGCCGTTCGACGGGCTCCAGGTCGTGCTCGCGGATCGCCTTGGCATAGACCTCGGGCACAATATCGTCGACGGCCCGGCTCGTCACGGCGTCACTCCCATACGTCTGCTCGAAGATCTTCCGCGGCACTTTGCCCTTGCGGAATCCTGGGAGCCTGACGTCCTTGGCGAGCTTGCGGAATGCCCGCTCCTCCGCGGCGTCGAGCTCCGGGCCGGTGATGGAGAATTCGAGCGCTACCTGCGTCGGGGCGAGCCGTGTCAACGTGGAGTCGGTCATAATAAATTAGCGGAAGACGAGATTCGAACTCGCGACCCTCGCCTTGGCAAGGCGATGCTCTACCACTGAGCTACTTCCGCGGGTGCCGCTCGCTGCTTTCGGTTCCTCGTGTCACGTGGTTCTTGCGGCCGTTTGCTCGGCGCATCCTGCGAGCCGAAAACAGCTCGCTTCCATATTTTGGTTGAGATGACGGTCCTGCTTGCGCAGACGTGGGCAAGCAGAGACTCGAACTCTGATGGGTCGCCCCACTGGATTCTAAGTCCAGCGCGTCTGCCAGTTCCGCCACTTGCCCGGCGCCCGGATAGATAGAACGCTCTGAATGCTATTCCTTCTGCAACGCAGGTCCCGGACGCGTCCAGGCGGGCCTTCATTTCTGACGCACCGAAATAGGCGTTAGTTGGGCGCTTCCATGGTCGCCTGTGCGTTCACGTCACTTACTATCGGAGGGAATCACTCGATGCTTTTAGACCGCGCGCGTTACGTCTTTTGTATTGCATCGGTCGCCGCAATGCTTGCCGGCTGCGGCGCGTCGCAATCGGCTCTTAGTCCCTGGGTAACCCAAGGAAGCCAATCCCGTAGCCCTTCCGGCGCGCTCAGCTCCAGCTACAAGGTCGTATTCAGCTTCGATAACTTGGACGGCGCCAGCCCTTACACTGAACTAACAAAGGTGGGCAGCGGGTTCGACGGCACGACATACAGCGGCGGCAGCAACGGCGAGGGGACGATCTTTAGCGTGACGACG